>NZ_PNRF01000041.1 GCF_002879615.1 Billgrantia endophytica
GAGCCTTCATCATCCGTAGGTACTGGTGGCGACAATGGCATTGCCAGGCGCGGTACTGATGCCGTCGTCGCCAGTTCGACCAGAGCAGCATGTGTGATAAAGTCTGGTTTCCCCGCATGAACCAGCGATTCATCAATCGCCGGAGTTCAGGTAAGGTCCAGGCGATACGCGTCACGGTGTTTTTTTTCCTGCGGAATGGCCTGCCGCATGGCGACCAGCAAAGCGTGCGCCAGAAGCGCCAGGGTGATATGGCGATGCCAACTGCCCCAACGCCGAACTTCATAGTCATCCAGCCCACATTCCCCCTTGGCTATCTGGAAGCCTTGCTCGATTTTCCAACGCTGACCGGCAACCCGCACCAAGGTATGAATCGATGCCTGCTCTCGCGGGGCAAAGACCACATAGTAGGCCCGCTCGTCCGGCTATGAGCGGCTGCGTCGGATCAGCAGATAATGCCCCCAACGACGATCCTCCTCGTTGAGTTGGAGGCGCATCAACGGTGTCAACGCCCACTCGTACCATCGTTCTCCCTTGCTGCCAGCGCCGGCAGACAAGGTCTGCCACGCATCATCAGGCAGGGCCGCCATGCTCTCATCAGCCCGGGTGTACTGGAAGCTCTTCCACCACAAGGGTTCATTGCAAGCCACTTCCAGAACAAAGGGTTGCGATCGCTGCTCGAGCCAGAAGCGCAGGCGGCGATTGCCTCCGTAGATGCTGTCTCCTGTTACCCAGGAGGCCGGCGTGCCGTGATCCAGGGCACGCTCCAGCATGCGACGAGCAAGCTCCGGTTTGCTGGCAAATTCGACGTCATCGGGAATCCCGGCACGCCGGCAACGATGGCGATCCTCGGTCCAGGACTTGGGCACGTACAGGGCGCGATCCAGGAACGCATGCCCAGCAGGACTGGCGTAGAGAAGAAAGACCCCAATTTGGCTGTTTTCGACACGCCCGGCCGTGCCACTGTACTGGCGCTGTACGCCGACGGAGTGCTGGCCTTTCTTGATGAAGCCGGTCTCGTCCAGCACCAGCACACTCTCAGGATCGCCCAGCAACTCGATGACCCATTGGCGAAGCCTATCCCGCGCGTCATCCGCATCCCAGCGCGCCCGATCCAGCAGGTATTGGACGCCATCAGGAGACACATCGCCCAACCATTCGGCGAGTTGCCAGCCATTCTTGCGCTCACATCGGCTGAGCAATCCTTTGATATATCCCATGGCCCGCTCGCGGGTTTCCGAGCGAGGAAAGAGCGGTCCAAGTCGTTGGGCCAGGTCATCGAAGCGGTCGACAATGGCGGTTTCTAGTGACGGCATATCTCATCCACGAAAACGTTAGGATTCAATATCATGCAGTGTAGTCAAATTTAGCTACGGCTGTAGTACTAGTACATAACATCGAGAAGTTGGCGAACGATGGACAGTTGCCCGCCTGATGCCAGGGGCAAAAGGGCCAATAGAGGGGCTTCGGGAAGCCCATGGAGCCGGCCTTTGGCAGCTTGTTGATGCCAAAACGGCTGACCATGCACAGGAACTCAGGTAACGGATTCTTTGGCGATCGTGACAAAAAATCAAGAACCAGGCGGTGGGATCGACCCGGGTTTGGGTTTTTCTACAGCCTCGTTATATCAGGTCTCACTGAACGTGGTGGTGAAACTTTGGCGTCGCCGTAGTTGCTCGAGGCACACCGGCTTGTCGGTTGCTCGATGAACGATGCGTAAACATCCTGAGAGGCAACAAGCCTTGCCTTCTTTTTTCCATAGAGATTTTACAAGCAGCTAGCGCTCCGGATTCTTTAAATAAAAATTCATAAAAGTGAAATAAAAGCATCAAGCTTAGATATTAGCATAAACCATCGAAGTGTCCATAGGAGGAGAAGGGTGTGAGTATAAGCATGTGGCTTGCTTTTCTAACAGCTTCAGTGGTAGTGAGTTTATCTCCTGGAGCAGGGGCTGTAAACACTATGAATAGCGGCATAAATTATGGATTACGCTATTCAGTATCCACAGTGTTAGGATTGCAGCTTGGATATGCAGCCCAAATATTAGTTGTCGCTGTTGGTCTAGGCGCATTGCTCGCATCATCCACGGTGGCATTTTCATTTATAAAATGGGCGGGAGTTGCGTACCTAATGTGGCTGGGAGTTCAAAAATGGAATACAAGAACCTCATGGGACGTAATTGAGTGCAGGAAAGAAAGTAGCAAAAAGCTATTCTGGAAATCAACTCTGATTAACTTAACTAATCCCAAAGCCACTGTTTTCCTTGTTGCTCTACTGCCGCAGTTTTTATCTAACTCGTCCTATTCATATCTTCTCCAACTATTAGTGTTAGGAACAACTCTTCTTGTGGTCGATCTTATCGTGATGTTTTGCTACGCAGCGCTGGCGAGCCAGTTTAAGGTTTTTATAACCTCAGGAGCTAGGATGAAAGTCATGAATAGAATTTTTGGCGCTTCCTTTATACTGGCGGCAATTGCCCTTTCAAGCTATAATAAAAACAGCTGACAAGAACAGTTATTTATATATTTGTTTTATATCTCCACTGTTCACTATGAATTGACCCCAGTAATTGTCGGTTGGTTTTGAGATGAATATCCCTATCTACCACATGGATCATTCTAGATTTCATCTAGAAAACCCTGCTTCATCGTTTGTTCATCGCATCTTCATGTTATTGACCTAGGGGTGTCATGCCACGGCGTCAGAGTAATTGCGTCTCAACGGCCTTTATTATCCCCAATGGAGATTGAAATGATTACTATACCTCGCCAGCTGCTAGCAACTACCATCGTTGGACTACTATCCACTGCTGCCCTTCAAGCCAGCGCTGATTTATCATCACGTTATTCTGATATAGATGGAGACATGATTGCCGATATTCCTACAGATGAAAACCAGTGGACCGATCCTGATACCTTGGTATTCGCTTATACTCCTGTGGAAGATCCGGCCGTCTACGCTGAAGTTTGGTCAGATTTTCTCGACCACCTCGGTGAGGTGACGGGCAAAGAAGTGCAGTTCTTTCCAGTGCAGTCCAACGCTGCCCAGCAGGAGGCCCTACGTGCTGGGCGCGTACACGTTGCTGGATTCAATACGGGTGGCGTGCCGATGGCAGTGAATTGCGGTGGCTTTCGTCCATTTGCCATGATGGCAGGTGATGACGGTAGTTTTGGTTATGAAATGGAAGTTATTACGTATCCAGGCAGCGGTATCACAACCGTAGAAGACCTAGCAGGCAGGGAACTTGCCTTCACCTCACAGACTTCTAACTCGGGCTTTCGTGCCCCTTCTGCGATCATCAAGTCCGAGTTTGGAATGGAAGCTGGAGTCGATTTTGATACCCCATTCGCTGGCACTCATGAGAATTCAATCCTTGGCGTGATCCATAAGGACTATGAAGCAGCTGCCATTGCAAACTCAGTTATTACTCGAATGAAGGCGCGAGGTGTCATTAACGAGAATGACTATGAGGTAATATATACTTCCGCAACGTTCCCCACAACTCCCTATGGCACCACTCATAACTTGCACCCAGAGCTTCAAGAAAAAGTCCAAGAGGCGTTCTTCAGTTACGATTGGGAAGGTTCCCCCCTACAAGCCGAATTCTCTAACAATGGCGAAAGCCAGTTTATACCCATCAACTACGCAGAGCGCTGGGAAATTATTCGCACCATCGCCGAAGCGAATGGTGTAACCTACGACTGCTAATGTCCGGCAATTCATCATGTAGCGGCTGGGAAGCCTAACTTCCTAGCCGCTTGCCGCTTTGTCCAGGGAGAAACCCCTATGCTGAGTCTGTCTCAGGTCTGCCGCTACCCTATTGGGGACCATGCGTTCACCGATATGGACCTTACTCTGCCAGCCGGGCAGATGATGGCCCTAACCGGCCCCTCTGAGGGGTGGTATGAGCATCCTAATTCGCTGCGTAAACCGCTTGGCCGAGCCCACCTTGGGTAGCATACGCATGGGCGACACTGAGCTGACCCGCCTCTCCGGCCGTATCGTGCTCATCTCGGAATGGATCGCATCCCGGGTTCGCCATGCCATCATCTAAGCGCTCATGAGTGAAAGACACACTGATCACAACATCATTATCCTGGACCTGATACGACATGGTGAGTCAGTGGGCGGGTGCTAACAGTGTGCCCTATCGACTACCCATTGGGAGAGCAAAAGAATGCGGCTCTCTGAGAAACTGACAGGACATATCGTAACGCCATCGCTACCTTGCCAGTTGGGATTACATTGGCGAAACCAGCCTAGAGGAAGGGGACGGTCAGGGTAACACAAACCTGCGTCTCAGCTTTAGCGCCCAGTGATGAGGTAATTAAGTTATATTTAATATTTTCTGCCCTCTTAATACTCTAGATTGGCCTGACAATCAAACAGTAATACCATTAAGGAGAAGCATGATGCTCAAGAGAGAAAAAGCCTTGCTAGAAACTGCTAAGCTTGCAGCTTTCGAAGCTGGTGCCCTGTTGCGCGAGGGCTATCGGAAGGACGGTCGTGTCGCCTTTGAGCGCAAGGGGGCATCTGACTTCGTCACCCACTACGATAAGGCTGCCGAGAGCACTATCATCAAGCGTATTCACAGTACCTTTCCCAACATTGCCTTTCTCGGCGAGGAGACCGGTATTACGGCTGGCTCCGATAGTGACTACACCGTGGTCGTCGATCCCCTCGACGGCACCAATAACTTTCTACACGGGGTTCCTCACTTTTCGGTTTCTATTGCCGTCACTAAAGGGGATGAGCTGCTGATCGGTATCGTCTATCATCCACTGCTGAACGAAATGCTCTGGGCAGGAGTCGGTACTGGCGCATTCCTCAATGACAAGCGGCTCGTGAGACCTATAGCCAGGCCACTTACCGAGATGCTGGTGAGTACCTGTCTGCCTTATAACGATAAAGGCGACTGCGCGACCGCCCTAAAACAGCTCACTATTCTAATGCCGCAGGTTGCCGGCATCCGCAGCCCTGGTTCAGCAGCACTCGAGATCGCCTATACTGGCTTAGGGCGCTTTGATGCCTTTTGGTCCCAAGGCGCACGACTTGATTTCTGGGACGTTGCAGCTGGAATCGTCATAGCACGAGAAACAGGCTGCATGGTGACCGATCTCACCGGCAACCCCACCCCTGCCAAGTGGAACAGCTTGGTGGTAGCACATCCGCAGCGGCATAGAGCATTGCTGAATTGTCTGAACGCTACAGGATAAAACGAGATCATGATACTATATTTTTCTCCCACAAATAATTGCTTCTTAGCGTCATATTAATTTACTCCGACCCCGGAGCATAAAAAGACCGAAGCAGCTTCCTAAAACTAACCGTGCCTTTGTTAAGTTCTTGTTCTAAAGTTTTCGTGTAGTATCCATATAAGGATCTGACACGGATGGAAACCATGGCCGAGCGCATTGTTGCCCCTCTAACTGAACTTGAACAGCAGACGCTAAACTCGGCCTATCACTAAGGCGAGAAGCGTGCCCTACGTCGGCGTGCGCACGCTATCACTGCTGAGTGACCAAGGCCATACTATCAACCAAATCAGTGAGATACTGCAGGTTCGCCGCGATGCTGTACACGATGGTTCAAACATAGTGGGAAGCGTCGGGCCTCGATGGGCTCAACGATAAGCCCTGCGAGGTGACCGCGTACTCACATAGCCGAGCCGGGGGCTCCCACACCACCACCGAACCGGAGACAACCAAGACGGTCATCGAAGCGTTCGACCGGTTTGTGGTCCAGAAAGACCCGGATACCTTCGCTGTCGTGGCGCTCAAGAGTGCCAGCATGCATCGCTCCATAACCTACAGAGGGAAGATTGTGGAGTGGATATCGCATCGTGTGCACTTGGTCTACCTATTGGCTTACTTGCCGGAGCTGAACCTGATTGAGATTCTGTGGCGGAAAATGAAGTATGCATGGCTGCCGCTGAGTGCGTACTTCTCGTTTGACCGCCTCTGTGATGAGGTACACCGCCTGCTCGGTGGCTACGGAACTGATCGTGCGATTAATTTTGAAGAAGAACTTATAAAAATGATACTAGGATGATCGAGGTCGTTGCGATCCCGTCTCCAGAAAGCGTGACATTTTAAGTGCATTAATATTTAAATAAAATTAAATTAATCATGCATCTTGGTGAATTTTAAATAGAGTTTGTGTTATTGTTTTCAACTTATTGATTTTTAATTGTTTTCTGTAAGACGATAAATCAACGTTAATCGGTTAAACATTGAAAAACTCACACTATGTAACTACCTTGAACTTGCCTTAGGGGCATGAACCTTTTCTCAAGTAGAACATGGAGTGACTATGAAAAACTCAAATAGAGTGGCAATCATCGGGACAGGAAGCATTGGGATTGATTTGATGTATAAAGCACTCAGATCAAACAAACTAGATTTAAGATTTGTTGTGGGACGCCGAGACGATAGTCCGGGTATTCGCGAAGCATTAAAACAGGGAGTTGTAGTCTCAAGCAGAGGTGTTGAGTTCCTTGAAGAAAACTTCAATGACTTTGACATTGTTTTTGATGCAACTTCTGCCGAATCGCATTTAGAAAATGAAAAGATTTTCAAAAAGTACAATAAACTAGCAATAGACCTCACCCCCGCTAAGATTGGAGATCTTTGTGTCCCAGTTATCAATTTGTCATCCTTGGAAAAAAGTAGAAATATAAACTTAATAACTTGTGGCGGGCAAGCAAGCCTACCACTTGTCCATGCTCTCAGAAAATCATGTAAGAAAGTCAATTATGTAGAAGTTATATCAAGCATATCCTCTGATAGTGCTGGCTTGGCAACAAGAGAAAATCTCAATGAATATGTCACCACAACTGAGTTTGCACTTAGAAGGTTTAGCGGGTCGGATGTGTCTAAAGCGATATTAAATATAAATCCAGCCATTCCTCAAGTATGCATGCAGACAACCTTGTATGCCAATTGCTCAAGATTAGATAAAGAAGCACTTGAAAGATATACAAAAAAAATCATCCAAAGTGTAAAGCAGTACGTACCAGGCTACAACTTAGTTCTTGAGCCGCTAGTTAAAGATGAAAGTGTGACAGTTGCTGTTCAAGTTCATGGAAGTGGTGATTATTTGCCTGGGCACGCAGGAAACCTTGACATTATTAACTCTGCAGCAATAGTCATTGCAGAGAGGCGCTATATTATAGATAAATCATCTTTCAGCTCTGAAACCCACGAAGAGGAATACGCATGAAAAACAACAGTATATTAATTAGCGACTGCTCACTTAGAGACGGTAATCATGCCGTAAAGCATCAACTTAGTATCGATCAAATCGCTGAGTATTGTGAAGGGGCTGATCGTGCTGGGTTAGATATTATAGAGGTTGGGCATGGATATGGGCTAGGGGCATCCTCTAGTGCATTTGGCATCTCAAAAGTTGGTGATGAGGCCATGCTGAAAGTCGCAAGAGAGAAATGCAAACAATCTATGCTTGGAATTCACTTTGTGCCGGGAGTTGGGAAGCACTCTGAACTTGATATGGCAATTGATATAGGAGTTGATGTTTTTCGAGTCGCCAGCCACTGTACAGAGAGTAATATAACGTATAGATCCATTGGATATTTAAAAAGAAAAGAAAAAATAGTATTTGGTGTATTGATTATGTCTCATATGGCTGATGCTGATAGGCTTCTAAATGAAGCGCTAGGTATGCAATCAGCTGGAGCTGATGGAATTATTCTTATGGACAGTGCTGGATATTCAACTCCCGATATTGTTGGTGAAAAGGTTTCAACTCTGAAAAACAACTTAAGTGTAAAAGTTGGCTATCATGCACATAATAATCTTGGTCTTGCTGTTGCAAATTCTGTTGTAGCAGCAGAATCAGGCGCATCAATTATTGATGCAACAATTAAAGGGTTCGGTGCAGGGGCCGGAAACGCACAACTTGAAGCCGTTGTGGCTGTGCTAGAGCGGTATGGTTACTCAATGAACTTAAAATTCCAAGACCTGATAGACTTATCCTCATACGCTGAGAGAAATATCATTGCTAGAATACCCGATATCAAAACAATTAACATAATGACCGGCATGTACGGCCTGTTTACAGGATATGGTCCTTATATACAGAAGATATCTTCTGATTTTGGCGTGAATATATTTGAGCTTTGCGAGAGACTAGCCAAGAGAAGGCTAGTGGCCAGTCAAGAGGATATTATAATTGAAGAGGCAAGTAGGCTGGCGAAATCAACTGATTAAAGTAAATAATTTAATAGTAAATTCCTCCACTTGTCTCTCGGGAGATATAGCCTGATCGGCGAGTGGGGTGTTTATTTAATTTCTCATATTAACCCTATCTAAAGCCGGGAAATAGAACATGTTTGATAACCTTGAATGGATTTCTCCAGATCCGATATTATCTCTTAGCGAAAAATTTATAGAAGACAGAAATCCAAGAAAGGTTGATCTTGGTATTGGGCTGTATAAAAACAGTAATGGTATAACCCCTATAATGGAGTCGGTAAAGATTGCTGAGAAATATTTAGTTTCACAGGCAGAAGATAAGGTTTACAAGGGCTCCGTCGGACTTGACGGATATTGCAATAAAATAATAAGTCTATTGTATAAAGACGCTCCTGAAATCATCGCTGAAGAACGAGTTACAGCTGCTCAAACCGTCGGTGGGACAGGGGCTGTCAGGCTTGCCGCTGAATTAATCAAGTCGTACAGCCCAAGAAGAATTGTATGGATATGCGATCCAACATGGGAAAATCACAGAGGTATATTTTCTCACTTGGGCGTGAATATTCGAAGCTATCCTTATCTAAATGAGAAAGGCGAGTTTAGCTTTGACTGCATGATTGAAAGCATTAGTAAAATTCCATTTGAAGATATCCTGGTGCTCCACGGATGCGGTCATAATCCTACAGGATATGACCTTACAAACAATCAGTGGATGCATCTTCTTGAAATAGTTAAAGAAAAACGGATATTTCCTATTATTGACATGGCGTATCATGGGCTAGCAGATAATCTAAACAAGGACTCTTATGGCGTCAACCTGTTTTCCGAGCAACTGGACGAAATGTTTGTAGCATATTCGTGCTCCAAGAATTTTGGCCTATATCGAGATAGAGTGGGCGCCCTAGTTATATTGGGAAAGAACAAAGACCATTGCTCGAAAATAAAACTACATGCGTCTAATTTAGCAAGGGTGAATTACTCTAGTCCGCCTATCCATGGCGCTTCTATAGTTAATGAAGTATTGTCATCCAATGAGCTTTATCAAATATGGGCAGCTGAGCTTGAACGCATGACGACTAGAGTCAAGGGTGCTAGAAAAATGCTCGTCCGAGAAAGCAGCGAACAGGGTTGCAGCGAAATATTTCTTGGCGCAGCTAGAGGGGAAGGCTTATTCTCAACAATATTGCTAAATCTTAACGAAATAAGAAGACTGAAAGAAGTCTATAATATTTACATGCTTGAAATAGGTCGAATAAATATTTCTGGAATAAATAAAAACAACATTGAATACGTTGTTTCGGCTATAAAGCAAGTTGCAGGTACCAGATAGGCTGGCGTGTACAGTAATGGTATTCACCTGACACTTTGCCTGATCAACCCACTCACCCTTACTACCTCCCTCGTCACCGCTTCATCCAGCATCCCGCGGCCGGTTTCCACCACGGTGAGCCAGTCGCGGGCGCGGGTGATGCCGGTGTAGACCAGCTCGCGGGTGAGGATGGGGTTGGGGGCGTCGGGGAGCAGCAGGGCGGTGTGGGTGAATTCTGAGCCCTGGGATTTGTGCACCGTCATTGCGAATACGGTTTCCACCGCTTGCAGGCGGCTGGGCAGCACCCACTTGATGTCGCCGCTGCCGTCGCTGGCGGGGAAGGCGACGCGCAGCAGGGTGCGGCCGGGCGGTTCGGTTTCGCTGCGGGCTTCGGGCACGCCGAGGGTGATGCCGATATCGCCGTTCATCAGCCTCAGGCCGTAGTCGTTGCGGGTGACGAGCACCGGGCGGCCTTCGAACCAGCCCTGTTCCAGCTCCAGGTCGCTGGCCTTGAGCCAGCTGGCGCGGCGCAGGGCGCGGCCGATGCGCGGGTTCAGTCCTTCGATACCCCAGGGGCCTTTGCGCAGGGCACATAGCAATTGGAAGTGCCCGTGGGCGGCGAGTATCTGGCGGGCCCAGTCGTCATAGGGCTGGCGCGCTTCGCCTTCACCAAAGAAGGGCTGGGTGGGGCGCGCTGCCTGCATCACTTCCAGGTAGTGGGCATAGCCGCGGGGCGGGGCGATGAGCTCGCCGCGCCGGTCGTGGCGGCCTTCGCCGTTGTTGATAAAACCGGCCGGGTTGCCGTTCACCACCAGCCGGTCGAATGCCGTGTCGTCGGCGTCCGCCAGGGCGAGGCGGGCGATGTCGGCGTAGCGTGACTTTCCATCAGTGCCGAAGATCTCGCGCACGGCGCGTTTCTTCTCCTTGTGGTCGTGGCCAACACCGAGCGGGCGGTTGACCGCTTCGGCGAGCTGGCCGATGCCGCTCTTGGCATCGAAGCGGTGGCTCACCCGCAGCATGGCGATGGCCTGGTCCAGCGGCTGGCCGTCTGCGTCCCGGTGCTTTTCGGGTATCGGCGTGCCGATCACGCTCTCCAGCCAGTCGCAGGTGGCCGGGGTGTAGTGGCCGCCTTCGGCGCGCTGGCACAGGTCGCCGAGTACGGCGCCGGCTTCCACCGAGGCGAGCTGGTCCTTGTCGCCGAGCAGTACCAGCCGCGCCCTGGGCGGCATGGCGGTGAGCACGGCGGCCATCATCTCGATATCCACCATAGAGGCTTCATCGATGACCAGTGCGTCCAGTGGCAGTGGGTTGCCGGCGTGATGGCGGAAGTGGCGGGTGTCGGGTCGGGAGCCGAGCAGGCGGTGAAGCGTGGTGACCTGCTGGGGGATGGCGCTGCGCAGCGTCTCGGGGGCATCACTCAAGCCTGTCAGATCGAGGCGCGCAACCTGGTCGGCGATCGATTCGTTGAGCCGGGCGGCGGCCTTGCCGGTGGGGGCGGCGAGATGGATGCGCAGCGGGCGCTGGCCTTCCCCCATGGCGAGTGCCTGAAGCAGGGCGAGCAGCTTGACCACGGTGGTGGTCTTGCCGGTGCCGGGGCCGCCGGTGATCACCGCGAAGCGCGAGCGGGTGGCCAGGGCGCAGGCGGCCTTCTGCCAGTCGGGCCCGGGGCCGGTCGGGGGTGCGGGGAATAGCGAGTCGAGAGCGGCGGCGAGAGTGGTGGTGCTGGTGACGTTATCCGGGCGCCTATCGGCGCCGTCGTGCGGCAGAGCCGTCCTCCCACAGGGTGCATCGGCAGTGTCGGTGGCGTTATCGGGGCGCCTGTCGGCGCCGTCGTGCGGCAGAGCCGTCCTCCCACAGGGTGCATTGGCAGGGTCGGTAGCGTTATCGGGGTGCCTGTCGGTGCCGTCGTGCGGCAGAGCCGTCCTCCCACAGGGAGCATCGGCAGGGTCGGTGGCGTTATCGGGGCGCCTGTCGGCGCCGTCGTGCGGCAGAGCCGTCCTCCTACAGGGGGCGTCGCTTGTGTCCAGTCTTGCCGAGATGTGGTGGCGGATATCCTGCTCGTATTGCCAGTAGCGGCGCAGGTAGAGCCGGGTGCTGTCGGGGCTTTCGAACTTCACCAGCGGGGTGTTGCCGGGCTGGTCGTCGCGGCCGTCGGCGACCAGCGGCGGGTGGTCCAGGGCGGCGCGCCAGGTGACGAGGTCGAGCCCGGCGAGCACGTCGCCGGGCAGCGGCGGCGGGTCGCTCAGGTCGTCGCCTTCCGGGGGAAGCGAGAGGGCGAGGTCCGGGGCGGCCAGGGTGGCGGCCAGGTCGAGGCACACATGGCCGCGTCCCAACTGGTGGCTGGCCAGCGCCGCGGCGAGCAGCAGCAGGGGAGAGGCGTCGCCCACCTCACGGTGCAGGAACACCGCCAGGGCGCGGTCCAGTGCCCGCAGCCAGCCGTGTTCCACCCAGCGGTCGAGCAGGGCGATAAGCGAGTCGACGTTGCTGAGTGCTTCATCCCGGGCTTCCGGCTGAGCGTCGTCCTGAGCGCTGGGGGCACTGTCAGGGGCGGTGTCGGAAGCCTCACCGAGCAGGTCCTCGAACATATCGGGTGTGGCGTCGTGCATGTCGCCTTTCCTGCGTTTCGTCATGCCGGCGTCTCCGTGTCGGTCGGCGCGGTGGCGGCGGTGCCCCTGCCTTGGAACAGCGTGTCCATCGCTTCGATCAGCTGGCGGGGCGGGCGCTCGGCGTAGACGCCGCGGCTCTCGGCGTTGGTACCCCGTAGGAAGACGGTGAGCGAGCCGCCGATGTGGCGGTCGTAATCGTAGCCCGGCAGGCGCGCCTTGAGCAGCCGGTGCAGGGCGAGCAGGTAGAGCGAGAACTGCAGGTCGTAGCGCTTCTCGGCCATGGCCAGGCGCATCGCCTCGGGGCTGTAGGCGGCGTCGTCCGGCCCCAGGTGGTTCGATTTCCAGTCGGCCACGTAGTAGCGCCCCTCGAACTCGAACACCAGATCGATAAAGCCCTTGAGCATGCCGTTGAGGGTGTCGGCATCCAGCGCGGGGCGCGGCAGACTGGTATCTACGTTGCTATACGGGCTGGGGAGTGTGTAAGCACTTACGAGGGCGTCCAGGTGGCGGGTGTCGACCTGGCTGGCGGCGAACCAGAACTCCATCTCCACCTGGTAGCTGGTCAGTGAGTCGAGCCGGAATTCACCCTTCGTCTCCGGTAGTGGTAGCGGGGCGGTAAGCAGGGCGCCGAACCACTCGTGCAGGGTGGGCAGCCACTGGGACCAGCCGCGCAGGTTGCAGCGCCGGGCCAGGGCGTCCTCCCGGGCCGCGGGGTCGGCGGCGGCACGGGCGAAACCCTGCCTGCCGGCCCACTCTAAAATCCCATGGAGGAAGGTGCCGGGGCCAGGGCCCCTTGGGAACCTGTGTAGGGAGGGCAGTGGTTCGCTCCGGCCGCTGTCATGCGGCTCCTCGATCACTTCCAGCGCGGTGGCCTCCAGTGAGGTGGCCGGCTCGGAGATCGGCTTAAGGGAACCGGCTGGCACGGTGTGTGCCGTGGTCGGGGCACTGTGAAAAGCGGCGCTGTAGAGTGTGTCAGCACTCACTGGGGGGGTAGGGCCAGGAGCAAGGGTGACGCCGTCGGCCGAGAGGCGCAGTGCTGAGTAGCTGGCGATCCACCAGTGTTCGCGGGCGGCACGCTGGGGAACCCGCGCCTCGCCGAGGGGCTGCTCGGCGCTGCCCAGGTTGACGACGCGGGCGTGGGCCTGGGGCGCCGGTTCGATCCGGATGGCCTGGCAGCTGCCCTTGAGCCGGCCAAGGGTAGCGCCGAAATCAGCGGTGGCGATGGCAGCGCCGTTGGTAAGCACTTGCCCGATGGCGCTGCCTTCCAGCCCCTTGAGCGGCGCCATGCCCAGCCAGGTGGCGTGGCGGGCGCGGGTCAGCGCCACGTAGAGCTTGCGCAGGTCTTCGCCCAGACGTTCGCGGTCGACGGTGGCAAGCATCTCGTCGTCGGCTTCCAGGCTGATGCGCAGCCGGCCCTCGGCGTCGTGCCAGCGTAGCGGTGCGTCGTCTTTCTTCGTGGGGCGGTGGCCGCAGATGAAGGGCAGGAACACCAGCGGGTACTCCAGCCCCTTGGACTTGTGGATGGTGATGACCTGCACCAGGTCGGCGTCGCTCTCCAGCCGCAGCTTGTGGGTATCGCCGTGGCCTTCGGGGTTGGCGATGGCTTCGGCGAGGAAGCGGATCAGCGCGTGTTCGCCGTCGAGTTCCTGGCTGGCGTGCTGCAGCAGTTCGCCCAGGTGCAGGAGGTCCGTTAGCAAGCGCTCGCCTTCGCTGGCGGGGCCACTTGCCAGCAGCTGCGTGGCGATGGCGAAGTCGTTGATCAGCCGCCGCACCAGCGGCAGCACCCCCTGGCGCTGCCACAGGCGATGGTAGTCGCGGAACTGCATGACCCGGCTTTCCCAGGCCAGCTCATCCTCGTTCAAATGATTCAGCGTGGCGATATCGAGCCCCAGTACCGGAGTGGCCAGGGCGGTGTGCAGCTTGCGGGCATCGTCGGGCTCGGCACAGGCGTGCAGCCAGGCTTCCAGCTGTGGCGCCATGGGCGAGGCGAACACCTTGTCCTTGTCGGAGAGGTAGACGCTCTTCACCCCGCGCCGGGCCAGCGACTGGCGGATCGCCCGTGCCTCGCCCAGGCCATTGACCAGCACCGCCATGTCGGAGGGCTTGAGCAGCTGGAGTTCGCCTTGCTCATTCTGGAAGCCGGTGCTGCCACTTTGGCCCTCGCTGAGAAGCTCGACCATATGGGAGGCGCAGCGCTCGGCCATCACGCCGTGGTAGGCGGTCTTGGAGAGCGGCTCGTCGCTGTCGAGCTGCCACAGGGTCATGGCGGGCAGCGGCTGGCCCTGGCGGGTGAGTGCGTCCTTGCGGCCCTTCGCTGCTACAGCCACGAATGGCACCGGGTTGCCGCCGTCCGCCTCCTTGAACAGGAAGGCCCCAGGCGGATGCGCTTCGGCGAATTCGAAGCAGCGGTTGACTGCCTCGACCATCGCCTGGCTGGAGCGGAAGTTGGTGCCCAGGGTGACGTGGCGGCCCTCGGTGTCGCGGCGGGCGCGCAGATAGGTGTGGATGTCGGCGCCGCGGAAGGCGTAGATCGCCTGCTTGGGGTCGCCGATCAGGAAGACACCCGTGTTGTGAGAAGAGCCGCGGCCGTTCTCGTGGATGCGGTACACGCAGTCGAAGATGCGGTACTGCACCGGGTCGGTGTCCTGGAACTCGTCGACCAGGGCCACCGGGAACTGACGGCGGATCTGCGCCCCCAGTGCCTCGCAGTTGGGGCCGGCGAGCGCCCGGTCGAGATGGGTCAGCAACTCGTTGGGGCCCATTTCGGCGCGGCGCTCCTGCTCGCGGTCGAGGCGTGCGCGACACCAGTGCACGGCATGGGTGAGCAGGTCGGCGTAGGGGTCGGGCAGGGCGTTGAGTTCGTCCTGCAGGGCCTCCAGCGCGGCCAGGGCGGGGTGGTTAGGCGGCTCGCCCTTGAGCCAGATATCGGCCATGCCCTGTGGCGTCAGGCGCTTCCAGGCGGCGTCGGTCAGGCCGGGCCAGGTGGCATCGCCTTGGCACCATTCGCGCAGTGCGCCCAGCCAGTTGGCGCGGCTTCGGGCATTGAAGCTCTGCCCCTTGAAGGCCTTCTGCCTGGCGGCCTGTTCGAACAGCGCCTCGCACTCGTCGGCCCATTGGGGCCAGGGGGCCTTTAGCTCGGCCAGGCGCTCGGCGGTCTCGCGCTGGGCGCGGGCCACGGTTTCGCCGGGGGGTGGGGCGCCTTTCGCCAACGCCCCGCACTCGGGCATCAAGCCGCGCACCGCCCGGTGCAGCGCCTCGGGGGAGTCCCAGTGGCGTACCACGGCGGCGAGTTCGTCGTTGCCCAGCGGGTAGTAGAAGCTGCGCCAGTAGTCGCGCACCACCTCGAGTTCCAGCTCGGTCTGGTCGGTTTCCAGGTCCAGCGAGAACAGGCTGCCGCTGTCGAAGGCATGCTCGCGCAGCATGCGGTAGCACCAGCTGTGGATGGTCGAGACGGCGGCCTCGTCCATCCATTCGGCGGCGAGCTGCAGGCGCCGGGCGCAGGCGGGCCAGGTGGCGGGGGCATACTGGTCGCGCAGGGCGATGAGAAGTGGATCAAGACCCTCGCTACGGCCTGTCCCAGGTGCCCCTTGGCCAGTCTCGCCAGTTGCTTCGTCAGCAGGATTTCGCGGAGGCGCTGTGAACCCATCCTTGGGCGCTACATTCGGCATCCCTGCCGAATGACCTCCGCTACCCGAAGCGTCGGCAATGTTAGGCGCGGTTTCGGGCGCCTGTAGAGTGTCAGGCGCGGTTTCGGGCGCCTGTAGAATGTCGGGCGCGGCTTCGGGCGCCTGTGTAGAGCGCGCCTGTAAAAAAACATCCGCCGCTTCCACCAGCCGTGTGCGAATCCGTTCGCGCAGTTCCTGGGTGGCGGCGTTGGTGAAGGTGACGACGAGGATTTCGGGTGGTGTGAGCGGGCGTTCGAAGGCGGCGTCGTCGCCGGGCGAGCGGGCGCCCAGCACCAGGCGCACGTAGAGCAGAGCGATGGTGAAGGTCTTGCCGGTGCCGGCGCTGGCTTCGATCAAGCGGCTGCCGTGCAGCGGAAACTCGAGTGGGTCGAGTTGAGTGATCGTAGGAGGAAGGTAGTCAGCGGCAAGAGACATGGGCGTCCTCAAAAAACGCGAGCAAGCTCATATGGTGCACTAGGCGGGGTCTTTCCTCTACTTGGCAGGCATCTCATTGGCATTACCACCGCCCGGCTACGTGCCGGGCAGTGGTATAGGTCCGTGCTTATGGAAGGAACGTTGGGGTGTCAGGCAATCAGCAGCACGCTTGCGATCAGCACCCCCGACACCAGCAGGATGATGGCACAGAAGCCCATGATATCCCGGGCCTTCAGGCCGGCAATGGCAAGGGCGGGCAAGGCCCAGAAGGGTTGTATCATATTGGTCCAGCTATCGCCCCATGCGAATGCCATCGCCACCTTGGGCAAATCGGCGCCCAGCGATTGGGCCGCTTCCATCAGAATGGGGCCTTGCACCGCCCACTGACCGCCGCCGGAGGGGATGAAGATATTGATAATGCCCGCCGACAAAAAGCTCAGCACCGGTAATGTCTCGGCCGTGGAGATATCGACAAACATCTGCGCCATTCGCGAGGCGAGGCCCGAAGCGCTCATCATGCCCATGATGCCGGCATAGAAGGGGAATTGGATCAGCACGCCGCTGGTGCCCTTGATGCCGTCGGCGAGACAGTCGAGGAAGTTGCGCAGCGTGCCATGCAGCATGATGCCGACGAACAGTAGCACGAAGATCACTACGTTCAGGTTGAGGCCGCCACCACCGCCGATGATGTACATGGAGATGGCTGCAAAACCCATCACGGCGACGAGCCGGGCCAGCCACGGGGAGCGCTCCAGCCGTTCGGCGGGACGGTCACTCCGATGGTCATGCTCAACCGGTGCCGCGGTACCAACGTCGGGCTCGTGATCCTGCAGTGTGACGGGGTGATCGATGCCACGCATCATTAATCGGTTGGTGACCGGGAGCACCACCAGCAATACCGCAACCAGCACCAGGTTGAAGGGGCTCAGCAAGGTCTCGCTGGTGGGAATGAGGCCGATGCTCTCTTCCAGGAAGTGGCCAGGGGTGGCCAGAGTCAGGGGAACCGCCCCGGAAAGCCCGCCATGCCAGATCAGAAAACCCGAGTAGGCGCTGGCGATCAGCAGGCGGTAGTCGACATCGGGAACCCGTCTGGCCAGTTCACGCGCCAGGATGGCACCAATCACCAGCCCTATGCCCCAGTTTATCCAGGTCATGATCAGCGAGGTGAGGGTGACGAGCACGATGGCACGCCCGGGGGTATGCGCGACATTGGCGATGACGGCGACCAAGCGTGTGAATAGCGGGGCTTTGGCGACGATGAACCCGGTCACCAGGATCAATGCCATCTGCATGGCAAAGGTATGCAGCGACCAGAATCCGCCCATCCAATGGTCCAGCATGGCGACGGGTGTCTGAGTCTCGATGACCATGCCTGCAACGAAGACGAGCAGCGTTATGATGACCACCAGAACCAGGGGGTCGGGCAGGTAGCGGTCGAATAGCTTCACGCAGCCACTGGTAAAGAGTTTTAGCATTGTTGTTTCCTCTGCATATGGGGTGATGCATACCGCCGGAGGCGGCATGGATGGTCGAGGCGGCGTGTCGTGGAAATGTTGTTATTCAGGCGTCAAGCACGATGTCGGAAAGCGGAATCGCCTGACAGGTCAGGCATTGGTGCGGGTCCAGGAAGGGTGTTTCGACAAAGGAATGGACCTGGCCCTCGATGAGTGACAAGGCGCAGCTTTCGCACTGGCCGACACGGCATCCACTCGGTAGCTCGATACCATGAGTCGCGGCGCTTTCCAGTAGGGTGCCTTGCGCCGGTTGCCACAGATATTCGCGTTGTGAACGTTGCAAGCGAACCGTGCGAGGGCGGGCGGGAGCCACCATCTCGCGTCGTGGAGTGACGAAACGTTCCTGGAAAATCTCGAAGGGCCGAACGCCGCGATGCTCCAGCCATTGGCGTAGGTCATCCATCATGGCCTGCGGTCCGCATAGGTAGAAGCGCGCACGCTGCGTTAGCCACGTCGGCTCCAGTATGTCCGGACCGATATGCCCGATATGCTGGCAATCGCCGCGTGCCGCTTCTGCGTCGCTTGCCTCGCTGTAGAGGGTGACGACGTCTAGACGGGGTAGCTTCTGGGCGAGCTGTGTCAGGCGTTGCTTGAAGGCGTGTTGTCGGCTGTTGCGGTTGGCATGGATCAAGGTGATCCTTGGCATGTGCTCGGCGCCTGACCGGGCGAGACTTTCCAGCAGAGACATGAACGGCGTGATGCCGATGCCGCCGGCGATCAGCACCACAGGACGATCATGCCGCCGGGGCAAGGTGAAGTGGCCCGACGGCATCCGTATCTCGACGCGGTCGCCGACGCTCAACTCGCGGTTGACCAGGTGCGAGACGACGCCTGCTGGCTGGCCGTCTCGCTCGGCGATGCGCTTGACGGTAATGCGGTAGGCAGGTTGTGCTCGGTGGTGGGTTGCGCCCGATAATGAGTAGCTGCGTACGATTTCCTGCCCGGCGACATTGAAACGCAGGGTGACATGCTGCCCCGGCAGGTAGGCCGGCAACAGGCCCCCATCGACCGGTTCCAGCCACAGTGAGGTCGTGTCCTCGGTCTCGCGACGGCGGTTGCTGATGCGCATGCTGCGATATCCGCTCCAGTCGGTGTGCTCCGTGGCTTGCCGCACGTCGCAGGGCGCGCTGCGTAACGCCAGGGAACCGCTCAACGGGTCGCGTCTCGCCGATGAGATCAAGGCATTGATATTGACCGAGTCATGGCCATGCGGGGAGTAACCCGAACGGCCCAGGTCATCACAGGCCTGCCACCAGCCGTAATCGGCGATGACCAGGTTGTCGCGCAGGCTGGCGTCAACGGCGACACGCAGCGTGACCTCTCCATGTTCACTGACCAGCGTGCCCCGGCCGCCCTCGACAAGTCCTTTGCGCTTGGCGGTGGTGGGCGAGAGTGTCATCCCCGGGTCGGGTGCCCGGCGACGCAGAGAAACCAGGTTACGCTGCTGCGAGTGGCAGTAGAGGCCATTCTTGACGGTCACGAGTGTCATCGGCCAGTTGCTGGTATCGGTCGTGCGTGGTGAAAGGTGTTGCGGGACGGCTGGGTAGCCATGGTCGTGCAAGCGTTGCGAATAGAGTTCGACGCGCCGGGTCGGGGTGTCGAATCCGCGCGTGCTCCCCTGGTCGTCGACATGGGTGTGGCGCTCGGGGGATTGTGTCAGGGGGAGTGACACGCCGACAGGCGAGCGGCGAAGGGTATCGAGGTCGAGTCCCGACGGCTGCAGCATGTGCTGCCACCCTTTCTCGATATCGCCGCCAAAGAAGTCGTCAGCCATGCCGAGGCGACAGGCCAGGTCGAGGGCAACCTGGTAATCGGCGCGAGATTCGCCGCGCGCACTGACCATGGCGGGCCGAAACTGCACGTGGCAGGCTGCATCGGCATTGATCTCGAATCCAATGCGTAGGGCATCGCGTTCCCATGGGGTATTGATGGGCAGCAAGATGTCGGCGAAGGCATTGGTCGGCGTGTGAAACAGGTCGCAGTGTACGTGGAAATCGAGCTGTCGCAGGGCACGTTCACCCTGCTGAGGATTGGGTTGCGAGAGGAGAAAGTTGCCACCAAAGCCGAATAGCGCCTTAACGGGGTAGGGGCGCCGATGCTCTATGGCATCGTAAACGGCTTCTGCCGTCACCCACCCGCTGGCTGCTGGACCGAGTGGACGTTCGTCAAGCCCAAGGGCCTTGGCGCGCTGGGTCTCGTCAAGCAGCGAGTGGTCGTTGATACGGTTGATGGCGGGTGTCGCCCATAAGCGGTTGCCGCCAGGGCGATCGAAGCTGCCGGTCAGCGCGTAGAGGGTGGCGATGGCGCGCTCGGTCTGGGTGGCATTGGTGTGCTGGCCGATACCTGTCCAGCCGTGGTAGGCGACGTGCTGGCCGGCATTGGCGATTAACGCCGTGGCTTTCAGTATCGAACTCTCACTCAGCCCCGTTTCGCGAGCCGCCCGATCCAACGGCCAGGCTGCACACGCCTGGCGATAGTGGTCCATGGCGGGACGGCAGCGGACCAATGAGTCATCGAAGAGGCGGATGTGGCGAATGCCCTCAAGGGCCAGGCCCTTGGCTTGCTGCCGTGAGATTTCCTTGTGCGTGTCGATGGCGACCGCCATTTGTCGCTCGAGGTCCCAGGCGAGGTAGCAGCCTGGTGTCCGTGGATCCATCACCCAGCGGCCGGTGTCATCATCCACGAGAAAGGGCGCATTGCTCCAGCGGCGCACGAAGTCCTCATCGATATGCCCTGAGATCAGTAGCTGGTTGGCGATCGCCAGTGCCAGGGCGCCGTCGCTCCCGGGGTGTGGGGCCAGCCATAGGTCGGCCTGGCGGGCATGGGCGGTTTCCCGTGGGTCGATGACCAGTAGGCGGGTACCGTTCTGTTGGCCTGCCCCCAGCTCGCCTGCCTGGGACAGCCACACGTGGGAGGGATTATGGCCCCATAAAATGGCCAGGCGGGCATTGGCGTAGTCGGCGTTGGGCATGCCGCTGCCAAAGGTGAAGGTGTGCGCCACATCCTTGTGCCAGTTGCATATCTCGGTGCCGTAAATGGTGTTGGGACTGCCGAAATGGCGGATGAAGCGCTCCACCCACTCGATACTGTCCGACATTGGTGTTCCACTGGGTGTGGTAACGCTGAAAGCGACGCTTTCAGCGCCATGGCGGTCGCGCAGCTCACTCAAGCGCGATGTGATCTCGTCCAGGGCTTCGTCCCAGCCGATTCGTACCCAGCCTGGATCGTCACTGCCCTTGGGGCGAGTGCGTTTGAGCGGATAGAGCAGGCGGTCGGGATGGTCGACCAGCTCGGGGGCAGCGCGACCCTTGGCACAGGTGCCGCGCCCAGTGGGGTGCCCCTCAAGGGCCTCGACCTTGATCAGCCGGTCGTTGGCAACATGGTTGAGTGTGCCGCAACGTGAGCGGCACAGGGTGCAGTAGCCGGGGATAGATGTTGTTATTGGCATATGTCGAGGCGTCATTCAGATTTGCCTCTACCGTAGCGTTACGAGTCTATCTAAAACTAATATGTATTAATGATGCTTATGTATAGGCTTGGTCTATATGACATTACAGCAACTTCGCCACTTTCTGGCCATTATCGAAACCGGCACGCTCTCTCAGGCCGCGCAACGCTGCCATATTTCCCAGCCTTCGATGTCGGCATCCTTGAAAGCCCTGGAGCAGGATCTTGGATGTAGCCTTTTTACGCGCCATGCCAAGGGGCTGTTGCCGACACAGAGCGGCAGTATGCTGCAGCAACATGCCGAACGCGTGCTCCGCGAAACGAAATTGGCTCGCGAGAGGTTGCAGGCTCCACAGGATGAGCCGGAAGGCACCTTGACGTTGGGGGTGACGGAAACGATCTCGGCATACATGCTGCCTCGCCTGGTGCGATGGCGGCTCGATGCGCTTGCCGGTATTCAGTTACACGTGATCGAGGACACTATCGGCAGCCTGGAGGAACGGCTGCTGCGGGGAGAGGTTGATTTGGGCCTGATGGTCATCGATAACATCAGGCCGTCGATGGCCTTGCACTGCGAGCGCTTGTTCGATACGCCGAGAAAACTCTGGGCCCCCGCCGGTCATCCCCTGCTACGTCGTACTCGGATCACGTTGCAGGATGTCTGCGATTATCCATTCGTGCTGTTGGAGATGGATGAGCATGTCAGAACCTGGGAGCGATACTGGTCAGGCCAGATCCGGCGTCCGGAGATCGTACTGCGCAGCCATTCCATCGAGGCCGTCCGAAGTTTCGTGGCCATGGGGCAAGGTGTGACCATCCTGTCGGATTTGGTCTTTCGTCCCTGGTCGCTGGAAGGCGAACATATCTCTCGTCGCGAGGTGCATGAGGAGATTCCCGGGATGGGCATCGGTTTCATGCATCGCAAGGATGTCGTGACGCCACTGATGACACGTTTCATGCATAGGCTGCGAGCCACTGTGCAGGAAGGTGGGCTGTTCGGTCGTTAAGGTACAAATCAGCGCTTATCAGGAAACTCGAGTGGGTCGAGCCGGGTGATGGTGTTCACTGGCCGCCTCCCTTGACTGCGTCGTGTACGGGCTTCAGCAGTCGTTCGGCCAGTGCGGCGAAACTGTCTGGCCCGTTGCGATTGGCCTCGACAAGGGTGCGGAAGCTGCGCCAGCGATGGGCCAGGTAGGGATTGCGGCTCACCTCGCCGGCGTTGAAGTCGTCGCCTTCGTAGGTCTTGCGGGCGGCGTGCCAGGCGTCGTCGTCGGCCGTGCTCTCGGGGGTCCCCAGTTTGCTCAGCCAGACGAAGGCGGTGCCCATGGCCAGCGGCAGCGGGGCCTGCATGCCGGCCCGCCAGGCGGCAATCAGTTCGTGCAGCTGCGTGCGGGCGTCCTCGGGGTCGAGGGGCGGCAGGGTCACGTGGCCGGCCTTGGAGAGCAGCCGCGTGGTCAGGGGCTCGCCATTCAAATGGCCGGATAGATGCGCCACCCAGGGCCGCACCAGGTGGTGCCAGTGGTACTTGTTCTTCTTGATCAGGCTGCTGGTGGACAGCAGCAGGCGGCAGCGGTTGCCCTCGGCGTCCCGGCGCAGCTCGTCCAGCCAGTCTTCGAGCAGCAGGCCCGGCGATACGGCCAGGTGGATGGGCGCCGGCTCGTCGATGGCATGGGGCCAGGACTCCAGCGCTTCGGCGTAGGCCTCGAACAGTTCCTCCATCGGTTCGACGAGCTGTTCGCGCATGCGCTCGCCGAAGGCGCCCATGGCCAGCACGCCCTGGCCCTGCAGGCGGTCCAGCGCGGCGAGCATGGCCGGCTCGCGGGGGCGGCCCTCGTCGATGGCGCGGCGCTGTTCCTGGATCAGTTGGTCCTGCAGTTGCCAGTTGCCCAGGCCGTCGAGGGTGAAAGGCTCATGGTCCAGGCTGGTGAGGTCCTCCTTGTCGAGGAAGACCTTGAGCCGGGTGTTGAAGAAAGCCCTGGCCGGATCGCGCAGAAAATTGCCGAGTTGGATAAGCGTCAGCGGACTCTCCTGAGCGAACTCGCCGAGCGGGTCGGACGGCTCGACCGGGGGGGCGTCGGCGTGCACCTCGCGCCACTCATGGGCATGGGTGAACAGCCGCCGGGCTGAAACGCTGCGCTCGGCCTGCTGCGCTTCGGTGGGGAAGTAGGTGCGGCTGAACGGCTGCAGCGGGTGCTCGGTGGTCAGCGCGTCGAGCAGGTCGCTGCCGTCAGCGGTTTGCCAGCCAGCCTGGAGGTGGTCGCGTAGCTGGCCGACCAGCACCGAGGGCGGCTTCTCGCCGTTGTCGACGATGCTGCGGCCCACCCAGCTCACGTAGAGCTGGTCGCGGGCCGAGAGCAGCGCTTCCAGGAACAGGTAGCGGTCGTCCTCGCGGCGGGAGCGATCGCCGGGGCGGTAGTCGCCGTTCATCAGGTCGAAGTCCATCGGCGGATGGCTGCGCGGGTAGTCGCCGTCGTTCATGCCCAGCAGGCAGACGCGCTTGAAGGGAATCGCGCGCATCGGCATCAGGGTGGCGAAGTTGACCGCTCCGGCCATGAAGCGCTGGGACAGGCTGTGTTCGTCGATCTGCGCCAGCCAGTGTTCGCGCACCACCGACAGCGGCAGCTCGCGGCTCAGCCCGGCCTCTTCGGCACTTTCCTGCCAGGCCTGCAGCGCCAGTTCCAGCTGTGCCAGCATCAGGCTGTCCCGGGCGTCGTCGCCGCTGAAGCTCTCCTCGAGCAGCTGGCGCAGGCGCTGGGCCCAGCCGTTCACGTCGGTGGGTTCGCGCAGGGCGTGCCACTGGCGTTCCAGGGTTTCCAGCAGGGTGGCCAGCGGCCCGGCGAGCTGCGCTTCCAGGCCGCCGATGTCATCGAACGGCTCGATACCCTGCCAGGGGCCGCTGGCGGCCTCGCCCACGGTATAGCCGAGCAGCAGCCGGCGCAGGCCGAAGGCCCAGGTGTTCTGCTCCATGCCGGCGGGCAGGTCGAGGCTCGCCCTCTGCCTGCCGTGCAGGCCCCAGCGGATGCCGGCGCCCTCGATCCAGCGGCGCAGGGTCGGCAGGTCGTTCTCGTCGATGCCGAAGCGGGTACGCAGCGCCGGCACGTCGATCAGGTCGAGCAGTTCGCTCACCGAGAGGCGCAGCTCCGGCAGGCGCAGCAGCGCTTCAAGGGCGATCAGCAGCGGCAGGCGGTGGCGGCTGCCCTGGTCGGAGAGGGTGTAGGGAACATGGCGTGGATCATCACGATCAAGTTGTCCAAAGACCGCCTGGACATGCGGTGCGTAGTGGTCGATGTCCGGCACCATCACGATGACGTCACGCGGGCGCAAGGCCGGGTCGGCGCTGAAGGCGGCGAGCAGCTGGTCGTGAAGAATCTCGATCTCGCGCTGGGGGCTGTGCGCCACGTGGAAGACGAGGGAGTCGTCGCGGCTCGGGTCCACCGCCGGCCAGGCCTCGCGGGTCTCGTGCAGCGGGCGCAGCTCGCGGATGTCGTCCTGCAGCTGGTTGAGCAGGCGCGCCTGGCCCCGGCTATTCACGAAGGGCTCGAACAGGTCGATGCGCAGCGACTCGGCGGCGAACAGCCCCTCGTACCGCTGGCTGTCGTCGTGTTCGTCCAGCAGGCGCAGGTAGTCGCGGCCCTGCTTGCCCCAGGCGGCGAGCAGCGGCTGGGCGTGCAGGTGCAGCGGGCTCCCGCCGTCGCCATTAGCGTCAGCGTCGCCAAGGCCGAGCACGTCGAGGCGCGTTGGCATGCCTTCCTTGCGCTGCTGGCGGTAGCGCTCGGCGCGGAGAAGATCCTTGTGTTCGATGATGTCCGCCCAGTAGTGCTGGCAGGGGTTGTGCACGCACAGCACCACCTGGCAGCAGCGGGCGATGGCGGCCAGCGCCTCCAGCGTCTGCTGGGGCAGCGAGGAGATGCCGAACACCATCACCCGGCGCGGCAGGCCGGGTGGGTGGTCGTTGCCGTCGAGATGGCGGGCGGTTTCCATGAAGCGCCGGTGCACCATGGCGCGGCTGGAGTCGATGCCGCCGTCGCCGACGTCTTCGATCAGCGTGCGCCAGAGGGCGGGCTGCCAGCGCTGGGTCTCGTCCAGCGGCCGGGCCTGGCCGCTGGCGGGGATCAGCACGTCCTCGCCGCGCCCCCAGGCGTCGAGCCAGTCGGCGCGGTACACCTGGTACTGGTCGAACAGGTCGGCCAGGCGCTCGGCGAGCTGGTAGTGCTTGCGCAGGTCATCGTCATGGGCGAGGAACTGCCGCAGCGGGGCGAACTCGTCGCGGTTCATCAGCGTCGGCAGCAGGCGCAGCAGCCGCCACAGCAGGCGGGACTTGTCGAAGGGCGATGTGACGGGTACCGCTGCGGAATCGTGTTCACCCGTTGCCTCGCCATGGGCCAGCACCGCGCGATAGGCCTGCCATAGAAAGCGCGCCGGCAGGGTGATGTCCAGCGCGGCGGCAATGCCCGAGCCACCGGTGCCGTCGTCGCGCTCGTCGGCGGCCAGCGCCAGCTTCAGCCACTGGCTGATGCCGTTGCTCTGCACCAGGATCGTCTCGTTCTCCAGCGGCGCCAGCGGGTGGCGCTTCATCCACTCCACCGCCACGCCGCGCAGGTCCTCCAGGCGGTTGCCGTGAACGACCATGAAGCCGGGCTGAAGCGACGAAGAGCTGGAGAGCGGCATGGCGGGTCCTTGGTGCGTACATAAATACAGTTTTGCAGTTTTACAGGTTTACGCTTTTACAGTCATGCGGTTCCAAGCTGAAATGCTTATACAGATAGGCGCTTGTTTGATCATGAACACTGAGGCATGGTCTTGAGATCGTGCATTGCACTTCTTTATCAGGGACGACCATTGGCCTACGATCTCAGCGAACGCCTTGTAATCGGGCTGGCATCCAGCGCTCTATTCGATCTGGAGGAATCCGATCGGGTCTTCCGCGAGCAGGGGGAAGCGTCCTATCGCATCTATCAGCGCGACAATGAGAACAAGCCGTTAAGCACCGGCGTTGCCTTCCCGTTCATCAAGCGTCTGCTGTCATTGAACGAACTGAGCCCGGACAACCCGCCCATCGAGGTGGTGCTGCTTTCGCGCAACGATCCGGAAACCGGGCTGCGGGTCATGAAGTCGATCGAGCATCATGAGCTGGGCATTACGCGGGCCATCTTTCTCCAGGGGCGCTACCCCCACCGCTTCATTCCTGCGTTGAACATCAGCTTGTTTCTGTCCGCCAATCGCCAGGACGTCGACCAGGCGATCCTGGCGGGACACCCGGCGGGGCAGGTGCTGTCGTCGGGCGATCTCGACCTGACCGATGAGGAGGAACTGCGAATCGCCTTCGACTTCGATGGCGTGCTGGTCACCGACGAGTCTGAAACCATCTACCAGCAGCAGGGGATCGATGCATTTCACGAGTATGAGCGGGCCAATGCCCAGGTGCCGCCCGAGGCGGGCTTGCTGGCCGTTTTCCTGCGCAAGCTGGCCTACATCCAGATGCTGGAAAAGCAGCGAGAAGAGGAAACGCAGGGAGCGTATCGCCCCAAGGTCAGGGTCTCTATTGTTACCGCCCGCAACGCGCCGGCCCATGAGCGGGTCATTCATACCATGCGCAGTTGGGGAGTGACCGTCAATGAGGCCTATTTTCTCGGCGGTATCGCCAAGGAGCACGTTCTCGGCATCATCAAACCGCACATCTTCTTCGACGACCAGGCGTCTCATCTCTCAGCCACCAGCGATATTCTGCCATCGGTGCATGTGCCGTTCGGGCAGCTTAACCACGGGTTAGGCGCCAGTGAGGAGGGCGCCGTTCGGCCTGGCCTTTCGTCGCGGGAAGAGGGGGCGGCATAAGTGGGTATCCGGCTCGCCTGGCGCTGAGGGATTTCAGGCTCCTTACTTCACGCGATACGGGTGAGTTGCACTCTCCCTCGGTGGTGAAGCCTGTTTCGTCTCGATGGTTGAGATTGAATGTGCCGATCAAGCATGATTCGCATACGAATAAAATCCCCTCTATAATTCATATGCGCATAGCTTGTTTGCAGGAGCCACCCATGAACGCCGAACAGCTGCTCGAACGCCCCGATACGGCCAGTCCCGAGGCCGGCCGCGTGGCCTTGAAGTTCTTCTTCAACGTCATGGCGCTGTGGGGCTGCACACCTGCCCAGCAGCGCATCCTGCTGGGCGGTATCGGCAACACCACCTACCACAAGTACAAGAAGCTGCCCCAGGTGCGTCTACCCCATGACACCCTGGAGCGTATCTCCTACCTGATGGGGATCCACAAGGCGCTGCGTCTCCTCTTCAGCAGCAGCCCCGACAAGGCCTACGAATGGGTGCGCAAGGCGAATGTCGCGCCGCCATTCAATGGGCAGTCGGCCCTCGAATACATGCTGCACGGGCGCGTCATTGACCTGGCCGATACCCGGCGCTATCTGGATGGCGTGCGGGGGTGAGTGCGACGGCGATATGCCTTCCCGAGTGGCGTAATGGCTTTCGCATCGTCAACAGCGCCTACCCGCCCATCGCCGTGTTCGAGGACACCCTGGACCCGGAAGATCTGGAACTGGCCTTCGCCATCGAGGCGATGACCAACGACGGGCTGCTCGAAGAGGCCGGACAATGGAATCGCGTGCCGCCCCATGATCGTGTCGCAGGCCCCGGTTCCTCTCCCATCATGGCGGCCTTTACTCACATCGGACGGCCATCGCGATTCACCGACGGTAGCTACGGGATCTACTACTGCGCCAGCACGCTGGACGCGGCGATTGCCGAGACCCGCCATCACATGGCCGAGTTTCTGGCGGCAACCCGCGAGGCCAGCGTCGAAATCACCATGCGGACCTATATCAACACCATTACCCAGGCGTTGCATGACGTGCGTGTGGGTTACCCCGAGCTGCACGACCCGGACCCGGCCACCTATTCCCGGGGGCAGGCGTTCGCTTCACGTCTCCGGGCGGAAGAGGCCTGGGGCATTCTCTACCGCAGCGTCAGGCACCCGGGGCATGAGTGCGCGGCGGTGCTGCGGCCGCCGGCGTTGAGCATACCCGTCCAGGGGCCGCATCTTCGCTATGTGTGGGATGGCAAGGCGCAGGCCGTGACCCATGTGCTGGAGGTCTCCGAGCATCGGATGAGATGAGTGGATGGATTCGCTCCGGCCTCGTGAACCAAGAAGGGAGCACTGGGCTCCCTGTCATATTCTAAACAGGTGTGGGATTCTCGGACGTACTACTTCGGCCGGCCTCCCGGTGAGGAGGTGCGTGAAATGAAAGCTTCGCTGGCGCTAGCCCCCGACGCGGGTGGCGGGCATGGCGGTGCCGCATTGAGGGACTTGTCGAGCGGTGTAGGATGGGAGACCTCACCGACCACAGCAAAGGCTAGCCATGAGCGACTATCTGCTGGAAGGGGCGCCGCTGAGCAGCGGGGCCATCTATCGTCTGTTCTGCGGCACGATCTGCCCGCGCCCCATCGCCTGGGTGTCGACCCGGGATCGCGACGGCAACACCAACCTGGCGCCGTTCTCCTTTTTCAACGTGGTGAGCGTGGCGCCGCCGGTGCTGGGCTTCTCGCCGCTGCTCAATGGCGAAGGGCAGCCCAAGGACACCATCCGCAACCTGGAGCAAGTGCCGGAGTGCGTGGTGCATATCAGCGGCGAGGCGCTGGTGGAGGCGATGAATATCACCAGTACCAGCCTGCCGGAGGGTGAGGACGAGTTCGCCCTGGCGGGCCTGGAAAAGGTCGCCATGCCGGGGTTGTCGGTGCCGCGAGTGGCGGCTGCCCCGGCGGCCTTCGGCTGTCGGCTGCGCGAGATCGTGCGTTTCGGCGACCAGCCCATGGCGGGCTGCCTGGTGCTGGCGGAGGTGGTGTCGGTCCACATCGACGATGCCATATGGAATGGCCGCCACGTCTCGGTGGAAGCGCTCAAGCCCATCGGGCGCATGGCGGGCAGCGACTATGCCCGCACGAGCGATCTGTTCGGGCTGGAAAGGCCTGCGTGACCGGGCTCAGTCCGCCTTGCCGCCCAGCGTCTCCCGGTCGAAGGCGGCCGCTTCGGCCAGCAGCCACTCGATGAAGCGAGCGACCGCGGGTGGTGCGTCGCCGGTGGCGGGCACCAGCAGGTCGTAGGTCATGGGCGAGGCAAGAACGTAGTGTTCGCCGAAGGGGCGTACGAGGATACCGCTCTTCAAGCGATCCATCGCGATGGGGTGGTTGGCGAGCATGACGCCGCGCCCGGCGATGGCCTGATCCAGGGCCAGGCCGAACAGCGAATAGCAGCGCTGTGGCGGGGTGACCCTGTCGCCGACGCCGGCAGCCTTGAGCCACTCTCTCCAGCCGGGAAAGGCAATTCCCTGCCGCGACTCCCAGCCGACATCCAGCAGGGTATGGCTGGCCAGATCGGCGGGTTCCCGCAGGGACTGGTCCTGTTGCAACAGAGACGGGCCGCAGACGGGAAACAGTTCATCGCCAAACAAGCGATGACTCGTCACGCCCGGCCAGGGGCCACGGCCGTAGCGAATCGCCAGGCGCGCGCCGTCGCCTTGCCAGGCGGGCATGGTGAGCGACTGGCTGGCATCCAGGGAGATATCGAGGCCACCCAACTTGGCGTCGAACTCCGCCAAACGGGGAAGTAACCACAGCTGCATAAAGGAGGGTGGTGCACTGAGTGTCAGCAGGGGCGCTTGGTGGGCGCGCTCGCGTGCGGCCGTGACCCCGGCGGCAATACGCTCGAGGCCGCTATCGATATCCCGGGCCAGTTGCCGTCCTGCTTCGTTCAACTGCACGCCATTGGCGTGCCGAGCGAAGAGCGCAATCCCCAGGCGTGCTTCGAGCTGCTTGATCTGCCGGCTGACCGCACCGGGGGTCACGCCCAGGCGACTGGCGGCGCTCTTGAAGCTCTCCGCACGCGCCGCTTCGGCGAAGGCTCGCAACGCGTTCAGCGGCAGGCGTTCGATCTTCATAGGGTGAGTTTTCCTGATCCTTGGTCTGCAGATTAATCGTTTGGCGCCTCCGGTGGCAAATGCTCAACTGAGCACCAATTACCACCGAGGGGGGAACATGCAGAATACCAAGCAGTTGAGTAATGCTGTGTCATCAGAGTGCTGCGCGGCGGTGCGTTGCCACCTGGACCTGCAGGCGAGTGCCTTGATGATCGTGTTCTGCCTGGCGCTGGGCTTTCAGCAGGTGGCGATCAAGATGGTCGCCACTGATATCTCGCCGCTGGCACAGATTGCCCTGCGCTCTGCTTTTGCGGCATTGCTGGTGGCGGCCCTGGTGCATTGGCAAGGCATTCGCTTTGCCGATATGCGCGCGCACCTGGGCCCCGGCATCCTGGTAGGATTGGGGTTTAGCGCAGAGTTCGTGTTCGTGGCTTGGGGGCTGACCTACACTCTGGCATCGCACATGTCGGTATTTCTCTATACGGCGCCGGTGTTTGCCGCCCTGGGGTTGCACTTGCTGGTGCCCGGAGAGCAGCTCACGCGGCGCCAGTGGTGGGGCGTTGGGCTGGCCTTCTGCGGGATGGCATTCGCCATGGCCCCCGACACCGATATCGAGCATGCCGCCGATATCCTGCGCGGCGATATCCTTGGCTTGCTGGCCGGTCTCTCCTGGGCGCTGACCACGCTGGTGATACGCCGCTCCTCCCTTTCCGAAGCGCCGCCGGTGCAAACGCTGTATTACCAGCTCGCCATCGCCGCGCTACTGCTGTTGCCGGTGAGTGCGATGCTGGGTGATCTCGGCCGCATCCAGCTGAGCGGGGCGGCGGTCGCCAGCCTGGCTTTCCAGACCCTGGCCATCTCGTTTGCCGCTCTGCTGCTCTGGTTCGCACTGCTACGGCGTTACTTGGCTTCGCAACTGGGTGTCTTCTCGCTGTTGTCGCCGGTATTCGGCGTGCTATTCGGTGCTCTGCTGCTCGGCGAGCCGTTGACGCTCAATTTCGTGGTGGGCGGCGCGGTGCTGCTGGTGGGACTGTTGATCGTGACCCGCTGATGGGGTCAGATCGGACCGAGCGGCACCTCGCCCGCCTCGTGGGCCAGCAGCCACTGCTTGCGGCCAAGCCCGCCGGCGTTGAGCATTCCTGTCCAAGGCCTGCATCTACGCTATGTATGGGATGGCAAGGCGCAGGCGTTTACCCATGTGCTGGAGGTCTTCGAGCATCGGGTGGCGCTTCATCCACTCCACCGCCACGCCGCGCAGGTCCTCCGGGCGGTTGCCGTGAACGACCATGAAGCCGGGCTGAAGGGGAGTGGACTTGGCGGCGGCAGCGAATGGTGCTAAATATTCGATGCGATCCTTGTGCCATACGACAGCATACTGCCCCGGCTTTTTCTTGCGGTCCAATGTGGCCTTTACGGTAACCTTCAGCGATTCCAACGCATGCCGGGCTTTCAGGTGAAGGGGGCTCATAGACGTCTCGGCCACCCGCTGTGCGAGGTCGGGGTTCAGAAGACAATGTCGATATGTCGGGAGAGGTTCATGCGTATTGCAGCAGCCAGCCGAAATGGCGTCACCCTTGCCGGTCACATCGGCAAGTGTGCCCGGTGGATCGTGTATGAGGTGACCGAATCACCTCTGGGTGAGCCTCTGGTGACCGAGGTGGAGCGCATCGACCTGCCGAAGGAACTGATTTTCCATCATTACAAGGATCGGCAGCCCCATCCGTTGGGGAACTGCAAGGCCGTGATTGGAGCCAGTGCCGGTGACAGCTTCATCGGCAAGATGCGAAAGCGCGGCATCGAAGCGGTGCTGACAGCGGAAAGCGACCCGGCCACGGCGGTGGCGGATTATGCCCGCGACCGCCTGCTACCGCCGAAACCCCGCCCGATCGGTAGCCTGATCTGCAAGGTTCATGACCTGCTGTCGTCGGACAAATGACGGGGCCGGTCGGTCCCGCTCCCGGCAAGAGCCCCTGCCTGGCGGCAACAGGTGTCGCCAACGTCTGATTCACCACACTGGTCCTGCGCACCCGGCCAAATAACATTGATAATCAATAGCAGTTTGGCGATGATACGCCTTCGATGCGCCCCCTCTCGGTGCCAAGGTGCCTTCTCCAATAACGTCGCCATGACCAAACCTCCTCACTCCCTGCTGCAGATGTTCCTGGGCGAACGCTCGCGCCTGGTCAAGCGGATCAGGCGAATCGTCGACAACGACGCCACAGCCGAGGATCTTGCCCAGGACACTTTCCTCAAGCTCTGGCGTCGCCCGCCCGGAGATGACACCACTGGCCTGCTGTATCGCACCGCCCAGAATCTGGCGCTGGATCACCTGCGTGCCCAGAAGGTTCGCCAGCGCCATGAAGAACAGACGCAAGACCAGGAACAGGAGCGCCATGACGACGAGCCGACACCCGAGGACATCGCCGGCACCATCGAGCGTTGGCATGGCCTGATGGAAGTGCTCGATGCCTTGCCGGCGCGCACGCGGCGTATTTTCCTGCTCAATCGGGTGGAAGGCGAAACCTACGCCACCATTGCCAAGCAGTTGAAGGTATCGGTCAGTACGGTGGAGAAGGACATGATGCGTGCCATGCGCGCCTGCCGCGAATGGCGAGCACGGCAGCATGACAAATGAGGAAAACTGTCGTGTGAGCCGTTGTTCTATCAATACCATCACTAGAGACGAGCCGGTCTACGCCACCGAAGTGGACCGAGGAGAACCAGGCTTGGCATCCACATCGAAGCCCCCATCGACGCGACCACACCTCGACGAGGAAACCATCGATATCGCCATGGAATGGTACTTGCGGCTCAAGGACGATAGCGCGACCCAGGAAGATCGCCTGGCGTTTCGCCAATGGCTGGACCGCGACGAGCGCCACGCCATGGCCTACGCCGATGCCGGGGCGCTGTGGCAAGACGTCGAAGCGCCCGCCTGCCTATGGGTGAAGCGGGAACGCCATCGTGAGCACCAGCGACACACCAGGGCGGTACGGCGTCGACGTCCATGGGTCGCGGTGGCCTGCGCGCTGCTGCTGGCCCTGTTCGTGAGCGCCGGACTATGGCGCGACCCCGGCATGCCGGACCGGATGATGGCGGATGTCTCCACCGTGCCCGGGCAGTCCCACGAGATGCGCCTGGCCGATGGTTCCTGGTTGTTTCTGGACGCCGATAGCGCGCTCGATATCGACATGGCCCGAGACATGCGTGAGCTGACCTTGCGCCGCGGGCGGCTGTGGGTGGATGTTCTCTCCGAGGATGCGCGGCCCTTTCATGTCGTTGCCGGAGACGCCCTGGTGAAGGTGGTGGGCACGCGCTTTGCCGTCGAGCGTGATGGCGAGCAGGTCAAGGTCACGGTGGAGGAGGGACGGGTCGCGGTATCCGGCGACCGCTCTCCGGAAAATGCCGAAAGCATCGTGTTGGATGCCGGCCAGCAGATCGTGGTCAGCGATGGCATGCTCGGCGTACCCAGCGACATCGATGCCTGGGTCCAGTTTGCCTGGCGCCGGGGGCAGGTCGTCTTCGATCAGGCCGGTATCGCGGAGGTGGTCGCGCAACTGGAGCGCATGCTGCCTGGGCGGGTGCTGTTCGACGGTGATCGGCTTGGCTCCTTGAGGCTTTCCGGCAGCTTTCCCGGTGATGACCCCACGGCTCTGCTCGATGCCCTCGACAGCGCCCTGGGCGTCGAGGTGCGGCGGGTTCCCGGCGGGCTCGTCTGGTTGCGCTTGCCTGGCGATGCATAAGGTGGTAAATGATAATCGTTACGGGTTTTCCCCTGGTCGCACGTTCTTTTCATAGACCCTGTGTGAAATGGTCGACCGTTGCATGATCGAGATGCGGTCATGCGCGGCTCGCCCAGATAGGGGTCCAGGCGCACATGACCGTGCTTGTCCTGCCAACCATCACGAGGAATGGAATGAACACGATAATCGAAGCCCCCGGCATGGCGACGATACTGCCACTCAGCAAGCGCCTGAAGCAGGCGACTCACGCCCACCACGAGCGCGTTGACCAAGGCATCATGGCGCTGCAGCCGTTCGCCAGCCGTGAGGGGTACATGGCGTTCTTGAAGGTCCAGTATCGCTTCCAGCGGCACACCGCATCTCTCTATCACGATCCCGCGCTTGCCGAGTGGATCACCGACCTGCCGGAACGCTGCCGATTCCCCGCCATCAAGCAGGATTGCGAGGATCTCGGCGTTGATACCGAGGCCCTGGATGGGCCGCAAGGGCCTGAAATAGCGACTCTGCCCGAAGCGCTGGGCTGGCTCTACGTCAACGAAGGTTCCAACCTGGGGGCGGCTTTCCTGCTCAAGTACGCCGCCGCGCTGGAACTGACTCGGGAATTCGGTGCCAGGCACCTGGCGCCCAGCGATTCGGGACGTGGGGCCCACTGGCGTCAATTCACCGCGCAACTCGATGCCATAGAGCTCACCGAAGAACAGCAACGGATTGCGATCAAGGGCGCTCAAGACGCCTTTGCCCATGTCGAGGCCCTGGCGGCCACTCGCATGGGCTGAAGCATCGGTTGCGGCCCATGACCATGCGCGTCGCAACCTCCGATAACGATTGCAAGGTACGCAGGAAACAGCAATGAAACACACCATTCGGTGGGGCATGGCGACGCTCGTCGCCATGCTGCTGCCTGGCTCGCTTGCGTTGTTGCGCTGGTGGGCGGCTTGTCTTTTCTTCCTGGTAGTGGCCGGTCTGTCGATGCTGACGTATGGCTTGGCCAATGGATGGCCTGGCATGGCCTTTCTCACCCTGTTGATCGTCATGGGCGCGCTGCTTGGCCTATACGGTCTCGCGGTGTCGGTGGCGCTGCTGATCGTCGTCGAACACGCTCGGTGCGATAGTCCTTCGAGCAGTCCGACGAGTCCACTACATGCTCAAGCGAATTCATATGCCACCACAGTGGGCGCTATCGATCATCGAGAGAACGTCAACATCTGATGGCCGTGCCGAGATCTGTTTTATCAGCTTCGTGATAAGAGGACTGAGTCAGCCAGCGCGGCGAACCGGGCCTCGGTCTTGCTGTTAAGAAGTAACCTATAAGTTACCATTGAAAATGAAAATCAAGCTTCAAGAGTTTCTACGAAACGACGGCACCAGTCCCTACCGGGAGTGGTTCGATGAGCTTGATGCCCAGGCCGCCGCAAAAGTGGCTACTGCCGTATACCGTATGTCGATGGGTAACACCTCAAACATCAAGTGGTTCGAGGGGATCGGGAGTACCGTATTGACTGGGGGCCTGGGTATCGCATCTATCTGGCCAGGGAAGGGGAGCAGATGATCATCTTATTCGGTGGAGGCACCAAGAAACGGCAGCAAGCGGATATTGAGAATGCCAAAGCGCTTCGCGATGAGTACAAGCGACGTAATCGAAAGGCGAAGTAAAGAAGGAGAGCGAGCATGGCTCTGACCCGAGATTTCAAGGTAACTATTGCCGCGCGTGCCGAGTGCGACCCGGACTTTGCCAAAGCCATGCTGGATGAGGCAATCACCTTGTTTCTCAATGGCGAACCTGATACAGCACGTCTGCTGCTGCGCGGTCTAGTTAACGCGACGGTAGGGTTCGAGGGGTTAGCCGAAGACACTGGCAAGCCCAGCAAGAGCTTGCATCGAATGCTGTCCCCGTCTGGAAACCCCAGCATGGATAACCTGGCCGCGATTGTCGGCGCAGTTCGCAAGGTGCTCAAGGTCAATCTGGAAGTGCATGCCGTCAGCGCGGCATGATACGTTCAACCAGGCCTCTGTAACCATGGCAAGCTCATCTGACGGCGTGATCTTGCTGGCTCGCTGGCGTTGTTGCGCTAGTGGGTAGCTTGTCTTCTTGGCAGTGGCCACTACTGTGGACAGGCCGCCAGGGTTATCCCTGGCGGCCTGTTCGTCTGTCTTGGGCCTACTGGAGAGCGCTGGGCGCGATCCGGCGGATATGATCGCCCTGTGGATCGTCTTCGCCGCGTGACTTGTTGACCGCGAACACGTTGCCCTTGCCGTCCTCATGCACGTGATTGGGAAAGGTGCCGCCGTCGAGGTTGGCGACGATCTGCCCCTCGCGGTCGAGCACGGTGACGGTGCCGGACGCACGGTTGCTGACGTAGGCCAGTCCGGTGGCGGTGTCGAAGGCCACGTTCAGCGGGCCGGCGCCGACCGGGACGTCATGCACGATCTCACCCGACGCCAGGTCGACGTACAGCAGGTTGTCGGAGCCCTGCGAGGCGACCAGCAGCCGTTCGCTCTCGGCGTCGTAGGCCACGCCGGAGGCCCTGTTGGCATTGGCCAGCCGGACCACTTTCTCCACGCTGTCGTTCTCGGTGTCGATGACCACGGCCTCGGGGGTGTTGAGGCTGACGGTGAACAGCCGGCCGCTTTCCTCGTCCAGTTCCAGACTCATCGGCACGAACCTCTCGCCGCGCAGCGCCGATGCGATCTCGATGTTGGTGATGAAGTCGAGCGAGGTGGCGTCGAACACCGAGATGTAGTTCTCTCCGGTCGCCGAGACGTAGGCCTTGCCGCGCTGCGTGTCGACGATCACGTCGCGGGAGTGCGGCACCGTGCCGATGTCGAACTGCTTGACCAGCGACAGATCGGACTGGCGGTAGACGGAGATCGTGTCCTCACGGGTATTGGTGATCCAGACGTTGTCGTTGGCGTCGTCCACGCCGACGCCGTATGTCGCGAACACCCGCTGGTCGTCGTATCCCGGCACCTGCTCCGGCGTGGCCTGGGCGAGGACCTCCAGCGTGTGCGGATCGACCTTCAGCAGCGCCGATTCGGTGACCGGTGGTCGGCCGACGGCCGAGGTGACGAACAGGGCGTCGCTTCCGGCACTGTAGGCGGTCTGATACAGGCCCTGGGGCAGCGGCGCCTCGGCGACGTCGAAGCGATCCTCGCCCGACAGCGGCACCTGGGGGGATATCTTCAGCTCGACGATCCGCGCGGCCGAGGGATTGGACGCCCTGAGCACGATCGGGTGGCGTCCCGGCACGGCGTCCTCCGGCAGCGTGAACGTGCCGCTCAAGCCGCCCTCGGCGTCGGCGACGTAGGGCTCCGGGTTGAGCACGGTATCGCCTCGCGAGAGCGTTATTTCCTGCCCCGGCGTGAAGTCGCGGCCGATGAATTCGACCTCGCTGCCGGCGACGATCAGCGGCGTGGTGGGCCGCACGTTGCCGCGGAAGTCCGGATCGGGCGCGTCGAAGTCCTGCGCGGAAGCTGACGTGGTGAAGGCGCAGAGCGCCAGGGCCAGCATGGCCAGGCGCGGTGCGCGATCGGGATGACACTGTGGTTGCATGGGACTCTCTCCATGGGTCGATGAGCCGGACGGGGCACGGCGGAGGGTTGTGACGAGGGTTGCGACGGGGTTGTGATGAGAGCTGCCTGGGTCGGCATCGTCATGACGGATGCCTGGATAGCGGGTGCAGGCGACGCGCTTCATGGCTGGCTGCCAATGAGCGCTGTGCCGAATCGGGGCAGGGGACGCCAGCCGCCCGGCCCGACGATGCGGCCCGGCTCGCGCAGCAGGGCGTCGAGCGCACCGGCCGCCGTCGCCTGCGCATCGTCCGCGCGCAGCGGGTGGGCGCAGCCGGACCACAGCAGCATCTGCACCACCTGGTTGAGCAGGCCGGGGGCGTCACGGAACGCCGCCAGTGCACGCAACTGCGCGAAGTCGTGCGGTCCCTCCGCCAGCGCTCGCAGTACCGGATCGAACAGCTCGGCGGGGCCGGGAACGCGACCTATGCGGGTGTCGAACGTGAGGCCTCCCGCGGTGGGAGCCCCGGGCAGGGCCGCCAGCCGCAGCGTGTCGAGCGCCCGCAGATGGCGCTCCGGCGACAGCGCTGCCGGGGCACGCTGGTAGAGGTCGCGGCGCAGGCTCTGGTTGCGGGCGATGTCCTTGAAGGTTTCGGCCAGCGGCACCGAGCGCAGCTCGCGCAGCAGCGCCTGCGCATCGCCGGGCAGCGACAGCGCGTCGATGTTCTCCACCGGCGTCGCGCTGCCGAGATAGGCGCAATCGATGGTGGCGAAGGCGCGGATGGTGTCGGCGACGTGTTGCGGCTGCCAGCTCTCGACGAGGAATTCGTGCGCCAGGTAGGCGGGGTCTTCATGTTCCAGTGCCTCGAGCTGGCGCGCGATGCCCGGGTGCTCGGCGAGATAGCCGCTGCCGGCATCGGCCAGCCGGCGCACGAACGCCAGTGCCGCCCTGGCCTTGTCGGCGGCATTGTCGGGAAGATGCCGGGCGAACTCACGCATCAGCTTGCCGAGCGCGGCGAGCGACGAGGCTCCCGGGTGGGTCATGTAGCCGACATGGGCGATGCCCTCCGGCTTCAGCCGGCGCCGAACGAACTCGAGCATGCCCTGACGAACGTCGTCCGCGACCCACGCCCAGACCCCGTGGGTGACGATGAAGTCGAAGTGCGCCTCCGCGTCCGCGGCGTCACCGCCGGGATCGCGCAGGTCGCGTGCAATGAACGCGACGTTGGTGATGCCGGCGTCCCTGGCGATCCCGCGGGCGCGCTCGATCTGCCCGGTGTCGACGTCGATGCCGACGAAGCGCCCGGACGGATTGGTCGCCGCCGCCAGCAACACGTTCAGGCCGCCGCCGCAGCCCAGCTCGCACCAGGTATATGGCGTCGATATGTCGGGGGCGGCGTATCCCAGCGCCGTGACCGTCGCGTGCAGCCATAGCGGCATGGTCTCGCGATGGAAGTGGTCGGGGTAGGGCACGTCGAGGGCAATGGGCCCGTGAGGGATCGGCGTCATCGTATCGCTCCCCGTGTATCGCTGCGGTCGGCCACGCCAGCGACGGTGTGCAGCGTGGCCATCAGCGAAGCGCGGAAGGTGAGGCCGTGAGTCAGTTCCGGAAACTCGCGGTAGTCCACTTCGAGGCCGGGAACCTGACGTAATCGCCCGGCGAGATTGGCGGTGGCATCCGAGGGTGCGGCGGCGGTGCGCCGCAGGTGCTCCCGCACCCGAGGGTCGCTCATGTCGCGGTGGCTGGTGTCGCGGGCGCGCTCGCCGCCGCCCAGGCTCAGCAGTACGCGGGCGGGATGGCCGGCGCCGTGGGCGATGAAGTGGCGTTCGGGGTCGCCGAGCATCGCACCGTCCGCCCACCACAGCGACGGGCTGCCGGCGGCATAGGTCTGGAACGCGCCGGTCCGCGTGTACAGCGTATGCAGCGCGAACAGCCCGGCCAGTGAATGCCCCCATAGCGTCTGCCGCCCGGGGTCGGTCGCGACCCGGCGTGCCAGCTCCGGGCGTATCCGTCGTTCGATGATCTCGAGGAAGGCGTTCGCTCCACCACCGCGGCGCTCCCCCGGTGTGTCCGCATTCTCGCGGCTGTCGGCGGCGAAGGTGTAGTCGCGGGTGCGACTGGGGTCGATGCGCCGGTCGTTGTCGTAACCGACGAATACCAGCACTTGCGGTTCCGGCTGCGCCGCCAGTTCCTCCAGCAGCGCTGCATCGAACTCCATCAGCGCGGCATTGCCGTCGAGCATCCACAATGCCGGGAATCCCGTGGCCGGCACGGGGCGATGCGGAATTCCCAGGGTCACCCGCCAGCGACGCTGAGCGTCCGCGCTGTCCACGGTGAACGACTCGAACCGATAATGCTCCGGCGATTCGTCGAGCACGGTATGGCCGATGCGCCGGTCGGGATCGCTCTGTTGCGCCGAGGCGCCGCTGCACAGGGCGAAGGTGAACACGGTGAGCAGGGCCGCGCGCAGTGCGCGCGGCGTGGCGGATCGTCTCGGGTGCATGCAGGCAAGCTCTCCGGGCGCTCAGAAACCGACGTTCATCGACAGGAAATAGGCGCGGCCCGGTTCGTTGTAGGTGGACGCGCCGGCCCCGCCACTGTTGTCCTCGCGGAACAGGCGCTTGTCGAACAGGTTGTCGATGCCGGCGCCGAGGGTGACGTTGTCGGTGAGGTAGTAATGGGCGCTCAACCCCCACACGCTGTAGGGGTCGCGCTCGTTCAGCGCCTCGCCGGACTGGGGGCCGCCGAGTATCGTCTGTGTCGGTGGTTCCTGCTTGCCATACAACGTGCCGGTGAATAGCAGCGACAGGTCGTCGGTGGGCCGCCAGTCGAGGGAGGTGTTGAGGGTGTAGCGGGGGATGATCGACAGCGGCTGGCCGGTTTCCTGGTTCTCGTTCTCGATCATGTAGGTGAGGTTGTTGTCCCAACTGAGCGTGCGGCCCCTGTCGCCGAGCAGCGGAACCCTGAGGTTGCCTTCGAACCCGCTGACCACCGCCTTGGGTGCGTTCTCCCACTGGAACACGCCGCCGTTGTCGGCGGCGGTGCGTCCGACCTCGTCCAGGCCCGCCTGGATGCGGTTCTTGTAGTCGTTGTGGAAGTAGGTCAGCGAGGCGTGGTAACCGCGGTCGGCCCACTCGATGCCGATTTCCTTGTTGAGGCTGGTCTCGGGATCGAGATCGGCGTTGCCGAGGATGTAGCAGCCTCCGCCCTGGTTGCCGGTATAGCCGTACGGGCAGCCGTTGCCCATCGTGTAATACAGATAGTTGGGATTGGACTGGTAGAGGTTCGGCGCCTTGAAGGCACGCGCCACGCCGCCCTTGACGATGACGGTATCGCTGACCATGAACTGCGCGTTGAGGCTGGGGCTGAGGTGGTGGCCGAACTGGCTATGGTGGTCGAAGCGCAGGCCCGGGGTGAGGGTCCAGCGCTCGCCCAGGTAGATATTGTTCTCGACGAAGGCAGCGCTCAGCGTGGCGTCGGCCTTGCCGTCCTGACTCTCCGTATCGACACCGGGAATTGCACCGCCCCAGTTGATCGCGCCCATGACCGAGTATGGATCCTCGAGCCGGCTCTCGCGGTGCTCGAAGCCCAGCGTCCAGACGTGCTCGACGCCGCCCAGGGTGGTCGGCACGTTCACCTCGCCGTCCAGGCTGTAGTTGCGTAGGCGCGAGGTGGACCACTCGTCGGTGGTGTCGATGCTGCCCTCGGCGCCGCCGGCCAGCCCCTCGTTGAGGCGCGAGTTGTTGGTACCCTCGAAGGCCAGGCTCAGGCGCGAGGCGTTGTCGCCCCAGGTGCCGCGGTGGGTGATGGCGGCGGTGTTGCGGTACATGCGGTTGGTCTCTTCGCCGGCATTGGCCAGTTCCGTCAGCAGGTCGCTGCCAGTCCCGCTGACCGCGCGATCGCCGGCGTAGATGTTGCCCTGGCGGCTGGTGCCGGCCTCGAATTCGAGTACATGGTCGGCATCGACGTCCCAGCGCAGCAGGGCGTTGACGTCGCGGTTGCGTACGCCCTCGCGGCCGGCCGGTGGCGTGCTGCCGGTGGCGTGATCGGCGTTGAGGTCGAGGGAGTCGGCGTCGGTCTTGTTGACGTTGCCGTACAGGCGGAACGACAGGCTGTCGGCCAGCGGGCCGCTCAAGGTGAAGCCCGCGCGCTGGCTGCTGCCTTCCTCGCCGTGTTCGGGCATCTTCCCGTACAGGCTCAGCGAGCCGCTGAACTCGTCGGTCGGGCGCTTGGTGATGATGTTGATCACCCCGCCCGAGGCGCCGGAGCCATAGCGTGCCGCCGCCGGGCCGCGCAGCACTTCGATCCGCTCCACCGCCTCGACCGGCACCCAGTTGGTGTCGCCGCGGGTGTTGCGTTCGCCGCTGCGGCCCATGCGGATCGAGTCGCGTGAGCCGACCGGTTTGCCGTCGATCAGGATCAGCGTATTCTCCGGGCCCATGCCGCGCAGGTCGATCTGGCGGTTGTTGCCGTACTGGCCGGAAGCGCTGTTGCCGGTCAGGTTGACGCCGGGCATGGTGCGGATCAGATCGGACAGGTCGTTGGCGGGTGGGCGGCGCTCGATGTCCTCGGCGGTGATGGTCGAGGAACCCAACGCCTGGCGGGCAATGGCCTCGGCGGTGACGTAGAGCGTGTCGAGGGAGGTGGTGCTCTCTTCCTCTTCGCTTCCGGACGTTTGTGCGGCGAGTGGAGGCGAGAATGCCAGCGCGATGGCGACGGACAGCGTGGAAAGTGCATAGGGAGAGGCGATGGAAGGCATGTGTCGAGTTCCGATAGCAGGCGTTGACCGTCTCGCATGTCGGCGGAGACGAGTAAGGGCGAAACAGGGAAGTGCCGGTTAACGGATAGGAATGATAATACTAATGAGAATATTTAACAATAATGATTGAGATCGACTGCTCCATGGCAACGAGGTCCATGGCAGACTGGCGTGAAGAGGGCTGGGACTGAAGCCTAGATGGGAAGAGAAACGATGGTGTCAATGGCCACCACAGTGGGCGCTACCGGGCATCGAGAGCACGTCAGCACTTGATGGCCGTGCCGAGATCGATGTCAGGCGCTCATTGACAGATGACCGGTATTTGCCTGGCCAGCAGCGTGCTCCCTTCGGAGTTGGCAATTCGGGCGTATCGGTGAGAAGGGCGCATTCAAGGCCCCAGGCATTCGTTCGCCTGCGCCAGTGGCTGGGCGTCGAGGGTATCCACGTGCATGGCGCGCAGTCCTCCGCCCCGTTGGGTGATGACGGTGTAGTTGGGGCCCGTGCCGGCGGACCACCAGGGGCGCGGGTTCTTGGGCTCGACGATGAACTGGTGGCTGGCGCCGCGCCCGGAGGTGTAGGAGATGCCGCATTCGGTGATGCCGGAGAGCGAGATGTGGATATGCCCGAAGAACAGGTGGCGTATCCCGGCGGGATGGGCGCGCAACACTTCCATCAGCGGCTCGGGGTCATGAAAGCCGATATGCTTGAAATGGGCGAACCCGGCGTCGAAGGGCGGATGATGGATGAAGATCACTGCCGGTACGTCTGGCGTCTTGGCCAGCTCGGTGGCCAGCCAACCGAGACGTGCCGGGCAATATTTTCCGCCGGTGGTTTCCGGTTCGTGGCTGTCGAGGAAGAGCAGTCGCAGTGCGCCGTCCGGCGTGGTGAGCGCGGACTGGATGAAGCCCTGCGAATCGACTGACGCATCCGGGAACACTCGACGGAAACTGCCCCGGTCGTCATGGTTGCCCAGCAGCAGGCGTACTTCGCACGGCAGAGGTGCCAGTGTGTCGAGCAGCAGCCGGTAGGCATCCTCGTCCCCGTCATTGGCCAGGTCGCCAGTGATGACGACGAGGTCGGCATCGGCGTGGCGCTCGTTGATGTCGGCGACGATGCGCCGCAGGCTGGCGGCGGGATCGAGATTGTAGAGGGTTCTGCCGGGCGGCACGAAATGGGTGTCGGTGATCTGGATGATCTTCATAAGGGGGCACGCTTCAAGTCATGTCAGGGAAACGGGGACCGTTGATGGTCCCCACCACGGTGGCAATCAGTTCATCAGCGCTTCGGTCTCGCTGACCATGCGCGCCAAGCCGTCCTCCGGGGACACTTCACCGCGCATCACCTGGCCGATGATGTCGCGCTGCGCCCGCCAGATGCGAACGGATTCACCACCCGGATAGCCTAGCCAGGGCCGTGAGCGGTCGGCCTGGCGGGCCGCCGTGCTGGCGTTGGGGTTGGCGGTGTAGTGCGGCGCCAGGTAATCGTCGCCGAGGGCGCGCAGATTGGTCGGCAGATAGCCAGCGATTTCGACGACGATCGTCTGTGCCTCTGGGCCAGTCGTGAAGAGAGCGTATTTCCATGCCGCCTCGCGCTTGGCCTCGTCCTGCGCCAGCACCACCGCGGCGTTGCCGCCAGTAGGTATGCCGCCATTCTCTTTGTCATCGATCGGGAAGAGCGTGGTGCCCAACTCGAAGCGGTCGCCGACCAGCCCCTCGATGGTCTGGAGGTGGGCCGGCGTGGAGAAGATGATGCCGGTCAGGCCCGCGCCGAACTGCTGACGTGACTGATCCCAGTCGAGCGGCTCCATGCCGCCTTCGGTGACGAAACGGCGTGCAAGGGTCAGGGCGTTCAGGCCGATCTCGTTATCGAAGCCTACCTTCTTCGCCTCGGGGTCGAAGAGCGTGCCGCCCTGCTGATAGATGATCGCCTGCCACAGCCAGTCGTCCGGCCAGCCCGGCAGGTCGTAACCGATGCCGTTGATATTGTCGCCGAGCGTGTCGATGTCGGCCGCCAGTTCCAGCACCTCCTCGAAGGTATCGGGCATGTTCTGCGGGTCGCCGCCGGCCTGACGCACCAGGTCGGCATTGAAGTACATGATCGGCGAGGACGCATTGACTGGCAGACCGTATTGCGTGCCATTGATCCGACCGAGCGACAGAATGTTCGGATCGTAATTATCGCGGATGTAGTCTTCGCCCAAGGCGTCGAGATAAGGCTGTAGGTCGATGATCTGGCTGCGCGTGGCCAGCGTCTCGGCAAGCTCCCCCAGCAGGTGGTAGCCGGAGAAATAGATATCGGGAAGATTGTTGGTCACCGCGAAGCGCAGCATCTGCTGGTGCCCCTCGTCATACCCGGCACAGGGCGCGAGGAAATTGATCCGGATGTCGGGATTCTCGGCCATGAAGGCATCGGCGATCGGCTGATGGAAGCGGGAGAAGCTGGCATGGCAGTGCAGCACGTCGAGAGTGATGGTCTCGGCGGCCGCCGTCTGGGCCAGACCGGAGCCCAGTACGGCCACAGCGGCGAAATGACGAAGTTTCATCGGGGGAAGTCTCCATGCGAGGGTGAGCACAATGCCTACTTCACGCCGGTCATCGTGATGCCTTCGATGAACTGGCGGCGTGCGAGCAGGAAACAGATGACGAGCGGCGAGGTCAGTACCGCGGCCCCGGCCATGAGTGCGCCGTAATTGGTGCCGGACTCGGCGTCGGCGAAGAACAGCATGCCGAGCGGTGGCGGGGCGAGGCGCATGTCGGAAATGACGATCATTGGCCAGTAGAGGTCGTTCCAGTGCGCCACGATGGAGAACACGGCGAAGGCCGCGATCGCCGGCAGCGCCGAGGGCACGACGAGGCGCCAGCAGATCGCCATCTCGCTCATTCCGTCGAGTCGTGCCGCCTGAATGATCTCGTCGGGATAGGACTTGAAGGTCTGGCGAAAGAGAAAGATCGCGAAGACCGACAGCAGGAAGGGGGCCATCAGCGCAAAATAGGTATTGAGCAGGTCGGCCCAGGCGAGCCCGATGAAGAGCGGCAGGGCCAGGACCTGCATCGGTACGCACAGCGCACCGATAACCAGGGAGAAGAACAGCTTTGCGCCGGGGAATGGCAGCTTTGCCAGGGCGTAGGCCGCTGGGATGGCCACTAGCAGTTGCACCACAAGAATGCCCAGGCAAACGATGACGCCGTTGAGCATGAAACGAAACAGCGGCACCGTCTGGGTGGCCGCGGCGTAATTCTCCAGGGCGTGGAAGGATTGCGGGATCGGCCACAGGCTGACGTTGAAAATCTCCGCCGGCGCCCGGATCGAGGTCAGCAGCATCCAGTAGAAGGGCAGCAGCATGAACAGCGCACCGGTCATCAGCACGGCATGTGGCAGCAAGCGGCTGTACGTACTCGGGGCCAGGAACCCGGTCTTGTCGCTCATCAGTAGTGAACCCTGCGGTCGAGATGCAGTGCCTGCCCAATCGAAAGAAACAATACGAAGGCAAGGAAGATCAGTGTCAGCGCGGCGGCGTAGCCCATCTGGAAATACTCGAAGCCTTCCAGGTAGAGCGAGTAGAGCAGCACTTCGGAGCCGTACCGGCCACGCGTCAATACCGCGACGGTCTCGAACACCTTGAAGGCGGTGATAGAGGTGGTCACCGCGACGAACATGACGGTGGGGCCGAGCATCGGCCAGGTTACCGTCAGGAAGCGATCAAGGGGCCGCGTCGCACCGTCGACGTGGGCAGCGTCGTAGAGGTCACGTGGGATCGCGGAGAGTCCCGCGAGAAACAGGATCGTGTTGAAGCCAACGATCTGCCACACACCAATGACGGCCAGTGTCGGGATGATCAGTACGGGATCCGACAGGAAGGCGAACTCCCCGAAGCCAAGGGACTTCAGCGCAGCGTTCACGGGGCCGAGGCGCGGATGCAGAATGAACTGCCAGACCGTCGCCATTGCTACCAGCGTCGAGGTCACCGGCAGAAAATAGACGACCTCGTAGAACGACCGGGTACGGATACGGCTGTGGATCAGCGTGGCGACGAGCAGCGCGATGCCGACGCCGAAGGGAATCACGATCGCCACGTAGAGCAGCGTGTTGGTGAAGGCGCGGCGGAAGACCGGGTCCGAGAAGGCATTGGTGAAGTTGTCCAGGCCGATGAACTGGGTGGCCATGGCGCCCAGCCGATAGTCCGTCAGGCTCAATGCCACGAGGGTGATCAGCGGCACGATGTAGATGAGCAGCAGCAGCAGTGTCGCCGGGGAAACGAAGGCGAAACCCTTGAGTTGCCGCCGCCGCGTGCGCGACAGCAGTGGCTCAGCCTGACGTATCTCGGTGGGCAAGGTATCGGCGGCGGCGCTCATGCCGACATCCCGACTTGCCGCTGCGTGATGGCCTGCGCCGCTGATTCGTCGAACGGTGGCTCGATACGCAGGCCATCCGCGGCGAAGAAGTGCGCCCCCGCCGGGCGGAAATGCAGTCTGATCGGTTGGTCAATGGCGACCCCGCTCGCCTCGGCCGGGGAGAGGCGGGCATGCAGCATGCGCTCCTGGTCATGCTGCATGGCGAGCAGGAAGCAGTCGGCGCCGTGATGCTCTAAGCGGTGTGCGGTCGCCTGCAGAGTCACGTCACCTGGCTCGGCGTGCAGTCGCAGTGCCTCGGGTCGTACCGCCACGGTCACGCTACGATGCTCCGCCTCGTGCAGGTTGGCCACTGGCACGCCTATCAGTTGCACCACGCCATTGGTGACAATCGCCTCGAGGCAGTTGATCGTCGGCGAGCCGATGAACTGCGCCACACGCAGGCTGGCCGGTCGGTGGTAGAGTTCGTCCGGCGTGCCGAGCTGCAGAATATTGCCGTCTGCCATCAATGCGATACGATCAGACATGGTCATTGCCTCCACTTGGTCATGAGTGACGTAAATGAAGGTGGCGCCTAGCTGGCGGTGCAATTCGGTAAGCTCGGTGCGCATGTGCACGCGCAGCTTGGCGTCCAGGTTGGAGAGCGGTTCGTCCATCAGAAAGGCGGCTGGACGACGAACCATGGCCCGCGCCAGGGCTACGCGCTGGCGCTGTCCTCCTGAGAGCTGGGCTGGCTTGCGGCCGAGCAATGCTTCTATCTGCAACTGCGTGGCCACGGCGCGTACGTCTTTACCGATAGATGCCAGGGCCTCGCGTCGGCCCGGGGTGGCCATGCCGACGAGAGGCCAGCGGGCACAGGTACTCAGCCGAGACATTCGCAGCGGGGTGGCGATGTTCTCGCCCACCGTCATGTGCGGGTAGAGGGCGTAGCTCTGAAACACCATCGCCACGTCTCGCTTCTGTGGGTCGAGATGCGACACGTCGCGTTCGCCGATGGAGATGGTGCCGCGGTCGGCTTCCTCGAGGCCGGCGATGATGCGCAGCAAGGTTGACTTGCCACATCCTGATGCACCGACCAGCGTCAGGAACTCGCCCGGCTGGATATCGAGCGAGACATCGTTCAGGACGGTATGGGCGGCATAGGTCTTCGTGATGCCCGAAAGCTTGACGCTCTGTGCCATGTGTACGGCCCCGTTCGATCATTATTGGGGCTGAAGGCTAAGGGTGTGACATGACATGCGCATAATATCGGGATGAAAATCTGATAATGATTTTGTTTCACACGTTCGAACACCGCGCCACGGGCCTTGCGGCCAGTACCAGCCACACCTGAGCGCTTCCTGTCTCTTCCGGCTGGCCTAGGGCCTCTCGAAGTCTTTACGTACGCCATCCAGGACAATCGGGCATCGTGAGATTCAAAATGCTGGATTCGGCCATTTGGACGCCTGCGTCCCTCGCCATTTCGGCATATGCGAACTCTATTCCGCCGGTTTCGGCGGGCTCATGCAGAGCCCTGAACTTCACGATCCATTGTGCATAGCCTTCAGGAAGTGGGCTGAAGGCAGAGGTCGCATGGGTTTTATCAGGCGACAGCGCAACAACCGCCTTTGGACGAGCGCCACCTGGTGAGCCCCCTGCCAGGCGAAGATTGGTGAGGAGGCGAGCCGTCTCCCCCTGCTGCACTTCGATGGACGCTTCAAACAGTTGCGCCAAGTCTACCGTGCCAGTGAGTCTTGTTTTCTCGGCCCTGGGCTGATAGTCGAATGCGCCCATGCCTCGATCCCCCATATAGGCGAGCCGATCCAGCGCGGTCACTGTACGATGTGCCGTCGCCGAAGGCGCCGTTGAAAAATCTATCCATCAGCAACATCCCCCAGCCATCGGGGAGCGAGTCCGAAAATGGGCCGTGCAAGCCTTCGAAGAGCAAGGGATCACGAGCCAACTGGGGTTTGTCGTTAAAATCCATGGTCAGCGGTGAGAGGTTGAATCCAGTCGCTAGCCAGCCCCGATCGTAGACAAAATAGATCCCTCTACCTTCAGCTCTGTAAAGTTCTCCAACCTTGACTCCACTTTTCAACACCGTCAGGGACTCCGTGTGTTGCAGTTTTTTGGGTTTCATTTCGTCCCCCGTTTGCGCTTGGAGTTTTTGAGTTCTTCGTATGTGTTGGGGTGGTCAGGCTTGAAGAGCTTTGAGATTGCCGTCAGTTCATCGAGGCTGGCTGCCAGAAGGATCATTGCTTCCAAAGTGATCGCTCCAGTCATCTCGAATCGCTTGATCGTTGACTCCGAAACGCCCGATTTTCTGGCCAGCGTCTTGCGCGAAAGGTTCTTCGATAGGCGCAGGGCCTTGGCGTTATTACCAACGTCTCGGGCCAGCTCCGCCGGTGAATAGAGCAGATGCACGAAGGACATGATTCCGTCGCCTCCTGAAAATTTACATAATGGTTGGATATGACCAATTATAGCATAAAAATGGTCATATAAGACCATTTGTGCTTTTCAGGCGCATGCGATGCATGAGCAACGAGCTGACCACACGGATAAGGCCCCCAGCACAGACGGCTTGGTTGCGGGCCTTCTCCATGCTTCGAGCGTGACGCTGCCGTAGAGGCTTCTACAAGGGGCCCCATTGGCAAGGATCATCCCCTATCGAGGTGTCCATGAGCGTTGGACAAGGGCAGTGAAAACAGTCGGCGAAAAATTTCTTGAGGAAAGTAAAGCGCCCGGACGTTGGTACTTATGTGAGAAACATAATCATTCGCATGAGGTCCGAGAGGAGCTTTACTCGATATGCAACGCAAGGGCGACAAACGATCGAGAGGTGCAGGGGGCGCCTCCGTACTGGAGAGTAAGGGACTTTTACAGCGCAGGGGGCTAGGGCAGGTTGGCATGGCCGTGCTGCTGGCCATGCTGGCAACGGAAGCCCAGGCCCAGTCGCAACCGCCGGGGGCGGAGGCCGGGCGTAACGCCGGCGACACACAACAGCCGGCCCAGCAGGTCTACCGTTTCGACCTGCCGGAGCAGCCGCTGCTCCACTCGCTGGGTGAATTCACCGGCATCACCAACATTTCCGTGCTGAGGCCGGATGCCCGGGCCATCGACGGCACGGCGCCGGCCCTCAGCGGCGAGATGACCGCCGACCAGGCGCTGCGGGGGCTGCTGGCCGATAGCGGGCTTGCCATCGAATACCGCAACGAACGCACCGCCGAACTTGTCGAGCCGCAGCCGGCCACGATGACCACCGTAGGCGATCAGGTCGGCCTGGATACCCTGACAGTGGAGGCCGACCGCATCGGTGACGACTGGGTCTACCAGGAGCCGCGCTCGGTCAGTGTGATCACCCGCGAGCAGATCGACCGGCACCCGCCAAGACACATCGCGGAAATCCTGCAGGAGACGTCTGGGGTCAACGCCTCGATGAACTACCAGACACCGGGGTTGGCGCTCAACATCCGCGGCATGCAGGATTTTGGCCGCGTCAATATGATGGTCGACGGCGCCCGGCAGAACTATGCGATCAGTGGCCACCAGCAGCGTAACGGCGAAGCCTTCATCGACCCTGAGTTCATCGGCGACGTCACCATTGAGAAAGGACCCTCCGCATCGCTGGGCAGCGGCGGCACGCTCGCCGGCAGCGCCAACTTCCGCACCGTGGACGTCAATGACATCGTCGCTCCAGGGGAAGACAGAGGCGTCCGGCTGCGCGGTTCGACCGGGGTGGGCAAGTACAGCCAGGGCAATGACTTCAATGGCAGTGTGGTGGGCGCGCTCAGGGCCAGGAATGACGCCGAACTGCTGGCTGGCTATAGCCAGATGCGCAGCGGTGAGTTCAGGGCCGGTAGTCGCGGACAGTTCGGGCGAGTAAATTATAGTTACAACAATCCACGCAATGACAGCTTCGGCAACGAAGGGGATCTCGTCGCGATTACACGCCAGGAGCGGCGCAGCGGTCTGCTCAAGGGCAGCCTACGCCTCACCGACACCCAGCGCCTGCGCCTGAGCGCGCTGCGCAGTGAGTTCGAGTTCGATACGGCATCATCGAGCCTTGGTTATAGTCACCCTGATGACATTGAAGTTTTCCCCACCAGCAACAGGGTCGAGACCAGCACCTTTACCCTTGGCCACGAATGGCGCCCGGACAGCAACTGGCTCGCGGTGGATACCCAGCTCTACTACGTCGATACACGCAACGATCAGGAGCTTCCCGACCGCAATGAAGGCATGCCAGACGCTGCCTTGCCCTTTATGCCCGGTGGCTTCGCTTCGCGTACCCGCACCGAGACCTACGGGCTGACCGCGGAGAACAACGCCCGCTTCGCCATTCCCGGCTTCGACGTGGCCTGGAACTATGGTGTCGACCTCAGCAAAGACGAGACCTCGCCCAGCGCCACCGGGTCGCGGGAGACCAATATCGACTATGCCGGCTCGCTTGAGCGCATGAACCCCGACGGGGAGCGCTGGCTCGGCAACGCCTTCAGCGCACTGCGCTTCGAGCATAATGACTGGCTTACCCTGCAAGCCGGCTTACGCTACGATCACTATAAGCTGAAAGGAGAAACGGAATACGAAAACCCGCTTTTACCAGTCGGCCAGCGCGAACAGTACGCCGAAGCCGATGCGTCAGATGGCGCCTTCTCGCCCAACTTTGGCATTGCGGTCAAGCCCTTAGAACACTGGCAGCTCTATGCCAACTGGGGCAAGAGCTGGCGGCCACCGACGATCACCCAGGCCCTGGTGGGTGGCGATCATCGCTATGTCAATGATGGGACCCGGGTCTTTCCTAACACTAATCTCAACCCGGAGCGCTCGGACACCTGGGAGGTAGGCAGCAACCTGATCTTCGATGACTTGTTGTTCGATGGCGACCGGTTGCGCGCCAACATCAGCTACTTCACTACCCGCACCAAAGACTTTATGGGCATGGCACAGGTATGCCCGCCCAGAGCCAATGGAAATTGTCTGACTTCGCTTCAATTGATGGGCTTTGTCAATGTCGATTCGCCAGTGGACAGCGAGGGATTCGAGATCGAGCTGAGCTACGACACCGGCAGGGTGTATGGCCGGGCAAGCTATACCGATACTGATATGTCTTCCAACTTGATTTATGACGCGAATACTCTCGGCGAAAACAGCTGCCAACCCTCGAACAACCCAAGATATGAAACAACATGCAATAGTGTTGGATTATGGTATTACCCCAAGCCGCCACGGCAGGTTTATACACTACAGTTGGGTGCCCGAGCCTTTGACCAGCGCCTGGACTTCGGGCTGCGCCATCGCTACTCCTCGGGGCATAAGCAGTTGCTCTCGGATGTAGGCGTTTATAACTCCACTCGTGATGGCACCATTCAGCCGTATAACGTCACCGACTTCTATGCCGTCTATGCCCCGACGGACAATCTACGACTCAATCTGGCCGTGGATAACCTGCGCGACGAGGCCTACGGCATCCCCATGGGCGACGTGCAAGTACTAAGCCCGTCGCCGGGGCGTACGGTAATCGCGGGGGTCGAGTATCGCTTCTGATGGAGTCGGACACCAGAATTCCGGCCACCGGACAGCTGTATCCGGTGGTCAGAATGGCGGAGCATCATGCTCCATTCAATAGGGCAACACAGGAGATGTAACCATGTCCTTTTTTGTAGAGTACGGCGGTGATCTGACCGCTTCCAGCACCCTGGCGGACTTCTTCGCCGATTTCAGCGACTTCTTCGCCCAGGACGGGCATGAGTTCAACAGCTGGTTCAATAGCGAAGATACCTTCCCGGGGCCGTTGTCTGGCACCCAGTACGCTATTGTCTCCGAGCTTGATGATATCGAGGACTTCTCGTTTATCGCCGGTGCGGCGGAGGGCAGCGAGTTGACCTACACGCTGTTCGGTGGAGTACCTTTCCATACCCTGTATGGCTCGCTGGACTCCCTGGAGTTCGGTACCGGGCTGGAACAGTGGGACGAAACAGGCGATGGCAACTTCGCCCTTGGCGAGACCTATCTCGACATCAGCGGCCTCGACCTGTTCGGGGAGCTGAGCGAGGGCCAGGCTAATGTCGTCCACGAAGTGGTATGGGGTCTGATGGGAGGCGAGACGGATGCGCTGGCGGATGTCATCAACGATATCCTCGCCGACTACAACCTGACGGTTGACTCCACCTTCGCCGAGCTAGAGCTTGCCGGCTTGGCTGGGCCGGCATCCGTCACTGGCGTGACCGAAGTCAGCGACTTCGACCTGGCCCTGGCTGCCTGAGCATCGCCATATAATAAAAAAAGCAAGGGGAAACCCCTTGCCAAGAAAGAGAAGTATCACCGCGCCACGGGCCTTGCGCCCGGGGCGCGGTGTCTGGGCATTTTCACCACCGCTGGCGCGGTGTCAAGCATAACAACCATATAAATACGCAAAACGTGACCCGAGATGAGTGGATGACGATTTCATGCGAATCGCCTTGACGGCGGTTCGTTGTGTCTTGACGACTTTTTCGGGGGCCACCAACGATGAATCCTTCGCAAGGCCAGCCGCGTAACGAGATTCGCGCCGCCCTGGGCGCCTATCGCGGCGGCTTTCGCAGCGTGGGTACCTTCAGCGCGGTGATCAACCTGCTGATGCTGGTGCCGCCGCTCTACATGCTGCAGGTCTACGACCGGGTGCTGGCCTCGGGCAATACCACCACGCTGCTGCTGCTGACGCTGATGGCGGTGGGCCTGCTGGCGCTGATGGGCGCGCTGGAGTACGTGCGCAGCCTGGCGGTGATCCATATCGGCGAGCGGCTCGACGCCCGGCTTGGCGAGCGGGTCTATGGCGCGGCCTTCGAGCGTGGCCTGGGTGGGCAGGGAGCGCAGGCCGGCCAGGCCACGCGGGATCTCGATTCGCTGCGCCAGTTCATCACCGGCAATGCGGTGTTCGCTTTCTTCGATGCCCCCTGGTTTCCCCTCTATCTACTGGTGATGTTCCTGTTCCACCCCTGGATCGGCTGCCTGGCGCTGGTCGGGGCGCTGCTGCTGATCGCCCTGGCGTGGCTCAACGAACGTCTGTCCCAGCCGCCGCTGCGCGAGGCGGGCGGTTTGTCGGTCCAGGCCAGTGCCAGCGCCGAGGCGCAGCTGCGCCATGCGGAGGTGATCGAGTCGATGGGCATGCTGGATGCGCTGGCGCGGCGCTGGTTCCGGTTGCACGGTGGCTTCGTGGCCCTGCAAGGCCTGGCCAGCGAGCGCACGGCGCTGATCACGTCCCTCTCCAAGAGCCTGCGGGTGGCGCTGCAGTCGCTGGTGCTGGGGCTGGGTGCGTGGCTGGCGGTGGCGGGCCAGATCAGCCCGGGGACGATGATCGCCGGCTCGATCCTGATGGGACGCGTGCTCGGGCCCATCGATCAGGTGATCAGTGCCTGGCGGCAGTGGTCCTCGACACGGCTTGCCTACCAGCGGCTGGTGGCGTTGCTGGAGGCGCATCCGCCGCGCCGGCCCGGCATGGAACTGCCGGCGCCGAGCGGTGAATTGACGGTGGAGCCGCTCAGCGCGGTGCCGCCGGGCGGCAAGGTGCCGACGCTGGTGCAGGTCGGCTTCCGGTTGGCGCCGGGCGAGGTGCTCGGCGTGATCGGCCCGTCTGGCTCCGGCAAGTCGACCCTGGCGCGGCTGCTGGTGGGGGTGTGGACGCCGAGGATCGGCACGGTGCGCCTCGACGGCGCCGAGATCCAGCGCTGGGACAAGGCCCGGCTGGGGCCGCATCTCGGCTATCTGCCCCAGGAGGTGGAACTGTTCGCCGGCAGCGTCGCCGAGAACATCGCGCGTTTCGCCGAGCCCGATGCCGACAAGGTGATCGCCGCCGCCAAGGATGCCGGCGTGCACGAGATGATCCTGGCCCTGCCGCAGGGCTACGACACGCCGCTGGGCGATGGCGGCCAGGGGCTGTCCGGTGGGCAGCGCCAGCGCATCGGCCTGGCCAGGGCGATGTATGGCCCACCGGCGCTGGTGGTGCTGGACGAACCCAACGCCAACCTCGACGAGGCCGGCGAGAAGGCCTTGCTGGAGGCGCTGGGCCGGCTGCGCGAACGTGGCGTCACGGTGGTGCTGATCACTCACCGCCCCACGGTGCTCAAGGCCACCACGCATCTGCTGGTGCTGCGTGAAGGTCGCCTGCACAAGTTCGGGGCGACCCAGGAGGTACTGCAGGCGATTGCCGCGTCGCGTCAGCCGGCGGCGAGCGGCCCGACGTTGATGGCGCAGAGTCCTTATTCCATGAACGGTTCCATGAACGGCACCTACGCCATGGGCGATGCCTCGACGAAGGACGGCGCCAACCCGAGGGATAAGAGCGTCGAGACGGCTGCCGTGGGTGGCCAGGGAGGGCGTGCATGAGCACTCTCGACGAGCGCAAGACGTTGCGCCCCACGATGGAGCCGACGACGCCCGATTGGCAGGCGCTGGCCCAGCGTCGTCAGCGCCGGCCGAGGCGCCTCGGTGGCTGGTTGCTGTTGCTGGGGTTTGCCGGCTTTCTGACCTGGGCGGCGCTGGCACCGCTGGACAATGGCGTGGCGGTGCCGGCCACCGTGGTGGTATCGGGCAACCGACAGGCGGTGGAGCACCCCACCGGCGGCGTCGTCGAGCGGCTGTGGGTACGCGAGGGCGATAGCGTGACCCGGGGCCAGACGCTGGTCAGCCTGGACGCGACACGGCTGCGCAGCGAGGCGGATACCTTGAACGTGCAGCACGGTGCCGCGTTTGCCGAAGCCGCGCGCCTCGAGGCCGAGCGCGATGGCCATGAGCGTATCGAGTATCCCGAGTGGTTGGCGTCCACCGCTGACGTGGAGCTGCTGACCGTGCTGGAGCTGCAGCGACAGCTGTTCGCCAGCCGGCGTGCCGCGCTGCGGTCGGAACTGGGCGGTATCGAGGCCAACCTGGCGGGGCAGCGCTCGCTTGCCTCGGGCCTGGAATCCTCGCTGGTGCAGAAACGCATTCGCCTGGAGATGCTGGGCGAGCAGCGCGACAACCTGCGCGAGCTGGCCAGCGAGGGCTACATTCCTCGCAACCGGCTGCTCGAGGTCGAGGGCTCGTATGCCCAACTCCAGAGTGACATCGCCGCCGATATCGGCACGCTAGAGCAGACCCGTCGCCAGATCGACGAGCTGCAACTGCGCACGACCCAGCGCCGCGACGAATATCAGCGCGAGGTTCGCGATGCCCTGGCCCAGGCCCGCCTGCGCGGGCAGGAGCTGGCCGGACGCCTGGCGACGACGCGCTTCGACCTGGCGCATACGCAGTTGCGGGCACCGATGTCGGGCATCGTGGTGGGGTTGGCGCTGCATACCGAGGGGGGAGTGGTGCAGCCCGGCGCCTTGCTGATGGAGATCGTGCCGGAGGGCGAGCCTTTATTGGTTGAGGGGCAGTTGCCGGTGGAGCAGGTCGACAGGGTGCATGCCGGCCTGCCGGTGGAACTGATGTTCACGGCCTTCGAGCGCAGCCGCACGCCGCGCGTATCGGGCGAGGTGACGCAGGTTTCCGCCGACCGCCTGGTCGACGAGCGCAGTGGCTTGCCGTACTACCGGGTCTACGTGGAGGTGGCGGCGGAGGATTTGCAGGTGCTGGGCAGCGAGCCGCTGAGGGCGGGCATGCCGGTGGAGGCCTTCGTGCGTACCGGCGAGCGCACCTTGCTCAATTACCTGTTCAAGCCGCTGATGGATAGGGCACGCACCGCCTGGGGGGATGCATGAATCAGGTATGGCGCGTATGGGCGACGTCATGGCTGGCGCTGTGGTGCGGCGGCCTTGCATCACCGGCGCTGGCGCTGGATTTCCGTGAGGTCTATGACATGGCGCTACGCCACGATCCCACCTGGCTGGCGGCGCAGAGCGAAAGCGCGGCCGGTCAGCAGGAGCGGGTGCTGGGGCGTGCGGCACTGCTGCCGCGTCTGGACTATCGCTATACGCGGGCGCGCAACTGGTCGGAGGTGCGTCAGAGCACGCCGCTGGGCGAGACGACCGAGGATCTCGACTACTCCAGCTACACGTCCGGTTTCACCCTGACCCAGCCGCTGTTCGATGCCGCGGCCTTCGCCCAGTACCGGGAAGGCCGGGCGCGTGCCGAGGCCGCCGGCCTGACCCTGGAGCGGGCCCGCCAGGCGCTGGCGGTGCGGGTGCTGCAAGCCTATACCGAGGTGCTGTATGCCGAGGACGAGGTGAGCCTGGCCGAGGCGCACCGGCGCTCCCTGGAGGAGGAGGCGCAGCGTAGCCAGCGCTTCGTCGAGCGTGGCGAAGGCACGCGCACCGATCAACTGGAGATCGAGGCACAGTCGCGTATCGTCGAGGCGCGATTGATCGAGGCCGAGGATCGCCTGCTCGATGCGCGCAATGCCCTGCGGGCACTGACCGGGGCGACGGTCATCTCATCGTCGCTGGCCCCCTTGCGTGGCGAGGACATCGACGTGGGTGATGAATCGATGACGCTGGACGATGAGTCGGTGACGCTGGAGCAGTGGCGCGAGCATTCGCTGGCGCACAACCCCGAGCTGGCCGCCCAGCGCAGCATGCTCGATGCGGCGCGTCAGCAGTTCAACCGGCAGCGTGCCGGGCACCTGCCCACTGTACGACTGTTCGCGCGTAGCCAGATCACCGACTCGGACTCGGAGAACGTGGTCGGCCAGCGCTACGACACCGACAGCGTGGGCGTCGAGGTCAACGTGCCGCTGTATGCCGGTGGCCGGGTGGTGGCGGCCAGCCGCCAGGCGGACAGCACCTTCGAGCGGACGCGCCATGAGCTGGACGCCGCGACCCTGGACCTGCTCGCCGACCTGGAACGCCAGTACCGCATGACCCGCAGCAGCCAGCGTCGTATCGCCGCCTATCGCGATGCCGTCGAGGCCGCCACGGGACGCGTGGAGGCGACCCGGCGCAGCGTTCTCGGCGGCGAGCGCACCAACCTCGATGCCTTGATCGCCGAGCGCGAGCGTTACGAGGCACTGCGCGACCTGGCCCGCGCCCGCTACGACTATCTGCTCGCCTGGCTGTCGCTACGCTGGCAGGCGGGCGTGCTCGACGACGGCGATATCGAACGGGTGGCGGGGTATTTTGGGTAATTGTCGGGTCCTGGGTCGTTGAACTACGGCGTGAAGAGGGGCGGTGAGAGTCACCTTCCCCAGGCGCCAATAGCCCATGCAGGTGACGTTGCGCTTGGGCAGCCCACATTCGTCGGTCAGGTAGCGGCGTATCGCGACCGCAGCCTTGGATTCCGCCGCGACTCCGCGTAACGCACGTTTCTCCATAGGGAATGCGGCTCAACTGTTCCTAGACTCGGCACTGGAAGGGCGCGCCGATGTAATCGAGGGGCAGGTCGAAGACGGTGCGCGTGCCCGCGAAGTACTCCGCCACTGCTTCCGGCGGCGCTGGGTCAGGATGTTGGCGGGGTCAGCGTCGCCGGGGCGATGCGGCAAGGCCGAGAAAGACCAGCAGAGCCTGGTTGAGTCTCACCATGTCTTCATCGTCGAGCCGGCCGATGCGGTTGCCGAGTTTGGCTTTCGGCAGGGTGGTGATCTTGTCTGCCATCAAGCGGCAGGGGGTGCGTAGCCCGTTGAGAGAACTGGGCTCCACGTGCAGGCGGAACAGTGGGGCTTCCGTTGGGCTGGTGGTAAAGGCACAGATGACGATGGAGTCCGTGGCGTCGAAGCTGTCGTCCTGCACGATCACGACCGGGCGCGGCTTGCCCGCAGAAGTGTTGCCGCCGGAGGCGGTCCAGATTTCACCGCGCTTCATTCATCGCTTTTCCATGGCGAGTCGTCCCATTCCGAGAGCGAGTCGATGAAGGCTTGGTCGCCCGCGGCGTCGCGGCTGGTGGCCACCGCTTGGGATTGTCGGTGGGCTTCCGCCTGGAAGGCAGCGGAACGCACGTCCGGCACCCAGATCTGGATGGGGCGCGTAAACGTGCCCGGTATCGGGCGACTTTCTCGCGCGGCCATCATGTTTACGGTTGATGACATCAGCACCAAATTTTGCAATCGCTCGCTCAAGCGATGATACAAAGACATCACTCGGTTCTTGAGCATCCACGATATTGGGGATCCATTCCTTGACTTCGGCAAGATGGGCTTTGGAAATCTTTTCTTTGACGGTTTTGTCTGGCTTTCCAAAAGCCCGTGTAAACGTCTCAAGAAAAATATCCTTGACCATGCTATCGAGCAGCAATATCATTTTTTCTTTGGAGATATTGTCTGGAATCTCACTGTCTTGTAATACATCGGTGTAGTTGTCTTGTCTCATGTCAAACCCTGTTAAAAGTAGTGGTTACACTTGGCTGACCTTCAGACTCTATCGCCGGGATTTCCTATCGGCCACTTCAATGTTGTCTGGCATTGATGAACACTCGCGCCTGCTCCGGCTCGAGTCTGATATAGCCCATCGCTTTTTCTCCTTGCTCTTAACTAATCCTTCCGTAAATTTATCACAGATTTAGTTAAACGACAGGGGGCCTGCTAGTGGGAAATCAGTCTAGGCCATGCTAACCCGAAGAATGATTACGGCGCTGGTTGTTAAATCCTTCCCAGCCAGTATTGCGGACGTCGCCGGCCATGGGCAACAGCCAGAATCTGAAAACCGCTATATTTTCTCGATAAATGATGGATAATGGAAATCGGTGAAGGGGGGCTCTGCGAATATCTGGCTCAAGTTCAACTTGCCAAGCTTTTGGTGATTCGCCAATCACCATGGCCAAGGCCTCGAATTCTTCTATGAAGGCACCACCCAATCCAGGAACCTTCGATTCGTAATATCCGACTGATTCCAGGAACTCGGCTTCCGCTGCCGGGTGAAAGGAATAATTCATCTGATCAGTGCTCGAGCCTTCCTCATAACATCATCACCAGGCACGGCCTGAACTGATCCGCTATCAAGTTCTTCTGCCCTACGCCTAGTCTCGAGCAACCAGTCGGACCGAAGCTCTTCTTCCGACGGAGATTCCAGACTCAAGACCAATCGCTGGATCAGTTGTGCCCGCTCCTCCTTCGGAAGGTGGAGGGCTTCATCCTCAATTTTCTGGAGATCCATGGGAAAACCTCTCATTTGTGTAACCCTTGAATTTTGGCACGGATGGCTAACGGGCGCCATGATTCGGTGTCATCGCGGTACTGTTGGCCTCCTTGTAATGACCCCCTGATTTCTGCACACCCTACGCTGCCAATGCCGGGTGTGCTCGGGACGCCACATAGCCAAGAGACTGATGTGGCCGCCCTGAGTTTCGGAGTCGGCCTCCTGGGGCTGTTTCTGTCACTTTAGCCGACCACCTTCCCCAGGCGCCAATAGCCCATGCAGGTAACGTTGCGCTTGGGCAGCCCGCATTCGTCGGTCAGGTAGCGGCGTATCGCGACCGCAGCCTTGGATTCCGCCGCGATCCAGGCGTAGAAGGCGTCGTTCTCCTCCAGTTCGGCGGTTTCCCAGAGCGGTTGGACGTCAATGTCGGGAGCGTCGTCATGAGAGGAAGGAGGATGCTTGCCGCCCATGGCCTCGATCACCTCGCGCAGGTCGATGTCGCGCACCGCACGGGCCAGCAGCTCACCATGGGCGCAGCCGGGCTGGCTGTCGCGCGGCAGCCAGTGCAGATGGGCCGTGGACGCGATCGGCTGGATATCGGCGCTCAGCGGGACTTCGAGCAGGGCCTCGACCCGGGGGCGAGAGGGCTGCGTATTCAGGGTTTCCAGGATGCCCGTTGCCGCTGGCAACGCGGTTTCGTCGGCGACGATCAGCAGGCGTCGCAGGTGGCGCGGCGGCTTCCATTCGAAGCCGACGGATTCGCCCTCGAAGGAAGCGTCCGGGGCGATGATGGTGAGCCGGTCGCCGGGGCGCGCCGTCATCGCCCAGCGCGAGGCCGGGCCGTTGTCGCCATGCAGCACGAACTCGATGTCGACCTCGGCGGGTTCGGAACGCAGGGCGCGAATGGTGTAGGTGCGCATGGGTGCGCGCCGGGCCTCGGGCAAGGCACGGTAGGCGTCGTACCATGCAAGCCCCTGGTCGGCGACATCGTTCAGGGCGGTTCGCGCCGCGTCGGATTGGGGAAAGAACAGCTTGACCCGTTGATCCGGCGCATGGGCGGCCATGCGGTCGAGCTCGGGGCCGGTGAACGTGAAACACACCAGGGAGGGACTGACCTGGGTGCGTCGGGAGAGGGTGAGATCGAAGAAACGGTAGCTGGCTTTGCTGGCCAAGGTGGCATCCTCCCGAAGGTGGTCGCGGGCTGGGGTGCAGGCGCGCACGGTGGATGCATACTAACATTTCTTGATTCTCATTCTCAATTCAATCGGAGCACGGCATGCCCAGGCCGTCCGTTATCGGGAGGTGATCGATGAACGCAAGCACCGAATTCTGGCGCGATCCCGCCATGCCTTACGTCGAGAGCCGGCGTGCCTGCCACAGCCGGGCATGCTACCGGCCGCATAGCCATCCGACCTATTCCATCGGTGCGGTCGATCATGGTGTCAGCGTGTTCTCCGGCACGGGCGATGGATTGACCACTCTCCACGCCGGGGCGGTGGTATTCGTGCCGCCCCGGCGCGTGCATGCCTGCAACCCGATGCCCGAGGAGGCGTGGAGCTACCAGATGCTGCACCTGGATGCGCAATGGCTGTACTCGGTGAGGCAGGAGGGGGCCAAGGCACGCCCGGTCGACATGCAGGGCGAGCCGATCCGCTTGGCCAACGATGCCTGGGTGTATACCCGCTTCTGCCGCCTCAATGCGTTGCTGTTCTCGGAGGCGAGCGTACATGACAAGGAAGCCGCGCTGATCGGATTCATCGGTGACTGCGATGGCGCTCACGGGCAGCCGGTCGCCACTCCGTCGAGCGATCCGGCCATTCATGGCCGTCTTTCGCCGGTAATGGATTTCCTGCGGCACGAACGGATGGACACCCCCTCGCTCGCCGAACTGGCTGGCATGGCCGCCATGCTGAGCGGCCCCTACGCCAGCGCGGCCTGGAAGGTGGCCTATGGCGCGTGGATGTTCGGCATCGTGCTGCTGTGGGATCTGCTGGTGGCGGCCATGATCGGCAATCCGCTGGTGTTGCGGAGCTTCTCCCGCATGCTGCCGTGGCTGGAGAGAGTCTGCGGCGGTATGTTGATTCTGCTTGCTTTCGGTGTCATCGCGGCACTGTTGGCCTCCTGATGTGATGGATAGGCACTTCTCACTCGTTACTCCTTTATGTGACACATTTGGCAAGGGGAGGGGCGAGCCGATGACGTTGGTGCGGATATGTTGGGTGGGGTTGGCCGCCCTGAGTTTCGGGGTCGGCTTTCTGGGGCTGTTTCTGCCACTGCTGCCGACCACCGAGTTCATGCTGGCGGCGGTATATTGCGCGTCGAAGGGCTCTCCGCGTTTCGAGGCCTGGATTCGCTCGCGGCGCTATGTCGGCCCGTTGCTGAATGACTGGGAGCGGGAACGGGCAATACCCCGGCGGGCCAAGTTCGTGGCGGTGGGCATGATCTCGGCCAGTGCGCTGTTCCTGATCATCCACCTGGGTGAAGGGTGGCTGCGCTGGGCGATCGTGGCGGTGCTGGTCGCGGTGGCCGCATGGCTGGTGACACGGCCGGAGCCCTCGGCTTCGGGCGGCGCTCCACGCTAGGCCTCGGGCACTCGCGGGAACGCCAACGGCGGATCATGACCCGCCGTTGGCATCTGTGGCGCGTCGTGGTCGCTGGAATAGTTACCGGGCTTCCGGCGGCACCAGTTCGTCAGGCACGTCGATGCCGATCTCGCGATAGTAGCGCAGGGCGCCGGCATGGAGCGGCGTGGTGGTGTTCTCCACCGATATCTCGGCGGTCATCCCCTCTGCCGGGGCGAAGGTGTTGCCCAGGCTTTCGATATTCTCCCAGTAGGCGCGGGTGAACTCGTAGCCGGCCTCCTCCGAGAGGCTGTCGGTGGCGGCGATGCCGATGTAGGTGCCAAGCGTGGTGGCTTCCGACATGTCGCGATAGGTGCCCTCCGGGATCACCGCGCGGGACAGGAACGGCAGCGCCTCGGTGGCCGTCTCGATCTGCTCGTCGCTGAACGAGAGGATGTGCAGCGGCCGTGAGGAGTGCACTTCGGTGAAGGCCGGGATGGGCGGGATGCCGTTGTAGCTGAAACCGATGATGCGCCCGTCGACCACGGCGTCGGCGGCATCGCTCATGCTCATGCGCTGGTAGTCCGGGGCGATGCCCAGGGCGTCGAACACCAGCTCGGTGATGTATTCGCCACCGCCGCCGATGCTGCTGGGGTTGAAGCGTTCGCCATCCAGATCCTCGAAGGTCTCGATACCGCTGTCCTGACGCACCGCCCAGTGCATGGTGGATGGTGCCACCCACAGCACCATTCGCAGCCCTTCCATGGTGTCGTTCTCATAGCGGCCCTCGCCGTTGTAGGCCTCGTGGGCACCCGGGGCGTCCACCAGCGCCAGGTCGATCTCGCCGCGGCCAAGGCGGATGGTGTTTTCCCGGGAGCCGCCGGTTTCGCGCACCGAGACCTCCAGTGGCGAGTCGGCGCTGACGATGCGCGACAGTTCCGAGTAACCGAAGTACCAGCCCGAGGCGGCAGGGGCCACACCGATGCTGACCGCCTCGGAGGCGACGGCCGGCGCGGCCAGGCTGGCGGCCAGCACGGCAGCGGCCAGCGGTGTGTAACGGTGGGTGAAGAACGAGCGGCGTGTCATGCGATCTCTCCTGTTGTTCTCGTGTTGCTGTCATGGCCATTGGCTGGTGCTCAGCCTCCGGCCTGCTCTTCGCGGTAGGCGGTGATCACTTCATGGGCGAGGCCGTTTGGATCGAGGCTGTCCTCGCGTGATTCGCATTGGCATTTCTCCATGCTCCGGCTTCAGTTCATTCGGCAAGGTTCTTGGCGGGCTTGCCGGCGGCGAAGGCGAGCACGTTGTCGAAGGCGTCGCCGAAGTAGAGCTCGTAGCTGTCCTTTTCCACGTAGCCGAGGTGCGGCGTGGCCAGGAAGTTGGGCAGATCGAGTAGCGGGTGGCGGGCCACTGGTTCCTCGTCGAATACGTCCACCGCGGCCCGGCCGGGACGACCGGCGCGCAGGGCCGCCTCCAGGGCACCGGCCTCGATTAGCGGCGCGCGGCTGGTGTTGACCAGCAGGGCGCTGGGTTTCATGCGGGCAAGATCCTCGGCGGTGACGATGCCGCGGGTGCCGGCGTTCAGGCGCAGGTGCAGGCTGAGCACGTCGCTGCGGTCGAACAGCTCCCCCTGGCTGGCGGCCACCGCCAGACCCGCCTCGGCGGCGCGTGCCCGGGTGCTTTCGCGGCCCCATACCAGCACGTTCATCTCGAAGGCCTGGCCGTAGCGGGCCATCAGCTGGCCGATCCTGCCGTAGCCGAAGATACCCAGGGTGCGGCCCTTGAGTCCGGTGCCCAGGGTGCGCTGCCAGCGGCCGGCCTTGAGATTGGCTGATTCCTCGGGAATATGGCGCATGGCGGCCAGTACCAGCCCCCAGGTGAGTTCGGCGGCGGCATGGGGCGAACCGGTGCCGGCCATGACCGTGACGCCTTGCCGCCGGCAGGCGTCCATATCCACGTGGGCCGCGCCGCCGCCGGTCTGGCTGATCGCCTTGAGGTTGGGCAGACGCGCCAGCAGTTCGGCGGTGATCGGGGTGCGTTCGCGAATCAGCACCAGTGCCTCGGCGTCGCGGAAGCGCTCGGCCAGTGTGTTCAGGTCGGTCACGGTGTCGTTGAACACCGTGACCTCATGGTCCTCGAGCTTGCTGAAGGCGTCCAGCGTGCGAACGCAGTCCTGATAGTCGTCGGGGATCACGATCTTCATCGTGCGGGCTCCTTGTGGGTAGCGGTGTCAGTCGCCGTACTCAGGGTGTTGCGGATCTGCAGGTATTGCCAGGCGAACAGGCTACCGATCAGGGCGATACCGACGACATCGGTGATCATCCGCCCGTTGATCAGCGTCAGCGCCGCCACCAGCAACAGGCCACGTTCGAGCCACGAGCAGGGCCGCAGGAAGAAACCGATGGTCGAGGCGGCCAGGGCGATGATACCAAGTACGCTGGAGCCCACGGCAACTGTGATTTCCAGCGCCGTACCGTTACCCAGCAAGGGCGGATGGTAGATGAACATGTAGGGAATCAGGAAACCGCCCAGCGAGATCTTGGTCGCGGTCAGCGCGGTGCGGAACCAGTGTGAGCCGGCGATGGCGCTGCCGATGTAGGCGGCCAGTGCCACCGGCGGGGTGACCCCGGAGAGGATGGCGAAGTAAAGAATGAACAGGTGTGCCGACAGGCTAGGCAGCCCGGCTTGGATGAAGGCCGCGGCGACCACGGAGGCGGCCAGCATGTAGGCTGCCACGGTGGGCAGGCCCATGCCGAGGATGATCGCGACCACCATCGCCAGCAGCAGGGTGATCAGCACGTCGCCGCCGCTGACCGCCAGGATCACCGACGAGACCTTGAGACCGAGGCCGGTCAGGCTGATGACCGAGGCGATGATCGCCACGCCGCCGATGATGACTGCGATCATGGCGGCGGTCATGGCGCCGGCCTCCAGGGCGGCGGGCAGCTTCGTCACACGCTCCCTGAAGGTGCCGGGGCTGCGCCAGGAGAACAGGTAGAGTGCCATGGCGGTGAAGTAGGCGGCCACGGCAGAGGTGGTCGGGGTATAGCGCATCACCAACAGGGTGATCAGTACCGCCAGCGGGATCACCAGGGTTTCGATATTGAGTAGGCCCTGGCGCAGGGTTGGGCGTTCCGACTTGGGCATCGGGTTGAGGCCCAGGCGCTTGGCTTCGAAGTGAACGCTCATCCAGATGGCGAGGTAGAACAGCAGGGCCGGGATCAGTGCGGCACTGATGATTTCCAGATAGCTGACCGAAATGACGTCGGCCATGACGAAGGCGGCGGCGCCCATGACCGGGGGCAGGATCTGGCCACCGGTGGAGGCCGAGGCCTCGGTGGCGGCCGCGAAGCGCGCACTGTAGCCGTTCTTCTTCATCATCGGGATGGTGAACACGCCGGTGGTGGCAACGTTGGCGGCGGTGCTGCCGCTGATACTGCCGAACAGCGCGCTGCACAGGGTGGCGGCCTTGGCCGGGCCACCGGCCATGCGTCCGGTGACGGAATTTGATAGGCGCATGAAGGTGTCGCCGCCACCGGTGGTGACCAGGAGGGCACCGAACATGATGAAAATGACGATCACCGTCGATGAGGTGCGCATCAGGCTGCCGTAGACCCCGGTGGGGCTCATGTAAAAGGTGGCCACCAGGTCGTCCCAGCGGAAACCACCATGGCCCCAGACTCCGGGGAGGTGATGTCCGAAGTAGGCGTAGGAGAGGGCAATCAGCACCAGGATCGGGAAAGCCAGGCCGATGGCGCGACGGCACGCCTCCAGCAACAGCAGGATGGCGACGATGCCGAAGAACAGGTCCAGCGTGGTGGGCATCAGATAGCCCAACTGGTAGATGATGCGGTCGAAGTGCATCACGTAGTAGGCACTCACGGCGATGCCGAGGACGATGGGAATGATGTCGTACCAGGGGATCCGGTTGGCGTCACGAACTCGGCAGTTGTAGGCCAGGAAGATCAGCGGCAGCGCGAATAGCAGATGGACGGCATTCTGGGTGTTCACCGGCCCGGTCAGGGCGGTGTAGAGATGGAACAGGGCCATGGACACTGCTGCCAGGCGTGTTACCAGGAACCAGAAGCCCGACAGCTGGCGCTTACCAGAATCTTCCGAATATTTCTCGACGACTGTTGAGTTTTCAGGGGTGTCCATCGGGTGACTCCCGCGCCGCCGGATGGCAGGAGGGCCTCGGGCAGCGCGTCAGGGTAGTGGCATTGACATTGCCCCATAGGCCGGAGCCCGCGGGGAGTGCTGGGCTCTGTCCGAAAACTGGCTATGCTCGGCCAGACGGCGTTAAAAATCGGCTCAAAGTACTCATTTACACCCTGTAAACTCCGTCTTCTCGCCGATTTTTGCCTTGTCTGGCCTTCGCTCGCCGACTTTTCAGACAAAGCCTTGTGTATTACTGCGCTTCGGGGGGAATGATGTCCTCGGGAATATCGAGCCCTATCTCCTGATAGTAGCGCAGTGCGCCGGCATGTAGCGGGAAGGTGGCGTTGTCGATGACGGTCTGCGGGGTCACACCATCGGCGGGGGCGAAGGAAGCCGCCACCTGTTCATGGTTTTCCCAATATGCCTTGGTCATGTCATAGACGGCATCGTCATCCAGGCTGCTGTTGGCGGCCACGCCCATGTAGATGCCCAGCGAAGTGGCTTCGGGCATGTCGCGGTAGGTGTCGGCGGGGATCACGGTGCTGGCCAGGAACGGCAGTTCCTCGGTAACCATGCCGACCTGCTCGTCGCTGAGCGACAACAGGTGCAGCGGTCGTGAGGAGTGTACTTCGGTGAAAGCCGGGATGGGCGGCACGCCATTGTAGCTGAAGCCCGCGAGGCGGCCATCGATTACGCCTTCGGCGGCATCGTCGATGCGCATGCGCTGGAAGTCGGGCTCGATCCCCAGGATGCCGAAGACCAGTTCGGTGATGTACTCGCCGCCGCCGCCAATGCTGCTGGGGTTGAAGCGTTCGCCGTTCAGTTCCTCGAAGGTTTCGATACCGCTGTCCTGACGTACCGCCCAGTGCATGGTGGACGGGGCGATCCAGTAAAGCAGGCGGGCCTCGGGGTTCGGGGTGTCCTCGAAGCGACCGATACCATTGAACATCTCGTAACCGACCAGGGCTTCGGTGAAGGCCAGGTCGAGCTCACCGCGGGCCAGGCGTATGGCATTCTCGCGGGTACCACCGGTCTCGCGCACGGTAATCTCGTAGGGGGTGTTGGCGCTGATCACCCGGGCGCCTTCGGAAATACCGAAGAACCAGCCGGTGCCGGTTGGCACGGCGCCAATGTTCAGGGACGTGTTGGCCTGGGCGCCGGTAACGGCCAGGCTGCCAAGTGCCAGAAGGGAGACAGGAAGCAGGTGGCGTGCCTTCATGGAGAAGTGCTTCATTGTTATATCCTCGTCTTGTTAAGGAAGCATTTTTGTCATTGCTTGTTTGTCATTGCTTGCGTCGTCATCATCCCTGATCGTTTCGAGCCTTTATCCGGTCCGTTGCAGTCGTTTTCCCGGCTCGATATGGCTGATGCTTGTTGTCATTCCTCTATTGATACCTCCTGTCGAGGCACTTGTGTATTGGCAAATCATGACGCTGCCATCGCGAATGGAGAAAGCAGCCAGCACACGTTTTTTATGCTGCGACTGCGAAGTCAAGTATCGAGGCTTTTGCCACTCTATACGCCAAGACTCTCCTGTTGTGCCGACATTTCGATGAGATGGTCGACGAACAGTTTGGCTGCCATCGAGAGCCGATCGATATCCTTGACGTATATGCGGAGCTTGCGTCGTGCCCAGTCGTCGCGAATCGACAGTACCTTTACGCGGAGTCCACCCACGTATTGTCGAATGGCACCCCTGGGCACCACACCGATGCCCAGCCCATAGCCATGGGAAAGCATGGCACAGATGCCGATATCGGCACCGTTTGATACTGCTGGTCGCGGGCGACAACGTCTCCACCGACGACATCATGCCGGCCGGCCGGCGGGTGATGCCCTACTGGAGCAGCGTCTATGCTTCGGCCCCGTTCACCTTCGAGGCCATCGACGCCGACTATGTCCGCCGTGCCGAAGCGACCCGCGAGCATGGTGGCCACGCCATCGTTGCCGGCCATAACTATGGCCAGGGGTTCAGCCGGGAGAACGCCGCCCTGGTGCCGCGCTACCTGGGTTTGCAAGTGGTATTGGCGAAGAGCTTCGCGCGCATCCATTGGCAGAACCTGATCTGCTTCGGGGCCCTGCCGCTGAGCTTCATCGAAGAGGCCGACGCCGCGCGTCTCGAGCAGGGCGATGCCTGGCCATTCGCAACCTGCACGCCCAACTGGCTGCAGGGCCGGAGCTCGTCGCCGAGATCGTCGGCAAGGGGGATATCACCCTTCGTCACGACCTGACCGGGCGTCAGCGGGTACTCTTGGCTGCGGGTGGAGCCATCAGCCACATCAAGGGTGGCGAACGCTTTGAAGGCCCTGGCGTGCCAGGTTGTCTCCCTTGATACGCCTTTTTTCCTCCTGGCTCGCTGTTGGAGCGCCCGGCTCGACGACTCGACGCCGTCTGCTTTTTCCACCCTGTTGGAGCGCCGCTCTGCGTCGCGACTGGCGCCGCAGGCGCCTTGGCGGAGGCCGCCCCATGGCGATGATCGCCGGCCCGGGCAACCCCGCGGTCGCGAGCTAAAGCTGCCTCCGACAGCGGCTTGTCTCTCCTGGGTGGCGAGTCTCTCTGTTGGAGCGCCGGGCTCGACTCCGCGTCACATCATGGTAAATAATCGATTTTTCTTGTTGACAGATATTTTTTGCTTGCCTAGTCTGATCCTTCAAGTGCAAATGGTATACCAAGGTTTTGCCGTGCCTTTGCCGAGCACCTGTCGGCAAGCGTGAATGGCCGGTTTCAGGACCGAGCCATACGCTACCACTGACGAAACGCATCGAGGTCGACCTGGACATGCCATCCTTGGGGGATTTCAAGCAGAGCCTGATCAAGGACTACAACGATATCAACAACCGGATTTTTGGTATCGGCGTGATTCGGCAGAAGGTGAACGTGTTCGGCGACAAGCTGGTGATCATCGCCATGCACAAGCGGGTGCCGGCACTGGGGTATCTCAGTGAACTGAACAGCAATGTCAGCGAGCTGGCGGATCATTATCTGATCAAGGGGTTCAAGACAGAATTCAAGACGCTTCTGGAAGCCAAGTATGGCTTCGATGTGGTGTCCCTTTTCAAGGACTATGACGCGAAAGCCGAGCTTTCGGCTACGGTGGTGGTAACGAAAAAAGATGTGTGCGATTACCTCTGACTGATGCCATGAAGGTGCGTCAGCTTCCAGGGAATAATCCGCAAATCTTGTGACGATACGTTGACTGGTTGTGTGAACTCGCGCCGACGCGCGTGAGTGCTCAGGAACCGTCAGCCCAGCCCAAGGCAATACTGCCTTGGGTTGCGCTGGCGGTTTTTTTTGTGTGGAGGAGAGAGGTTATGGCTAAAGTCGTCGATATTGTGGGTGCATTGCATGTCATTACCGGTGGTAGGACGGTCTCGTCCATGGAAGAGGTGGAGCGTGGTGACCACCCGTTCGTGATCCTGAAGTCATCGGGCATCCATGGAAAGTCCGTTCTGGAAATTCCCGGCCTGATCTATGGCGACCCGAACAAGGTCGTCAGGAAGGTGGCCGTCTGCATGACCATGACGGAGCTGGTCATCGAGCTGGCGGGCGCCACGGGAGTCGACGCCGTGGTGGCGCATCATCCCATCGCGGATGCCGCCAGCTGTGGCGGGGTGACCTTGAAGAACTACCTGGACCTCTACGATGTAGCCGGACTCGAGTGCCACGAAGCCTTCCATGGCCTGCATCCGGGAATTCCCTTCCTGCACGGCCACAAGGTGGTCAAGGGAAGCATTTCCTACGGTGGTGTCCATGGCAATATCATGTTCGTCGGCAGGGCCCTTCCCGATGTCGACACCCTCGGCGATATCCTCGATCGGCTGGATGCCTACATGGCGCTCGAGCAGGATCGCGCGTTGCTGGCGGAAGAGCGCCTCGTGCGAGGTATCGATGACATTCGCGAAACCAGTGTCGAGACCAAGGGGTTCATTCATCTCGGCGCCCGCGACAGCCGGGTAGAAAACATCCTGCACATCTTCCCGCATACCGGCTTCTCTCCCGAGAACCTGAGGCAGGCGGTGGAGGAGAACGCCGGTATCGATACCGTCGTTGCTTCCATCAGTCGCGTCTATGCCGGACATGAACTGATCAAGACCGCCGATGAACTGGGCTTGAATTTCATCGTGGGGAACTGTCATGTCATGGAAATTCTCGAAAATGGCCTGCCCCTGGCCTATGCCCTGGACACGCTGCTCGAAGGGGTGGAGGTCGTGCTGTTCAGGGACCGAGTCACTTCCACTCCCGTGAAAAAGGTAGGCAATACGGCCATGCAAACCTATGCGAAAGAGATGTCGGCCCGACACCTGCTCGGCAAGAATGCCATGAGCGAAGTGTGACGATCCGGTGCTTTCAAGACATCGTCCAATAACAAAAGAGACTTGCCATGAAAACTTCCGTTACTACCCCTGATTCGAAGAAAGCCAGTATTTCCGAAAGCAAGAGAGCGTGGAAGAGGATCGAAGTGGTCGGCACCGTACTGCTATGTATCTGCCTGCTATTGCTGATGTTCTCGCCGGCAAGCCTGTCGGGGTTGTTCAATTCCATCATGGAGTCGGTGCAACCGGTTGTCGTCGATGTGTTCCTGACCGGGGTGGTGGGTACGGCGATCATCGTCAGCGTCATCATCGGGCGGCTGCTGGAAAGGCTTGGCTTTACCGATGCGCTGGTGCGCATCTTCGTTCCCGCCATGAAGCTCATCGGGGTCAACCCCGCCGTCATCATTCCCAGCGTGTACAACATCTTCGGGGATATCAATGCGGCCGGGAAGATCTCTGGGCCCATCCTGAAGCAGGCCGGCGCCACCAGGGATGAACAGAAACTGGCCATCGCCACCATGGTGCAGTCCCAGCAATCCTTCTCCACCTTCATGCTGGGGATGATGGCGCTGACCTTCGCCGGGGTGAATGTCTTTGTCGTGGTGCTGCTGGCGGTGTTCCTGCCGCTGATACTCTCCCCGCTCCTGCTTTCCAAAGTCATCTACCGCGACGTCAAGCGGGTCGAGATCGGCAACCTGCCCACCTTCACGCCCGAGCGCGACTTCCTGCCGACCATGTTCAGTGCCGCCCGCGAGGGGGTGGAACTGCTGCTGCTGATCCTGATCCCCGCCGTGGCACTGGTGTTCGCCGTGATCGGCGTACTGGACTATATCGGCGTGTGGACGACGATAGAGTCGGCGCTGGGTAGCGTCATGCTGCTCTTGAACATTCATCCGGAAACGGGGGTGCTGTCGATCCTGGTCAGCCCGACGCTTGCCATGGGCCAGCTGCAGGCGATGGCGGGGGAGATCGACCCCTCCCTGGTGGTCGGCTCGTTCGTCCTGGCTTCATCGGGGCTGCCGCTGTCGGCCATCTTCGGGCAGGTTCCGGTGGTCTGGGCGGAAAGCTCTGACCTGAGCGAGCGCGAGGCGATGGGGGCCGCCGTGCTGGGCATCGTGATAAGGCTGGCCACGGCGTTCGTGATCGCCTTTTTCGTGACGCCTCTGGTGGTTTAGCCAAGGGAAGGCAAGACAAGACAAGGAAAGCGAAAGGCCCGGTCGGCTGCGGTGTGCAACCGACCGGGCCTTGGCCAAGATGGGCGAAGCCGTCAGCGATAGATGTCCTGGTACTGTTTGCGCAATTCGTTCTTCTGCACCTTGCCCATCGTATTGCGTGGCAGGGAGTCGGTGAAGAATACCCGCTTGGGCTGCTTGTACTTGGCCAGCTTGCCCTGCAGGGCCCCGAGCACTCCGGTTTCGTCGAGGTCGGCGTCCGCCCGGGGCACTACCACGGCGGTGACGCCTTCGCCGAAGTCCGGGTGGGGCAGGCCGACTACGGCCGATTCCACCACACCTTCCAGCTCGTCGATCAACTGCTCGATCTCCTTGGGATAGACATTGTAGCCGCCCGAGATGACCAGATCCTTGGCGCGGCCGACGATATGCACGTAGCCGTGCTCGTCCACCGTGGCCAGATCGCCGGTCACGAAGAAGCCGTCGTCGAGCAGTTCCTCGCGGGTCTTCTCGGGCAGGCGCCAGTAGCCGATGAAAACGTTGGGGCCGCGAATCTCGAGCATGCCGATCTCGCCCTGGGGTACCGGCTCATGGGTCTCGCGGTCGGTGATGCGGTACTCCACGCCTGGCAGCGGCATGCCCACGGTGCCGGCGCGGCGTTCACCGTCGTAGGGATTGGAGAGGTTCATGTTGGTCTCGGTCATGCCATAGCGCTCGAGGATGGCATGGCCGGTCCTGGCCTCGAAGGCCTGGTGGGTCTCGGCGGTGAGCGGGGCCGAGCCGGAGACGAACAGGCGCATGTTGGCGGTCACCTCGGGGGTGAGGCGCTCGTCTTGCACCAGACGGGTATAGAAGGTCGGTACACCCATCATCACGCTGCCACGGGGCAGCTCCTCGAAGATCACGTCGGCGTCGAATTTCGGCAGGAACAGCATGCTCGAGCCGGCCATCAAGGTGACGTTGCAGCCGACGAACAGGCCGTGGGTATGGAAGATCGGCAGGGCGTGGATCAGGCGATCCTTGGCACTGAAGCGCCAGGCCTTGACCAGGGTGGTCGCATTCGAGCCCAGGTTGTCGTGGGTCAACATGGCGCCCTTGGAGCGCCCGGTGGTGCCCGAGGTATACAGGATCGCGGCCAGGTCCCGCTTGCCAAGCTCGACGATGTCATGGCGAGGCGTGGCCCGTTCGGCCTTCTCCATCAGGCTGCCGTCGGCGTCAGTGCCGAGCGTTTCCACCGCCGGGCACCCGGTGTCGGCGGCCACGACACGCGCTTCTTCGAGGGCGGCCGGGCGACAGACGAACAGCGCCGGCTCGGCATCGGCGAGGAAGTAGCGGATCTCGTCGGCAGTGTAGCCGGTGTTGAGCGGCAGGTAGACGCCTCCCACGCGCAGGCAGGCGAGATAGAGCAGTATCGCCTCGGGACTCTTGTCGACCTGCACGGCGACGCGGTTACCGGGGGCAACGCCCAGCTCGACCAGGGCACCGGCCAGCCGGGCGCTGGCGGCCAGGGTATCGGCGTAGCTATAGCGGCGCCCTTCGCGGGTGGTGATGAAGTCGGCGTCGCCGCGGTCGCGGATACGGGCAGCGAAGGTCTCGAAGAGGTTATGACTCATTTGGCATTTTCTCCCTTGGCCATTTTCCTGGCACGGCGGTTGAGGTCGCGGACCTCGCCGGAGCAGGCCACGGTGGCCTTGGCGATATAATTCTCGTGATTTCGCTCGATGTCGTCGAGAACATAGAGATAATTGACCATGAGCCCGACGGCCTGTTGCAGACCCTTGGCCGAGATATCGCCGAGCCAGTTGATGCGATGCAGCTCTGCGCCGTTGCCCAGATGGAAGCGCGCCACCGGATTGAGCGGCAGGCCCCGAGCGTTCTTCTCCTCGACCAGGTAGCGAGCGGCCAGGGGCTTGACGATCGTCTTCAGGCGCTCGCTGAGCCCCGGGTCGAGATGCCAGTCGGGGGTGTCGAGTTCGGCCAGGGGGGTGCGCAGTGATGCCGGGAGGCTCTCGTCGTTGCGACATTCCGTGAGCCAGTGGGCGAATCCCGGTACCGGGGAGAGCGTCACGAAATGTCTGAGCTGCGGCAGCTCCTGCTTGAGTTCCTGGACCACCTGCTTGATCAGGAAGTTGCCGAAGGAGATGCCGCGCAGCCCGGTCTGGCAGTTGCTGATGCCGAAGAATGCGGCGGTGTCTGCGGCCTCGGGGTCGTCGATCTCGCGATGCTCTCCGGCCAGGATCGGCTGGATCTGCTGCGGTAGTCCCTTGTGCAGGGCCACCTCGACGAAGATCAGCGGTTCGTCGCCGATCGCCGGATGGAAGAAGGCGAAGCAACGGCGGTCGAGTGCGTCGAGGCGGCGGCGCAGGTCGTTCCAGTCCTGGATCTCGTGCACCGCCTCGTAGCGGATGATCTTCTCCAGGATCGCGGCCGGGGTATGCCAATCGATGCGTTTGAGCACCAGGAAGCCGCGATTGAACCAGGAGGCGAAGAGGTGGGAGAAATCGGCATCGATGGCCCCGAGCTCTTTGGCATCGGGCCTGGGGCGCTCGCGCAGCCGGCCGAGCAGGCCCTCGCGCATGTGCACCAGTTCATAGGTGCCGTTGCTGGCCAGGTTGAGTCGCCGGAACAGCTCCTGACGGCGTGGCTCGCAGGCGTCGAACAGCTGTTGCAGGCTGGGGTTGTCGCGAGTTTCGCGGTAGGCCGCATAAGCCTCGTCGATACGCGCCGGCTCGGCGGCGAAGTCATCGGCCAGGCCCTCGAAGAAGCGAGTCCGCTCCGCCTCGTCCAACTGGTTGTACATCGCCAGCGCCCGGCTTGCCAGGCTGATGCTGGAGGCCTCGCCGTCGCTTTCCAGCAGGCCACGGCAGGCGTCGAGCAACTGGGTGTGGTCGGGGGTCGCCGAGCCGCCCTGGCGTCTCCATAGCAATGCGTCGCGCTGGGTGATGTTGTTGAAAAGCTCCTGCAGAAAGCTCATGTTCATGACATGACTCCTTCAGCCCATGACAAGGTTCGGTAGCCACAGTGCGATGCCCGGGAAGAAGCACAGCAGGATGATCCCGAGCACCATGCACATGACATAGGGCAGGCTGCCCATCAGGATGTCGCGCAGCGAGATGTCCGGCGCGATGCCCTTGATGATGAACAGGTTGAGTCCCACCGGTGGGGTGATCAGGCCGATCTCCAGGTTGATGGTCAGAATCACCGCGAACCAGTAGGGGTCGAAGTCCGCAGCCAGGATGATCGGCAGCAGGATCGGCGCGGTCATCACGATCACGGCGACCGGCGGCAGGAAGAAGCCGGCGACCAGCAGGAAGAGGTTGATGACACCCATCAACACCCAGCGGTTGACCTCGAGGTCAGCGATGGCGGCCGCTACGGTCTGGGTGATGAACATCGAGGAGAGCGCGTAGGCGAACACCTCGGCCGTGGCGATGATGATCATGATCATCACGCTTTCTCGCAGCGAGTCGCGCATGATCAGCTTGATGGGGCCCACTTGCCACATGCGGTAGATGAGGATGGCCAGAGCCAGGCAGAGGAAGGCACCGACGCCGGCGGCCTCGGAGGGAGTGGCCACTCCGCCGTAGAGTGCGAAAAGAATGCAGCCTACCACCGCCAGAAAGGGCAGGACTCGCATCATCGCCTTGACGTTGGAGTCGACGTTGGCCTTGATGTTCTGCGCCATCTTCTCGGCGGTTCGTGCCAGTGGGTTGTAGTGGCCCCCGGCCAGATGACAGGCGACCATGGTCCAGATCATGAATAGGCCGGATAGCATGAGGCCCGGTATGACGCCGGCAATGAACAGGCGGCCGATCGAGGTTTCCGTGGAGATGCCGTAGATGATCATCGTCACCGAAGGGGGGATCAGGATGCCCAGGGTTCCTCCGGCGGCGATGCAGCCTGCAGCGACACCGTCGGGATAGCCGCGGTTGCGCATCTCGGGGATGCCCATCTTGCCGATGGCGGCGCAGGTGGCCGGCGAGGACCCGGAGAGCGCGGAAAAGATCGTGCAGGCGCCGATGTTGGATACGGCCAGCCCACCCGGCAACCGGCCCATCCACAGGTCCAGAGAGCGGTAGAGATCGCGGCCGGTGGGCGAGGAGGCCACCGCGGCGCCCATCAGGATGAACATCGGAATGGCCACGAAGCCGAACTCGGCGATGCGGTCGAAGAAGGTCTCGCCGAAATAGGTGAGCTCGGGCAGGCCGCGGTCGTAGATCAGCGCGATCAGCGAGACGCCGCCCAGGGCAAAGGCGATGGGCGTGCCGATCGCCATCAGCACGATCAGGGCGATGGCAACGATGATACCCATGGTGATCGGGTCCATGCTCAGCCCTCCCCACGCAGGATTTCGGCAATGTACTGCAGCGTCAGCAGCGTCGTGCCAACGGCCATCGGCAGCAGGCCCGGCCAGAGGAGAGGGTTCCATACCGTACCGGTGGTCCAGCGGCCTTCCCAGGCTTCCCACACATAGATCCAGGAGGCGTAGGCCAGGGCGGCACAGAAGGCGAGGCCGAACAGGGCGGCAACTAGCCTCATCAGCTTGCGCACTGTGCCGCCCAGCGCGTCGGGCAGGAGGGTGATGGCGACGTGGCCGCCGGTCATCAGCACGTATGGGCTGCCCAACAGCATGGCGCCGGTTATGGACAAGACGGTGAATTCCGTCTGCCAGCTGGTGCTCATGCCCAGTATGTAGCGAATGAAGACCATCTGGCAGATGACGACGACGCCCGCAATGAACATGATGCCTGCCAGATAGGCGGTAATGCGCGACAGACGGTCCATCAGGCGGATATAGGCGCCGATCAGCCCGCTCCGCGCGGTGATTTCATGAGTCGTGGAAGCCATGGTTCCCTCGGGAGCGATTGGAAGGCGGCCACCCCGGTGGGTGGCCGAACAGCCGTGGGTCACTCAGGCGATTACTCGACTGCCAGGGCGGCGTCGATGATGGCCTGGCCGTTGGGAACGCTCTCGGCGAAATTCTTGTAGGAGGTCTCCCGAGCAATCTCGAGCCAGGCGTTATAGTCTTCCTCGGACATGCTGACGACGTCTATGCCGTTCTCCTCGTAAACCTCGACCATCTTCTGGTCGAGAGCGGCCGCCTCGGCGGCAAAGAAGTCTTCCGCTGCCTGGCCTGCTTCGAGCAGCGCTTCCTGCTGCTCCTCGTTGAGGCCCTGCCAGACCTGCTCGGAGATCAGGATCGGCTCATACATGAACCACAAGGCATAGTCCCCGGGCTCGGTCAGGCATTCGACCTGTTCGTAGAGACGGAAGGAGATGAACGACATCGACGAGGTATTGGCCGCTTCCAGTACACCGGTCTGCATGGCGGTGTAGATCTCGGAGGAAGGCATCGAGGCGATCGACGCGCCAGCGGCCTCCAGCATCTGCTCGAAGGCCGGTCCTGCGGCGCGTATGTTCTGACCGCGTATGGTGTCAGGTGACGTGATGCAGCGCTCGCTGGAAGCGAAACCGCCGGCCAGCCAGGAATCGGCCAGTACACGGGCTCCGCCATCCAGTATCACCTCCTTGATCATGTCCATGTACTCGGAGTCGTTGAGGCGTCGGGCATGGTCATGATTGCGAACCAGGCCGGGCATCAGGGTGGCGGAGAATTCCGGATGGCGACCGCTGGCGTAGTCCAGCGGCAACAGGGTCAGGTCCAGGCGTCCTCGGACCAGCGCACCCCACTGCTCGTTGGCGCGGAACAGCGATTGACCGGGATGGACCTGGATCTGCAGGCCGACATCCGCATCGGCAACATGCCGGGCCATCAACTGGACCATCTCGTCGCGGACATCGCCCTGTCCGCCGGGAAACTGGTGCGAAGCGCGTAGCACGGTGTCGGCTGAGACGGCGCCGCTGAAAGCGATGGCAAGTCCGAGCACTGCGGTAGCGGCAGGCTTGAGGTGGCGTGTCATGTGAAGCTCCAAGGATTGTTCTTGTATGGTTTAAGCAGCCACGTAGTGTTTATCAGACTGGCTGATATATATATCAATAGACTTCATATATATTGTTGTCAATATCGCCGTGCCAGACAGCAGCACATGCGAAAGGTAAACGGGTAGCCGAGGTGATGGAGGTGACGTGTGAGCAGCGTTAAGCGATCGAATGCACAGCGACTTAGAGATTCGCTTGAAGATGACATCATCAATGGGCGTCGAACGCCCGGGGAGCGCCTCGACCCGGAGGCCCTGGGGAGCGAGTTCAGCGTATCCCGTACGCCCGTGCGCGAGGCTATCCAGCAGTTGGTGGCCAGTGGCCTGGTCACGGTGTCGCCCAAGAAGGGTACCTTCGTCGCCCGGGTCGGCATCGATCAACTGATCGAGATGTTCGAAGTGATGGCGGAGCTGGAGGGTATGTGCGGGCGCCTGGCGGCACGCCGTATCACGGAGCAGGAGCTCGTCGCGCTACGCGATGCCTTCCAGCGCTGCGAGGCCGCGGCCCAGGCAGGGGACACCGACGAGTATTACTATGAGAACGAGACCTTTCACGAGTGCATTTATGCCGCGAGCCACAACGCCTTTCTGGCCGACGAGGCGCGCCGACTCAAACAGCGCCTAAAGCCCTATCGGCGTTTGCAACTGCAGGTGCGCCAGCGGATGAGCAACTCCTTGGGTGAGCACCGCGAGATCGTCGCGGCAATCGAGAAGGGGGCGGCGGAGCTCGCCGAGCGGGCGCTGCGCGAGCATGTATTGATCCAGGGCGAGCGGTTCAGTGATTTCATCGCCAGCGTCAAGAAACTGGATGCTTCCAGGACCACAACCTGACGCTGCGGACCGTCAAGGATTGCCGCGGCGCCCCAGCAACTGATCGGCCAGGTCGTGGAAGTCGCTGGCCACATAGTCGAAGGCCGGGTCGATGCTGAGATCGGGTTCGGCATCGGGCCCGTGTTCGAGCGGGCGCATCACGAAAGCGGTATGGAATCCTTCACGATGGGCGGCCTGGAGGTCGTCCTGATGGGCGGCCACCAGCATGATCTGCTGGGGGCTAAGGTCAAGAAGCCGCGCGGCCATGCGGTAGACCTCGGGGTCGCGCTTGTAGTGGCGGGCCAGCTCGGCCGACAGGATGCAGTCCCAGGGAAGACCGGCATGCTTGGCCATGTTGACCAGCAGGGCCATGTTGCCATTGGAGAGAGTGGTCAGGATGAAGCGTTCGCGCAGGCGCTCCATGCCGGTCACGGCGTCCTCCCAGGGTTGCAGGCGGTGCCAGACACGATTGAAATGCGCCTTGTCGGCTTCGGTGAGCCCGGTGATGCCGAATTCCTGAATCAGGCGGTCCAGGGTCATGCGATGTAGCTGGTCCAGCGAGGTCCAGGACAGTCGACCCTGGCGTACCCGGTGCATGGAGGGGGCATATCCGGCACGCCAGGCATCGGCAAAGGCGGCCCAGTCCACCTCCAGCCCCCGGGCCTTGCCCAGAGCCTCTCCTTCGTGGATCACGCTGCTGCGCCAGTCGACAACCGTGCCGAAGACATCGAAAGCCAGACAGCGGACATCGGCAATCTGTTGCGGGGACAGGCTCATTCCTAACGTCTCCTCATGGGTCAGGCTTGTCGGTTGGTCGTGGTGTTTCAGGGGAAGGGGGCGGCCTGGTGGCTGTCATGACAGCGGGTGCGCTCACGGTTGGTGCGTTTCATGATGCAGGAAAGCCATTCTTGTGATTATAGGTTAGAAAGTAGCGGTGTTGGGAGCCTTGGTACCTGGAGCCCGTGACCGGCATCGCCTCGGCACCACTTTCATCTGGATCCGGGGTGGAATGTTGACGGGCATGCCTTGTCTGATCAGGGTATAGCCTCACACCATGTCTTGTGGGCCCAGCCGACAATCGGAGCCATCATGTTTCCCTCCTTCACCCTTCGCTACGCCCGCTTGCCTGGACGCTTCTTCGAGCGCTTCGACCCGGTTCCCGTGGCCTCGCCACGCCTGGTGGCGTTCAACCGATCCCTGGCCGAGGAGCTGGGCTTCGACCTGGATGCGTTCGATAGGGAAGAGGCCACGGTATGGTTTGCCGGCAACGTGGTGCCGACCGGTGCCGAACCGCTGGCACAGGCCTATGCCGGGCATCAGTTTGGTGGCTTCGTGCCCCGGTTGGGCGATGGCCGTGCCGTGCTGCTGGGGGAGGTCACCGATCGGGCCGGCCGGCTGCGTGACATCCAGCTCAAGGGGGCCGGACGTACGCCGTTCTCCCGGGGTGGCGACGGCCGTGCCCCCCTGGGGCCGGTGCTGCGGGAATATCTGGTCAGCGAGGCGATGCAGGCGATGGGCATCCCCACCACCCGTGCCCTGGCCGCGGTGACCACCGGGGAGCGGGTGATGCGAGGCCTGCCCGAGCCCGGCGCCATCCTGACCCGGGTGGCGGCCAGCCATATCCGGGTCGGCACCTTCCAGTACTTCGCTGCCCGCGGCGATACCGAGGCCGTGCGTGAGCTGGCCGATCATGTGGTCTCACGTCACTACCCCGAGCTGGGAAGACTGTCCGGCAACGAACGTTACCTGGCGTTGATGACGGCGATTCAGGCCCGTCAGGCGGCCTTGATGGCGAAGTGGATGGGCGTGGGCTTCATCCATGGCGTCATGAACACGGACAACACCACGGTATCGGGCGAGACCATCGACTATGGCCCCTGCGCCTTCATGGAAACCTACGATCCCAAGACCGTGTTCAGCTCCATCGACGAGGGCAAGCGCTACGCCTATGCCAACCAGCCATGGATCGCCCAGTGGAACCTGGCGCGGCTGGCCGAGACACTGCTGCCGCTGATCGACGATGACCAGGAGCGCGCGGTGGAGCTCGCCACCGAGACGCTCCAGGCCTACCCCGCCCGATACGAGAGCGAGTGGCTGGCGGTGATGCGTGCCAAGCTTGGCATGGAGCGTGAGGAGAGAGGCGACGAGGCGTTGATCGAAGCGTTGCTGGGCGTCATGCAGGAGGGGCATGCCGACTTCACCCTGACCTTCCGGCAGCTCTGCGATTGCGCCCGCTCCTCGGCGGGAGATACGGCGCTTCTCGAACTGTTCGAGCGTGTGGAAGGCATCGAGGGATGGCTCGAACGCTGGCGCGCGCGCCTGGCCCAGGAGACGCTGGCCCCCGCCGATCGCGTCCGTCGGATGCGGCTCGTCAACCCCCTTTATATCCCGCGCAACCACCGGGTCCAGCAGGCACTGACAGCCGCCATCGACGAGGACGACTTCGCTCCTTTCGAGGCGCTGCTTGCCGTGATCACCCAGCCTTACGAGGAGCAGGCCGGTTGCGAGGCCTATACCCTGCCGGCATCGCCTAGCGAACGGGTCTTCCGTACCTTCTGTGGCACGTGAATTTGCCTAGCCGATCATGCCGGGCAGCCTGGCATCTGCGCGAGGTGCTGGCTGAAGGCGAGTATTGGGCACCGCACTTTCAGCCGCGCGGGGCAGTGACCTGAGTGTGGCTGTCTCATACCATCAGGTGATTCAGCTCGCTTCCATGCACGGTGGCTGCTCTTGGGAGTACACTAGCCGTATCTGATGTTTCGAGGCCGTGACATGCATTCCACGCGTAGTCGTGAGGACACTGAGCTTCACCAGGCAATCCTTCGGGCGCTTGCGCCATTCGATGAGATCGAACAGGTTGTGCTGTTCGGCTCGCTCGCCAAAGGACGCGCCCGGCCCGACAGCGACCTCGACCTTGCGGTGGAAGCGCCGCACCCGCTGACCAGCGATAAGAAGATCACCCTGATCGAGGCGTTGGCCCTGGCGTGCTCCCGCCCTGTGGATTTGGTCGATCTCAAGACGGCTGGCCAGCCGTTGCTGACACAGATCGTCACCTCGGGGGTTCGTCTGCAAGGCAGCGATTCGGCCTGGGCTCGGCTGGTCTATCGCAACATCATCGACAACGAGGATTTCGTGCCGCTGCAGCAGAGAATCCTCAAGGCGAGGCAGGCGGCATGGATCAATTCCTGATCAACCAGAAGCTGGAGTCACTGCGTCACTGCGTCATGCGGCTCGAGAGTCGCTGTCCGAGCAGCGTCGAGGCCTTGGAAGCGGATGTCGATGCTCAGGACATCCTGGCGCTCAATCTCACCCGTGCCGTTCAGCTCTGCGTCGACATCGCTTCGCACTGGATCGCAGAGCACCACGAGCTGACGTCCCCCATTACGATGGGGCAGAGCTTCGAGGTGCTCGCCGGGCGAAGCGTGATCAGCCAGGAGCTTGCCGATAACATGAGAAAATCGGTCGGCTTTCGCAACATCGTGGTGCACAACTACGAATCCGTTAACTGGCAAGTGGTTTTCACCATCTGCCGCGATCATCTCGACCAGTTCAGGCAGTTTGCCCGAGTCTTCATGGATCCGTCGCTTCGCTGAGCCTCGCTCCCTCCCCGAGGCGACCGAGCGGGGCCCAGCAACTCCTGCGGGGGCCTGTTTCTCGCTAGCCGATCATGCCGGGCAGCCAGGTGGCGAGCGCCGGGAACACGATCAGGATGGCCACCAGCAGCATCGAGCAGAGGATGTACGGGATCGCCGCCGAATAGATCTCTCGCATGGTGGTGCCCTTGGGCGCCACCCCCTTCATCACGAACAGCAAGAGTCCCAGCGGCGGCGTGGAGAAGCTGATTTCCAGCGCCAACAGCACGATGATGCCGAACCATATCGGGTCGAAGCCCAGCACCTGCGCCAACGGGAAGAAGAACGGCACGGTGAGCATCATGATGGAGATCTGCTCCATGAAGGTGCCGAGTACCAGAAGCACGGCGAACATGGCGAGCAGCATCAGGATGGGCGCCAGGTCAAAGCCGGTGGACCACTGGATCAGGCCGCTGGAGGCCCCGGAAAACGCCAGCAACTGGCTGAAGGTGGCCGAGCCGAACACGATCAGGTAGGCCATCAGCGTCACCTTCAGTGCCCCCGTAACCGACAGTTTGAACGCCTCCCAGCTCATGCAGCGATAAATGAAGGCCAGGATGATCGCGCCAAGCGCACCGAAGGCCGCCGCTTCGGACGGAGTGGCGAAACCCGTCAGCATCAGCATCACGATCAGGATCATCACGCTGATCATCGGCAGGATGTCGGTGAGGATCAGCCTCAGCTTGGCCTGGAGGGGAATCGGTTCGAGGTCATAGGCCGGGGCGGCCGACGGGTCGAGTCGGGTCTGGATCCAGATGGTCGCCATGTAGAGACCGGCAAGCAGCAGCCCGGGCACGATGCCGGCAATCAGCAGGGCGCCGATATCGATCTTGGCCAGTGTGGCGAGCAGCACCGCCAGCGCCGACGGCGGAATGATGATCGCCAGCCCCCCGGTGCCCAGGATGGGGCCGATGGCCATGTGCTTCTTGTAGCCGCGCCGTTCCATCTCGGGTACCAGCAGCGAGCCCATCAGTGCGGTCGAGCCCATCGATGAGCCGCTCAGGGTGGAAAATCCGGTGCCGCCTACCACGGTGACATAGGAGAGCCGGCCGGGAACCTTCCCCATCAGTTGGTCGATGGCATTGAACATCTTCATGCCGAGCCCGGTGCGGAAGAACAGCTCGCCCATCAGCAGGAACAGCGGAATTGGCACCAGGCTGAAGCTCGATAGGGCGCCGAAGCCGTTGTTGAGCATCTGGATGATGCCGCTTTGCCCTCCCATGAAGTACCAGGCGCCGATGACGTTGGCGGCCAGGAACGCCAGCGCGATAGGCGTGCCGACGGCCATGAAGCCGAGGATGAGGGCCAGGAGAAAGGCCAGGGCCAGATACCATTCCATTATTCCTTGATCCCCGCTTCGCCACTGTGAAGAATCTCTCGGCCCACCGCGAAGCGGGCGAATTCGATGGCCATCATGGAGAAACACACCGGGTAGGCGATGGTGAGAATCCACTTCGGCACGAAGAAGGCGCGCACATCGTAGTCGCTGCGCTGAAGGTTCAGCATCACCAGGTCATAGCCTTTCCAGGCCAGGATTGCACAGACCGCTACACACAGCAGGGCGACCAGGCGGCTCAGCACCTGCAGAGCCAGCGGCGGCAGGATCGAAGTGAGCAGTTCGATATGCACATGCCCTTTGTGCCTCACCAGCCAGGGTGCCCCCAGCAGAGTCAGGTAGAACATGGCGTACTCGGTGGAGAGAAAGAACCAGGCAGAAGGCTGCAGGCCGAGGTTGCGGATCACCACGGAGAGTACGATGGCCACCATCAGCCACACCAGCATGATGGCGGCCAGCAGGGCCATCCCGTTGAGCGCCAGCAGGTAAGCGCGAATCGCGTATCGCATAGCATCATCCAGGGCTCGATTGGAAGCCGAGCGGGAACGGGAAGAGGGGCCGGCCATCGGGTGACCGGTCCGTCATGCTTCAGAGGTCGTTGAACTTCTCGATCAACTCGTCATAGTGCTCGAGTCCCATGGGGTGGCGCTCCATCTGTCGACGCATGCGCTCCCAGGTGGCTTCACGGGCGGCTTCCGAGAAGCGCTCGCCGGCCTCTCCCTCCAGGCGGAAGACCTCCATGCCGTCGGCTTCCAGCTCGGCCTGCTGTTCCTGGGCCAGGGTCTCGAAGCGCTCGGCGCTTTCGCGCTCGTGCTCGATGGCCACCTCCTGGAGGATCTGCTGGGCTTCGTCGCTGAGACGGCTCCAGCTGTCCAGGTTGACGATCACGCCCATGTCGGTGGAGAAGAAGTCGGGATCGATGCGATAGTTGAGGAAGCGATCCCAGTTGAGATCCTTGAGGCCGATCCGGGTCCAGCCGGTGGCGTTGACCACGCTGCGCTCCAGCGCCGCGTAGACGTCGGTGGTGGGCAGACTGATCGGCTGTGCACCCAGGTAGTCCTGGAAGAAGGCATCGTAGACCGGATTGCTGCGCAGGGTCAGGCCGGAAACGCTCAGGTTGCCTTCGTCATCCAGGCGCGGCTCGTTGATGGTGTAGAGGTTGTAGCTCACCCCGCTGTCGAACCAGCCAAGGTAATAGGTGCCCATCTTTTCCTGGTGGATCTCGTTTAGCAGGTCGATGCCGCCGCTCTCACGGGCGTAGATGGCGTTGGTGTTGGAGGCCACCATGGCGTCGCGCTCGGGCACGGTGCCGGCGTAGAAGCTCGCCGCGGTGTAGGCCATGTCGACCACGCCGTTGCGTACCGCATCGGGCTGCTCGGAGAGGCCGATCACCTCGGGACCTCCGCGCACGTCGATCTGTACCACGCCTTCGCCGCGCTCGTTCACCTTGTCGACGAACTCGAGAAAGCTCTCGGTGTAGATCAGCGATGGGGGAAAGGCGTGAACGGCACTGATGCGGTCCACGGCCAGGGCATGGCCGGAGACCAGCAGGGTGGCAAGGCCGAGGGAAGCGATGAGAGGTTTGTTCATGGTTATTCTCCTTGTGAACAGCGGGTGATCGTGTTGCCGGTTGTTGGGCGCCCTGTTCGAGGGCGTTGTCAGCATTATCCCCGGGAGATGATCTCGGGCTGGGGTGGCGTCACGTCGAGCCAGGGGTGCCGCCGGGTGTAGTCGGCGGCAAACCGTTGGATCGCGTCCGTGTATTGTCGAGTCATGTCGATATCGTCCCAGCCGTTGAGCAGCTTGGTGCGCCAGGTGGGGGTGATGGTGAAGCCCACGGAGAGGCCACCGACGGTGATGCGCTGCGCTTCCAGGTCTACCCGCAGCTGTCCGGGGGTATCGCCCAGCGCGGCCAGCAGCGCTTCGGCGTCTTCCTCGCTCACCGTGGCCGGTAACAAGCCGTTGTTGACCGCGTTGGAGGAGAAGATGTCGCCGAAGCTCGGTGCGATCACGCAGCGAAAGCCGTGGTCCACCAGGGCATAGACGGCCGCTTCCCGGCTTGAACCGGCGCCGAAGTTACGCCGCGCCACCAGGGTCCGTGCCTTTTCGGCCTCCGGGTGGTTGAGGATGAATGTCTCATGGGGATCGCCGCTCTCGTCATGTCGCAGGTCATGCAGCAGGAACCGGCCGTAGCCGACGCTGCGCGGCTCTTTCATGAAGCGGGCCGGGATCAACTGATCGGTATCCACGTTGGCCAGCGCCAGCGGGCAGGCCGGGGCGTCGATGATCTTGATCGGTTCCATCACAATGACTCCCGTCACAGCTCGCGAATGTCGGTGAGGTGGCCGGCCACGGCGGCGGCGGCCACCATGGCGGGCGACATCAGGTGGGTTCTGGCCCCCGGCCCCTGGCGGCCCTTGAAGTTGCGGTTGGTGGTCGAGGCGCAACGCTCGCCGCTGGGCACCAGGTCACCGTTCATGCCTACGCACATGGAGCAGCCGGACTCGCGCCACTCCAGGCCGGAGGCCCGGAATATCTCGTCGAGACCCTCGGCCTCCGCCCGGTGCTTCACCTGGGTGGAGCCGGGCGAGACGATGCCCGGGACCTTGCTGCGGCGGCCTTTCAGTATGTCGGCCGCGGCCCGCAGATCCTCGATGCGGGCGTTGGTGCAGGAACCGATGAACACCCGGTCGATGGCGATGTCGGTCAGCTTCTGGCCCGGTGACAGCCCCATGTAGTCGAGGCTGTCGCGCATCTGGTGCACCCTGCCTTCGTCGCGCAGGGCTGAAGGATCCGGCACGCGCTGGTCGATGGGCAGCGCCTCTTCCGGCGATACGCCCCAGGTCACGGTGGGGGCGATCTCGGCGGCGTCCAGGGCCACGTCGCGATCGAAGCGGGCTTCGGGGTCGCTCTTCAGGGTCTGCCAGTAGGCCAGCGCCTGTTCCCAGCGCTCCCCTTGAGGGGCGAAGGGACGGCTGCGCAGATAGGCGAAGGTGGTTTCGTCAGGGGCGATCATGCCGCAGCGGGCCCCGCCTTCGATGGAGAGGTTGCACAGCGTCAGCCGCGCTTCCATGGAGAGCCCATGTATGGCGCCGCCGGCGTACTCGATGGCATGGCCGCGGGCGCCGTCGGCCCCCAGCCGGGCGATCCAGGTCAGTGCGATGTCCTTGGCGGTGATGCCGGGAGCCAGGGTGCCCTCGATGGTCAGGCGCATCTGCTTCGGGCGGCTCTGCCACAGGGTCTGGGTGGCCAGCACGTGGGCCACCTCCGAGGCGCCGATGCCGAAGGCGATGCTGCCGAAGGCGCCGTGGGTGGAGGTGTGGCTGTCGCCGCATACCATCAGCAGCCCGGGCTGGGTCAGCCCCTGCTCGGGGCCGAGCACGTGCACGATACCCTGGCGCGGGTCATCGAGGCCGAACAGGGTGATGCCGCGTTCTCGGGTATTGTCTGCCAGCTGTTCGATCATGCCGCGGATCTTGTCATCGCCGATATCGCCGAGGCTGCGTGTCAGGGTCGGCACGTAATGATCGGCGATGCCGAAGGTGAGGTCGGGGCGCGCCACGGACATCTCTCGCTCACGCAGTTTGTCGAAGGCGTGAAAGGAGCCTTCGTGGACGAAGTGACGGTCGACCCACAGCAGGCTCTGGCCGCTTTCGCTGCGGTGGATCTCATGGGCGTCCCACACCTTGTCGAACAGGGTCGTTGGCATTGTCATGGTCGGTTGGCTCGCCGAGGCCGGCATCCGGTGCATTCGTGTCAGTGCTGTAAATACAAGTCAGTGTTGTAAATACAACTAGCGCAGCACCATGCCACAGGTCAAATGTATTTTTTTCTTTTCTTTAAATGTATTAATAATAGGACATTGGTGCATCTGCCAGGTCACGCCTTGCGGGAGCGCTTCCGCCGGGCCTGCCGCGCCGCGGGGGGCATCGGCTCCCAGTAGCGGGCCTCCTCGTCGCCGGTACGGTTGAGGTCGATCTGGATGCGGTAACGGTCGGGCCGGTAGAGCGCATCCAGGTGCTCCACGCCGCGCCCCTCCTGGTCATAGACCACTCGGGTCAGCGCAATGAGCGGCGAGCCCACCGAGACATCGAGCGCCGTGGCCACGTCGTGGCTGGCCAGGGTGGCGGAAATGGTCTGCGAGGCATGGTCCACCAGCACTCCGCTGCGCTCCAGCAGGGCGAACAGCGGCATGCTGGCAAGATCGGCCTCGTTGTAGTGCAGGGCGATGTGCTCGGGTACGTGCGTAACCAGATAGGAGAACGGCTTGTCGTCGGCCATGCGCACCCGGGTAGAGCGCTGCACGCGTTCGCCGTCACGCAGGCCCAGGCTCTCCCGCACCGACTCCGGCGGTTTCACGTAGCAGAACTCCAGCAGCCTGACCCGGGATGCCTGGCTCATCTTGACCATGTTGGGCAGCAGGTTGGAGACGCTGGCCGTCATCACCGTGGCGTCGAGGGGCTGCTCCAGTACCACGGTGCCCAGGCCCGGCCTGCGGTCCACCAGCCCCGTCTCCCGCAGCGCCTCCATGGCGCGCCGAACGGTAACGCGGGAGACCCCGTGCTGCTCGGCGAGCTTGTTCTCGCCGGGTAGCTTGCTGCCGGCGGGGAGGCGCCCGCTGAGGATCGCATCCTTGAGCAGCAGGAAGATGCGATGGGATTTGGTGCCGCCCACGGAGGTCGCATGATTCTTGTTCATCGCGCATATCCTGACTCGTTCCAAGAAACTTGACGTCGATAGCCAAGTAGACATAGAAATGTATTATGCATAGTACAGCTTGATGTGCCATGAACGATAACGATAACAACCCGACGGAGAACAGCCCATGCCTGTCGTGACCTGACGCTGGCGGGCCCGTGAGGCCATGCGGCAGCCCTACCGACTTACCGACATCCAAGGAATTCTCTTGTCATGACACGTTCCGGTTTGAAAGCGCAGCTCAATGCCCCCGATATCGTCGTCGCACCCGGCATCTATGACGCCCTGGGCGCCTCGCTGGCCGAACAGGCGGGCTTCGATACCGTCTATCTCTCCGGTGCCAGTCTCGCCTATACCCAGTTGGGGCGCCCCGATATCGGCCTGCTGAGCCTCACCGAGATCAGCGATGCCATGTCGCACATCCGTGAGCGCACCGGCCTCTCCGTCGTGGTGGACTGCGATACCGGCTTCGGCAATGCCATGAACGTCATGCGCAGCGTGCGCATGCTGGAGCGAGCCGGTGCCAACGCGATCCAGCTCGAGGACCAGACCTACCCCAAGCGTTGTGGCCACCTGCGCGGCAAGACCCTGGTGCCCACCGGCGAGATGGTCGGAAAGCTGAAGGCGGCACTGGACGCCCGCGCAAGCGACCGGACCCTGATCATCGGCCGCACCGACGCCCTGGCGGTGGAAGGCGCCGACGGCGCCATGGAACGGGCGCGGGCCTATCGCGACGCCGGGGTCGACATGCTGTTCATCGAAGGCATCCGCAGCGATACCGACATCGAGCGGATCATGGGGGAGTTCCGCGGCCAGGTGCCGATCATGGCCAACATGGTGGAAGGGGGCGATACGCCGCTGCAGAACGCCGAGGCGCTGCAGGCGCAGGGCTTCTCGCTGGTGATCTTTCCGGGTGCCCTGGTGCGTGCCGTCACCCACATGGCCAGCCAGTTCTTCGCTACCCTGCGCCGCGATGGCACCACGGACGCCTTCCGTGACCGCATGCTCGACTTCCGGCAGCTCAACGACTACCTCGGGACAACGTCGATGCTGGAGCTGGGCCAGAAATACGATGGCCATTGCAGCCATTGATGTCGTGGTCAACCGCTGACGCTTCGTTCAACCGTTTTCGCTCAGGAGATGTTTCATGATCACCACCGACAAGACCGCCAAGGAGCTCTTTCACGAGGTCATGGCCAACCCCCAGCGAGTCCCCTTCGGCTTCGGCAGGAAGGCGGTGCTGGTCAACGTCGATCCCCAGAAGGCCTATACCCGTACCGACCTCTACAAGACCGCCTACGAAACCGACCCCAACCAGCTCGACCACGTGAACCGGCTGGCGCGTTCGTTCCGCCAACTGGGCTGGCCGGTGGTATGGACCCACGTGGCCTTCCTCGACTCCGCCGAGGATGCGGGCGTGTGGGGCACGCGCACCGATACCCCCGACTCGCTGCAGAACATCAAGTACGGCTCCGAGCGCGCCGAATTCGACGAGCGGGCGGAGATCGACCCGAGCGACGTCGTCTACACCAAGCGGATGCCGTCGGCCTTCTTCGAGACCCCGTTGCAGTCGCTGCTGGTGTGGCATCAGGTCGATACGGTGATCGTCACCGGCGGCTCCACCTCCGGCTGCATCCGCGCCACCGCGGTGGAAAGCCTCTCTCGCGGCTATCGCACCATCGTTCCGATGGAGTGCGTGGCCGACAAGCACGAGAGCTACCACTATGCCAACCTCACCGACCTGCACCTCAAGTACGCCGACGTGATGCCGGTGGCGGACGTGCTGAGCTGGCTCGAGTCGCGTAGCGCCGAGCGGGCTTGACCACCTGCCGCGCGAGTGGAAGAGGAGTGTGCAACATGAAGGAAACGCTTGGCGCCTATGACTACTGGCCCTACGAGAATCGCCCGAAGATCACCTGGCCGGGTGGCGCTCGGGTCGCCTTCTGGGTGGCCCCCAACATCGAATACTACGAGCTCGATCCGCCCCTGAACCCGCAGCGCAAGCCGTGGCCGACACCGCACCCGTCGGTGCCCGGCTACGCCATTCGCGACTACGGCAACCGGGTCGGTCACCAGCGCCAGATGGCCCTGCTCGACAAGTACGGCATTCGCGGCTCGGTGTCGCTGTCGGTGGCGCTGTGCGAGCACCATCCCGAGATCATCGAGATGTGCCGCGAGCGTGACTGGGAGTTCTTCAGCCATGGTATCTACAACACCCGCTACACCTATGGCATGAGCGAGGCCCAGGAGCGGGAGATGATTCGCGACGGCATCGGGACCATTCACCGTCACACCGGCCAGAAGTGCGCCGGCTACCTGGCGCCGGCGCTCTCCCACTCGGAGCGGACGCTGGATCTGTTCGCCGAGGTGGGGCAGGAGCTGTTCGGTGACGAGGCCGGCCTCTACACCTGCGACCTGTTCCACGATGATCAGCCCACGCCGATCCGGCTGCGTTCGGGACGCCGCTTCGTCTCCATGCCCTATTCGCTGGAGATGAACGACACCATCGTCTACGCGGTGAACAGGGTGGAGCCACGCCACTACCTGAAGATGCTCAAGCGTCATTTCGATCGGCTCTACGCCGAAGGCGCCGAGTCGGGCACGGTGATGTGCATTCCCACCCACAATTACCAGATCAGCTGCCCGCACCGCATCAAGGCCTTCGAGGAAGCGCTGGAATACATCACCGGCCATGGCGACGTGTGGGTGGCGACCGGCCGCGAGATCGCCCAGCACTATCTCGACCACCACTATGACGAGGCCCTGCGCGACATCGATGCCAGGGCCGCCGCGGCCAGGAGGAGCTAGGCCCATGTCTCTCGACCAGGACTACCTCACCTATCCCTGGCGTCGCCACGGCTACGACCACGACCGCTACGACTGGTCGATGCTGGCCAAGCGGCCGCCGGTCCAGTGGCCGGGCGGCAAGTCCCTGGCGGTGTGGATCAACGTCTCCCTGCAGTTCTATCCGCTGAACCAGCGCGGGGTGCCCTTCAAGGTGCCCAACGGCATGACCATGCCCTACCCGGACCTGCGCCACTACTCGCTACGCGACTATGGCAACCGGGTGGGTATCTATCGCCTGCTGGAAGCCTTCGAGCGCTTCGAGGTGCGGCCCACCTTCGCCATCAACGCCCAGTTGGCCGAGCAGACGCCCTACCTGCTGGAGCGCCTCAAGGCCCAGGGTGGAGAGTTCCTCTGCCACGGCTGGAACATGGACCATCTCCACCATGGCGGCCAGGGCCGCGACGAGGAGGCCGCCATCGTCAAGCGCTCGGTGGAGACCCTGCACCGGCTTACCGGACAGCCCATTCGCGGCTGGCTCAGCCCGGCCCGCTCCCAGAGCTGGAACACGCCTGACCTGCTGGCCGAGAACGGCATCGCTTACTGTGCCGACTGGGTCAACGACGACATGCCCTACGCCTTCGCCACGGACAGCGGGCCGCTTGCCATGATGCCGCTCTCCACCGAGATCGAGGACCAGTTCGTGATGTGCCAGAACCTCCATTCGGAGGATTCCTGGGTCGAGCAGGTCCAGGATGCCTTCGACTTCCTGCTGCAAGAGTCGAAAGAGCAGGGCGGACGCATGCTGGCGCTCAGCCTGCACCCCTGGCTGGTGGGGCAGCCCCACCGTATCGGCTGCCTCGAGGAGGTGCTGGCTCATATCACCGGCCATGACGAGGTCTGGCAGGCGCCGGCCGGCGAGATCCTCGATGCCTTCCAGAGCGCCGGCGTGAGGGAGACACGCTGATGGGAATCGTGGCCCTTCGCGAGGGCGATACCTTCGAGGCGCACCTGCCGCTGCTGATCATCGGCGCGGGAGCCTGCGGCCTGGTGGCGGCGCTGGCCGCCCGGGAGTGCGGTATCGAACTGGCGGTGCTGGAGCGGGATGCGCTGCCCCGGGGCAGTACCTTCATGTCCTCGGGTTTCATTCCCGCCGCCGGAACCCGCTTCCAGGCCGAGAAGCGCGTGGACGACTCCCCCCGACTGATGGCGAGCGATATCCAGGCCAAGAACGGCCACGAGGCCGATCCGGCCATCGTGCAGGCGCTAACTGACTACTCGGGGCGGGTGGTGGAGTGGCTCGCCGACACCCACGGCGTGCCGTTCGATCTGGTCGATGGCTTTCTCTACCCCGGCCACAGCCGCATGCGCATGCATGCCACGCCGCGGCGAACCGGAGAGGAGCTGATGGGGTGCCTGCTGACGGCCGCCGAGACGACGGGCGTCGATATTCTCACCCGGGCGCGGGTGATCGACCTGCATGTGGATGACGCCCGACGGGTACGTGGGGTCACCCTGGAGCGCCCCGACGGCAGCCGCGAGAGCATCGGCTGCGACGTGCTGATCCTGGCCTGTAACGGCTATGGCGGTAATCCTGAACTGGTGGCGCGCTACCTGCCGTCGCTGAAGGATGCCCTCTACCATGGCCATGAAGGCAACCAGGGCGACGCCCTGCTGTGGGGCGAGGCCATGGGGGTGAGCCTCAAGGACCTTGGCGCCTGTCAGGGACATGGCTCTCTGGCCACGCCGCACCAGACCCTGATCAGCTGGGCGCTGATGATGCGTGGCGGTATTCAGGTCAACCTGGAAGGGCGGCGCTTCTCCAACGAGCACGGCGGCTATTCGGAGCAGGCGGCCAAGGTGCTGGCCCAGCCCGGCCAGGTCGCCTGGAACCTGTTCGATGCCCGTATCCATCAGACGGCGCGGGAGTTCGAGGACTACCGCAACGCGCACATCGCCGGAGCGGTGCGAGCCTTCGACAGCCTGGAAACGCTGTCGAAGGGGCTGGATCTGCCGCTGGATGCCCTGCGCGATACCTTTACCGAGATGCGTGCGCTGGCCGAGGATGGCGGGGGCGATTCCTTCGGGCGCGGTTTCTCGCCCGAGACCCTGCTCGAACCTCCCTACTATGCCATTCGCGTGACCGGGGCGCTGTTCCATACCCAGGGTGGCCTCGAGATAGACACCAGCGCACGGGTGATGGGGCAGGAGGGGGGCGTCTTCCCCAACCTGTTCGCTGCCGGTGGGGCGGCGCGTGGCGTCTCGGGGTCGAACGACAGCGGCTATCTATCGGGCAACGGCCTGCTCAGCGCCGTGGTGATGGGCGCCATTGCCGGTCGCGAGGCGGCGCGTCAATTGCTGCGGGGCGACGCCGCCTGAACTTCAAGTCGCGGGTATGACCAATTTCCGTGCTTCTCCCATGAGGAAGGCGTGGTTGGCCTCCAGCGCTTCGCGCAGGAAGTCCCACAGCAGCCGCACTCGGGCCAGGCGCCGCTGCTCCTGACGTGCGGTGATCCAGAACTGGCGCACGATGGCGACCTCGTCATCCAGAACACTTTCCAGTCCCTCACTGGTCTTGGCCATGAAGCAGGGCAGCACGGCGAGCCCGGCGCCGCGAAGGGCGGCGGCATGCTGGGTGGTCACGCTGGTGCTGCGTATCGAGAAGTGTGGCCCTGGCTGCCCGACCACGGCGGGGTCGAGCAGTGGGTCGAGGTAGTTGAGCTGCTCGCTGAAGATCAGGTCGTCCACATAGCCGATCAGCCGGTGCCGGCCGAGTTCGGCGAGCCTCGATGGCGTGCCGTGGCGCTCGAGATAGCCGCGGCTGCCGTAGAGCCGCAGGCGGTAGTCGCATAGCCGCGACGTTACCATGCCGGGGCTGACCGGTCGCTCCACGGTAATGGCGAGGTCCGCTTCATGGCGGCTCAGGTTGACCACCCGTGGCAGCGCCAGCAGGTCCAGCGTGATGCCGGGGTGGCGTTCACAGAACACGGAGAGCAGCGGTGCGATCACCCAGGTGCCGAAGCCTTCGGTGACCCCCAGGCGAATCTGGCCGCTGAGCTGATGGTTCTTGTCGGTGAGGCTCTCGTCGGCCTCGAAGGCATGGCGGGCCATTTCCTCGGCATGGGCCAGCAATTGCTGTCCGGCTTCGGTCAGATGGTAGCCGTGGGTGCTACGCTCGAAGAGCTGGGTATTGAGTTTCTGCTCGAAACGCCGGGTACGCCGTGACAGGGTGGAGTGGTCCAGCCCCAGGCGTCGGGCGGCATCGGTGAGGCGCTCGCTGCGGGCGACTTCCAGAAAGATCTGAATGTCCTGCCAGTCGAGCATGAGGAAACCTCCCGGGGCGCAGCATGGTTGTGCGGTAATGCACAAACAATGTGCCTGAGTACCCGTTGTCAGGCAATCCGACCTCTGGATAGACTCGACGACACGCTTATTGGTGTATTTATACACATAAAGTCTAATGCCTGCCCTCGGGCAGCCGTTCGACTCACACCATCACAATGACAAGCAAAAGATACGAGAGAGGAGCACGCATCATGTCCGTTCGCGAGATTCCGATGTACATCGACGGCAAGCCCGTCCCGTCCACCAGCCAGGAGTGGCGCGACGTGGTCAATCCGGCGACCCAGGAGGTGGTGGCACGGGTACCGTTCTGCTCCGCCGAGGAGGTCGACCGCGCCGTCGCCAGCGCCAAGGAGGCCTTCAAGACCTGGCGCAAGGTGCCGCTGGGCAAGCGCATGCGCATCATGCTCAAGCTGCAGGCGCTGATCCGTGACAATACCGCCGAACTGGCCGCGCTGATCACCGAAGAACACGGCAAGACCCTGCCCGACGCCGAGGGCGAAGTGGGCCGCGGCCTGGAAGTGGTGGAACACGCCTGCTCGATCACCTCGCTGCAGCTGGGCGAGCTGGCCGAGAACGCCGCCAACGAAGTGGACGTCTATACCCTCAACCAGCCGCTGGGCGTGGGCGCCGGCATCACCGCCTTCAACTTCCCGATCATGTTGCCGTGCTTCATGTTCCCGCTGGCCATCGCCACCGGCAATACCTTCGTGCTCAAGCCCTCCGAGCAGGACCCGAGTTCCACCATGCGTCTGGTCGAGCTGGCCCACGAAGCCGGCGTGCCGGCCGGGGTGCTCAACGTGGTGCACGGCGGCCCGGACGTGGCCAACCAGATCTGCGATCACCCCGACATCAAGGCGGTCTCGTTCATCGGTTCCACCAACGTGGGCACGCACATCTATCGCCGTGCCGGCGAGGCGGGCAAGCGCGTGCAGTCGATGATGGGGGCCAAGAACCATTGCGTCGTCATGCCCGATGCCAACCGCAGCCAGGCGATCAACAACCTGCTGGGTTCCGCCTTCGGTGCCGCGGGACAGCGTTGCATGGCCAACTCCGTGGTGGTGCTGGTGGGCGAGGCCAAGACGTGGCTCGACGACATCGTCGAAGGGGCGCGCAACATGAAGGTCGGGCCCGGCACCCAGCGTGATGCCGATCTCGGCCCGCTGGTTTCCCGGGCTGCCCGCGATCGCGTGGTGCGCCTGATCGATGCCGGTGAGCAGGAAGGTGCCAAGCTGGTGATCGACGGCCGTGGCTGCCAGGTAGAGGGCTACCCGGACGGCAACTTCGTCGGCCCCACCGTCTTTGCCGATGTGAAAGCCGACATGACCATCTACCGGGAAGAGATCTTCGGCCCGGTACTCTGCGTGGTCGGCGTCGACACCCTGGACGAGGCGATCGAGTTCATCAACGCCAACCCCAACGGCAACGGCACCTCGATCTTCACCAATTCCGGCTGGGTGGCGCGTCGCTTCGAGAGCGATATCGACGTCGGGCAAGTGGGCATCAACGTGCCGATCCCGGTGCCCGTGGCCTACTTCAGCTTCACGGGCTCGCGCGGTTCCAAGCTGGGCGACCTGGGCCCCAACGGCAAGCAGGCGATCGCCTTCTGGACCCAGACCAAGACCGTCACCGCGCGCTGGTTCGAGCCGGAGAACGTCTCCAGCGGCATCAACAGTACCATCTCGCTGAGCTGATCGAAGCCAGTGCTTCGAGCGCGACCCCGCCTTCCGGCGGGGTCGCTTGCGTTGACGACCTTGACCATGGCCTGTGGCCGCGATCGTGTCATCTCCCGCGCCCTGCTTGAAAAGGCCCGACTCTCGAAATGCCTCGGCGGGAAGGAGCATGGACAATGGCTTGACGTTGACGTTAACTGGGCTTTTCGCGACCGATATCGACAAGATTTCCAGGAGCCCAGCCATGCCCGCCCCCATCAGCCGCTTCCCGATTCCCGAATCGATCCAGGACCTGCCCGAGGATATCCGTGATGCCATGCTGGCGGTGCAGGAGAAGGCGGGCTTCGTGCCCAACGTGTTCCTGATGCTGGCCCACCGCCCGGCCGAGTTCCGCGCTTTCTTCGCCTACCATGACGCGCTGATGGAGAGGGAGTCGGACACGCTGACCAAGGCCGAGAAAGAGATGATCGTGGTGGCCACCAGCGCCCGCAATCATTGCCTCTACTGCGTGGTGGCCCACGGCGCCCTGGTGCGCATCTACAGCAGGGACCCGCTGCTGGCCGACCAGGTCGCCGTCAACCACCGCACGGCCCCGTTGGGCGAGCGCCACCGGCTCATGCTCGACTTCGCCTTCCACTGCGGGCTGGACGTGGGCGAGCTCACCGACGAATGGCAGGCCCGGCTGCTCGGGGTCGGCTTCACCCAGGACGACATCTGGGACATCGGCGCCATCACCGCCTTCTTCGGGCTTTCCAATCGCCTGGTCACGCTGACCGGCACCCCGCCCAACGAAGAGTTCTACCTGATGGGGCGCGTGCCAAGGGAGAAGAAATAACTGGTGCGATAGCGTAAACCAGGCTCAGGCGTTTGCCTGACGCCCTTCCAGCAACTGCAACACCGGCTTCAGCTGGCTTTTGTGCAGGATCAGCACCGTATCGTCCGTTGAGCCTTCGGCCGGTGCAGCCACGGCGAATTCACCTTCTTCCAAGTGGAATTCATGAATCTCGCGAACTCCGTCCGGGGTCAGGCAGTGGGCCGAGCGGTAGGTGTCGTCTTCGCCATAGGTCAGGCGGTGATAGACCTTGAAGAAGGTGTAGAGGGCGAGGCCATGTTCGAAGGCAGGCCAGCGGGCGGGGATGGTGCGGGTCTCTTCATCCACCGCCTGGCCCTTGGCTTCGGCGGCGTCGATGGCGTTGGCCAGGGGCTCGGCCAACAGCGATGTTTCGTCCCGGGGAGGCGGTTCCAGGGCTTCGAAGGCTTGTCGATAGTGCTCGGTCACCCGGCGGAGATCTTCCAGTGAGCCGATGGGGCGGTCGCTGTGCTTCAGGTCGGCTGGCTCGAAGCCACCATTTTCCCAACCATGTATCACTCTCAGCGTGAGTCGACCTCTGGCCATGGGCTGCAGCAACAGGACATCGATGGCGACCCGCAGGTGCAGCTGCCGTTCGATCACCTGGTTGTCGAAAGCGGTGTAGGGGTCGGCGAAGATGGCGTGCAGCCGCCCGGGGGCGTGTTCCTTGGCTTCGTTATAAGTCATTGGTTCGTTCTCGGTGTCCCGTCAAGGCTACAGCTGTGTCGTGGCAAGGCGACAGCCAGTTGTCCAGTATGCCTATCAGCATTTTTTGATGGAAGGGTTGTCTGGCCAAGGTGTTGCCATGCCGGCTTCGGGAGATCACCCTCTGTAGATCACCCTGATCGATCTACAGAGGAGTCCACCATGAGCGATACGCCCGAAGACCCCCGTCGCCGCCATTCCGCCGCGGTGGTGGATGGTGTCGGCAAGTCCGCCGGCCGTGCCATGCTGCGTGCCGTGGGCTTCAGTGACGAAGACTTCACGAAGCCCCAGGTGGGCATCGCCTCGACCTGGAGCAACCTCACCCCCTGCAACAGCCATATCAACGGCTTGGCCGAGGCCGCCAGCAATGGTGCCGATGCGGCCGGTGGCAAGGGCGTCATCTTCAACACCATCACCATCTCCGACGGTATCGCCAACGGCACCGAGGGCATGAAGTACTCGTTGGTGTCGCGGGAAGTGATCGCCGACTCCATCGAGACGGTGGCCGGCTGCGAGGGCTTCGACGGGCTGGTGGCCATCGGTGGCTGCGACAAGAACATGCCGGGTTGCCTGATGGGCCTGGCCCGGCTGAACCGTCCCGGCGTGTTCGTCTACGGCGGCACCATCCTGCCCGGCAAGGGCCACACCGACATCGTGTCGGTGTTCGAGGCCATGGGCGCCCATAGCCGTGGTGATATCGACCTGATCGAGCTCAAGCAGATCGAGGAGACGGCGATCCCCGGCCCCGGCTCCTGCGGTGGCATGTACACCGCCAATACCATGGCATCGGCCATCGAGGCGCTGGGCATGAGCCTGCCGGGCAGTTCGGCCCAGAACGCCGTCTCCCAGGCCAAGCACGATGACTGCGAAGCGGCCGGGGCCGCCGTGCTCGAACTGCTCGCGCGTGACATCAAGCCCTCGGACATCATGACCCGGCGGGCTTTCGAGAATGCCATCACCGTGGTGATCGCTCTCGGCGGTTCCACCAACGCCGTGCTGCACCTGATCGCCATGGCCAACACGGTTGGGGTGGGGCTTGGCCTTGCGGATTTCACCGACATTGGCAAGCGCGTGCCGGTGCTCGCCGACCTGCGACCCAGCGGGCATTACATGATGAGCGAACTGGTCGAGATCGGAGGCATCCAGCCGCTGATGAAGCGGTTGCTGGATGCCGGGCTGCTCCATGGCGACTGCCTGACGGTAACGGGGCGGACCCTTGCCGAGAACCTGGCCGGGGTCGCCGATTACCCGGAGGGACAGAAGATCATCGCGCCGCTGGACAAGCCCTTGAAGGCCGAGAGCCACCTGCGGATTCTGTATGGCAACCTGGCGCCGGAAGGGGCGGTGGCCAAGATCACCGGCAAGGAGGGCACCCGCTTCTCCGGCACGGCGCGGGTGTTCGGCTCCGAAGAGGAGGCCCAGGCACGCATCAACGACGGCGGCGTGGTGGCCGGCGACGTGGTGGTGATCCGCTACGAGGGGCCGAAGGGCGGGCCCGGCATGCGCGAGATGCTGACTCCCACCTCGGCGATCATGGGACGCGGGCTCGGCAACGACGTGGCGCTGATCACCGATGGCCGCTTCTCCGGCGGCAGCCATGGCTTCGTGGTGGGCCACGTGACGCCCGAGGCCTTCGACGGGGGCCCGCTGGCACTGGTGGAGGATGGCGACACGATCACCATCGATGCCGAGGCCGATACCATCGAGGTGGCGCTGAGCGAAGAGGCGTTAGCGCAGCGTCGAGCAGGCTGGCGGCAGCCGGCACCGCGCTATACCCGAGGGGTGCTGTCCAAGTACGCCCGCACGGTCAGCTCGGCCAGCACCGGCGCGGTGACCGACCTGGCGGAGTGAGGCGCTGGGCGGCCCGGCTTTGGTATGAACAGCCATTGCCGGTAAAGTCAGAAAGAAAGACAGGAAGAAAGCGCCCCGTCCCATGGACGAGGCGTTCGGTATGGGTCCGGTGTGTCGCGGAAGCTAGTGCGGGGCGCCTTCCGGATCGATGGTGCGGTAGAGAAGCTGCAGTTCATCCAGCGAGAGGTGCTCCAGGCGCCCGGCCAGCAGGTCACTGATCTTCTGTGTCGGTAGTCCGGCTCGGCGAGCGATCTCGCGGCAACCCAGGTCCGACACGGCGATCAGCCGGGTCACGATGCGCATGAGGCGTGTACGTTTTTCCAGATCCCTGACATCGAGGCCAGGGCAACTTCGCGGGGGGTCGAGATCCGCGCTTGTCGTGCGATATGCCGTACTCATGATGCTCCATAGGGCGATTGCGACAGGTACATCATGGGGGCTTTTTCGGGTTTTTGCCAGTATCGATTTGCGGGTTTTGCAAGTGGCGGTGCGCCGGCGGCATGGGGGCCCGACCTTTGTGGAATTCCGAAACTTTGCCCGAACGTAGAAAGTATGAAGTGGCCCCCCGGTGTGGGGCCATGCTAGCTTTCTGGTGTGTCTGGGTTTGCCAGGCATGGTCAAGAAGACGAGTTCACAATCACAAACAGTCCGGCTCTCAGGACGGAGGAGTTCCATGCGCGCTCTCAAGTATGCAGTAGCAGCTTCGCTACTGGCCGCGGCCCCGCTGGCTGTCGCCCAGCAGCTCTCTATCGCCACTGGTGGTACGGGTGGTGTGTACTATCCGATCGGTGGCGGTTTCGCCGAGATGATCAACGAGCATATCGAGGGCGCCAGCGCGACCGCGGAAGTCACGGGTGCCTCGGTGGAGAATATGGGCCTGATCATGCGCGGTGACGCCGACCTGGCCCTGGTGCTGGCCGATACCGCCTACCAGGCCTGGTCCGGCAGCGGTGATTTCGAAGGCCGTCAGATCGAGAATACCCGCGCTCTGGCTTCGGTCTATCCCAATGCCGTGCAACTGGTCGTCCTGGCCGACTCCGACGTCCAGTCGCTGGAAGACCTCAAGGGCAAGCGTGTTTCCGTCGGTGCTCCCGGTAGCGGCACCGAGCTGAACGCCCGCGCCCTGCTGGAAGCCAACGGCATCACCTATGAGGATTTCACGCCCCAGCGCCTGAACTTCAACGAAACCGCCGATGCCATTCGTGACGGCGACATCGATGCCGGTTTCTGGAGCGTGGGGCCGCCCACCAGTTCCATCCTCAACCTGGCCGCGACCCGCGACATTCGTCTGATCGGCTTCTCCGACGAGGAGATCGACAACGCTCGGGAAGAAGAGCCGGTATTTGCCGCCTATGAACTACGTGCCGGCATGTACGACGGCATGGACGAGGCGGTACAGACCATCAGCATTCCCAACGTGCTGGTCGTCAACTCCGATATGGATGAAGAGCTGGCCTATGAGCTGACCAAGCTGCTGTTCGAGCGCACCGACGACCTGATCGCCGTGCACCCGGCGGCCAACGACACCACCGTGGAATTCACCATGGAGTCCACCCCGGTGCCGCTGCATCCCGGTGCCATCCGCTACTTCGAGGAAATCGAGGCCGATATTCCGGACGACCTGCGTCCGTGATATCGGTCAAGCGAGTGATGTCAGCGGGTTGACCGTGTTGCATCGTGCGGCGCAGAAGTACCTGGCAGCAGGGCGAACCACGTTGTTCGCCCTGCTGCCGTGTGTGCTGTTCGTCAGCGGCTGTCTATCGGACAGTGCATTGGCGTCGTCGGGCAGTGGCACTCGGCTCGAAGTGCTGGCCGAGGACGGCGAGGTGCTTGTTCAGGTCGCGATGGCCGAAGGGGCGCGCTGGTGTCTGGGGTGGAACCATTCGGTCAAGCAGTTCACCGTGCTTGATTGCTACCGCCATCACGCCGGCAACATGGAACTCGAGCGTAGCCATCAGCCGGATTTTGCCGCGGGGCTTGGCCACACACCGGGGCGCGGCGAACAGGTCTCCGACGGGGAGGGTGGCTACTGGATCGAGAACATCAACGAGCCCGTGCCCGGTAATCGCTATGTGCTTCGTGTAGGCTCTCGCGAGGTCGATCATCGACTGCTGTGGCAACTTGGCGACGAAGCACATCGTTTCAGCTTGAGCGAGCAGGCAGCCGGTCAGCGGGTCACCATCCAACTAACCAAGCTCGATACCTGAGCAAGCCAGACGACGTCTGACGAGGAATTCATGAGCGAGTCCATAAACCCACCGGTGGTGGTGCCGGGCGGTAACGCCATTCAGCCCCGATTCGTTCTGTGGTTGATTACCATCGTGGCGGTGGGGCTTTCCCTGTTTCAACTCTATTCGGCGGGTATTCAACCGCTAGGGCTTTTCTATCAGCGCAGTATTCACCTGGCGCTGATCATGATGCTGGCTTTCCTGATGTTCCCGGCCTTCGGCCCCAACCGCAAGCGCGGGGTGGCAGGCGGTATCATCGACCTGGTGTTCTTCGTCGGGGCCATGATTACCGGTGGGTATCTGCTCTTCTATCTCGATGAGATCATCTCCCGGGCCGGTTTCTGGAACCAGACCGATATCGTGGTCGCCTGTATCGCGGTGGTGACCGTGCTCGAGGCGAGTCGCCGTGCCGTGGGCTTCGGCATGACGGTGATCGGCGCCATCGCCATTCTCTATGCCTTTGCCGGCCCGCGCGGCGAGTTGCCCTGGCTTGGCCAGTGGATGCCGGGAATTCTCGAACACCGCGGCTACGGCCTGGACCGGGTCATGGGACAGCTCTACCTGGGACAGGAGGGCATCTTCGGCCTGCCGCTGGGTGTGGCGGCCACCTATATCTTCATCTTCGTACTGTTCGGCGCCTTTCTCGAATGCACCGGGGCCGGCAAGTTCTTCATTGACATGGCCTATGCTGCCACCGGGCGCCAGCGGGGTGGCCCGGCCAAGGCGGCCGTGCTGGCCTCGGCGGGTATGGGGTCGATCTCGGGCAGCGCCATCGCCAACGTGGTGACCACGGGGGCCTTCACCATCCCGCTGATGAAGAGGCTGGGCTACAAGTCCCACCAGGCCGGCGGCATCGAGGCTGCGGCATCCACCGGCGGGCAGATCATGCCCCCCCTGATGGGGGCAGGCGCCTTCCTGATTGCCGAATATACCAACACGCCGTACATCGAGATCGTCAAGATCAGCATCCTGCCGGCCATCATGTACTTCGCCACCGTCTACCTGTTCGTCCACATCATCGCGCTCAAGCAGGGCATGCAAGGCATGACCAGGAGCGAACTGCCGCAGATGCGCCAGGTGATGCGCGACGGCTGGCACTTCCTGCTGCCGCTGGGTGTGCTGGTGTGGCTGCTGATGATGCATATGTCCCCGATGCGGGTGGGCTACTACGCCGTGGTGACCATGGTCGCCGTGGCGGTGCTGCGCTATGCGCTGTGGTTCTTCTTCATCGCGCCACGGCAGGGCCAGGCGGTGACCTTTGCCAGCACCAGGCGCATGATCTGGGCCGGGCTGGTCAAGCTGGTCCAGGGGCTCGAGCTTGGCGCGCGCAATGCCGTGGCGGTCTCCATGGCCTGTGCCGTGGCCGGTATCATCGTCGGTGTGGTGGGCTTGACCGGCCTTGGCCTCAAGTTCTCATCGATGATGATGGCCTTCTCTGGCGGTAACCTGCTGCTGGCGCTGCTGATGGTGGTGCTGGCCAGCCTGATACTGGGCATGGGCCTGCCGGTCACCGCCAGCTATATCGTGCTGATCGTGCTGGTTGGTCCTGCGCTGACCGCCGAATTCGGCATTCCGCTGCTGATCGCGCATCTGGTGGTCTTCTGGTACTCCCAGGACTCCAACGTGACACCACCGATAGCGCTGGCCGGCTTCGCTGGCGCCGCGATAGCGGGCAGCAAGCCGATGGCTACCAGCTTCCAGGCGTGGAAATTTGCCAAGGGGCTCTACCTGATCCCGCTGTTCATGGTCTACAACCCCGAGATCATCATCGGCGGGCCGGTGCCGGTGGTCGTCTGGAATGGCGTGATCGCGATGGCGGCCTTGCTGGCGTTTGCTGCCTGCCTGGAAGGGTATCTGTTCACACGCATGAACATCCTCTCCCGTTTGATTCTGGCGGCGGGGACGGTCGGGGTGTTCTTCCCCAGCCCGTATACCGAAATGGCGGGGTTCCTGGCCATCGTGGTCGTTCTGGCGATCAACTGGGTCAGCTGTCGTCGCCATGGCAGTGAGATAACGGACCCGATGTGAGGATATGAATCACTTCCATCGACGCCTGGCTGCCTTGGCAGCCAGGCGTTCTCGTCCCGGGGCGGCGGCACGGGTACATGCGTATCCGGACGTGTCGCTTTCATCATCCGGGTTATGGCGGTATGCTGCGCGGTTTTCAGGTGGGCTCGGGTCCTGTCCGGGCATACTGATGAAGAGCCGTTGATGATCGGGGGAACCATGCAACCGTTAGAGGAATCACCACGCGTTGGCGTGATCATGGGCTCGAAGTCCGACTGGCCGGTAATGGAGCACGCCGTGGCGATGCTGGAGCGGTTGGGTGTGCCCTACGAAACCCGTGTGGTGTCGGCCCACCGGACGCCGGATCTACTGTTCGACTACGCCAAGGGCGCGGCCGAACGTGGCCTGCAGGTGATCATTGGCGGAGCCGGTGGTGCCGCCCACCTGCCGGGCATGGTGGCATCCCAAACCAGTCTGCCTGTCCTCGGCGTGCCGGTGGAGTCCAAGGCACTCAAGGGACTGGACTCGCTGCTTTCCATCGTGCAGATGCCTGGCGGCATCGCCGTGGGGACCCTGGCCATCGGCAAGGCCGGGGCTACCAACGCCGGCCTGCTGGCGGCGCAGATCGTTGCCTTGCACGATGCCGGGGTGCGTGCGGCGGTGGAAGCGTTCCGCGCCGAGCAGACCCGGGCGGTGCTCGATCATCCCGACCCCCGCCCCCAGCCCTGATGGCGAGACGACTGAGGCCCGAGAGAGAGAATGAGGAGAGCGCCATGAACATCGGTGTATTGGGTGCCGGCCAACTGGGCCGCATGCTGGCATTGGCGGGCTATCCGCTGGCCAACCGCTTTACCTTTCTCGATACGACCGGTCATCCCAGTGCGGGCATCGGCGAGGTCCTGATCGACACCGACCGCCGTCATCTCGACGCTTTCCTGGCCAAGGTGGACCTGGTCACCTATGAATTCGAGCACCTGCCGGTCGAACTGGTAAGCGCGATCGAGGAGGTCAAGCCGGTCTATCCCTCCAGCGAGGCAATCCGTGTTTGCCAGAACCGTGCCGGGGAGAAGGCGCTGTTCGACCGCCTGGGCATTCCGACGCCGGCCTATCGCCTGGTGGAGAGCGCCGCCGAACTTGAGGCCGCCGCGCATGAGCTGGGTTGCCCGGTGGTCGCCAAGTCGGTCACCGAGGGCTATGACGGCAAGGGCCAGGCGGTATTGCGTGACCCGAGCGAAGCCCAGGAAGCGTGGCGCAGCATCGGACATCCGCGACTGATCGTCGAATCCTTCATCGACTTCGTGCGCGAGGTGTCGATCATTGCCGTGCGTGGCCGCGATGGGGAGGTGGTGTTCTACCCCATGGCGGAGAACGTCCATGTGGACGGTATCCTGCGTTACTCCATCGCCCCGATGCCGGACCTGGACGACAGTGTGCAGCTGACCGCCGATGGCTATATCCGTGCGCTGCTTGACGAACTCGACTATGTTGGCGTGCTGACCCTCGAACTGTTCCAGGCCCGCGATGGCAGCCTGCTGGCCAACGAGATGGCGCCCCGTGTGCACAACTCCGGCCACTGGAGCATGGATGGGGCGGTGACAAGTCAGTTCGAGAATCATCTGCGCGCGATCCAGGGACTACCGCTGGGCGATACTCGTGCGCGAATGCCGACCTGCATGATCAACGTGATCGGCCGCGAGGGCGATCCTGCGGCTATTCTGGCGATAGCGGACGCCCACCTGCATCGCTACGACAAGAGCGAGCGGCTCGGGCGCAAGCTGGGGCACGTCAACCTGCTGGCGCCCACTCACGCCGAGTTGCTCGACAAGGTGCGTACTTGTGTGGCCTTGCTGCCCGGGGCGCCGGCACCGCGTTTCAGTTTCGAGTAACGCGGCCTGGCCCCACAGCTCGGCTCTGCCATTGGTTTAGGTGCTTGATATGCCGGGGGAATGCTTGCGGGATGTCTTGTCGGCACCCGCTTGGCCTTGCATCACCAATTGGCGAATCGTTTCCGCCATGAAGCGGCTGGCGGCAGGTCGGTCGGCCTGTTGTGCCCATAGCAGCCCCGGAGTGCGTACCGGGGTGGGGTTTTCCAGCGGAATGATGCGCACACTGGGCTCATCCTTGAGCGCGTTGTCGGCTACGATACTGCACAAATCGGTGCGCCGGACCAGCTCGATCATTGGCGAGATGGCGTTGAGCTCGGCGACGATTTGTGGTCTGGCACCCGCAGCGGCAAAGCATTCGTCCAGCATCTGACGTGTGGAGAAGAGGGTTGTCAGCAGGGTCATGCGTAGACCATTGAGCTCTACCATGCGCACCCGTTTGCGGTCGGCCAGTGGATGGTCATTGGCCGTGATCAGCTTGAGTTCTTCGTTGTAAAGCGGCTCGAAGCGTAGACCGCGTGGGACAGAGGGGCGATAGGAAATGCCGAGATCCAGGTTGCCGTTAATCAACTCTTCACTAATCCGGTCGCCGGACAGTTCTTCCACCACTACCTTGATCAGCGGGAACCGCTGGATGAATACCGATAGGCATAAAGGAATCAGCTGTACATTGAAGCTGTGGGTGGCGGCGATACGTAACTCGCCACGCAGGTCGTGAGGCACCTCCTTGAGTGACCCCACCGCTTGGTCGATCTTGCGCAGGATCGGCACCACTTGTTCATAGAATGTCTGCCCCGCTTCGGTAGTCACTACCCGTTTTCCCACCCGGGCGAACAGTTCTTGCCCCAACTCTTCTTCCAACTGGCGAATCTGATGCGACAGAGTGGATTGGGTGACATGCACTTTGTCTGCCGCACGGGTGAAGTTGAGCGTTTCGGCCACCGCCAGAAAATACCTCAGATGCCGTAGTTCCATGAGATGGGACTCCGCTGGTGCCACGATCAATCGATGGCATCGATTGTAATCATGTGAATTTATCATTTTCAAGCATTGTTAACGAGCTCTATGGTCAGTGCTACGCACTTTGCGAGCACGGCACTTTTATTTTCGCCCCGTCTCGCTTTTTACCCACTGTGGAGTAACAGCATGAAAATCGGGCGTGAAACAACACCAAAAACCGCCATTAGTACCTCGGATGCTCACACTATCGTGGTACGTGGCAAGAACCTTTGTCAGGACCTGATTGGGCAGACCTCATTTACCGACTACTTCCTGTTCCTGCTAACCGGCAAGCCGGCGGACGCGACGCGTCGGTGCGTGGTTGACGCCACATTAGTGGCCATTGCCGAACATGGCTTCGTGCCTAGCGTACAGGCCAGTCGCATGACGTATGCCGCGGCGCCGGATGCGCTACAGGGCGCGGTAGCCGCAGGCATTCTGGGCTGCGGTTCGGTGATCCTGGGCGCATCGGAAACGGCTGGCAAGCTGTTCGATGGCATTGCTCGACAGGTCGATGACGGAGTGCCGCTCGACGAGGTGGTCGTGCGGGTGGTTGGGGAGTTGCATGCTTCCCGTCAGTCAATCCCTGGCTACGGTCATCCCCTGCACAAGGAACGCGATCCACGCGTTGAGGCGCTGTTCGCGGTAGCCCGCGAGGCGGGTGCCGACATGCGTTATGTGGAGATCGCCGAGGCCGTGGAGGCGGCGATTTTCGAGGTGATAGGCAAGCCGCTCAAGCTCAATGTGTCTGCGGCCATTCCTGCCGTACTACTGGGGGTCGATTTTCCCATCAAGGCGCTGCGTGGGGTGCCGATATTGGCGCGCGCAGCGGGCCTGATCGCACACCTGCTCGAGGAGTCGGAGCGGCCCTGCGGTTTCGCGCTGTCTTACCAGGCTACGCAGCAGCTGGAGTATACCGGTGTGGTGCCAGCGGGTTTCAAAAGTTAAGCAGTGCGAAGGAGAGAGCCATGATCAAGGTACTCGAGGGTGTCACCGTCATTGAACAGGGCACCTTCATCACCGGGCCCGCTGCCGGCATGCTGCTGGCCGACCTGGGAGCCAATGTCATCAAGGTCGAAATGCCCGGCAAGGGCGATCCTTTCCGAGCCTTCAAGGGAGGCCTGTATAGCCCCCACTACCAGACCTACAACCGCAACAAGCGCAGCATTGCTCTTAATACCAAGGAAGCAAGGGATCTGGAAACCTTCGATGCGTTGATCCGTGGGGCTGACATATACATTCAGAATTTTCGCCCGGGCACCGCCGAGCGGCTGGGGGCGGGGGAGGCGCGGTTGCGTGAACTCAATCCAAGTCTGATTTATTGCGCTATCAGCGGCTTCGGCAATGATGGACCTCATGCCGACCGACCAAGCTACGACACCGTCGCCCAGGCTGCCAGTGGTTTTCTGAAGCTGTTGATCAATCCCGAGAACCCTCGCGTGGTGGGGCCGGCCATGGCAGATGCACTGTCGGGTTTCTATGCTGCCTACGGCATTCTGGGTGCGCTGTTCGAGCGATCCCGCACCGGAAAGGGGCGGCGAGTGGATGTCTCCATGCTCGAGGCGATGTGTCACTTCAATCTCGATGCCTTTACTCACTACCTGTCGGAAAACGAGGTGATGGGTCCATACAGTCGCCCTCAAGTATCTCAGTCCTACGTCATGGAGTGCGCCGATGGGAAATGGGTAGCGCTGCACATGTCGTCACCAGAGAAATTCTGGCAAGGCCTGGCGAACGCGATGGATCATCCGGAGCTGTTGCAGGATCCACGCTTCTCCACCCGGGAAGGACGTATCGACAATCAGGAAGAGATGATCGGTGTGCTCAAACAGGTCTTCCTGATGTACGAGCGCGATGCATGGTGCGAGCGTCTCGCAGTACAGGATGTTCCCCATGCGCCGATGTATGACGTCGATGAGGTGCTGACCGACTCGCAGGTCAAGCATCTGCAGTTGGAGGTGAGTACTGAGCACCCTGGTGGTGGCACCTTTCGAACGATTCGTTCGCCGGTATCTTACGATGGCGTCAGGCCGCTAGAGGTCGTGGCACCTCCGTTGCTGGATGAGCATCACGAGGAGATCGTCAAGGCGTTACGACGTGATTCGTGATGGTACGACTGATGGCCACGACCTGACATGATGCGGAATATGAACAATCAATAATATTTGGCCTGCTGCAGTTCGTGCCCAGGCCTGTTGAGGAGCGAGAGTCATGTTCGAACTACCTAATAAAGATGACATTGTCCCGCACGGCATCCCTAAGACTCCCGACGACATCACCGAGATCGTACTCAAGGCGATGAGTCACACCAAGGACGAGCGACTACGCGAGATCCTCATATCGTTGGTGCGGCATCTGCACGCTTTCGGGTGCGATGTGAAATTGAACGATGAGGAATTCATGGCCGCAATCAATGCGGTGACTCGTCTGGGCCACCTGACCAGGGATCGGCATAACGAGACCATGGTGATGTCCGATGCGCTGGGTTTCTCCACCCTGGTGATGATCCTCAACCAGGCGCGTACCGTGGATCAGATATCACCGGCGCTACTGGGGCCTTTCTATAGCCGCAAGGACCCGGAGTATACGTTGGGTACCAACATCTCGCGGGATACGCCTAAGGAAGGCGATATTCCGTTGTTCGTTTCAGGCATGGTAAAGAGCCGTGATGGCATGACGCTGCCGGGGGCGCTAGTGGAGGTATGGCACGCTTCTCCCGAAGGGCTCTACGAGAACCAGGATGACTCCCAGCCACCTATGAATCTGCGCGGCAAGTTCCGTACCGATGGGCAGGGACGCTATCACTTCCGCACCATTCGACCGGCCAGCTATCCGATACCGACACATGGCATCGTGGGCGACATGCTCCGGGCGCAGAATCGCCATCCCTTCCGTGCGGCACATCTACATTTCGCGGTATCGGCCAAGGATCATCAGACTCTGGTGACCCAGATATTCCCCAAGGACGATCTATTCATCGAGTCGGATTGCGTGTTCGGCGTGACCAGTGCCGACCTCGCCATGGACTTCCCCATGCATGACGATGGACAGGCTCCTGATCCCGATGTGAGAGGGCGCTACTGCACCCTTGACGTTGATTTCGACCTTTCTCCAGGCGTATCACGTCTGCCGGAGTCGCCCATCGATTCTTGAGTTCACAGTTCACGATAACAACAACCTCCATAAAAAAGAGACGCCATATCATGACAACCTTTCAACGCAAGGCCCGCACCGTTCATACCGCTTTTCTCCCTGTCACTGCCCTCGGCACGCTGTTGCTATCGGCCACTCTGATGCCTGGCACGGCCTCGGCAGTGCAGACCATCGACCTGACGATCGGCTCCAGTCATCCGACCACCATCCCTTGGGTGGGCATGATTCCCGACGTGTTCATTCCCAAGGTCAATGAGATTCTGGCGGAGGAAGGTGAGTATGAGGTGAAATGGACGGAAGCCTATGCAGGCCAGCTCTATGGCACTAATGCCACGCTCACCTCGATCCAGGATGGTATCGCCGACATTGGCTGGGTATTCAGCTACATGGAGCCGTCGCGAATGCCGCTTTCCCAGATCAGCGCCTATACCCCGTTCACCACCAGTGACCCTGAACTGATGCTCGATGTGATGAACGAACTGGTGCGCTCGGTGCCGGAACTCCGGGCTGAATGGGAAGAGCACGATGTGGTGTTCCTAGGGGCCACTGCGTCAGATACCTATGATATTTACACCAATTTCCCGGTGGAGAGCCTGGATGATCTCAAAGGCGCACGCATTTCCGCCCCGGGTGTCTTGGGAGTGTGGCTGGAGCCAGTGGGCTCGGCGCCCGTGGATGGCACTCTAGCCAGCTATTACACCGATATTCAGACCGGCGTTTCGCAAGGAGTGGTCGGGCTGGCCACGGGTAATCTCTCGGCTCGCATCTATGAAGTGTCGCCCTATATCACTCAAGTCAATCTCGGAGTGGTGTTCTCGGGGGGGCTGGCGATCAATCAGTTCGCTTGGGATAGCTTGCCGGAACCGGTACAGGATGCACTCATCGAAGCAGGGCAGACGTATACCCGGGCTCATGGCCGTGACATGGCCGAACGCTATGGAAGTTCGATTGAACGGATGGTGGAGCTGGGGGCCGAGCAGAGCACTCCAGTACAGGTGAATGCACTATCCGACGAGCAACGCCAGCAGTGGATCGATAGCATGCCAGACCTCGCTCAGCAGTGGGTTGAGCGCAATGAAGGACGTGGCCTGCCAGCGCGTGAACTCCTCAGCACCTATATGGACGCTATGCGTGAACGGGGCCATGAGCCGGAACTGAGCTGGGACCAGAACTGAGTCTAGCAATGGCCCAGCCAGCATCGACTGGCCGGTCCTGAGGAGTCATAAGCAATGACGTTTTCCTTCAAGACCCTTTTGCTAGGGCGTCGGCTAGGCCATGGGCAACACAATAGCCTGTTCGGTTATCTAGTGGACGGCTTGAGTGCCGTAGGGTCGCTGTTGATCTTTTCCATCATGGCCATGATCGTGGTCGATGTGCTGTCGCGAAACCTGTTCAACCAGCCGATCGCTGGCGTGGCAGAGATGGTGGCAGCCTCGATCGTGATAATCGTCTTTCTGCAACTGCCCAGCACCCTGCGTCATGGACGCATGGCGCAGGCGGACATTTTCATCCAAGGCTTCACCGAGCGCCGCCCACGACTAGGGCACGGCCTGCAGTCGCTGTTCTTCTTCGCCGGAGCATACATGCTCATGGTGGTCTACCAGGGGACTCTGCCGACCTTTCTGCGCGCCTGGGAGCGCCATCAGTTTATGGGCGTGGAGGGGGTTTTCACGTTTCCGGTATGGCCAATCCGTCTGGTAGTGATCGCCTGTGCGCTGATCACCGTGGTGCAGTACCTGCTATATGGCGGTCGATCCTTGGTATGGGCTATCAAGGGCGGCTCGCCCGAGGACGGGGAGGAAACCCCATGACCGGCATCGAAGTGGGAGTGGTGGCGGTTATCCTGATGCTGGCGTTGATCTACTTTGGCATGCATATCAGCATCGCCCTGATGCTGGCCTCGTTCATCGCCATCTCGACGCTGCGCAGTCCCGAACTGGCGACACGTATGGTGGCCGCAGCAGCCAATGACTCACTCAGCAGCTATCTGTATGGCGTGGTTCCGTTGTTCGTACTGATGGGCATGCTGGTGGTGATCTCCGGCGTCGGCCGCGACACCTTCGACGTCTTCCAGTGGCTGACGCGCAAGATCCGTGGCGGGCTTGGTGTGGCCACGGTCGGTGCCAATGCCATATTTGCTTCGATTACCGGCATCAGTGTGGCTTCGGCTGCCGTGTTCACCAAGGTGGCGGTGCCGGAAATGCGCCGACATGGCTATACCCCCAAGTTCGCGGTCGGTGTGGTGGCCGGCAGCTCGGTGCTGGGAATGCTGATTCCCCCGTCGCTGCTGATGATCGTTTATGGCGTATTGGCTGAGCAGTCAGTAGGACGCATGTTCATTGCCGGCATCATTCCCGGCATCCTGCTGGCGGTAATCTTCTGTGTGGTCATTTTGCTGCTGCCGTATCTACATCCACGCTTCATCATGCAGGACAAGTCGACACTGGCTCAGGAGGAGTCCGCCGAGGTGGAGGAGACCCCACTGTCTCTATTCCTCAAGCTAGTCCCGATTCTAGGGCTGATGACACTGGTGTTGGGAGGACTCTATTCAGGGTTCTTTACCCCGACCGAGGCAGGGGGGGTGGGAGCCTTTGGTGCGCTGTTGCTGGCACTGATGAAGCGCCGGCTGAGTCCTGCCAAGCTTTATCAAGTGTTGGGCGAAACCGGCCACGTGGCTGTCTCGATCCTATTCTTGATTCTGGCGGCCTCGCTGTATAGCCGCATGCTGGCGCTGACTGGTTTTCCGATGACCATTGCCCAGTGGGTCACTGCCATGGATCTGACTGCTTATCACTTCCTGGCTCTCTATCTGCTGGTAATTATTCTAATGGGCTGCATCATCGATCCCGTATCGATCATGCTGATCGTGTTGCCGATCGTACTGCCTATTGCCCAGTTTTTCGGGATGGATATGATCTGGTTCGGAGTAATTACCGTGGTCGCGGTGGAAATAGGGCTGATCACTCCACCATTTGGTATTTCAGTTTACACGGTGAAGGCGGCTCTTAACGACAAGACAGTACCGGTCATGGAGATATTCAAGGGGGTGGCGCCGTTCTTCTTTTGTATGTTGGCAGTGCTGCTGATTCTAGTGCTGTTCCCCGTACTTTCTACCTATCTTGCCTATCGATATTGACAAATGGAGAGTGAGTGACATGATGTCCAATATATTGAGTAAGGCGGCGCTGAATCAATTGTTTCACGAGGCGAGAACCTATTCCTGTTGGCGTAATATGCCAGTGGACGATGCTGTCCTGCGCGAGATTTATGAATTGGTGAAGTTGGCGCCGACCAGTGTCAACAGTAGTCCTCTGAGAATTTTGTTTCTACGCACACAGGAGGCCAAGGGGAGGTTGATGCCGGCTTTGAATGAGGGAAATCGATGCAAAGTAGAAGGGTCTCCAGTGACTGCCATTCTGGCTTATGACCGACGCTTTCACGATCATCTTCCGGTCCTCTATCCTCATGTCGACGCCAAGACATGGTTTGTGGGAAATGAACCATATCGCGAGGAGACGGCATTTCGCAATAGCAGCCTTCAGGGAGGGTATTTCATTCTGGCTGCGCGAGCCCTTGGCCTGGATGTCGGGCCCTTGTCGGGCTTCGATAATGATCTAGTGGATAGTCTCTTCTTTTCCGAGACCTACCCCAGTTACCGTAGCAACTTTTTATGCAATATAGGATATGGCGACGAGGAAAGGCTGCGGTCCCGTAATGTTCGGCTGACTTTCGAGCAGGCATGCACTCTACTTTAGCGTAATTTGGCGTCCCGTCTCCACTGCGCGTTATACGGTCTGGTCTATCGTCACTAGTTGCAATACGGCAAAGTATTCGACGAGCCACTGGGCTTCGGGTCCGTTGGTGATATTGCACTGACTACCGGTTTCGACCTGAGTACCCAGGCGTGGATACCGACGCACTTTCCTTCAATCTGGAGTGGCATTTCTAACGAGAAGCGAGTCAGAGGTGGATTGCATTCGCCAAGCGGCCCCGCCTCGGCGGGGCCGCGTCGTTCACAGGGCGTTGCATGATACGCCGGCCTTGTCTCAGGCGCCGATGATGCCGCCATCCTCGCGGGTGATGACCAGGGTCGCCGAGCGTGGCAGGGCGTCGCCGCCATCCGGCCAATGGCTGAGATGGCGGCCCGCGGCGAAACCTTCCTCGCTGGTGGTCGCGCCGGGGTGCTGGACGTTGACGAACATGGTGCGCTGATCGGGGGTGGTGATCACGCCGGTGATTTCCTGGCCGATAGGGCCGGTCAGGAAGCGGCGAATCTCACCGCTGTCCGGGTCGGCAGCCAGCATCTGGTTGTTGCCGAACACTTCGTAGATCCCCCGGTTCATGTCCGACTCGCCGATGTCGCTCTGGATCCACACGCGGCGATCCGGATCGATCCACAGGCCGTCGGGGCTGGCGAAGATGGCTTCCTCACCCAGCGTGTCTCCCGACAGGTCACGGCTGTCGCTCCGGTCCCCGGCCAAGACGAAGAGATCCCACTCGAAACGCTCGGCGGCATGGGCCGTGTCTTCCCGCCAACGAATGATATGGCCGAAGCTGTTGTCGGCGCGCGGATTGGCGGCGTCCTCCTGGCCAGCCTCGCGGCTGGTGTTGTTGGTCAGGGTGAAGTAGACCTGACCGGTCACCGGGTCGACGGCACCCCATTCCGGGCGATCCATCTTCGTCGCGCCCACATGGTCGGCGGCGCTGCGGGTATTGACCAGGATGTCGGCGAGATCCTCGAAACCGTTTTCTGGGGTCAAGCCATTTTCTCCCGGAGCCAGCGCCAGCCATTCACCGCTGCCATCCTCGTGGAACCGGGCAACGTACAGGGTACCGTCGTCGAGCAGCGAGCCGTCTGCCGTCGCGGCATGGTAAGGTCGACGGGAGACGAACTTGTAGATGTACTCGAAGCGCGCGTCGTCACCGGAATAGCAGACCACCGGTTGGCCTTCGACGGCGGGAGCGAAAACCACGCCCTCGTGGGCGAAGCGCCCCAGGTGGGTATGCTTGATCGGTACGGCGTCCGGGTCGAAGGGGTCGATCTCGACCATGTAACCGAAGGCATGAGGCTCGTTGCGGTAGTCGTCATGGGCCGAGGCACCATGGCTGCTGGCGTCGAAACGCACGAATTCGTCGGCGCTGCTGTCGGCGCGGTGCCACTGGTAGCGCCCCTCGCTGCGGGAGGCGATGCCGTAACGGGTCTGGCGGCGGTCGATCTCGGTATCCGCGTTGGCGAAGTAGCCGGCCCAGTTTTCCTCGGCGGCGAGATAGGTGTTCCAGGGCGTGACGCCATGCGCGCAGTTATTGAGCGTGCCGCGTACCATGCTGCCGTCCGGGCTGTATTTCGTCTGGACATGCGCCGTGCCGGCTATCGGACCGGCGAGGTGCATGGGCGTGAGGCCGGTCACGCGACGGTTGAACGCGTCGCGCACGACCTGCCATTGACCGCTGTCGTCCTGACGGATGCGCACGATGCTGACACCATGGGCGTTGAGTTCCTTGAGTACCTGGTCGGCGTCGCGTGAGCCGTCGTCGTTCTGGAGGAACTGATCCCGGTTCAATGCCAGTCCGGCCGCCGCGGCGTGCAGGTAGCGCGGTTCGACGTATTCATGGTTGAGCACCAGCAGGCCATCCGTCGAGCTGCCCTCGATGGGGAAGAAGTGCATGCCGTCGTGGTGGCTGCCGATCTGCTGGGCCTGCTCGGCGCCGCTGTTGTCATAGGCGAATTCAGGGATGTCGCCATTGATCGGCGTGCCCCAGGGAATCAGCGTCTGCACGCGATAGCCCTCGGGTACGACCACGTTGTCGGCGTTGCCGATGGGTACGGCGGTGAACCCCAGGCTGGGGGACGTCGCATTGGTGGATCGGCCGGCGAAGGCCGTGCCCAGGGGAAATGTGGTTGCCATGGCACCGGCGATGGCCGTGGCCAGGGTTCCGCGCAGCACGCCACGGCGGCTCAGACGGGCCTGGAGGATATCGCCGAAATAGGCGTTGCGGGACGGGTTGCTGAGGGGCTCGTCGCCGGCTGCGAGCACCGGGTCGGTAGTGCCGATCTGTTGGGGCCGTTTCATTATCCTGCCTCTCATCAAGACTACGGGAGACCCATGCTCGATGAGAGGTGTTGCAGTGGCATGACGTGACCGTGTCGAAGCGTTGGCATATGGTGGCCCGACAGAAGGGGGTTTATTGATACAGATCAATTTCCTTGTGACATCTCGCCGCAGCGGTTGAACCTGTATGTCATTGGGCAACAATGGGGATTTGGTCGTTTGGTCCCGAGGTGCCCGGGCGAGGGCAAGTGACGGAGATCGTCATCATAGGATAATGGACCCAGAGGAGGGCATCGTGGCATGAGTGTTCAGGAACGGACGTTGCGAGAGGGGCAGGAAAGTCGCGACGCTCCTGCATTTCATACCATGGCTGCCAGTGACGTGCTCGAACACCTCGGCACCACGGCCAGTGGCCTGGACGATGCAGCCGTGGCCGAGCGGCTGCGGCAATATGGCCCCAACGCCCTGCCCCAAGCCCAGCGTCGTGGCCTGATCGCACGCTTCTTCGCCCAGCTCAACAACCTGCTGATCTTCGTGCTGATCGGGGCCGCGGCGATCACCGTGGGGCTCGGCCATCTGATCGATGCGGCGGTCATCATGGTCGTGGTCGTCATCAATGGTGTGGTCGGGGTGGTTCAGGAGGGGCGGGCGGAGAACGCGCTCGATGCCATCCGTGACATGCTGATGCCGCGAGCCAACGTGATGCGCAACGCGCATCGCACCAGTATCGACAGTGCCGACGTGGTGCCGGGCGATATCGTACTGCTCGAGCCGGGCGATCGGGTGCCCGCCGATCTGCGACTGCTCAAGGCCCGTGGCCTGCGTGTCGACGAGGCGTTGCTGACCGGCGAATCGCTGGCCGTGGACAAGACGTCGGAGCCGGTGGAGGACGAGGCCTCGCTCGGCGACCGCCGTTCCATGGCGTTCTCGGGTACGCTGGTGGCCGCCGGCCAAGGCATCGGCGTGGTCGTCGCCACCGGATCCAAGACCGAACTCGGTCGCATCAGTACCATGCTCAGTGGTATCGGCACCCTGACGACGCCGCTGCTGCGCCAGATGGACCGTTTCGCCAAGTACCTGACGGTAGTGATCCTGGTGGTCAGCGCGGCGGTATTCCTGTTCGGCGGCCTGGTGCGCGACTATGGGCTCAGCGAGATGTTCATGGCGGCGATCGGCATCGCGGTCGCCGCCATTCCCGAAGGGCTGCCCGCCGTGCTCACCATCACGTTGGCCATCGGCGTACAGCGCATGGCATCGCGTCATGCGATCGTAAGGCACCTGCCGGCCATCGAGACGCTGGGTGCCGTATCGGTGATCTGTTCCGACAAGACCGGGACGCTGACGCGCAACGAGATGACGGTGCGTCATGTTCAGGTCGGCGGTGACCTGGTCGAGGTCGAAGGCGTCGGCTATGCCCCGCGTGGCGGCTTCTCGCGCGACGGTGTCGACCTCGACATCGGCGAAACGGCTGTACTGGCACGGCTGATCGAAACCGGGCTGCTGTGCAACGATGCCGCCCTGAATCAGCTCGGCGACGACTGGATCGTGGAAGGCGATCCGATGGAGGGCGCGCTGGTGGCGCTGGCCCTGAAGGCCGGCGTCGAGCGCAGCACTCTGAACAAACGCTTGCCGCGTACCGACGAGATCCCCTTCGATGCCGATCATCGTTTCATGGCGACGCTGCATCACAGCCACCAGGGCGACGCCTTCATCTGTGTGAAGGGGGCCCCGGAGCGCGTCATCGCCATGTGCGCCAGCGAAGCGGGAGAGGAGGGCGACGTCGACCTGGCGGCCGACGTATGGCTTGCCCGCGTCGACGACCTGGCGTCGCGCGGCGAGCGGGTGCTGGCGTTGGCTCGCAAGCCCGTCGTCGCCCATCGGCAGGATCTGACGTTCGACGATATGCAGGACGGTTTCGTGCTGCTCGGCCTGGTCAGCCTCATCGATCCGCCGCGTGAGGAGGCCATTGCCGCGGTACGCGACTGCCAGGCCGCCGGCATCCGCGTCAAGATGATCACCGGCGACCACATTGCCACCGCGCGCGCCATCGCCGCGCAGTTGAACCTCACTCATCCCGATGCGGCGATGACCGGTGCCGAGCTGGACCTGCTCGACGACGAGACCCTGCGCGCCAAGGTCAGGGAAGCCGATGTCTTCGCCCGCACCAGCCCCGAGCACAAGCTGCGCCTGGTCGACGCCCTGCAGGCCGAGGGCGACGTCATCGTCATGACCGGCGACGGCGTCAACGATGCACCGGCGCTGAAGCGTGCCGATGTCGGCGTCGCCATGGGGCGCAAGGGGACCGAGGCGGCCAAGGAAGCCTCGCGAATGGTACTCACCGACGACAACTTCTCGTCGATCGCCACGGCGGTGCGCGAAGGACGCACGGTCTACGACAACCTGCGCAAGACCATTGCCTGGACGCTGCCCACCAATGGTGGACAGGCCCTGGCCATCATCGCGGCCATCCTGCTCGGCGTGACCCTGCCGATCACCCCGGTGCAGATTCTCTGGGTCAACATGGTGACAGCGGTGGCGCTGGGGCTGACGCTGGCCTTCGAGCCCAGCGAGCCTGGTGTGATGAAACGTGCCCCCCGGCGCCCCGACGAGCCGTTGCTGACCGGTTTCCTGGCCTGGCGGGTCGGTTTCGTGTCGGTACTGTTCACGATCTCTGCCTTCGGTGTCTTCGCCTGGTCCGGGATGCGTTACGACTCACTCGAGATATCGCGCACCTTCGTCGTCAACATGCTGGTGGTGCTGCAGATATTCTATCTCTTCAGCGTGCGTTACCAGCATATGACCTCGCTCACCTGGCGAGGGGCCCTGGGTACGCCGGCGGTGCTGATCGGCGTCGGCCTGGTCACGGTGGTGCAATTCCTGTTCACCTATGCGCCCTTCATGCACACGCTGTTCGATAGCCGCTCGCTCTCGTTCACCGATGGTTTGGTGATCATGGGAGTCGGGGTGGCATTCTTCCTGGTGCTCGAGCTCGAGAAGTTGCTGCGGCGCTTGATATGGGGCAGTGAGTGGTAACAGGTGGGAAGCGACATGTTGGGTAGAACGACACGGCTCGGCGATGGCTTGTTGATCATCGCCATACTGCTGCCATTGCTGATCGCCTTGCCGCGTCTGGGCTGGCCCGGCGACACGCTGGGCGCCTGGCTGGGCTGGTCGGGACGTGTTGCCGGTATCCTGGGCCTGTCCATGATGCTGGTGACCGCGGCGATCAGCATTCGCATTCCGGGCGTGGATCGCTGGTTCGGCGGCCTGGATCGGCTGTGGCGAATACACCGCCGGTTGGGCTTCGGTGCCTTCATACTCATCATGCTGCACGTCCTGGCGCTGGCCTTCGCGGTGTTGCCCGTTTCGCTACAGGCCGCGGTGGCGACGCTGTTCCCGCCGCTGTCCCACACCGCCCTGTGGCTGGGTTGGCTTGCCTGGCTGGCGATGGTGGTGTTCCTGGCGCCGACCTTCGACTTCTTCGGCCGGCTGCATTATCAGCGCTGGAAGCGCCTGCATCTGCTGTCGGCGGCGGCACTGGTGCTGGCGCTCTTGCACGTCATCCCGTTGGCGGGCGAAACCGGGGCGTGGTGGTTGCTGGGCGCGGCGGGACTGGGCGCCATCGTCTGGCGCAAGCTGGTGTCGCCTTGGGCCGCGCGGCGGCCCTACCGGGTCGAGAGTGTGACGCCGCTGGCGCGTGGCGTGGTGGAGCTCGGGCTGCGGCCCGAGCAACGCGAGATGACGTACGAGGCGGGGCAGTTCGTCTACCTGACGCCGCTGGATGAGACGCTCTCGGCCGGTCGTGGCGAGGAGCACCCCTACACCATTTCGTCGGCACCGGGCGATCCGCTGTTGAGGGCGGGGATCAAGGACCTCGGCGACGCCAGCCATGCGCTGCAGTCGGTGGCGATCGGCAGTCGTGTCATGATCGAGGGCCCCTATGGGGACTTCTTTCGGCGCCGCTTCCCCGAACGCGATGCGCTATGGCTGGGCGGTGGCATCGGCATCACGCCCTTCGTCGGCGGTGCCCGGGACATCGCCGGGCACGATGCGACCGATGGCAGGGTGCAGCTGTTCTATCTGGCCAACGATGGGGAGCGTGCCTATTACCTCGATGAGCTGAAGCAAATCGCCCTGGACAATCAGCGCATTGCCGTCACCGCGCACTTCTTTCGCCGGGAAGGGCCGATGAATGTGGCCTTCCTGCACGCCCATTGTCCGGACTTCGTCGAGCGCGAGGTCTATATCTGCGGCCCGCCAGGCATGGTCGATCATCTACGCCGCCTGCTCGGCGCTCAGGGGGTTCCCGCAGCGCGCATTCACTGCGAGGTCTTCGATTTTTTATGAACCGCATCGCCTACACTGCCTTCATCGCCTTTCTCAGCAGCGTGCTGACCCTGCTTGCCGTGTATACGCTGACTGCCGATGAGGAGTACGCCACGGGACGTGACGGCCTGCGCGAGATCACCTTGGCGGAACTGGCCGAGCACGATCATGCCGAGAGCTGCTGGAAGGCCATCCATGGCCAGGTCTACGACCTCACCGACTACATTCCCGACCATCCGACTTCCGAGGAGGTGATCGTCGAGTGGTGCGGTCGGGAGTCCACCTACGGCTGGGACAACAAGCGTCCCGGCGTGCCCCATAGCCCGAGGGCCGAGTCTCTGCTCGAGGCCTATCGTATCGGCGTGCTGGCCGGGGAAAGCGAAGCGGGTGGTCCGTGACGGCCTCAACCGGGGCGTCTATGAGTGGCCCTGAGGGCATCGTATCGGGGCCGCCATGCTCAGCCGAGGCCGCCGACCAGCCATAGCCACAGTGCGATCAGCGCGAAATGCCCCGGGTACCAGCCAAGCCAAAGTCGGCGTGGCATGACGAATGCCACTTGCGGCACGGCACGGGCGGCGCCCGCGGCCAGCAGCAGGACGACCAGGCAAGTGGCCACGGTGAACGACTTGGCCATGTCGGAGGCGTTCATCTGTCCGGCCACGACCAGCAATGGCACGGCGGCGGCCACCGCGATCAGCCGTTCGGGCAAGCTATCGCCAGCGCGATTCAAATGGTACATGGCGAGCATGAACAGGGGGATCAGCAACAGGCCGTTGTGACTGTATTCCACCCAGTCGCCGAGCAGGTACCAGGCCACCAGTGATGCCACTCCCCCAAGGGCCAGCCAGTGTGGCGCCAGCTCGCCGCGGCGCTGGCGCTCGAACGATTCGCGCAGCCATGCGCCCCAGGCCAGGCCCGCCGCCAGCGTGAAGCAGACGTTGAGGACGAAGGTGTCGGATGCCCTGGGCATCATCATGTAAGGTATCTGTGCGGCAAGGCCGATCACCAGGATGCGCCAGGAATAGCGCAGTGGATTGCGTGTATTGAACAGGCCGTGCCAGGCGACCATGGCGGCGAACAACGGGAAGGCGATGCGGCCGATGGAGGAACCGGCCCAGCCCAGTTCCCAACTGCCGGGCAGCACGTAGCGGGTCAGATGGTCGATGGACATGGTGGCAAGCGCCAGCCACTGGCCCCAACCGGTCCAGGTCGAGGCGGGGCGAGAGATGACGGGCACGGCGGTGCCTGGTGCGCTCATCGTTACCTCCGAATTGTAGCGATGGGGTCGTGGTGAATTGTCAGCGTTCACGTTATCCGGCTTTGGTCGGTAGCGTTCAGGGTATCGTATCTGGACATCAGGTGCGCCATAGGGTCTCCCGACCAGGCTGTGCCTGACCATCCTGACCGGATACTCTGATGCTGGGGTCACCGGGTCAAGGGCGGACTGGTGCCTGCCATGCCGAATGGCAAGGAGCGGGCGGTTACCACTGGGCTTTCAAGGAAGCTGGCATGAGTCGACTGCAGGCAAGAGAGATCAACAGCGCCGAGGATGCCCGGCGCATCGTCGAGGAGCGAGGCCTGAGCCACGTCAAGGTCGGTTTGTTCGATATCGACGGCGTGATGGTCGGCAAGTACATGCGTCGGGACAAGTTCTTCCACGCCCTGAAGGAAGGGTTTGCCTTCTGCGACGTGGTGCTGGGCTGGGACAGCAAGGATGAGCTGTATGACAACGTCAAGTACACCGGCTGGCATACCGGGTACCCCGATGCCGCCCTGACGATCGTGCCGGAGAGCTGCCGCGACGTGCCTTCCGAGCACGACATGCTGCTGTTTCTCGCCGAGTTCTCCGGCCCTGCGGAAGGGGTCTGCCCGCGGGGACTTCTCAGGCGCGTGCTGGGCAAGGCACGTGACATGGGTTTCATCGCGCATGGGGCGCTGGAATATGAGTTCTTCCTGTTCCAGGAGACCCCGGAGACGATCCGCGAGAAGGGCTTTCGCAACCTGAAGCCGCTGACCCCCGACATGATGGGCTACTCGATGCTAAGGAGTTCGGTGCACAGCGAGCTCTATCACGAACTGCTGGAGCTGGCCGAGTCGATGGACTTTCCCATCGAAGGGCTGCATACAGAGACCGGCCCCGGTGTGCTGGAAGCGGCGATTGGTGTCGACGAGGCGTTGGCAGCCGGCGACAAGGCGGCGTTGTTCAAGACGTTCACCAAGGTGTGGGCCCAGCGCCGTGGATTGATGGCGACCTTCATGGCCAAGTGGTCACCGGACTATCCTGGCCAGAGCGGTCATATCCACCTGTCGCTGCAGCATGCGGACAGCGGGGTGTCGGCGTTCTTCGATGCCGACAAGCCTCACCAGATGAGCGATATCCAGCGCCACTTCGTGGCGGGCCAGCAGCAACTGATGCCGGAATTCCTGGCCATGTTCGCGCCCACCGTCAATAGCTATACCCGCCTGATCCCCGGCTTCTGGGCACCCACCGACGCTACCTGGGGGGTGGAGAACCGCACCACGGCGCTGCGTGTCATTCCCGGCAGCGAAAAGTCGCAGCGGGTCGAGTATCGCCTGGGCAGTGCCGATGCCAACCCCTACCTGGCGTTGGCGGCGGCGATCGGTGCCGGGCTGTACGGCATCGAGCGGAAACTCGAGCCTGACGAAGAGATCAAGGGCAATGCCTATGAACTCGATCACCCCGAGCATCAGGCGCTGCCACAAACCCTTTGGGAGGCCGCCCAGCGCCTGAAGGCATCGCTGCCCGCCCGTGCGCTGTTCGGCGACGATTTCGTCGAACACTTCGCCGCCACGCGTGAGTGGGAGGAGCGCCAGTTCCGCCGCCATATCACGGATTGGGAGTTGGATCGCTACTTCGAGATTATTTGAGCACCAAGCGGCGCCGGGGGCAGGCATGAGCGGGGGTCTTCTTCCAGGGAAGGAAGAAGTAGCGTCCAGGGAGGGATTCACAGTGCCCCCGCAGTGGCCTGTCGCCGAGATAGCCGCGAGCGATGAACCTCGCGGCGCCGGGGGCAGGCCTAAGCGGGGGTCTTCTTCCAGGGAAGGAAGAAGTAGCGTCCAGGGAGGGGTTCACAGCGCCC
>NZ_PNRF01000036.1 GCF_002879615.1 Billgrantia endophytica
GTTTACGGGGTGTAAATGAGTACTTTGAGCCGATTTTTAACGCCGTATGGTCGAGCGCAGTCAGTTTTCGGACAGGAGCCTAGAGCGTCTCGAGTCGCTCGGCGTCACCCATGCCCGACATGCGCACCAGGGCCAGGGCCTCATCGAGGGAATCCACTTCCTCGACGAGAAGCAGTTCACTATCGAGGCTGATCGTCTTGCCGGTCTTCGCGGAGAGCAGCTTTTCCAGTGCCGCCACGTCCATGTCCTTGTCGAGCGGCATGGCATCCACACCGGCGGTCTGGGTCCCGGGCAGATAGATGGTGCCATTGGAGAAGTCCACGGCGTAGGCGATCACACCCGGCAGGATGAAGAACAGCAGGCCCACGCCATTGGCGATAGCCACGACGGGGTCGATGCGCCCGTCCATCTGGCCTTTTCGCTCGGGGTGGAAAAGGGTGCCACAGCCTGACAGCGCCGTGATGGTGATACCGACAACCAGGCCGTTCAGGGCGCGACGAAGCCCGGGGTTCATGGCAGGGCTCATGACAGAGGTCTCCGGATAGGGGTGTCGTCGACACCGCGGCATTGCCGCCCACGGTACCGACATGCAGAATCGGGGCGAGTCTACCATAGCCTCACTTCATACAAGCGTTTACCTTTTTCACGGAGGCACGCATGGCCGAAATCTCCATCAGCACCTGCCAGGGGGACGCCATCACGCCCCGCCTCGACGACCTGGCCCGTCTGAGGATTCGCGTCTTCCGCGATTTTCCCTATCTTTACGATGGCAACCTCACCTACGAAGCCGACTACCTGCGTCGCTACGCCGAGTGCCCGCGGAGCCTGTTCGTGCTGGCCTTCGATGGGGACGCACTGGTGGGCGCGGCCACCGGCATGCCGCTGGCCGAGGACATCGCGGCATTCCGTGGGCCCTTCGAACAGGCGGGCATCGATCCCGGCACGGTCTTCTATTATGGCGAGTCGGTGCTACTGCCCGGCCATCGGGGCCGCGGCATCGGCAAGGCCTTCATGCGGGAACGCGAGCAACATGCGGCGGCGCAGGGCTTCGACACCGCGGCGTTCTGTGCCGTGGAGCGTCCCGAGGGCCATCCGCTCGAGTCGGAGGGCTACGTGCCGCTGCACGGCTTCTGGCACTCGCGGGGCTACGCGCACCATCCGGAGCTTGCCACCACCTTCCGCTGGAAGGATCTCGGCGAGGAACACGAGACCGACAAGCCGATGGTGTTCTGGCTGAAGTCGCTGGCATGACGTTCGCTGCTTCTTAATCAACTCGCTCTTTTGCCGCCATTCCCCGTTGCCCGTACAATGCCCCCAACGCCGCTCGTCGCGGCACGCCGACTCATGTCAAGCCCATGCTGGAAGGAAACGCCGGACCCATGCGCGCCACTCAACTGTTGATCGCCACTCTCAAGGAAACGCCCGCCGACGCCGAAGTGATCAGTCACCAACTGATGCTGCGTGCCGGCATGATCCGCCGCCTCACCTCGGGCCTGTACACCTGGCTGCCGGTGGGCCTGCGCACGCTGCGCAAGGTGGAACGCATCGTGCGCGAGGAAATGGACCGCGCCGGCGCCCAGGAAGTGCTGATGCCGGCGGTTCAGCCCGCCGAGCTGTGGCAGGAGTCGGGCCGCTGGGAACAGTTCGGCCCCGAGCTGCTGCGCCTCAAGGATCGCCATGAACGCGACTACTGTGTCGGCCCCACCCACGAAGAGGTGATCACCGACCTGATGCGCCGCGAACTCTCCAGCTACAAGCAGTTGCCGGCCAACTTCTACCAGATCCAGACCAAGTTTCGCGACGAGATCCGGCCGCGCTTCGGGGTGATGCGTTCCCGCGAGTTCATCATGAAGGACGCCTATTCCTTCCACCTCGACCAGGCCTCCCTGCAGGAGACCTACCAGGCGATGTACGACGCCTACACCCGCATCTTCACGCGCCTGGGGCTCGGCTTTCGCCCGGTGCTGGCCGACACCGGTGCCATCGGGGGCACCGACTCGCACGAATTCCACGTATTGGCCGACTCCGGCGAAGACGCCATCGCCTTCTCCACCGAATCCGACTACGCCGCCAATATCGAGAAGGCCGAAGCCCTGCCGGCGCCACTGGGCACCGTGGCCGAGCGCCCCGTCCCCGGTGAAGAGCTGCGCCTGGTCGACACCCCGCATGCCAGGACCATTGCCGCCCTGGTGGAACAGCACGGCCTGCCCATCGAGAAGACCATCAAGACCCTGATGGTGCATGCCGCCGACGGTGGGCTTGTCGCCCTGCTTGTCCGCGGCGACCACGAACTCAATACGGTGAAGGCCGAGCACCTGCCCGAGGTTGCCGAGCCGTTGACCATGGCAACGGAAGAGGAGATTCGCGCCGCGGTGGGCGCCGGCCCGGGCTCGCTGGGCCCGGTGGGCCTGGAGATGCCGATCATCATCGATCGTAGCGTGGCGCTGATGAGCGACTTCGGCGCCGGCGCCAACGTCGACGGCAAGCACTATTTCGGCATCAACTGGGAGCGCGACGCGCCCCTGCCCCAGGTCGCGGACATCCGCAACGTGGTGGAGGGCGATCCCTCGCCGGACGGCAAGGGGCTCCTCGCGATCAAGCGCGGCATCGAGGTGGGCCACGTCTTCCAGCTCGGCAAGAAGTACTCCGAGGCCATGAACGCCACGGTTCTCGACGACGCCGGCCGCGCAGCCCACCCCTGGATGGGCTGCTACGGTATCGGCGTGACACGGGTGGTAGCCGCCGCCATCGAGCAGAACCACGACGAGGCCGGCATCATCTGGCCCGACGCCATCGCCCCCTTCCACATTACCCTGGTGCCGATGAATGCCCACAAGTCCCAGCGGGTTCGCGAGGAATCCGAGCACCTGTATGCCGAACTCACCGCCGCCGGTTTCGACGTGCTGCTGGACGATCGCGACCTGCGCCCGGGCGTGAAGTTCGCCGACCAGGAGTTGACCGGCATCCCTCACCGCCTGGTGGTAGGCGACCGGGGCCTGGACAACGGCGAGTTGGAGTACAAGGGGCGGCGCGACAGCGAAGCGACCATGGTGCCGGCGGAGAGTATCCTCGCCTTCCTGCGCGAGCGCATTGGCCGCTAGTGATTTGCGGCGAGTCAGAAACATCCGACTCGGCAACGTGCTCAGCCGTTCTCGAGGTCTAACTCGCTGCTGTCTGACATCCGCTTCGTTTCAGCCACTATCCACCCGTCCCTGCCATTGGCCTTGACCCGGTAGAGCGCCTGATCGGCGGCAGTATAGCCGGCTTCGAAGCCGGCACGGTCGGCGATGAAGCGCGCCGCCCCGACACTGAAGGTGACGTGGGTGGCCCCGGGGTGGGATGGGTGTTGAAAACCCGCCACGCGCAGCCGGCGTACCAGACGCTCGCAGTGATCGACCAGAACATCGTCGTCGTCGCAATCCAGCAGGGCGGCAAACTCATCGCCCCCCATGCGATAGAGCCGGGCCTGGCCCGACAGCGTCTCGTCGATCAGCAGGGCCAGGCGGCGCAACAGCCAGTCTCCATCGGGGTGGCCCAGGCTGTCGTTGTACTGCTTGAAAAAGTCGATATCGATCAGTATCAAACCCATGGGCTGACCTTGGCACGCCAGGACATCCTCATGCAGGGCGCTACGATTGCCCACTCCGGTCAGGGGGTCTCGCAGTGCACGGGCCATCCACTCCAGGCTTTCCTGGGTGGCTCGTTCGGCATGGCGTCGCTGCCGCTCGTGCATCCACCAGAACCCGAGGCCCAGGATGAAGATGACCAGGCTACCAATCAATACCTGCCCTTGATGGCGACGCGTATCCTCCACGAAGGCCGCAGTAACGGTGCTACGCCGATCCAACTGGTGCATCTCGATCTCGGTGAGGCAACGAACCGGACCCAACACCCCCTCCCTGAGATCGGCAGGTGTTATGGCTTCCCCCGCCTGCAGACGTGCTTTCAGTCGATCCAGTTCGGAAAGGCTCGGCCGCGTACAGGTATATTCGTTGCGGTAGAGGCCGATGTCGAAGAGGCTGTAGGCGAGTTCCATCTGGAAGTGCGCCCGCTGTCGGGCGGCTGCATCGAGCGGCTCCGTCAGCAGGATCTCCAGGCTCTCCTGGAGATAATCGCGTGAACGGGTGGCGAGCTGCTGCCCGGTCAGGTTGCCGGCCTGACTGAAGTAGGCGTGAATATCGGGGTAGACCCAGCGAGTCTGGTAGGTGACCAGCAACAACAGCACGGTAAAGCTCATCAGGCTCAGCCAAAGCCAACCCAGATGCCGCCTCCAGAGAGGGGCTGGCTTCACCGTACCGCCTCGATGCTTCTTATCATCCATACCCAGTCATTGAAGTTGCGCAGATTCGTGGCATCCCGATCACCGTAGTCACGCTCGACCAGACGGATCGGGCCCCGTTCGCGCAACGACAGCGGTTTCCCGTTCTGGTGGGTCACCAGTATCCAGTTGGCATCATCCCAGCCCCCCAGGCTGACTTCATAGTCATCCCATGCCTGGAAAAGCAGTTCAGTCGGGACACGACCGAAGTGATGTTCCAGCAGGTCCCTGAACACCAGGCCCCGAACCTTCACTTCCTCGGCCTTGTAGGGATCGAAGAACGTGAATTGCACATCCGCCTGTTCGCGCAGTTCGGCAATGGCGAGAGAGGTCTCGGCACCGTCGTGTCGCAAGATGAGCTGGTCGGGGCCGGCCCGGGCCGGCGTAGCGGTGAACGATAAGATGAGAGAGAAGATGAGGGCGACGATGGGTGCGAGCAGTGCCCAAGGCACGCGCGTTGTCAGATGGCATGGCAGCATGTGCAAAGTCCCCTTCATACCGTTGCTCTGGTTATTTTGCGGGAGTCTACCACGAAAAAATGCCGGCCCAATTGGGCCGGCTACCGGGGGGAAGATCCCCCCTCCCCTGACGACTTGAATGTACGGTTGGCTCAGCGCTTCCCTTCTCAGTGTTTCTTCTTGCGATGGTCGCGGATGATGAAGCCGATCCAGCCGCACAAAAATGCGATCATCATCGCGACGGTGACCAGTCCGAAAATTACTGCGTCATCCCAGTACATGGCGCCTTCTCCCCGTCTCGATGCGATGACTGAACTGTAGCGCGTCATCAGCAGGGGAAAACTGATCTGTATCAATTTTGTAGCCGTGGGGCCCTCTACATGGCCGCTGAATTGATGCAGATCAGTTTTTCAGGGCAATAACGGCTCAGGGAGCCTTGCGATCCTCTACCTGGGAGGGATCGACATGCGGCGGCAGTGGATGCCCCTTGGCCAGCTCGGCCCGGTTCGCCTCGCGCACCGACAGCACTGCCAGCTGGTAGCACAGGGTCTTTCCCGCCAGCGGGTGGTTGGTATCGACCAAGGCTGTATCGGGGCGAACCTCGAGAATGGTGACGACCTGGGGGCCATCGTCCCCGGGTGTCTGAAAGCGCATGCCCGGGGCCAGATCGTCCATGGGAAAGGCGGCTCGGCCGACCTCCTGGATCAGTGCCTCATTGTATGGTCCGTAAGCCTCGGCAGGCGCCAGGGTCACGCTGAACTCGGTTCCCGCTTCGCTCCCTTCCAGGGCGTGCTCCAGTCCGGCCATGATGTTGTCGTGGCCATGCAGGTACTCCAGGGGCACCTGTCGTGCACGCGAGTCGTCCAGCACGGTGCCCTGCTCATCGCTGAGCACATAGTGCAGGGTCACGACGCGTTGCGGGGCGATTCTCATCAGGGGTCTCCTTACGGCTGCGGCTTCAACTGAGCCACGGGGATCTCCAGGCGCTGCTGCCGGTTCAGAAGGTTGAGCAACACGATGGCCCGCTCCTCGCCTCGGTGGCTGGCGAAGACGGCCTGCAGGTCCTTGAACGGTCCCTCGGTAATCTCCACCGTCTCGCCGGCACGAAAGTAGACGTTTGCGGTGGCACCTTCCCGGTCGGTGCCCTGCTCGCGCAGCAGATCGACCAGCGCATCATCGACCGGGAGCGGCTTGTCGCCGAAGGTCACGATTCTCAGCACGCCGCGGGTCGAACGAATCGGTCGCCAGTTGCTGGCCACCCGGTCCAGGCGAATGAAGAGATAATGGGGGAATAGCGGCTCGTTCACCCATACCAACCTGCCCTGGCGCTTTTTCTGCACTTCCAGCACGGGCAGGAAGAGTTCATAGCCCTGGTTGCCAAGATGCTCGGTGGCACGGAAGGATTCGCCCCCCTTGCACTGGATGACGTACCAGCGAGCCAGGTCGTCGTCGATGTCATTCGGTTTGGGCTCGAAATGGCTCATGCGGGGCTCCTGTCCATTTGGGGCTCCTGATAGAGATATCCTGCTGGCATCGCTGCCGGGGCTCTGCAACAATCGGCCGGCCATCATCATGCCGCTCGCTCCGCCGGGCGGTGGGCCATTCTAACATCGATGACAGGCAGCGGGAGGCCTTGTCGCCTCCTACCTGCAAGGAGCGCTTTACCGAATGTCCATTCCCATCGCTCGCCGAAGTTGGCGGGAGGCACTCGCTATCTACCTGCGGGCGCCGGTCATCACCATGCTGTTTCTGGGCTTTTCCGCCGGCCTGCCTTTCCTGCTGGTGTTTTCGACCCTCTCCGCCTGGCTGCGCAGTGACGGCGTGGAAGTCGCCGCCATCGGATTCTTCTCCTGGATCGGGATCCTGTACTCGATAAAATTCTTCTGGGCACCGATCGTCGATCGCCTGGCGTTGCCCGTGCTGACCCGCACCTTCGGCCAGCGCCGCGGCTGGATGCTGCTGGCCCAGGCCATGATAGCCTCCGGCCTCATCGGGCTGGCCAGTCTCGATCCCAACCAGAACCTGATGCTGGTGGCGGCCTTTGCGCTACTGGTGGCCTTCGGTTCCGCTACCCAGGACATCGCCATCGATGCCTTCCGCATCGAGTCGGCCCCCGATGACATCCAGGCGGCCATGGCATCCACCTACATCATCGGCTACCGTGGCGGCTTGCTGGCCGCCGGAGCGGGTGCACTCTACGTGGCGTCATGGATCTCGTGGGAAGCGGCCTACCTGACCATGGCGGCACTGGTCGGCATCGGTGTGATCACCGTTCTGGTTCGACCCGAGCCGGAGCGCCTGTCGCTGACCACACAGCTGATCCATGAACCCAAGGTGCGTGCCTTCATACGCGCCAGCCGTGGCCAGCCACGACACCTGCGCCGCCTGGGAGCCTGGCTGATCGGTGCCGTGGTCTGCCCCTTCACCGACTTCATCTCGCGCCATCGGCTCAAGGCGCTGTGGCTGCTGCTGTTCATCGCGGTGTTCCGCATCAGCGACCTTGCCATGGCATCCATGGCCAACCCGCTCTATATCGATCTTGGCTTCTCTCTTGCCACCATCGCCAATGTCACCAACGTCTTCGGCATCGCCATGAGCATCAGTGGCGGCATTCTGGGCGGCTTGCTGGTGGCACGCTACGGCATCGGGCCGATCCTGGTGCTCGGTGCGGTGGCAGCGACCCTGACCAACCTGCTGTTCGCCGCCCTGGCCCTGGCTGGGCAGAACCTGCCGATGCTGGTCATGACCATCGTCGGTGACAATCTCGCGAATGGTCTGGCCAGCGCGGTCTTCATCGCCTTTCTGTCGAGCCTGACGTCCCGAGCCTATACCGCCACCCAATACGCGCTGTTTTCGTCGCTGATGACGTTGCCGGGCAAGTTCCTGAGCGGTTTCGGTGGGCTGGTGGTGGCTGCCGAGGGCTATCCCATCTTCTTCGTGATCGCCACGGCCCTGGGCTTGCCAGCCATTGCGCTGGCGATCTGGATCAGCCGCGACCAGGAACTGGTGCCGCGTCCGGCACCCCGCCCGACCTGAGTGACAGCTGATCCCAAACACCCGTCGGCCCGACAACTTTTACAGGCAAGGACAACGGGCCGGGGACGGCACTCAATCGGACAGGCTGCCTCGTAGCCATTCCAGGGCGCCCGGAGTGGCACGCCATTGATCGCGCATCAGCATGCGGTACTGCCAGGCCTCGGCACGGGTGCCCGGCTCGGCAATAGTATCCTGCCCCGTGGGAACGGGCCTGGGGCTTTCGGCACACAGCATGGCCGCAGCATGGGCGTTGTGGCGGGCCACTTCGGCAAGAACCGCCTCGGCTTCCGCGACTCGCGACAGCCGGTAGAGGGCCAGGGCACGCCCCATCAGCATGCCAAGCACCTGCGAATCGTCACGCAGGGTTTCGGTCAACTCCAGGGCTTCATGGTCACGACCTTCACGCAGCAACTGATCGAGCACCAGTTCCTGCAGCCCCAGGCTGTCCTGGTCGTCCAGGGTCAACAGCCGTTCGGCCAGGTGTCGAGAGCGCTCCCTGGCGCCACGCTCCATGCCAACCACCAGAGCCAGTCCGGTTCTCAGCAGCACGGCATTGTCGGCGCTGTCCCACAGGAAAGGCCCGTCCCCCTCGCCGTGTACGCGCTCCAGCCAGCGCTCCAGCCGATCGGACAGTGGTTCGAACAGGCTGGGCGACATCCAGGGCAGGCTGCCGAAGCGGCTGGTCAGGGCCAGGGCCAGGGACTGGACGACACGGGGGGAGTCGAGCCATTCGGGGTGAGCACACAGCTCGCGCAACCAGGTTCCGGCATTGGTCCAGGGATCCCCTTCGAAACCCAGCGCGCTCTCCTCGTCCACGGCAACCTCGAAGTGAACCTGCCAGGCGGCGAACAGTGTGTCCTCGCGAGCGCTGCTGTGATACTCCAGCTCCTTGCCGGGGGTGCAACGGATGTCCAGCCCCGGCGCCGGCGGCAGCTCCGCCAACAGGGCTTGCAGCGCCGCCAGGGGTTCCGCCAGGTCTTCCTCGGCGTTGAGCAGTTGGTCGGCCAGGGTGGCGCCGGGGTTCTCGGCCAGGTCCGCCAGAAACTGCATCTGTTCGGGGTCCAGCTCACCCTGACGTTCCAGCCGTCGAAACCAGAACCGGGCGCGCTCGGCGGCTTCCTCTTCATGGCCTTCATGAAGCAGCAGCATGGCTTCGATATAGGCCAGGGTAGGCGAGTCGGGCAGCGCCTGCTGGGCACGCACGAAAGCGGCGCGGGCACTATCCAGGTCGTCACTGTCGAGATGCATCAGACAAAGGCGCTCCAGGGCCACGCCGCGCAGGAACAGCGGGCCGCGCTCGAGCACTTCGTCGAGCAGTTCCGTCCGCTTGCGGGTAAAGCCTCGCTCCTGGTAGAGATCGATCAGCAGCTCGAAGGCCGGCTCGGCCTGGCCGGGCAGCCGCGACCAGTCGGCACGCTGGAACAACGACTCGAGTATCTGCTGGGCACGCCCGCGCTGGCCGGTTTCGGCGGCGATCAGGCCGGCTTCCAACAGCGCCTGGGCCGGCGCACGGCCGCTTTCCAGGGCGGCCTTCAAGGTCGGCCCCTTCCAGTCGCGCAGCGACAGCATCCACATGAGATGGCCCGGCACTTCGGCAGGCATCGTGACCGCTCCGCAGCAGTGCTTGGTCTTGCGTCCGGAATCACACCAACAGGGTTCATTGTGCCCGGGACGGGCCAGCGGCTCGCAGGCAAAACCGGCCCTCGCCAGGGGTGTCTGACACCATAGCTCTGGCGCCAGTGCCTGGGCCATCGCCAGGTCGCCACCCATCAGCACCGCACCTTCCTTTCGTGCCCAGGCCATGAGCTCCGGGTACTGCTCATCCTCACGGATCGCCGCCAGCGTCCCTGAAGCAAAGCCAAGCAGCTGTTCCACCCATACTGCCAGCATCGCGGTCTCCGCCAATCCGAAAACGGAATATTCTAACAGGGAAGCACGGGCTTATGTCGCATGGTATTGGCCAGCCTGCCGGAACGCCCTGCCCCAGGCACGGCATGGGTCAACAGCGTGCCCACTCCAGCAGAGGGGCCGTTCTGGCATGCATATCCAACCGGGCCCCCAACCGCACCAGGTTCCAGTAGTGGCCATTGAGAGTACGCGAGAGCAACAGGGTGTCGGCCGGTGGCTGCAGGCGATCCATGGCCGCCCACACCTTGGGGCTGAGCTCCCGCAGACGTCGATGTACCCGCACGTCGGCAAAATCCTGCACGCCGGGTTCGAACAGCGGTACCACCGCCTCGGCGGATTCGCGATAGAGCGCCAGCGGTGCCCCCTGTCCCTGCCTCCCCCCCAGCGCCAGCATCGCCCGGTCCATGCCCATGGGGTCGACGGCCAGGGTCGCCTCCAGCAAGGCCATCATGGTTTTCAGCCGCTCTTCGGGTACGGGAATGATGGCGCCCAGATCGTAGATCACCAGCCGCCCCTCCGGATCGACGGCAAAGTTCCCGGCATGGGGGTCGGCATGCAGCTCACGGTGGGTGAACAGCTCTTCGGTCAGCCAATCGGCCAGCGTGGTGGCGACACGCTGGCGCAGAGAGTCGTCGAGTCCTTCCAGGTCACGCAAGGGCGTTCCCGCCACGTAGCGCATCGCAAGTACCCGTGGACCGCACAGGTCGGGCAACGGCTCGGGGATGACCAATGACTCCAGGTGGGCGTAGCGATCACGATAGCGTGTCAGTGATTCGGCTTCGGCATGATAGTCCAGCTCGCCGCGCAGGCTGGCGGCCAGCTCCTCGAAAAGTGTGTCCAGGCGCGCCTGCGGCACCTTCAGCCAGCGCCCCAGGCGCAGGATACGTCTCACTTGAGCCAGGTCTCCCTCGAGCACCTCGGGCAGCCCCGGATACTGCACCTTCAATACCAGGGTGGCACCGTCATGCGTTACGGCCCGGTGAACCTGCCCCATGGAGGCACTGGCGAAGGGACGCTGTTCGATCTCGCGAAACCGCTCGTCCAGATCGCCGTACTGCTCGACCAGGGTGCGGCGAATACCCTCCCAGGGCATCGGCTCGGCCTGACGCTGAAGCCGGGACAGCTCGTCGACGAGGTCCGACGGCAGCAGGTCATCCCACTGGGCCATGATCTGGGCCAGCTTCATGGCGGGCCCCTTCAGTTCGGAAAGTCCTTCGAACAGCGCCTCGCCGAGCGCTCGCCAGTCGGCCTGGCCACCGAGCCGCGTCCGGATCATGGCACCTCCGGTTCGCGCCCCGAGACCCAGCAGGCGTCGTGTCCTTCCGCGCTCGCGCATGTCGCTGCTCCCTTCCTGGTTGCCGTCATGTGGTTATCGTCATGGTTTACCGGTGCCGCTATAGTGATCGCCCGGAACAGACGCTCGATGGTACGGGAATTGTACAACGAGAAATCACGGCGACATCTGGCAGACACCGTCTGTTACTGTAAGAATGTCCATATCCTTTAGCCCTGCGACCGTGACATGCGCCTGATCATTGCCGAAAAACCCAGCCTGGCTCGTGCGATTGCCGACGCACTGCCAAGCAGCACGCGCCGTGATGACGGCGCCCTTCACGTCGGTGACACCGTGGTCACCTGGTGTCTCGGACACCTGCTGGAACAAGCCCCACCGGATGCCTACGATCCCGCCTTCAAGCAATGGCGGCTGGATCATCTGCCGATACTGCCCGCAATCTGGAAGCTGACACCGCGACCCAAGGCACGGGGGCAGTTGGCGGTGATCCGCAAACTGCTCAAGCAGGCGAACCTGGTCGTGCATGCCGGCGACCCGGACCGCGAAGGCCAACTGCTGGTGCAGGAAGTGATCGAACACCTGGGCTGGAAAGGGCCCGTATCACGCCTTCTGGTCAGCGACCTGAACCGTCCGGCGGTACAGCGCTCGCTCGATCGCCTGGAGGACAACGCGCACTACCAGCCTCTCTACCGGGCGGCAGAGTCCCGCGCGCGGGCTGACTGGCTCTATGGGATCAACCTGACCCGTGCCTGGACCCTGATCGGACGCCAGGCCGGCCATGACGGAGTGCTTTCCGTCGGCCGCGTGCAGACGCCGGTGCTGGGACTGGTGGTGCGCCGTGACGCCGAGATTCGTGATTTCACCCCCTACCCCTTTCATGTGCTGTGGGCCGATCTGGCGGTATCACAGGGAGAGCTGCGCGCCTGGTGGCAACCCGGCGAGACTCACCCGCTGGACAGCCAGGGGCGACTGCTCGATCCCGCCCCCGCCCAGGCATTGGCGGAACGTCTTCCAGGCGCCGAGGGTCGCCTCACGTCACTGGAGAGCCGCCAGAAGCGCCAGGCCGCCCCGCTGCCCTACTCGCTCTCGGCCCTTCAGGTTGATGCCGCTCGGCGATTCGGGCTCTCGGCGAAGGGCGTGCTGGATATCTGCCAGCGCCTCTATGAACGCCACAAGCTGATCACGTATCCGCGCTCGGACTGCCGCCATCTCCCCGAAGAGCACTTTTCCCAGGCGGGTAGAACGCTGGAAAGCGCCTGCCGCAGCGATACCACCCTGTCGAAGTGGCTGGCGGGAGCCGACTTCACACTGCGCTCCAAGGCCTGGAACGACAAGAAGGTCGGGGCCCACCACGCCCTGGCCCCAACGGGAAAGCCGGCCGATCTCGACCGGCTGGAAAAGGCCGAGGCGAATGTATTCCGCCTGATTGCCCGCAACGTACTGGCGCAGTTCTATCCGCCTCTCGTCACCCGCGACGTGAAGGCGGAGTTCCGGATTCTCGATGAGCGATTCAGGGCCAGCGGACAGGAGCTGCACCAACCCGGCTGGAAGCCGCTCTTCACCACCAGGGATGACGCTCCCCCGCTGCCCCCGCTCACCGAGGGCGAGGCCTGCCGGGTCGAGGCCTGCGGCGTCGAAGACAGGGAAACCCGGCCACCGGAACACTTCACCGATGCCAGCCTGATCAAGGCGATGATGAACATCGCCCGCTATGTGGAGGATCCCGCCGTGAGGCGCACGCTGCGCGAGCACGACGGGCTGGGCACCGAGGCGACCCGGGCCGGTATCATCGAGACCCTGCTGGAGCGCAACTATCTTGTCCGACAGCAGAAGACCCTGAGGGCCACGCGACTGGGCAGCGGCCTGATCGCTTCACTGCCAGCCGCCGCCTCCCGGCCGGAACGAACCGCGTTGTGGGAACAGCGCCTGGCCGGCATAGCCGAACAGGGAGACGATCCCGCCCCCTTCGTCGCCTCGTTGATCGAGGATCTGCAGGGGCTGTTGGGCAGCGCCGACACCGAGCGACTGCGTCATGCCCTGGCAGCCGCCCAAGGAGAGGCGACGGTACCGTCGGCGCGTCGCAGCAAGACCGGCACCAACCGCAGGCGTAGCAAGGCCACGGCCACCCGTCGGCGCAGGCGTTCATCATGAGCCCTTCGACGCACCTGGTCGTGGGCCCGGGCGCCGTGGGTCGGCTACTGGCGCTTCACCTGGCCGCTCAGGCCCCCGTCATGCTGGCCGGACGTCGCCCGCTGCCCGTCAGGCAGACCCTGACCACCCCGGAAGGGGAGTCACGCACGCGACAGCTTGTCTGGCTCGATGTCGGCCACTTGCCGCCGCTGTCGCCCGCTTTCCTGCATCTGACCACCAAGGCCTATGCCACCGAGGAGGCCTATGAGACCGCCATGCGGTCGATTCCCGCCTCCACCGCCCTGGTGCTCTGGCAGAACGGCTATTCGGTCCAGCCGCTGCTGGCGGGCCGCCACGAGGGGCCGGTGCTCTGCGCTTCCACCACCGAAGGAGCCTGGCTCGCCGGTGATGACGGCGTGGTGCATGCCGGCCGCGGGGTCACCTATGTGGGCGATCTCGATAATCGTCATGCCGGGCTGTGCAGGATCCTCGCCGGGAGTCTGACTCGCGTGGGACTCGAGGCCCATGCGGTCGACGACATTCGTACGCGGCTATGGCACAAGCTGGCGATCAATGCTGCCATCAACCCGCTGGCGGCTCGCTTTCGTATTCGCAATGGCCAGCTGCGCGACCGCCCGTTTCGCGTCATGGTCGACAGGGTGATCAATGAAGTCGCGGCCATCATGGAGGCCGAAGGCATTGCCGCGCCCGACATGGGCTGGCATCGGCTGGTATGGAACGTGGTGGAGGCCACGGCCAACAACCGAGCCTCGATGCTCCAGGATGTGCTGGCCAATCGACCCACCGAGCGGGAAGCCATCTTGCGGCCTTTGCTCGATGCGGCCAGCCGCCATGGACTCGTATCTCCCTGCCTCGCCGGGCTTGATGCGCCGTTTGGCGGTAAGTGACGGAAACCGAAGGTAACCGTTGATGACTTGTCTGGCAGGTTCCTATCCTGCCTGCTAGCCTATAGGGGTCACCAAAACGAGCAGGCGTGCCGTGTGAGGCCGTCGTGCCATAGGTCAGGGATCATGAAACCGGGTCGTCTCCTTGCCGTTACCCTGGCAACCAGTCTGTTTGGCGTATCGTCACCGCTTCTGGCGGAGGACGAAGCTCCTTCCTATTTCGACATATCCCCCTACGCCCAGACGCCCTCCTATGCCGGGAAGGCGACGGACCTGATGCATCTCGACAACGGCATGATTCTGGAGGGTGGAGGACTGGAGACACCGGATGGCTATACGTCCGGATTTCGCTTGACCGCCGGTTTTTCGCCGCTGAACCTGCCACAGCTCGATCTGGGGGCAGAGTTCACCTACCGGGAGAGCGATGAAGTGCCAACCCGCCATGGCGACCAGCCCTTGATCCTCAATACGACCAGCCTGGGCGGCAGCCTGGTCGCCGGTGTCCGCCTCGGCCAGTTGGGGCTCTACGCCAAGTCCGGCTTCACGGAGTGGGAAGGCGACCCGGTGACCCGCAGCGAAGGCATGCTCATTGCCACTACCGGCACTGCCCGCGTTCAGGGCTTCGGAGCCCGCCTGCAACACAACCGACTGGTCAGTCGGCTGGAATTCGAGGAATTCGATGCACCGAGCATGGCGCATCTCAACCTGATCACCGCCTCACTGCATTACCCATTCTGACGCTTCATCCGCGCAGCGCTTTCCCGCCGGCTCTCGCGGCTTTCCATCCTGGCTTGCGATCACGATCATCCATTCCCCTTCGGACAGTCGGCAGGCGGGAGCAGCATGTTCTATAGTCATTCAGCCGGCCGCATGCGCCACGTGCGGCCGGCCACATGAACCCCATGATCCTGGAGCCATGACGATGAGTCTCAGAATCGGCGACACCGCGCCCGACTTCACGGCGCAAACCACCCAGGGCACAGTGCATTTCCACGAATGGATCGGTGATAGCTGGTGCATTCTCTTCTCGCACCCCAAGGATTTCACCCCTGTCTGCACCACCGAGCTGGGCTACATGGCCAAGCTCAAGCCCGAGTTCGACAAACGCAACACCAAGATCATCGGCCTGTCGGTAGACCCGGTGGACAACCATGCCACCTGGGCGAACGATATCGAGGAGACCCAGGGCACTGCGCCCAACTATCCGATGATCGGCGACGACAAGCTCGAGGTGGCCAAGCTCTATGACATGCTGCCGGCGGAACTGGAAGGCAGCGCCGAGGGCCGCACCCCCGCCGACAATGCCACGGTACGCGCCGTCTTCCTGATCGGCCCGGACAAGAAGATCAAGGCAATGCTGATCTACCCGATGACCGCCGGGCGCGACTTCAACGAGGTACTGCGACTGCTCGACTCCCTGCAGCTCTCTGCCGCGCATACGGTGGCCACGCCGGTCAACTGGAGGCCCGGCGACGACGTCATCATTCCCACATCGGTCAGCGACGAGGAGGCGCAGAAGAAGTACCCCGAGGGATTCGAGACGCTCAAGCCCTACCTGCGCACGGTCAAGCAACCTTCCTGAACCCGACCACCCAGCCGATATCGACAACGCTCCGGCAATACCGGAGCGTTCTGCCGCGATGACGCCCCATGGCCACGCTCAGTCACTTTTCACCCGGTGTTGCGCAGCCCCGCGGCAATACCGGCCATGGTCACCATCAGCGCCCGAGTCAGCTCACCGCTGATGGCACCGTCCGCATCACGGTTACGTTGCAACAGTTCGGCCTGCAAGCCATGCAGGGGGTCGATATAGGGGTTGCGCACCGCGATGGCCTGCCGAATCAACGGCGTCTGCTCCAGCAGCTCTTCCTGGTCGAGAATGGTCAACAGCACCTCGTTCAGGCGGGTAAAGCGTTCCCGCAGCTGTTCGCCCAACGCCTTGAGTGCCGGCTCGTCCACCAGGCGCCGCTCGTAGTAGGTGGCGATACCGACGTCGGCCTTTGCCAGCAGCATTTCCAACATGTCGAGATAGGTGCCAAAGAAAGGCCATTTGTCACGCATTTCCCGCAGCACCTCCAGGCCACCCTCTTCATCGAGCCGCGTGCCGAAGGCTTCGCCGCTGCCCAGCCATGCCGGCAGCATCAGCCGGATCTGCGTCCAGGCAAATATCCAGGGTATCGCGCGCAGGGTTTCCACGCCGCCATCCTGGCGCCGCTTGGTCGGCCGCGAGCCCAGCGGGAGCCGACCCAGGGCGCCTTCCGGGGTGACCGCCCGGAAGTAGGGCACGAAATCGGGATCCTCGCGTACGATGCTGACGTAGCCACGATGGGCAATTTCCGCCAGGCGATCCATCTCCTCGCGCCAGTGCGGCTCGGGGGATGGCGGTGGCAGCAGCGTCGCTTCCAGTACCGCGCAGGCGTAGATCTCCATGGAGCGCAGGGCGATATCGGGCTGGCCGAACTTGAAGCGGATCATCTCGCCCTGCTCGGTGACCCGCAGGCTGCCATTCACCGAGCCCGGAGGCTGGGAAAGGATGGCCGCATGGGCTGGACCGCCACCGCGCCCCACGGCGCCGCCGCGGCCGTGGAACAGGGTAAGCGCCACGCCATGCTGACGACACACCTCCACCAGGCGCTCCTGGGCACGGTACTGGGCCCAGGCCGCTGCCAGCTGCCCGGCATCCTTGGCCGAATCCGAATAGCCGATCATGACCTCCTGGGACTCGCCGGCCAGGGCCCGGTACCCGGGCAGGGCCAGCAACCGGTCGATCACGTCGCCCGCTCGGTTGAGGTCATCCAGTGTCTCGAACAGCGGCGCAATGGGCAGCAGCACTTCGCCGCCCACTTCCTGCATCAGCAGCGCCACGGTCAGAACATCGGAGGGTTGCGCGGCCATGGAGATAATGTAGGTACCCAGCGCCTCGGGCTGCTCGTTGGCGATGACGCGGAAGGTATCCAGCACTTCGCGGCTTTCTGCCGAGCACTCCCAACGCCGCGGAATCAGGGGGCGGCGCGAGTCCAGCTCCGCCAGCAGGAAGGCTTGGCGCTGTTCTTCGCTCCAGTCACGATAGTGGCCTAGCGCCAGCGTCTCGGTGAGCTCTTCCATCACCTGGGCATGGCGGCTGGCCTCCTGCCTGATGTCGAGCTTGGTCAGGGTCACGCCGAAGACCGCCACGCGGCGGAGGGTATCCAGCAGGGCACCGTTGGCAATGGTATCCAGGCCGACATCGCACAGTGAGCGGTAACAGGTGAGCAGCGGCGCATAGAGCTGATCGCTGTTCTCGATGATGGAGCCGCCCTCGACGTTACGACCATCGAGCTCCGCCTTGGCCCAGTCTCGCGTCGCCTCGACACGGCTGACCAGACGCTTGAGCAGTTCACGGTAGGGCTCGGCCACGCCGCCCACTTCGGCTCGCAGCGCGCTGTTCGACTTCCACATGGAAAGCTCGGCCTTGAGCTGCTCCAGGTCACGCAGATAGAGATCGGCCGCCATCCAGCGCCCCAGCAGCAGCACTTCACGGGTCACCCGCGACGTGACATTGGGGTTGCCGTCGCGATCCCCTCCCATCCAGGAGGCAAAGACGATGGGCGCCGCATCCAGCGGCAGGCGTTCACCGGCCGATTCCAGCAGCAGATTGTCCAGGTCACGATGGAAGGCGGGGACCGCCTGCCATAGGGAGTTCTCGATGACGGCGAACCCCCACTTCGCTTCATCCACCGGGGTGGGGCGCTCGTGACGGATTTCATCGGTGTGCCAGGCCTGGCTGATCAACTCCTCGAGACGGCCACGGGCGCGGCTCGCCCGCTCGGGGTAATCGTGGGACGACTCGATGACCGAGAGACAGTCATCAATGGCGTCGTACTTCTGGATCAGGGTGCGACGGATGACCTCGGTAGGGTGCGCGGTCAGCACCAGTTCCACGCGCATGGTGGCCAGGCTCTCGACCAGCTTGCGCGGGGTATGTCCCGCGGCTCTGGTCCGCGCCAGCAGGTCGCCCAGCATGGGCTGGCTACCGGGACGGTAATCCTCGACCCGCCGGAAGCGGGCCCGGTAATGCTGCTCGGCGATATTGGCCAGGTTGAGGAACTGGTTGAAGGCACGCGTCACCGGTAGCAGGTCGCAATCCGGCAGCTTGCGCAGAAAATCGATCAGTTCTCGGCGGCTCTGGGCTTCGCCCTGGCGGCCGCTCTTGGCGAGTGCGCGAATGGTTTCGATCCGGTCAACGAAGCCTTCGCCGAGATCATCACCAATGGTGCGGCCCAGGCTGTCACCCAGAATGCGTACGTTGTCACGCAGGGATTCGTGCAGATCGTCGCTCATGGCCGACGTCCTCCTGAAGGCGGTTCGGGTAACGGGATATCGTGCTCTTTGGCCTGTTGCCAGTAGCGTTCCATGGTTGCCAGATCCACGTCTCGGGTAGTGACACCGCGCTCGCCCAGGGCAGTCTCCACGAAGCGGAATCGCCGCTCGAACTTGGCGTTGGTATGCCTCAGGCACTGTTCGGGGTCGGCCTTGAGGCTCCGCGCCAGATTGGTCACCGCAAACAACAGGTCGCCCACTTCCTCTATCGCATGGGCGGTGTCCTCTTCGGCCAGCGCCTGTTCGACCTCCTCGAGTTCTTCGCGGATCTTGGCGATGACGCCGCGGGCATCGGGCCAGTCGAAGCCGACCCTTGCGGCACGCTTGGAAAGCTTGGCCGCCCGCGACAGCGCCGGCAGCGAGCGTGGCACGTCATCGAGCACCGAGACGGTCGCCTGATCCGAGGCACGCTCGGCGCGCTCCTCGGCCTTGAGCGCCTCCCAGTGGCTGTTGACCTGACGCGCCTGCACCTGCTCGGCACCGACGCCAGGCGGGCGACGCGAGCCAAGGGTGCCCTCGGGAAACACATGGGGATGACGGCGCAGCATCTTGGCGGTCAGGGTGTGCACCACGTCGTGGAAATCGAAACGCCCTTCCTCGGCGGCAAACTGACTGTAATAGATCACCTGGAACAGCAGATCGCCAAGCTCGCCGGGTAGCTCATCGTAGGCACGCCGCTCGATGACGTCAGCCACTTCGTAGGCCTCCTCCAGCGTATGGGGAACGATCGAATCCCAATCCTGCCGGATGTCCCAGGGGCATCCATCCTCAGGATCGCGCAGCACCACCATCAGGGTAAGGAGATCCTCGATGCCATGACGAGCCTGGTTCATGTGCTTTTTCCCTTGCGTTTCGTTCCCTTGGCACCGCTGCGCAAGCGCTGGACCTCGATCACATTGGAGAGCTGCTGGATACGGGAGAAGAGACGACCGAGAGTCTCCAGACCATCCACCTCCACGGTGATACGCATCCGGGCAATGCCGTCCCGGGTATCGGTCAGGGTATTGACCGACAGCACGTTGACCTTGTCATTACTGAGGATGCCGGTCACGTCCCGCAGCAGGCCGGAGCGGTCCCAGGCCTGGATCTCGATATCCACCGGGTACTGGGTGCGGGCCCGCTCGCCCCACTCCACCTCGATCACACGCTGCGGTTCGTCCACTCGAAGCTGGAGGATATTGGGGCACTCCTGGCGATGCACGGTGACCCCGCGTCCCTGGGTGATGAAGCCGACAATGGGCTCACCGGGCACCGGGTGGCAACAATTGGCCATACTGGTCTTGAGATTGCCCACACCCAGTACGGTGATATCACTGCCGCCGCCCTTGCCGATATCTCGCCGCGGCTTGGCCAGCAGTCGGTCCAGCTGCTCCTGATCGTCGGTCTCGCCGAACAGCTGCTGGGCCTGATGCAACACCTGGCCGATACGCAGGTCGCCCGCGCCCAGGGCCGCATACATGTCTTCGGGGCTGGTGTAGTTGACCTTGTTGGCCAGTGTATCGAGGTCCATGTCCTCGACGTCGAGGCGCTTCATTTCACGGTCGAACAGCGCCTTGCCTTCCTCGAGGTTCTGTTCGCGCGCCTGGTGCTTGAACCACGACTGGATCTTGGCGCGCGCCCGCGAGGTGCGCACGTAGCCAAGGCTGGGGTTGAGCCAGTCGCGGCTCGGCCCACCCTTGCTGGCAGTCAGTATCTCCACCTGCTGGCCGGTCTTCAGCTTGTAGGTGAGCGGTACGATACGGCCGTTGACCTTGGCCCCGCGGCAGCGATGGCCCACCTCGGTATGCACCCGGTAGGCGAAATCGATCGGGGTGGCGATGCGTGGCAGGTCGATGACATGGCCATCGGGGGTGAACACATAGATGCGGTCTGGCGCCACGTCGCTGGAGAGCCCTTCGCGCAGGTCGCTGAAGTCGCCGACCTCCTCCTGCCACTCGAGCACTTGGCGCAGCCAGGCGATCTTCTCCTCGTAGCTCGAGCTCTTGCCCCCGGTGTCGTGCCCCTTGTAGCGCCAGTGGGCACAGACGCCAAGCTCGGCCTCATCGTGCATGGCGAAGGTACGGATCTGGATCTCGAGCACCTTGTTCTCGGGGCCGAGAACGGCGGTGTGCAGGGACTGATAGCCATTCTTCTTGGGGTTGGCGATGTAGTCGTCGAACTCGTTGGGCACATGATGCCAGCGGGAGTGCACCAGCCCCAGTACGGTATAGCAGTCGGCCACTTCCGGTACCAGGATGCGCACCGCCCGCACGTCATTGACCTGGGAGAAGTCGATATGCTTGCGCTTCATCTTCCGCCAGATGGAGTAGATATGCTTGGCGCGGCCATTCACCTCGTATTCGGTGATGCCCTGGGTCTCGAGCAGCCCATTGAGCGTCTCGACCACGTCATGAATATAGCGGTCTCGATCCAGTCGCTTTTCGGCCAGCTGGTGGGCAATGGCCTTGTAATCGTCCTCATGAAGATAGCGGAAGGAGAGATCCTCCAGCTCCCATTTCACCTGGCCGATACCCAGGCGATGGGCCAGCGGCGCGTAAATGTCGAACACCTCGCGCGCCACCTGCAGGCGCTTCTCCCGCGGGGCATCCTTCGCCTGGCGCAGGGCGCAGGTACGTTCGGCGATCTTGATCAGCGCCACGCGCACATCGTCGATCATGTTGACCAGCATCTTGCGCAGGTTGTCCTGCTGGTCGTGCTGCACCATGCCCTGGCTCGGAGTCTGGACATTGCTGATCGCAGCCATCTGCAGCACACCTTCGATCAGCCCCGCCACCTCACTGCCGAACCGCTTGGCGACAGCCTCGGTGGACACCAGCCCCTCACGCACCGCCCGGTACATCACGGCGGCTTCGAGGGCCGACTGGTCGAGCTTGAGCTGGCCAAGGATGTCGGCCATCTCGAGCCCCATCCGGAAGCTGGAGGCTCCCGGCAGCCACGCCTTGTGAGGGCGCTCCGCTTCCTGGGCCAGCCGTTCGGCCAGTTCGCAGGCCTCACTCATTTCCTCAGGGTCACGCAGCTTGACGCCTTCCTGCAGGCGGGTAAGCCAATGTCCGATATCGACTTTGCCAGCATCCGTCAAAGGCTGGTCGTCACGCACTTTCACCATCTTTCTAGGCTCCTTGCGATGGCGGCTACCGTTCGCCGTATTCGAACAACAGGATGGATTCCAGGTGCGAGGTGTGCACGAACATGTCGGCTACCGCAGCCCGCGTAATGCGATAACCTCCATGCACAAGTCGTGCCGTATCACGAGCCAGAGTTGCAGGATCGCAAGCGATGTAGACCAGGCGCGCCACGGGGTGTTCCACCAGGGCGCGACTGACGGCATCTGCTCCGTCACGGGGCGGGTCGAGAACCACGGCATCGGGCGCATGTCTCGCCAGCAGCGCCGCCACGTCCGTCTCATGGTTCAGATCTGCCTGGCGGGCTTCCACCGCCAGACCATTGAGTCCTGCATTGGCGTTCAGCCGCCCGACCATGCCGGGGCTTCCCTCGACCGCCGTGACCCGGGCTCCCGCATCCGCCAGCGACAGGCTGAAGTTGCCGATCCCGGCGAAGAGATCCAGTACGCGCCGCTCCTGAAGCGGCGCCAGCCACTCGCACACCATCGACACCATGGTGCGATTGACCTCCTCGTTGACCTGGAGGAAATCGCCGGGGGCGAAGCGTAGCTGCAGCTCACCCGTGGCGCCCGGCAGGCGATAGGCGAGCAACGGCTCGTCGGACAGCCATTCGAAGGTCGGGGCATCGCGGCCTGACAAATGCCCAACCGCCACATCGTGAGACTGGGCGAAGGCCTGCCAGCGCTGCCTGTCGGCGGGGTTCCCGCGCAGTTGCCGGACAACCACCACCGCGCTTCCGTCACCATGGGCGAGCTCCAGGTGACCAACCTGGCGCGGCGCATCCAGGCTCATCAGCAGCTCGCGCAGGGGACCCAGCAAGCGGGACAGAGGAAGCACCAAAACGGTGCAGGTTTCCAGGTCCACCAGGCGGCTTGCATGGCGGGCACGAAACCCCAGATGTACCTGGCCCTCGGCATCCACCTTGACGCCAAGCCGGGCTCGACGGCGATATCGCAACGAATCACCCGCCAGAAGCTCCGGTGGGGAAGGCAGTACAATACCCTCCCGGCCCAGCAGGTCGACCAGTACGGCTTGCTTGTGTTCACGCTGGCCCGGTATCGCCAGGTGCTGAAGATCACACCCCCCGCACTGTGCATAGTGAGGACACGGGGGCACGACCCGACCCGGTGAGGCCTCCAGCAGCTCCCGCACGTGGGCTTCGTCATAGCGCTTGCGTGAGCGATGCACGGCCACTTCGAGCCGCTCACCCGGCAGCGCGCCGTCGACGAATAGTGCCTTGCCGTTCGTCAGCCGCGCCACGCCGCGGCCATCATGGGCCAGGCGCTGGATCGTGACCGCCTCTCCGTCACGACCGGGGGAATGGGCCGGCATTCCCGCCGTGCGGCCCTGGAGGCCTGAAACGCCGGAACGCTGCCGCGGTGGGCGGCGTTTGCCAAGCATTGCCACATCACATCTCCGGGGCAAAGAGGCCGGTGGAAAGATAACGGTCGCCACGGTCGCAGACGATGAACACGATAACGGCATTTTCCACGTCTTCGGCGATGCGCAGAGCGCCCGCCATGGCGCCACCGGATGACACGCCGGCCAGGATGCCTTCCTCCCGGGCCAGGCGACGCATATGCTCCTCGGCCTCGTGCTGGCCGATATCGAGCACCCGGTCGACCCGCGTGGCATCGAAGATGCTCGGCAGGTACTCCCTGGGCCAGCGGCGAATGCCGGCAATACTCGCCCCGTCTTCCGGCTGCAGGCCCACGATCTGCACATCGGGGTTGCGCTCCTTGAGGTAGCGCGACACACCCATGATGGTGCCCGTCGTGCCCATGGAGCTGACGAAATGAGTGATGGAGCCGCCGGTCTGTTCCCAGATCTCCGGGCCGGTACCACGGTAGTGGGCCAGGGGGTTGTCCGGGTTGGCGAACTGATTGAGCGGCTTGCCCTCCCCCCTGGCAATCATCGCTTCGGCCAGATCACGGGCCTCTTCCATGCCGCCTTCCTTGCTGACGGTAATCAGTTTGGCGCCGAAGGCCGCCATGGCCTGCTTGCGCTCGCTCGAGGCACTCTCGGGCATCGTCAACACCATTCGGTAGCCCTTGATGGCTGCCGCCATGGCCAGTGCGATGCCCGTATTGCCCGACGTCGCTTCGACCAGCGTGTCGCCCGGTGAGATATCCCCCCTGGCCTCGGCCTGTTCAAGCATCGACAATGCCGGACGATCCTTCACGGAACCGGCGGGGTTGTTCCCCTCCAGCTTGGCCAGCAGGGTGTTGTTCCGACCCGCCGCGATACGCTTCAGGCGCACCAGCGGTGTATTGCCGATGACGTCCTCGATGGTGGGAAAATACATGTAACCGTCCTTAGGGTAACGTCTTTTCAACATTATATCCGTGCCGCCACCCACTGGACAGGCATCGCGTTCTGCTGTGGCATACTGGGCCATGTTTCGTCGTGATGAAGGACTGTCGATGTCGCTCGGAAATCGCTTGACACTGTGGATTCTGTGTCTGCCGCTACTGGTGCTCATGGCGGCGGCGGTGCTCGCTCTGTATCAGGATACAGAGTGGCGCAAATCGGCACTGCGTGACCGCCTGACAATAGCTGCCGAACTACAGGCGCCAGTACTGGCCCACGCGCTCATGGAGGAAGAAGGGCAGCGCCTGGAGAGCACCGCCCATCGTCTTCTGAACATCGAGGAGGCCCGTGGAGTCGGCCTCTATACCGACACCGGCATGACGATTCTGGAACTGGGACGTGCCCGGGCCCAGGTGGCCTTGGCACCACCACAGGAGACCCGGCTGGATACCCGCGGGGACCTGTGGCGTCTGCTGGTACCGCTGGGACTGGGCGAGAACAACGACGCAACAGCGGGTCAGGTCTGGCTGGAAATCGACATCGATACCCGAGCATTGACCTTGGGTCACTATCGGCGCCTGGCCAGCGCCGGCCTGGGACTGCTGATCCTGGGACTGCTGCTGTTCGTACTGGCCTCTTCACTGGGGCGACGGCTCGACGCCAACCTGAACGATGCCGCCGAAGCGCTGCGCCGGCTGAGAAATGGGGACTTGCATGCTCGGCTGGCCGAGAATGGCCCCCCTGAGCTCAGACGGCTCGCCTGGCACGTCAATGCCCTTGGTGACGAGCTGGAGCACTCCCGGGACAATATGCAGCGTCAGATCGAGCAGACTACCGCTGACCTGCAGGAATCGATGGAAACCATCGAGATCAAGAACATCGAACTTGACCTGGCTCACCGCCGCGCGCTGGAAGCCAACCGGGTCAAGTCGGAGTTCCTGGCCAGCATGAGCCACGAGATTCGCACGCCGCTCAATGGCATCGTCGGCTTCTGCCGCCTGCTTGGCCGATCCAGGCTGGAACCACGCCAACGCGAATGGCTCGACCAGGTCCAGGTCGCCTGTGACAACCTTCTGGCATTGGTGAACGACGTACTGGATTTCTCACGCATGGAAGCCGGCCGGCTGGAGCTGGACCGTGCCGAGCTGGACATGGTGGCACTGATCGATGAAGCCCTGGGACTCCAGGCCCCGCTTGCCCATCAGAAGGGCCTGCATCTGCTGGGCCTGGTCTATGACGACGTTCCCTCCCCCCTGCGCGGGGACCCACTGCGTATCCGACAGGTACTGACCAACCTGATCCACAACGCCTTGAAGTTCACCGATCAGGGCGATGTGATCGTACGGGTGATGGTCGACGAAGTCGCCGGCCATGGCCAGGTACTGCTTCGCATCAGCATCAGTGATACCGGTGTTGGCTTGACCCCCCAGGAGCAGAACGAATTGTTTCAGGCATTTCGACAAGCCACGCCGGGGCACCCACGCCAGTATGGCGGCTCCGGCCTGGGGCTGGCCATCAGCCGTCAACTGGTGGAACAGATGGGTGGCCGTCTGAGCGTCGAAAGCGCGCCCAGCCAGGGCTCCACCTTTTCCTTCACGCTGCCCCTGGACGTGGTCGGCGGTGTGGAGATGGCTCCGCAACGTATCCTGGACGGTGAACGTGTAGCGCTCTATGAACCCCATGCGCCTACCCGGCACGCCCTGAACCACCTGCTGACCCGCTGGGGTGCCCAGGTGCTCGAGGTTCCCCACCCCGAGGTGCCGGCGCCTCCTCCCAACCTGCTGGTGGCGGGCCTTCCAACCGTGCTGTCGGAAACGGTCATCGAGGAGTGGCAGACTCGACTTGACACCTGCCCCTGCCCCGCTCTGCTGCTGGTGAACGCAACGCCTCTTGAACTACCGAACCTGACGTTGCCAATGGGCGGGGAAATACTCTGCAAGCCCCTGTCACGCCAGCTTCTGGCTGACTCACTACGCCGCTGTGGCTCGCCTCAGGCAGCGAGCAGAAAGCCACGAAGTGGCACACGACTGCTCATCGTGGATGACAATGCCAGCAATCGCCGCCTGCTCAGAGAGCTGCTGCAGCGTCCGGGCCTTTCCATCGAGGAGGCGGGGAGCGGACAGGAAGCCATGGCGCTGGCCGAGAGCGAGCCCTTCGACCTGGTATTGATGGATATCCGCATGCCGGGCATGGATGGGGTGGAAACCACTCGGGCGCTGCGCAGCCTGGGCAAACACTGGGCGCACTGCCCGATCATTGCGGTAACGGCTCATGCCCTGGAGGACGACCGACAGCAACTGCTGGATTCAGGGCTGCAGGAAGTCCTGATCAAGCCGGTGGATAGCATCGAACTGGAAGCCATTCTTCAGAGACACCTGCGTATCGCTCCTCCTCCCAGGTTGGAATCCGATGCCCCCAAAGGGAGTGAACCGGCGGCCAGCGGTGAACTGGCGGTCGTGGATATGGCGCTGGGCACCCGGCTGGCCAACGGCAACGAATCATTGGCCCGGGAGCTGCTGGGAGAACTCGCCAACTCGCTGACGAGCAGCGCCTCGGAGTTGCGATCCGCCCTGGCAACTGGTGAGGAAGGGCCCCTGCTGGATGCCGTGCATTCACTGAATGGCGCTTGCCGCTACTGCGGGGCACCGGAACTGGCCCTGGTGGCAGAAACGCTGGAAACCCGGATACGCTCCCGGGGCACGACCGACATTGCCTCGTTGGTCGATGAACTGTTCCGGGCCATGGACCGGCTCCAGGCATGGCACGCCCAGCAACAGGGTCAGCCCTCGAGCACCACCATTGCCAGCGCCAACTCGTTCTCGTCGCTCAACGACAAATGAATCGTCTTGACGCCCACCGCATCGGCAAGCTCTTGAGCCTTCCCAGCCAGTAACAGGGACGGTCGGCCCAGGGCGTCATTGACCACCTGGATGTCGGTCCAGCGCATGCCATGACGCAGGCCAACACCCAGCGCCTTGACGAAGGCCTCCTTGGCAGCGAATCGCTTGGCCAGGAAAGGGGCCTTTTCGGCGCGCCCGGCCAGGCGCTCACGCTCCAGTTCGCCGAGCAAGCGCTCGGCGAACCGCTCGCCATGACGCACCACGGCAGCTTCGAACCGGGCTACCCGGGCGATGTCCGTGCCAATGCCGATGATCATCCGGCGACACCGTCGTCCTCGTGATGGTGGTGGTCATGTTCTTCGATGGCGGCCAGCAGCCCCGCCTCCTGGCCGGCGATGATCAATCGTTTCATCTCGGCCACGGCCTCCCGAAGGCCCACGAACAGCGCCCGGGCAATGATGGAGTGGCCGATGTTCAACTCGTTCAGGCCGGGAATCGCCGCAATCGCTTCGACATTGTGATAGTGCAACCCGTGGCCGGCATTGACGATCAAGCCGAGCTCAAGCGCCATGTCGGCAGCGGCGGCAAGCCGCGTGTGCTCGACCCGCGCCGCCGCGCCACTCAGCTCGGCATAGGCACCGGTATGCAGTTCGATCGCCGGGGCACCCGCCCTTGCCGCCGCCTCGATCTGCGCCGGATCAGGATCGATGAACAGCGAGACCTCGCAGCCGGCCGAGGCGAGGTGCCGACAGGCAGCTTCCACGGCCTCGAAGCCGCCGACCACGTCGAGCCCGCCCTCGGTGGTGAGTTCCTCGCGCTTTTCCGGCACCAGGCAGACATGAGCCGGCCGTATCTCGCCAGCCAGGGTCAGCATCTCATCCGCTACCGCCATTTCCAGGTTCATGCGTGTATTGAGCACTTCGGCCAACAGACGGACATCGCGCTCCTGGATATGACGGCGGTCCTCACGCAGGTGTACGGTAATCCCGTCGGCACCTGCCTCTTCCGCCAGCAACGCCGCCTGGAGCGGGTCGGGATATCGTGTACCACGAGCCTGTCGCAGCGTGGCGATATGATCGATATTGACGCCAAGCAGTATGCGCGGGGGATGCATGGTCTCTCTCCAGTAGCGGACAAGAAAGGGGTCAGTGTGGGGCGATACGCCGTCGTTCGGCAAGCTGGCGCATCAACTCACGCGAGCGCAGCGGCCGGCTGCCCAGCAGCGGTGCCATGGCCGCACGCATCACCGCCTTGGCGGGCCCACCGAGACCTGGCGTCGACCAGTCGCCGCTGGCCAGCAGGCGCAGGGTGCGACCGTCGATTCCCGACTCACTGGGCACGAAAGCCCGCGATGAGGCATCAAAGCGATAGCGGCACTGGGGATCGAGCTCACGACCATCGGCTTCCGTGAAGCGCGGCGCCGCATCGAGTGCCTCGAGCAGCGCCCTTTCCAGGCAACGCAAGGCTTCAGCACGGCCAGCCGGACGGGGCAGCGCCTCCATGAGAGCCGCATAGAAGGCAAAGACGTCGGGGACCGGCAATTCCACCGGCAGCGTCCGGGTCAGCAATTCGTTGGCATAGAGCCCGCATAGCAGCCCCTCACCCGCCAGCAGGGCCGTTGCACCACGACTTTCCATCAGGCGCAACCGCTTGAGCTCCCCCTCTCCCACCCAGGTCAAATGCAAGGGGCCGAACGGCTGCAGACGTCCCCGGGAGCGGGAGCCGGGGCGCTGCACACCCTGTGCCACGGCCCGCACCCTGCCATGATCGAGCGTCAGCAGCTCGACCAGGGCACTGGTTTCCCGGTAGGGACGCTTGTGCAGGAGGAACGCCGGCTGCGGCAGCATGTCAGGCACCTGACATTCGCGGGAGCCACGTCGAGCGATGGCATGGCTTCTCCATCAATCGAGGTTGTAGCCGAGGCTCTTCAGCGCCCGCTCATCGTCGGACCAGCCACGCTTCACCTTGACCCAGAGATTGAGCATCACCTTGGCATCGAATGCCCGCTCCATGTCCAGGCGCGCCTCGCGGCCAATGTTCTTGATGCGTTCGCCGTTCTCGCCGATCAGGATCTTCTTCTGGCCCGGGCGCTCGACCAGGATCAGGGCGCTGATATGCACCACACGCCCCTCGTCGCGAAACTCCTCTATTTCCACCGTCACCTGGTAAGGCAGTTCGTCACCGAGCTGGCGCATGATTTTCTCGCGCACAAGCTCGGCGGCGAGGAAACGCTGACTTTTGTCAGTGACCTGGTCATCGGGGAAATGGTGCACGCCTTCCGACAAGTGCTTGGCCACCTCGGCCTCCAGTTCCGGCACGTTGGTCCCATGCTTGGCGGAAATCGGGATGATCGCGGCGAACTCACGCCGAGCCCCCACCTCGCCAAGCCACGGCAGCAGGGAGCTCTTGTCCTCGATCCGGTCGACCTTGTTGACGGCGAGGATGACCGGCGCCTGCACGTGCTCCAGACGCTGCAGTACGACCTGGTCCTCGTCGCTCCAGCGAGTGCGGTCGATGATGAAGACCACACAGTCCACGTCACGCAGCGCCTGGGTGGCCGCCTGGTTCATGAAACGATTGATCGCCTTGTTGCGATCCTTCGACAGGATATGAATGCCGGGAGTGTCGACGTAGATGAACTGCGCCTCGCCTTCCGTCTTGATCCCCACCACCTGGTGTCGGGTCGTTTGCGGACGCCGCGAGGTGATCGAGATCTTCTGGCCGAGAATACGGTTCATCAGGGTGGACTTGCCTACGTTGGGTCGACCAACGATGGCCACGAAGCCGCAGGTCTGGCTCATTTGCTTTTCCCTCCCCGGGTTTCGAGCTGGGACAGGGCCTCTTCAGCAGCCTGCTGTTCGGCATGGCGCCGGCTGGATCCGGTACCCAGGGTGCACGCCTCCAGCAGCTCAACGTGGCACTCGATCGTGAAGGTCTGCTCGTGGGCTTCGCCTTCCACCGACACCACTTCGTAACGTGGCAGTGATACCTGACGCGACTGCAGGAATTCCTGGAGCCGGGTCTTGGGATCCTTCTGGGTGTCCTGCAGGTCGATCGCTTCGAGCCGCTCGGCATACCATGCCAATACCCGGGTACGGGCGGTATCCATGCCGGCGTCGAGATAGATTGCTCCCAGCACGGCCTCCACCGCATCGGCCAGGATCGAGTCGCGGCGATGACCACCACTCTTCATTTCACCGGAGCCCAGTCGCAAGCATTCACCAAAGGACATTTCCCGGGCCAGTTCGGCCAAGGTCTGGCCGCGCACCAGCCGGGCACGCAGGCGGGACAGCTGACCTTCGCGTGCCTGAGGGAAGCGCTCATAGAGCGCTTCGGCAATCACAAAATTGACGATGGAATCACCGAGAAATTCGAGACGCTCGTTGTTCTGGCCTCCGAAGCTGCGATGGGTCATGGCCAGCTCCAGCAGGGCGCTATCCCCGAAGGTATGGCCGATGCGTCGGCTGAAGGCATTGAGGGAGTTGCTCACGAAGCTCCTGCTATGTACTGACGGATGAAGGTGACTGTCGGAAAACGAAAAAAATCGTTATTGGATGCGGCGCACGCTGGTAAAGCTGGGCAAGCCGCCATCCCAATGCATCCACACGGCAAAGGCACGCCCCACGATGTTCTCCTCGGGTACGAAGCCCCAATAACGACTGTCGTTGGAGTGATCGCGGTTGTCGCCCAACGTGAAGTAATGGCCTTCCGGCACCACCAGTTCACGTACCCGCGGGCCGGGGTCGCGTGGATTATTATAGATGTGGTGGTTGACCTCTCCCAACCGCTCTTCCATCAGCCATTCGTTGGGTGCGCTGGCCGGCCCTTCCTCGACCAGTTGCTTGGGTACCGGCTCACCGTTGACATAAAGCTGCTTGTCTTCATAACGCACGGTATCGCCCGGCAGACCCACCACTCGCTTGATGAAATTCACCGACGGCTCGTTGGGAAAACGAAACACCATGACATCACCGCGCTGCGGATCGTCAATCTCGACGAAACGGGTATGCGTCACGGGCAAGCGCAATCCATAGGCGAACTTGTTGACCAGGATGAAATCGCCGACTTCCAGGGTGGGACGCATGGAGCCGGAAGGAATCTGGAATGGCTCGACCAGAAAGCTCCTCAGCAGCAGTACCACCAGCAGCACCGGGAAGAAGGAGCGGGCGTAATCCACCGGCCAGGGCTCCTTGAGCACCTTGGCGCGGGCCGTCTCATCAAGCCCTTCGGTCGTTCCGGCTTCGGCGTTGGCCAGGTTCCTGCGCCGCCCCGGGCGTAACCAGACAAGATCCAGCAGCCATATCAGACCGGTGATCGCCACTGCAATCACCAGCAAAAGAGAGAAATCCATATAGTTGTCGGTCCCTAGTCATTCACCTTGAGTACGGCCAGGAAAGCATCCTGGGGAATTTCCACCCGACCGACCTGTTTCATGCGCTTCTTGCCCGCCTTCTGCTTTTCCAGCAGTTTCTTCTTGCGGGACACGTCGCCACCATAGCATTTGGCGGTGACGTTCTTGCGCAACGCCTTGACGGTGGAACGCGCCACCACCTGGCCACCAATGGCAGCCTGAATCGCCACGTCGAACATCTGACGGGGAATCAATTCCTTCATTTTCTCCACCAGCAGGCGCCCACGCCCATGGGCATGATCGCGGTGGATGATGACGGCCAGCGCATCGACCTTGTCACCATTGATCAATACGTCCAGACGCACCAGCTTTGCCGACTGGAAACGCTCGAAGCTGTAGTCCAGCGAGGCGTACCCCTTCGAGATCGACTTCAGTCGGTCGAAGAAGTCCATGACCACCTCGCTCATGGGCAGCTCATAGACGAGTTGAATCTGGCTGCCGAGGAACTGCATGTCACGCTGGGTGCCACGACGTCCCTCACACTCGGTGATGACGTTGCCGACGAATTCCTGAGGAACCAGGATACTGGCACGTACGATGGGTTCGCGCATTTCCTCCACATCGGCCATGTCCGGCAGCTTGGAAGGGTTCGAGACATATCTGAGCTCACCGTTCTTCATCGCCAGTTCGTAGACTACGGTGGGCGCCGTGGTGAGCAGATCCAGATTGTACTCGCGCTCGAGACGCTCCTGGACGATTTCCATATGGAGGGTGCCGAGGAAGCCGACCCGGAAGCCGAAGCCCAGGGCATCGGAATTCTCGGGCTCGTATTCCAGGGAGGCGTCGTTGAGCGCCAGCTTCTCCAGGGCGTCGCGGAAGTCCTCGTAATCGTCGGCACTGACCGGGAACATGCCGGCATAGACCTGGGGCTTGACCCGCTGGAACCCCGGCAGGCGTTCGACATCCGGCGTCTTGGCGTGAGTAATGGTGTCCCCTACCGGCGCGCCCTGGATCTCCTTGATACCCGCAACGATGAACCCTACCTCACCGGCACGCAGGACCCCGGTCTCCTTGCGCAGCGGCGTGAAGATGCCCACTTCGTTGGCCTGCCAGTCACGCCCGGTGGACTTGATGCGGATCTTCTCGCCCTTCTTCAGGGTGCCGTCGAAGAGCCTGACCAGCGACACCACGCCCAGGTAATTGTCGAACCAGGAGTCGATGATCAGCGCCTGCAGCGGGGCCGCCGGGTCACCCTTGGGATGCGGAATGTCCCGCACCAGGCGTTCCAGCAATTCATCGATGCCAAGGCCGCTCTTGGCCGAAACCTGACAGGCATCGGTGGCGTCGAGACCGATGATCTCCTCGATTTCGTGGGCCACCTTGTCGGGGTCGGCCTGGGGCAGATCCATCTTGTTGAGTACCGGCAGGACCTCGAGGCCCTGCTCGATGGCGGTGTAGCAGTTGGCCACCGACTGCGCCTCGACTCCCTGGGCGGCATCCACCACCAGCAGCGCACCCTCACAGGCATAGAGCGACCGGGAAACTTCGTAGGAGAAGTCCACGTGTCCGGGCGTATCGATAAAGTTGAGCTGGTAGGTATTACCGTCCTTCGCCTGGTAATCCAGCGTCACCGACTGAGCCTTGATGGTGATGCCCCGTTCCCGCTCGAGGTCCATCGAGTCAAGCACCTGCTCTTTCAACTCCCGCTCCATGAGCCCACCACAGCTCTGGATCAAACGGTCTGCGAGTGTCGACTTGCCATGGTCGATATGGGCGATGATCGAGAAATTCCGAATATGCTTCAGCTTTTCGTTGCTTGCGTCGTTGCTCATCTAGCCCAGTCCGGTGTTCGTCACGAGCGCGGATGGGGCGAAGTCGTCCGCATCCGTTCACGTCATATGAATTCGATAGCGGGTATTGTACCGGCATGGCGGAGGGTTGGACAGCGCGGTCGCCAAGGAGCCGATAGCAGAATGGCACCTCCCGCTACTGGGCGGGAGGTGCCATCGACAGTCGTGTTGCTCAGATATTGCCGAAGGAGTCAGTCCCTGGCCAGCCTCAACGCCACGAACAGGGACCTGCCCTCACGGTACAGGCGTACCGGTATGGCTCGGTCATCGGGCAGTGTCTGCGCCATTTCGGATAGCTGCTCCGGGCTCTCCACGGTATGGTGGTCGATACTGACGATGACATCACCCGGGCGGATGCCGGCGTCGGCGGCAACTCCCTGGGGATCGATCTCTCGTACCTGGACGCCGGCTTCGATTCCCAGGCGCTGACGCTCCGCCTCATCGAGTTCACTGACCGTGATGCCCAGGCGCGCCTGCCCACTCGGGGCCTCACGACGCTCGGCACGCTGCTCCCCCTCGGCATCCGGCCAGTCGCCAATGGTGACGGACTGCGTGGTGCGTTCGCCGTCACGCATGACCGTCAATTCGGCTTCATTGCCCGGCGCCACGCGGCCAATCAGCCGCGGCAGGTTGCGCGAGCGCTCGACCTCTTCGCCGTCGACCTCGAGCACGATGTCACCCGCCCGGAGACCGGCGTGGGCCGCCGGGCCTTCCGGATCCAGGTCGGCGATCAGGGCGCCGCTGGCGCTATCCATGCCGAACGACTCGGCCAGATCCCGGGACACCGGCTGGATCATCACCCCAAGCCAGCCACGGCGCACACGCCCCTCGTCACGAATCTGATCGGCCACGTCCATGGCCACGTTGATGGGGATGGCAAAGGAGACGCCCATGAATCCGCCGCTACGGGTGAATATCTGCGCATTGATGCCCACCACTTCACCATCGAGGTTGAACAACGGCCCGCCGGAATTACCCGGGTTGATGGCCACGTCGGTCTGGATGAAGGGCACGTAGGCGTCCCGGGGCAAGGTGCGATTGATCGCACTGATGATCCCAGCCGTCACTGAATGCTCGAAACCGAAAGGAGAGCCAATGGCCGCCACCCACTCGCCGACCCGAAGACCGTCGGAATCACCCAGACGCAGTATGGGGAGATCTTCGGCTGCCACCTTGAGCAGCGCCACATCGGTCTGAGGATCCGACCCCACGAGTTCGGCCTCCAGTTCGCGCCGGTCTGCCAGTCGTACCAGGATCTCGTCGGCACCGTCCACCACGTGGGCGTTGGTCAAGATGTAGCCATCCGGACTGATGATGAAGCCGGAGCCCAGAGACTGGCGCTCCTGCCCGCGCCCCGGCTCTCCGCCCTGGGGAGGGGGGAAGCGATCACCGAAGAAGTGACGGAAGATATCGGGAATCTCCTGCCCACCGAAGCCTTCGAACGATTGGCTTCGACCCGGCACCACCCTTGTCGTGGAAATATTGACGACCCCCGGCGCCGCCTGTTCCACCAATTCGGTAAAGTCCGGCAACTCGCGTGCCATGGCACCTTGCCAAGGCAGCAAGAATGCGAACATGAGAGTCCAGAGAAAAAGGTGTCGGGTCATTGGCTTCATGGAAAGCTCCTGCGTCATCTTGCTGTGTTACATGCCAATTGAGTTTCTTGCCAACAAGGAAGGCCCTGGATTCCGATCATTCGGCTGGAGCGGGTGCCTCACCCTGAGACGCTGTCCAAGTCAGGTTCTCCGCCACCTCCGCCAGTACGCGGGGCGGCAATTCACCCATGACCACCACCTGATAGGGGCTCCCTTCCACCGTCAGATGACGCACGACGGCAAGCGAGATGCCTAAACGATGCAGGCCTGGTATAAGACGCTCCCGTCCCTCCTGGATCGGTTCGACGAACAGGCTCAGGGTGGAAAGGCCGTCGCTGTAGATACGATGCCCCACCTCTGAACCATGCTGGCCACTCTGCGTGTCCACCGGCTGGTCGATGAAGCCCTCAGGCAGCCAGCCGGGGCTCCACGGCTGCCGTGGCGGAGCACGCTGGGTATCGAGGGATACGCTGCCTTGATGCAGCCGGGGTGGGTGCAGCTCCGTGAACTGAAACGTCTCGACCACCCTGCCTCGGTCGTCGAGCAGCTCTCGCTTGAGCGGCAGGGCCGTCTGCACGTCGAGCCACATGCGTTGCCCAAAGCGCAGTCCATCCAGTGGTTCTATGTCGAGGCGAACCGCACGACGGTTGGCAATGCGATCGCCACCACCCAGCGACAACCGGTAGAACCGGTCGATATGCTGTGCGATCCCAGCCGGAGAGGCAGGAATGTCATTCGCATTTTCGGACCAGCTCAAGCGTCCGATGCGACCGCGACGCTCGAAAAATACCGGTGGGCCGTCGAGAAAGCGTGCCACTTCTCGTTCCACCCCATCCTGGATGTCATGGGAGAGCGCCAGGGTCCGTACACCATCGACGCCGATGCGTACGGCCCTTGCCTGAAAGATGTAGCAATGACTGGCCCACAGGCTGCGTTCGAACCACGACAGCGCTGAATCAGGGGCCTCCCAATCGGCTACCTGGCGGCAATCGAACCGATCGACCTGGGTATCGGAACCAGGCTGTGTCTCGGCGAGAGCGGGTGTCAGGTACATCAGGCTACCGAAACCGCACAGTACGACCAGGCGACTCAGCGTGCGCCCCGCTCTCATCATCGCTGCCCCAGTGTCTCGCTGCCGGAAGCACGCAACAGCGGCATCCAGGCATCGCCACTTCGATAGGTGGCACCCTCGGCATGCCTATCGAGGTAGGACTGCAGCAGTCTGGCCTGTTCCTGATCGGTGCTTTGCGACTGACGCGGGTTCGGTGCCATGAAAAGCGGATTCTCGAAGCTGTTGCTGACCGGCATGATACCCGATTGCCCACCGGAAGCCGTGGGAGAAAACAGCGGCATTCCAACGGGCGAAGCCTGGCCGCCGGACACCGTGGCAAAGCTGCGCTGTGGCTGGCCGGCAGGAGACCGCGGCTCACTGTCTGCCACCTGAGCACCGCCACCACTGGTAAAGTCGCTGCCGTTATAGAACTGTACGCCGGTGATTACCATCAGCGAAACGGCAGCTGCAATGCCAGCGCTTCGGGCAAACGGCAGGGAGCGACGCGGTGCGACAGGGGCCTCTTCCATGACAGGTACCGGCTCGTTCTCGAGCCGCGCCATAATGCCCGCGGAAAGGTCCGTGCTGACATCGACATCATGATCCCGATGCAACATGCTGCGCATCAGATGATAGCGCCGCCATGCATCAGCGGCGCCGGGGTCGTCCTCTATGGACTTCAGCACCCGACGCAGCTCGAGATCATCACCTTCGTTGTCCATCAGGGCAGAAAGCGATTCCCGTGCATTCTGACTCATTCTCACACCCCCACATTGGCAAGACGCCCTGCCTTGCATCCAATGAAATCCGGCATTCCCTGTCGCACCACACCGGAAATACCGATAAGCCATTCCTGCGCGCTGTTACGCTGGCACACTGCGATCACTGCATCTGACGCCATTGACGGCAGACAGTTCAGCGCCAACGTAAAAACCTTTCTTCGCCGGCTCATTCCGTTATCGACTCCCGAGTTCGGGCGGTGGTCACCAGCGGCTGTATGTGCTGGTCCACGGCTTCACGCGCGCGAAATATTCGTGACCGCACCGTACCTACCGGACACTGCATGATGTTGGCAATGTCCTCGTAGGAAAGCCCGTCGAGCTCACGCAGGGTGATGGCCGTGCGCAGGTCGTCGGGCAGGTTCTCGATGGCCTCGAACACCGCCGCCTCGAGCTGATCGCGGGCCATGGCGGCCTCGGGTGTCTCGATATCGGCCAGGCGTCCGCTGTGGTCGAGGATCTCGGCATCGGCGATATCGAGATCACTGCCAGGCGGGCGCCGCCCCTTCGAAACCAGGTAGTTCTTGGCCGTATTGATGGCAATCCGGTACATCCAGGTATAGAAGGCGCTTTCCGCACGAAACTTCCCCAGAGCCCGGTAAGCCTTGATGAAAGCCTCCTGAGCCACGTCCTGCACTTCGGCATGATCCTGAACGTAGCGTCCTATCAAACCGATGATCTTGTGCTGGTATTTCTTTACCAGCAGATCAAAAGCACGGGAGTCACCATTCTGGGCGCGCTCCACGAGCTGTTGATCGGTTTCTCGGTTGCCCATTCACGCCCCCCCCGACCGGGAGAGACCCTGCTGACTGGCGAATAAGCGAAGCGTGGAAACGAATTCTGCATGCATGGTGTCAACCTGGTGCCTGTGGCAACTGAGTGTCCCTGGAGATGTTGGTCCCTGTCGAAGCGACAAGTGTTCCTGTTTCTTGGCCCCGCATCAAGCCGACTGCCATGGCGCCGGGCCTGAGACACGACAAACGGGGCCCGGGTTCCCCTCGCAATTGATTTTTTCCTCGCCCGCGGGTGTATAGTAGATCATCCTCCTCGCCTTCAACGCATCACGACACAGGTAGCAACATGTCAGATCAGCAGGTCAGCAACCTCAACGTTCTTTCACAGGACGTCCTGATCACGCCGGAAGCCCTCAAGAGCAACATTCCCCTGAGCGAAACCGCGGAGCGCACGGTGATCGAAGGGCGCCGGACCATTCAGAATATCCTGGATGGCACCGACCCGCGGTTGCTGGTAGTGATCGGCCCCTGCTCGATCCATGATATCGATGCCGCCCTGGATTATGCTCGGCGGCTCCGTCGCCTGGCCGACGAGGTAAAGGATACCCTGTTCGTGGTGATGCGCGTCTACTTCGAGAAGCCTCGCACGACGGTGGGCTGGAAGGGACTGATCAACGACCCGCATCTCAACGGCTCTTTCGAGATCGAGGAAGGACTGCATATTGCCCGCAAGCTCCTGGTCGAGCTCTCCGAAATCGGGCTTCCGCTGGCCACCGAGGCGCTGGACCCCATTTCGCCCCAGTACCTTCAGGACTGTATCAGCTGGTCGGCGATCGGGGCGCGCACCACCGAGTCCCAGACCCACCGCGAGATGTCTTCCGGCCTATCCAGCCCCGTCGGATTCAAGAATGGCACCGATGGCAGCCTGGACGTGGCAGTCAATGCCCTGCAGTCCGTGGCACACCCGCACAACTTCCTGGGAATCAACCAGGCGGGCCAGGTGGCGATCATCCGTACCCGCGGGAACGCCTATGCCCACGTGGTACTGCGTGGCGGCAACGGCAAGCCGAACTATGACAGTGTCAGCGTGGCGCTGGCCGAGCAGGAACTGCGCAAGGCCAGTATCAAGCCCAATATCATGATCGACTGCTCGCATGCCAACTCCAACAAGGATCCGGCGCTGCAGCCGCTGGTCATGGACAACGTCACCAATCAGATTCTCGAGGGCAACCGCTCGATCATGGGGCTGATGGTGGAATCCCATATCGGCTGGGGCAGCCAGAAGATCCTCGATGACCACCGCCAGATGCAATATGGCGTTTCCGTCACCGATGCCTGCATCGATTGGAAAACCACCGAGGAAGCCATGACCCGCATGGCGGAGAAACTGGAACCGGTGCTCGGCAAGCGTGCTGCCGCGGAGTGACCCGTCGTCGTGGACAGAAAATCGGGCCCGTCATTCTTGAACCGACCCAAGAACTGGGCGGTTCATGCAGGCGGGCCCGATGCGTTACGCTATCGGCTTGTACGACTTAGGCTAGCCGGCCACCATGCCATCTATCTCACGCACGAAGGGTGGTAAGGCATCGAGCAGCGCCCGCCCATAACGACGTGTCAACACACGGCGATCCAGCAGTGTGATGCGCCCCTGGTCGGCCTCCTTGCGAATCAAACGCCCGCAGGCCTGCACCAGCTTGATCGACGCATCCGGAACGCTGATACGCATGAACGGGTTCCCCCCCTGGCTCTCGATCCACTCCGCCAGCGTCGCGCCGACCGGGTCGTCGGGGACAGCGAACGGCAGCCGGGTAATGACCACATGGGTCAGGTAGTCTCCGGGCAGGTCGATGCCTTCGGCAAAGCTCGCCAGGCCAAAGATGATACTGCCCTTGCCTGCGTCCACCCGGGCACGATGCCGCTCGATCAGTTCACGCTTTGGAAGCCGATCCTGTGCCAGAACCCGTTCGCGCTGCGTCGCCGGCAGCGCCTTCTCGACGGCCCGCAGCTGCATCCGGGAGGAGAACAGCATCAGCACCGCCTCCCGCTCCCCCAGCCCACCGACGAACTCGACGATGGCTCGCTCGTGGGCCTCGCGGTCGGCAGGGTCGACGGCCTCCCGGGGCACACTCAAGACCGCACGAGAGTAATCGAAGGGGCTCGGCAAGCGCTGATAGCGATAGCGATTGGCCAGCCCGGCACGCTCCTGCAAGCGCTCGAAACGCCCCAGCGCCGTCAGGGTTGCCGAGGTCACCACGGCCCCATAGCAGCTGCCCCACAGGGTCCTGGCCAGGGTGGGCGCGGCGGAGACCGGGCTGGCCGAAAAGACCAGCTCGGCATCACCGCCGAAACGCTCGAGGGTCATCCAGCGGGCGTATGGCGGCTCACCCTCGGTATCGACGTCGGCATAGGCCTGCCATAGCCCGTGAGCCTCGAGGGCACGGCCGTGAAGCAGTGCCAGCAGCGGCAGCCAGGCCTCGGCCTGCTCACGGGCGAGGCCCGTGTGCTTGTCCGGGTCGAGACTCTCGCGCAGGATGTCGCTCATGGTTTCCAGAGTTCGCGTCAACTCGGCAAACGCGACCAGTAGCGTCCCGGCATGCTCACGCAGCCCATCGGGGACTCGGCCCATCTCGAACCGATACTGGTGATTCTCCTCGTCGTCGCCGAGCCCCCGGGGACGGCCCGCCAACTGGTGGCCCAGGGCAAAGGCCTCGCCCAGTCTCGGTTCCAGCGCCGCAATGGCTTCCGGGAGGGTCGCCAGCAACCTGGCGACGGTGGGCTGTACCGCCAAGGCCTGGTTCAATTCGGTGAGAGACTTCTTCAGGCTGCCCAGCCAGCGCAGTGCCCCACCCACGCCGACACGATGGGCAAAGTGCGTGAGCGCCTTGTCCGGCAGGTGATGGCCCTCGTCGAAGACGTAGATGCAGTCAGCCGGTGGCGGCAATACCACACCGCCACCCAGCGAGAGATCGGCCAGCACCAGGTCATGGTTGGCCACGATGACATCGGCGCTTTCCAGGTCGCGACGGGCACGAAAGAAAGCACAGGCGGCAAAGTGCCCGCACCGCCGATTGGTGCACTGTCGATGATCGATGGTGAGGCGGCGCCAGTCGGTGTCGTCGATGGAGTCGGACCAGCTCTCACGATCCCCTTCCCAACGGCCGCTGCCATAGGCGTCGGCCATCTCCTGAACCAGCGCCTGGAAGTTGTCACCGCTTTCCTGCACCAGGCTCTGCTCGAACAGGGATAGCGTGGGATTGTCGGCCACGCCGTCCATCGACTGCTCCAGGCGAGCCACGCACAGGTAGCGGCCACGCCCCTTGGCCAGGGCGTAGTGAAAGTCCAGACCGCTATGGGCCTTGAGCGCCGGGAGGTCCTGGTGCAGCACCTGCTCCTGCAGGGCCACGGTGGCGGTGGCGATGACCAGCCGCTTGTCACGCGCCTTGGCCACCGGCAATGCAGCCAGCAGGTAGGCCAGGGTCTTGCCGGTGCCCGTGCCAGCCTCGAGTACGCAAACGTGCTCGTCGGAGGTGCGCTTGCCCGACTCATCGGCCTCGATGCCACCCAGCGTGCGGGCGATCTCGGCGATCATCAGCCGCTGGCCGTAGCGTGGCGTCAGCCCCTGAGCCTCCAGCACCCGGCGGTAGGCGCCCTGTATCTCGCCCCTGAGGGCCTCGTCCAGCATGGCCTCACTCTCTAGAGAACTTGTGGGGAATGGCTTGAGCGCATCGGCCCTTCAGCGACTGCCTGGGAAACGCCTAGTGGCGGCGGCGGCTTCGGCGCCGTCGACAGGTTTACGAGGAGGCGCTGTAAACCCTTCCCTGGGCGCTACTTTTGCCATCCCTGGCAAAAGACCTCCTCTCCAACCTGTCCCCGGCTGCCTCGCGGTGGAAAAACAAGGCGTTTACAGCAGCCCCTCGGGCGGATGCTCGCAGGGCAGCTTGTCGTTGATGTAGCGCTCGATCTCCGGCAGCGAGAAGGCATCCTCTTCGCCGACGAAGCTGATCGATACCCCGTTGGCTCCGGCACGACCCGTACGGCCGATACGGTGCACGTAATCTTCGGGATCTTCCGGCAGGGTATAGTTGATCACATGGCTGACATCCTCGATGTGAATGCCGCGGCCAGCCACATCGGTGGCAACCAGCACCTGGATCTCACCCTCACGGAACCGCTCCAGCGTCTTGATGCGCTGATTCTGGGGCACATCGCCAGACAGCATGGCGGCGTTGATCCCTGCCTTCTTCAGCAGTTCATCGAGCTTGCGCACCAGGTCGCGTCGATTGCCGAACACCATCACCCGGTCGAAGCTCTCCTGCTTCAGCAGGTTGATCAGCAGCCGCTGCTTGTCATCGTCGCTGACCATGTAGACGCGCTGATCGATATTGGCGGCGTTTTCCACCGTCACCTCGATCTCCACATGAGCGGGCTCATGGGTCCACTGGCTGGCCAGGCCAAGGATGTCCGGGGAGAAGGTGGCGGAGAACAGGAAGGTCTGACGCTCCTCCTTCTTCGGCGTATGGCGAATGATGCGCTTGACGTCGGGGATGAACCCCATCGACAGCATTCGATCCGCTTCATCGAGCACCAGAACCTCGACCTCGGTCAGGTCGACATCGCGCTTCTCGTGGAAGTCCAGCAGACGACCCGGCGTTGCCACCAGGAGATCGACCTTGCGCCCCAGGGCATCGCGCTGTTTCTGGTAATCCATGCCGCCCACTACGCTTGCCACGTTCAGTGACGTGAAGCGTGCCAGCGCCTTCGCATCCTTCTCTATCTGCAACGCCAATTCACGCGTTGGCGCCACGATCAGCGCACGCGGAGCGCCGGCCTTCTGACCGTCCGGCTCTTCTTCCTCCAGGAAGTAAGCCAGGATCGAGATCAGGAAGGCGGCTGTCTTGCCGGTACCGGTCTGGGCCTTGCCGACGATATCGCCGCCCAGCAGGGTCTGGCCAAGGGCCTCCGCCTGGATCGGGGTGCAATACTCGAATCCCAGGGCGTGGATGGCACGCATCAGCGGCAGCGGCAGGTCGAAGTCGTGAAAGCGCCACTTGCCCGCTTCGACAGGCACCTGAAACTGGCGAAGATCCCAGTTCGACTGGCGGCGGCGCGGCTTGCGACGACGACGCTTGGGCTTGCGGTTCTCGGCCGGGGCTGTGGTCTGTTCCGACTCGCTCATAGGCTATGTAGTTTTTCCGTAGCAGTGGATGGGAAGCCTCGTAAGGCAGGCATTGTACCAGTCTCGGGCGATGAGGGCGCGTCTGCTGCATTGGACTGATAGAATAGCCATCCACGCTGCCAACCGACACCCAATGGAGTCTGGCCTGATGACACGCCGCAAGAAGACCCGCTCGCTGGCCGACAAGGTGACTATCCGCACCGGCAAGCGCAAGGATTTCAAGAAATGGCGCCACGAGAATCCCGATCAGGTGACCTCGTCGCGCCGCTTCACCCAGAAGAAGCGCCAGCAGCGCAAGCTGCAGGCGGCTCGCAAGCAGGCCCGCCAGGAATCCGGCCAGGGCATCACCATTCATCCCGAGAGCCGCGGGGAGTCGCCGGACTGATGCGCCTGGTATCTTTCAACATCAATGGATTGCGCGCCAGGCTACACCAGCTCGAGGCGCTGATCGAGTCTCACCGCCCGGCCGTGATCGGCCTGCAGGAAACCAAGGTGCAGGACAGCGAGTTTCCTCGCGAGGCGATAGAGGCGATGGGTTATCGCGTCTATTTCCATGGCCAGAAGGGGCACTATGGCGTGGCACTGCTGTGTCACAAGGAACTGTGCCCCGGCATACCCGAAGCCGTGCATTACGGCTTTCCCGACGATGGCGAGGAATCCCAGCGCCGCATGATCGGTGTCCGTCTGCGCATCGGTGAAGGCGAACATCTGACCGTCTGGAATGGCTACTTCCCGCAGGGCGAGAACATGGCCCACCCCACCAAGTTCCCCCTCAAGCGTCAATTCTATGAACAGCTCACGCGGCTATTGAAGGAAGAACATCGTCCCGACGACTACCTGGCAATAATGGGCGATTTCAACATCTCGCCCGAGGATATCGATATCGGCATAGGCGAGACCAATCGCAAGCGCTGGCTGCGTGAAGGCAAGACCAGTTTCCAGCCGGTGGAGCGGGAGTGGCTCGAGGGCGTCAAGGGATGGGGGCTGGCCGACAGCTACCGGCTGCGCTACCCCGAGGTGAACGACCGCTTCAGTTGGTTCGACTATCGCTCACGCGGTTTCGAGCGCGAGCCGAAGCGCGGCCTGCGCATCGACTATATCCTGGTCACCAAGCCCTTGGCCGACAAGGTGAGGGAAGCCGGTATCGACTATGAGCTGCGCGGCATGGAAAGGCCTTCGGACCATGCCCCTGTGTGGACCGAGCTGGACCTGTAGCCCATTCAGCGCGCGACCTCGGCATCATCGGCCAAGGTCAGCGCCAGCCAGCGTTCGGCCTGCTCGGCGCCAAGCTCCCGGGCTCTTTCCAGCGCCGCCACGGCCTCCTCGTCCCTGCCCCAGGCATGGGCGAGCTGGCCAAGCCTCAACCAATCCTCACCTTCATCGCTCTTGAGTGCCACCGCCTGCCAGGCGGCCAGCGCCAGCTCACGATCCCGGGCGGCCTCCCAGGCCTGGGCCAGCAGGCGCCCATGCTCTGTGGTATCGGCAACCACCTCCTGTTCCAGCGCATCGCGCAGCCTCTCTGCCGCTCGCGCCGGGGTACCGCCGGCCAGGTGCAGGCGTACCAGCTGCAGCAGTTCCTCCTCGCCGGAGAGCGCCCCCAGCCGCCACCCTGCCTCCCAGATGGCGGCGGCCTGTCCATGATCGCCAAGCTGCTGGGCAAGCGCCGCCGTCCGCTTCCAGGCGGCGGGATCGCTGGCGCCATCCAGGCCGCTTCTCAGCAGGGCCAAGGCCTCGTCGCCACGCCCCGCACGCTGGTAAACCGTTTCCGCCAGCCTTCGCTGCCCAGCATCCATCACATCGTTCTCTGCCAGGGCACGAGAGATCCAGGTGGCCGCCTGCTGCCAGCGCTCGAGTTCGGCCATTGCCCTGGCCATCCTCCAGTGATCCCTCGCCTCACCGCCATGGCGCTCGAACCAGTCGGCCAACAGCTCGGCACCTCGCTCGACCTCACCGGCCGAGAGTCTCAGCCCGGCCTCTTCGCGCAACCAGCGGTCACTCTGCGCAGGGTCGACGACATCTATCTGCCGGGCCTCGCGCAACAGAGCGGCGGCAGCCACTCGATCACCGCCACGGGCTTCGGCATTCGCGGCCAGTTGAAGATAGAGTGCCCTTGCCCAACGGTCGGCCGCATTGCCCCCGGCCAGACGCTCTGCCTGGGCCCGCGACCGTGTCTTCACCCCATCGGCATCACCCTGCTGCAGGCGCTGTTGCAGCGACTGCAGGTCGGCAATGATATCGCCGGTCAAGGCTGGCGTAGCGGCCAGGGCGGGGGCCGATAGCAGCATCATGCAAAGACAGACGGTCAACACGCTATGCTTCGTGGACATGGCCATCACCTCAGCTGAAATTCCAGGCGCTGCCGGGCACGACGCAGCTGGTTGGCCGGCTCGAACTGCCAGCGCGCCACCGCCTGCTGTGCCGCCGTATCGAAGACACTGCGAGGCTGGGCGTCGATGATTCGTATGGAAGAGGGGTCGACGCTGCCATCGGGGCGAATCACGAACTGCAGTTCCACATGCCCTTCCATGCCACGGCGCTGCGCCCGGGCGGGATAATCGGGCGGCACGCGATTGGTCGGCGTAACCTCCCCCACATCCACGGGACCCTGAGGAGCCGGCTCTGTCGCGGCCTGCGAGGGTGCGGCAGGTGCCGACGACTCGACTGGCGGAGCCTCCGGGGCCGGGCGGGGATCCGGCTGGGGCGCAGGCGCTGGCTCAGGCTGTGGTTCCGGTTGAGGTTCTGGTTCGGGCTCGGGTTCGGCCACCGCTTCTGTCAGCTCCGGCAGGGACTCATCGAGCTCCACCGGCTCCCGCTCTTCCGGCGGCAACTCCGGCTCCGGTAGCGTAATGGAGCTTTCCATGGGAGGCGTCGGCTCGGGGAGCGGTGGCTGGACGGCTTCGGTCGGCGGCGGCAGTGGCGCCTCTGCCGGAGCCTCGGCGGGCTCTTCCTCGATCGGTTCGGGAGCTTCCACCATCGTCAGGGTCATGGCCGCATCGAGGAGGTCGAACTCCTCCTCGGGTGGCGATACCAATAGCGCCAACAACCAGAACAGCAGCAACGCCAGGGCGCAGCCCCCAAGTACCGAAAACGGCATTCGACTCATGGCGCTCTCCGGCTAGCGGCCACCGCCACCTGCTCCACGCCGGCTTCACGAATACGGTCCATGACCTCGATCAGCAGCCCCGTGGTGGCACCACGGTCGGCCTGGATCACCACCGAACCGTCGCCGCTGACCAGGGATGCCACCCGCTCGCCCACGCGGTGGGCGTCAACCGCCTCTCCCCCCACCCAGACGGCTCCTTCCGGGGTCAGGGCCACCATGACCTGTGCCTCCGGTTGTGGACTCGCCGCGCTGGACTCGGGGCGCTCGATCTCCACCCCACTCTCCTTGATGAAGCTGGTGGTGACGATGAAGAAGATCAGCATGATGAAAACCACGTCCAGCATGGGGGTCAGGTTGACCTCGTTGGCATCGCCATCCTCGGCGCTGAGCCGGCGTCTACGCATCGGTATCCTCCACGGCGCGGGCCAGGCGGTCATGCAGCCGCTGATCCTCGCGCCGAATGATGTGTTCCAGGCGACTGGTGAAGAGCATTCCCACCGCCGCCACCGCCATGCCGGTGAGGGTAGGCAACGTGGCCCTGGCCACGCCATCGGCCATGGCACGGGCCTGGCTGGTTTCGCTCATGGCCAGGCCATCGAAGACGGTGATCATGCCGGTGACGGTACCCAACAGGCCCAGCAGGGGGCAGAGCGCCACCAGCAGCTTCAACCAGGGCAGCGGCCGGCGCAGCCGGGCGATGAGTTCACGGGTCCAGACCTCACGCAGGGTACGGGCGCTCCAGCTCAGGTGGTCCTGGCGCAAGACCCAGCGGCGGACCAGGGCGCGTCGAGCCCGGCGATAGGTGATACGGAAGTACCACACTCGCTCCAGCGCCAGGCTGAACAGGACCATCGCCACCGCGGCAATGACCACCAGAATGACACCACCCGCCTCGACAAGCCGCTCGAGCGGCTCAAGCCAGAGCGGCAGCACGAGCGTGGCTCTCCGCTGTGGAACCTGGCGCTGTCGGGCCCTGCTCGAGATGCTCGGCCAGGGCGGCACTCGCCTGCCCTTCCACCACACCTGCCAGATGGCGGCTGCGTCCGGCCAAGGCCGTGTGGGCGAAGAGCAAGGGTACCGCGGCAATCAGGCCCAGTACCGTGGTCACCAACGCCTGGCTGATGCCACCCGCCATCAATTGCGGGTCACCTGTCCCGAAAACGGTAATCGCCTGGAAGGTGACGATCATGCCGGTCACGGTGCCCAGCAGCCCCAACAATGGCGCAATGGCCGCAATCAGCTTGACCAGCGGCTGGCCACGCTCCAGCTTCGGCATTTCAGCCAGCACCGCCTCGTCTAGGCGGGCCTCCAGCGCCTCGGGCACCTGCTGGCCTTCCAGGGAACGGAAACGAGCCAGTACCCGGCCAAGGGGGTTGTCGCCGCGCAGCTGGTCCAAGCCCTGGAGCTGCCGGCGCACCGCCCAGCTCACGCGTAGCAGGTAGCCATACTGCAGCAGCGCCACCAGCAAGCCTGCAACGCCGAGTGCCACGATCACATAGCCCACCGCCCCTCCCTGATGGAAGCGCTCCACCAGGCTGGGGTTCTGGGCAAGTGCCGCCAGAACCTGCCCCCCGGTCGGGTCCAGCACCATGACGCGGGAGTCGCCTTCATGGAAGGCTCTCAAGGTCGCCGACACCGACCGTGGCGTACGCTCGACCACCGCCAGAGCGCTGTCATCGGCACCGCGACGCAGCAACTCCCCGCCGCTGAAAGCCGCCAGATCGCCCAGGCGTACCACCTGGCGTGGCGCAACCTCCCCATCGGCATCAGCCACGGGGGTTTCAAATCGAATCACCCGGCCGGTTTCCGCCGTCAGCGCCATCAGGGTATCGGCGAAGGCTTCCAGTTGCCCCAGTTCCAGCACCTCCACGTCATCGAGCCGCGGCGGAAGGCCGGCACCGCCGACCACGACCCAGCTTTCTCCCAACGCATCACGCAGCTCCCCGCTGTGGCGCGCGACCGTCGCGAGCAGTGCCGTCAGGTCATCGCCCTGCTCCTGCTGTCGTGCATCGAGTTCGGTCTTGTCCTCCTCCAGCGCCTGTTGACGCGCCTCCAACACCTGACGCCGCTGCTCGGCCGCTTCGTGCACCTCTCGCGCGTCCTCCAGCGCCGCTTCGAGGGCCGCCCGATCATCCAGCAGCTCCATCAGCCGTGCCTGGTCACGGGCTTCAGCGCTTTCGCGATCGGTGCGCAGGGTGGTCAACGGCTCCGGCTGAGCCTGAGCCAGCGGCACCGCCGCCACGAGGGCACACAGCAACCACCCCATCAGCCATCCACTCCGTTTCATGAGCTTACCTCCCTCTCGGCGACCTGCTCCAGCGGCCGGGAAAGCGGCAGCGTCAGCAGCTCCGGGGCCCGCTGGTCACGAGAAATACGCAATCCCTTGCGCACTTCGCTGCGTTCGGCCTCGTCCAGCGCTTGCCACCGCCCTTCATCCGCCAGCCAGACGCCACCCGCATGGCCGTTCGGCGACAGGAAGTAAAGCCCGATCCGCCCTACGCGGAGATAGTCGACTTCACGACGTGAATCTTCCGTGTCCAGATAGCCGCGCCAGGCATCCAGCTCACGGCCGTAGTCCAGCTCGGCCCGCCAGGCCGACAGCGCGCGTTCCAGACGCTCCGGGGGAGGCAGGTCCGATGCACCGAGGCTCTCGATCCTGGCCTCACGCTCTTCCACCAGAAAGGGCAGATCCTGAGACACCCAGCGGGCAAGCCGCTCAACCATTCCTTCGGCCAGCACGGGCAGGGCATCTCGCGTGGCTGCCAGGCTGTCCAGCGCCTGTTCGCGGCGCGCCAGGCTCTCCGCCTGTCGCTCCAGCCGCGGCTCGAGCGCATCGCTGTAGCCATCCAGGTAACGGGTCTCCGCTTCCAGGGCGCGCAGTTCACGCAGCATCTCGCGCGCCTCGTCATCGGCCTCATCGATATGTGCCTGCAGCTCTGCCTGCTGGCGCTGCGAATCTCGAGCCTCCTGGTGCAGCTGGGTTTCGGCGGAAGCCGGCAACGCCAGCAGTGCAGCGCCGAACAGCAGGCAGCGCCAACACGCGGAGGAGTAGGTGAAGTTGTTACACACGTGGCTTCTCCAGCACATTCCAGCAGTTTGCCAAATTGGTTAACGGTCTTCGGATAACGGGAGCGAGCCAAACCAGAGGCACCCGCCGCCCCAGCTACGAGAATGACCCTTGCCTTCAACAAGACCCGTATAGGGTAACATCAAGAAAGCAAATGACAATACCTATCATTTGCATCAGCATGGCGTATCATCACCCATGGCAATGCTCTCACGTCGCCTGTCGGCGGAATTTGACAGTGGTCAAAGGCACCGCCTATATTCGATAATGACTTTCATTTAGATTTGATTGCTCCCCTACCTTCGAGTCTCGCCGCCATGAATACCGAGCGATCCCAGCTGTATTACACCACCGTCTTCCTGCATGTCTCCTTCCAGGCCATCAAGCACTCCATGGCCGGCAAGGAGGAGAATTCCATGCCCTGCTGGCTGGATACCAACCTGATCATGATGCTGTCGCGTGAGTTGCAGGAGTGCAGCATGAGCGCCCGGCCTTTCGGCGATGTCAAGCAGGCACTGGATACCGCCATCTATCACTGCGGCCTGCTGCTCGCCCAGTGCCCCGGCGCGCTCAACAGCCAGCTGTGCCGCCATCACCTCGATGCGATCATGACACCGCTCAAGGACGCCATCGCCGTCCTCGCGCCGCCGGCCCCGAATTCACAGCCATCCGGTACTTTACAGACCTACGCCCGCAAACTATTCAAAGGCTGGCGGAACAGTTGATGCACCCCTGCGACGCGGCCACCGCTTCTCGATCCAATGTCCAGGAACGGTAGCGGCGGAAAGCCTCAGAACGCCCAGTCCTCGTCTTCGGTGGCAACCGCCTTGCCGATCACGTAGGAAGAGCCGGAACCCGAGAAGAAATCGTGATTCTCATCGGCACTCGGCGACAACGCGGCCATGATCGTTGGGTCGACATCGGTGACACTGCTGGGGAACAGCGCTTCGAAGCCAAGGTTCATCAACGCCTTGTTGGCGTTGTAATGCAGGAACTTCTTGACGTCCTCGGTCAACCCCACCGCATCGTAGAGTGACTCGGTGTACTTCACTTCGTTGTCGTAGAGCTCATGCAGCAGTTCATAGGCGTAGTCCTTGACCGCCTGCTGGCGTTCCGAAGACGCCTCGGCCAGGGCCTGCTGGAACTTGTAGCCGATGTAGTAGCCGTGCACTGCCTCATCGCGGATGATCAGGCGGATCAGGTCGGCGGTGTTGGTCAACTTGGCGTGGCTCGACCAGTACATCGGCAGATAGAAGCCGGAATAGAACAGGAATGACTCCAGGAACACGCTGGCGACCTTGCGCATCAGCGGATCGTCGCCACGATAGCGATCGAGGATCAGCTCGGCCTTTGCCTGCAGCGGCGGGTTCTCCTCGCTCCAGCGGAAGGCATCGTCCACGTCTCGCGTGGCGCACAGCGTCGAAAAGATCGAGCTGTAGGAGCGCGCATGCACCGCTTCCATGAAGGCGATATTGGCATAGACCGCCTCTTCATGAGGCGTGCGCGCATCCTCCATCAAGACCGGCGCACCAACGCTACTCTGGATGGTGTCGAGCAGGGTCAGGCCGGTGAAGACGCGAATGGTCAACTGCTGCTCCTGGGCCGTCAATGTATTCCAGGAAGGAATGTCGTTGGACAGCGGGACCTTTTCCGGCAGCCAGAAGTTGCTGGTCAGCCGGTTCCAGACTTCGAGGTCCTTGTCGTCCTGGAGACGGTTCCAGTTGATGGCATCGACCCGTGATAGGCGCGGCGCCTTGTCTTGCATCGTTTGTGCGGTAGTCATATCTCAATCTCGTGTTGGAAGGGGCAAGGCCTGGGGCGTCCCACATGTCTGCAGGCGATGAGCTACCCCGGCAACAAGCCTCCGCGAGGGCGCTGTAAGCCCGTCCCTGGGCGCTACTTTTGCCATCCATGGCAAAAGACCCTCGCTGCGTCTTGTCCCCGGCACTCATCTCGCTCATTAAGCCGGGTGCTCTCCCCTTACAGGCTGCAGGAGACGCAGCCCTCTACCTCCGTGCCTTCCAGGGCGCTCTGGCGCAGGCGAATGTAGTAGATCGTCTTGATGCCCTTGCGCCAGGCATGGATCTGGGCGCGGTTGATGTCCCGCGTCGTCGCGGTATCGGGAAAGAACAGCGTCAACGACAGCCCCTGATCGACATGCTGAGAGGCTTCCGCATAGGTATCGATGATCTTCTCGGCACCGATCTCGTAGGCATCCTGGTAGTACTCGATGCTGTCGTCGTTCAGGTAGGGCGCCGGATAGTAGACACGACCCAGCTTGCCTTCCTTGCGGATCTCGATCTTGGCCGCCACCGGGTGAATGCTCGAGGTGGAGTGGTTGATATAGGAGATCGAGCCGGTTGGCGGCACCGCCTGCAGGTTGCGGTTGTAGAGCCCTTGGCTCATCACCGACGCCTTCAGCGTGCGCCAGTCGTCCTGGCCGGGAATGGCGATACCGGCGCGATCGAACAGCCCGCGAACCTTGTCGGTACGCGGCGCCCATTCACGCTCGGTGTACTTGTCGAAGAACTCGCCGCTGGCGTACTTGGACTTCTCGAACCAGGCGAAGCTCGTTCCGCGTTCGATGGCCAGGCGGTTCGAGGCGCGCAGCGCATGATAGACCACGCAATAGAAGTAGATATTGGTGAAGTCCAGCCCCTCGTCGGAGCCGTAGAAGATTTTCTCCCGCGCCAGGTAGCCATGCAGGTTCATCTGTCCCAGGCCAATGGCGTGAGAGCGGGCATTGCCATGGGCGACGGACGGCACCGAGCGCAGGTCGCTCATCTCGGAGACCGCGGTCAGACCACGCACGGCGATATCCACGCTGGTGCCGATGTCGCCGGCATCCATGACCTTGGCGATGTTCATCGAGCCCAGGTTGCAGGAGATATCCTCCCCCATGTGCCGGTAACCGAGATCCTCGTCATACTCGGTGGGGGTATTGACCTGCAGGATCTCCGAGCAGAGGTTGCTCATGTTGATGCGGCCCTTGATCGGATTGGCGCGATTCACCGTGTCCTCGAACATCAGGTAAGGGTAGCCGGACTCGAACTGGATCTCGGCCAGGATCTGGAAGAATTCGCGGGCCTTGATCTTGCTCTTGCGGATGCGTCCATCGGCGACCATCTCATGGTACTTCTCGGTGACGCTGATATCGCCGAACGGCACGCCGTAGACGCGCTCGACGTCATAGGGCGAGAACAGGTACATGTCCTCGTTGCGCTTGGCCAGCTCGAAGGTGATGTCGGGAATCGTCACGCCGAGCGACAGCGTCTTGATGCGGATCTTCTCGTCGGCGTTCTCGCGCTTGGTGTCGAGGAAGCGCAGGATGTCCGGATGGTGGGCGTTGAGATAGACCGCCCCGGCCCCCTGGCGGGCACCCAGCTGATTGGCGTAGGAGAAGGCGTCCTCGAGCAGCTTCATGATCGGGATGATGCCCGAGGACTGGTTCGCGATGCGCTTGATCGGCGCGCCGAACTCGCGGATGTTGCTGAGCAGGAAGGCCACCCCGCCGCCGCGCTTGGAGAGCTGCAGCGCCGAGTTGATCGCCCGGCCGATGGACTCCATGTTGTCCTCGATACGCAGCAGGAAGCACGACACCAGCTCGCCGCGCTGACGCTTGCCACAGTTGAGGAAGGTCGGCGTGGCCGGCTGGAAGCGACCGCTGACGATCTCGTCCACCAGCGAGCGGGCCAGGGTCTCGTCGCCGCGGGCCAGGGCCAGGGCCACCATGCACACGCGATCCTCGTAGCGCTCCAGATAGCGCTTGCCGTCGAAGGTCTTCAGCGTGTAGCTGGTGTAGTACTTGAAGGCGCCCAGGAAGCTCGGGAAGCGGAACCTGTAGGCATAGGCCTGCTCGAAGAGCGACTTGATGAAACCGGCATCGTACTGCTCGAGCACTTCCGTCTCGTAGTAGCCCTCTTCGACCAGATAGCCGAGTTTCTCCTCCAGCGAATGGAAGAACACGGTGTTCTGGTTGACGTGCTGCAGGAAGTACTGGCGTGCCGCCTCACGGTCGCGGCCGAGCTGCAGCTCGCCATCGGGTCCATAGAGATTGAGCATGGCGTTGAGCGCATGGTAATCCAGGACGCGGGCGGCGGAGTCGCCTCCGGCATGTCGCGACGGCGCGGCTACGCTTGTCGTTTCCAGGCTTCGTGTTTCCAAAACGTGTTCACTCCCTTGCGGACCTTGGCCACGTCGTCGGCGGTACCAAGCAATTCGAATCGATACAGTAGCGGCACCCGGCACTTGTCGGCGACGATGCGTCCGCCGAGACAGTAGGCCGTGCCGAAGTTGGTGTTGCCGGAGGCGATCACCCCACGGATCAGGCTGCGGTTGTGCTCGTCGTTGAGAAAGCGGATCACCTGGCCCGGCACCGCTCCCTCGACGCCGCCACCTCCGTAGGTGGGCACCACCAGAATATAGGGCGCGTCCACCTTCAGCAGCGGCTCATCGCGGCTCAAGGGGATGCGTGTGGCCGGCAACCCCAGTTTTTCCACGAAGCGATGGGTATTGCCGGACTTGGTGGAGAAATAGACGATCTCTCCACTCGCGGCGCCCTCCTTGCATGGGACTTCCGAATCGGCTTCATGCAGATGGGTGGCCAACATGAGCGGCCCTCCCTGTTATGCCGGATCGGCCAGCGCGGCCAGCGCCTGGATCCGGTCCGGACGAAAGCCCGACCAGTGCTCTTCGCCGGCCACCACCACCGGCAACTGGCGATACCCGAGCCCTTCCACGGTCTGGCGCGCAGCAGAATCTTCAGTGAGATCGATGACCGTATAGGCAATACCCTGCTTGTCCAGGGCACGGTAAGTGGCAGTGCACTGCACGCATGACGGCTTGCTGTAAATCTCAATCTTCATGATTATCATTCCTCTAAAGAGATGGACCGTTATGGCTCATGGTCACCTGAAGAAGCCCTCCGAGCCCTGCCATTCGCAGCGGCAGGTAGCCGAAGAGCTTCGTGCAAGATACACCATATATGGTGATGTCGGCCAATGAAATATCTACATATGGTAAAGGCCGAGACAAGGCGCCGCATCCACGCACACGTTGAAGAGCCGTGAACCAGCCCTGGATGCACGCCGGCGCTCAGGGGAGACGTGAGTGACGCTGAAGCAAATGATGGGCAATGGCGCCTTTCAAGGGTGCGGCTCGCTCAGCGACCCTCAAACCGACATGACGCAGGAGCCGCGCCGGTAGGCGATCATCGGTATACAGCGACACGATGGCCTGAGTCGCCAGATAGAGAGGGCGGGTCGCCAGACGGTGGTCGCGCTGGTAGCTCTCCAGCACATTGGGCGCGGCAATGTCCTGCCCCCGGCGTCGAGCGGCGAGAAGCCGTTCCGCCAGGCGCTGCTGTCCCTGCAACCCGATGTTGAAACCATGTGCGGTGACCGGATGCATGCCAACGGCGGCATCACCGATCAAGGCGAAACGATGGGCGACGAAGCGCTCGGCGTAAACGCTCACCAACGGATAGCGATGCGCCTTGCTGCGCTTCTCCATCGCTCCCAGACGGTGCGAGAAGCGCCGCTCCATCTCGGTGGCGAAGGCCGCCTCGTCCAGCGCCAGCACACTATCCATCTCGCGCGCTGGGAGGGTCAGCACCACCGAGGAGAGGTGCGTATCCAGCGGCAGCAGGGCCAAGGTCTGGCCGTGGCCGAACCACTCCCAGGCGGTCTGATCATTGGGCATGTCGTGCTGCATGCGACACACCAGCATCGTCCTGCCGTTGTCACGCATCTCGGCGGCGATGCCCAGGTGGCGCCGGGTCTGGGAAAATCGGCTGTCGGCGGCCACCGCCAGCTCGGCTTCGATACGGCTGCCGTCGTCGAGAGCCAGCCGCACGCCATCGGCGGCGCTTTCGATGCGTTCGAGGGCGGCCTGATACCAGTGGATGTTCGCGCACTCTTCCGCCGCTCGATAGGCAGCCCGGCGAATGGCGTGATTGGGCACCAACACCCCGAGGGGCTTGCGTCGCTCATGGCGGCCGCTGGCGATGGTCATGGCGAAGCGCGAAGCGCCGTTGAACACGCGAGCGTCACGCAGCGGCGAGCGCTCCTCGGCGGAAATGCGCCGCCATATGTCGAGGCGTTCAAGAATCGCCTGAGAAGGATGCGACAGCGCGATCTCGCGGCCATCGAAGGCCGCCTCACGCAACGCTTCGCGCGGCTGTTTGTCCACCAGCGCCACCTTCACGCCGTGCATGGCCAATGCCCGGGCGAAGCACAGCCCCACCGGCCCGGCACCGATGATGGCCACCTGAACACGCGTTCCGCCCTCCTCCACGCCTACTTCCAAGACTCCCTCCTGACAACCGGCAATTTGGGACGACCTTTACCTAAAAACGATTGCGAATCAATCTCTATTATTCGAAAATCCCTCCTGCCACAGCGTGGCACGCAAGCGTCCTTCACCGAGAGCGCGTCCGAAAACCGCATGAACGTCAGCCTCGCCCCTGCCCGTCAGCACACGCCGCGCGATCTTGCCCTCTATGGAGAGCGCTACGGTATCGACTACCGCTTTCCCCTGCAGCCCCCTGGAGCGGCTGGGCAGGCCGTTCTGCGCGGGCGCATTCTCGAACTCGCCCCGGCAGCCGGCATGCAGCTGGTCGCTTCGGACATCGAGGTATTGCAGCGCTACGATTCACGTTCGCACCGCCCTGCCCCGCTGTCGATCATCGTCATGCTGGAGGGGCATGCGGAGATTGGACTGGGTGAAAAGCGCCTTGCGCTCACCTCCGGCATGGCGCTGAGCGTGCGGCTGGACGAGCACGAAGGCCTGCAGGCCATGCAGCTCCCCAACCAACGCATACGCGCCCTGACCCTGGCGCTGGACACGCCACGCCTGGCCGATGCGCTTGGCGGCAGACGGCAACCGCCAGGCTCGAGCCTGCATGCCTGGACGTTGCCCCCCGGCTTGCAGCAACTGCTGGACCAGGCCCTGAATTCCCCTCTGGCCGGCATGGCATCGCGCTTGCAATGGGAAGGGCTGGCGCTTCAACTGTTGGCTCATGGCCTGCCACCAGAGCTGGACATATCCTCCGCCCGGCTTTCCCCCGGGGAGTGGCAGCGCCTGGAGCGTGTCCGCGAACAGCTTCAACGCTGTCCGGCACGCTCGCATCGCCTGTCAGCGCTGGCCGAACTGGCCGCCATGAGCCCCGCCACCCTGCGCCGTAAGTTCCAGGCGGCATACGGCAGCTCCATCTTCGATTTTCTGCGCGAACGGCGCCTCGAACGCGCCCGCGAGCTGCTGCTGCAAGGTCACGGTATCGAACGCGCCGCCCAGTGCGCCGGCTATCGGCATGCCAACAACTTCACCACGGCCTTCCGCCAGCGCTACGGCTGCCCACCAAGTTCTCTGCGCCGCGCAGACTGAGCGCCGCGCAGAGAAAGCTGAGCAGGCGGCAGAGGACGGCAACGCCCAGCGAAGGAATAATTCTCATTACCGATGAGATATCATTCCGCAGAGGAACCGTCATGCCGACACCCCGCCCACTGGCACTGAGCATCTCGCTTGTATCCGCCCTCGTCACAATCCATGCTCAGGCTCAACAGCCTGTGGAGACACAGGCCGAAACCCTGGAGGGCCTGACCATTACCGGGCAGGCCGCGACCAAGACCGAGACGCCGTTCGTCGAAACGCCGCAATCGACTTCCACCATCGAGCGTGAAGAGTGGGAGAGCCGCGGTGCACGGACGGTTCAGCGCGCCCTGGATTATAGCCCGGGCGTCTTCACCAACCAGATCGGCGCCTCCAACCGTTTCGACTACCTGGTGCTGCGCGGCTTCTCCGACGGCAGCCTGAGCAATACCTTCCTCGATGGCCTCAAGCTGATGGGGGATACCAACTCGCACAGCTCGATGACCGTCGACCCCTGGTTTCTCGACAGCATCGAGGTGGTGCGCGGACCGGCGTCGGTACTCTATGGCCAGGCTTCACCAGGCGGCGTCGTCGCGCTCACCAGCAAGCGTCCGCAGTTCCAGCAAGGCGGCGAGCTGCGCCTCTCCGCGGGCAACAACGCCCAGCGCAGCGTCGCCTTCGACCTGACCGGTCCGCTGGGCGAGCAACAGCGCGTCGCCTACCGACTCGTTGGCCTGGCCAGCGCCGCCGACACCCAGTTCGGCCCCGTCGAGGAAGAACGTTACGCCATTGCCCCTTCGCTGACCTGGGACATCAACGATGCCACCAGCCTGACGCTCAAGGCCTACCTGCAGCAGGATCCGGAAGGTGGCTATCATGCCGGGCTACCCTATGAAGGCACCGTGGTGGACCGCAACGGCCGGCGCATATCCAACGATTTCTTCGAAGGCGAGGACGAGTACGACCGCTACGAACGCACCCAGCGCATGCTGGGCTACGAGCTGGAGCATCGCTTCAGCGAGGCCTGGACGGGGCGTCAGCGGCTGAACTATCTCAATTCCGACGTGGTGCTGAATCAGGTCTATGCCTACGGCTGGGCACCCGGCAGCGACAGCGAACTGACCCGCTACTACTCGGGTGCCGACGAGTCACTCGAGGCCTGGACCCTCGACAACCAGCTCGAGGCCAGCCTGTCCACCGGTTTCATCGACCATACCGTGCTGGTCGGCGCCGACTATCAGCGCCGCGACAACCGCGTGGCCTGGCCCTCCGGCCTGTTCCCCACCATCGATGCCTTCGACCCGCAGTACGGTGCCGGGCCAATCGACATGTACGCCACCGTGCACGAGGACCACGAACTCCGGCAGACCGGCGTCTACCTGCAGGACCAGATGGCCCTGGGCAACTGGCGGTTGACGCTCGGCGGACGCTACGACTGGGTCGCTATCACCAATACCGACCTGGACACGGGCGATGCCAGCGAACTCGACGACACCCAGTTCAGCGGGCGCGCCGGCCTGCTCTACCTGTTCGACAACGGTGTCGCGCCCTACCTCAGCTACTCCACCGCGTTCACGCCGACCAGCTTCGTCGATGCCGAGGGCGACCTGCTCCCGCCGATGGAAGGCAGGCAGATCGAGACCGGCCTGAAGTATCAGCCGGCGGGAACCCGGGATCGCTACAGCGTCTCGCTGTTCCAGATCAACCAGGAGAACGTGGGCACCAAGGAACAGCCCACCGACCCCTATCGGGCCGTGGGCGAGATCGAATCCAGGGGGCTTGAGCTCGAGGCGTACACCCACCTGACCGACAGCCTGAGACTGCAGGCGGCCTACAGCTATACCGACATCACCTACAAGCGTGACGACGAGGGCAACCAGGGCAACCGCGCCGTCTACGCGCCGCGCCACCAGGCCAGCCTGTGGGGTCATTACGCCTTCCAGAACGGTACGCTGGCCGGGCTCGATGCCGGGCTCGGGCTACGCCACTACGCCGATATCCAGGCCGATCGCGCCAACAGCGCCGAGGTGTCGGCGTACACCCTGGTCGACGCCACCCTGGGCTATGATCTCGGCCGTCTCGGCCTCGACGGCATGAGCGCGCGCCTCAACGTCACCAACCTCACCGACGAGGAGTACGTCGCCTCGTGCAATTCGCTCGAGTTCTGCTACTTCGGCGCCGAGCGCGGCGTGCTCGGCACGCTGAGCTACGCTTTCTAAATCTCCAGCGTGCTTGCCGCAACGCAAACGCCCGGCTCCAGGCCGGGCGTTCATCATTAGTAACATGAGCCACAAAGGCGATCTTACCAGCGATAGCTGAGGCTGCCGATCACGCTGCGTGATTCACCGTAGTAGCACCAGAAGTCGGCCTCGCAGGAGGCGACATAGGTTTCATCCGTCAGGTTGTTGACGTTGAGCTGTGCCCGCCAGTTGTCGTCGAAGTCGTAGGCGACCATGGCATCGACCAAGGTATAATCGGACACCTCGAGGTCTCCCCCTACGCTGGAGCCAACGTGACGAATGCCGCCTCCCAGTTGCAAGCCATCGAGGGTGCCCGGAGTGAAAGCGTAATCGACCCATGTGGAGGCTTGGTGGCGCGGAATGAGATCCTTGCGTTGGTCACCTTCGGTACGCGCATCGGTGTAGGTATAGGCGGCAGTGAGGCGCAATTCATCACTCAACTGGACACGCCCCTCCAGTTCGAAACCTTGCGAGCGCTGTTCTCCCTCTTGCACTTGGAAACCACCCGGCGAGGTCACGAGGCCGTTACTCTCCTTGAGGTCGAAGATGGCCGCTGTCACATAGCCGTCCCATTGCGGCGGGGCGATCTTCACGCCCAGCTCCCACTGTTCTCCCTCGCGAGGCTCATAAAGCTCGCCGGTATCGTCCACGCGTCCCAGAGGATCGAAGGACTCCGTGTAACTCAGATAGGGATTAACGCCATGCCCACCCAGATACATCACGCCGCCACTCCAGGAGAGATGATTGTCATCTGACCGCTCCGTCACCCCGGTAGTACGGTCGGCGTTCTCGGTTTCCGCCTGGTCATAGCGCACTCCACCCAGCAGTACCCAACGGTCAGCCAAGCGCAGTTGATTCTGTAGATAGACCCCGGTTTGCTGCTTGCCGATATGACGCTCGACACGCTGATTTTGATCGATGGGCGTGAAATTACCGTATACGGGATCGAAGACATCGATGGTACCGAAGGCAAAACTATCGGCTTCATGGCCGTTCAGCTTGAGATCCTGATAGTCGACGCCAAACAGCAGCGTATTCTCGTAGCCGTCGCCGGACCAGATGCCGATCGTGCGGTTGTCGATCGTCCAGCTATTGATAGTACCATCGCGATGGATATGGCCCTGCCCTGCCTCGCGCGGCCCCTGCATCCCCAGCACATAGCTGCTGCGCAGCAGCAAGTCCAGTTCACTGTAGCGCAGGTTCTGCTCAAAGCGCCAAGCGTCGTTGAACCAATGCTCCAGCTCGTAGCCCAGTGCCCACTGGGTACGTTCATTCGTATCGTAGTCGGGTTGGCTGAGGTTGGTCTGGCGATCGATCCTGCCGTGGGGAGTGTCCTGAACGGTACCATAGGGCGGCTTGAAGGGATTGACGGGTACGCCATCATCCTTTTGCAGGCTGGCCAGTAGCGTCACGGTGGTGTCCTCGCTCAAGTCCACCGCCAGGCCGGGAGCGAAGTAGTAACGCTCGTTGCTCGTGTGATCGAGATCACCGTCGCGCTCCTTCCAGGTACCGACCAGCCGATAGCGCACGTCACCGGAGTCGGTAAGCGGCCCCGAACTGTCGACGCCGATCTGGCGATGATCGCGATTTCCGAGCTGCAGGTCGACCCTCCCTTGCCGCTCACGGGTAGGACGCTTGCTGACGACATTGACCAACCCTCCGGGCGGTGCCTCGCCGTAAAGGATCGACGAGGGACCCTTGAAAACCTCGACACGTTCCATGCCATAGGGCTCGGGCAGCCACTGGTAGAAGCCCTCGCGGTAGATACGCAAGCCATCCTGATAGGTGGAGTGATTGAAGCCACGTACCTGAAGCCAGTCGGTGTCGTTGTCCGATCCGTAATGGCCGGAAAGCACGCCGGCACGGTAACGGAAAGTCTCGTCGAGCTGCTGCACGTTGCGTGTCTCGAGCTCCTCCCTATCGACCAGGGAAACGGGGCGCGGCGTCTCGACCAGCGGCGAGGCCACCTTCAGCGCCGTGCCGACCACCACGAGAGTGTCCGTCTCGAGCGTCTCCTCTTCAGCCAACGCCTGTGGCGTCATGCCGAGCAGCACGCCCCCTATCGTAAGGCCAAGTGCGAGGCGTACCGCCTGCGCCAGTGCGTTCGGCTGAGAAGGAGGGCAAGCGTGGGACATGGTGTGCGACCTCTAAAAGGGGCTATAGCAGAGTGGGAGTCAGTATCGGATGGTAATTTACATCATATGACATATTAATCCGCTTGATAAATATAATGCAAACCATTAGCATTTAATGGCATAGACATAGATCCAAGGAAAGAACTTTCTGCATGCCAGTACGGCTCCCCCCCTTCCGGCGTCTCGGCCTGACTCTCGGCTCGCTATGGATGGCAGCCAGCCCGACAGCGGTCGGCGACAGCCTGGCCACGCTCGACTGGACCCTGGCCGAGACACTGGTCGCCTTGGGTGAACCGCCCGATGGGGTTGCCCAAGTCAGTGATTATCACAGCTGGGTCGGCGAGCCGAGACTGCCGAGCCGGGTAACCGACATTGGCCTGCGCACCCAGCCGAATGTCGAGCTGCTGGCCCGCATGGCCCCGGAGCGCATTCTGCTCACGCCCATGTTCACCCATTTGGCGCCTCGACTGAGCCGCATCGGCACCGTCGACAGCATGGCGCTCTATACGCCGGGAGACGACACCTGGGAGCAGATCCTCATCCTGACCCGGGAGCTTGGCATGGCGAACGGTCGCCAGGATGAAGCCGAAGCGCTGATTGCCTCCACCGAGGCGCACTTCGAGGCGCTGCGCCAAGCGCTGCCGGAAGAAGCGCCCCCCCTGCTGGTCATCCAGTTCATGGACGAACGCCATGTGCGGGTCTTCGGTGAACACGGCCTGTTTCAGGCCGTCATGGATCGCCTGGACCTGGAGAACGCCTGGCAGGGGGAAACCAACTCTTGGGGGTTCTCGCTGGCCGGTCTGGAGGCACTGCTCGAACTGGAGGCACGCCTGGTGGTGGTGGAACCCTACCCGACCGGCATCGAGGCCAAGCTGGCCAAAAGCGCTCTTTGGCAGCATCACCCCAGCGTCCGCGATGGCAGCTTGATCACCCTGCCACCGGTATGGAGTTTCGGCGCCCTGCCATCGGCACAGCGCTTCGCCGAGCTTCTGGTGGACGCGCTGGTACGGCCCGATGCTTGATAATCTCTGAACGGCATGTGAAGCCTCACGGTCGGGGAGTCGGTGTCATGCGGGCGCCTGGCGCCCTACCCGCGCCACCGCATCGCGGCTGGCGGCCTTGCGCTCGTCGCCGATCAGCTCATGAAGCAGCCCTCCGCGCAACTCCAGCAGGCGGTCGGCCTGATCGAAGTAGTGATCGTCGTGGCTGATCACCACCAGTGTCTTGCCCAGTGCCCTCAGGCGCGGCAGTAACTGGCGATAGAAGATCCGCCGGAACTGGGGATCCTGATCGGCCGCCCACTCATCGAGCAGCACGAGATCGCGCTGCTCGGCGACCGCCAACAACATCGCCAGACGCTTGCGCTGCCCCTGGGAGAGGTTGACGTTGGTCACACGATCGCCGTCGAAGTCCAGCTTATGCTGCATCTCCAGTTCGGTGAGCCACTCATCCACCAAGGCGGCATCCGGCGACTCTCCAGCGGGACCGATCAACCGATCGAAGAGATGAAAGTCGGTATAGATGGCGGAGAAGTGCTGGCGATACGTCGTCCAGTCCGCCTCCTGCAACGGCCTGCCATCGACCCGGATGCTCCCCGCCTGGGGCTGATAGAGCCCGGTCAGTAGCCGTGCCAGCGTCGACTTGCCACTGCCGTTGCCGCCAATCAGGAATACCACCTCGCCCCGCCGCAGGGTCAGGTCGAGGGGCCCTACCGCAAAGCCCGGCCGCGCCTCCTCATCGGGGTAGCGGTAGGACACCCCCTCCAGGGCGATCTCCTGCCAGGCATGACGCCTCGAGCCGCTATCGAACGCGTCTCGATAGTCCGCCAGCACCAGCGTGTTCAGCTTGTCGAAGGCCACGCGCGCGTTGATCAGCGTCGGCACGGCCCCCACTGCCTGGATCAACGGTGCCCGAAGGAATAGCAACGTGAGCGAGAAGGTGATCGCCACCTGGGCCGAGGCCCACCCCAACCCGTTGGCCAGGAAGAACACCACGCCGATGGCGCCCAGCATCATGATATTGAACCAATTGATTGCACTGAGATGGCAGGTGTCTCCGCGCACGATATGGTGACGATAGGCATCGGCATTGGGCGTGTAGACGTCGCGATAGAGCCACTCGGCCCGGTCGCGGTTGAGCGCCAGCTCCTTGCGCCCCTCGATGACCGATTGATAATCCGCATAGAGCCGATCCTCGACCTCGCGGAGCTTGGCCATATGCTGGTAGACCCAGATCACCATGCGCATGCAAACCACGACGGTGGCCGCGACCCACAGCGCCGTCACCCCTAGAATCGCAGGCGACAGCCAACCCAGGTAGAGCGTGGCCCCCAGCGTCAGCACCCCACCCTGCACCAACTCCGGCAAGCGCACGAAGGCCACCGTGATATAGCGCACATCGGTGGACAGGCTGGCAAGCAGGCGCGCACTGCCGATCTGCTCGACGCGCTCGATATCGGTGTCCATGATGCGCTTGATCAACTGCCCGCGCAGTCGGTAGACGAAGTAATGCCCCAGCGTGGTCAAGGCCAATTGCGAGGCCAGGGTCACCACCAGCAACAGCAGGATCAAGCCGAGAAACAGAGGCAATACTCGCCAGGGATCGGCAAAGGCATCGAGTAGCCGCTGGTTGATGAAGGCGATCGCACCAATGCCCAGGCCGGCACTCACCAGGCTGAGCGCGATCACGCCGACGAAGGACCAGCGGTAATCACGCCATACGATTCCGAACAGCTCCATTGAGCTTGGCTCCTTGCAAAGGTGAACGCCCAAGCGGCGACGCTTGGCCGGACGATTCTCTGGCTTCAACGGGCAACCGCCACACAGCGCCTCATTGGGCAGGCGATACTTGATTCAACACAGACGCCGCACCCGGCTGGGAGCCTCGCCACCCAGCTCGAGGCGCAACTGCTCCGGCCGCACCGGCAGCTCTCGGCCCAACAGCAAATTGGCCACCAGCGTGGGGATCGACACCAGGCTGAAAAAATACTTCGACCAGATCGACGCCGCCGCCTTGCGGTCGGCCCCCTCGCCAAAGCTGGCCGTATAGCGCGCCATCAGCTCGCCGAGCGCGGCACGCTCGAGCAGCACACTGCCCGGCAGTGTCGCCACATCCGCACGGCCGAAGCCCGGGGCCTTGAGGTTGTCCAGAGGCGGCTGACGATAGAGCGCCAGCAGCGCCTCGGCCGGATCGTCCAGGCGAGTGGCAACCTCCGCTGCTTCCGTCATACGCACCTCCTGTCTAGACAACGAAACCTCCGCCACACTGCCCATCACAACCTCCGCAACCCCCACATGAAGTAGGCACCACCGATCAGCGAGGCGACCAGGCCAGCGGGAATTTCGTAGGGGAAGATCATCTGGCGGCCAACCCAGTCGGCCAGCACCATCAACAACATGCCCACCAGTGCCGCGCCCAGCAGGTGCTGACGAGCCCTGGTCAGCCCCAGCAACCGGGCCATATGCGGCGCCAGCAGCCCGACGAAGGAGAGCGGCCCCACCACCAGGGTGGCACACGCCGTCAGCAGGGCCACCAGCAGCAGCAACACCAGGCGGGCCCGATTGAGGGCGACCCCCAGCGCCAGCGTGGTGGGAGCACCCAACGGCAGGATGTCCAGCCAACGGGTAAGCGGTAGCGTGCACAGCGTCAGCAGCGCGGCCAGAGTGCCCACCACCAGGGCACTGGTGAGATCGACGTAATAGGTGGACCCCGCCAACCTGGCGATCACCTGCTGCCCACGCGGGTCGCCCCCGGCCAGCATCACGCTGCGCACCGCATCGAACAGCGCACTCACCGCCACCCCGGTGAGCAGCAGGCGCTCGGGCACGAATCCGCTGCGACGGTTGAGCGCCACCAGAATCAGCAGGGTGGCAAAGGCTCCCAGGGTGCCGACGCCCACCAGCATGCCGCTGGTCGGCGCCGGTAGCAGGAAGATCCCCAGGATCAAGGCGATGGCACAGCCACCGCTGATCCCCAACACTTCCGGGCTTGCCATGGGGTTGGCGGAGAGCCGCTGCAGCAGCGTGCCGGCCACGGCCAGCATCAAGCCACTGGCCGCCGCTGCCACCACCCTGGGCATCCGCCACTGCATGACGCTCCAGTTATCCGGCGACAGCCAGTACCAGCCATTCACCCCCTGCCCCAGCAGCAACCCCAACCCGGTGGCCAGCAGCAGGCCGATGGCCAGGCGAGTCGCCAACCGCCCCGGAGCGGGATGCCGGTTGGCCAGCACGGCAGCCGGCTGGGGTGCCCGATTGCCCTGCAGCTTCAAGCGCGGGATCAGCCACATCAACAGCGGCGCTCCCAAGGCACCGGTCACCGCGCCGGTGGGAATCAGCATCGGCAGCACGCCGGTGACGTTCTGCAATAGCAGGTCAGTGGTGGCCAACAGCACCGCGCCCAGCAGCATGCTCCACAGCACGCGCTGGCCGAGACGCCGCGCCCCGGCCATGCGTACGATATTGGGCGCCGCCAAGCCAATGAAGCCGATGATGCCCACCACACTGACGATGCTGCCGGTGATGAAGACCGCCAACCCCATACCGGCGAAACGCAGATAGACGAGCGATACACCCAGGCTCTTGGCGCTGGCATCGTCCAACTCCAGCACCGCCAGAGGGCGCAGCAAGAACCAGGCCGCCACGGCGGCGATGGCCAGCCGCGGCCAGAGGGCGCAGCAAGAACCAGGCCGCCACGGCGGCGATGGCCAGCCGCGGCCAGAGGGTCGCCACGCCGTCCCAGCCATTCTGGGCCAGCGACCCGGCCCCCCAGATCAGCAGCCCCGACAGCGCCTCGTGATTGAACAGCAGCAACGCCGTGGCCAGCGCGCCCAGATAGAGGTTGACCACCAGCCCCGCCAGCACCACCACGATGGGTGCCAACCCCCGCCGCCAGGCCAGCATGAACACCAGCCCCACCGCCAAGCCGCCACCGGCCAGCGCCACCCACTCGCGGCCAATCGCCAATAGCCCAGGCGCCAGCAGGGTCGCCGTCATCAGCGCCAGGTTGGCGCCTGCCGAGACCCCCAGCGTAGTCGGCGATGCCAAGGGGTTACGCAGCACCTGCTGCATCAACACCCCGGCCAGTGCCAGGCCCCCGCCGGCCAGCAGCGCAATGGCGAGCCTTGGCCACCATGCATAGTGCAACAGCAGCTGGTCGATATCCTCGAACGACGGTGACAACAGTGCCTTGAAGCCCAGCGCCAACCCACCCTGAGATTCCAGGCCGAGCCAGAACAGCACCACCAGCGGCAGGCTCAGCAGCCAGCAGGTCAGCGCCGGCATGCCTGAGCGCATTGCCTGCCCCCTCATGCCCGCCTCTCCCTCGGCCCTTGCATTGCCATGCCCAGTGGCATCCTGTCGTCGGTCATGCCGCCTGCCCTTTTGCCGTGATGACGTACCAGCGGGAGCATTTTAAATGAAAATGATTATTGATGAAATTAGCATTACAAGAATTCTTCGCTCTGAGCTCGCCGGGTGCGGTAGATAAAGCCAACGATTCTCGTTTACCCTAGAGAGATCGATTCCCTGTGCAAGGAATTCTCATGTTCGAGGTCAAGGGCGCTACCTTCGAGGTCAATGGCACCTGTCTGCTCCACCCTGTGGAGCACCGTTTCGAAGAGGGCAAGATCTACGGTTTGATCGGCCACAACGGCTCGGGTAAATCGACATTGGTCAAGCTACTCGCTCAGCAGCAGCCCGTCAGCCAGGGGGAGATCATGCTCGACGAGCGTCCCCTGGGTGACTGGGGCCAACGCGAGTTCGCTCGCCGGGTCGCCTATCTGCCCCAGCACCTGCCCAGTGCCGAAAATCTTATCGGGCGCGAGTTGATCGGCTTCGGCCGCTACCCCTGGCACGGCCTGCTGGGCCGCCATACGCCCGAGGACAAGGCCGCCGTCGAGCGGGCCATCGAACTCAGCCATACCGAAGCCTTCGCCGACCGCCTGGTGGATACCCTCTCCGGCGGCGAGCGCCAGCGGGTATGGCTGGCCATGCTGCTGGCCCAGCAGAGCCGCTTCCTGCTGCTCGACGAGCCGCTGGCCGCGCTGGATATCTCCCATCAAATGGAAGTGCTGGCGCTGATCCGCAAGCTGTGCAACGAACTGAAGCTGTGCGTGATCATCGTGCTACACGACATCAACATGGCCTCACGCTACTGCGACAAGCTTCTTGCACTGCACAGCGGTCGAGTGCTGGCCCACGGCCCCGCCAAGGAGATGATGACCGACGCCACCCTTGAGGCCATCTACGGCCTGCCCATGCAGGTCATGCCCCACCCCAACGGCGAACATCGTATTGCTGTGGCGTGGTGACTAAGCAACCAGCCACAGAATGAGACTCGCCTTCGTCTTGAAGGCGAGTCGCCAGTTGCCCATCAGCTCGTCGGCTACGAGACCACCGAAGGCACCGGTGCTTCACTCGCGGAGGCTCGAGGTAGAACACCTCCTTGAACAGCGGATCCTGATCCGCCGCCTACTCGTCGAAAACCAGGAAAGGGCGGTCTTCGAGGTAGGCCACTACCAGCACCAGGCGCGGCAGGCCAGCCAGGCCGGCTCACCAAGGCCTTCGCATATCAAATTGCTATATATAGCAGATTGGTATACACTGTTCCCTATCAGAACAAGGAAGGGCTCATGCACATCATCACGCAGAAGCGCATCTGGGAAGCCAAAGAGAAGTGGCCACAGACCGCTACCGCGTTAGACACCTGGTATCGACTCATAAAGGCCAGTGAGCCCAAGGACTTCGCCGCGATGAAGAGCATCTTCCCAGCAACCGACAAAGTAGGACGCCACCATGTCTTCGATATCGGCGGTAACAAGATCAGGTTGATCGCGGTCGTCCATTACCGTGCCAGGCGGGTCTACATCCGAGATATTCTCGAGCATAGCGAGTACGACAAAGGTAAATGGAAGGACTGACCCATGAACGCCATTCTTGATCAAGCGACAATGCACTGGGCGTACATCGCGCCCCTGCTCACCGAGCCTGAAAGTGAAGCGGAGTACGACGCCAAGGTCGAGGCCCTGGACGAACTGCTCGACATGGCAGGTGACGACGAGAATCACCCACTGGCAGGGTTGGCCGCGCGCCTCGGTGACATCATCGAAGCCTATGACGAGGAGCATCGCCCCATGCCGGACGCCTCCAGCGTCGATGTGCTCCGCTATCTCATGGAAGAACATGGTGTCACCCAAAGCAACTTACCCGAAGTTGGGGCTCAACCCGTCGTGTCTGCCATCCTGGCGGGTAAACGCTCCCTGAACTGGCGCCAGATCTGTGGGCTGTCCGAGCGATTCGGTGTGCCGACCGATGCATTCAAGGGGCGCGCGGCTGGCTGACCGCCTATGCAGCATTTGAGCGACATCTCCAACCACATCTTAGCGCTGGTACCCAGCGCCTGCTCGAGCCTCAACGCCATATCGGCAGAAACCCCGGCATTGCCGTTCAGAATCCGAGAAAGCGCGGTACGCGTCACACCGAGCCGCTGGGCGGCCTCGGAAACAGAGACATCGCCAATATACTCGCGCAATACGGCACCGGGGTGCGCTGATTACACCACCTCCGCTCCTGCCGCCGGCTCGGCAGCCAACAGCTTGCCGTTCTCCAGGCGCAGCAGCCGTTCGGCGAGTGGGGCAAGATCTTCCCCGATCCCGCCATGACGTTGGCGGCGGTCGACCGCCTGGTCCACCATGCAACCCTCTTCGAGCTCAACGTCGACAGCTATCGTCGCCGCACCGCGATGGACAACAAGGCTCACGTGGGCGACCGGCAACGCGCGCGACACTCAAGACGAGTCACGCCGTGTCGCCCAGCGACACAGACGCGAATGACGCCACCTGTGCATCAAGCAAGGAAGGGTAACAGCGAAGGGGCCGCAACACCTCGGTTCTCACCCTGATTGTCGCTGGCTTCTCACCCTGATTGTCGCTGGCTTCTCATCCAGATTGACGCGCTACACCAAACCAATCGAGTCGCATAGACCACTGCACAATATACGAATGATTCTTATTGCTATAACATGCCATGCAAAAAGCACGCGCAGGGTAACGGAAGCGCCAGAGGATGCTGTACCAGTACGCCCCGGGAGAACACCCCACATGGCTCCACCACGACCCGATATCCCCCAGCCGCCGGCTTCCGCGAGGAGCGTCCATCGCACCCTGCCGAGAAGCATCTGGGTACTTGGGGTGGTGTCGATGTTCATGGATATTTCGTCCGAGCTGGTCCATAGCCTGCTGCCGATATTCATGACCACCGTACTTGGCGCATCCATGCTGACGATCGGTGTCATCGAAGGCGTTTCCGCAGCGACCGCCGCAGTCACCAAGGTATTTTCAGGGGCGATCAGTGATTTCTTTCGCAGGCGCAAGTTTCTTGTCGTGCTCGGTTACTCACTGAGTGCACTTACCAAACCGGTTTTCCCGCTCGCACCGACGGTCGAGTGGGTATTCGGGGCGCGTTTCGTCGACCGCATCGGCAAGGGTATCCGCGGCGCACCGCGTGATGCACTGGTGGCCGATATCGTGCCCCCGCGGCTCTGGGGTGCGGCTTACGGCCTGCGCCAGTCCCTGGATTCCGCCGGCGCTTTTCTTGGTCCACTACTGGCGGTGCTGTTCATGCTCTGGCTCGCCGGCGACATCAAACTCGTACTGTGGGTGGCGGTGGTGCCGGCGCTCATCGCGATGCTGCTGACGTTCACGGTGCACGAACCGGCCCCTCCAGAGCATCCCATTGGCTCCAAAAAGCGCCTGACACTGGCACACGCCACACGCCTGCCGCTGCGTTTCTGGCTGGTGGTTGCACTAGGGGCGGTCTTCATCCTGGCGCGTTTCAGCGAAGCGTTCCTGATTCTCCGCGCCCAGGATGTCGGGCTCGCCATTGCCTACGTGCCCGCGATCATGATCACCATGAATGTCATCTACGCCGGATTCGCCTACCCGGCGGGGATTGCGGCCGACCGGCTTTCGGCGCGAGCACTTCTACTGTTGGGGCTGGGGGCACTGATTGTCGCCGACATCGTACTGGCCATGGCGCTGTCATCGTGGGCGGTATTCCTTGGCGCGGCATGCTGGGGCCTGCACATGGCCCTTACCCAGGGGTTGCTCTCGAAGCTTGTTGCCGATGCCGCACCCGCCGAGCTTCGCGGCACCGCCTTCGGCATATTCAACCTGGTGAGCGGGGGCGCGCTGCTGCTGGCAAGCATCATTGCCGGAGCGTTGTGGAGCCTGTTCGGCGCCCCGGCCACCTTCATCGCAGGGGCATCGTTCGCGGCTGTCGCCGCCGCGGGCTTGCTCCTTTACCGCCCGGCAACACGAACCGCCGTGCGTAGGGCAGGCACATGATGGGGCATCAGTAGCAGCGCGTTTAGATGTCAAGGAGAGTGTTGGCAGCAGCATCATTTGGCTGCTGAAGTCACCACCTCCGCTGGCCCTGGGAAAGCGCCTGGGTGGAAAAGGCCCCCTTCTCGACCCGCACCTTATGCTGCAGATGCAGCTTGGCCAGGGTGGTCTTGCCGCTGCCATTGCCCCCCACGAGGAAAACGATCTCGCCGGGCCCGAACGCCAGAAGCAACCTGAAGCTCGAAAGGGAAGATCGTAAAGGAGCTGATATTAAGGAGCTAATATTGCAGTAGCCATTACCATTGAATCAAAAACACTTGCCTGGAATGACAAGGATCTCGCAACCCGCCGACCCAAAGACATTGCTCGGACTTCAGGTAACGATTATACTTTATACAAGGGAGCCAAAATAATCATCAGCGCGTTTATCGCGCAAGTGGCGATAGAGCCATGCTTTGACATCGACAGTCTCAATACCTTTTTCATGATTATAGGTTTTTGATTTTTCCCACCACATGCCTGCACCGAGAGCAAATGCCGTGCGGTAGCGAAGCATGACATCATCCGGAGAAAATGAGAGTTGGTTTTTAAGCTCTTCAAGGGGTAATTCAACACGCTTGACGGGCCTTCCTGTTACCTCTTCCATTACCGTGGCCAGCTGGCCATATGAGAGTGTATCTCCTGCCACGAAGACTACTTCGTTGGCGATGCGAGGTACTTCAAGGTATATCTCGGTCGTCAGCCGACCAATATCCTCGGGCGTCGTGACGGTGACACGCGTATCCCAGCTTCCAAGTGCTCGGACGGTATTGGCTTCAAGGTCAACGACACCGAAGCCAGGTTCGAACAGGAAGCTCGTGAACATTCCTGTCGAGACGATCACCCATTCGGTTGCTTCCTGCGAGCGCAGTAGATTTCTGACCTCATATTGCTCGTCAAATACAGGTTGGCCACTCTCTTTTCCAACGATGTCGTAATCGACCCCGAACTGCCAGGGAAAATATCTGTTGACTCCAGCCGCTAGAACCGCATGCGTAATCTTCATCTGTGTGCCGGCTCCTGCCACGAACCCCGTACAGCAGATGACCGTATGAAACCCTGCGAACAATTCGGCAAGGCTCGCCTCGGTGCCTTCGGACAAGTCGAAGGATAATATCTCTACCCCAAGCCTACCGAGCTCATCCGTCACTTCCTGCTTGTACTTATCCGGCGATGTGGTGAAGCCAGGTTCTACAAGGACGTTGACGGTGTCAGGACTGACCCTAGAGGTCATATTTTTGATCACTTGCATACCGAGCTGACCGGCTCCGAGGATAAGGATTTTTTCAACGTTGGATTCTTCATTGATGAACATGCATATAACCTTAGGTTAATTGAGATGGCTTTGTAATTCAAGGCTTCGGAAAGAATGGATCATTCTTCCCGCACCCAGTTGTTACCGCTGACTTTCTGTAAAACCGAATAAAACAATCGAATGGCTGTCACCCGAATCGGCTCACATGCAGGCTACATGCTGGTGTATGAATTGTTAATAGCCGTTGGTGAAAAACACAATTCTGCAAGGAGAAACAACGCCATCACCTATTTATTGTTTTTTTGGAAATGCTTTTTCCTTTAAATGGAATTAAAAGCAGCTACGTGATCGACTATCCTGTTGCTAGCCTTTTTATTATGGAGCTGACCCATGTCAACAACCTATTCCCTGAAACTGCACGATGACTCACGGATCCCTGCCTTGGGCTACGGTTTGTGGCAAGTACCGATGGCAACGAGTGCCGAACTGGTCAGTCGCGCCTTGCGGACCGGCTACCGCCTGATTGACACGGCAGAAGCTTATTACAACGAAGAAGGGGTCGGCGAAGGAATCCGTGACAGCGGGGTAGCGCGCGAAGAGATATTCGTGACCACGAAGGTATGGAATACGCATCACGGTTATACTCAAACCCTACATGCCTTCGATGCTAGCCAGCGACGACTCGGCCTCGAATGGATCGACATGTATCTGATGCACTGGCCTTCACGAACTCGTGATGCCTACGTGGAAACATGGCAGGCAATGATCCGCCTGCGTGACGAGGGCCGAGTTGGTACCATCGGCGTCTGTAACTTCTCCATTGGTCAACTGCAGCGCTTGATTGGGAAAACGGGGGTGAAGCCGGTGCTCAATCAAATTGAACTACACCCTTATTTCCAGCAGAAGGCACTGAGAGAATTTCACCACGAACAGGGCATTGTGACCCAGTCCTGGAGCCCACTGGGTTTGTGGTGGCAGAGCCCGGATCCGAACTCATCGCCGCTGCAGGCTCCCCGGGTTCTTGAGCTTTCCGAACGGTATGGAAAGACTCCCGCTCAGATTATCCTGCGCTGGCACCTCGACAGTGGCCTGGCCACTATCTCGAAATCCGTACGACCTGAACGCATCGTGGAAAACTTTCAGCTATTCGACTTCGCGCTGGCGCCGAGCGAGGTGAGGATGCTGGCCGGGCTGGATCGTCGTGATGGCCGTCTAGGGCCAGATCCGGAGACGGCCGATTTTTGACCAAACGAACCCAGCGCGCGCTATGATGACTAATCGGAAGCCAGGGAGCACGATACATGGATCGACTTCAAGCCATGCAGGTATTCGCCCGAGTGGTTGAGATGCACGGCTTCAGTAAAGCCGCGGAGAATCTGGCCATTCCCCCCTCGACTGTCACTCGCGTCATTAAGGAACTGGAAAATCACCTTGGCGTGAAACTACTCCAGCGTACCACGCGGCATTTGAATCTGACCCCGGATGGCAGCCTTTACTACGATCACTGCCGTCGTCTTCTGGCCGAGCTGGAATCCGTCGAGGCAGGCTTTCGCGGTAACGCTGGCCGGATCAAAGGCAAGCTACGAGTCGGCATGACTGCCTCGTTGGCCCGGCTATTCGTACTGCCTGCCATCAAGACATTTCAGGCCCGCTACCCCGATGTGGAATTAACCCTGACCTTGAGCGATCGGACCGTGGAACTGGTTCCGGAGGGTATCGATTGCGTCATTCGTGCCAGAGTACCTCGCGATTCTCCTACTCTGGTGGCGCGTCGTATTGCTAGCTTCGAATGGGTGACATGCGCATCACCTGAGTACCTCAGAGAACATGGCGAGCCCCATTCATTGGAAGATTTGAAGCACCATCATGCTGTCGGCTTTCTACCCGGGCACCAGGGCCGCTCCATGGACTGGCGCTTCGTGGTCAACAACGAAGAGCAAGTCGTACGGATGACCGAGAGCCTGATCGTCAACGACACCGACGCCTATATCGCTTGTGGCTTGGAAGGCTTGGGCCTGATACGTGCGGCAAATTACATGGTGCTGCCGCACCTACACAGTGGCCAGTTACAGCGAGTACTAGACCACAGCCAAGCGCCAACAGTGCCTATATCAGTCATGTATCCACAGAGCCGTCACTTGTCGCCCACCGTGCGGACGTTCGTGGATTGGGTCAGCGATCTCATGCAACATACCGAGCCCCAGTGGCAAGTCGGCAACAGGCTCGCCAGATGAACTGCCGACATACGCCTTATGGACGTTTTGGCTCCTTGCTGAGTCCCTTCGCCTCAAACGACATCACCGCAGCCATTCGGCCGCGGCGATGATCACAGGCACTCATCTACCCCATCACACCATCAGGAGAGCGCGTCCTGATAACGCCGCTCCACCTCCTCCCAGTTGATCACGTTGAAGAAGGCCTCGACGTAATCGGGCCGCTTGTTCTGGTACTTCAGATAATAGGCGTGTTCCCAGACATCCAGGCCGAGGATGGGCGTGTTGCCATGCATCAGTGGACTGTCCTGGTTGAGGGTATTCTCGACGACCAGTTTCTTTTCCGGTGTCACGCTCAGCCAGGCCCAGCCGCTACCGAAGCGACCCAGGGCCGCCTCGGTCAACGCCTCCTTGAAGGCATCGAAACCGCCCAGCTCGCTGTCGATGGCCTGCGCCACCTTGCCCTGTGGTTTGCCGCCCCCGTCGGGTGACATCATCTGCCAGAACTTGGAGTGGTTGGAGTGACCACCTCCGTTGTTGATGACTGCCTGTCGCTTCGCCTCCGGCACCCTGTCGATATTGGCCATCAGTTCATCCACCGGCATCTCTTCCAGCCCCGTACCCTCGAGAGCACCATTGAGCTTGTCGACATATGTCTTGTGGTGCCGTGAGTGGTGAATCTCCATGGTCATGGCGTCGATGTGCGGCTCCAGCGCATCATGACCATAAGGAAGATCGGGTAGTGTATGCGGCATGGTAGCTCCTCCATGATGAATCAGAATGGGGCTTCTGCCCCGGTTACCTCATCCATCCAGCATGGCAAAGCCTTGCCCCTGCCGCTAATGGCAATTGTTGCTGTTTTGTATAGCCGCAACGAAGGAACCGGCACGCCATGAAACGAGAGAAGCCGGCTCTCCCGAGGGAGCCGGCTTCTTCGAGAGCCATGATGGAAGCGTTACAGCCTGCTTTCCAGCTCCGGAAGGAGCTCGAACAGGTCGCCCACCAGGCCGCTGACTGTCGAGAGCGCTACCTGGAAGATCCCGATCTTCTTTAGAGCTTCTGCTCCAGCTCCGGCAGGAGCTCGAACAGGTCGCCCACCAGGCCGCTGACTGTCGAGAGCGCTACCTGGAAGATC
>NZ_PNRF01000035.1 GCF_002879615.1 Billgrantia endophytica
TGGCAGGTATCGCTAACGCGGGCAACACTGCGGTCGCGAGCTGAAGCTATCTCCAACAGCGGTTTTTTCCACCTTGTGGGAGCGCTGCTGCGCTGGCAGGTATCGCTAACGCGGACAACACCGCGGTCGCGAGCTGACACTATCTCCAACAGCGGTTTTTCCACCCCTGTGGGAGCGCCGCTTTGCGTCGCGACTGGCGCCGTCAGGCGCTGCGGTATCGATATACCCGCAGGCTGGGCAGGAAGGGGGTGTCTTCCAGGCGTTCGTCGCTGCGCCGTGCCCGGGTGCGGGTCGTGGGCGGGGCGGAGGGGGGAAGGTTGTGGTCGGGCAGGCGGCCGCGGGGGGCGGGTACGAACAGCGGCAGCGCCACGTTCATGGCGCGTCGAGTGCGGCCGTCCTGCAGCGGTTCGCAGTAGAACAGGTTGGCGCGCATCAGCGGTGCCTGGGTCTGCACCTGGGCAAGGGGTTCGTTCGATGGAAGGCCGGCGAGCTTGCGCAACTGGATACGAACGTGGGGGGCATCGCTGTCCAGCTTCAGCAGCTTCTGTTCCACGTCGCGCACGGTCAGCCGCTTGATCGAGCGGCCACTGGCGTACCAGGCCAGGCGTACCCGCGCTACGGGTGCTTCGGCCACGGGAATGGCGCGCCAGCACTGCTTGAGGTGCAGCCGGGCCAGGCCACTGCCGCGCAGGTGGTCGTGGAGCTCGGGGTGGCGAAAGGGCAGTACCGCCTTGGCTTCGGTCAGCAGGGGAGGGTGGTGCTCGCGGATAGTGGCCAGCAGCCCGGCGAAGGTGGCCTTGGCGAGATTCACTTCGGCGGCCTTCGTCATCAAGATATCGTCGGCCGCCACCAGCCCCACATGGCTGTGGGTGGCGCGACCGTCCTGACCGTCCTGATACCAGAAATCCAGCAAGGCCTGCCGCAGCCAGGCTTCGCTGGCGTCGGCCTGAAAGGCCCAGGCCTCGGCGGGCGACTCGCCGTAGGCCTCGAGCAGTTCCTCGCAGCGCTCGATCAGGATATCGAAGGCGGCCTCAAGCTCGGCCAGCAGCCGATAGGTCGGCGCCGGGGCAAGGCTCACTGTTCGTCGCCTCGATCGGCCTGGGCCAGCCATGCGTCGATATTGGTTTCGTCTAGCGCGGGTTCGCCGGCAATGCGGTGTGACTCGTCCGCCCAGGCGCCAAGATCGAGTATCTTGCAGCGCTCGCTGCAGAAGGGGCGGTAGGGGTTCTGCTCGCTCCACTCCACCTTGGTCTTGCATTGTGGGCAGGCGACTTTCAGGGGGCGTTGGTTCGGTTGGCTCATGATCCGTTGGGGTTGGTGGCTGTAGGGACATTCTAGCGTCAATGACGGCGGGCGTGTGCCAGTTCCCGATACAATCGATCCAGCTTGGCCACCTGGGCCGCCAGGCTGGTTTCGCCGCCGCCGTTGTCGATCACGTCGTCGGCCCGGGCCAGGCGTTCGTCGCGTGGCATCTGGGCGGCAACAATGGCCCTGGCCTGGGTTTCGTCCACCTCATCGCGGGCCGCGGTACGGGCGATCTGCAGGCTTTCCGGCACGTCGATCACCAGGCAACGGTCCGCCATCACGTGCTGTCCCGATTCGAACAGCAGCGGCGAAACCAGCAGCACATAGGGGGCGCCTTTGGCCTGAAGGCGTTCCAGGTGGGCCATCAGCCGCTGGCGAATGCGCGGGTGGGTCGTGGCTTCCAGCCATTTCCGCTCGGCCGGGTCGGTAAACACCAGCTCGCGTAGCGCACGCCGGTCGAGGGTGCCATCTTCGCGCAGCATTCGCTGACCGAAGTGCGCTGCGATTTCCGCCAGGGCCGGCTCGCCGGGCTCGACCACTTCCCGGGCCACGTCGTCGGCATCCACCCAGGGCACGCCCAATGCCTCGAAGGCACGTGCCACGGTGGACTTGCCCGATGCGATGCCGCCTGTTACCCCAATGATCATGTCGCTCGTTCCTGTCGGTTCATTTGCCTGCGCGGCTTCAAGTCACCAGGCCCAGGTACAGCGCCATCAACGGCTCGCCGACCAGCAGGGCGACCCACCCGGCCACGGCCAGGAACGGCCCGAAGGGCATGGGGGCGCCGTGCAGCCGGGGAACGGTCGCCTGGGCAATGACCCCCACGAAGGCGCCGGTACCAGCGGAAAGTATCAGCACCATGGGCAGGTACTGCCAGCCCAGCCAGGCGCCCAGCGCCGCCAGCAGCTTGAAGTCACCGAAGCCCATGCCTTCCTTGCCGGTGGCCAGCTTGAACAGCCAGTAGAAGCTCCACAGGGCAAGATACCCCGCCATGGCGCCGATGACCGCATCCGGCAGCATCAGCGGCTGGAAGATCAACTGATAGAGCAGTCCCGCCCACAGCAGCGGCAGGGTGATCAGGTCCGGCAACAGCTGGGTGCGCAGGTCGATCACCGCCAGTGCCAGCAGCGACAGGCAGGCGCCGTAGAGGAACAGGGCTTGCAGGGTGGCGCCGTGCAGCGCCAGCACCGCCAGTGCCAGCACGCCCCCCGCCAGCTCCACCAGTGGATACTGGGGGCTGATGCGGGCGTTGCAGGTGGCGCAGCGTCCACGGCGCTTGAGCCAGCCGAACAGGGGCAGGTTGTCGTGCCAGGCGATGGGCGTTTCACATGTCGGGCAGATCGAGCGCGGCACCACCAGATTGAAGCGGGGCCGCGTTTCATCGGGCAGCTCCAGCGACTCGCGGGCCTCGGCACGCCAGTTCAACATCAGCATGACCGGCAGTCGCACGATCACCACGTTGAGAAAACTGCCAAGGCAAAGGCCCAGCACGACGGCCAGGGGCCAGAGAATGGCGGGTGGAGGATCAAGCGGCAAGACGGCTCCTTACAGCACCGAGCCGAGCTCGAAGATCGGCAGGTACATGGAAATGACCAGGCCGCCCACCATGACCCCGAGCACCACGATGATGAAAGGCTCCAGCAGCGAGGTCAGGGCATCGACCTTGTTGTCGACTTCCTCTTCGTAGTAGTCGGCCACCCGGTTGAGTATGGCATCCAGCGAGCCGGCTTCCTCGCCGATGCCGACCATCTGCACCGCCAGTTCCGGGAAGCGTTCGGTCTGGCGCATGGCGAAGTGCAGTTGCTGGCCGGTGGCGACGTCCTCGCGAATCCGTTGGGTGGCGCGTTCGTACACCAGGTTGCCCGACGCACCGGCCGCGATGTCCAGCGCTTCGACCATGGGCACGCCGGCCCCGTAGGTGGTAGCCAGGGTGCGAGCATAGCGAGACACCGACGACTTGTTGAGAATGTCGCCGATCACCGGCACCTTCAGCGAGAACCTGTGCATGCGGTAGGCAAAGGATTCCGAGCGCTGCATGCCCTGGCGCATCAGGAAGAGGCAGGCGATCACGGCCACAAGGGTCCATAGCCAGTACTGCTGGGCGAACTCCGACAGGGCAATGGTCATGCGGGTCATGGCGGGCAGTTCGGCGCCGAAGCCCTGGAACAGGCTCTCGAACTGGGGCACCACCTTGATCAGCAGCAGCGCGGTGACAGCGAAGCCCACCGCAATGACCGCCGCCGGGTACCACAGCGCCTTCTTCACCCGACCCTTGATCGACTCCATCTTCTCCTTGTAGGTGGCGATACGGTCGAGCATGCGGTCCAGCGAGCCGGAGCTCTCGCCGGCTTCCACCAGGTTGCAGAACAGGGAATCGAAGTGGTCCGGGTGCTGGCGCAGCGCCTGGGAAAAGCTGGAGCCCGCCGCCACCTCGCTCATCAGCCGCTGGACCACGGCGTTCATCGCCGGCTTGCGGATGCTTTCCGCCACCACCTGAAAGGCCTGCAGCACCGGAACCCCGGCACGAATCATGGTCGCCATCTGTCGGGCGAACAGCATGGTATCGCGTGGAGAGATGGTGCCGATGCCGCCGCCCAGCCCGCTCTTGCGGCGAACGTTCTTGACGACGATCTGCTGGTTGGCCAGCTCCTTTTCGACCTCGACCTTCCGTGATGCCACCACTTCACCCTGAACCGTGCGGCCACTCGGGCCCTTGCCGGTCCAGCGCCAGCGGTACAGCTTTAGCTTCTGAGGGCGTTTCGCCATTCTGGTAGCCATGTGTATCCCTGCTGCTGGTCATTTTTTAAGGTTTTATAACCTAGTCCTTCGTCACACGGTTGATCTCCGTCAAACTCGTGATCCCTTGCATTACCTTCAACAAGCTGCTTCGGCGTAGATCGGGATGTCCCTCCTGACGTGCCTGTTTGTCGAAATCCATCGAATTGCCGTTACGCATGATCAACTGGCTCATGGCGCCGCTGATCGGCACCACTTCATAGATACCCACCCGGCCCTTGTAGCCATGGGTGCAGTGCATGCAGCCCACCGCCTCGTAAACGGTGGCGCCGCCGACGTCAACCTCGGTGAAACCCTCCCGCAGCAGCGCCTCGCGGGGGATCTCCGTCGGCTGCTTGCAGTGCCGGCACAGCCGCCGTGCCAGGCGCTGGGCAATGATCAGGCTCACCGAACTGGCGATATTGAACGGCGGCACGCCCATGTTGGCCAGGCGGGTCAGGGTTTCCGCCGCCGAATTGGTATGCACCGTGGAAAGCACCAGGTGGCCGGTCTGGGCCGCCTTCACCGCGATCTCGGCGGTTTCCAGGTCGCGGATCTCGCCCACCATGACCACATCCGGGTCCTGGCGCAGGAAGGCGCGCAGGGCGCTGGCAAAGTCCAGTCCGATCTTGGGCAGCACGTTGACCTGGTTGACACCCGGTACCTTGATCTCCACCGGGTCCTCGGCGGTACAGATGTTGCGCCGCACCTCGTTGAGAAGGTTCAGGCCGGTATACAGGGTCACCGTCTTGCCGCTGCCGGTGGGTCCGGTCACCAGGATCATGCCCTGGGGGCGATCCAGCACCCGTTCGTACATGGCGCGCTGTTCCGGGGTGAACCCCAGCGCATCGATGCCGATCCGCGCCGAGGCAGGATCGAGAAGACGCAGCACGATCTTCTCGCCATATACCGTCGGCAGCGTGTTGACACGGAAATCGATGGAACGGCTCCTGGAAGCCTTCAGCTTGATCGCGCCATCCTGCGGCAGGCGGCGTTCGGAGATGTCCAGCCGGGACATCACCTTCAAACGCGCGGCAATGCGCGCACGCATGGAGAAGGGCGGACGCGCCGCTTCCACCAGCATGCCGTCGATCCGCATGCGGACCCGATAGCTGGTTTCGTAAGGTTCGAAGTGGATGTCGGAAGCGCCGCGGCGAATGGCATCCAGCAGGATCCTGTCGACGAACTTGACGACGGGCGCGTCGTCGGCCCCCGTCTTCGCGGTGTGGGAGGCGGCTTCCTCGGCAAGGTCCACCCCCTCGTCGTACTCCAGCTCGCTGGCGGCATCGCCCGCCCCGGCCAGCTCGTCCGTCAGGCGGGATTCGTCATGGGTCAGGTAGGCCTCCAGCATGGGGAGGAGCTGGTCCACCGGACAGAGTACGGCATCGACATTGAGCCCGGTGGCGAACCGCAGCTCATCGAGCCGGGCCAGGGCCGAGGGGCAGGGAACCGCCACCGTCAGCCGGTGAGCGCGCCGGGCCAGCGGCACCACGCACAGCTTGCGCAGCAGCTTGTCGGGGTAGTCGCCCGCCGGCGGCAGGCTGGCCAGGCACAGGGCATCCAGGTCGATGATCGGCAGGCCATACTCCCAGGCCGCGCACAGCGTGCCCTGGCGAGCGGTTACCAGGCCGGCGTCGATCACATGCTGAAGCAGGGTCACCTCTGTCTTGCGCGCCTCATGGTCGGCACGTTCGGCCGCCGCCGGGGAAAGCAGGCCATCTTCCACCAATCGCCTGGCCAGGCCACGCAGCCCTTCGACATCGGTCGCCCGCTGCGTCGTGGCTTCGCTACTGACTTTGGTTAGCGTTTGATCGTCGTTCATGGCGCCCCAAGCGTTGGCCCAACATAGGCAGGCGAGCGAAAGCGATACTCCATTCTAGCCTTTTGCCATGCCACCGCACAGCGACACCTCTCACGTTACATCTACTATAGCATTATTGATCTAGTGCATTATGTTGATAAGTAAACTCATGCGAATGTATGACATGCTTGCGACCAACTGACGTGTTATTTAATGTAAGTTACGGCCAAGGCATGAACGTCTATCGGGTCGAGACAGGGACAGGATGACAACATGATGACAGACAGGCAGAGCACATGGGCGACCCGGCAGGGGCAGGGCGGCTTCACGCTGATCGAACTGCTGATCGTGGTGGCGATCGTCGGCATTCTGGCGGCGGTAGCAATACCGCAGTATGGCAATTACCTGGATAATGCCGCTACCAATGCATGCAGAGGCGAAGCGAGAACGGTCGCAAGCGCCATTGCCGCGGCCCGAGTGGATAGTGATACAGCTAATATGGAACTGGTTGAGCATTGGAACGGTACCGATAATGCTTGCGCTACTTTAGCCTTTACCGAGAACGAGAATGCCTTGTTAGCGCAACCTCAGCGCAATCAGCCAGAATTGAGTGTTAGTATTGGCGTGGCTGCACCAGCGGTTTCGGACTAAGTAGTGCCTAATCTGCCATAAACGGCCGACATATGCCGGCCGCTTCTTTTGCGCATTAACTCTAGCGCGTAACCTTTTCCGCCATCGCTTGGCCATACCTCAAGTAAGCAATCAGCGCCTCGTGGGCGGCACGCTGTAGCATGGCCTGATGGGCCCAGCACTCCAGCACTTCAGAATTGAACGAACTGTCCAGTACAAGTGGTGTGGTCATGGCGTGTCTCCTTTAGAGGCTGCCTTGCAACACTGTCCTCTTCACCATAGACGTGTTTTTGCTGCATTGCAGCATCTTTTTTTTGCATTTTTGTTTTCTCGTGCTATATGCGGCACTTGGAGCCGACCGTGCCGCTGACAGGCGCCGGATGCCGGCAGTGACGACATGCCGCCCATGGCGTAAACTTGTGTTTACTATTGTAAACATGACGGCGCAGGGAGGCGGGCATGGCTGGCCCACGGCAGCAGCAACGAGGCATGGCCCTCATTCTCGTGATGATCCTGCTCACCGGCTCTCTCATGCTTGGCCTGACGGCGCTAACCGCCGGGCTGATCAATGAAAGATCGGCAGGGAATTACCGCATGTCAGCCCAGGCGCAAATGGTGGCGGAGTCGGTTGCGGTGGAGATCAGTGACTACCTGCTGCAGCGTGAACGCACCCCCGATACTATCACATCCCCCCTTCGCTCCCTTCCTTTCCATGAAGCACTGAACAAACCCGTAAGCGAGTGGGTGGGATGCCGCGACAATTCGCCCTGGGGAGGCGATGCGGCAAGTCGGCTGAACCTGGAATCAGGCCAGGCCTGGGTGGTACCCTGTCGTAAAGCTGGCGACACCGCCCATATTCTTGTCGAAGGCCGCACCGGCGACCCGATCAACCCCGCCGTCTTTTCCGCCATCATCGACCTCGCCATTCCCGCCCAGGGGCTGGCGGCCGTCAACTTCATTGGCGGTATCGATGACAATGCGGATATACAGTGGCCATCATCGAGCCAGTCGAGAATGCGTACTTCCAGCGAACAGCCGGCTATCTACTTTCATTATCTCGACCCGGGTGACTTTCCCGGCCACACCACCCATGACAAGGCCGAACTGATCGGCTCCATGGGCGATACCAGCAGAGTGATGGACGGCGACCCCGAAGACGCCATCGTGCAGGCGCGGCCGAACCCGGGCGAACTCGGCAGCTTCATCGGCTTGCTCCAGGCAATACACGACACCTGTGCAAGCATTGCGGGCGGTTGCGACAACATCAAGATAGTGTCGCAGAATGGCAGTGGCTCGCCGAAAGGCAATACCGTCTTCGACGGCCTGTATATCAATCTTGCGGGTGAACTGGACCTTCGCGACAACACCACGATTCGTGGTAGCGCCATCGTAGCCAATGTCGACATCAGGGAAGAAGACGGAAGCTGGACCAGCCGGCCGAACAAGACGATCGCGCTTGCCGGTGGCGATAATCCGGGCTCGATCCTGTTCGATGCCGCCAATGTCACCGATGCCGTAAACGAGTTGAAGAAAATCGCCCCGGAGCGTTTCGCGGATCTCGACGTGGAACGCTTCTGGAGCGGGAACGGCATGCAGGCCTCCGGTTCGTTCCAGCGGGACGGCTGGATAACGGAATTCTGGTAAAGGCATTCCCTGTCTAGACTGTTGATACATTCCCCAACAGGGTGGTAGCGAGCGTGAATTCGTTGAAGCGACGTAGTTTATCCATGGTGCTTGCCATGGTAACCAGCGCTGCTGGAATGGGCCCGATATTGGCTGCCGCGCCGGTTCTGGCCCAGCCCGCGGAGGCGCGTGACCCAAGCCAGGGCGCCAGCCAAGGGCAGGAAAGGCAGGGCCGTGGCGAACAACACGAGCGCGGGGTCGATCGCCGTAACCCTGACCGGCTGCGCGACAGCCAGCGACGCGCACGGGGCGATAACCCGCGTGACTGGTCGGATACCCGCGAAAGACGTGACGAAAACAGAAACCAACGCGGCGGGCCACGTAACGACGATCATATACTGCAGGGCCTGCCCCGTTATCAAGGCCAGGAATGGCGCCATGCCGAAGCGGATGTCGTGCTGGTACAAACCGCCAGTGACATCGGCTACGAAATATTGTTGGATGTCCCGCGTTAAGTTTCTCAGGCACACGGCATACGTGATAGTGGTGTGCTATTGACTAATCTCCTGATTGGCTTTACTGACAACAACCGCTTCAATACGCTATATTTGCTTCAGGCAATGAAACGGCATAAAAAATAAGGCCTCAGTATTGTCAAGTGACACGGCTTCATGTATTTATAGTCGCCGCATCCTGTAAAAATTTCTCCCATGTAAGGAATACACCATGTCTCTTCTCAGCGAATTCATGCAGAAAGAACAGCAACTCAAGCAGCTCCAGGCCGAAATGGACAAGCTTCAAAACGATGATCGCTTGAAGGCTGAGCTGCAATTCAAGGCTAAGCTCGAAGAGCTGATGCGCGAGTTCAACAAGAGCGCTGCCGATGTCATCGGTCTGCTGGATCCGCAGGGCAACAAGCCGGCGACCTCCAAGGCCGCTTCCGCCTCCGCCAGCGATGGCCGTCGCAAGCGCAAGCTGAAGATCTACAAGAACCCGAAGACGGGTGAAGTCGTGGAAACCCGCGGCGGTAACCAGAAGACGCTGAAGTCCTGGAAGGACGAGCATGGCTCCGAAACCGTTGAAAGCTGGCTGGTTCGCATCGAAGAGTAATGTCAGGCAGAAGAAGACACTTTTTCAGATAGACCATAATCGGCGTCACACTGTCGGGCCCGGATGGGCCCGGCATGGTTCATACCTCCGTCTGGTCAATCCTGACCCCCTGGCCCATTCCATTCAACATCCAGCAGGGGTAGTTGTAGTTCCATCCCCCGTGGGTGGCAGTGCAACTGAACGGCTTCGCCACTGGCATGGCATTCATACCGTGGTAACTCGTGACTTATCACGTACTCCATGGTAGAAGGAACTTCATTCAGGCTCTTTACCACCACGCAGGCATAGTGTTGCGCGGGCAACTCCAGCAATCGGAATGCCGCGGGAATCGCAACGGTCGCGGCGACCTGATCATCGACCAACGGCCCGATATCCACCCGTTGCATTTGGCTGGGCAGTGGTATGCCGTGTATCACGGCCACGACTGGAGCTTGCTTGAGACGGTCGGGAAGGGTATTGGCTTGCCTGGTAGATGCTGTCCACTCCTGAAGGTCATGCAGGTCATTGAGGTGGCCAAGCCCATACAGCCGTGTCACGAGCGCCTGGCGAGGAGGCATCTTGCGGATATCGATGGGCGGCGGATCGCCACCATGGGCGTCACGATAGCTGCACTCTCGCAGTTTCTGGTGTTGCGTCTGTCGATACTGGCGCGGCGTGAGGAGATGTCGCCGATGAAAGGCACGGCTGAAGGCCGAATGGTTGCGATATCCGCAGCGACTCGCGATAGTATGTATTCGATAGGGTGTGAAGGCGAGCAAGCGAGCGGCCATTTCCAGCCGTAGCATGTCGCGGTAAGCGCTTGGGGATAGCCCGAAGCACTGCTTGAACTTGCGGCGGACCTGGGAGGTCGAATAACCAAGACGGATAGCCAGATCCTCTATCCCTTGCTGACTTGCCAGATTGTCCTGCAGCCAGATTTCCGCTCGCATCATCTCATTGGACATTATCTGGCCCCTTACGTACTTTTTTGCAGCCATCCTCGCCAGCTGCTTCCATTTCGATGCCGCTGTCATACGAGGCGGCAACGGGTACTGCTCCATAGGCGTGCCCGATGATTTTTATGTGGTCCTTTATGCGCTGCCGAGGGAGGCGAAGGCAAGTTTGGGCGCTTCGGTTGACCGTTTGTGCATATTTTGACGCAGCAACGTAGCCAGTCCCTAAGCTAATGAAAACTAGTATCATTAGCTTGATGAGTGAGCTTACGGCTTCGCTGCGAGAGGCAATGGCGGTATACTGGATCATGGTCATCATTCGAGTACCGCTCGGTACTTGAGCATTAGCGGATACAGATGAAATATCAGAAACCCAACCAACACATGGACGAGCGCGAAAAGCTGCGCAAGTTTCGCGAGCTTGACGATGCCTTCGCCGAAGCATTGCGTGAGCTCGAAAAGCCCAATTCCCGCTTCAACATTCCCACCGGCCCGCCGGTGCGCAGCCTGGAAGAGCGTGAAGCGAACGACGAGCAGGTTCGTCAGCATGTCTTCGAGCAGCGCCTCAAGGCACTGATGAACGAGCACGCTCAATCCAAGGAGAGCGTGGCCATGCTGCTGCGCACCATGCAGTCGCTCGGCCATATCGCCTGAGTCGCACATGACCTATTTTCTGGTGATGGGCAGCTTGGCGCTGTCCGTCGTATTTACCGTTGGCTGGGCGCTGTGGCGTACCATGCGCTGGGCCGCCTCGAGCCTGCCGGGCAGTGGCCGGGGCGGTGGAAAGGGTCGCAAGGCCAGCCGCAAGCCCGCGGTTCGCAAACCGGCCGCTCGCTCGAAAGCCCCCGGCAAGGGCGCCCGCAAGCAGGCGACGGCCAAGGCACCCCGTGAGCCCAGCCGGCTGACACAATGGCTGGCCGAATGGCATGCCACCTTGCCGCTGGCCGTTGTCGCCACGCTGATCTACCTCGTCACCCGCCTGGCGGAACACGGCATGTCCTACCGGCCGCCCCATACCGTTCCAAGCGGCTTCCATAGCCTGATCGCCGTGCTGGGCTGGGTAGCCGCCGTGCTGTTGCTTCTTGCGTTGATCAATCGTCTAGCCTCCTGGCGTTGCCGTCATCTCTAGGTTCGGGCTAGAAGTCGCCGCAACGCCCCGATAGGGGACTTGTGTTTGAAAACGTAAGCCCACCACCTGATTGTCGTAATGGCCTGCCGCATGGCTTTCCTCATCGTTTCCGCCATCGCCTCTGAGTTGAGAGCATTTTCGGTTACAAAGTCTGCTATAAGCCCAATGAGGCGGTAGAGCATTCAAGCCGAGTCCCGTAGAATTGTGTCATACCAAGAACGATGCCTCGCAGGGGATCGGCCGGGCGTTTGCTTGGCCAAGGACGGTGATAGTGCGCGTTGGGCTGTGCGATTGCTCCGGTGATGCGTCGTGCACGTTCCAGTCGTAGTTTCCCCGATCCCAAGGTGCCGTACCCCAGGGCATGGGAATTCGCCCGGAACAATCCCCGGGCGGTAGCGTGCCTGAAGCACGAGAAACCCGCTGTTGGAGCGCCCTGCCGGCAACGAGGCAAGATGGCCATGGCCAACGTTCACGACAACACCTACAAGCTGCTTTTCAGCCAGCAGGAAATGGTGAAAGACCTGCTGCGGGGCTTCATCCGCGATGACTGGCTCGACCAGTTGGACCTCGATACGCTGGAGAAGGCCAACGGCTCCTACGTCGCGGACGAACTACGCGAGCGGGAGGATGACGTCATCTGGCGGGTGCGCTGGGGGCAGACCTGGCTGTATGTCTATCTCCTGATCGAGTTTCAGAGCACCATCGACAAGCACATGGCCGTGCGTATCATGAGCTATCTCGGACTGCTCTATCAGGACCTGATCCGACAGAAGGCCTTTACCCCCAGTGGCAAGCTACCCCCCGTACTGCCCATCGTGCTCTAC
>NZ_PNRF01000008.1 GCF_002879615.1 Billgrantia endophytica
CCATGAATGCCATTGCCAAGGCAATTGATGCCCTCAACGAGGGATTCGGCCGTCTCATTGCCCCCCTGATTGCCGTGATCACCCTCGTGGTGTTGTACGATATTGCACTGCGTTTCTTCGTCGGCCGTCCCAGCGATTGGGCCTTCGATATCACCAAGATGCTCTTCGGTGCCCATTTCATGCTGATGGCCGCCTACGGGCTACGCCACCACGCCCACGTCGAGGTCGACGTGCTCAAGCGCCTGCTGTCGCGCAAGAAGCAGGCCGTCATCGAAATCCTCGCCTATCTGATCTTCTTCGTGCCGTTCATCTGGATGCTGCTGACCTTCGGCTGGAGCTTCTTCATGCGCGCCTTCACCCGCGGCGAGACCACCTACGGGATGGTGTCGATCCCGGTCGCACCCATCAAGGGCGTGATCGTCGTCGCTGCCGTGACCCTCCTGCTACAGGCCATCGCCATCGTCATCCGCGCCATCCAGGTGCTGCGTGAGGAGAAACCAGCATGAGCCTGAGTCCGGAACTGCTTACCCTGTTCATGTTCGGCGGCCTGCTGGTCGGCCTGTTCATGGGCCATCCGCTGGCCTTCGTGCTCGGCGGCGTCGCGGTGATGGGTGCCTACCTCGGCCCCGGCCCGCGGGTGCTCGGCACCATCATCAACAATATCTATGGCAACGCCATGGACAACTATGTGCTGGTGGCCATTCCGCTCTTCGTGTTGATGGCGAGATTCCTCAATGATTCCGGGGTCACCGAGAAGATGTTCGAGGTGATGCGCCTGCTGCTGGCGCAACTGCGCGGCGGCCTGGCACTGACCGTGGTCATCGTCTCGGTGCTGCTGGCCGCCACCACCGGCATCGTCGGCGCCTCCATTGCCGTGATGGGCATGATCGCGCTGGTGCCGATGCTCAAGTATGGCTACAACAAGGAGCTCAGCACCGGGGTGATCATGGCCAGCGGCTGCCTGGGTATCCTGATTCCGCCAAGTATCATGCTGATCCTGATGGCCAGCTACTCGCCGGTGTCGGTGGGCGCGCTGTTTGCCGGCGCGTTGGTGCCGGGCCTGCTGCTGGGGGCCATGTATGCGCTCTACGTCCTGGTGATCTGCCACCTCAAGCCCTCCTACGGACCGCCGGTGGCGGTCGAAGAGCGCGCCGAGTACTCTACCGGCCAACTGATGATGATGCTGGTGAAGTACGTGCTGCCGCCCATGTCGCTGATTCTCGGCGTGCTCGGCGCACTGTTCACCGGCATCGCCACCGCCACCGAGGCCTCGGCCATCGGCGTGCTGATCGCCTTCCTCCTGTTCATGATCTTCGGTGATCGCAGGATCGGCACCTGCTTTCGCACGATGATCGACGCCAGCAAGACCACCACCATGGTGATGCTGGTACTGGTCGGCGCCACCGCCTTCACCGGGGTCTTCTCCCGTGGCGGCGGCATGACCGTGATCAACGATCTGGTCATGGCCATGCCGGGCGGCACGATTGGCGCCCTGATTTTCATGTTCGCGCTGGTGTTCGTGCTGGGAATGTTCCTCGACTGGACCGGTATCGTGCTGCTGAGCTTCCCGATCATGCTGCCGATCATCAACCAGATGGGTATCGACGTGCTGTGGTTCGTGGTGATGGTGGCGGTCGTGCTGCAGACCTCCTTCCTCACGCCACCGTTCGGTTACGCGCTTTTTTACATGAAAGGGGTGTCACCCAAGGGGGTCGAGATCGTCGATCTCTACAAGGCGGTGGTGCCGTTCGTCGCCCTGATCCTGCTGGCCTGTGTGCTGATGGCCTTCTTCCCCTGGCTCATCACCGGACTGCCATCGATCATGCTCGGCTACTGAACGGTACCCAGGTATCAACTCCGAAACGCCCGCCATCCTCCGGATGGCGGGCGCCCTGGTTTTGGGGTCGCTGAAAGGTTGACCTGAGTCATAAAAATCTTTTTGCGTATCATTACCATTTGCAGTCAGATACTTTTTTGCTATCGTGGCGATAGACCGAGACTGACCGAGGGACCTGACCACCGGAGAGTGGTGCATCACTTACCCCCGCCTTACACGCTTCAAGGAATGACACCATGCGCAAGACGTTGTTTGCCGCTACCGCCGCCGCTTCCTTTCTGCTTGCCGCACCGCTGGCGTCAGCCGGTAGCCTGACGCTCTATTCCGGCCGCGGCGAGTCGATGGTCGAGCCGATCATCGCCCAGTTCGAGAAAGACACGGGCATCGATGTCCAGGTTCGCTATGGCGACACCGCACAGCTGGCCGTTTTGCTTCAGGAAGAGGGCGACCGCTCACCGGCCGATCTCTACTGGGGTCAGGATGCCGGAGCCATGGGAGCCATCAGCAGGGCAGACCTGCTGGCCGAGCTGCCGGCCGACATCTATGAAGGGCTGCCGACCATCTACACCAGCGAGACCGGCAACTGGGTCGCCGCCAGCGGCCGCGGTCGTACCCTCGTCTACTCCTCCGAGCGCGTCAGCGAGGACGAGCTGCCAGCGAGCATCTTCGACCTCACCGACGAGCGCTATGAAGGCCGCATCGGCTGGGCACCAACCAACGGCTCCTTCCAGTCGCTGATCACCGCCATGCGCGTGGAACACGGCGACGAACGCACTCGAGAGTGGCTCGAAGGCATGAAGGACAACGGCACCGTCGCGTTCCGCAACAACGGTACCCAGGTACAAGGCGTGGCCGACGGAGAAGTCGATTTCGGTCTCGTCAACAATTACTACCTGCCGCGCTTCCTGGCCGCCGACGGCGACTTCCCCGTCGAGCAGACGGTGTTCAGCGACGGCGACATCGGCAATCTGGTCAACGTCGCCGGCATCGCCGTGCTGGAAAGCAGCGCGAACAAGGACGACGCCATCGAGTTCGTACGCTTCCTGCTCTCCCCGGCCGCCCAGCAATACTTTACCGGCAACGTCTACGAATACCCGGTCACCCGTGGCGTGATCCAGAACCCGAATCTCGAGGACTTCGACCGCCTGCTGGAAGTGTCGCCGCAGATCGATCTGGACGACCTGGACGACCTGGAAGGTACCCTGAACCTGCTGCGCGATGTCGGGCTACTGTAAGCCGATCCGAGCACCCATCGAGCGCCGCCTGCCCCGCAGGCGGCAACACTCACTGCGCGAGGCACGATGACCGAGACCACCGCCAGCGGCCTGCCGCTTTCGCGCCTTCCTCGGCTGCTGCCCAGGCGTGTACCGCTGCACATCCTGCTACCCTCCCTGGTGGTCGCCGCAGTCATGCTGGTGCCGTTGATCTATCTGGGTCTGCGCGCTTTCGAGGCCGATAGCGCCACCCTGGCCAACCTGGTCTTCCGGCCCCGTAATCTTCAACTGCTGATCAACACCCTGGCCTTGGCGGCCGGCGTGGTGTTTCTGACCACTCTGATGGCCTTTCCACTGGCCTGGCTGGTAACCCGCACCGATATACGTTTCAAGCGCACACTGACCATCATGGGGCTCATCCCCCTGGCGGTGCCTGGCTACGTGATGGCCTATGCCCTGATCGGCCTGGGCGGCAACTATGGCGTACTGGCCCAGCTCACCGGTATTCAGCTGCCCCGCATCCAGGGGTATGTCGGCGCGACCCTGGCGCTGTCGCTCTACACCTTTCCCTATCTCTTTCTCAACCTGCGTACCGCCCTGTCCGGCCTGGATGGCAACCTGGAAGAGAGTGCACGCAGCCTGGGCTATACCCAGGGCGAAATCCTGCGCAAGGTGACCCTGCCACACCTGATGCCATCGTTGATGGCCGGCTGGCTGGTCATTACGCTCTATGTACTGGGCGACTTCGGCGCCGTGGCCCTGATGCGCTACGAGGCCTTCAGCTACGCCATCTATACCCAATACTCCGGCGCGTTCGATCGTATCTATGCCGCCTGGTTGGCCATCATGCTGCTGGCCCTTGCCGCCAGCTTCGTGATGCTCGATAGCCTGGTGCTCAAGCGCAAGCTGGCACGGGTCGGCACCGGTGTGGCTCGCCCCCTCAAGCCAGCGCCGCTGGGCCGGGCCCGCTGGCTGGCATGGCCCTATCTGATCGTGCTCTTCGGTGTTTCCATCGGCCTGCCGGTCATGATCCTCGGCTACTGGCTGCTGCTGTCGCCGCCCGACATGAGCTTCTTCGCTCGCGTGCCGGGCACGTTCCTGCGTTCGGCCGGCGCCGCGTTGCCCGCTGCGCTGCTGGCCGCCGCCTTCGCCCTGCCACTGGCCTTCCTGACGGTACGCTACCGCTCGCCCTTTTCGACGCTGATCGAGCGTTCGGCCTATATCGGCTACGCCCTGCCACCACTGGCCCTGGGGCTGGCCATGGTGTTCTTCTCTCTGCGTACCGCGCCATTCCTCTACCAGACCCTGGCGCTGTTGATCATCACCTGGGCCATGGCATCGCTGGCGCTGGCACTGGGCCCGATTCGCAATTCGCTGCTGCAGACCCGCCCCAGCATGGAACAGGCCGCCCATTCGCTGGGCCATGGCCCCGCCAGCACATTTGTCCATGTGATCTTTCCGCGTCTTCGACGCGGCATCCTGGCGGGTATCGTGCTGGTCTTCGTGTTATGCATGAAGGAACTGCCGATCACCTTCCTCCTGGCCCCGACCGGCTATACCACCCTGGCGGTCACCGTATTCACCCGTACCTCGGAAGGCATGCTGGCTGAAGCGGCGCCCTTCGCCGCCGCCATCGTGGTGTTTTCAAGCCTGTCCGTGGGCCTTCTGCTCACCAAGGAGGGCAAATGATGACGAACCTCAACATCAGCGCCGACCCCAAGGGAAGCCCGATCCGGCTGGCCGCCCCGCTACTGTCGGTCAACGGCCTGACCAAGCGCTATCGTCACGGCGATCCCCTGGCTGTGGAAGACGTCAGCTTCTCGCTGGGCAACGGTGAGATCCTTGCCCTGCTTGGCCCGAGCGGCTGCGGCAAGACCACCACTCTGCGCATGATCGCGGGTTTCGAGACGCCGGATGGTGGCGAGATCCTCCTCCATGGCAAGCGGGTGACGCATCTGCCACCCCAGCAGCGCCGTATCGGCATCGTCTTTCAGGACTATGCCCTTTTTCCCCATATGAGCCTGGGTGAGAACGTCGCCTTCGCCATGCGCCACATCGCCAAGGCGAAGCGTCCGGCCAAGGCGCGTGAATGGCTTGACCTGGTGGGCCTGGCCGATCTCTCCACCCGTATGCCGGATGAGCTCTCAGGCGGCCAGCAGCAGCGCGTCGCCCTGGCCAGAACACTCGCCGCGGAACCCGAACTGGTGCTGCTGGACGAACCCTTCTCCAACCTCGACGCCGCCCTGCGGGAATCGACGCGCAAGGAAGTACGCCGCCTGTTCAAGGCCGCCGGTACCTCGGTGATACTCGTTACCCACGACCAGGCCGAGGCGCTCTCCTTTGCCGACCAGGTGGGAGTGATGCACTCCGGACAACTGTTGCAGATGGACCGCCCCGAGCGCATCTACCAGACGCCGGCCACCGCCTTCGTCGCCGAATTCCTTGGCCATACCAACCTCCTCGAGGGTATGGCCGATGGCGAAATCGCCCAGACCGCACTGGGACCTGTCGCCATCGATCACCGCCAGCAGGGGCCGGTGCGGCTATCGCTTCGCCCCGAGCACCTCTCCCTGTCGGCCGCCCCGGACGATCATGGCGCGACCATCGTCGAGCGCGAGTTTCGCGGCCACGACTGCTACTACCTGCTCGAACACCACGGCCAGCGCTTCTGCGCCATTACCCCCAGCCACATCCTGTGGAAGATCGGCGAGCAGGTTTGCCTGGAACCGCAGCGCACCGCCACGGTGCTGAGAGACTGACCGGGCCAAATGTCAGCCGCTCAGGGATGGGGAGGCGGAGAGCCTAACGCCGCGGCCTTCCCGGGGCCGCTGTGTAAGTGGCATCCGCTAGTCTGCTGGTTCGGGACTTCCGCTAGTGCGCCTCGTCCCAGTTCTTGCCACTCTCGGCTTCGACGACCAGCGGCACGCTGAGCTCGGCGGCCGCCTGCATCCTTGCCTTCACCGACGCGATGAAGTCCGCCACCTGCTCTTCCTTGACCTCGCAGACCAGCTCGTCGTGGACCTGCATCACCATCACCGCGTCGAATTCGGCCGCCTTGCCATTCTGCTCGTGCAGCCAGGTGTCGACGTCGATCATGGCGCGCTTGATGATATCCGCTGCGGTGCCCTGCATGGGTGCGTTGATGGCGGTCCGCTCGGCGGCCTGGCGGCGGGCATGGTTCTGGGCCTTGATTTCCGGCAGATAGAGCCGCCGGCCAAATACCGTTTCCACATAGCCGTCCTCTGCCGCCTGGGCGCGAACGCGATCCATGTAGCGCGCCACGCCGGGATAGCGGTCGAAGTAGCGATCGATGTAGGTCTGGGCCTGGCTGCGTTCGATATGCAGCTGCTTGCCCAGCCCCCATGCGCTCATACCGTAGATCAGTCCGAAGTTGATCGCCTTGGCACTGCGGCGCTGGTCACCCGAGACCTTGTCGAGCGGTACACCGAACACCTCCGCCGCGGTGGCGGTATGGATATCGCGATTCTCGGCAAAGGCGGTGCGCAGGCCCTCGTCCCCGGAAAGGTGGGCCATGATGCGCAGCTCGATCTGGGAGTAGTCGGCGGCCACGATGCAGTAGCCTGGCCGGGCGATGAAGGCCTGACGGATGCGCCGCCCCTCCTCGGTGCGGATTGGAATATTCTGCAGATTGGGATCGCTGGAGGAGAGCCGTCCGGTGGCGGTGACCGCCTGGTGATAGCTGGTATGCAGCCGCCCCGTCGTCTTGTTGACCAGCCGGGGCAGCTTGTCGGTGTAGGTGGACTTGAGCTTGGAGAGCCCCCGGTGTTCCATGATCACCTTGGGCAGCGGATAATCCAGGGCCAGCTCTTCGAGTACGGCTTCCGCGGTGGAGGGCGCGCCCTTGGGGGTCTTCTTGATTACCGGAATCTTCTGCTCTTCGAACAGGATCTGCCCGAGCTGCTTGGGCGAGCCGAGGTTGAACTCTCGCCCGGCCAGTTCGAAAGCGCGAATCTCCAGTTCACGGATGCGCTCGGCGAGCTCCTGGCTCTGGCGGTGTAGCCGTTCGGCGTCCAGTGCCACCCCGGTGCGCTCCATTCGCGACAATACCGGGATCAGTGGTCTCTCCAGGTTGTCGAGCACCTCGGCCAGACGCCCTTCGGCCTCGACCCGCGGACGAAGCGCGCAGTGCAGGCGCAGCGTCACGTCGGCATCCTCGCAGGCGTAGGGCACGGCCTGCTCGAAGTCGATCTGGTTGAAGGTAAGCTGCTTGGCTCCCTTGCCGGCAATCTCCTCGAAGCTGACGGTCTTCTGACCGAGATACTTGAGCGCCAGCGAATCCATGTCGTGGCGGGTCGCGGTGGAATTGAGCACGTAGGACTCAAGCATGGTATCGGTCAGCGGCCCGCGCACGCTGATGCCATAGTTGGCCAGCACCGAGATGTCGTATTTGAGGTTCTGGCCGATCTTGCCCCGCGCGGGGTCCTCCCACAGCGGCTTGAGCATCGCCAGCACCCGATCGCGATCAAGCTGGTCGGGCACGTCGATGTAGTCATGCGCCACCGGAATGTAGGCCGCCTCTCCCGGCTCCAGCGCCAATCCTATGCCGACGATCTCGGCGACCATGTAGTTCAGGCTGTTGGTTTCCAGGTCGAAGCAGAACGCCTCGGCCGTCCCCAGCCGCGAGAGCCAGTCATCCAGCTCCTCCTGGGTCAGAATCAGGTGGTTCTTGCAGGCGGAGACGCTTGCGGCCGGGGCGGCATGATCGAGGTTCGTCGCCGCGGACGCCACACTCGCGCCACGTACCACGTCATCGACTCCTTCGTCCTTGCCGGCCAGCAGCTCGGACAACCAGGCCTTGAACTCCAGTTCGGTGTACCAGTGCTTGAGCGCTTCACGGTCCGGGTGGGCGATATCCAGGTCATCGAGGCCCACCGGCAGCTCGCAGTCTGTCTTGATCGTCGCAAGCTGGTAAGAGAGATAGGCCTGGTCGCGGTGTTCCTCGAGCTTTTTGGGCAGGGTCTTGGCGCCGCGAAAGTCGAGGGTCTTGACCGTTTCCAGGCCGGCATAGATAGCATCCAGACCACCACCGATGCCCTGCAGCAGGCCCAGCGCCGTCTTGCCGCCGACCCCGGGCACGCCGGGAATGTTATCGACCTTGTCGCCCATCAGCGCCAGGTAATCGATGATCAGCTCGGGTGGCAAGCCGAACTTCTGCTTGACCCCCTCCACGTCCAGCGTTTCATCCTTCATGGTGTTGACCAGCGTGATGTGGTCATTGACCAGCTGGGCCATATCCTTGTCGCCGGTGGAGATCACCGCATCGCGCCCCGCCTCCGTTGCATGGCGGGCCAGGGTGCCGATGACATCGTCGGCCTCCACGCCCTCGACACACAGCAGGGGTAGGCCCAACGCCCGGACGCAGGCATGCAGGGGCTCCACCTGGGAGCGCAGGTCGTCGGGCATCGGCGGCCGGTGTGCCTTGTACTGCTCGAACAGCTCATCGCGGAAGGTCTTCCCCTTGGCATCGAAGACCACCGCCATCGGGCTGTCCGGATAGTCTTTGATAAGCCTCTTGAGCATGTTGAGCACCCCCTTCACGGCTCCGGTAGGCTGCCCCCTGGAGGTGGTCAAGGGCGGCAGGGCATGGAAGGCTCGGTAGAGATAGGAGGAACCGTCGACGAGAACGATGGGCGTGTCGGCCATGTATCGGTATCCGTTGAGTCTGTGCAAGAAAACGTGATCCTGGTCAGCCATGATACGCATTGCGCAACTGTTTTGCCGCCGACATTGGGTTCATACTGTCCAACGTCATACACTGAGCATATCCCACGTGGTGATAGCGACTGTCGCAAGCCGGCTTCGGAGGTCAACATGAACACTCAGCGCCATATCGTCACTATTGCTCTGCTCTCTCTCGGGCTCGGCCTGGCTGTCGCCACCTCCGCGCTGGCCCAATCCTCCGCCGATATCGAGCCGGACATCACCATCCGCCAGGAGGAAGACCGCACCATCCGCGAATACCGGGTAAATGGCCAGCTCTATGCCATCGAGATCCGCCCATCCCGTGGCCCCAGCTACTTCCTGGTGGACCATGATGGCGATGGCAACTTCGAACGCCAGGAAGGCGACCGTATTGCCATTCCTCAGTGGATCCTGCTGAGCTGGTAGTCCTGTTCCTGGCCTTGATGATATCGGGCAACCTATCATCCTCCCCGGACGTGCATCGAAGTGCCAAGTCGCTACAATAGGCGGCTTGGCAACCTGGGCGAGAAACACATGGCCGTATTCACACCGTTAAGCGACGCACAGGTCGCGGATTTTCTCGGCAGCTTCGACGCTGGCTCGCTGGTGTCCCTGGAAGGGGTGGCCGGCGGCACGGAGAATTCCACCTTCTTCGTCACCACCGACCAACGGGAACTCGTGCTGACCCTCTTCGAACAGGGCGAACACGAAGAGCTGCCCTTCTTTGTCGAGTTGCTCGATTACCTGGACGAGCACCGCCTTCCCGTCCCGGGCCCGGTGCACGACCGCGACGGCATTGCCCTGCACAGCCTGGCCGGCAAGCCCTCGCTGCTGTTTCCGCGCCTGCCGGGGCGCCACCCCATGGCGCCCAACCTGGAGCAGTGCCGGGTGCTTGGCGATACCCTGGGACACATGCATGTGGTCTCGCAGCACTTCCCCGGGCACCGCCCCAATCCCCGCGACCTGAACTGGCTCATGGCCATGCACCACAGGACGTTGGTGTATCTCTCACCGGAGGACCAGGCCCTGATGAAGGACGAAGTGGAGATCTACCAGGGAGTGTTCGGCGATGCACCGCCACTGCCGCAGGGTGCACTGCATGGCGATCTGTTCCGCGACAATACCCTCTTCGAGGGGGACCGTCTGGGCGGCATCATCGATTTCTACAATGGCTGCACCGGCGACCTGCTGTTCGACCTGGCCATCGTCATCAATGACTGGGCCACAGGCCCGGACGGCCGCCTCGATGCCGAGCGCCACGACATCATCCTGAGCGCCTACCAGGCCCGCCGTCCGCTCGACGACACCGAACGCGAGGTATGGCCGACGATGCTGCGCATGACGGCGCTGCGCTACTGGCTCTCACGCCTGCTGGTGGTCTATGTGGACCCGCCGGCCCATGACCTCACGCCCCACGATCCGGGGCGGTTCCATACGATCCTCACGGCACGCCTGAACCATGGCGCCCTGCCCCTGCCCGAAGCGAGCACAACAGCATGAGTCTATCGATGGGAGCGGCCTCCAGTCCCGCCCAGCGCGCACGGCGCACCTGGAATATCGATCAGTGGGGCAGCGGTTATTTCGATGTGGACGATGCCGGCAACGCCCTGGTTCGACCGCTGGGCAGTGAAGCCGTTGGGCCAGCCCTGCCGCTCGCCCCGCTGGTCGATGAACTGCGCAATGCCGGCCTGCGCCTGCCGGTGCTGGTCCGTTTCAGCGATATCCTGCATGACCGGGTCGAACAGCTGTGTGATGCCTTCGACCTGGCCATGACGGAAGAGGAATACGATGGCGGCTATACCGCGGTCTACCCCATCAAGGTCAACCAGCAGCGTCGTGTGGTCGAGGAGATACTCGCCACCCGCGAGCGGGGGCATGGACGAGTCGGCCTCGAGGCCGGCAGCAAGCCGGAGCTGCTGGCGGTGCTGGCGCTATCCGGTGACGGCCCTTCGTTGATCGTCTGCAATGGCTACAAGGACCGCGAGTACATCCGCCTGGCGCTGATGGGCGAAAAGCTCGGCCATCGGGTCTACCTGGTGGTGGAGAAGTTCTCCGAACTGCCGCTGATCATGGAAGAAGCCGAGCAGTTGGGCGTGACCCCGCGCATCGGGTTGCGTGCACGCCTGGCGTCGGTCGGCATGGGGAAATGGCAGGACACGGGGGGCGAGAAATCGAAGTTCGGGCTCACCGCGGGCCAGATGCTGGCCGTGGTGGAAAGCCTGCGCGAGACCGATTCACTCGGCTGCCTGCAGCTGGTTCATTTTCATCTGGGCTCGCAGATCGCCAATATCCGCGATATCCAGTTCGGACTGCGGGAGTGCGCGCGTTTCTACCAGAGCCTGCTGGCGCTGGGCGTTCCCATCGATACCGTGGACGTGGGTGGCGGACTCGGCATCGACTATGAAGGCACCCGCTCGCGCAGCTTCTGCTCGATCAACTATTCGATGCGCGAGTATGCCCGCAATGTCGTCAGCGCCTTCGCCCAGGCCTGCAACGAGGCGGATATCCCTCAGCCCCATCTCATCAGTGAGTCTGGACGAGCCCTCACCGCTCATCACGCCGTGCTGATCACCAACGTGATTGGCGAGGAGCGGGTCAACGACCAGGCTCCCGAACGACAGGCCGAGGACGACCCCCAGCTCGAGGAGCTGTGGCGGGTCCACGACCTGCTCTACGATCACGTGGAGCCACGCGGGCTGGTAGAGGCCTGGCACGACCTGCTGCAAGCCATGAGCGAGCTGCACGATCGCTTCATCATGGGGCTTGCCGACATCACCGTGCGGGCCGAGGGAGAAGGCGTCTATTTCGCCGCCTGTGCCCGCCTTCGCTCACGGCTGGATAGCCGCAACCGGGCCCATCGGGAGATCATCGATGAGCTGGCCGAGAAACTCGCCGACAAGCTGTTCGTCAATTTCTCGCTCTTCCAGTCGGTACCCGATGTCTGGGGCATCGACCAGATATTCCCCGTCCTGCCGTTGACAGGACTCGACCGCGAGCCGACACGCCGCGGCGTGATCCAGGATATCACCTGTGACAGCGACGGGCGCATCGATGGTTACGTCGATGGCCAGGGGGTGGAAACCACCCTGCCGCTGCCGGAATGGAGCGAGGATGAGGAGCGCCTGCTGGGCTTCTTTCTCGTCGGGGCATATCAGGAAATTCTGGGCGACCTGCACAACCTCTTCGGCGATACCGACTCAGTGGATGCCGCCCTGGACGACGAGCAGAACTGGGTGCTGTCCCATGCCCAGCAGGGCGACAGGGTGGCCGATGTTCTGGCTTACGTGAATTTCGATGCGGAGGTACTGCGGGAGCATCTGGCCGGACAGCTGGCGGAAAGCGGGCTGTCCGCGGAGGAACAGGCATATTTCATGGACGACCTTTCAGCAGGCCTACAGGGCTACACGTACCTGGAATAGTCCTTGAGCAAGCCGACTCACGGCACGACACCCCGCAGCCGGGCTGCGGGGTGTCGTTGCGTTTGGGCCGGCGTACCGTGCTTGCTGCCGGCATGCCAGTCGCGACCAGTCCTACTCCATGACCTGAGCGGCGACGTCCAGGCCACCGGTCAATGTCAGTCGCAGCTTGGCGCCACGAGGCAGCTCACCCACCCCGGACGGAGTACCGGTGAGCACCACGTCGCCTGGCAGCAACGAAAAATGCCGGCTCATCTCGGCGACCAGCGAAGGTACCGGGAACAGCATGTCGGCGCCTTCCCCATGCTGGCGAAGCTCCCCGTCGATCTCCAGCTCGAACATCAGCGCATTCCAGTTGGGTGCCCGGCTGAGCGGGAGGAAATCGGACAGCGGACAGGCGCCGTCGAAGCATTTGGCCACTTCCCAGGGATGGCCCTTTTCCTTGAGTCGTGTCTGTACATCTCGCAGAGTCAGGTCGAGGCCCAGACCGATACCGACAATGGCACGCTCTGCCTCGTCGGCCGTGGCATGGTTCAGCTCCTCACCGATCAGCAGCGCCAGCTCGACCTCGTAATGAACCTCTCCACGGGAGAAAGGCGCATCGAGCGGCTCATCAAGGCCCACGACACTGGTGGCCGGCTTGATGAACAACAGCGGCTCGTCAGGTATCGGATTGTCCAGCTCCTTGGCATGGTCGGCGTAATTGCGACCGATGCAGACGACCTTGCCGAGCGGGTGGGGAAATTCCTGACCATCGGTAAAACGGGGAACAAAGCGCATGGCGGGTCTTCTCCTTCTCGTTATGCGTGCCGCTCTCAACAACAGCCAGACAGTCTACCGCACCAGACACCCTGTTCCACAATCCCCCGCCGTCGAACAGATCGTCCCAGCGCCGGGAAACCGCTCTTCATCCGGATCGCGCGCCAGGAAAGCCGGGGGCCTGGGCCTGCAAGCGCCCTGGATCCTCAAGCGGAACCTGTCAACCTGATTCAGACTCTTCAAGCGGTGCCCGGTGGATCGCCAGGCAGCCGGCCTTCATCATCTATTACTTACGTGAACCTTGGTAGGCGCCGAGCGTGACCACTTCCAGAACACGATGTTGATGTCTCGATCGGTTGCGCCCTTCGCTTGAGACGGTACTCGAATGCCTGCGAAACCCTCCTCGATCAGCTGCGCGACTATCTCCCAGGCGACGACGGGCTCGCGCCGTATTTTCTTGTCCAACCAGGCTTCGTGCATCCAGGTCTCTGAGGAGGGACGCACGTGCTCCCGGGTTGCTGAGTCACACAGGTTCAGGAGTGGACCGCAGTCGACTTCGTAGGTACAGAGCGTCAGCGGCTGGGTCTTAAACGGGAAGCCTTGTTGAGCCTCAAGCCAGGCGGTCTCGAAACGCTCACTAGTGTAAAGAGCCGGGAGTCCAACTGGGTTCCAGCGCCCCCCGTTCCGAGCGGCACCCTCCCCGGACTCTGGTGCATGCTGCCACCGAGGATTGTGGCCACGATAGACGACTCCTTACAAGGCACTGTCGCACTGCTCTCTCTGCTACAGCCAACACTGCAGCGCGGATTGGCAGAACTTTCTGAACCAATCATCTTGCGGGCAGCATGAGCCGTCGCAGTAACTGCCACGATAATGCCGTTGCCGAAAGCAAGAGCCTGATGGGTGTCTAGAATATCCGGGGCAATTCAGGCCACCACCTCAAACAGTCATTCTGTGTGAGGTGGTGGAAAGCATAAAGGAAGCCCGTGGTCCGCGGAAAGCTACTTGACGGCGGTGACCACCAACTCCAGCAACACGTTATCGCCTAGGTCCGCGACTCCTAAAGTCGCCCTGGCAGGCAGGTGTTCTGGATCAAACCATTGAGTCCAGACGTCATTCATCCCTTTTTTTAGAGATAAATCAGCCACGTAAGCCGTAGCCGAAACGATGCGATCCTTGTTAGTTCCGGCTTCAGCGAGATAGCTTTCCAGCTTGTCCAATACCTGCTGAGTCTGGCCTGCCATGTCCAAGCCAAGATCATCAGCGATGATGCCACCGAAGAACACAAAGCCATTGGCTGCAACGGCACGGTGCATGATGGGGGTACGAATACTGCGTTCGATCATGTGATTAACTCCTGTGATTGCCTGTCTACAGGCGTGGTGTCGCTCTTTTCGGCATGCCGAAAGGAGAGCAAGATGGGCATGTCGCAAATCAGTGCCTCAGCCTGACGAGCGATAGCCCTGAAAGCGCGTGATGGAAAACGGCTTGATCGGGTAGGCCGGCTCCCGTCCCATAGCCAGGTCGGCGACGATTTCCCCAGAGATGGGGCTCAGTTGAAAGCCGTGAGCCGAGAAGCCGAAGGCATGAATTACGCTCTCCGATGTACTGCCCGGACCCAACACCGGGATCTGGTCCGGCATGACAGCTTCCATCCCTGCCCAAGTGCGGACAATGCGTGCCTCATGCATGAAGGGGAACAGGCTCAATACGGTGTCGGCATTGTCCGCCAATCCTCCCAGACAGGTCTCGGCGACCTGGCGTCGCGAATCGACTTCTCCCCGAACGCCTCCGCCGATCAGCACTGTGCCGTTTTCAAACTGCTTGAAGGAGAGTGGCCTGGACGTTGCCCCGATGACCGGGCCGAGAAATGGCTTCAGTCGCTCGGTAATCATCAGCATCGGCGCCTCGGCGGCTAGCGGTACCGGCTCGCCCAGCCATTGACAAAGCGTCCCGGCCCAAGCACCAGCGCAGTTGATGAGGATGTCGGCAGAGAAACGGTGGAGTCCCGCCTGAACCTTCCACCCGCTGCCATGGGCCTCCAGGCCGGTGACAACCACGCCTTCGAAGAAGCTCACACCCTGCCGTTGAGCCTGGCGTCGCCACGCTGTCACCGTGCGATAGGGGTTGGCATAACCATCACCGTCGCAGGCAAGTCCGCCAGGGCAGTGGGGAGACAGTGCCGGAACGCGCTTATGTAGCTCGTCGCGGGTGATGAGATACTCGTGGTCGAATCCCAAAGAACGGACCTGCCGCTCACGATCGGCTAGCGTCTCCAGATCGGCGCCATTCTCGGCGACCTTGATCTGCCCCACCGGGCGAAAATCACAGTCGTCTCCGACCACCTCGGCCATGCGTTGCCAGCGTTCCCAAGCAGCCATGGCCAAGGGGATCTCCGCAGGATGCCTGCCCAACCGTCGCACACCACCGGCGTTTACACCCGAGGCGTGCCGACCGGCGTAGTCCTTGTCGATCACCGTGACCCGATGGCCCTGGGCGCTGAGATGGACAGCGGCACTACAACCATGGAGACCTGCCCCGACGATCACGATCCGGGCACTCATCCGGAAGCGTCTTCTGCGGCTGTTGCCAACTGCCCCAAGGTAATGGGCTTGAAGGGGGGGCGAAGGCGGTAGTAGCCAGTCTCGGCAACGCTCTGCCCGTTGGCATCGGCCAACAGCTCGCTGACCGTCAGTCCACACAAGCGTCCCTGACAGGGCCCCATGCCACACCGGGTGAATGACTTGGTCTGGTTGGGGCCACGACACCCCTGCTCGGCCATGCGGCGAACCTCACCGGCGGTAACCTCCTCGCAACGACACACCAGCGTATCATCCTCAGGCAGCCGCCAATGCGCTGCCGGCCGGTAGAGAGCGTCGAGGAAGGGACGAATGGCCGTTTCTCGCGCCAAGTCACGACGCAGCCGTTTCACTTCCTCCCGGGTCTTATCTTCACTCACGCGACCGAGTGTAATGGCGGCTCCCAGCCCTGCCAGTCGTCCCTGCATAGCCGAGGCCTTGGCACCCACAATGCCGCCGGCATCTCCAGCGACCGTAATACCCTCAACATCTGTCGCCAACCAGGCGTCTCTTCGCGGCTGCCAGGCCAGTTGCCGCTCGTCCCAGTCATGAGTACAGTCGAGGGCCCGCGTGACCTGGGTGTTAGGAACTACCCCCTGATGAAGCAGAAGCAGCGGAGTTGTCAGGCAGTGCCACTCAGAATCGTCGCCGCATTGCCAGCGGATTCGCTCCAGTCGGTCTTCGCCTTCGGCTTCCAGAGCCGTCACGTGCCGGACATGCCTGACGCCTGCACGTCGCAGTTCGGCCAATAGCCCCACGCCCTTGAGCAGGGTCCGCGCATTTCGTAGCGCACCGGGCAGTAGCGGGAGTGCATCCCGGTATTGCCCCGCCGGCGTGGTATCGAGCAAAGCAGCAATGGGAATCCCGGCGCGCAGATATTGCACGGCCAGCAGTAACAGAAGTGGCCCGCAGCCAGCGAGCACAACCGGTGCCGAAGGCGCCAAGCCAGCACTCTTGAGCAGGATCTGGCCGCTTCCGGCGGTCATGACCCCGGGCAGGGTCCAGCCCGGAATCGGGAAGGGCCGCTCCATCGCACCATGGGCGAGAATGACATGTCGGGCTCGCACCATCGAAGCTTTCTCACCCTGGAGGAGCCCGACCTCGAGCCGCCGGGTGAGCTGCCACAGGGTAGTGCCGGGACGATAGTCGATGCGCGGATCATCCAGTCCATCTACCAGCTCCTTACCATGCCAGTAGTCATCACCAAGAATTCGCCGTTCCTTGAGAGGTGTCGACTGAATTGAACGATAGATCTGCCCGCCAGCTGCCGGCTGCTCATCGACCACCACTGCGGTGATGCCGTGGGCCACGGCAGTGGCGGCAGCGGCCAGGCCGGCAGGCCCGCTGCCTAGTATCACCAGGTCATGAATCGTCATCAGCCGAGTCTCCTTGCGCCGTGTTGCGAACGGATCTGCATGCCGTCCTTCACAAGGACTTGGCAACCCTGGACATTAGGAATGTCGTCCACCTCGACCAGACACTCGAAGCAGACCCCCATCATGCAATAGGGGCCCCTCGGGGATCCGCTCACCGGCGTGGTACGGCATGCCTCGACACCGGCCGAGAGCAGTGCCGCTGCAATGGTATCGCCATCATGGGCAGTGACCTGCCGGCCATCGAAGTACACGATCACTGTTTTCTGTGCAGAGGCATCAGGCAGGGATAACCGTTTGAACATCGAATCTCTCCGCGGTGAAAGGGGCTATTTCGCTGGGCAAGGAATCACCAGCGATCCAGGGGGCAAGACGTTTGGCATGGGCTGCAGCCAAGGTCACACCGCTATGGCAGCAGGCCACGAATGCGCCGGGGTGGGAGAGCGAGGCCTGATAGAGTGGATAGCCATCCGGCGTCATCACGCGCAACGCACCCCAGGTACGTACTACCCGCGTGTTGGCCAGCGCTGGCAGGGCACGCACGGCTCGCTGGGCGATATTCGACAGCACTGGGGTCTCGGTGCCTTCGTCGAAACCGACATCTTCGTGGGAGTCCCCCATCAAGATCGAGCCTTCCCCCGTCTGGCGGAGATACGTGGTCGGCAGATTCAGCAGGGGACGCATGCGCTCAGTGACCAGGATTTCGCCTCGATTGGGTATCAGTGGGGCGTGCAGCCCAACCTGAGGGGCCAGGAGTCGATTCCCGAGACCGGCGGCGAGCACCACGCGTTCTGCCTGTACTCGTTCACCCTCACGCTCGATCACGAAGCTGTCCCCGTTCCGATGCACTCGGTGAACCTTGCTGCCGGGAAGGAAAGTTCCGCCGCAGCGAAGAAAACCGGCATGCAATCCGCGTAGCAGATAAAGCGGGTTGGCATGTCCGTCCCAGCGCGACCATGAGGCCCCCGTGATACTCTCCCCGATTTCTGGAATCATCTCGCGTAGCTGTTCATGATCGAGCATGGCGAAATCGAACTGCCCCCCGGTCGCCTTGACCAGCGAGGTCAGATCAGCCTGCCGCAGCTCCATTTCCTTCTGGCTATAGCAGAGATGCACGCCTCCCGGCGCTTGATGCTGAGTTGTCACCTCAGTGAGTTCCCGGAGTTCTTCCGAAAGACTGGGCCACAGAGATGCAGAGCTCATGCTCCACTGTGAATAGCTTGGGATTTCGAGCCCCTTCCCCTGGACCCAGACCAGCCCAAAGTTGCCTCGAGAGGCCCGATAGGCAACATCGCCTTCATCGAGCACAGCGACTCGGTGGCCGGCCTTAGCCAGGCCATAGGCAATAGCACTGCCTACTAGTCCGCCCCCGACGATAGCAAAATCATAGGTTTTCATATGATCTCTTCATCCCTTGCCGATCAGGACTTTGTCGAGTCCATAGATGCGGTCCAGTATTAGAACCAACAGGGCCGTCAACACGATCAGCACGGTCGAGACAGAGGTAATCAGCGGGTCGATGGTGTGAGCGATGTGGTTGTACATCTGGACAGGCAGCGTCGTCGTGCTGGGAGACGCAACGAAAATCGTCATCGACAGCTCATCGAAGCTGGTGGTGAAAGCGAGAATCCAGCCGCCAGCAACACCAGGCAAGATAATCGGCATGGTGACACGCCTAAAGACCGTCCATTGGCTGGCTCCCAGTGACAGCGCAGCCTGTTCGACCCGGCGATCCATGCCGAATACCGAAGCCATCACCAGGCGCATGGTATACGGCATGATGATGATCACGTGGGCCGCCACCAAGGCGTAGAAACTGCCATAGACACCGATTCGCGAGAAAAAGCTGAGAAAGGCGACACCCAGCACCACATGTGGAATCATCAGCGGTGAAAGGAATAGGCTTACTAGCGCCTCCCGCCCCCGAAATTGGTAGCGAGCGATGGCCAGGGCAGCAGGCACAGCGAGTACAGCAGAAACACTGGCGGCGCCGATGCCAAGATAGAGGCTATTCCAGAATGCCTGTATAAAGCTGCGGTTCTCGAGAATGGCTCGGAACCACCTGAGCGAGAAGCCGTCCGTGGGATACGAGATATAACCGTTCGGGGTGAAAGCGACCAGCATAACGACAACAAGCGGTGCCATCAGGAAGATCACGAACAAGGTGTGAAAACACAGGGCCAGTTTCCCATTGTTTTGCATATGAGTGTCTCCTTCTAGCCCAATGTCCGGCGGAAGCGCCGTTCCATCATGCGGTTGTAACTCATCACCACGACCACATTTGCAATCAGTAGAATCACTGCAATGGACGCACCAAGGGGCCAATTCATGGTGTTGAGATATTCGTCATAAGCTGCGGTAGCTGCGACTTTTAGCCGTCGCCCGCCAAGTATCGCCGGAGTGGCAAATGCGCTGGCGGCCAGAGCGAATACAATCAAACTTCCGGAGAGTATGCCGGGCATGATCTGCGGCACTACGACTCGACGAAAGACCGTTGTGTGACTGGCGCCGAGCGACAACGCCGCATGCTCCACGGAAGGATCGAGCTTCTGCAGGGCAGCCCATACCGAGATCACCATAAAGGGCACTAGCACATGAACCAGCGCCAGAATGATGCCGCTATGGGTATACATAAGGTTACCCGCACTGGCGTCGGCAATGCCCAGGGCTTCCAGTGTTTTTCCCAGCAAACCATTACCACCGATGAGCAGTACCCAGCCCAAGGTACGCACTACCACTGAGATAAGCAGTGGAGTCAAGGTTACAACAAGGAACAGTGACCGCCATGGGCTACGCATTCTTGAGAGGATATAAGCTTCTGGCACACCAATGGCTATGCACAGCACCACGACAGCCATGCTAATGGCATAGGTTCGAAAGAATATCTCGTGAAAGTAGCCGTCCTTAATGACCTCCATATAATTCGCAAAACTGAAGGTAGCAATGATTCCTTCGGCATAATCAAAACCATTGAAACTGAGCACTAGGGTCATCAACAACGGCATGCCCAGCAGCAGCAGGAAGAATATCGCCCCAGGAGCGCTCAATAGCCATGGAATCAGCGACTTTGGAAAGAACCGTGGTGTCGTCGCCGGAAGAGTCGATGCAAGTTCAGCCATGGACCTTCTCCTCAAGTAGCCGAATGGCACCGGGAGACCAACTGATACCTACGTCATCACCTACCGCGACGCCTCGTTTCCCCAGGTTGGGCTGGGTGATGAATAACTCACCGGCACTGCTGTCGACCTGATAGAGCCAGTGGTTACCAAGGAACAACCGTGTCTTCACCCGGCCCTTGAGCTTACCGCTCGCGCAATCCGTCAATTCGAGCTTCTCTGGGCGAATGGAGATCTGTATCTGATTGCTGGTACGAGGACCATCTAGCGTGAGCTTGAGAGTCGCATCACCCAGGCGTATGGCTGTCTGGTCGCCTTGCCTCTTCCCGATCAGGCCAGTAAGCAGGTTAGTCTTGCCGACGAATGAGCTGACGAAGGCATCGCTAGGCCGTTCATAGGCATTGAAAGGCTCATCGACTTGCACTACGCGCCCCTGGTTCATGACAACGACACGGTCACTGAGAGAAAGGGCTTCGGATTGGTCATGGGTGACCATGAGTGTGGTCGTACCGACCTGCTGTTGAATATTGCGGAGCTCGATCTGCATGTCCTCACGAAGCTTGGCATCGAGGTTGGACAGCGGCTCATCGAGCAGCAAAAGCGGTGGTTGAATCACGAGGGCACGCGCAAGAGCCACGCGTTGACGCTGTCCACCGGAGAGCTCCCGAGGGTAGCGGTCCTTAAGCTGGTCGAGATGGACAAGCTCCAGTACCTCCCCCACACGCTGCCGGCTTTCGGCTGCGGGGACACGCCGCATTTCCAGCCCAAAGCGCACGTTATCGACCACCGTCATGTGCGGGAAAAGGGCATAGGACTGGAATACGATCCCAATGCCTCTCTCATTCGGCTTGCGATGAGTGATGTCTTCACCGTCCATGAGGATACGCCCCCGGGTCGGCTCTACGAACCCGGCGATCATCTGGAGGGTGGTAGTCTTGCCGCAGCCGGAGGGTCCAAGAAGTGAGACGAACTCCCCTTTCTCGATCTCCAATGTAATATCTTCAGCGGCAGTGGTGGGCCCATAGCATTTGGTTAATGACGTCAGGCTCAGATAGCTCATGGTAGGACTCTCCCAAACCCCTGCCTGGCGGCTATTGGCAGGCAGGGGTCACCAGGCATGGAATTGTTGGATTGGCTTGATCAACGCTCGACGCGACGATTCCAGCGATTTGTCCATTCCATGCGCTGTGGATTAATAGTGTCCCAATCCACTGAGGTCAGGTGATCGATACGGTCACCGTAGGGCAAGCTCGCCGCCAATTCATCATCGAGCTCGGTGTATCGATTTGATGGCCCCCAGCCCTGAGTGTCCGCGAGGACAGCCTGGATCTCAGGAGAGAGAAGGTGCGCCATGAAAGCTCTGGAGAGTTCGTCTTCACCACTGCCATCAACAATGCACCCTGCAACCATCAAGGCAACTGCTCCCTCTTCAGGATAAGCAAACTTCACTGGAAATCCGGTATCTGCCAGTGCCTGAACACGCCCACTCCCCCAAACCGAAAGTGCAATTTCCTCATTCTGGAAAAGCTGTGACATTCCACCTGCAGAGGTTTCGAAGCTGAGGATATTCGGAACGACTGAATCCTGAATGTATTCGAACCCAGGGTCGATATCGTCCTCTCCCCCACCATTTAGCCTGGCAGCCATAACCAAGGTATGCAGCCCATAGGTATTGCTAACCGAAGGAACAACAATTTTCCCCTGGAACTTTTCGTCGGCCAGGTCACGCCACGAAGACGGTGACTCCCATCCGTTTCGCTCAAACATTTCAGCGTTGTAGGCAAAACCAGATGCCACCACGCCCACGCCTACGGCATTGTCATTTGGAAAGCGGGCAATGTCATAAACATCGTCCAGCGCCTCCAAGCCATTCATTGGTGAGCAAAACCCTAGGTTCACGGCCTGATACATTGGTCCATCATCGAGCAGAACAACGTTCAGCTCCTGCTGGCCCGCCTGGGCTTGGAGTCGCGCCAATGTGTCAGTGGAATTACCGGCAACGTATACGATATCGACATCATGCTTTTCTTGAAAGGCAGGAATGATGGATTCCTTCATCGCATATTCCGATGAGCCACCATAAGCGCCTATATACAGGGTATCTGCCTGTACTGATGCTGATGCAAGTCCAATCACGCCAGTCATGGATGCAGTGAGTAGTACCCGTCTATTCATCATGCTTGGGATCCTTGGGTTTGTTGTTGTAAAGGTCAGTCAATATCGACAGAGCCAGAGCCCTTCATGATTGCTGCACTGCCATATCGACACCACGACTTAGAAGCTAGCACTGCGAGATCATGCAAACTAATGCCGTTTTTTGCCGACCCTATTCACCAATGTTATAGGAAGCGTCGCCTTCAGCGTCGATCAACCGCTGGAGCTGGACCTTGGCATCCTCCAGGAATTCCATTGCCAGGCGTGCCGGAGGACGATAGGCGGGAAGGACTGCGCTGTAATGGAAGTCGATCGCGGGAAGAAAAGGTTTCGATACCAACCCTTGCTTGGAGTAAAAACTTGCCGTCACGGGATCGATCAACGATACACCTGCTCCCGCTTTCACCAGCTCGCACGCTACGCTGGACAGCTGTGTCTCTATGCGCATGCGCCGCTTGACACCCGCCGCATGAAAGGCTTGGTCGATGAGCGGCCTGACATCCTGTAGCTGGCCCAAGGAAACGAATGGCTGATCCTCCAAATCCTGGGTATATACCACCTGCTTCCTAGCCAAGGGGTGGGATGGCTGCATCATCAGTCGAAGGCAGCCTGTTGCCAGGGGTAAGATGGTTACTGCCGGATCCTCGATGTGCATACCCATGAATCCCAGGTCGCACTGCTGAGTCCCGACCCACTCAAGAACCCGCTGAGAACTATGTGCCTGAAGCGAGACGGTTATGCCCGGATGCCGTGCAGAAAAGTCATGTACCATGATCGGAAGTACGCTCAATGCCAATGCTGGCATGCAGCTGATAAACAGTCGGCCGGTGCGGAACTCGCGGATCTCTTTTGCAGTTTCAGTGATTTTGTCAAGCCCCACGAAGGCTCGCTCGACATCTTCATAGAGCGCCTGCGCTTCTGGAGTCGGGACCAGTCGCCCCTTGTCTCGCTTGAACAAGGAAAAGCCCACGTGATATTCAAGGTCGGCGATGAGCCGGCTCACGGCAGGCTGTGAGACGTGCAGCGTCTGAGCAGCACGGGTCACGGTCTTATGCACCATGACTGCCCGGAAAGCTTCGATCTGACGGAGGTTGACCATCTTGTTGCCTATTGGATTAGACTCAGTTGTCCCGGCATAATCAGCTTGAAGGGTGGGCGCAAGCGAGAATAGCCGCTCACCTCGATGCTCTGTCCATTGGCGTCAGAAAGCAGTTCACTAACCGTAAAGGCCTTGATTCGATTGGGTCCGCAACAGCTCAACCATTCGACGTATCTCTCCCGCTGTCACTTCCCTCTCTCCGCAGTGAGCGGGGCCCTCTTGGAATACCCAAACGTTCAGCGGTAATGCGTACCGAGATCGAGCCAGGCCAGAGTGAAAGCTATCATCGCAGGAAGCATAATAACCAATACATAAATTTGGCCATCTCATTCAGAAATGTTATAGACGCTAGCCGATAGGGAGAGGGGCAACGTGCTTACGCAGGCCGTTCAGCCGCCTGCAACGGGATCGATGTGGCCTGTTCGAGGCCTTGGCGGAAGGCGGCGACGAAATCCCGGGCAAGCCGCGACAGCGGCTGGTCGCGCGGCGTCAACAACGCGAAATCTTCCCCCAAATTGTGTTCGAAGGGACGCAGCGTCAGCGAGTCCCCACCAAAGGCCCTGGCGCTGATGGGATCGAGAATGGCAATACCGGCCCCCCTGGCGACCAGACGCGCGGCCTGAAGGGCCAGTGAGACTTCAAGCCATCGGCGCGGCTGTATGCACGTTTCTTCCAGCAACCCATCGAGTGCCCGACGCAGCGGATCCTGGGGCTCGAAGCAGATTAACGCCTGGTCATGCAGATCCTCTGCGTAAATGCGCTCGCGTGCGGTGAGCGGATGCCTGTTTGGCAGTACGCACAAGCTGTCGAGACGAAAACGTTCGCTGTTCACGCGGTCGTCGTTGTCAGCCACGATGGCGAAGCCAAGGTCGCTGCGCTGGGTGATGACATCTTCGACGACCTGTTCGGAGCGAAAGGTGGCGAGTTCGATCCGGGTATCGGGGTGGGCAGGGGCAAATTCGGCCAGGACATCGGGTAAAAAGGTCATGCCAAGAAGAGGCATGGCGCTGATTCTGAGCCCCCCCACTTCTCGTTCCCGTATCCGTCGTGCGGTATCGCGCAGATGGTCGATGCCGGTCCATACCCGCTGTACTTCGCGATGGAAGAGGCGCGCTTCAGGTGTCGGTATCAAGCGGCCACGCACCCGTTCAAACAGGTGAAAGCCCAGATCATGCTCAAGCTGCTTGAGCAGGCGAGTCACCCCGGGCTGGGCGATGAGCATGCGCCTTGCCGCACCGGAAACCGTGCCGCATTCCATGACCTGCTTGAAAGCAAGTACCTGCTTATCGCGAAGATGGGGGAGCTTCATAATATTTGTGTATCGTCATGACAATTATTGGTATTGGATCGTATACCGTTCGCCTCGCTATCGTCGATGGCATACCACTCACAAGAAGCGGACGGCATGCAGCAGGATTTCCTAATCATCGGCGGTGGTGTGGTCGGTATGGCAGTGGCCTATGGTCTGCTGCGTGCAGGTCGCCGCGTCACGGTGCTCGATGGCAGCGACGACACCCTGCGCGCCTCGCGGGGTAACGCCGGTCTCACTTGGGTGCAGGGCAAGGGCGCAGGCATGCCAGCCTATGCCGAACTCAGTTTCGAAGCGAGCCTGGCCTGGCCTGAGTTTGCCGCTGAACTCGAGGGGCGCACCGGGCTAGACCTCGAATACGAACACCGGGGTGGGGTCGATCTCTGCTTCGATCAGGAGGAGGCAGGGGCGCGACAACGCGAGTACTCGGCGATCCAAGCGGCATCCCCCGCCCTGGCGCGCCAATTCCGCTGGCAATATCTCGACCGCAAATCGCTTGCCTCGTATCTCCCGGGGCTCGGCGAGGACGTGCACGGTGGTACCTGGTCGCCCCATGACGGCCATTGCAATCCCCTGTATCTACTGCGCGCGCTGTTCGCAGCGAATCTTGGGCTCGGGCTCGATTATCGTCCTGCCAGCGAGGTGCGTTTGCTCACTCCTCTCATGAATGGCTTTCGAGCGGTGACCTCGCGCGGCACCTACGAGGCTGAGCGCCTTATCCTCGCTGCTGGCCTGGGCAGTGCGGCATTAGCGCCGATGCTGGGGCTCAGTGGGGCGGTGCGTCCGGTGCGCGGCCAGGTCTTGGTGACTGAACGCCTACCGAAGGTTGCCCAACTGCCCACCCCACAGGTCCGACAGACGGCTAGTGGCGCGTACTTGATCGGGGACACCCAGGAAGAGGTCGGTTTCGACAGGGGGGTGACCCTGCCAGTCATGCAGCAGTTGGCCGATCGCGCGGTACGCATCTTTCCGTTTCTCGCCCGTGCGCGACTGGTGCGCTCGTGGGGAGCGCTGCGCGTGATGACACCAGACGGCCACCCTCTCTATGAAGCGTCACGGCAATACCCTGGAGCCTATGGCCTAAGCAGTCACAGCGGTATCAGCCTGGCAGCCTTCCATGCCGGGCGACTGGCCGAATCAATCCTGCAAGACAACCTAAGTCACGAATACGCCAAGTTCTCCGGAGCGAGGTTCTCTCGTTTCGTCCTCAACCCATAACGGCATAACAAGACCGACCCGGTATCACCCACGCTCACACGACAAAACAAACTGCGAGGAAACCAATATGCGAATTCATACCCTCTCCACTCTGCTGTTAGCAGCTATCCTGCTCGGAGGAGTGGCCAATGCGAAAGAAAGACCGCTGCGCATCGGCGTCGATGTGCCCTATGAGCCCTATCAGTACAAGCTACCGGACGGCACTATTACTGGTTTCGAGGTAGAACTCGTCAACGCTGCCTGCGAACGAATGCAGCGCGAATGCGTGTGGGTTGAGCAAGCTTGGGATGGCATCATTCCGGCACTACAAGTGCGAAATTTCGATCTCATTGCATCGGCAATGAACATTACCGAAGAGCGCTCGTACCAGGTTCTGTTCTCGGATCCGTATTATCAGGTGCCTTCTGTCTGGGTCGGCAAGGCTGACGCCGAGCACGATATGAATGGCCCGCTTGAGGGCATGGCGATAGGCGTTCAGCAAGGGACCATCCAGGACGAGTACGTCACTCAGTTCTACCCTGGTGCAGAGATCCGTCGCTACGCTGACTCTGGTTCGGTGGTTGCCGACATGCACGCTGGTCGACTCGACCTGGTGTTCACCGCGTTCCCCCTGGCCCAGAGGACTATGTTCAACGATGACCGTTTTACACGGCAAGGCGAACTGGTGACCGGTCCTGAATCCATCTACGGACCGGGCATCGGCGCCGCATTCCGGCAACGTGACGAGGCATTGGCAGAAGCATTCAATGAGGCCATGGCCGAATTGAAAGCGGACGGCACCTTCGATGTAATCTTCGAAATCCACTTCGACAACTAGCCTGGATTTCCTGAATTCAAGCAATAAGCGCAGCACCTGCGGTGTTCAGTGCCCCTGAGTATTCACCCAGGAACACCAGTGCCGGTGTTCGATATCCGAGACGCTTTCTGGGGCGGTCATTCAGCTACCTCACCTACCTCGGCATCACTGACCTTTCGAAAGTCCGTTCCCTTGGGGAAATACTGCCGTATCAGGCCATTGGTATTCTCGTTACTCCCACGTTGCCCGGAACAATAGGGGATCACAAAAGTAGGTCGCTGCGGTCACCGCCTTGGCTACGCCCTCGTGGCCGGCGAACTCCGAGCCATTATCCAGCGTGATGCTGTGTACAGCACCTCGGCGGGGCTTCAGCAACCGGATCATGGCTGCCTGCGTCAGCTCTGCTGAGACCTTGGTCAGCCGTGCTGCCAACAGGTAACCACTACGGCGCTCTACCCATGTCACCAGGCCCGATCCACAGGTGCCTGACACCAGCGCTGACCAGGGGCGCCATGAAATCGCTGATCTGTTCAGGACTCCACTCCTCACGCAGTCGATCGACGACGGCAGTGATCATACTGGACAAGCGCTTCGTCCACTTCCAGGCGGTTCTACGCCGGTGATCGCTGAGTGATTGCGCCTGCTCGGGATCATAGCCACTGCAGGTGGCATTGCGGCGCAGCTCACGGCTGATCGTGCTGCTGTGGAGGCCAAGCTCTCTAGCGATCTGCCGCTGGCTCCTGCCTAGGTCATGACGGGCGTGAATCTGATATCGTTGGATCTGGGTCAGCTGTCGGTATCCCATGCTCTGCTTCACTTTGGTCGGTGAGCCGAGAAGGGTACCGGCGCTGGCCTTCTCGCTTCTACCGGGTGGTCCAAAGTGCTGCGGTTATTCTATGAATCTAGGTTTCAGTGATTGTTGACGATACGCATCACTGATTTGCCAATTTGCTCGCGCGCTTCGATACGTGCGTGGACCTGTTGTACATCGTCCATCGAGTAATGCCCCTCGATGTCGATACGCAACGAACCTTCGAGGATGGCGGCGAATACCGCATCGGCGCGCCGCTGTACGGTCGGCCCGTCGCTCATGTGATCGGCCAACCGGGGCCGCGTCAGGAACAGCGAGCCCGCCTCGCCCAGTTCGATGGGATCAAGATCGGTGAGGGAGCCCGAGACGTTGCCGTAGTTGACGATCAACCCCCGCGTTCGGCACGCTCTGAAGCTGTCGCGCAGGGTACTTTTGCCCACCGAGTCGAATACTACATCGACGCCACGGCCCTGGGTCTGCTGGCGAACGCGGTCGGCGAAACCTCCCTTGTCGTAGCCCATGGCGTAATGCGCCCCGCGCTCCAGCGCGATCGCGCATTTGCGCTCAGTACTGGCGGTGGCGAATACCGTTGCCCCCCGGCGCCTGGCCATTTGTACCAGCAACTGGCCGATGCTGCCGGAGGCCGCGTGGATCAGGCAGGTGCTGGCGCTGTGCAGCTGCGCGATGTCTTCGACCAGATAGTGGGCGGTAGCGCCTTGGAAGATCGCCGCGGCGGCCAGGTCGAAAGGGATGGCATCCGGAATCTTGGCGACCTTGGTGACAGGGACTCGGGCATACTCGGCATAGCTGCCCCAGGCGATACACCACGCGGCGCGATCACCGGCGACCAGGTGATCGACGCCCTCGCCTACCGCGACCACTTCACCCGCCCCTTCCATGCCCAACGTACAAGGCGCGCGCACCGGATACGTGACCGAGGAGGCGTATTTGCCTTGGCGCGTGTGCACGTCCATGAAGTTGATCCCCGCATACGCGACTTTCACCACGACGTGCCCGGGGGTTGCTTGCGGCTCTGGCACGTCCTGGCGAAGCTGCAGGACCTCCGGGCCTCCATAAGTCTCGATAGTGATGGCTTTCATTGGGCAATCGCTCTCTGGGCTGAGGACGTGGAACCTGCGGCATGATCCAACAGTTGATCCAGCACGAAGGGCAAGATGCCCCCCGCACGGAAATAGGCTGCCTCAGTATCGCGCCTGGCAATGTCATTGTCGCCACCAGTGCATACGGATGAAGGCTCGATCACCATGACAACTACGTCTGTAGTATTAGGCAATGGAAATGACGGCCTCGGCCAATACCCGGGCGCCAGCGATGGCGTCCTCCTTGGTGATTCTCTCGTGGGGATGATGGCTAATCCCGCCTTCGCACGGTATGAACAACATGGCCGAAGGGCAGTGTCTGGCCAAGTGAGCGGCGTCATGAAAGGCTCCCGAGGAGAGACGACGGTATTCGATTCCCTGTCGCTTGGCGGTACGCTCCAATACATTCAGCAACCCATCGTCGAAGCGCACGGTTCCCAGGCACATCTCACGCCTCATCTCGACGCTGCAGTTGGCCCATTTGCGTTCCGCCAGCTTCGAAAAGGCGAGATCGAGCCGCTCCAGAAGCGTATTGTCATAATGCCGCAGATCGACCGTGAAGGTCGCCGAGTCGGGAATGGTGTTCGGAGAACCAGGCTGGAGAATGAACCTGCCGATGGTAAAACGAACCTCGTCATCGGGGTCCGTGGCTTGCTCCCTCAACGCCGCCGCCAGCTCCATTGCCCCCGCAAAGGCATCTTTTCTTAGGGCACGAGGCGTTGTCCCCGCATGGGCCACCGAGCCACGCACTTCGAATTGGTACCAGTTGGCGCCTTGAATCGCATTCACTATTCCAACGACGGCCCCCTCCGCTTCGAGAATGGGACCTTGCTCTATATGGGCTTCAAGATAGCAGTGGACGGGGAAGCCGAATTCCCGGCGTGTCGCACCGAGCCTCTCGAGCTTCAGCAGCGTACGGTCGAGCTCGTCGCCAAGCCTTGTACCGTCTACGTCCCTCAGTTCACGCAATGTCTCATGGTCGGCATGCCCCGTGAAGCATGCGGAACCCATGGCGGCTGGAGAGAAGCGACTGCCCTCCTCGTTGGTCCACGCCACCACTTCTATGGGTCGCCGGTGCTCGACTCCCGCCCGGTGAAACGCTTCCAAGAGGGCCAGCCCCGCCAGTACGCCGTAGGTACCGTCATACTTGCCACCCACGGGCTGGGTGTCGATGTGACTCCCTATCAACACGGGGGGAAGCGCTTCGATACCCTCGCGGCGTATGAACAGGTTGCCGATGGCATCGGTGTGGATCGTGCAACCGAGTTGACCCGCCCACTCCGCCAGCAATACCAGCGCCGACCGCTCACCATCGCTCAAGGCCTCGCGACACACGCCTCCATTCGACAAGGCGCCAATGGCGGCCAGGTCGTTCAGGCGATCCCAGAGCCAGTTCCCATTTAACAGCGCGCCTATATCCATTATTACCTTGCCTTCTGCTAACGATAATTGAGAACGAGCCCTATATCAGGGAAATGCACTCAATAAGTAGGGGGAGTGTTGAGCCATAGAATGGTGGCAGGTGTATTCCCTACGTTTGCATAACCATGCGGTTCCGAGGATTTGAAGAATGCGGAGTCCCCCTTGGCCAACGTATGACTCTCCGTTCCCAAATAAAGCTCTATTGTTCCTTTCAATACATAAATGAACTCCTCCCCCATGTGGGTGATTTGCCCGTCGGAGCGTCCGCCCTTGGCAATATGGTGTAGATTTACCTGCAATAGCGTATCCATCGCCCGCTCCGACACCATTTCGAGCTTTACTCCATCTCCCCTTCTCACGAGCTGATCCGTCGAGAACTTCCTATCCTTCGCCCGAACGATCCGGGATTTACCCAAGGAGTCGGATGCCAGAAGCGTGCCGATGTTCACATCCAGCGAAGCGGCTATGCGATGCAACATGTTCAATGAGGCATCCGTATTCCCATGCTCCAGTTTGGACAGAAAACTGACGGTGCAGCCACACTCTTGCGCTATATCGAGTTGAGTTTTTTTTTCTGCTTACGCAATTGCCTGATGTTATGCCCCATGGATGATTTCATGATTTTCTCATCGCCAATCCAGCTATGAAATACATGATGCAATATACCACGACCCGGTACATGACGGGAGAGCCGGGAGGAATGCAGATGAAGGACAACGCATTGCAACCGAGCTTGCCGCTTTCGTGCGCTATCCGTATGACCTCGTAATCCGTCATGCCGATGGGCTCGGCGAGTTCGCCGAGAATATCGCCCGGTGCGGGCCCCGCGCCGCCCATGACATCCAGATCGAAATGCGCGTAAACGGCGTCCGTCCCGTCGAAAGCCTTGGGTAATAGCTTGACCGTGCCCTCGATGCCCAGCTCCGTACGCAAGCGCCAGCCGGAGATGAATTCGGCACCGTCACGCAGATATCGACGCACGATGTCCGGATGCTCCAGCATGCCTCGCTCGCCAATCTCCACCAGGTGCCTCGGATGAAAGTTCGCCAAGTTCTTGTAGACCGAGTCCTTCCAGTTTCCCGAGCCGGCGATGCGCGGGTCCATGGAGAAACGATCCGCCGTATTGGCATCCCAGTGAGTGTCCAGGCTCACCATGCCAACCGGCCCATCGACACTCTCGGAAAGTGGCTTGGCGATGGCATAGGAACCGCAGGGCGAGTTCTGGCCGATCACGATCGGCACAGCCCCCGCCTCAAGCGCATCCTTCACCTTTCTCTCCACCGCCGCCTGAGCCTCGAGAATGTTCGAGACCGTTCCCGCATAGCTGGCCTCGGGAGGAATGTCGGCATCGCCATAGTCGACGACCTTCATCGTTTCAAAAACATCCAAGTCAAAATCCTGGATGTATCCGGAGCGATAGCGAATCGACTGCTGACGCACCCGTTTGCATGAGTGCAGCCACTCCTTCTTGTCGACACCGAAATATTGATCTCCCCATCCCGCCACGTATGGCGCACCGATGATGACCACATCGGCACCAAGTAGATCCTCTTTGGAGAGCGCCTGTGGAACGCCGAAGAAGGTGGGCGTATCCTCGGCCAAGTGGGGAAAGAACTTCGACTGAATGAAAGTCGACTGCCGCAGTGTCTTCCAGTCCGGGTAATCAAACATGTTCAGGCTCCCTTGTTGCTCAAGTAATCGAAGGCAGAAAGAGCGTGCACCCGCACGACATTCAGCGCCTCCTCGATCGGCACTTGTTCGTCGTTGCCACCCATGCCACGAGGCGTGGGACCATAGACGACGGCCGGCACCCGCCGGTATCGCCAAAGGCGAGCATCGGTGTTTCCCAAACCGATCACATCGGCGGGTTCGATGCCCGTGACGCTTCTTGCGTTTCGCTTGACGGCGGCGGTCAGCTCATTGTCCGGAGAGATCCAGTTGGACTCGTTCACCAACAGCGTTACATAGCTGAAGGCATGCATGGCCGACAGTGAGTCGATCCATTCGAGGAGCGAGGCGCATGCCATTCCGACAGGAAGACGAAAATCCACTTCGAAGGTACATCGAGAGGCGACCATGTTGACCTTGGGTCCGGCCTGCATGGTTCCCACGTTCATGGTGATCGAACGCGCCACCTCGGCGGCCCCCTCTCCGTAGGCGATGTCGTACATCTCGCCGGATTTACCGAGAAGGGCAGCGATCGCCTCGGACTCCTCCACGTCGCGATGGGTGAACTCCCGCAGTTCCTGAATCAAGGCGAAGGCCCGGTCGATGGCGTTTTCGCCCAGATGCGGATAGGCGCCATGGCCTCCCGCGGTCGTCATCTCGAAGCGCAGCCAGACGGTACCCTTCTCGCCGAAGCGCACCGTCTGGGCGCTACTGGGTTCGCCGTTCAGGCAGGCGGTGCCGGTAACGCGCTCGGGACAGTTCTCGAACAGGTGCCGGCTGCCGTTCGGACCGAAGGTCTCCTCGTCCGACACCACCGTCAGGGTGAGCCTGCCATGCAGCATTTTGGACAATCGCGACAAGTAAAGGAATGTCATGATGGAGGCGGTGGTTCCCACCTTCATGTCGGCAATGCCGCGGCCATGAATGACATCGTCGACGATGCGCCCCTCCCAGGGTGGATGGATCCAGCTTCCATCCTCTTCGGCAGGAAAGACATCGATATGACCATTCAGCACCAAGTGCTTGCCACCCTCCTGGAAAGATCGGCTCGCCATCAGGTTCGGCATCGTCTCGTCACGAACGACGAGGTCATAAGCGACTTCCCGTGCATCGAGAAAATCGCGTATATGTTCCATCGCTGCCCGGGTGTCGCCGGGTGGATTGGGGGACTTGGCTCTGACGAAGTCTCGAAGAAAACCCACGATGAGACCGCGATCCTCTTCGATCCAATCCAGTATCTGCTGTTTCATCGTCCCTCCCCTGGAACCAGGTGGCAGGGCGATACCAATATAATCACCCTGCATGAGCCTCATCACTCTTCAGAGGTCGTACCAGCGTTGGCCGGACGCGGGAAGGCGATGAAGTTGGGGGCATTGATATAGCGAGTGGCTTCCTCGCCATCCACGTACTCGCGAGCCAATGCATCCCACTGGCCGGATGAAATCAGCATGTCGACTCCCGCATTGAGGGTCGACAGCAAATCGGTGTTACCCTTGCGGACCGACCAGGCGATCGGCGTAAAGTTGTAGGGGTTTTCTTCGAATAGGTTCATAACCGATGGCTGCTGCTCGATGAACCTGCTCATGGTGTAGCCGTCTTCGATGGCCACGTCGGCACGGTTGGACATGACCTCGACGAAGGGCGCCGTCAGATTGCCCGTATCCAGGGAGATGATCGTGGCCTCGGGCATGTTGCGGCGCGCGAAGTCCTCCGCGGACCCGCCTTGCACGACGGCAATGCGAGTATCCGGATCGTTCATGTCCTCGAGTGTTTCATAGCGAGTCTCGTCGGTGCGTACGATGGCGCCATAACCGAGGTAGAAAATGGGAGTGGTAAAATCGACCACCATGGAGCGCTGCACGGTGGCGAAGGTACCGGCGATGGAAACGTCGAACTGGCCGGATTGCAGCCCCGCGACGAAGTTCCCCCATGTCGTTTCGACGAACTCCGGCTCCACGCCCATCTGCTCGGCGATTTCACGCATGCCGTCGACGTAGAAACCTCTCAACTCGCCCGAGACGGGGTCCATGATCGTCCCCGGAGGAGAGGGGATATAGCCGATTCGAATGGTCCCACGGTTCACGATGTCTTGTAGCGATTGCGCCACTGCCGTGGAGACGGCTCCCAGGCCCATGGCCAAGGCCAGTAAGAGGGAGATGGTAAGCTTTGTTGTTTTCATGGCAAGACCTTTCTTTGGTTGAGCACACGCGCCAGAAAATCCTGCGTTCTCTGTGCTTTGGGGTTGGTGAAAATCTCTTCCGGCGAAGCTTCCTCCGCCACTATTCCGTCATCCATGAAAATGACGCGGTCCGCCACGTCTCGCGCAAAGGCCATTTCATGAGTGACGATGATCATCGTCATTCCCTCCTCGGCCAAACCGCGTATCGTGGCGAGCACCTCGCCGACCAGCTCGGGGTCGAGGGCGGACGTCGGCTCGTCGAAGAGCATGAGTTTCGGCCGCATGGCGAGCGAACGTGCAATCGCGGCTCGCTGCTGCTGACCTCCCGAGAGCGTCGAGGGACGCGCATCGCGTTTGTCGGCGAGACCGACTTTCTTCAACAGCTCATCGGCATACTCGATGGCTTCCGATTTCGTAACGCCCTTGACTTGCACCGGTCCTTCGATGACGTTCTCCAGAACGGACTTGTGGGGAAACAGATTGAAGTTCTGGAACACCATGCCGATGTTCTTTCTTATCTCGCGCGTTTCGCTCTCGGGCGCTATGTCACGACCCTGGTCGTTCTCCTTGTAACCGACCAGCTTTCCATCGAATACAATTCGCCCTTCATCGTACGTTTCGAGAAAGTTGATGCACTTCAAAAGAGTGCTCTTTCCGGACCCACTGGCACCGATGACAACCAGCACCTCATGGGGTTCTACCGCGATCGAAACGCCCTTCAGTACCTCGTTCGATCCGAACGATTTCTTCACGTCTTGTATTTCAACGAGTGCGGACATGGTGGCTTACTCACCTCTCTTGAGTCGTCTTTCGAGGCGTAACGACATGTAAATGAACGGATAAGTGATCATGAAGAAAACGACCGCAAGAAAGGTATACACCTCAAGAGGACGGTAGATTGATGCGATCAAGTTATTGGACTCATGCAGCAGTTCATATACGGCAATGGCCGACCCCAGCGTCGTAAGCTTCAATAGTGTCGCAAACTCGTTGATAAAAGGGGGAATCATGGTTTTGACGGCTTGCGGAAGGATGATACGACGTAGCGATTGCCAATAACCCATCCCTATCGATTTGGCTGCCGCAAACTGCCCCTTGTCCACCGAGGCGATGCCCGCCCGGAAGATCTCGGCCACATAGGCGCCAGCATGCAGCCCAAGCGCCACGATCATCGTCGTTTTTCCGGAAAGCTGGACGCCCAGGATAATCGGAAGGCAGTAATATATCCAAACGATCTGCACCAGTGCCGGCGTGCCCCGAATGACTTCGATATAAACGGAGCATACGCAGCGTATCGGCCACATCCTGGCTTCTTTTCCCACTCCCGCCGGCAACCCGATGACAAGCGCCAACAAGGCGGACAGGAGCGTTATCTCCAACGTTGTAATCGCACCCCGCACGAATATCGGCCAGTATTGATACAGAACGGAAAATTGCCATTCATACCCCATGACGATTCTACCCCACCGTTGGAATTATTATGGCGAACGCGCGGTTTCATGGCGCTCATCATTTTCTTAAAACTTGAGTCCCACTCACCTTAAGTTGAGTACAGCTCAACATTAGCATCACCCCTCTGGAGACCTCAAGCCCCAAAAATCGTAAAAAACATAATTTTTCAGAAGTTCGATAAAGGTGCATGGATATACATAAAATGGTGCGCATTCGTACTCCACTCGGAAGGGTTTTATGCACCATAAATGTACACTCCCAGAAAACGTCTTCTATTCAGGGAATTATTTTGATCGTTAACGAAATTATCGAGCCAGAGAGTCGTCGCGAGCGCCAACTTATGGTGCGCCTTTCCCCATGCTCAACGCACCATTCATGGCATCGTTTCGCACCACTATGAAGCTCATGGAATCATCCACCGGACCCCATGAGGTTCTGGAAACCTCGGGTCATACCATTGAGCTGGTTGGACATCGTCGCTCCGAGATCGAAATTGCCGCACGTCATGCCGGCATTCCAGCGGATGCCGATCCCTTGTGCGAAGGGGTTGTAGCCGGCCGGCGCTGACTGGAAACGGGAATGCACTACCGATCTGGTAGTAGAGACTGTCGGATGCGGACGGCGCCATGGTGCCGCTGGCGGAGAAGGTGAGTACAGCGGCCAAGGATACGGCCATGGGGAAGTTGATGCGGATGTTACGGCCGGTCATGGTGGGGCATCTCCTACGACTCAAGCGAAAGTCATAGAAGAGCCCAGATCAAGTGCCACTACAGCAGGAAATTTAAACTCGTTATGGTTCATTTTATCTAAATCAGAGCTCCTCCTGGCGTTCCACCTCTCGCTTCTCCGCACCGGTTTTGCGCAGTAACTAACTGCTGGATAGCTGAAAATATGCGTTGATGGGCTGGCTGGTAAAAGCTGCTTGGCGACACCCGATCAGCGACTTCGTCCCAGGCCTGGTTGTCGAGCATCACGGCGCCGAGTGCGGACTGCTCTGCCTCGAGACGATGCGGTGGAAGGTGGCCAATGACCGGTACATCGGAGGTATGTTCAATGGCAGACATGGCCGCGCTCCTCTCCGTTGCCGCGGTTGCTGCGCATCGCATCAATGGCCGAGGCCCATTCTGGATTGAGCTCCATAGCAATCGCTTTAATTAGGTCGGCGCCCGCTGGGGTCTTCCGTCCTGCATACGGTTTGACCGGTTCGAAGCGGTGTATCGGCTCACCAAGCGACGAGGCCTGTCGGAACGCGGCCAGCATGCGAAGTTGGCTATCCATCACGTGAATGCGTTCATCGCCTACGTACAGCTCTCGAAGCTGATTGACGATATCCTTGCCATCTCGCGTCTCATCGACGCGGTTGAACATCAACGACAGCCGTGGGACTGTCAGCGTCGTGTAACGCGTCATCGTCTTGAGATCATCGAGCAGACCGACAGTGCCGCGCGCGAACTCACGGGCGGATAGCATGTCAGGAGGGATAGGCGACAGAGTATGATCGGCAGCCAGAACGGCCGATTCCAACATGACAGACCTCGCGCCCTGTGTGTCGACCAGGACGCAGTCGTAACTGGCAAGCGACTCGGCACTCAGCAAGTGGGCGAGTCGGAATCGTCCATCCGGTGCGTTGAGCAGAAGCTGTGGCAGTTGCCCCTGTTGATCATTGGAGATGACGATATCGAGCCCGTCGATCTCCGTGCGAGAGATGATCCGCTCAGGACGAGTATCGTTTTGAGCGATAAGCTCGTAGACGCCGCCTGGCGCCGTCTGTCTGAGACGATAATAACTGGAGAGGGATGGCTGGGTATCCAGGTCGACCATAAGGACCTGGTAGCCCGCATCGGCGAGAAGCCCGCCGAGGTTCGCGGTCGTGGTGGTCTTTCCGACCCCGCCTTTGCTGCAAATGACTGAAATGATACGCATATCGTCGCCCCCTGCTTGGTTGAAACAGCAGATGCAAAACGACAAAACGCATGGGGAGCCACCTTAGTGGCTTGGGTTTTCTTCTCTCGCAGATTCCCGCGTAGCAGTGAGCTGCTAGGCTTGTATTGGTGCCGGCACCAGGAGTCGAACCCGGGACCTACTGATTACAAGTCAGTTGCTCTACCAACTGAGCTATGCCGGCTCGGGAACCGACTCAGGCGAGATGCAGAATCGGAAAAGGGTTGGCGTGGCTGGGGTACCAGGATTCGAACCTGGGAATGCCGATACCAAAAACCGGTGCCTTACCACTTGGCTATACCCCAGCAGATTGGTGGCCAGAGACGGAATCGAACCGCCGACACGGGGATTTTCAATCCCCTGCTCTACCGACTGAGCTATCTGGCCGCTGCCAACGGTGCGTATTAAACAAGATACTACCCCCAGCGTCAACCCCTTCCGATTCATGAAGATGGCGAAACCCCGGCAATGCCCATCCGCTCACTGATCCCGCGGCACATAGCCCTCCGCCTGATCGGTTTCGCGGTTGTCCAGGAAGCGCTCCATCTGGTCGCTCAGATAGCTGCGCGCCTCGGGATCAAGCATGTTGAGATGCTTCTCGTTGATCAGGCGAGTCTGCAGGGATTGCCACTCCTCCCAGGCCTTTCTCGATACGTGGGCCTGGATATCCTGCCCCTTCTTGCCAGGCAATGGCGGAAACGGCAGTGCTTCCAGCTCCTGCTGATACTTACGGCAGAACACGGTCCGACTCATGGTCGCTCTCCTTGAATTGGCATTGTCGAATTGGCACCGCCAGGCTCTGGGTCAGGCCCCGGTCGGCTCAAGCGTGAAAGGCGCCATTGTGGTCAGCAATGACTTGACCGGTGCGGCCAGCCCGATGCTGGCAGGTTCGCCGGGGTCATACCAGCGGCGCGCCTCGTCTACGGCCAAGGCAGCATTGCAGCGCGCCGGCTGCGGCGTGATCTCCAGGCGAAAGTGGCTGAAGACATGGGTAAAGGGCGACCAGGTGCGTCCCAGTTCCGCGTCTGGAACATGAGCGTCCAGCCAGGCCTGAAGCTGTTCATCGTCATCGAACTGGGGCAGGCTCCAGAGACCACCCCAGAGCCCACTGGACGGACGACGCTCCAGCAGGACCCTCCCTTCGGCATCCTGCAGCAACAGCATGCGGGTCGTACGGGTCGGCAGCACTTTCCTGGGTTTCGATTCAGGGAAACGGCGCTCTTCCCCCCGCCCACGGGCCACACAGACATCGGCGAAGGGGCAGGATGGGCAGTCCGGCTGGCCACGCCGACACAGGGTCGCTCCGAAATCCATCATCGCCTGAGTGTAATCGGTCACGTACTCGTGGGGGGTGTAATACTCGGCCAGCGCCCACAGCCGACGAGCCACGGCCGAACGCCCTGACCAGCCTTCCACGGCATGCAGCCGGGACAGGCTGCGCTTGACGTTGCCATCGAGGATCACCGCACGCCGGCCACGACTCTGCGCGATGATGGCACCGGCCGTGGAGCGCCCGATGCCCGGCAGTTCAGCCAGCGCGTCGAGACTGTGCACCGGCAGCTCCCCACCATGCTCGTTCACCACCTGACGCGACGCCTTGTGCAGGTTACGTCCCCGAGCGTAGTAGCCAAGCCCCGTCCAGAGGTGCAGGACCTCATCCTGTCCGGCATCGGCCAGTGCCTGCACGGTCGGGAAGCGGGCCATGAAGCGCTCGAAATAGGGAATGACGGTGGCAACCTGGGTCTGCTGCAGCATGATTTCGGAAATCCAGACCCGGTAGGGCGATCGATCCTGCTGCCAGGGCAGATCGTGACGACCGTGGCGCTCGAACCATGCCAACAGGCGGCGCTGGAACTCCTCGGGTGTGAGAACCGGCGCCGGCATGGCTGTCTCGGGGGCATCCTTCACCAAAGCATTCACCACCTGAATATCCATCGCCAAAAAAAGCGCCGACTGGGAAAGTCGGCGCAATGACTGTCTTGCTTGCTACTCAATTAAACAGACCACGCAGGGCATCGCGAAGTTCCTTGCCGGTCTCTTCTCCCAGTCGTTCATCGAGTCTTTCGAGCGGCCTTTCCAGGCGACGCTCGAGCTCGCTCCCGGCCCGGCCCGACACTTCGTCCCTCACCAGCTCGATCAGGGTGGCCTGAAACGCCTCGCGGTCAAAGCGACACCACTCACTGCTGTCGCCGGTATAGTGGCCGGAGCAGCGCATCGGCAGCGGCACACGCTCGAGTCGCGGGTTGACCGAGCAGGCCGCATCGGCACCGTCCACGAAGCGGGCGGCGGCACGCAGGTCGAAACGCTCGGTGACCAGATCCAGCTCCCCCGTACCAGCCAGTTCGATGCCGGGAATAACGATCAGGATGTCATCACTACGGCTCACGCCGTCACTGATTCTCAAGCTGGCCTCGGCGCGCTCGAAACGCGTGTCGTCACTCCAATCGCTCGTCATCTCCTTGCCTTCGAACATGGCGGCCACCGTGCACAGTTCTTCAGAGACATTCACATCGAGGACGGCCCCCTCTTCCACATGCCCGCTCAGTTGCCCGTTCAGGTTACGCTTGAGCGCGGGCCAGGTATTGTCCCGCGACTGCAGCTCACCACCCAGGGTGAGCCGGCCTCGCAGCGGTGCCGGGCTATCGTCACGGCTCAGGGCTTGCAGCAGCGGCTCCAGGCGAACCCGGGAGAGGCTCGGCGTCAACCGCCACTGGATCGGTTCATGCGTGAGGTCCAGCCCGCCGTTCACCTCCAGCTCACCGCCATAGAACCGAGAGGCGAAGCGCTCCAGGCGCTGCTGCCCTTCACTACCGGAAAACGCCAGCTCCACGTCGGAGAAGTCGAGCCCCATCAACCGCAGGCGCTCCAGCTCCAGGACACCATCAAGTGCCACATCGGCCAGCCATTCGGTCGGCAACAGCGGGGCTGCGTCGCTCTCATCGGCAGCATGGGCAAGGGAGACCCCGAGAAAGGTGCCTCGCGATGCACTCTGATCCGCGGTATCGGGAGGCGGCAGGTAATTGTCCAGATCCAGTCGGTCACCCTGCAGGGCGACGTCCACCATACTGCCATCGAAGCTCGAGGCGAACCGGCCGGTAAAGGTGCTGTCATCCAGCACCAGGGTCAGGCCGGACAACTCGAAGCGGCTCAGGTCCCCACGCACCGGGCTGGTCAATGCCACGTCGGACAGAGCGCCAGGCCCCGCCATTTGCGGCAGCTGCCCCAACCGTGTCAGCCAGGGGCGAAGCGACAGCGGCGCCAGGCTGACCTGACCACTGTAGCTTGGCGCCTCGTCGAGGTTGGCGAGATTGAGGCTACCGCTCAATCGCAGATTATCAGGCCCCGTCAGCTGCAGCTCACGTAGCTGTGCCGTGTAGTCGACCAGGTCGGCATCCAGCACGAAGGCCAGCGTCAGGGGCAAGGGATTGTCTCCCAGGCCCGGGTGCTGCAGGACCGTATCGAGCCGACCGTCCTGCATATGCAAGCGTTGTCTCGACAGGTCCAGCACCAGTTGCTGGCCTGCCAGGTCCACCTGTTGTCTACCCTCGACGCCACCCAACCGAGTCGAAGTACCCAGTTGCACGCTCTCCATCACATAGCGACGCTCGGCCAGGGCCAGGCGTACTCGCCCCTCCAGGGAGATCTCGCTGGCCAGCCCCGGGGGACGCTCCAGCTCGCGCCAGTCCAGTGCCGCATAGGTGGACAGACGAAAGGAAGTCTTGAGGGGGAAGGCGCGCTCGGGGTTGACGTTGGTGCCCGACAGGCCCACTTCCTCGAGCACCCATTCCCGCTCGGCCCCCAGGTCCCGGAACCGGACGGCTCCGTTGCGTACCTGTACGCTGGCGATATTGAGGGCCACGCCCAGGTTGCTGCCTTCCAGGCTGGGCCCGGCACTGGCTGGCGCCAGTGCCGATTCAGCGCCTTCACGTCGCTCGTCCAGCCGCTGAAGCAGGGTTTCCCAGTTACCCTGCCCCTCCTCGTCACGTTCCAGGCGCAATCGCATGCCATCCAGGGTCAATCCCTCGATGGCAATCTCACCACGCAGCAGTGGCGCAAAGGCCAGGCTTACCTCGGCCTTGTCAAAGGCCAGGAAGGGAGCTGCCTCTTCCGACTGCTCCGGCAGGCGGCTCTCCACTCGCTCCACACTTACGCCCAATCGCGGGTAGAAGGACCAGGTGAACGGGCCATCCAGGGTCAGCTCCATCCCGCTGTGCTCTCGCACCACCTCGATAAGGCGCGGCTTGAAGTCCTCGGGATCGAGAAACGTGGTGACATAAACCACGGCTGCGACCACCACGACGGCCAGAACACCAATGGCCGCCAGCAGCGTCTGGAAAAGTCGCTTCATGGGTTACCGCCTCCTTGCAGCGGTGGAGCAAGCTCGAAATAGTCGCCGGTTGCGTGCAACCGATAGCCCAGCCGGGACAAAAGCAGTTGGTCGGGCAGGGGTAGTTGAGAAGCCGGCACTCGCAGTTCCAGTCCCTGGGAGCGGGCCGAGCTGCTCACCAGTGCCAGCAACCGGGAGCCAACACCGCGTCGACGCGTGGTCTTTCGCACACAAAGTTCCAATAACCACCAGGCCTGGGCGTCGGACCGTACCGCGACAGCACCCAGCAAGCGGTCATTGAAGCGAGCACAGCTGAAGAAGTCGCCGGCATCGAGGTGGCTGCGAATGAACTCATCCACGGGAACGGAGAGCCGCTCGACTGGGGCATCGGCATAGATGCGCTGCAGATCGTGCCGCACCTGCATGTCCGACGCCCAGGCGGCCTGATCGACATGATGAAGCGTTACCGGCATGGTGGGTCTCCCTGGGCTGCGGCATCGCCGCCGCCACTGTAATGGGCGCATTGTAGCGGATGAGGGGGTCGATTCTCTATAATGAACGGCCCATGACGGCAAGCACAGCGACTTGCCCGCCCGGTAACCGGCCAGGATGACGCAAGTCTTCCGGGCCCACCCCATGCGACGCGCGACAGCGCGGGAGAGAGTGCGACATGTCCGAGCGAATCGCCACGGTAACCCGTGACACCCAGGAAACCCAGATCACGGTGACCATTAATCTCGATGGCGAAGGCCGGCTGGCCTGTGAGACCGGCGTTCCCTTTCTCGACCACATGCTCGATCAGGTAGCGCGTCATGGCCTGATCGACCTGAACATCAAGGCGGTGGGGGATCTGCACATCGACGACCACCACACCGTCGAGGATCTCGGCATCGCTCTCGGCCAGGCCTTCGACCAGGCCATCGGTGACAAGCGAGGCATCCGGCGCTATGGCCATGCCTATGTACCGCTGGACGAGGCGCTATCCCGTGTCGTGGTAGACTTCTCCGGCCGTCCGGGGCTGTTCATGGATGTCGAATTCACCCGCGCCGCCATCGGCCGTCTCGACACCCAGCTGTTCTGGGAGTTTTTCCAAGGCTTCGTGAACCACGCCCGAGTCACGTTGCATATCGACAACCTGAAGGGCTTCAATGCCCACCATCAGGCGGAAACCATCTTCAAGGCCTTTGGCCGGGCGCTGCGCATGGCCGTGGAGCCGGACCCGCGCATGGCCGGCCAGATGCCATCCACCAAGGGCTGCCTGTAGGACCGACGACCGAAAACCTGAGGAACATCCATGACCATTGCCGTCATCGACTACGGGATGGGCAATCTGCATTCGGTTGCCAAAGCCCTGGAGCACGTGACTCACGAACATGTCATCATCACCCGGGACCCCCGCTGCATCCGCGGTGCCACTCGCCTGGTCTTGCCCGGCCAGGGCGCCATTCGCGACTGCATGGGTGAACTGGAAAGGACCGAGCTGCGCGGCCTGGTCGAGGAGCTGCTGGCCAGCCAGAGCAAGCCGCTGCTGGGAATCTGCGTCGGACAACAGATGCTGCTCGATCACAGCGAAGAGAACGGCGGCATTCCTTGCCTGGGATTCCTGCCCGGTGAGGTGATGCAGTTCCCTGTCGATATGCGCGACGATCATGGGCAGCGTCTCAAGGTGCCCCACATGGGCTGGAACCTGGTGCACCAGCACCACGACCACCCCCTGTGGAAAGGTATCGACCAGGATGAGCATTTCTATTTCGTACACAGCTTCTATGTCGAAGCAACGGATGATGCCAGCGTGTTTGGCACTACCGATTACGGCCGGATCAGCGCGCATGTGGCGGTTGGGCGCGACGCCACCTTCGCCGTCCAGTTTCATCCGGAGAAAAGCTCGCGGGCAGGGCTCAAGCTGCTGGAAAACTTCATCAACTGGGCACCCTGAGGCCCGCACCGCTCTTTTCAAGGCGCTCGACGCCGCACCTTTATCAGGTGCCCGGGGCCATGCCAACCAAGGATAATGACATGCTGGTAATTCCCGCCATCGATCTCAAGGACGGCAAGTGCGTGCGGCTGAAGCAAGGCCGCATGGACGATGCCACCACTTATGGGGACGACCCGGTGGCCATGGCCGCACGCTGGGTCGAAGCCGGTGCCCGTCGCCTGCATCTGGTCGACCTCAATGGTGCCTTCGAGGGCAAGCCGATCAATGGCGAGGCGGTTACCGCCATTGCTCGCCAGTGGCCAGACCTGCCGATCCAGATCGGCGGCGGTATCCGCTCCGCCGACACCATCGAGCATTATCTGTCGGCCGGGGTCTCCTACGTGATCATCGGCACCAAGGCGGTGAAGGAGCCGGACTTCGTTGGCGAGATGTGCCGTGCCTTTCCCGGCCATGTCATCGTCGGGCTGGATGCCCGGGACGGCTTCGTGGCCACCGATGGCTGGGCCGAGGTCTCCACGGTCAAGGCAACCGACCTGGCCAAGCGCTTCGCCGACGATGGCGTTTCCAGTATCGTCTACACCGATATCGCACGTGACGGCATGATGAACGGCGTCAACGTCGAAGCCACTGCCCAGCTTGCCCGCGAAGGTGGCCTGCCGGTCATCGCCTCCGGCGGCGTGACCAACCTCGACGACTTGAAAGCCTTGGTAGCGGCGGGCGAGCCGGGCATCCTGGGCGCCATTACGGGCCGCGCCATCTACGAGGGCTCGCTGGACGTGGCCGAAGGCCAGCGGCTATGCGATGAACTGACTGCAGGGCTCGACCGAGCCGGGAGCTGAACCCATGGGACTATCCAAGCGCATCATCCCCTGCCTGGACGTCGATGCCGGGCGCGTGGTCAAGGGCGTCAATTTCATTGGTATCCGCGACGCGGGAGACCCCGTCGAGATCGCACAGCGCTACAACCTCCAGGGTGCCGACGAGATCACCTTCCTGGACATCACGGCAAGCCATGAGGACCGCGAGACCACGGTGGAGATGGTCGAGCGCATTGCGGGAGAGGTATTCATTCCCTTGACCGTTGGCGGCGGAATTCGCACCTGTGATGACATCCGCACCATGCTCAATGCCGGCGCCGACAAGGTGTCGATCAATACCGCCGCAGTGACGAACCCCGATTTCGTACGTGAGGCCGCCGAGCGCTTCGGCAGCCAGTGCATCGTGGTGGCCATTGATGCCAAGCGGATCTCCGCCGCGGGTGAGCCGCCACGCTGGGAAATCTTCACCCATGGTGGCAGGCGCCCCACCGGACTGGACGCCGTGGAGTGGGCCAGGAAGATGGTCGAATACGGAGCGGGCGAGCTGCTGCTGACCAGCATGGACCGCGACGGTACCAAGGCTGGCTTCGACCTGGGTATGACCCGGGCGATCAGCGACGCCGTGACGGTGCCTGTCATTGCGTCAGGTGGCGTCGGCACGCTGGATCATCTGGTCGAAGGGGTACTGGAAGGTGGCGCCGATGCGGTGCTGGCGGCCAGTATTTTTCACTTCGGCGAATACACCATTCCCGAGGCCAAGCGCTACATGGCTGAACGCGGGATCGAAGTGCGTCTCTAGCAGAGGCACTCGGGAGAGCAAACCGTGATATTGCCATGGACGACACCTATCCGGCTCGCCACCGTAAGCCTGGCCATGGGGCTGATGCTGCCGTCGACGACAACCATGGCCGAGCAGCGCCCGACCTGGCCACCGCAACTGGAGATTCACCATGTGCTGCTGCAGACCAGCCTCTATACCCGCCATTTCGATCCGCAGCCCGATCATACCAACCAGCAGGAACTGATCAGTCTGGAGCTGCACAACCCGCAGCGCTGGCTGGCTGGTGGCGCCCGCTTCCTGAATTCCTTCGACCAGGAAGCGATCTACCTCTATGCCGGCCGTGAATTTCCCTTCTGGGAACCGACCGGGAACATCACCGTGCGTGCCAAGCTGACCGCTGGCCTGCTGCACGGCTACCGCGGAGAGTACCGGGACAACATTCCCTTCAACCATTTTGGCACCGCACCGGCGGCGCTGCCCAGCGTCGGGGCCCAGTGGGGTCGCTTCGAGACCGACCTGATCGTGTTCGGCACCGCTGGCGCCATGATCATTGGCGGCATCCGCTTCTAGGTCAGCTCAGTCCAGCGACAGGCCCAGGTTACTCACGCCCCCGTTGCGTCCCAGCTGGCGCAGCGCCTTGAGGGCATCGCGGTCGAGGTTGCCCTCGGCCGCCTCCAGCACCGCATCCTGGAAATCGTTCTCGTCTTCCATCAGTGGATGTTCACGTATCCGCTCGGCCAGTCGCCTGGCATCCTCCTCGCCTTCGGTCAGCTCGATGAAGGCACGCACGCCGCCCTTCGACGTGCGGCTGACCTCGAGCACGGCATCCGGCGACTCGCCGCGCAACGTATCCAGAACCGCGGAAAGCGCCACCACGGCCTCCAGAGCACGGCGTGCACCGAAGCTGTCATCGTTGCCCGGTGGCTCCAGCTCCGCCAGCTTCTCAGCCTGACGATCGAAATCGATACGCGCCTCCCTGACCGACAACTGCTCCCATACCAGGTCGAGGATCGCCCTGAGTCCCGCGGGGTTGCCGTTTCCCGTGGTCTGCGCATACAGCCCGTAATTGGGCAGCAGCCGTTCGCACAGCGCGGCCATGAAGGCCTGCTGCTGACGCGGTGCCAGGCCCTGAAGGCGCTGGTGGAAGCCACCGGTTGGCTGACTCATGGATTCTCTCCGGAAAATGATGGTCTGAGAGTGAGCGCAAGGAGCGACAGGGGGATCATGGCCACAAGACCTTGCTGGCGACACGCCCACCGCCATCGAACAGCACGCCTTCGGAAACCAGCCGTGCACGCTGTTCGACGGCGCCAGGGTGGTCCGCCAGACGGCGCGACGCCGTGATCACGCGAAACCAGGGAAGGTCGTGTCCTTCCGGAAGATCCCGCAGCGCCCTGGCCACCAGCCGTGGCGTGCCACCGTCGGTCATGGCAGCAATGCGGCCATAGGTGGTAACACGGCCTGCCGGTATCTCGGCGATAATCGTCAGTATCTGTTCTCGCAGCGCCGGCTTCATGTACTCTTGCGCCCCCTGTCATGTTTCGTATTCCATCGATGGCGAGGTTCCCATGCATCTGCACCTGCTTCAACACAGCCCGCACCACGGCCCCGCCCGCATCGCCGACTGGCTGGACAGCATGGGTCACAGCCATACAGTGTTTCATCTGTACGCCGGCGAGGCGCCCCCCGACCTGGCCGACTGCGATGCCCTGATCGCGCTCGATGGCGCCATGAACATCGAGGACGTCGCGGCCCACCCTTGGCTCAAGCGCGAGCGCAAACTCATTGCCCGGGCACTGGATGGCAACAAGCCACTCCTGGGCATCGGCATGGGAGCCAGGCTGATCGCCGCGGAACTGGGCGCCACGGTGGGCCGTGGCACCTTTGCCGAGGTTGGCTGGCACGAGGTGACCCTGGCCCCCGAGAGCCCCTTCGATCTGCCGGAACAGTTCACGGCTTTCATGTGGCATGGCGATGTCTTCGCCCTGCCCGACGACGCTCTGCCACTGGGCGGCAGCCCGGTCAGCCCCGTCCAGGGCTTCGCCTGGGATGCGGGTAGAGCCCTCGGCCTGCTCTGCCATATCGAGGTGACCCGAGCCGGCGTGACCGAGCTGCTGGACCGCGAGGAGCGGCCGAAAGGCAGCGACGCGAGCCCTCACGTGCAGGCTCGCGAGGCGATCCTGGCCGATACGGCCCGTTTCGACCGGCTGGCGCCACTGCTCGATCGTCTGCTCAGTCAATGGTTGCGGAGCACACCTGCCTGAGCGGGAATCAGGCTGGCTGAAGCCGCCCCGAGTCGTGGCGCTTCGACCGACCAGGCCCGAGCCGCGGCCAGGCAGCTATCCCAATCCCCCACATGCAGGAAGCGCCGAGGGTCACGCTTCTCCAGCTGGTAGCGATACATGGGATCATAGTACTCGGTGAGCAGCGGGCCCAGCCACGCTTCATGCGCCTGGCGGTTGCCACGCTCATGCTCGCGAAAGGCCAGTTGCTGCAGTCTTGCGATCCGCGCCTGGCGCGCGCTACCCAGCCGCTTCTTCAAGCGAAGCAGGGCGGTGGTGAGCTGCTTGCGCATCAAGGTCCAGCCAAGCCATTCCCCGAACTGCTGCTGGTAGATAGCCCAGAGATCGTCGATGTAGTCCTTCTGGATTTGCCCGATCCGCCAATCCAGTGGCATTTCCACCCGCAGCCGTGGCGCCTGTTCCATGGCTCGCCAGAAAGCCAGCGGCACACTGGCCGTACCGATCTGGCGAGACTCGTCCTCCACCACCAGCGGTCCGCCAAGCGACAGCAGGCGCAGCCCCATGGCGTGTTCGAAGTCGATCTGGCTGGGAGCCGGCAGCGGATGCCGTCCGAAGGCAGAACCCTTGTGACGAGCGCACCCTTCCAGGTCCAGGCCGTTCTCAAGCGCCTGTATCAGTGTGGTCTTCGCACAGCCTGTGAGCCCGCCTATCACCAGTAATGGCTGCTCGGCGGCGGCATCGATTCGTGCACAGACGCCCTGGCGCATCGCCTTCCAGCCACCTCGGATACGGGGGCGCTCTATACCGGCCTCCCCTAGCCACTGCTGCGCGATCTGCGAACGCAACCCACCGCGGTAACAGTAGAGAAGCGCATCGGGGTGCTGCTCGACCAGGCGCTGCCAGGCCGCCATTCTTGAGGCCTTGATGCCACCACTGACCAACCGCTGGCCAAGCTCGATAGCCGCCTGCTGACCGCGCTCCTTGTACGCGATACCGACAAGGCGGCGCTCCTCGTCGTCCAACAACGGCAGGTTGACCGCACCGGGCAACGCACCCTGGGCAAACTCTACCGGTGCACGTACATCGATCAGCACGCGCGCTTCACGCAGCAGCTCAGGATCGGGCTCGACCAGCGGTAACGTCATCCACGGACCTCGATCAATACCGAACCATTCGCCTTGATGATCTCACCGAAGGGCTCCAGCTCGATGCCGTGGGCACGCCCGATGCGCTCCACGTCATCCTCCCAGGAGGGATGGACCGAAATCAGCAGGCCACCCGAGGTCTGTGGGTCGCAGAGCCACTGCCAGTGCGGCTCGTCCATCTCCTTGAGAGCAGCGCCCAGGGCGTCGCGATTGCGCTGGGCTCCGCCCGGCACGGCCCCCTTGCGACGGTAGGCTTCGGCTTCTGCCAGCCGCGGCAGGCGACGAAAATCAATCCGGGCTGCCACGCCACTGGCAACGCAAACCTCGGAAAGGTGGCCGGCCAGGCCGAAGCCGGTCACATCGGTCATGGCGTTCACGCCCTTGACCTTCGCCAGTTCAATGCCGATCTGGTTGGACTTCAGCATGGTCTCCCGGGCCAGGGTCTGGTGTCCGGCTTCCAGCAGCCCCTGCTTTTCCGCCGTTGTGAGCATGCCCACGCCCAGCGGTTTGGTGAGAAACAGCAGGTCACCCACCTGGGCGCCCTTGTTGAGTTTGAGGTGATCCAGATCCACCAGGCCATTCACCGCCAGGCCGAAGATCGGCTCGGGCGCATCGATGGAATGGCCACCGGCCAGGGCCAGGCCCAGTTCGCGACAGACTGCCTGGGCACCGGCCACCACATCCCCGGCAATCTCCGGGCCGAGCTTGTCCAGCGGCCAGCCGAGGATGCCCAGGGCCAGAACCGGCGTGCCGCCCATGGCATAGACGTCGCTGATGGCGTTGGTGGCAGCGATGCGGCCGAAATCGAAGGGATCGTCGACGATCGGCATGAAGAAGTCGGTGGTGGCAATCATGCCACGGCCATCGCCCAGGTCGTAGACGGCCGCATCCTCGCGTCCCTGATTGCCCACGATCAGTCGGGTATGGGGAGCACCCGGACCGGCCTTGGCCAGAATACCGTCAAGTACGTCGGGGGCAATCTTGCAGCCGCACCCCGCTCCATGGCTGTACTGCGTCAGGCGGATCGCACTCATCTCGTTCTCCTTGGCAACTCATGTTGGCATTCTATATCAGGGAGACACCGTTGCCTTACAGCGCCTCCAGGGCATCGGCCAGCTTGTCCACGGCGACGATCTCCATGCCGGCCGGGGCGCGCTTCGGCGCGTTGCCCCTGGGCACGATGGCCCGGGTGAAGCCGTGCTTGGCCGCCTCCACGATCCGCTCCTGGCCGCTGGGTACCGGGCGAATCTCACCGGATAGCCCCACCTCGCCAAACACCACCAGTTCGCGGGGGAGAGGGCGATTCTGCAGGCTCGAGACCACCGCCAGCAGCACGGCCAGGTCGGCGCTGGTTTCCAGCACCTTGACCCCACCCACCACGTTGAGGAAGACATCCTGATCACCGGTGAACAGGCCACCATGCCGATGCAGCACGGCCAGCAGCATTGCCAGCCGATTCTGGTCGAGCCCCACCGCGACACGCCGCGGATTGCCCAGCGCCGAGTCGTCAAGCAGTGCCTGCACCTCCACCAGAAGAGGGCGGGTGCCTTCCCAGACCACCATCACCAGACTGCCCGAAGCCAGCTCTTCACCGCGGGAAAGAAAGATCGCACTGGGGTTCTTGACCTCCTTCAGACCGTGCTCGAGCATGGCAAATACCCCCAGCTCGTTGACCGCCCCGAAGCGGTTCTTCTGGCCCCGCAGCGTACGAAAACGTGAATCGGCGCCACCCTCGAGCAGCAGTGACGCATCGATCATGTGCTCCAGCACCTTTGGACCCGCCAGAGACCCATCCTTGGTGACATGTCCCACCAGCAGCAGCACCGTATTCGACTGCTTGGCAAAACGGGTCAAGGCCGCGGCAGACTCACGCACCTGCGCCACCCCGCCAGGCGCCGAGGCGATATCTTCCAGGTGCATGGTCTGGATCGAATCGATCACCAGAATTTCCGGGCGCTCGCGCTCGGCGACGGCAAGCACGGTCTCGACGCTGGTCTCGGCGAGCATCTTCAGCCCCTGGGTCGGCAGCTGCAGACGGTGGGCCCGCATCGCCACCTGGGAAAGCGATTCCTCACCGGTCACATAGAGGACCCGCCGAGCCTGAGCCAGCTTGCAGGCGGTCTGCAGCAGCAGGGTCGACTTGCCCGCACCGGGGTGGCCTCCCAGCAGCACCGCGGAGCCAGGCACCAGGCCGCCCCCCAGCACGCGGTCGAACTCACCGAAGGTGGAGGAGAGCCGCGGGACTTCGGAGAGGTCGACATTGGCCAGGTCCACCACCTCACGCGAGAGGTTCCCGGCGTAACCGCTGCGGCCAGAGGCTCCCGACGTGCCAGCACCCGGGCGGGCCGAGGACAGTCTCACCTCACTCAGCGTGTTCCATTCCTGGCAGCTCGAACACTGCCCTTGCCACTTGCTGTACTCGGCACCACACTCGGTGCAGACGAAGGCACTCTTCGCTTTGGCCATGCAGGCCCCTCTCCCCGAAAGTCCGCCATCATTCTAACAGGCCCGAAACGGGGGCAGCGCTCCAAACGCACGGAGGCGACCCGATGGCCGCCTCCGTATTACCGAAGTCGTCTTACTGACGTTGCAGCTGCAGGGCCTCATTGTTCTGGAAACGACGCCTCTGGGGGTCGATCAGCTCCAGAGTGGTGTCGTCGACACGCAGGAAGTAGTAGATCTGTCCCTCGCCATCGGGCGTCAGCTCATACACCGTGGCATCGGGGTCGGCAGCCGTACCGCTGAGTACTTCCCAGTTACCGGCATAGTTCTCTTCTGGTGGCTCCTGGGGATGCTCGCGATAGCTGGCATGCAGCGTGAAAGTGCGCTCGTCGGCAGCGCTCTGCTCTTCGCCCATGAGGCGAACGTCCAGGTCGATACCCGCACAGTTTCGGCAGGGCAACGTGCCCTGATAGGTCGCTTCGGCGTCATCCATCGCCGGGTCGACACGATCGTCAGTCGGGCCGGCTGCACAACCGGCCAGAAAGGCCAGCATGGCCGTGCCAGCCAGCAGGGTCCTGATTTGCATTTTCTTACTCCTAACTATGGGCTTGTCGCCGTGAACTACGGCAGCCTGTCTCACAGCATAAACCCTCACAGCTCAAGCAGACAGCCTCCGACTCATAGGGTTCCCGGGGATGCCTTCAACTGGCGCCAGGATAGACATGCATAAAGACCAGAGCCAAAACGATAGGCATGACCACCAGGCTCCCCAGGTTGCCAATCAGCACCAGTGAGGCAACCTTGTGCGGCTCCTGCCGATACTGTTCGGCTACCAGGTAGTTGAGCACAGCCGGTGGCAATGCGGCAAATACCCAGAGTGCCGCCGCCTGCAAGCCGGCCAGCTCCAGCCACAGGATCATCGGCGCCGCAAGGATCAGCCCGGACAGGGGGCAGAGCACAGCCCCCAGCAGGCCGGTCTTCCAGTCGCCGAAGTCGATATCCAGCATGCGCACGCCCAAGGCAAAGAGCATCAGGGGAATGCATACGCCCCCCAGCATATGCAGTGCCTCGAGCAGCCAGCCGGGAAGCGGGACACCCCCCAGGTTCACGCCCAGGCCGGCGATGCTTGCCAGCACGATGGGCATACGCAGCAGTCGCCACAGTGGCGTACGCGGGCTGAGCATATAAAGCCCCACCGAGAAGTGCAGCAGCATTTCCACGATGAACACGACAACCGCCGCCGGCAGGGCCGCCTCGCCGAAGGCCAGTATCAACAGCGGGATGCCCATGTTGCCGGAATTATTGAACATCATCGGCGGGAGAAATGTCTTCGGCTCCAGTTTCAATACCTTCACCAGCGGCCACAAGATCAGGCCGGAACCCAGCACGACGACTGTTGCACCCAGGGCCAGGCCGGCATAGTCCGCCAGCGGCGCCTGCCGATCGGCGAGCACGGAAAACACCAGCATGGGAACAAATATCTCCATGTTGAGCGTGTTCAGGCTACGGATATCGGGGGTACGGAAACGCCCATACAGCGTGCCACATCCGGCAATCAGGAATACCGGTAGCAGCGTGGCGAGAATCTGTGCGGTCATCGAGGAGTCCGGGGAGCAGGTTCGCTGAAGAGCGCTTAGGCTAGCACGCCACCGGCTTGCGTGGTCACGTCTCTCGGGTCAACATGGCCAAAGTTCCCCCCTGTCCAGCAGCCAAGCGAGCAACCATGAGCCAGTTCTGGAGCCCGGCGGTGCGCGAGTTGACCCCCTATGTGCCGGGTGAACAGCCGCGTGAGCGCCTGATCAAGCTGAATACCAACGAGAACCCCTACCCACCGGCGCCCGGCGTCGAGACGGTGCTGCGAGAGTTTCCCGCCGATCATCTGAGGCTCTATCCCGATCCGGAATCCAACGCTCTCCGCCAGGCCCTCGCCCGCGAGTATGGCGTGGAGGCGTCGCAGGTATTCGTCGGCAATGGCTCGGACGAAGTCCTGGCGCTGGCCTTCCAGGCCTTCTTCTGTCACGACCGCCCACTTGAAATGCCGGCCATCACCTACAGCTTCTATCCGGTCTATTGCCGGCTATATGGCATCGAGCGACGCGCCCTGCCACTTGACGACCAGTGGCGTGTCGATCTCGACGCCTTCACGGGAAACAGTGCCGGCGCCATCTTTGCCAACCCCAACGCTCCTACCGCCCATGGCCATTCACGTGATGCCATCTCTGCTCTGCTGGAGCGCATAACCGACCACGTCGTGCTGATCGACGAGGCCTATGTCGACTTCGGTGGCGAAAGTGCGGTGCCGCTAGTGGCGCACCACCCGAACCTGCTGGTGACCGGCACCTTCTCCAAGTCGCGCAGCCTGGCCGGCCTGCGCCTGGGCTACGCCATCGGCTCACGGGAGCTCATCGAAGGGCTGGAGCGCGTGAAAGACTCCTTCAATTCCTACCCCGTCGACAGCCTGGCCAGCGCCATCGGCATTGCCGCCCTGGAAGACCGGGAACATTTCGATGCCTGCCGAGGCAAGGTGATCACGACTCGCGAACGCACCGCCAAGAGGCTTAAGGAACTGGGCTTCGAGGTGCTGCCCTCCCAGGCCAACTTCGTGTTGGTTCAGCATCCCGGCTTCGATATCGCGCAGCTCTTCGTCGGCCTGCGCGAGCGTGGCATCCTCGTCCGCCACTTCAATACCGAAGCGCTGCGCGATTTCCTGCGCATCTCCATCGGCACCGACGACGAAATGGACAGCCTCATCGAGGCGCTGGAAGGGCTTTGCCGCTGACGCTCTGCCGCGGGTGCCGCACGGCGCCCGCCTCCCTCTACCTGCCCACCGCCAGCTCCCCGCCCCCGGTGACACGCCCTCGCGGCGCAAACTTCTCCTGCCGTTGACAATTGTCATACCTCCCCGCAACTCGGACGCTCTCTCATTACCCATGCCGGGACGAACCGCCCACGGCACTGGAAGTCATTCGGGGAAGGGGGGAAGCAATGCCGTACACGCCTGAAAAAAGAGACTGGTGCTGCTGATATCGAGCCTGTACCTGCTGGCTCCGCCGGGGCTCGCCCAGACACAGACGCGGCCGGACCCAGCGGAGCAGGCGGAGCTGGCATGGTATCTGGATAAGACCAGGAGGGAATCGGCGACAGCCTCGGCGCCGAGCAAGTCGATGCGACGGGCGACCATCTTCCCGCATGATACGGGCTGCTCAAAGCACGAAAAGGCCGAATTCTCATAGGCCGCCTCGACGCGAGCCACCAGCTCGGCATCCTCACGGGTTGCTCCCAGTACAGCCAGACCTACCTGGGGTATGCGCACCTCACCACCCGTCGGTTCGCCCCACTGCCGCTGCAGATCGACGCTGCGATGCAGTTCCGGAGCAACCAGCGAGACAGGCAAGGACCGGGTCTTGTGCAAGGCCATCGAGATCGCGGGCTCGCTCAGCAGGGCGTGATTGATCCGGCACATGACCAGCGCACGCAGCTGGTCAGGGCTGTGCCACAGGATGAATTCGCTCTCCTGTGCCAGGTCAGCGGTCCAAGACTTCCCTACGTTATCCATCACACCTGGAATATGAGAATGATAATTATCAACCCATGGTGAAATCTGGGTCCGTCACAAGCGAAAAACCCCAGCTTCGTTGGAAGCTGGGGTGTCTGAAGTAAGTGCCTGACGATGACTCGGGCGGCGCTCCGCTACTCTCCATGGGAGGCCCCCAAACGACGAAACCCAGCCTCTGGCGAAGCTGGGTTTCTGAATAAGTGCCTGACGATGACCTACTCTCGCATGGGGAGGCCCCACACTACCATCGGCGCTGAGCGGTTTCACTGCTGAGTTCGGCATGGGGTCAGGTGG
>NZ_PNRF01000027.1 GCF_002879615.1 Billgrantia endophytica
TGAGTACTTTGAGCCGATTTTTAACGCTGTATGGGCGAGCGCAGACAGTTTTCGTACAGAACCTAGTGGCTGAGGTTCTCCGGACCGAAGGCATCCGGCAGCAACTCTTCCATGCTGTAGCGCTTGAGCAGCCGCCCCCGGGCATCGACTACGTGGATGCGGGTCTCGGCGTCGGCAAACTCGCGAATGCGCTGACGACAGTCGCCGCAGGGCGTGCAGGGGTGTTCGCCGGGGCCGATCACGTAGACGTGACGCAGGCGCCGCTCGCCGGCGCTGACCATGGCGGCGATGGCCGAGGCCTCGGCGCACAGGCCCTTGTAGTGGGCCACCTCGACGTTGGCGCCGAAGTAGCGCGCACCGCTGTCGCTCTCCACCATGGCGCCCACCGGATGATTCGAGTAGGGGGAGTAGGCGCGCGCACGCACCGCCACCAGTGCGCTGACGATCTCCGCTGCAACGGTTTCACCCGCGGCGCTCATCGCGCAGCCTCCGCATCGTCACGCAGTACGGTTTCCAGCGAGATCTCCATCATCTCGTCGAAGGTGCGCTCGCGGTCTTTGCTGCCGAGCGAATCCCCCTTGAGGATATGGTCCGACACCGTGCAGATCGTCATGGCCCGGGCGCCGAACTCCGCGGCCACTCCGTAGAGCCCCGCCGCCTCCATCTCGACGCCGACGATGCCATAGCGTTTCATCAGCTCGAACAACTCTCCCTGTGGGTTGTAGAAGAGATCCGCCGAGAAGATATTGCCCACCCTCACCGTCACTCCCTTGCCGTGGGCGGCATCCACCGCGTGGCGGACCAGGTCGAAGTCGGCAATGGCGGCGAAATCATGGCCCATGAAACGGGTGCGGTTGACCCCGGAGTCGGTGCTGGCCCCGAGGCCGATCACCACGTCGCGCACCGCCACGTCGTCGCGCACCGCACCGCAGGAGCCGACGCGGATCAGCCGCTCGACGCCGTAGTCGGTGATCAGCTCCTTGGCGTAGATCGACACCGAGGGAATCCCCATGCCGTGGCCCATCACCGAGACCTCACGGCCCTTGTAGCGGCCGGTGTAACCGAGCATGTTGCGCACGCTGTTCACTTCGCGGGCCCCGTCGAGAAAGGTCTCGGCGATGTATTTCGCCCGCAGCGGGTCGCCGGGCATCAGTACGGTATCGGCGAAGATGCCGCGCTCGCCCTGGATATGGGGGGTCGCCATCAGTGGGCTCCTGTATCGGCAAGGGAGTGGGAAAGGAAACTCGGGCGGGAAGCTGTCCTCCTTATCGAGGAAGTAGCTCCGGTCGATCCGATCAGGCATCTCGACGCCTTACGGCATTCGCGGCGGCACCGGTGCCGAAGGCGTCGAGTACCAGCACGATGGCGCGCGTCATGAAGCCTCCCGACGAATCACATCCTGAATCAGTGTAGGCACAGTCACGCTCTCCATGCCCACGCGTATGGCAGCCAGCAGCCGAGCGGCGGCGCGATCGGCGTCCATCTCGCTCCTGGCGTGAATCCATGCCAGGGGGCGCTCGGCATCTACGCTGTCGCCGATGGCGGCAATCTGCGCGAGCCCCACGGCGGGGTCGATGGCGTCGTCGGGCGTGCGGCGTCCGCCCAGCGTCACCACCGCCAGCCCCAGGGCCCGGGTATCCATGCGCTGCACGCGACCGGCTCTCTCGGGATACACCGCCCGCACCACGGGCGCCTGCGCCAGATGGCGGTCGGGATACTCGAGCAGATCCGCCGGGCCGCCCAGCCCGGCCACCATGCGTGCGAAGCGCTCGGCAGCCGCACCCGAAGCAAGCGTCTCGTCGAGCCTGGCCATGGCCGCTTCACGGGAGTCGGCCAACCGGCCGGCCAGCAGCAGCTCAGCGGCCAGTTCGCGGGTCACCTGGAGCAGCCGGCCGCTCTTCGTCTCTCCGGTCAGCAGGCGCAGGGTCTCGCGAATCTCTATGGCGTTGCCGGCACAGGGGGCCAGCGGCTGGCTCATGTCGGTGAGCAGGGCGGTGGTGCGCGTGCCGGCCCGGCTCGCCACCTTGGCGATGGTGGCGGCGAGCTCGACGGAGGCCTCGTAGGTGGGCATGAAGGCACCGCTGCCGGTCTTCACGTCCATCACCAGGGCATCGAGGCCGCAGGCGAGCTTCTTGCCGAGAATCGAGCTGACGATCAGCGGCAGTGACTCCACCGTGGCGGTGACGTCGCGGATCGCATAGAGCCGCTTGTCGGCCGGCGCCAGGTCGGTGGTCTGGCCGATGATGGCCACGCCCGCCGCCTTCACCAGTTGGCGAAAGCGCGGCCTGGAGGGCGCGATGTCGTAGCCGGGGATCGACTCCAGCTTGTCCAGGGTGCCGCCGGTATGGCCCAGGCCGCGCCCGGAAACCATCGGCACGAAGCCACCGCAGGCGGCGACCCAGGGGCCCAGCACCAGCGAGACCAGATCGCCCACGCCACCGGTGGAGTGCTTGTCGAGGATCGGTCCCGGCAGGTCGAGATCGCGCCAGGCGAGCACCTGGCCGGAGTCGCGGATCGCCTCGGTCAGCGCCACGGTCTCGGCGTCGGTCATGCCGTTTAGGAACACCGCCATGGCGAAGGCGCCGACCTGGGCGTCGCTCAGGCCGCCGTCGCTGATGCCGTCGACCAGCTGGCGGATGGCGGCGACCTCCAGCACCCCGCCATCGCGCTTTTCACGGATCAGCTCCTGGGGAAGGCGCTGCGAGGCAGTCATCAGTAGCCTCCCGCCGGCCCTCCGGCATCGGCACCCAGGGTTTCGAGCAGGGCACCGAGCAGGCCCGAGGCGCCGAAGCGGAAGCGCTCCGGGGTCAGCCACGCCGCGCCCATGATGCCGGTGGCCAGATTCAGGTAGGCGCTGGCGTCCTCGGCGGTTCGCACCCCGCCGGCGGCCTTGAAGCCGAGATCGCCCCGGCCGCTGTCACGGATGGCGGTGAGCATGATCTCTGCTGCCTCGAGGGTGGCGTTGACCTTCACCTTGCCGGTGGACGTCTTGAGGAAGTCGGCGCCGCCCTCGATGGCCAGTTCGCTGGCACGGCGAATGAGAGCCGGGGCGGCCAGCTCACCGGTCTCGAGGATCACCTTGAGCGCGGCGCGACCGCACTCGCGCTTGCAGGCGGCAACCAGCTCGCGTCCGACGTCCTCGTCACCGGCCATCAGCGCACGGTAGGGGAAGACCACGTCGACCTCGTCGGCTCCGGCGGCAATCGCCTCGCGGGTTTCCGCAGCGGCGATTGCCACGTCGGCGTTGCCGTGGGGAAAGTTGGTCACCGTGGCCACCTTCACGCGACCGGCGAGGTTCTGCTCGGCCAGGGCCTGCCGGGCGGTGGCGATGAACGCCGGCAGGACGCACACTGCGGCCGGATGCCCGATTGGCGTGGCCGCACGTTCGCAGAGCGCACGAACACGGGCGTCGGTGTCGTCGTCGTTGAGGCTGGTCAGGTCCATCAATGTCAGGGCCTGGCATGCGGCCTGTTCGAGTTCTGTCATGGCATTACCTGTCGAATCGTGTTCATCGGCAAAGACAAAACGGGCGGCATCAGGTCAGCGCCCCCAGTGAGAGGAAAAAGCCGGCGATGGCGGCCGACATCAGGTTGGAGAGCGTACCGGCCAGCACCGCCTTGAGGCCGAAGCGGGCGATGTCGTGACGACGGCCGGGGGCGATGCTGCCCAGCCCGCCAAGCAGGATGGCGATGGAAGAGAAATTGGCAAAGCCGCACAGGGCGAAGGAGAGCACCGCCATGGTGTAGGGTGTCATCGCCTGTCCGGTGGCGGCTACCACCTGTTCGCCGTCAAGGTAGGGGGCCAGGTTGATATAGGCCACGAACTCGTTGACCACCAGTTTCTGGCCAATGAAGGAGCCGGCAAGGGTGGCTTCCTCCCAGGGCACACCGAGCAGAAAGGCCAGCGGCGCGAACAGCCAGCCGAGGATCATTTCCAGGCTGAGCTGCTCCATACCGAACCAGCCCCCCACGCCACCCAGCATACCGTTTATCAGGGCGATCAGACCGATGAAGGCGAGCAGCATGGCACCGACATTGGCGGCCAGCCTGAGGCCCGAGCTGGCACCGGCGGCGGCGGCGTCGAGCACGTTGGCCGAGCGATCCTCGTCTTCCTTCAGGCGCTCCTCAGCCTCGGATACGCTGTCTTCGGGTTCCTGGGTCTCGGGCATGATCAGCTTGGCGAACAACAGCCCGCCCGGTGCGGCCATGAAGGATGCCGCCACCAGATATTCCATGGGGATGCCCAACGCCGCATAGCCGGCCAGCACGGAGCCGGCCACCGATGCCAGCCCCCCGCACATCACCGCGAACAGCTGCGACGGCGTCATGCGGGCGATGAAGGGGCGCACCACCAGCGGCGCTTCCGTCTGGCCAACGAAGATATTGGCCGTGGCCGACAGCGACTCGGTGCGTGACGTGCCGAGCGTCTTCTGCAGAGCACCACCAAGGATGCGGATCACCCACTGCATGATGCCCAGGTAGTAGAGCACGGCGATCAGCGAGGAGAAGAAGATGATCACCGGCAGTACCTTGATGGCGAATACGAAACCGACATTGTCCGTATCGGCCAGGCCACCGAACAGGAAATCGATCCCGTCGTTGGAATAGAACACCACCTGGCTGACGCCAGCCGAGATCGTATGCAAGACCGTTTGGCCAAAGGGAACGTAGAGCACGAAAGCACCGATACCCGCCTGAATGGCGAAAGCGCCCCCGACGGTTCTCAGGCGGATAGCGCGGCGGTCGGAAGAGAACGCAAGGGCGATCAGAATGAGAGTCGTCATCCCGATCAGGCTCATAAGGAGTGTCATAGGGAATCCTTCGAGTCGGGCTAGCGGAAGCTCACTGACAGAAGGTTGAGCTCGGTGGAGTAGTTCACGGCGGCAAGAGAAGAAGTCTAATAAGGGTTCCTCGTCGTGTCATATGGATTTGGTCTCCGCCGAGGCGCCTGGCAGACTCCCTGCATGACGAAGCCGGGCAATGCCCGGCTTCTTGGGGTCAAGCTCCGTATGGTCGAGCGCAGCCGGCTTTTACCCGCACTTGGACCAGCCGCAGCCTGCATAGCACGTCGGACAGCCGTCCATCATGATCAGTTCACCGCGGCACTCGGGACAATGCCCCACCACGGTTGGGCCGTCTCCCTTGTCGGCGGCGTGGGTCAGCTGCTCGGCCTTCGCCTCCTCTTCGGGAGTCGGCGGCTGCCAGGGGTGGCCGTGAGCCAGGCGATGGGCATAACGGCTGACCAGTTCCTCCACCGGCACCTGATGGCCGTCAGCATCGAGGAAACCGCGGCGGTAGAGAATCTGCTGGATCGACCAGGCGATGGCCGCGACCTCGGAGTCGTGGAACATCGGCTTGCCCCAGCGGTTCATGCCGCAGCGGACCAGGCCCTTGTCCCAGGCCACCTTGCGCAGATCGGCCACCGCCTGGGTGACATAGCCGCCCCGGGCGGCCAGCGACAGGCTGCGCATGGTGGCGGTGATCCACTGATGCTCGCTGGAGAGCTGGCCGGAGGGAAAGAAAAACTCCACCGGCCGCTCGACCACCACCCGCCTGCCGTCGAGCACGCCTTCCACCGGCATGAAGGAGACAAGCAGGTAAACCTTCTTGCGGCCTTCGGCGCCGACATAGGAAATCTTCTCGGATACGGCCTCCAGCGTTCCCTCGGGGCGCGAGGGGATGCGAACCGTCAGCGGATTCTCGTCGGCCAGAGGCACCTCTTGCACCGCCTTCTTGACGCTGTAGGAAACGATCTTGGACTTGATTTCGACGGCCATCACGGGGCTCCTGCGGAAGGTTGTGCGTTGACGCTGGGGTGGCGGCCGCTCACGACCGTCACGAGCGAAGGCGAGGCAAGGCGCAGGATTTCGAGGAAGCGGAGTTTACGAGCCGTAAATGAGCATTCCGAGAAAGACTGCAACGCCGCCTCGGCGAGCGCAGTAGGTCGTGAGTTACCACTTTCCATAGGTGCCTTCCTTCAACGCGTCATACAGGTTTGCCGCGTTGTGTTCCTCGCCGTCGTAGATCACCTTCTCGTCGCCGCGCAGCTCCAGGGTCTCGCCGTCCTCCAGCTCGAAGATATAGGTGGTGTTCTTGAGGTCGTCCTCGCGTACCAGCACACCCTGGAAGGCTTCCGGATTGAAGCGGAAGGTGGTGCAGCCCTTGAGCTTGCTTTCGTAGGCGTCCAGGTAAAGGTCCTGGAAGTCCTCGAAGGCGAAGTCGGTAGGGACGTTGACCGTCTTGGAGATCGCCGAGTCGACCCAGGCCTGGGCCGCCGCCTGAACCGCCACGTGCTGCTTCGGCGATACCGCATCGGCGGTGATGAAGTAGTCGGGCAGGTCGCTTTCCACCGCGTCGGCGGCAATGAAGTGACGGTAGGCGGCCAGTTCGAAGGAGACCACTTCCACCTGCTCCTTGGTCTTCTTGCCCGACTGAATGACGTTACGGAAGTATCGGTGCGAGAACGAGGGCTCGATTCCGTTGGAGGCATTGTTGCCCAACGACAGGCTGATGGTGCCGGTCGGCGCGATGGACGAATGGTGCGTGAAGCGCGCGCCGTGCTCGGCCAGCGCCGCCACCAGCTCCGGCTCCACCTCGGCGATCTTCTGCATGTAGCGGCTGTAGCGGGCGTGGAGGATCCGGCCGGGAACCTTGTCGCCAACCTCATAGCCATCCTTCGCCAGCTCCGGACGTTCGCGCAGCATCTTGGGAGTGATCTCGATGACCTCGGCCAGTATCGGCGCCATGCCCTTCTCTCGGGAAAGCTCCAGGGCCTGCTTCCAACCTTCGAGGGCCAGGCCGCGGCTCACCTCTTCGGTGAAGGCCAGCGATTCCGGTGAGCCATAGGGAATCTTGAGCATGGTCAGCGTCGAGCCCAGCCCCAGGAAACCCATGCCGTGGCGGCGCTTGGCCTCGATCTCGCGGCGCTGGCCTTCCAGCGGCAGGCTGCTGATCTCCACCACGTTATCGAGCATGCGGGTGAAGATCGCCACCACCTTGCGATAGCGCTCCCAGTCGAAGCGCGGCTTCCTGCCGAAGGGGTCGATGACGAAGCGCGTCAGGTTCACCGAGCCCAGCAGGCAGGCACCTTCCGGCGGCAGGGGCTGCTCGCCGCATGGGTTGGTGGCGCGGATCTCCTCGCAGAACCAGTTATTGTTCATGCGGTTGACCTGGTCGATCAGGATGAACCCCGGCTCGGCGAAGTCATAGGTCGACTTCATGATGGTGTCCCACAGCTCGCGGGCCTTGATCACCTCGACGATGCGGCAGGCCACTCGGCCCTCTTCGTCGGTGGTATAGCCATCCTCGACTACCGGCCAGTCGCGGTAGATCAGTTCATCGGGGCCCACGTCGTCCTTCTCGCCGGCGTGCAGCGGAAAGGCCAACGGCCAGTCGGTGTCCTGCTTCACCGCCTCGATGAACTCATCGGTGATCAACAGGCTCAAGTTGAACTGGCGCAGCCTGCCGGCTTCACGCTTTGCCTCGATGAAGCTGCGCACATCCGGATGGCCCACGTCGAAGGTGCCCATCTGGGCGCCGCGGCGGCCTCCAGCGGACGCCACGGTGAAACACATCTTGTCGTAGATATCCATGAACGCCAGGGGGCCGTTGGTGCCGGCACCGGCGCCGAACACGAAGGCGCCCTTGTGGCGCAGGGTGGAGAACTCGTAGCCGATACCGCAGCCCGCCTTGAGCGTCATGCCGGCATCCACGACGCTGTCGAGAATGTCGTGCATGGAGTCGTGGATGGTACGCGACACGGTACAGTTGATCAGGCTCACCGCCGGCTTGTAGTCCTCGGCACCCGCATTGGACATGATCCTGCCGGCCGGAATGGCACCGTTCTCCAGCGCCCAGCGAAACTTGGGCAGCCACTCCTCGGCGCGCTCGCCTTCCACCACGGCAAGTGCCCGGGCCACGCGGTCCCAGGTCTCGGTTACGTCCTTGTCGACCGCCCGTCCATGACGATCCTTGAGGCGATATTTGGAATCCCAGATATCACGGGAGGGCATCTGCAGCGGCACCTCGTTGGATGTCTTGACGGCCTTGGTGGAAGTACTCATGTAAGAAAATCTCCGCAAGCGTCTCGGCTGTTCACGTTACGTTAATAAAAGGAAATTCAATCGTCGCGGCGCGCCATGCGTTCCATGCGCACCAACCACTCGCCCAAGCGGCCCTGGGCGAGCCCCTCTTCGCGGCTATCCAACAGGTTCTTGACCATCAGACCCAGCTCGGTGTCACCCTCGATCAGCAGGCGACGCTGGAAGAACAGGGCGTCGGGGTCCTCGCGGCGCGTCGCCAGGCACAGGAACTCGCGCCAGCCGCCGCGGATGGTGGCCTCACCGGCTTCACGGCACAGCACCAGGCGCTGATTCTCCAGCGTCAGCGTCAGCATCACCCCCAGGTCCTCCACGTACAGGGTGATACGCCGCCCTTCCAGCGCATCGAACTCTCCCTCTGCGAGGGGCTCGGCAAAGGTGCGGTTGAGCACCGGCTCGACCACGTGGCGCTTCAGCGTCAGGGGCACACGAGGATCGACGACGCGAATCAGGCGAGCCGGGGCGGGCAGACGCGGCAGAAATGACAAGGGCAAGGACATTGCTACTCTCCAGTGGGATCGAGCCTGTGGAATCGCAGCGGCCACGACGGCCGACGAACCGTCCATCCTAGGCACGATACCCCACACCTGCACTGATGTGTGTCAAGCTCATGCCATAGCCCTACCAAGGAACCTGTATACCATATATAGACCACTTTTCCAGTTCAATCACCATATCTGGGATTTTTTTAACGGTAGCGATCTGCTTTCGCAACTATTTGACCCCCAGGCGGCTGGCGAGTTTATGCAGGTTGCTGGGGTCGACCGCCAGGCGCCTGGCGGCACTTGCCCAGTTGCCGCCACAGGCGGCCAGGGCTCGCCGAATCGCCCGGCGTTGAATGGCGGCGACCTGGACACGCAGCGGTTCATCGACAGGAGATTCCTCCTGCTCGGCTGACGTTTCCAGAACCGCCAAAATCTGGCCATGGGGCAGATCGAGCCACCCGGGCTTCAGAGTGATGATGTCGTCCCGCCGCGCGCCATGGCCCAGGGCCTTGATCGCCGCGCACCAGAGGCTGCTGGTCGCGACGGGAGTGCCCAAGGGCGCCGCATTCATGGCCCATGCGATGCTCGCACGATCTATACCGTGCGTGAAAACCGCCCTTCGTTCGGCGTGAGATAGGCATCGAAGGCCATGGCCATGTTGCGCATCATCAGTCGCCCCCCCGGCAACACTTCGATTTCATCCTCGTGGATGGCAACCAGGCCGTCTTGCTGCATCTCGCCCAGCTGTGCCAGCGCGTCGGCAAAATAGTCCCGAAAGACGATATCGTGCCTCGCCTCGATGTTGGCGAAACCGATGCGTCCGTGGCACATCAGCGCGTTGATGACGTCACGGCGCAGCCGGTCGTCGTCATTGAGACGATAGCCGCGCATGACCGGCAGCCGGCCGGCCTCGAGCCGGTGCTGGTACCGGGCGGTCTCCTTGACGTTCTGGCTGTAGCTGTCGCCCACCTTGCCGATGGAGGTGATGCCGAGCCCGATCATGTCGCAGTCGGCATGGGTGGAGTAGCCCTGGAAGTTGCGCTGCAGGGTGCCGTTCTCACGTGCCAGGCTCAGTTCGTCGTCGGGCAGGGCGAAGTGGTCCATCCCGATGTAGACGTATCCGGCCCCGGTCAGGCGCCGAATGGTGAGCTCCAGCAACTCCATCTTGCGCTCTGGCGGCGGCATGTCCTCGGGGCGAATCAGCCGCTGGGCCTTGAACAGGTCCGGCAGGTGGGCGTAGCTGTAGGCGGCAATACGATCCGGACGCAGCGCAATGATCTTGTCCAGGGTGGTATCGAAGCTCGCCACAGTCTGCAGCGGCAGGCCGTAGATCAGATCGACGCTGACCGACTCGAAGCCGGCATCGCGGGCCGCCTTGACCAGCGAAACCACCTGCTCCTCGCTCTGCACGCGATTGACGGCTTCCTGTACGTCGGGGTCGAAGTCCTGGACACCGAAGCTCAGGCGGTTGAAGCCCAGATCGTGCAGTTCATGAATCTGCTCTGGCGTGACCGTGCGCGGGTCCACCTCCAGGGAGAACTCCCGCGCTTGGGCTGGAGCGAAGTGAAACGCCTCGTCCAGTGATGCCATCAGTTCACCCAGCTGGGCATTGGTCAGGTAGGTGGGGGTACCACCGCCCAGGTGCAGTTGGGTCATACGCCGCGACTCGTCGAACAGCACCCCCTGCGCCTGGATCTCCTGCTTCAGAAAGGCCAGGTATTCAGCCGCGCGATCGGCATTGTGGGTGATGATCTTGTTGCAGGCACAGTAGTAGCAGAGGCTCTTGCAGAACGGGATATGCACGTAGACCGACAGCGGCTTCGGGGAGGCGACCCGGTTGCTGCGCTCGGCGGCGGCACGATAGTCATCCTCGGCGAAGGCCGCATGGAACTGGGGCGCCGTCGGATAGGAGGTGTAGCGCGGCCCCGGGCGGTCATACTTTTCCACCAGGGGGCGGTTGAACAGCAGGTCGTCTTGCATGATCGAAACAGCCTCTCGACTCTTTATAAGGGGCACGTGACAGGGGGCACGGAACCGGCCATTGCCGCCAGTATGACATTGGCGGCACATGTCGTCTGCGCATGCCCGCTCCTCTCTTGCCCGTGATCAATTTCAGCCGGGATGTCTGGCCGGCAACCGGCTCAGCCAGTGGCATAGGCGCCGCCAGGGGAAAAAGCCAGCGCCAGGCGGGTATCGGAGCGACGGCTGGAGTCATTCGGCTGTTGGCTACCTTGCCAGCGAGCTTTGCATTACCCATAAACATGTATATAAAATGCTCTTTAACAAGCCCACTGCCAATCCGCGAGGTCCCGATGACCAACATGGTGTCACGACTGGCTTGGCGAATCCTGGCCTATGGTTGTATCGGCCTGGGTGCCGCCGGCCTGGTGGTCCCGCTGCTGCCCACCACGCCTTTCCTGCTGGTAGCCGCCTGGGCGGCCCCCAAGGGCTCGCCTCGACTGGCCCGCTGGCTGTGGGGCCATCCTCGTATCGGCCCAATCCTGCATGCCTGGAAGAGTCAGCGTGCCATACCACGCAGGGCGAAGCGGGCAGCAGTGGCGCTATTGGTGATGAGCTGGCTGGTGCTGTGGTTGGGCGGCGCGCTCCCGGCGGTACTGGGGCTGACGGCGCTGATGTTCTGCTGCGTGGCCGCCTTCGTGCTGTCGCGACCCGATGCCGCACCTTCATTTGCCAATAGCACACCCGACAGACAATGCTAGGATAGAGGCATTTTAAGGCATTTCACTTGACTCTTATCAAGAACCCTGCACACGGGATTTATCATGCACCTGACCCGCTACACCGACTATGCGTTGCGCGTACTGACCTATCTCGCCGTGAAGGGCGAAGAGCGCGCCACCATTCATGAGATCGCGGAAAGCTTCCAGATATCGCGCAACCACTTGATGAAGGTGGTCCAGGACCTCAGCAACCGGGGCTACATCACGACGATCCGAGGCAAGAACGGAGGTATTTTGCTGAATCGCCCTCCCGAAGAGGTCACCTTGGGTGGCCTGGTGCGCGATACCGAGCACGAACTCGGCCTGGTGGAGTGCTTCCGTGATTCCAATGAATGCATCATCACTCCCGCCTGCAGGCTCAAGCCGATTCTCAACGAGGCCCTGGAGGCCTTCATGGGCGTACTGGATGGCTACACCCTGGCCGACATGCTGGGACAACGCCAACCGCAGCTGGCCCGCCTGATGCAGATTCCGGCGGAAATACAATAGATTTGCCAGTCCTCCCTTTTGGCATAGTATCGAAGCCAGCCAGGAACAGGGCCCGGCCCATGTAACGGCTGTCTTCACCGTGATCAGCACTATCGGAGAAACCCATGAGACCATTGACTGTCGCCCTGTTGGCCGGCGGCGCCACCCTCGTCTTCACTGTCTCGGCCCAGGCCGAGCCAGACGGCGAGGCCATCTACAACCAGGCCTGCATGGCCTGCCACATGACCGGCGCCGCCGGTGCCCCCATCAAGGGCGACGAAGCCGCCTGGGCCCCGCGCCTGGAACAGGGCATGGATACCCTGTACGCGCACTCCATCGACGGCTTCCAGGCGATGCCGCCGAAAGGCGGCCACATGGGCCTGAGCGATGAGGATGTCAAAGCCGCCGTCGACTTCATGCTCGAGCCGGTGTTGTAACGATCGTCATGTCATATCGCTAAGCCGAGCCAGGCTCGGCTGCCCTTCAGGAAGCGTCGCCGTCGGCGCTGGCCGGCCGGCGATGCTTCCTTGTCTTTGAGACGTTGAGGCAGATCACACTCTTCCGGCATTCCGCTTCGCCTCCCCCATCCCACGCTGAACGGCTCTCTCCATTCCCCCCTTTCCTTTCCTCTCCGCCCGTCTCACCTCGCCAGCTCTGGCAACAGCCAACACGACTGCAGCCTTTCCCTTGGCCTTCGTCACGTTAGGTCATGACCCACGTCAATTCGACCCGGGGGTGCAACTGGCATCATGGTGCCATAGTCGCCCTGGTCAGACGTTGTCACCGGGCTTTTCAAGGACCTAAAAGATTCATTTCATCTACTTGTTGCTGTGCGTTGCCAGACCTCACCGGCCCGGCTGTCGCAGTGCCACAGGTTCCGAGCCTCAAGGACAGCTCCATGTCGATACGGCGCTCCGCTCTCCTGACCTTCGCACATCCCTGGCTACTGGGCCTGATGCTGCTGGCCGTCATGCTGCCTGCCCAGGCGATCGAGCTTGGCCAGGTGACGTCGGTGTTTCCGGAAGCGACGCACCTGGAACGTGCCGAAGGCGAGCACCCGGCCAAAGGCGTTTACGCCGGCGACGAGTTGCTCGGCTACGTCTTCGAGACAGTGGACATCGCCCCGATCCCGGCCTACTCCGGCAAGCCGGTCAACCTGCTGGTCGGCTTCGACCTGGAGGGGCACATCACCCTCTCGACCATCCTGGACCATGAAGAGCCGATCATGCTGGTGGGTATTCCCGAGCAGCGGCTGGAAGACTTTGCCGGTGCCCATATCCCCCATCACGTCAGCGAGCGGCTCAGGGTCGGCGAAGCCCTGGACTCGATCTCCGGCGCCACGGTAACGGTGATCGTGGTCACCGAGACGGTGATGCGTGCCGCCCGCCGCGTCGCCGCCGAGCAGGGGCTGATCCCCGACCCGGCCGCCACGCTGCCGGCCCGCGTGCGCCAGGACGTGTTCGAGCCGGCCGACTGGGAAACCCTGGTAGGCGACGGCACCATCCGGCGCCTGCACCTGTCACATGGCGAGATCGATGAGGCCTTCGTCGGCACGCCGGCCGAGCATGCGCCGGAAGCGGGTCGCAATGCACCCGACGAAACCTTCATCGACCTATACATTACCTACCTCAACGCCCCCACCGCTGGCCGCAACCTGCTCGGGGACCGGGTCTATGAGCAGGTCATGGAGCGGCTCGGCGACAACGAGCATGCCATCGCGGTGATGGGCCGAGGCGACTACTCCTTCAAGGGCTCGGGCTATGTGCGCGGCGGCATCTTCGACCGCATCGATGTCTCCCAGGGCAACACCACCGTCACCTTCCAGGACAGCGATCATAGCCGCATCGTGCGCCTGGGTATCGACGGGGCACCCAGCCTCGCCGAGCGCGATATCTTCGTGATTCGCGAGGACGCCGAATTCGACCCGGGCGAGCCCTGGCAGCTTGGCCTGCTGGTAAGGCGCGCCACCGGGGCGCTGGATACCGAGTTCGTGCGCTTCAATGCCGACTACAGCATTCCGGATGCCTACGTCGAGCGCTTCGAAGCGCCGGTGGAAGAGGCGCTGTGGGTACAGGTATGGCGCGACAAGACGTTCCAGATCGTGGTTCTCGGCCTCGGCCTGGGCGTTCTCACCGCCATCATGCTGTTTCAGGACGTGCTGGTGCGCCACCCCCGGCTCTTCGTCCCGCTGCGCATCGGCTTTCTGATCTACACCCTGGTCTTCATCGGCTGGTACTCCCTGGCCCAGCTCTCGGTGGTCAATATCCTGACCTTCGTACACTCGCTGATGAGCGGCTTCAGTTGGGAGTCGTTCCTGATCGACCCGATGATGTTCATCCTCTGGTCGTTCGTGGCGGTCACGCTCCTGCTCTGGGGTCGCGGCGTCTTCTGCGGCTGGCTGTGCCCCTTCGGTGCGCTCCAGGACCTGGTCAACAAGGCCGCACGCAAGCTGCGCGTACGCCAGTTCGAGGTGCCCTTCGCCCTGCATGAGCGACTGTGGGCGATCAAGTACATCCTCCTGCTGGGGCTCTTTGCCGTCTCGCTGCATTCGCTGGGCACCGCCGAGCGTTACGCCGAGGTGGAACCCTTCAAGTCCGCCATCACCATGCGCTTCCAGCGCGAGTGGGGCTTCCTGCTCTATGCGCTCGCCCTGGTGGCCGTTTCCGCCTTCACCCACAAGGCCTACTGCCGCTATGTCTGCCCGCTGGGCGCCGGCCTGGCGATTCCCGCCCGCCTGCGTCTGTTCGACTGGCTCAAGCGCCATCGCGGCAGCTGCGGCACCCCGTGTCAGATCTGTGCCAACGAGTGCGAGGTCGCCGCGATTCATCCCGACGGCCGTATCAATGCCAACGAGTGCCACTACTGTCTCGATTGCCAGGTGACCTACCACGACGACCAGCGGTGCCCGCCGATGGTCAAGCGCCGCAAGCGCTTCGAAAAGGCCGCCAGGGCCTCTTCGAAAACGGGTGGCATCGAAACGTTCCCGGCCGATGCTGCGCAGGGCAGCCAGGCCAATCTGCAGCGCATTCCCACTCTCGAGGAGAAGTGAACCATGAGTGACAAGAATGAGAACATCAAAGACCTCAGCCGCCGGCACTTCCTGCGCAACAGCGCAGTAACCGGCGTCGCCGGGGCCGGCTTGGCCGGCGGTTTCGGCGCCGGCACCCTGATGGGCAGCCGCCCCGCCGAGGCAGCCGCAGGCAGCGAGCATGACGTCGCGCCAGGTGAACTGGATGAATACTACGGTTTCTGGAGCGGCGGTCACTCCGGCGAAGTGCGTATTCTCGGCATCCCTTCCATGCGTGAGCTGCTGCGCATTCCCGTGTTCAATGTCGACAGCGCCACCGGCTGGGGTATCACCAACGAATCCAAGCGAGTGCTGGGACCGAACGCACCGCTCAACGGCGACACCCACCACCCCAAGGTGAGCTACACCGATGCCCGCTATGATGGCCGTTACTGCTTCATCAACGACAAGGCCAACACCCGGGTCGCACGCATTCGCCTGGACATCATGCGTGCCGACAAGATCATCGACATCCCCAACGTCCAGGCCATCCATGGCCTGACCCTGCAGCGCGTGCCGAAGACCGAAGACGTCTTTGCGGTTGGCGAGATGATCATTCCACAGCCCAACAACGGCCAGAACATGGACAACCCGTCCGAGTACTGGACCATGATGACCTGTATCGACGCCGACACCATGGAGATCAAGTGGCAGGCCCTCGTCGATGGCAACCTCGACAACTGCGACACCGACTATACCGGCCGCTTCGTTGCGGCTTCGTGCTACAACTCGGCCCGCGGCATGACCCTGCCGGAGATGATGGGCCCCGAGCGGGACTGGACGGTGATCTTCGACGTGCCGGCCATCGACCAGGCGGTCGCCAACGGCGACTACACCACCATCGGCGACTCGAATGTCCCAGTGGTCGACGCTCGCGAGCAGGCGCATCAGGGCCGCAACCCCTATGCCCTCTACGTGCCGACTCCCCGCAGCCCGCACGGCGTCAACACCATGCCGCCGGAAGGCAAGTACTGCGTGGTCAGCGGCAAGCTGTCGCCGACCTGTACCGTCATCGAGTGGTCGCGGGTAGGCGAGTGGTTCGACGGTGGCCTGGACGACCCGCGCGATACCGTTGTCGCCGAGCCGGAAGTGGGCCTCGGTCCGCTTCATACCACGTTCGACAACCGTGGCAACGCCTACACCTCGCTGTTCCTCGACAGCCAGGTGGTGAAGTGGAACGTGGAGGACGCCATTCGCGCCTACGACGGCGAGGAGGTGAACTACATCCGCGACCGCATCGACGTGCACTACAACATCGGCCACCTCAAGGCCACCCTGGCCTGTAGCCGCGACGTCGACGGCAAATACCTCACCGCGCTGAGCAAGTTCTCCAAGGACCGCTTCCTGCCGGTGGGACCGATGCACGCCGAGAACGATCAGCTGATCGACATTTCCGGCGAGCGGATGCAGCTCATCCACGATGGCCCGACCTACGCCGAGCCCCACGATGCGCTGATGATCCGCGCCGACCAGCTCAACCCGGCACGCATCTACAGTCGCGACGACCCCTACTTCGCCGAGACCGTGGCCATGGCCCAGGCCGACGGCGTCAACCTGGAAACCGAGAACAAGGTCATTCGCGACGGCAACAAGGTACGCGTCTACATGACCTCCGTGGCGCCGAACTTCGGCATGACCGAGTTCCGGGTCAAGCAGGGTGATGAAGTCACGGTCGTGGTGACCAATCTCGATAACATCGAGGATGTCAGCCATGGCTTTGCCATGGTCAACCACGGGGTCAACTTCGAGGTCCACCCGCAGCAGACCTCCTCGGCGACCTTCATCGCCGACAAGCCTGGCGTGCATTGGTACTACTGCAGCTGGTTCTGCCATGCCCTGCACATGGAAATGTCAGGACGGATGCTGGTCGAGGCATGATGTCCCCGGCCGGCCCTTCGGGGCCGGCCCCTTCAGAGCAAGAGGTTGCCGTGTTGCTACGTATCCTTGTCAGCTGCTGCTTGCTGTTGCTGGCGCCTCTCGCGCACTCGGCACAGCGCATCGAGCCTGATCATGGCTCCCTGCAGTCCCATATCGACGACGCCTCTCCCGGCAGCGAGCTATTGCTCGGTGAAGGGGTTCATCGCGGCAATATCATCATCGACAAACCCTTGACCCTTCGCGGCGACCCCGGCGCCATCCTCGACGCCGAGGGACACGGCGACGTGATTCGGGTCACGGCTGCCGATGTGCGCATCGAAGGCCTGACCTTGCGCAACTCCGGATACAACCTGACCGACATGAACGCCGGTATCCATGGCGAGAGAGGCGCCCATCGCCTGCATGTCGAAGACATCACCATGGACAACGTGGCCTTCGGTATCTGGCTCTGGCATGCGGAGGCACCGACCCTGATCGGCAACCGCATCACCGGCAATACCGAGGTTCGCTCCCAGGATCGCGGCGACGCCATTCGCCTCTACAATATCGACGGTGGCCTGATCGCCGGCAACGACATCCGCGATGCCCGCGACGCCATCTACGTCGATACCAGCCGCGACCTGGAATTCCGCGGCAACCGCCTGCGCGATTCCCGTTTCGGCATTCACTACATGTTCACCCATGGCAGCCTTCTCATCGACAACCACACCAGCGGCACCCGGGCCGGCTATGCGCTGATGATGTCCCGGGACCTCGAAGTGCTGAACAACCGTTCCGAGAACGACCGGAACTACGGCATCCTGATGAACTACGTCAACTACAGCACCATTGCCGGCAACGACATCAGCGGTATCACCGCCTGGCACGGCATGGCCGGTGAAGGAGACGAGCATGGCGTAACGCTCGGTGCCGAGGGCAAGGCGCTATTCATCTACAACTCCCAGGCCAACGAGATCCACAACAACCGGGTGGCCGACAGCGAGCTGGGCATTCACCTCACCGCCGGGTCCGAAAACAATCGCCTGTACCACAACGCCTTCATCAACAATCGCCAGCAGGTCATGTACGTATCCACCCGGACCCAGGAGTGGTCGGTGGACGGCAAGGGCAACTACTGGAGCGACTACCTGGGCTGGGACCTCGCGGGCGATGGTGTCGGCGACACGGCCTACGAACCCAACGATGCCGTGGACCGGCTGCTGTGGCGCTACCCCAGCGCACGGCTGCTGATGCACAGCCCTGCCGTCGTGGCACTACGCTGGGTACAGCGCCAGTTCCCGATCTTCCGCGCCCAGGGCGTCCGCGACAGCGCCCCACTGATGCGTGAACCCCCCATTGGAGGCATCCGCCCATGAATCCGGTGATCGAATGCCGCAATCTCACCCTGCGCCACGGTGCCCTGACCCGACTCGATGCCCTCGATCTCAGCGTATACGAGGGTGAAGTGCTGGCGCTGCTCGGCCATAACGGCGCCGGCAAGACCACCACCATGAAGCTGATCCTCGGGCTGATCTCGCCCAGCGGCGGTGAACTCAAGGTGCTCGGCGGCGCCCCCGACGGCCCCCATGCCGAGACGCTGCGCCGCCGACTGGGCTACCTGCCCGAGAACGTCAGTTTCTATGAACAGCTCAGCGGTCGCGAAGTGCTGAGCTACTTTGCCCGCCTCAAGCGAGTCGACAGGCGGCAGGTGGGTGAGCTGCTCGAGCGTGTCGGCCTGTCCGAGGCCGCCAACCGACGCGTCAAGACCTACTCCAAGGGCATGCGCCAGCGCCTCGGCCTGGCCCAGGCGCTGCTGGGAGACCCACAGCTGCTGCTGCTCGACGAACCCACCACCGGGCTCGACCCCGCCGCCACCCGCGACTTCTACGAGACGGTGAGGGAGCTGCGCGAGCGGGGCTGTACGGTGCTGCTGTCATCCCACGTGCTGCCCGGTGTGGAGCCCTACATCGACCGCGCCCTGATCCTCGGCGCCGGGCGCCGCCTGGCGCTGGGCAGCCTCGACGAGCTGCGCCGCGAAGCGGCCCTGCCGCTGACGGTGCGGGCTCGCGGCAGCTGGCCGGGCACCGACTGGGCAAGCGGTTGGGACGAGACCCGGGTGACACCACGCCATCTCAACGGTCATGTGCTGGAGCTCGGCGTCCACCCTTCGGCCAAGATGGCGGTACTCAGGCGCCTTGCCGATACACCGGGGGTCGAGGACATCGAACTGTTGCCCCCGACCCTCGAGCACCTGTACGCGCACTTTTCCGCACCGCTCCCGACCCGCGACACACGAGGCCTCTCATGAACGCCACTCTGATCGTCGCCCGCAAGGAGTTCCAGGATGGCCTGCGCAACCGCTGGGTGCTGGCCATCGCTCTGATCCTGGCCGCCCTGGCGGTGGGCATCGCCTGGTTCGGTGCTGCCGCCAGCGGTGGCATGGGCTTCACCTCGCTGGCCACCACCGTCGTCAGCCTGTCGACGCTGGCGGTGTTCCTGATTCCCTTGATCGCCCTGCTGTTGGCCTACGACGCCGTGGTCGGCGAACAGGAAGCCGGGACCCTCTTGCTGCTGTTGACCTACCCGCTGAGCCGTACCTCGCTGCTGCTCGGCAAGTTCCTCGGCCACGGCCTGATTCTTGGCGCCGCCACCGCGCTCGGCTTCGGCATCGCCGGGGTGGTGATCGCCTTCGGCGCCGAGGGCGTGGATATCGCCCAGCTCGCCTCCAGCATGGGGCTGTTGATCCTCAGCAGCGTGCTGCTGGGCTGGGTCTTCATTGCCTTCGCCTACCTGATCAGTGTCTGGGTGAGCGAAAAGGCCCGTGCCGCCGGGCTGGCGCTGGGTGTCTGGTTTCTGTTCGTGCTGGTCTTCGATCTGGGCCTGCTGGCGCTGCTGGTCAGCGTTCAAGGGGGTGGCGACTGGCTGCCCTGGCTGCTGCTGCTCAATCCCACCGACGGCTTCCGCCTGATCAATATGGTCGGGTTCGATTCCGCCCAGGCCTATACCGGCGTTACCGCCATCGCCCAGGACAGCGCCTTCCATCTCGGCTGGCTGGTACTGGTGCTGATCGGCTGGATCCTGGCTCCGCTGGGGCTGGCCATTCTGCGCTTCCGTCATCACTCGGCCTGAGGCCCCCCTACGTTCCGGAGACGTCACCATGATTCGCACCGCCTTCACTGCCCTGGTCCTGTCAACGCTGCTGCTGGCCGGCTGCGGTAACGATGCCGGCCCGGCTGCCCTGGCCCCGGCCCAGCCGATCACCGATGGCGACAGCTGCCACGTGTGCGGCATGCTGATCAGCGAGCTGCCCGGCCCCAAGGGCCAGGTCTATCTGAACCGGGACGAGGCGGTGCGAAAGTTCTGCTCCACCACCGACATGTTCGCTTTCCTGCTGCAGCCGGAAAACGAGACCCAACTGAGCCACGCCTGGGTGCATGATGTCGCGGTCACTCCCTGGGAGAGCCCCACCGACGACACCTTCATCCTGGCCAGCGAGGCGTGGTATGTCGTGGAGCATGAGCGACGCGGCGCCATGGGGCATACCCTGGCCTCGTTCCGCGAGCGACACCATGCCGATGCCTTCAAGGAGACGCACGGCGGTCGGGTCCTGGCCTTCGACGACATCGACCTGGAGCTGCTGGCCGAGCTGGGCAGGATGGACGCCGACAGGCACAATGACATGCAGCGCGACGAGGCACATGGCAACGGCATGCACGGCCACCGGCACTAGGCAGCAAACATTCGAGGAGCGGTCGGCGCGAACGGTGGCGAATGCTACCATCGCAGCCCTGTCATCCAGGAAACCGGCTCATGACCAAGACCACCGCCAACCGGGCGCGCCTTTCGTTCACTCCCCCATGGCCACTTGTTCTACTAACGGGCATGCTACTGCTGGGCAGTCCGCTCGCCTCGCCGCCGGCCCAAGCCACCAGCTTCAACACCGGCGATATCGAGCAACACGGCAACTGGCACTCCCTGACCCTGTCGCTGGGTAACGAGCGCCACTTTCGCGCCCTTGAACAGCACAGCTACAGCGATTCCATCCTCAGTCTCAATTACACGCCCGGTGTCTGCGACCTGCCCTGGCTCGAAGTGCGTGTCGAACTCGACGAGAACCAGGCCGAAAGCCGGGTGGCGAACCTGGTTCCCGGTGATCTGCGCGTCGACCACGACACCATTCATAACGGCATGGCGGAGTTCATTACCCAGCGCGGCGACAGCGGTTTTTACGTCAACTTCTATCTGGATGAGCAGGCACTGCTCGTTGATGAGATGCGCAACGGTGAGACGCTGCGGCTACGCTTCGACCGCGGCGAAGAGGACTATTGGTTCATGAGCTTCGACCTGAACGGTGCCGATGAGGCCATCTCCCGGGCAGAGCGGTCCTGCCGAGACGCCGATTGAACGCAGCGCCCCGCTGGGCATGGCATACTCCAGCATCTCTGATTACCGTGGGAGGCGTTGATGTCGGTACTGCTGTTTCGGCTGGGCAATGTGCCCGCAGACGAGGCCGAGGACATCCGCCGCCTGCTCGACGAGCACGGCTTCGACACCTATGAGACCCAGGCCGGATTCTGGCGCCTGGGGGTGGAGGCGATCTGGCTGCGCCACGACGACCAGAAGGACGCCGCCCGAGCGGTGATCGACCGCTACCAGGAGGAAAGGCGCCGGCGCCTCCGGCAGGAGCACGCGGATCTGGCGGAGCGCGGCGAGCTGCCGACCCTGTGGCGACGCCTGCTGCGCCACCCCATACAGGTGCTGCTGGTGGCGCTGGCCGTGCTGGCCATCCTGGCATTGACCCTGCTGCCCTTCCTGGGGCTGATCGAGGCCCTCGGCATCCCATCATGAGCGGCCGAAGGCTCTGCGCATATCGGCGGGCCGACGCTCGCATCGCCCCTTGAGACGCCTCAGAACCGGGTGGTGAGATTGGCCCACAGGGTACGGCCAGGCTCGTTGAGCGCGACGGTGACCTGCTCGGCCTGACCCGGGATACCCTGCTCTACCGCATGAAGAAGCACGCCATCGGCTGAGAGGGCCCCTCAGCGGAAAAGCCGGGTATCGAGATACTCCACCGAGACATGATCCTCGAAGGCCCAGAGACGCACGAAGCGGCCTCGCTCACGCAGCTCGTTACCGCCGCCGCCCCACACCGTCAGGCTGGCCGGTTCTTCCGGCATGCCATCCTTGAGCTGCTCGAACCACCAGTCGGCCATCTCGCCTTCCCAGGGCTGGCCGTAGCGCGCCTCGAGCCGCTCCTTCACGCCGGCGAAGTCGTCCACTTGGGGGTGAAACGCCACGACCAGAGCGAGTTGATCGCGACCGTCCGGGAAAACATAGCGCACATCGGTTTCCGGCTCGCCGTCAACCCGAAGCTCACCGTCGATGATCAGGTCGCCTGCCTCGGTCTCCTCGACCGAGACATTGATCACCGAGTCCGCTTCCAGTCGCGCCAAGACCGCTTCGGATGACATGCCGAATTCGGCGCCGCGATAGCCACTGGGATCCTCCCGGAGGCCTTCCGCCGCCATCGCCGTTCCGGCTGCCGCCAGTACCAGAGAGGTCAACAGTCCGCCGAACCATGCTGTGGGTCGAGTGGTCATCGCCATGCCAACTCCTCTATATGTCTCCACTCAGCGTACAGGCTGCCCGGCCGTTTCGCGTGCTGATTACGTCTCATCATCGGCCCCGTTTTTCTCCACCACCCGATGTTCGTTGGCCTGGGCCACCCCGCCTGTCAGCAGAGTGGCCAGGATGGTGGAACCAAGCGTCGGAAATCGTCTTGCCATGTGAATGTCTCCGCTGGCGTCCGCGCATCACCGAGAGATGCGCGTCGCGTTGATTTCCACCATGTCGTCGTCGAAATCACCGGGGATCTCGGCGTCGAACGCCAGGCCGTACTGCCAGGAGACATGATGGAAGCGTGAGTCGGCATGATCGTCGTGCAGTGCCACGTTGAAGCTGTACTTGCCATCGGTCGAAAGCGGCTTGTCGCCTTCCACCCCGGTGCGCAGGGCGCGGGTCAGGTAGGCGGTCCACATGCCGTCCTGTTCCTCGGCGCTGAAGACAACCGCCTGGCTGTCGGCGAAGTGACGCTCGTCGAGGATATAGCCGGACTCGGTGGAACCATCGCCGCTATTGAAGCGCGACACGTTCAGGTAGACCCCTCCGTCGAGCAGCTCGCGGATCTCCTGTTCGTCCTTCAGCTTGTCCCAGCCGCCGCGAGCGGCACCGCGACGACCGCGAATCTCGATCTCGGTGCGGCTTTCGGTCAGGTACTTGGTGACGCCATTGTCGCTCATCAGGTCGAGACGCTCCGCCAGCTCGCCCGCGGCCAGGGCTTCCGCCTCGGGGGCATCCGGCATGTAGGCGGAGTCGTGGTGACAGCTGGCCCAGCAGCCGGCGCGATCGGCCATGTCGACACGGTCGTCGGAAAAGCTGACGGTAAGCTTCACGGGGTTGTCCGGGTCCATCATGCCGCCATCCACGAAGGGCAGTGGTGCATGCTCACCGGCTTCCCACTGGAAACGCATGAACAGGTAGTCGTCGTCGAAGGAGGCCTGCACGGTCATCGGCACATGGCCACGCTTGCCACCCAGGTCATAGGTCTCGATCTTCTCGGCACTGACGGCGAGCTGGCCGATCTGCTCCTCTTCGTCCTGGTGGCACCAGAGGCAGCGATCGCCAAAGCTGAAGGCACGGCCGCCACCATGGGCGCTGCCATCCTGGATCCATTCAATGGAAGCCTGCCCCGGCAGGAACAGGGTCATGTCCAGCGCTGGAATATCGTCCCAGTCCAGGGTCGAGGCAATGTCTCCCTCGGCGGCCACGGCTTCACCCAGGTCCTCGGCTTCCAGCGGCATCTCGGGCTCGCCACGCTCGGGAAGGTCGGTGACCGGCTCGTCATGCTCGAAGCGGGCCAGCCACACCTCGGACTCATCCCAGTCTTGCGGCAGCTCGTGGGCGATGCCCTGATGGCATTCGATGCAGGTCTGACCCTGCTCGAAGCCACGGGCATGCTCACGTGCGGCACGCGGCGCTTGCTGCTCGAGATCCATGGCCGACCAGTCATGACAGTTGCGGCACTCGCGTGAGTCGGTACGCAGCATGGAATGCCAGACGTTCTCGGCCAATTGCAGCCGCTTGCCCTCGAACTTCTCCTTGGTATCGATGGTACCCAGCATCCAGTGCCACACCTCACGGCTGGCCTCGATCTTGCGGATCATCTTCGGGCCCCAGGCGTCCGGCACGTGGCAGTCCGAACAGGTGGCGCCCACCCCGGTGGCGTTCTGGTAGTGCGGGCGATCCAGATATTCCTCATGCACCCAGCTCATCTCATGGCAGGCCGTGCTGCAGAACCTGAAGCTGTTGGTGGCTTCCATCACGGTATTGAAGCCACCCCAGAACAGGATGCCGGCAACGAAAAATATCACGGCGGCACCAAGCGATGCCCCCATGATGGTGAACTTGCGCCAGTTGCGAAGACGCTCCCTTTTCATGTCAGTCTCCCGAAATTGTCATGGCTCGGTTCTTGCCCTAATTAGCCTTGCCGCCTGGTCGAGGTGGTGTTGTCCGGCCCCTTTCCCAGCCGCTCCGACCCCCGGGGCGGAGTGAAACGGCTGAAGAAGGGGCCGGGGCTCCATGGGAACCCCGGCGGTACGGCCGGCGATCAACCGGTGTGGTTCTTGCGGTTGTAGACGTTGAACTTGCCGGTCGGCGTGTGCAGGCCATCGATGACCGCCTTCACTTCCAGGGTCTTGTCGTCGTAGACCACGATGGCACCATCATCCTGATGCCCACGGCCACGCGCCCAGATGGAGACCCACACTTCGGTGCCGGTCTGGTCGTATTCCATGTGCACGGCAACGGCGTCATGCTCGGCGGGGCGGTCGGCCACATGGATCGGCGTCAACTCGCGGGTCTCCTTGTTCATGACCATGACCCACTGGTTCACATCGGCCTCCGGATGCATGGCCTGATCGATCCAGACGTTGCCGGATTCCGGATGGCTGCGGATGAACAGCCCCGGGCCGTCGGTTTCCACGGAGAAGCAGATTTCCCAGGCCTGGTCCGGATGCCCTTCGGGGTCGTTGCCCCAGACGGTCATGCGGCCTTCACCCAGGTGAGGTGTGCCCGCCACCGGGCCGCACTCCGGGTCGATCCAGTTGGCGCCCGGGCCGGGGTGGGGAATCTGGCCGGTTTCCAGCATGCCCACCCGCTTGCGCTCCACGGTGTCGGTGAACACCATCTTGTTGCTGAAGTTGGCGGCGATCTGGAAATAGCGACCGGTGGGATCGAGGAAGCCGTCGTGCAGGAACTCGGCGCTCTCGATCATGTCCACCCGCAGGTTGTCCAGATCGGAGTAGTCCACCTGCCAGATCTGCCCGGTCTCCTTGACGTTGACCAGGAAGCTGGGCGCATGGGGGGTGTTGTACAGCGCCGCGACACGGGCCTCGTGGACGTAGTTGCCCTCGGTATCGTAGCCGCGGGTGGAGACGACCTTCAGCGGCTCCATGGTTTCGGCATCGGCGATGACGAAGTGCGGCGGCCAGTAGGCACCACCGATGACGTACTTGTCCTTCCACTCGCCATAGTGGGAGACGGCCACGTCACGGGCGTCGATACCGATGAACACCTCGGCGGTTGCCTGGGGCGGATCCATCCACAGGTCGATCTTCGACAGTCGACCGTCACGGCCCTGGACGTACCAGAAGCGACCGTCGGAGCTTTCCTTGGCCACGTGTACGGCGTAGCCGGTCTCGGCCTCGGTGACGAGCTCCTTGGTGTCGCCGTCGATGATGCCCATGGCACCGCGGTCACGCAGAATGGTGACCATGAAGTTTTCCCAGTTGCGGTCGTGCTGGGGCTCGGTGGGCCACTCCTCCTGCGGCACCAGGATCTTCCAGGTGTCGCGAATGTCGGAGAGCGACATCTCGGGCGGTTCTTCCGGCGTCTGCTGAATATATTTGGAGATCAGGGTGATCTCTTCCTCGTCCAGGATGCCGTCGAAATTGTTCATCCCGCCTTCGGTACCGAGCGTGATGATGCTCTCCAGACGGCGTTGGCCCAGCTCCTGGGTGGTTTCGGGCAGCAGATCCGGACCGGTGGCGCCGCCACGCAGGGTGCCGTGACAACCCGCACAGCGCTGGAAGTAGATATCACCGGCGCGATCCATTTCTTCCGCGGACATTTCCGGGGCCGCCGCATGGGCGGTGCCCATCATGGCGGCCAGCGGAAAGCCGAGGGCGAAGATCCCCTTGCTCAATGTTCTCTTGTACATGACGTGCCTCGCTTGGTTTCCCCCTTCGGGTAGTGGCTGGCGGGTGCCCCGGCATGACCTTTCTTTTCTGCACCAAGCGATCATGACCATCAGCCACCCTCCACCTTCGCCAAGTAGTACCAGCTTTCCCCCCGGGCTCACTTGATCACTGTCAATAGATGCATCTAAGAGTTGACTTATGTCACAAGAGGCGCCAACAAAAGGGGTTCGGCACTCAACGACCCGGTCGAATCACGTCGGCAACCGAGGCCGCCATGGCACCCTTCAAGGAGGCGGGAGCCAGGGCGGCAGCGCCGCCACTGGCGTTGGCAAAGCGGCGCAATGCCGACACGTCCTCGACCTCGACGCAGTTGCGCTCGCAGTGCACGCCCACCTCCCTGAGGCGGGCCATTGCCCGTGAGAAACTCTCCGGTTTCATGCCAAGGCGCCCGGCTATCAGCATCTTGTCGCAGGGCAGGCAGACGGTGGCACGCCGGGCGTCGCAGGGGCACAGCGAGACGATGAAGGTCGCCAGGCGCTGGTAGGTAGGCTGGTTGGTGAGCTGATCGAGCTGACGCACCAGGTAGCGCAGCATGCCCGAGAGGTTGGCCAGCAGGTTGAGCGCCAGGCCATGATTCCGTTCGAGCGTGGTCAGGAAATGCTCCGCGGTGAAGATCAGCAGCCGGGCGTCCTCGGCCACCGCGGCATGAACCGGAAAGCCCAGACGGTCGAACATGGCCGCCTCGGCGAACGACTCGCCCCGGGTGAACAGCCCCACCATGCACTCGTTGCCGTCGGGGCTTTCCCGGAACAGCTTCACCCAGCCGCCGAGTACCACATAGAAACGGTCCGCCGGCTCCCCTTCACTGAACAGCAGGGTGCCACGCCGATAACTGCGCTCCAGGGCCCCGCTGGTCAGCAGCGCCAGGGTCTCGTCTTCCAGTCCCGTGAACAGGGGTACCTGCCGGACGGCCTGAAGGGCCTCGCGGCTCAGCGGCGATGTCATGACCACCTCCTCGATTTCGTCTTCACATTCAGCCCTCCGCAGCGGCCTGTTCCACCTGGGACAGGTTGCCTCGAATGACGCCGGCTTCCGGAGAGTCGGCCGGCAACACCCCAAGCAGACGCTCCCAGTGCCGCCGTGCGGCACCCAGATCCGCTTCCTCGAACGCCAGGGAACCGGCCATCCACAGCCCCTGGGCGTGGTCGGGATCAATGGCCAGGGCCCGCTCGATCAGGATCGCCGGCTCGCCGCCCATGCTGCCCTGACGCTCGGCCAGGACATCGGCATAACGGGTCAGCAGATCGGGGGCGCGCTCTCCGCCGTGGGCCATGGCCTCGCGGAAGGCACGCTCTGCCGCGGCCAGGTCATCCAGGAAGACCAGGGTTCGGCCCAGCAATACCCAGTCTTCGAGTTCGCCAGGATTCTGGGCCAGGCGCCCTTGCAGCTGCCGGGAGAGCATTTCGAACTGGCGCCGCATCGACGCCTCGGAGGCCGGTGGTGCCGTGGCGGCCGTCTGGCTCTCCCCCGGTGGCAGCCGGGTCGCGAAGACGTCCTCGGCATGACCCACGCTCAGGTAGATACCCATGGCCATGAACGGCAGCACGGCGACACTGACGAAAACCGCCATTCCGGCCACTCGCTGCGGGCCACGGCCCCGTTCGGGCCGGGTCGGGCTGGCAACGGCTTCATCCGGCTCGATGGCGCCGCTGTCGAGCAGCTCCCGTTCGAGATCGGCCAGGGCGGAGTCGTACTGCGACTGGGTCAGGGTGCCCGTCGCCAGGTCCTGGTCGAGCTCGCGAACCCGGTCGCGATGGACCGCCAGGTTGATTGCCCGGCGGAAGTGGACCCGCTGCTGGCGAGGTTCGCGCAGCAGCGGGTAAACCACGAAGGCCAGTGCCGCCACACACAGCGTCAGGGCCAACATCAGGAACATTCCGTTCATCTCATGGCCTCCAGGTAATCACTCGCCACTGCGCAGCCGCTGCAGCGTCTCGCGCTCCCGCTCGGTGAACTCGGGACGCTGAACCATGCGCTTGCGTCCGCAAATGACTCGCCACCAGACGCCCACGCCAACCAGCATCAGCAGAAAGGGGCTGGCCCACAGCAGGGCGGTATTGGCCTGCAGTGGCGGCCGGTAGCGCACGTAGTCGCCGTAACGTTGCACCATGAAACCGATGATCGAATCGGCATCGTGGCCGGCCAGGGTCATGTCATGGACCCGGCGACGCATGTCGGCGGCAAGCTCGGCGTTGGATTCGTGGATGGTTTCGCTCTGGCAGACCGTGCAGCGCAGCTCGCGCACCAGGGTCTCGTACTGGTGCCGCTGGGCCTGGGTCTCGAACTCGATCGGCTCGCCGATGGCCAGCGCCACGGCAAGTCCCGCTGGCAACAGCCAGGCGGTCAGCCAGAGCGGTATACCAATGAAGGCATGGAAGAGTCGCCGTTTCATGACCGTGCGACCCTCCTGCCGTCGGCTCCGTGCCGCTCGGTTCGGAGCTGCTCCGCTCTGAGCTTGTCGACCAGCGGAAGCACCTCGTCGAGCAGCAACTGACGCGTCAGCAGTCCGATACGCTTGTAGCGGATCACCCCTTCGGCATCGAGGACATAGGTCTCGGGCGTGGCATAGACACCCCAATCCATCCCGGCGTCGCCCCGCGGATCATAGGCAATGGTCTGGTAGGGGTTGTCGCTGAGCGCAAGGTAGCGCAGCGCCGATTCGCGCTCGTCGCGGTAGTTGAAGGCGTGGATGGGAATACCGCCGCGGGCCAGCTCCATGAGCAGCGGCTTCTCGGAGCGGCAGGTGCTGCACCAGGTGGCCCAGACGTTGACCAGGGCCACCTCGCCGATGAAATCCTGCTCGGTAAGGATGCGGCTGGCGTCTTCCAGCGACTCCAGCTCGAAGGCCGGGGCCGGCTTGCCCACCAGCGGCGAGGGCAGGTCGCGGGAGTTCAACCCCAGACCAAGGAACAGCAGCCCGAGCAGTGCCGCCACCGCCACCAGCGGAATCAGGATACGCAGGTTCATCAGGTGGTCACCCCGCGAGACGGGCTCTGTACGGCCTGATGCTGGACGTCGGTGGCCCGGTTGCGAACCAGCCGGTAGCGCCTGTCGGACGCGGCCAGCAGCCCACCGAGGGAAAGCAGGATGGCCCCGGTCCACATCCAGAACATGTAGGGCTTGTAATAGAGGCGGAAGCTCCAGGCATCGCCCACCAGGCGCTCGCCCAGGGAGACGTAGACGTCGCGGGTCGCCCCGCGGTGCAGCGAAGCCTGGTTCATGGGGTTCCGGGGCTGGGTATCGTAGTAGCGCCGCTGGGGCAGCAGGGTGGCGACTGGCCGGCCGTCACGGGTCACTTCGACAACGGCCTGATCGGCATTCCAGTTGGGGCCCCGCGCACTCTCCATGCGATGAAGGGTGAAATCGTAACCGGCAGCGGAGGCGGTCTGGCCGGGCGCCATGCGCACGTCGCGCTCGACCTCGTAGGTATTCACCATGGCGATGGCCACCACGATCATCGCCAGCCCCACATGGGCCAGGTGCATCCCCATGAAGCTCGGCCGCAGGACCTTGCGCAGCCTTGCGGACAGCGGCTGGCGGCTGGAACCCAGGCGCTTGTGGATATCCAGCAGCGCGGTGAGGACGATCCAGATGGCCAGCATCAGCGACAGCGCGGTCAGCGGCCGCCAGACGCCCGCCGTCAGTGGCCAGAGCCCGCCGGCGATGGCGCTGACCAGCAGTGCCCAGCGCAGCTGGCGAAAGGTGTCGCTCGGACTGGCCTGCTTCCACATCACCACGGGGCCCAGGCCGATCAGGAACAGCAGCGGCAGCATCAACGGCGCGAAGACCGCATCGAAGTAGGGAGGGCCCACGGAAATCTTGCCCAGCCCGAAGGCGTCCAGCGCCAGCGGATAGAGGGTACCGATGAACACCGCGGCACAGGCCACCGCCAGCAGCGCGTTGTTGGCCATCAGCAGCGACTCCCGGGAATACCAGGCGAAGGAGCCGCCCAGCCCCACCTTGGGCGCTCGCCAGGCATAGAGCGTCAGCGACCCCAGCAGCGTGAGGCTCAGCATGCCGAGGATGAAGACGCCGCGCTCCGGGTCGGTGGCGAAGGCGTGAACCGAGGTGATGACGCCCGATCGCACGATGAAGGCACCGAGCACGGTCAGGGCGAAGGTGATGATCGCCAGCATCAGGGTCCAGACCTTGAAGCCGCCGCGCTTTTCCGTCACCGCCAGGGAGTGGATCAGCGCGGTGGCGGTCAGCCAGGGCAGGAAGGAGGCGTTCTCCACCGGATCCCAGAACCACCAGCCGCCCCAGCCCAGCTCATAGTAGGCCCACCAGGAGCCAACGGCGATGCCCAGGGTGAGGAACACCCAGGCCACGGTGGTCCAGGGGCGCGACCAGCGGGCCCAGGCGGCATCCAGCCGCCCCCCGATCAGCGCGGCAATGGCAAAGGCAAAGACCACGGCGGTACCCACATAGCCCATGTAGAGCAGCGGCGGATGCAGGATCATGCCGGGGTCCTGCAGCAGCGGATTCATGCCGCGGCCATCCAGGGGCCCTGGAACGATGCGATCGAAGGGGTTCGAGGTAAAGACCGTGAAGGCAATGAAGCCCACAGAGACCATGCCCAGCACGGCCAGGACCCGGGCCAGCATTTCCCGGGGCAGCGACTGGCTGAAGATCGCGACCGCAACGCCCCAGGCCCCCAACAGCAGTACCCACAGCAGCAGCGACCCCTCATGGCCTCCCCACACCGCGGTGACCTTGTAGATCATCGGCTGGCCGAGGCTGGAGTGGCTGGCCACATAGCGAACCGAGAAGTCGCCGACCGCGAAGGCCCAGACCAGCAACGCAAAGGAGAGCGCCAGAAAGACGAACTGGCCGGTGGCCAGGAAACGCGCCGTGCGTATCAACCGTGGATTACCGAGCCATACGCCCACCAGCGGTAGTACGCTCTGGAGAGCTGCCAGGCACAGCGCCAGGATCAGTGCAACGTTGCCGAGTTCCGCCACCATGGGTTGGCTACCTCCTGCCTGTCCCCGGCTCGGAAAGGATCCTCTGTCAGCCGGTCACGATCTGGGCCTCATGGCCGAGTCCCACATCGGGCTCCGTAGAGCGATAAAGAGGCCTCGACCTGCATGAATCGAATGGTCCGGCGAACGGCGGATAAAAGCCATACTGAATGCATCTTTACTCCCGGCGCATGTGACCCACGTCAAACAATCCGCCGCGGTCGGATGTCGCGCCATCGCCGGAAGCGTCAAAAGCCTGACAACGCGGGTCTCTGGCCGTAAGCTAGGCGCACCATGCCGATCCCTGGTCATATCGATCCTGCGCATCCGTCATTCATCTCTTTCGTTCATAAACAGGAGCCACTCGTGCTGAAGCGAACCCTGATGACCCTTCTCGTTGCCGGCACCCTGCCACTGGCCGCCCAGGCCAATGCCCATGACGCCGATGTCATCCTGCACACCAGCCATGGCGAGATCGCCATCGAGCTGTTCCAGGAGCAGGCCCCCGAGAGCGTCGACAACTTCCTGGCCTACGTTCAGGACGGCCACTACGACGGCACCGTCTTCCACCGGGTGATCGACGGCTTCATGATCCAGGGCGGCGGCTTCGACGAGGACTTCCGCCAGAAGCCCACCCGCGATCCGATCACCAACGAAGCCGACAATCGCCTGAAAAACGAACGTGGCACCCTGGCCATGGCGCGCACCGGCGCTCCACACTCTGCCACCGCCCAGTTCTTCATCAACGTGGCCGACAACGCGTCTCTCGACCACCAGGGCACCCACTCCGGTCAGGCATGGGGCTATGCGGTGTTCGGTCGAGTGGTGGACGGCATGGACGTGGTGGACACCATTCGTGCGGTACCCACCACCACCCGGGGCCCGTTCCAGGACGTGCCCGCCGAACCGGTGATCATCGAGCGCGCCGAACTGCGCTAGGCTCGCTGCGAGCGCTCGGCTGGAAACGACGGCGCCCCGTCACCATGCGGTGACGGGGCGCCGTGACATGACGATCTGTCAGGCGGTTGACCAACCGGCCAGCCACTAAGGTGAGGGTTGTAAAACGCTCCGGCGCAAAGCGTGCAGCACCAGCAGCCCCGTCGCCGCACCCAGCGTATTGGCGAGTATGTCCCCCCAATCGCCACCGCTGCGGTCGGGTACCGGGATCTGGGCATATTCGATGACGATACCGTAGAGCACCACCGCCACGAAGGCCCGCCTCAATCTCACTCCGGCGAGACCCACCAGCCACGCCAGGCCGCCATAGCCGACGAAGTGGTTGAACTTGTCCCAGGGCAGCGTGTCGGGCATCTCGCTGCCCGGGGTCAGGCTGCCGATGGCGATGACCACGGCACCCAGAACGGCCAACACCGCCCAGAGGCGGTGTCGATCATGCCAACGCTGCAGCCAGTGTCCTTGACGATCAGGCATTCTGGTGCTGGATGGCACGGTGATACTGCGGGCTCAGCTCATTCAACGCCTCCATGAAGGCGGTGACATTGTCCGGATTGGTGAACTGGCTGATGCCGTGGCCCAGATTGAAGACATGGCCAGGGCCGGAGCCATAGCTGTCGAGGATCCGCCCCACTTCGGCGCGAATGGCCGCCGGACGGGCGAACAGCACGTTGGGGTCCAGGTTACCCTGCAACGCCACCTTGTGGCCGACTCGGGCGCGGGCATCGGAAAGCTCCGTCGTCCAGTCGATGCCCAGGGCATCGGGTCCGGCCAGCGCCAGGTCCTCGAGCCACTGCCCTCCGTTCTTGGTGAACAGGATCACCGGCACGCGGCGACCGTCGTGCTCGCGGATCAGACCGGCAACGATCTGCTCCATGTAGCGCAGCGAGAACTCCAGATAGGCCGGCGTCGAGAGCACGCCGCCCCAGGTATCGAAGATCTGCACCGCCTGGGCACCGGCACGGATCTGGGCGTTCAGGTAGTCGGTAACGGTGTGAGCCAGGGTGTCGAGCAGTTGATGCATCGCATCCGGATTGTCGTAGAGCATGGTCTTCACGTGGCGGAAGTCCTTGCTCGAGCTGCCTTCGACCATATACGTGGCCAGCGTCCAGGGGCTGCCGGAGAAACCGATCAGCGGCACGCGGCCGTTGAGTTCGCGACGAATGGTCGAGACGGCCCGCATCACGTAGTCCAGGTCGCGCTCGGCATCCGGCGCCTTGAGCGCCTCCACGTCGGCCACGGTACGCACCGGCTTGCGGAACTTCGGCCCCTCGCCGGTCTCGAAGTAGAGCCCCAACCCCATGGCATCGGGAATGGTGAGGATATCCGAGAACAGGATGGCGGCATCCAGCGGATAGCGCTCCAGCGGCTGCAGCGTCACTTCACAGGCCAGGTCGTGGTTGCGGCACAGGTCCATGAAATCGCCGGCTTCGGCGCGGGTGGCGCGGTACTCCGGCAGGTAACGGCCGGCCTGGCGCATCATCCATACCGGCGTACGGTCTACCGGCTGACGCGACAGGGCGCGCAGAAAACGATCGTTCTTGAGATCCATGCAGGCAGTCATCCCCAGGAAATGTCGCCCCATTGTAGCGCATCAAAACGGCTCAGGCTTGACCGAGGCCAAGGTCCGGGGCCGGCTCCGGTCGTGAGCGCCGCCCGCGTTCCTGCTAGAATGCGAGCTTCATCTCCTACGGCACCACCGTGGTCTTTCACCGAGGTACTCCGTGACGATTCGATTCATCGCCGCCTCCCGGCTGCCCACTCCCTGGGCCACCTTCACCATGCATGGCTTCGAGGACGACGCCACCGGCAAGGATCACATCGCCTTGACGCTGGGCGACGTGGCCGATGGCGAGCCGGTGCTGGGGCGGGTGCACTCCGAGTGCCTGACCGGGGATGCCCTGTTCTCGATGCGCTGCGACTGCGGCTACCAGCTGCAGGAAGCGCTCAAGCGTATCGCCGACGAAGGGCGCGGCGTGCTGTTCTACCTGCGCCAGGAAGGGCGCGGCATCGGCCTGCTCAACAAGATCCGCGCCTACCATCTGCAGGACCAGGGTGCCGACACCGTGGAAGCCAACGAACAGTTGGGCTTCGGCGCCGACATGCGCCGCTATGACCTTTGCGTGCCAATGCTCGATCATCTGGGCGTCACGGGCCTGCGATTGATGACCAATAACCCGCGCAAGGTCGACGCCCTGTCCCAGGCCGGCGTCATCGTGACGGAACGAGTTCCGCTCACCACCGGTCTCAATCCTCATAACGAACACTATCTCTCCACCAAGGCCGGCAAGCTCGGCCACATGATGGCGCTGGGCGACTTCACCCAGGCCAGCGACGTGGATATCGAACGCAAGCCCTGAGCCAATACCGGTGTCGGGGAAACTCCGCGAAAGAAAGGAGCCCCCGATGACGCGAATCTCAGCCGATGGCGAACACCTCTTCAGTGCCGCCGAGGAGCTACTGCACAGCATCAGCCATGGCGTCGGCGCCGTCTTCAGCCTGGCCGGTGTCACGGTACTGATCGTGCTGGCCAGCCTGGCCGCCGATATCGACCCGTGGAAAATCACCGGGATCAGCCTCTATGGCGTCACCCTGGTGCTGCTCTATACGGCATCCACTCTCTACCATGGCGTCAACCATCCCCGCCTGAAGCGACGCCTCCAACACGTCGACCACTGCGCCATCTACCTGCTGATCGCCGGCACCTATACACCCTTCCTGCTGGTCAACATGCGTGGCCCTACCGGCTGGACCCTGTTCGCCGCCGTCTGGTCCCTGGCGCTGGCCGGCATCGCCTGCAAGGTGCTGTGGCCCCACCGTTTCGCCGTGTTGCGCGTCGCCATCTATCTGGTCATGGGCTGGATGATCGTGCTGGCCAGCGGCGAGATGGCAGCGAGCCTTTCGACCAGCGGCATCGCCCTGCTGGCCGCGGGTGGCATCACCTACACCCTGGGCGTCATCTTCTATGCCATCCGCGCGATTCCGTACAACCACGCCATCTGGCACCTGTTCGTCATCGGCGGCAGCGTCTGCCACTACTTTGCGGTGTACGCCACCGTGCTGCCGCACGGGGCTTGAGTGGTCTGAGGAGCCGAACGTGACCAGGCTCGGGACTCAGCGCTTCTCGGCTGCGGCTTTTTCGCGCTCAATGGCCCATGGTCGACATGATGATAGTCATACTCGAGCCCGAGCTCCTCCAGGGTCTAGGCGACCCGTAGAGAACGGGACGGGGAAAAACCGTACAGCGTAATCATCGAGTCACTCCAGGAACCGAGCGTCATGGCCGGTTGAAACCACGCGTTGTTCACTGATCCGCCACTCGGTGAGAAGTTCCGCAGGCTTGCCATGCTCGACAAAACGGTCGAGCAGGCCCAGATTGAGCATCTCGACCTGCACGCCTTCGGCGACCAGCAGGTCGTGCTCGGCTCACCGACCAAGGTGAAGCAGAGCATGGGATACCAACGTTGACCCTCCTGCCTCTACCGCGTGGTTCAAAGGTCGGGTAGACCAGGCGATTGCTCCCCCGGCCCCCACAGATCCGGACGTGCGCAATTAACGCATCCGGCTCCTCAATCAACAGCTTTGCTGAAGGGTTCAACATCGGTGGATAATCCTCGCCCATGGCAACGGTAGCGCCTTACGCAGTACGTCCACCCGATCCCAAACGTTGCGCGCCTTCTGGGACCGTTGTCCCAACCATTTAATCCAGCAGCGCTCCACTCGATATCGGAATGCCTGCAATGCTTTCATATTTCCACGAATGCCATAGTAGGCATTGTGCCCCTGAACTTTCCTGCAAAGTTGGCGGTGCTGGTCACGGAGAGGCGAATGTCGGTTGGCACGACACCATACCGCAATCCGCTTAAGGCCACGCCGAAACCGGTCTTTAGCGGTCTTCCGCTTGATGACCCAACAACCCCGCCAGGATTTCCCCCAGTAGTGGGTGAAGCCCAGAAAGTCGAAGGTCTCGGTACGCTGCTCGCGATGCGGACGGAACCGCACCAAGCGGGTCTTGGTCGGGTGCAGGGTGAGACCGAAACGCGCGAAGCGCTTGGTTAGTACCGCCATCACCTTGCGGGCATCGGCCTCGTTGCTGAACGCCAAGATGGCGTCGTCGGCAAACCTCACCTCGAACGCACGCCCCTGAAGGCGTGGTTTGACGTCACTCTCAAACCACTCGTCCAGAACATAGTGGAGATAAACATTCGCCAACAATGGGGAAATCACACCCCCCTGGGGGCTGCCTATCTCTCCCTTTTGCCATAGCCCGTTTTCAAGTACCCCGGCCTTGAGCCACTTACCGATCAGGCGAGAGATCATCCCGTCCTTCACTCGTCGCTGCAGAAACGCGCAGATGTTGGTGGTCGATCGTGTCGAAGAAGGCTCGGATGTCCAGGTCGATGACCCAGCCGCCTCCCATCGACGAGAGTCCATCCCACACCGCCTTGATGGCCTGGTGCGCAGAGCGCCTTGGGCGGAAGCCATATGAGCAGTTCAGGAAGTCGTGCTCATAGAGGGGTTCCAGCAGGGCGACCACTGCACGTTGCAGGACCTTGTCTTCGAAGGTGGGGATACCAATCGGCCGTGTGGTACGTCCATCCCCTTTGGGAATGTGGACGCGCCGCACCGGCGGTACCCGGTAGCGACCGCTCTTGGCCTCTTCCAGCAGACGCTGGATGTTGGCCTCGAAGTCACGCACGAAGTCGTCCGCCGACTGACCATCAATCCCGACGGCACCATCCCGGCGCGTCATCAGGTAGGCCGTTTTCAGCCACTGGGCGTCGATGTGGTGCGCCAGTGACGTGAAGGCACGCTGCGGGAAGCGCTCTACCAGCGCTGCTATCCGCATTTGTGATGTGTACATGGACACAGGTTCCTGTGCACCTGCCATGTTTCCCTCATGCGGTTCTGATGATTGATCGCCCCTTCCCTCCAGCGGGTCCCGTCGAGCCGGTTCCCCACCTTCCCTAGTACTATGAGCGACTCCGACTCCCGCCTTTCCGTCCGGCTGGCTCCTTGTGATCGCCTGGCCGTACCCCCTAAGTGCCTGCACTTCGCTCCCAGCACCATCAGGCACGACAACACTGGACCTGGAGCTTTCGAGACAAGCAGTCCCCGCCTGTTCTCTTATCTTCGGGGGAGAAAGACGGGCCTCCCAGGTTCCTGGGAAACCTTTGTGCGAACATGTCCTGCTCTCCGACACCGGTGACCTTTCCCCGCAAAGCCAGTTGAGCGGGTCAATGTTGCCTTCCAGGGCAGCAAGACTGTCGGCGGTCACATAAACAATAATTTCGGTGCTCAATCACACGGCCCATTCGCTCGCTGTCTACGCTTCGCAGCGGCGGTTGCCCGACGCCACGCAAGACTCGCTACCGGCTGGTGGCTAACTTTGACCGGGTGGGACTCTCACCCACTGGGTTTCGATTCACCCTTTCCACCACGATTGAGCAGTAGGTTTCCCGGGTGACCAGGCTTCGCCTGGCGCACTGCTGCAGTTATTCTATGAGCCCAGATACGAAATCCTGGGCGGTTTACTTCGTCCATCGTCATGCTCATCGCGAGGTTACCTCGCAGTATGATATGAGCGAGCTTTGATTGAGTTTTTCACTGGCTTTCGTTGGCAACGATTTTTCGCACAGACTCAAAGGGAACAGGGAGAAATTTGGTTTCAGAAGTTCCTCCCTACCGCACTGAAAGTTAGTAACTATTCTGGACTTATTCAATCGACAGGGAAGCCCAGATGAAAAAGATTCGTAGGGTAGCAATTATTGGTGGCGGCGTCGGGATGATGTCCATTCTCTACAAAATGGCTAAAATCGATGTCAGAAACTGTGAAATCTGCGTATATAGAAAAAACACAGCAGGCATTGGAGAGGCCTATAAGCTCAGCCCTGACTACCTAATAATGAACACGCGAAATGATGCAATATCGTTCTTTGATGAATGTATTAATTATGGCAAGTGGTTGTCGAAAAACCATCCTGCTTTAAGCAAGAAGGAAGAATTTGTTCCGCGACGTGTTTTTGGACAATATCTCCTGGACGTAAACAAGAGCCTACGATCAAGACTTAATCGACAGAACTGCATCATTCACTACGACAATTCCGCTGCAAGAATTACAGAGAACAACCAGATAGTGACAGAGAGGGGAGAGACATCACACAAGCATGATGTGATATTTATTTCTATCGGTTTTGGCTGTGAGTCAAACACTGCCGAAGTAGAATCCGTGCTTGACAGAGTTCCCTATAAGGGTGTTTTAAATATTGTAGGCAGTGGGCTAGGTGCCATTGATGCCGTAATAAGCAGTCATAACTATCGCCCCGATATTCATATATCCTGTTTCTCACGGGAGGGGATGTTTCCAGCAGTAAGGGGAGACTTTGGCATTTCAGAATTATCTATTTTTGAGCGAAATGAGCGGTTACTGAAGACCCCGTCTTTAACCTTAATGTTTGCAACATTAAGGAAAGAGTGCAGACGAATATGTGGTGATGAGAGTGACTACCAGATGCTGGTTAACCCGAGAGGGGATTTGTTGTCAGAGTATCGCAAAGTGCTAAATAGAACGCCTGCATGGCAGAGCATGCTTTATTCCGGCACTAATCAGTATTCAATTTTCTTTTCTCAACTCAGCGGCCCGGAGAAACACTGGCTAATGTCCCATAGACCGAAATTTATTAATCGCCGCGGAATGTTTCCTCAAAGGAATGCGCGATGGCTGCTTAGTCTTATGGATAATAATTCTCTCTCTATAAAATCCAGGAACATATCTCTACCGGAGACATTAAAGGGACATTGGCTGAGCTGCATAAACTCAAACAAGGGGATAAAAAAATTTCTTCATTTAAGTAAAATCAAGACTGATGCCTACGGAGGTGCGCTTATTGATAAAAACGGACGAGCAAAAGATCACAGAAATATATACGTTATCGGCCCTGCCACGAATAGCTCCCGGTACTTCACGGAGGCATCATCGCTAACCGTTACTCACTGTGAGCAAGCAGTTTCTGATGCATTTAGAGAGAAAGGAAATAAACATGAACACAAAGAACTTCGTAGCCAATTCATTTAAAAGTCAGTTGCAAGGCGGAGAGAAGCTACACGGGATTTGGTTCTCATCCTGTAGCGAAATAATTGCGGATGTGATCCGTGATTCTGGCTTCGACTGGGTGCTGATCGATATGGAGCACTCCATCAATACAACAGAGAAGGTTGCCAGCTTACTTCGTTGCTTCCGTGATTCGGATGCAACACCCATTATTCGACCTCCGGTCAATGAACCCGTTGAGATCAAGCGGCTCCTAGATATTGGGGTGAAGAATTTTCTGATCCCCATAGTTGAAAACGCAAGTGACGCGGAGCGCGCTGTTCAGTCAACGAAATACAAGGGGGTAGGAGGTCTTCGAGGTGTGTCACTAGGGCAAAGTGCAAACCGCTTCGGAAGGATTAAAAACTACTTCGAGCAGGCCAACGATGATATCACTGTGATTGTCCAGGTGGAGAGCCGGAATGCCATTAGCAATATAAAGAATATTGCAAGTGTTCCTGGTGTCGACGGTATCTTTGTTGGTCCAGCAGACCTGTCCGATGACATGGGACTGACTGGGAATACATTCGATGATGCCGTTCAGGGCCAGATATCTCTTATGATCGACCTCTGTAAGCGAGTCGGTAAGCCCGCAGGGACACTGATTTTCAATGAAGACTATGCCAAGCGCTATTACGCGGACGGATTCAGCTTCATTGCGTGTTCATCAGATCTTTCGTTACTTCGTAACGCAGCAGATGCTCAAGCAAGCGCCTTCGGCCTTGTCAATAAGTAAAGTAATTAGGCGCGCCTTCTGATAGGCGTGCCTTTTAGGAGAAAAAAATGGGAGTCGATTTGTCTTTAGGTGTGCCAGAATGGCCGACCTCTAGTGCTATTATAAGGTTCCAAGAGAACTTTAAATTAAACCTAAACGATATTTATTCGTACCCAACCGCCATAAGCGATGAAGAATCTATACCGGTATTAAGCGTGTTGGGTGACTACTTTTCTGTTGACTTCATCAGTGACTTTTCTCTCTCGGTCCACAATGGCGGACGGGCAGCACTTCACGACATCCTGAAATACGCCTTTTCGTCAATGAAAGTCAAGGAAATATTTCTACAGCAACCATGTTGGTTTGGTTACAATGAGATATTGAGTATGGCTCCGTGGGTGCCGCGCACTATATCTCAGTATAAGAAAAGTGACACTCGGAAACTAATTATCATCTGCCTTCCAAATAATCCTGATGGGCAAATAAATCTTGACTTTGAAATTGATGAGCCCACGACGCTAGTGATTGATTTAGTCTATTTTTCATTTCTTGGCGAGAGAGAACGGGAGGAGGTTTCCAAGTTTATAAAGCGATATTCTAGCCAGACACTATTGGTCCTCAGTACGTCTAAGACTTGCTGCGCACCAGGTGTGCGGGTTGCGTACGTGGCGTCTAAGAATTCTGAAATGACAATGCAGCTTAGGACTCTGCAGAAAGAGTCATATAATCTGCCGTCTAATCTTAATAGAAGTATATCAGCAATGCTCTGGAATAACAAAGAGGAAATTTCCAAGGTGCGAGATTTATATATTGATCTCCGAACGGCTGTCGAAAGTGAATTTGTCAAGTCTAACCTAGATTATAGGATATTTGGCATGTTCATTTGGGTGGTGATAAAGGGGGCTGATGCAAAACAGGTTATCAGTGAAGTTCGGGGACGTTGCGGCTACATTGGGGCAAGTGGAGCCCGCTTCGGGGCTCCAGACGGAACACGATGGACTCTCAGGACAGGGGTTAATTACAAAGTCCTAGTAGAGGCGCTTGTCAAAATCAAGGACCAGGAGAGGCAGTATGATAAAGCTTAATCTTCATGATGCGGAAAATGCAGAATTAGCCTGGGAAGACTTTACAGAGAATGGCCGGAAGCACGTCAAGCACCTCCCCCTGTTTGACGCAACGGATAACTGTGTCCCCGGAAGCCGCTGCTCTTTGCTGAAATATCTACCAGGCGCAGTAACTCTGCCACACGTTCACACTGGCTATGAATTGATTTTCGTATTGTCTGGAGTTCTCTATGATGATTTCGGGGAGTATTTAAAGGGGGATTTGATAGTCTACCATCCAGAGTCAAAGCATGGTCTACGATCTCCAGATGGATGTGTTTTTTTAGTCATTTGGGAAAAGCCCGTGACACTGGCCGTTGAGGTTAAACGATGACAATAGACAAGGACATAAGAGCAATTTATTCTCTTGTGAATGATCAGTCTGTCGTTGATATAATTGCCTTTGGCAGTTGTCAGGTTCCTGACTATTTGATTTACCTTATAAGTGAGGCCATTATTGCCAAGCCTTTCAAGAGCAAGTTGGGCGTAATAGGGGCCTCGCTAGCAGGTGGTGGTTGGCACGGCGGCCTTAACACCTTAGCACTTCGAGATCAGATTGATTGGGTCGTCGGTGGCTACTATGGAGCGGCAAGGGTAGTAGCCGCTCAGATCAGCAGGAACAAGGTTACAGGTTATTCACTTCCGCAAGGCATTATAGCACATGCGGTAACAACAAAAGATAGGTCCATTGGTATAAGCATAGGCAATGGGACATTTATTCAGCCAGAAAACCGCGGTGGAAAATTAGGCGGCATTCAGTGCCTTGCTTCGTTAGTAGAGAGAGCTGATGAGAACACTTTGAAGTATAAGCTGCCCGACTCTGATATTGTTCTTATCCGAGGAAAGGGTCTAACCAAGAGTGGCAATGTTATTCTTGAAGAGGACCCTATTGATCTGGATTTGCACGACGTTGTCGCTAGCGCTATGGCACGTAAGGCGCATATCCTAGTACAAATTCCTGAGAACGCAGTCTTCGATTCTCTGGGCGGCTACTCGCAGGACATTTTTTCTCACGTCGCATATGCGCCTCGTGCTATGCATGCTCCGACCTACCGTACCGACTACTTATCTGTGGAGGATCCACGGCGTTTAAGTAGGACTATTGACAGCCAATTTATATCGGAGGCGTTCATTCCCAGATTAAGCGACAAAGAATCGACAATCATTGGTATTGGCTTGCCTGTCGCGTGCATCAACAACTTACCTCCTCATAATATGATTGATATCTGCATTGAGTCTGGACATATCGGAGGGGTTCCCATTGATGGGGTTGGATTTGGAATTTCAGTAGGGGTAAAGCGAAAAACATCCCAGAAAGCGATGTTTGAAAGAATATGGAACTCTGACATCGACCATGCTATTCTCGGAGTAGGCCAATGTGTCGACGGCGTTAGTATAAATATTGCCCGACTGGGCGGTGCCGTCTTTGGGGTTGGTGGGTTCATCGACATTGTGCAGTCGGTACGGAAGATCACCTTCTGCAATCGCAGCGGAAAACCAGCATCGCCTCCTGGCGAAGTTGCCGAGTGGTTGTGCTATAGTTTTGATCCGGAGCAGGATGTGAAGATTTTGAACATATAGGGGTTTCTGAATGTTTTCTTACGCAGAGTGGGTGACGTTCTTAACTTTAGCAGTCGCGGCAACCCTGTCGCCAGGGCCAGCTGTTTTGCTCGCGGTTCGCAATGGTGCACAAATAGGTTTCAAGCGCTCCTTAAGTGGGATCACTGGGAACGTCTGCGCAATGCTTACTTATGCGTTATTGGCTACTATTGGGGTGGCCGTGGTATTTAGCGCTTTCCCCATGTTCGCATTCTGGGCACAAGTTCTAGGTGGTGGGTATCTTATCTTTCTTGGATTAAAACTTCTACTTAGCAGGAGAGAGGTCAATGCACAGGCCTCGGACTTAGCAGCAAATGCAACCAAGCGTGGCCGACTATTCGCCGAGGCTTATTTAGTTGGACTTTCAAACCCCAAGGCATTACTTTTCTATTCCGCACTTTTCCCACAGTTCGTAAAGCCTGGGGAACTAATATTAATTCAATCTACTTCGCTTGCATTAACATTTGCCTTTTGTTCTTTTACAGCGCTCTGCATTTATTCTTGGCTTGCAAGTCGAGTTGCCACTCGGCTTTCTTCGGGCCGCGCCTGGAGTTTTGCCAATCAGTGCAGTGGCATAATCTTTATGGGTTTAGGCGGCGGCCTCATTTTCAACTCTACATTTCGCTAGAGCGCTATAAGCTAGCCCTAGCTCAGTTTCTACTGAGAGATTGCGAGAGGGCACTGCCCTATCAGCAGCTCATACCAGAGCGCTGATGGGCATCTTTTTATTTGTCACGCATTGCTTCGTTTCCACAAGGACATCATCTTAAATAAGTTTCCGGTATCCGCCTTGTATTAAACCTTTTGTTTTTTTGATACTGTATCGAGTTCTAGCTCTCATCCAACCGTCTGGTGTCCAATTTTTATTTACTGATTCCGCCCCAAACAACCTCGTGGCTATTTCCTTATGCGATGCCCCCTCCTCTATAGACCTTGCGATCAACAAGCTTTCTTTGGCGGAAGGGTTTTCGTTTATTATTTTATTGTTTTTATCCTTCAATATTTGCCAAAGCGACTGCGCAACATTAATTTTTGTTAAAACCCCTTCCGCCATAGGGAGGCATAATTGAATTGTTTTGCTGTGGTCGATTTCCTCAAGGCGGGCTAGGACTAGCTGATAAAACTTAAACCCATATATAATCTTTATCATGCATTTTCCACTGCGCTCGAATATAGCTCCCGTAATATTTACATGGGGTAGACAAGATATATCTGACAAGCTTAGCCCTGAGCAGTTGCATGTTTTTGCCTCTATAGATTTAGTGGATAGGGATGGGTCCCAAAATACATTGTGTCCGGTGAGATCTTGGCTGCTCGGTGTGTTAAGCACCCCCCATTTCCCTCTTAACACCTCATCTTCTTTTTTGTACTTTGTAAATCTCACCCCTCCTAGTGTTATATGGCTATTATGAGCCTTCTCTATTTTTTCACATGCCTCATTAACATCCATTCTAAATTCATTGTTTGCTCTCAACAAAAGCCACGCCAAGTCCAATCCATCATTTTTTTTCCCTTTGTCGCGCATATCTAGCGATCCTTATAGGTTTAAGTGAAAACCATTTTCGATGATGCGCTGATATAGCGCCGCAAGAGGGCGTGTCCTTTACTTAGTCTTTATAGGGCGTTCTCAATGAACAAGTACTCATATGGTCTCCTCCCGGCTTGCAAGACCTCAGTCTGAGGAAAGGAACAGGTTGGCTTTCATATATCAGGCCTGTTGTTGAAGCCTGAGGATTCTGGCCTTGATGAGACATCCGCACATACTGTCTTTATCAACACTTCGGCATTGTCTACCTCAACAGCTCGTTGGCGTTGAGGGGGCCGCCATCCGCTTGGAACCTCGCTGCCATGGCCTATGGGGGTCAGCGAAGTAGATCGCTGTACTGGTCTTCTAAGTGATCTCGGCATGTTTCACCATCTCTCTACCTGGGTCATAGGTCATGGACAGGCGCAGGAAGCGCGAGGTTCGCTCCACGTGAGCGTACCGACGGCAGAGCAATTGTTGGCGCCAATGATGAGGCCCCCTCCCAGTGGCCATCACGCGATCTTCTATCTCAGGCGGCCGCATATGGATGCTGACCAGTCTGGGAATCTGCTGGCGTTGCCCCTTGCCACGATGTCGTGGCCGGCGCTTGTCATTGCCCTGCCATAGACAAGCGATAAGTTCCTTCTTGAGGCTGCCGCGAGGCATTACATAGAGCGCGTTGCCGTAGAGGCGCGAGCGTAGCAGCATCGCCAAAAAACACTAGGGGTGGGGTAAGCCTCCATCAGCAACGAAAGAAAAGGGAAGAAATAGCAATATTCGAATAAATGCACGCAGATTGCCTACGTAAGATGTCACGATATCAACACAACCCCGCATTATGAACTTCGACTAACGTTAGTGCTTTGCGCGTTTTGTCATAGATATCTTGCAAGCTTTGCCATATATCTCTACAAAGCACTGTCCTATATTTCCTACAAGCATCCCGACAAGGACGCCCGCTCCCGCAATGCAAACGATGGGATAATATCCCTCCAAGGAGTACAAAGACTCTTCTGGAAACAATCATAAGGAATCCCTTTTATTTATGAAAACCCATGCTGCCGGATACAGAACAGAACATCATTGATGCGGCCGCAAGCGGAACGAGCCGACACAGGGGACATGAGAGAGGTACCGGTAAGACTAGGCCACGAACACATCGCCCCGGTCGGTAACCGGGGAGATGTGTCGGGGATATGCTTGCGGGTCTGCACTGGAGGCAGACAGAAGCGCCGTCAGGCGTTCAGGCGCCGCCGGATACTCGCCAAAATGCTGGCAGCATCCAGCCCGCATTCGGCGAGCAGCTCCGAGGGCTTGCCGTGTTCGACGAAGGCGTCGGGCAGACCGAGATTGAGCACCGGCGCCAGAACGCCTGCGGCGGCCAGCAGCTCATTGACGGCACTACCGGCACCGCCCGCCACCACGTTCTCCTCGAGGGTGACCAGCAGGTCGTGCTCGGCGGCGGCGGCCAGGATGGCTTCCCGATCCAGCGGCTTGATCGAGCGCATGTCGAGATGGGTGGCATCGAGGCGTTCGGCTACTTCGGCAGCGGCGGTATTGAGGCTGCCGAAGGCCAGCAGGGCGACCCGCGAGGCGTCGGCTCCACTCTTGCGACGCAGCTCGGCCTTGCCGATCTCCAGTGGCTCCAGATGAGCGGGTATGTCCACGCCCGGTCCGGTACCACGGGGATAGCGCACCGCCGCCGGGCCGGGATAGTGATAGGCGGCGCTGAGCATGCCGCGGCATTCGGCTTCGTCGGCCGGCGCCAGGATCACCATGCCGGGCACACAGCGCAGGAAGGAAAGATCCATGCTGCCGTGATGCGTGGGGCCATCCTCGCCGACCAGGCCGGCCCGGTCGATGGCGAAGGTGACGTCGAGCCCCTGCACCGCCACGTCGTGGATCAGCTGGTCGTAGCCGCGCTGCAGGAAGGTGGAGTAGATCGCCACCACCGGCTTCATGCCCTCGCAGGCCATGCCGGCGGCCAGCGTCACCGCGTGCTGCTCGGCGATCGCCACATCGAAATAGCGCCCGGGATACTCCTTCGAGAAGCGGATCAGGTCGGAGCCTTCACGCATGGCCGGGGTGATACCGATCAACCGCTCGTCGGCCGCCGCCATGTCGCACAGCCAGTCGCCGAAGACGTTGCAATACTTGCGCGGCTTCGGGCGCAATAGATCGTTGCGCGGCTTCGGGCGCAATGGATCGCTGGCCGTCTTGGCCGGTGCGTTGGGCTTGAGCGGCGGCGCGTCACCGTTCTTTTCCAGCTTGGTGATGGCGTGATAGCCGATGGGGTCGGCCTCGGCGGGCAGGAAGCCGCGCCCCTTGCAGGTTTTCACATGCAGGAACTGGGGGCCGTCCAGGTCACGGATGTTGCGCAGGGTCTGGACCAGGGTGGGCAGGTCGTGACCATCGAGCGGGCCGATGTAGTTGAAGCCCATCTCCTCGAACAGCGTGGCCGGGCTGACCATCCCTTTCATGTGCTCCTCGGTGCGCCGTGCCAGCTCCAACGCACCCGGAAGATGCGACAACACCTTCTTGCCCTCTTCGCGAATGGCGAGGTAGGGCTTGCTGGACAGGATGCTCGCCAGGTAGCTCGCGATACCGCCAACGTTCTCGGAAATCGACATCTCGTTGTCGTTGAGTATCACCAGCAGGTTGGCTTCCACATGGCCGGCATGGGCCAGGGCCTCGAAGGCCATGCCGGCGGTCAGGGCTCCATCGCCGATCACCGCACAGACACGGCGCTTCTCGCCCCGGGCCCGGGCCGCCAGGGCCATGCCCAGCGCCGCCGAGATCGAGGTGCTGGAATGTCCCACCCCGAAGGTGTCGTATGGGGATTCGGCACGCCGCGGAAAGGCCGCGAGCCCGCCATACTGGCGGATTGAGGTCATCGCCTCGCGTCGGCCAGTCAGTATCTTGTGCGGGTAGGCCTGATGGCCCACGTCCCAGACCAGACGATCGAAGGGAGTCTCCAGGGCATGATGCAGCGCCACTGTGAGCTCCACCACCCCCAGGCCGGCACCGAAGTGACCGCCGGAGACGCCCACGCTATAGAGCAGGTAGGCGCGCAGTTCATCGGCCACCTGGGCCAGTTGGGCAGAATTCATCGCCCGCAGCGCTGCCGGTGTGTCCAGCGTGTCGAGTAGCGTTGTCACCGGGCGCTCGCCAGGCATTTCATCGTAGAGCTTCATGTAGGCTTCTGTCTGTCAGGGAAACGTGAGCCAATGACCGCTATGGATCGCGCTTCCTCAGTGGTCTCGCTCGATCATGTAGCGTGCCAGTTCGGCCAGCGGTGCACTCGCATCGCCCAGCGGCGAGAGTGCCGCCAGCGCCTCCTCGGTCAGTTCGAGGGCTCGCGCCCGAGCACCATCCAGCCCCAGCAAGGAGGGGTAGGTGGGCTTGTCACGGGCCGCATCGGCGCCAGAGGCCTTGCCCAGCACCCGGGTGTCGCCGGTCACGTCGAGAATGTCATCATGGATCTGGAAGGCCAGCCCAAGCGCCTGCGCATAGGTATCCAGCGCCGCTACCCTGGGGTCGCTCTCGTCGACCGCCGTCAGCGCGCCCATGCGAACCGCCGCGCGTATCAGCGCCCCGGTCTTGTGCGCATGCATGGTGGCCAGGGCCTTGACATCAGGGTGGCCGCCAACCGCCGCCAGGTCCAGCGCCTGTCCTCCCACCATGCCGTCACGGCCGGCAGCCCGGGCCAGCGTCAGCATCAATACCGGCAGGCGCGGATGCGCAGCGCGTGCCAGCACCTCGAAAGCCAGGGTCTGCAGGGCATCGCCGGCAAGGATCGCCGTGGCTTCGTCATAGGCGCGATGTACCGTCGGCTGGCCGCGGCGCAGGTCGTCGTCGTCCATGGCCGGCAGGTCGTCATGCACCAGCGAATAGGCGTGGATCAGCTCCACGGCTCCGGCCGGGGGGTCCAGGTCGGCATCGGTGGCCTCCAGGGCCCGACCGGCCAGGTAGACCAGTACCGGCCGCAACCGCTTGCCACCCACCAGAAGGCCATGGCGCATGGCGGCTTCGAGCCTTGGCGCAGGCGCCTGGCGCGCGTCGAAGGCACGAGACAGGAAGGCGTCCACCCGGACGCGATCGGCGGCCAGGCGAGCCGCGAAGGAGTCAGCGCTCACCCTCGCCCTCCGTAGGCGCACTGAAAGGGTCCAGGTCGGCGCCGCCATCGGGGCGTTCGATCAGGGTTCGCACGCGCAATTCGGCTTCGTCCAGGCGACGCTGGGCGTCCCGGGTCAGCCGTACACCCTGCTCGAAGGCGGCCAGGGAGCCTTCCAGGGTCAGCTCACCGGACTCCAGTCGCTCCACCAGCTTTTCCAGCCGTTCGACGGTGGTGGCGAAGTCGACACCGGCGTCTTCGCTGGCCACCGGATCGGCCGTTGATTGCTTGTCACGTTCTGCCATGGAATCTCTAGCCCATCACCGCTATCTATAGGGGCCACAGTATACACGCTCTCCCCTTTGGGTCGTCTGTCTGCGACGCCCAACGTGCAGCCCGCTCATCCTGGCAACGCAGCAAATTCATCTTTGACCAGAGTGGTTGTGCTACCATAAGCGCCCTGTTTCGAGCCTGCCCTAGCCCGCAGCCGTTTCTGACCGGCTGGCCCTCAGGCTCTCCATCGTCACGACACAGCATGCGGCTCGCACCGAAGAAGGGGTTGATTCGACCATGGCCAAAACGTCCCTGGACAAGAGCAAGATCAAAATCCTGCTGCTCGAGGGCGTCCACCAGAGCGCGGTGGACAATTTCCTGAACGCCGGTTACACCAATATCGAGCATGTGCCGACCTCATTGGACGAAGCGACACTGATCGAGAAGGTGCGTGACGTTCACTTCATCGGCATTCGCTCCCGTACCCAGCTCAACGAGCGGGTGTTCGAGGCCGCCGAGCGACTCGCCGCCGTCGGTTGTTTCTGCATCGGCACCAACCAGGTCGACCTGAACTCGGCGCTCATCCGTGGCATTCCGGTCTTCAACGCCCCTTACTCCAATACCCGTTCGGTGGCGGAGCTGGTGCTGGCAGAAGCCATCATGCTGCTGCGCGGTATTCCCGAGAAGAACGCCCGCGCCCACCAGGGCGGCTGGCTGAAGAGCGCCAAGAACTCCCACGAAGCCCGCGGCAAGACGCTGGGCATCGTCGGCTACGGCAACATCGGGGCCCAGCTCTCGGTGTTGGCCGAATCCCTCGGCTTCAATGTCATCTTCTACGACGTGGTGACCAAGCTCGGCATGGGCAACGCCAACCAGGTGGCAAGCCTGGAGGAGCTGCTGGCCCGCGCCGACGTGGTCAGCCTGCATGTGCCGGAACTGCCGTCCACCAAGTGGATGATCGGCAAGGAGCAGCTGGCGCTGATGAAGCACAGCGGCATCCTGATCAATGCCTCTCGGGGCAGTGTCGTGGTGATCGAGGAACTGGCCGAGGCCCTGAAGGCCGGCCGCCTCTATGGCGCCGCCATCGATGTCTTCCCGGTGGAGCCCAAGGGCAACAACGAAGAGTTCGTCAGCCCCCTGCGCGGTCTGGATAACGTCATTCTCACCCCACATGTCGGCGGCTCGACGCTGGAGGCCCAGGAGAATATCGGCATCGAGGTGTCCGAGAAGCTGATCACCTATTCGGACAACGGCACCACCGTGACGTCGGTCAACTTCCCGGAAGTGGCCCTGCCCGCCCACCCGGACAAGCATCGCGTGCTGCACATCCACGACAACGTGCCGGGCGTGCTCTCCGAGATCAACCGGGTGCTGTCCGAGAGCGGTGTCAACATCTCCGGCCAGTACCTGCAGACCAACGAGAAGGTCGGCTACGTGGTCATCGACGTGGACAAGGCCTACGGCCCCCAGGCGCTCGAGGCGCTGCGCAAGGTCGAACACACGCTGCGCGTGCGCGTGCTCTACTCCGAGACCAATTTCGAGGAGTAAGGCCGTCGTCCGATACAATTCACGCTTTGCCATAAGATCCAGGCACCGCAGCGTCCGACGCTGCGGTGCTTTTTTTGGATCAGGAAAAGCTCCTTGACAAAAATCGGGACGATGAGAATACCCTTCCCTCCCATGAAACTTGTCCTTTGCAAGGCCTATCATGGGTAGTGTGTGGCGGTATTCTTCACCGTGGCAGCCATCCTGGTGGAGCGCTTTCCTGAGTTCCAATGCCACATTCAAGGAAGACGCCGAGCGGGCCCGTACCCATCAATTGACTGTCGCCATGCGCTGATTCACTCGGCACTCACTCTCGACAACGACAAAAGGATGCTCCATGACGACTGCTCAAGCACCACATGCCATGACCGACCTGCGCACCGACGGCGACCGTCTTTGGACGGCGCTGATGGATCTTGCCAAGCTCGGCGCCACCCCGAAGGGGGGCGTCAATCGCCAGGCACTGACCGACCTGGACCGACAGGCTCGGGACCTGTTCATCGAATGGTGTCGCGCCGAAGGCTGCAGCGTGCGGATCGACGTCATCGGCAATATCTTCGCCCGCCGCCAGGGGCGAGATCCGGATAGGCCCGCCGTCCTGGCAGGCAGCCATATCGACACCCAGCCCACCGGGGGGAAATATGACGGTTGCTTCGGGGTACTGGCTGGGCTGGAGGTCATTCGTACACTGAATCAGCACGGGGTCGAGACACGGGCCCCCATCGAGGTGGTGGCCTGGACCAACGAGGAGGGCTGTCGTTTCCCCCCCTGCATGATGGGTTCCGGTGTCTTTACCGGCCAGTTGGGCCTGGAGGCGATGCTTGCCCGTACCGACGACGAGGGGGTCACCGTTGGCGATGCGCTCGATGCCATTGGCTACCGGGGGCGCGATGCGATCGCTACCAGTGAGATCGAGGCCTACTTCGAAGCCCACATCGAGCAGGGGCCGATACTCGAGGACACCGGCAATACCATCGGCGTGGTCATCGGCGCCCTGGGACAGAAGTGGTTCGACCTGACCCTGACCGGCGTCGAAGCCCATGCCGGTCCCACCCCCATGGCGCTGCGCAAGGATGCGTTGATGGGCGCTGCGGAAATGGCCCTGGCCGTCAACCGCATCGCCAATGCTCGCCAGCCTCATGGGCGCGGCACGGTCGGGTCCATGAAGCTCCATCCGGGCTCGCGCAATGTCATTCCCGGCCAGGTGACAATGTCCGTCGACCTGCGCCATCTGGAGCCCGAAGCCCTGGACGCCATGGTCGAGGAACTCGATGCCGCTGTCGACGAGATCAGTGCCCGCCATGGCCTGACGGCCGAGCTTACCCCAACCGCCGACTTTGCGCCGGAGCATTTCGACGAGACCTGTGTCAGCGCGGTGCGAGAGGCATCACGCCAACTCGCCTGCTCCTGCATGGATATCGTCAGCGGTGCCGGGCACGATGCGATCTTCGTGGGTCGCGTGGCGCCGTCGGCGATGATCTTCGTGCCCTGTGAAAACGGCATCAGCCACAACGAGAGCGAGAACGCCACGCCCGAGGATCTGCACAGCGGCTGCAACGTGCTGCTACACGCCATGCTGAAGATCGCCGAGATCGCCCACGCCGACGAGGAGTGACGGCATCTGCGCGAGGCCGGCGCCGTCATCATCGGCAAGACCACCTCGCCTGAAGCCGGGACCTGGGCTATATCGACATGCCACCGGACATTGCGACACGGGTGCAGACTGGACGACCGGGAGGAGACGCATCACCGTCAGGCTTCGCCGCTACGCCGTGTGACGTAGCGGTGTTTTTTGTGCTAATTGTTAGTGCCCAAATAAAATCCTGCCTGCGGGCAAGAACAGAGACGCTTGCATGCCTACCGGAGTCGCCTACCTGATCGTGGTGCTGGTATGGGCCACCACCCCACTGACCATAAAATGGAGCGCCGAAGCCGGGGCACCGGTAGGCAGCGTGGTGCTGCGCATGCTGATCGCCTTTCTGGCAGGAATGGCCATCACCCTGGTGCTGCACCGTCGGTGGTTCCGTCTCGATCTCACTGCCATGAAGAGCTACGGTGCCGCAGTGCCCGGGGTATTCGGCGCCATGGCGTTGAGTTACCACGCGTCCATGACGCTGCCGTCGGGATTGATGTCGGTGATGTTCGGCATGGCGCCATTGATCTCGGGACTGATCATGCAGATGCTGCCAGGGGCGACGAAACTCAGGCGCTGGCACTGGATCGGCTGCGGGCTTGGCGTAGTGGGACTTGCCGTGGTGTTCGCCGATAGCCTGATGCTGGGTACCGACCAACTCACGGCACTGGCCATGATGCTGGCGGGCGTGACGCTGTTCAGCGGCAGCGGGATCGCCGTTCAGCGGGTTGCCGCCGGGCTCGAGCCACTGGAGCAGACACTGGGCGCGCTGGCGCTCAGCCTGCCCTGCTTCTTCATACTGTGGCTTGCCAGCGGCGAATCCTACGCCGTGCCATTGACCACCCGCGGCCTTTGGGCGGTGCTCTATCTCGCCCTGTTCGGCTCGCTGCTGGGTTTCCTCTGTTACTACCTGATTCTCTCGCGCCTGCCCGCCGCCACCGTTGCGCTGGTGACCCTGATCACCCCGGTGCTGGCGCTCGGCCTGGGCATGGTCCTGAACCAGGAGCAGCCCTCGGCCTCGATGCTGCTGGGTGCTTTCCTGATTCTGGTGGCGCTGGGTGCCTACCTGTTCGGTGATCGCCTCGCACGGCTCAAGGCGGTGCGCGAAACTTCGGATATTGGAAGCCACGACAGCCTCTAAAACCATCTTTGGTCGCAGGCCCCACGAAATCCGCCCATGACGGGCTAGTCTGGTGACGGCAAATTTTCCTGCAAGGAATCGATCCAATGCACACTTCCGATGATGAACGCCCGCTGGTTCGCCACGACGACGATGGCGTCGCCACGCTGACCATGAGTCGCCCTCGCCAGTTCAACGCACTCTCGGAAGAGATGCTCGATGCATTGAATGGCGAGCTCGCCCGGCTAACGGCGGACGAGTCGGTACGCTGCGTGGTGATCGCCGCCGAGGGTCGCGCCTTCTGTGCCGGCCATGACCTCAAGCAAATGCATGCCAAGGCCGATAAAGCCTACTACCAGACGCTGTTCGCCCGCTGCGGCGAGGTGATGCAGCAGATCGTCGCCCTGCCGGTACCGGTAATCGCCAGGGTGCAGGGCCTGGCTACGGCCGCCGGCTGTCAGTTGGTGGCGAGCTGCGACCTGGCCGTGGCGGCGCGCTCGGCCCGTTTTGCCGTATCGGGCATCAACGTGGGGCTGTTCTGTTCCACCCCGGCAGTCGCCTTGAGCCGCAACGTGGGGCGCAAGCGTGCTCTCGAAATGCTCTTTACCGGGGAGTTCATCGATGCCGAGCAGGCACTGGACTGGGGTCTGGTCAACCGGGTCGCCGATGACGATCAGCTCGACCAGGCCTTGGGCGTCCTCACCGCCAGTCTTTGTGCCAAGAGCGGCGCAGCGGTGCGGGCCGGCAAGGCCATGTTCCAGCGCCAACTGCAGATGCCGCTGGACGAAGCCTATGCCTTTGCCGGCGACGCCATGGCCTGCAACATGATGGCCGAGGACGTGGCCGAGGGCATCGAAGCCTTCCTCGAGAAGCGCGACCCGAACTGGCGGCATCGCTGAGGGGCAGCCAGAAAGCGGGAGCGAACAGGCAAATGGAAGGCATTTCCGCCCCCGCGACAAGGTAAAACGAAGCGGGTATCCTGATGGCTGCTCTCGTGCCAGAGACAGACCGGGCCCTGGCTGATACTCGCCAAACAAAGGCCCACCACAGGATTGGAGAAAACGCAGGTGAGTGAAGTGAAACGCAGAACGGCGGGACGGCCGCCAGGCCCCGGCAAGAGTACGAGTGGCCACAGCCAGTCGCTGGTGCGAGGGCTCACTCTGCTCGAACGGCTGGCGGCAACACCGGGCGGCCTGGCCCTGTCCGAACTGGCCGAGATGGTAGAGCTGGCCCCCTCCACCACCCATCGCCTGCTGCAGGCGCTGCAGAGCCAGGGCTTCATCACCCAGGATACCGAACTTGCCGTGTGGAAGGTCGACGTCAAGACCTTCCGTATCGGCAACAGCTTCCTGGAAGCCCGGGACTTCGTGGCCACCAGTCGCCCTTTCCTGCGCCGCCTGACCGCCCAGACCGGCGAGACCGCCAACCTGGGCATCCGCGACGGTGCAACGGCCGTGTTCCTGGCCCAGAGCGAATCACCGCAGATGATGCGCATGATCACCCGCCTCGGCTCCCGGGCGCCCCTGCACGCCTCGGGCGTCGGCAAGGCGCTGATGGCCTGGCTCCCCGATGACGAATTCGAACGCGTGCTGGCCGAGCGAGGCCTGGCCCGCGTGACCGAAAATACCCTGCACACGCCCGAGTCCCTGCGCGCCGGTCTGGCCGAAATACGCCGGCAGGGCTACGCCTGCGACCGCGAGGAGCATGCCATCGGGCTGCACTGCGTTGCCGCCTGCGTGCACAACGAGTACGGTACGCCGCTGGCGGCCATTTCGGTTTCCGGCCCGGTGGCCCGCATTCCCGAATCCCGCCTGGTGGCTCTTGGCGAACTGGTACGCGAAACCGCCGCGGAGATCACCGCCCGCATCGGCGGCCAGGTACCGGTGGTCGATAGGAAGACGGAAGCCTGATGCACACTCGCCAGGGCGTGCTTGCCGCTCTGGTACCGCCAGCAGCGAATCCAGGGTTCCCGGCTCAGGGTGCGAGTCTAGACGTGGCGTAGAGATGGCAAGACGGATCAGCCAATTCGCTCCAGTTGCCGCTCGAGCTTGCGCATCACGTTGAGCAGATCCCGGTATTCGCCAGCGGTCAGAGTCGCGACCAGCTCCGCCTCCCAGGCCTGCGCCTCGGGAATCAGCTCGGCGAGCATCGCCTGGCCGGCGGCGGTCAGATGCAGGTCATGCAGCCGCTGGTCTCGTGGCGACGGTGTCCGGGTGATCAGGCCACGCTCCTCCAACGCCTGGATCGCCCGCGAGACGCGGGCCTTGTCCATGTTGGTGTAGGTACAGACCTTCTTGGCGGTCAACTCGTCGCAATGACTGAGCCAGGCCAGTACCCTCCACTGGGCGATGTTGAGCTGATAGCGCTCCTCATAGAGCTGCGCCAAGGCCTGACTGATACGGTCCGCCAGGCTGTTGAGCCGATAGGGAAGGAACTGATCGAGGTCCAGCTCGGGTTTCGTCGACAGCTCGCCCGGGCTTGCAGTGCCATCCCTGGCTGAATCAGCTTGGGTATCTTCCCTGTTCATCACAGCCCTCCTCACCCACGCTTGGTATGAAAAATCAGTAAAGCAGCCGTGGCAGGAACAGCACGATACCCGGAAGCACCAGCACCAGCAACGCACGGGCCATGCCGGCAAACCAGAATGGCGTCACACCGCGGAAGATCGACCCCGTGCTCACGTCCGGCAACACTGCTCGCAATACGAACACGTTCATCCCCACCGGCGGCGTGATCAGGCTGATCTCGATCATGATCACCACCAGGATCCCGAACCACACCAGATCGTAACCGAGACCCGCCACCACCGGAAAGAACACCGGCACCGTCAACAGCATCATCGACATGCTCTCGAACACGCAGCCCAGCAACATGTAGATCGCCAGGATCACGAGAATCACCATGAAGGGTGAGATGTCCATACTGTTGACGAACATCAGCAGGTCGTTGGGCAGGCCGGCCCGGTTGATGAAGTTGGCGAAGATGAGTGCCGTGAGCACCACGGCGAACAGCATGGCGGTGGTGCGCACGGTATCCATCAGCACGTTCATCAGTACCTGCGGCGTCAGGGCCCGGCGCCACAGGGCGATGACGAAGGCACCCATGGCGCCGATGCCCGCCGCTTCGGTAGGTGTGAACACGCCCAGGTAGATACCGCCGATCACCAGTACGAACAGCGCCAGGGTGCTACTCACGCTCTTCAGCGCGACCATCCGCTCGGGCCAGGGCACCCTCGCGCCGGCGGGACCCGCATCCGGGTCGCGCCATATCACCCACTTCACCGCTCCCAGGTAGAGCACGATGCCCAGCATGCCGGGAATGAAGCCCGCGGCGAACAGCTCGCGGATGCTGGTCTCGGTGAGGATGCCGTAGATCACCAGCATCACACTGGGCGGGATCAGTATGCCCAGGGTGCCACCGGCGGCGATCGACGCCGAGGCCAGCGAATCCTTGTAGCCGTACTTGCGCATCTGTGGCATGGCGACCCGACCCATGGTGGCGCAAGTGGCCAGGCTCGAACCGCAAATGGCGCTGAAGCCGCCGCAGGCAACGATGGTGGCCATCGCCTGGCCTCCCTTGCGATGGCCAAGGAAACCGTTCGAGGCCCGGAACAGCGCGTCCGACAGCCCGGCGTGGGAGACCAGGTTGCCCATCAGGATGAACAGCGGGATCACCGACAGGCCGTAGTCCATGGCGGTATCCACCACGCGTCGTGCCGCCATGGCTTCGGCCGCATTCCAGTTGCCGGTGAGGTAGTAGAAGCCGACAAAGCCGACGATCCCCATGGCGAAGGCCAGGGGCACCCGCAGAAACGCCAGGAACAGCAGGGCGGCGAAGCCGTAGAGCGCTTCAGTCATTGTCGCCTCCCTTGCTCAGCGGACCACCACGCTTGACCACCTTGATGCCCTCCAGAAAGTAGAGCACGGCTCGGCCCAGGGTCAGCAGCGCCGACACGGCCAGCATGATGGACATCAGGAAAACCAGGTAACCATTGGGGATGCGTAGAAATTCGGTCACGTCGCCCCACTCCATGGCCCGTTCGCCCAGTGCCCAGACCCGACGGGCCATGACCCACAGCGCCCCGGTGACGATCAGGTTGACGATCACCTGGCGGATCCAGATCAGCCCGGTCGGAAACACGCTGTCGAGCAGGTCGATGCTGACATGCTCCTCGCGCCAGCACACCACTGGCAGCGACAGGAACACCACTGCCGCCAGCATCAGCTGGGTCAGTTCGACGGTTCCCAGGATCGGCGAGTTGAAGAAATAGCGGCCGGTCACGTCCGCCGTGGTCAGCAGCATCATGGCGAAGAGAGTGGCACCCGCCACCCCCTCCAGCCCCAGCTGCATGGCACGGCCGACCTTCAGCCATAACGTCGACGAGATCGCCATGGTCCAGACTCCGGTTGGAAAGATTACTGCTGCACGACGCGATCAGCGATTCGGTCGCCTTCAGCGGCCAGGGCCAGCTGCTCGCGGAAGTGCTCGAGCGCCGCTGCGGCGTCCACACCACGGTCCTCCACGGAGGCCGCCCACTCCGCGATGAGATCGACGGTCACATCACGCAGTGTCTCGATGTCCTCTTCCGAAGCCTGGGTGAAGGTGCTGCCCCGCTCCTCGGCAAAGGCCACGCCGCGCTCATCCATGGTGTCCATCATGTAGCCGAACAGGCGCGACAGATCCTCGCCGGAGACCCGCTCGATCGCCTCGCGGTCCTCGGGAGAGATCTGATCCCAGAGCATGGGATTCATCACGATGGCGAAGCTGCCACGATAGAAACCGCCATCCACCGACAAGGTGTGGGGCAGGACCTCGGCCACGCGGAAGCTGCGCAGCCCCTCCAGGGTCAGCATGGCGCCGTCGATGACGCCTTGGGAGGCGCCTTCATAGACGCTGGTGGGCGGCATCGCCACGCCGGAAACGTTCATGGCACTGGCCAGGCTGGTCATCACCCCGCCGCCGACCCGCAACCGCTGGCCAGTGAGGTCATCCAGGTTGTCGACCTGGTCACGGGTGAAGATCTGGCCCGGGCCGTGCACGCCCATGGCCATGACATCGATACCACGATGCTCCTCCGCCTGGGCCAGATATTCCTGATAGGTGCGCCAGTAGGCGGCCGAGGCCGCTTCGGAGGAGAACGCCTCGAAGGTGGGGAATTCCGGCAGCTTGGTCAGCTCGAAGCGGCCGGACATGTGACCGTGGAAGATCCAGCTGGCATCGGCAATGCCATCGGCGACGATTTCCATCTGTGCCGCCGGGGGGCCCATGTCGTGCACCACATCCACGGTCACGCGACCTTCGGTGGCCTCTTCGACCCACGCCTTCCAGGTCGGCCAGACCATGGTATTGATGCCGTGATTAGGGCCACCCCAGGTGCTGACGGTAATGGTTGTCTGGGCCAGCAGCGGCGTGCTGAAACCGAAGCCGAGCGCCGCCACGGCGCCGATCATCAGGCGATTGGCTGTTTTCATGGTGTGCTCCTACATCGTCACGGGGCGGGCAATATCGCACCGACATTGTTGTGTTCTGGGCCGGGCTCCCGCCGGGACGGGGCGTGAGAGCTCAGCCAAATGCGTTCTGCCGCTGTCACCATGCCGCCAGTTAATCTCTCCTGCAACTAATTTGATAGAAAATTGCATTAGACTTAAGTCGCAAAAAGGCAATAAATCCATGATCTTAAGCAATCTTCTCTCACTTCTGTCCGGCTTGCTTGTGAAACTGGTCCGTGGTTTGCTGGACAACTAGTTTCAACAGCAACTATGCTCCGAGCATCCAGCAAGCCAGCCCCAAGCCAGCCGCCGTCATCGCCTGGTTCTGGCGCCCCGACGACATTGGAGGAATCATGAGCAAGACGTTCGCCTCACACGCCGATACCGAAGAGAAGCAGATCAGCTTCACCAAGCTGGCCGAAGGCCTCTACGCCTACACCGCCGAAGGTGATCCCAACACCGGCATCGTCATCGGCGACGACAGCGTGATGGTGATCGACACCCAGGCGACACCGATCATGGCCCAGGACGTGATTCGCCGGATACGCGAGGTCACCGACCTGCCGATCAAGCACGTGGTGATGACCCACTACCACGCCGTGCGCGTGCTGGGCGCCTCCGCCTACGATGCCGAGAACATCTACGCCAGCCAGAACACCTACGACCTGATCGTCGAGCGCGGCCAGCAGGACTACGAGTCCGAGGTCGGCCGCTTCCCACGCCTGTTCCGGGGCGTGGACTCCGTGCCCGGCCTGACCTGGCCGACCATCGTCTTCCAGAAGGAACTGACGGTGTTCATGGGCAAGCGCGAAGTGCGCATCATCCACCTGGGGCGCGGCCACACCAAGGGCGACACCATCGTCTGGCTGCCCGAGGAGAAGGTGATGTTCTCCGGCGACCTGGTCGAATACGGCGCCACCCCCTACACCGGCGACGCCTATCACGAGGACTGGCCGGCCACCCTGGACCGCCTGCAGGCGATGGACCCGCAGAAGCTGGTGCCGGGGCGGGGCGATGCCCTGCAGTCTTCCAAGCAATGCCAGGAAGCGATCCAGGGCACCCGTGACTTCCTCGCCGACATGTACCAGAGCGTCAAGGCCGGCAAGGCCGCCGGCAAGTCGCTCTCCGAGTGCTATGCCGAAACCTATGCCCTGCTGAAACCCAGGTACGGCCACTGGGTCATCTTCGACCACTGCGTGCCCTTCGACATCACCCGCTGCTATGACGAGGCCGGCGGCGAGTATCCCGACCCGCGCATCTGGACCGCCGAGCGCGATACCCAGATGTGGCACTCGCTGCAGGACGTCGTCGAGAACCAGTAAAACGTCATTTCCAAACCTGGCGAGTGGCGCCGGGGCAGGTCGCAGCGAAGGCCTTTCCCGGGGAAGGGTTCACAGCGCCTTCGTGGAGGCCTGCCCCGAAACAGCCGCAGTCGGAGGAGCCATGCCCAGCACCTACAACAATCCCGTCTACCCCTATCACCGTCCGCCGGAGCTCGACCGTGACGGCGTACGCCACTGCCCGGTGGTGATCGTCGGCGCCGGCCCCACCGGCCTGGCCATGGCCATCGACCTGGCCCGGCAGGGCATCGACAGCGTGGCGCTCGACGACAACAACACCGTCAGCGTCGGGTCCCGGGCCATCTGCTTCGCCAAGCGCACGCTGGAAATACTCGACCGCCTGGGCTGCGGCCAGCCGATGGTCGACAAGGGCGTGACCTGGCGACATGGCCGCGTCTTCTTCCAGGAGCGGGAGGTCTACGACTTCGACCTGCTGCCGGAGGAGGGCCACCGCATGCCGGCCTTCATCAACCTGCAGCAATACTACTTCGAGGAGTACCTGGTCGATCGTGCCAACGAGCTCGCCGACCGGATCGACCTGCGCTGGAAGCACAAGGTCACCGAGGTGGAGAGCCTGGCCGAGCGCACCCGGGTCACGGTTTCCACCGACGACGGCGACTACCGCCTTGCCTGCGACTACCTGCTGGTGGCCGACGGCGCCAACAGCAGGATTCGCGACATGCTGGGGCTGGAGAGCAAGGGTCAGGTCTTCCAGGATCGCTTCCTGATCGCCGACGTGGTGATGAAGGCCGAGTTTCCCACCGAGCGCTGGTTCTGGTTCGACCCACCCTTCCATCCCGACCAGTCGGTGCTGCTCCATCGGCAGCCGGACAACGTCTGGCGCATCGACTTCCAACTGGGTTGGGACGCCGATCCGGAGGAGGAAAAGAAGGAAGAGAACATTCGTTCCCGGGTGCAGGCGATGCTCGGCGAGGGAGCGGAGTTCGACCTGGAATGGGCCAGCGTCTATACCTTCCGCTGCCGCAAGATGGACGACTACATCCACAACCGGGTGTTCTTCATGGGTGATGCCGCCCACCAGGTTTCGCCCTTCGGTGCCCGCGGCGCCAATGGCGCCCTGCAGAGCACCGAGAACCTGGCCTGGAAGCTGGCCCGGGTAGTCAAGGGTCAGGCCCCCGAAGCGCTGCTCGCCACCTACAACGACGAGCGCCAGCAAGGTGCCGCCGAGAACATCCTCAACTCGACCCGCGCCACCGACTTCATCACGCCCAAGAGCCGCATCAGCCGCGTATTCCGCGATACCGCCCTGGGGCTGGCCGAGCACTATCCCTTCGCCCGCAGCCTGGTGAACAGCGGCCGACTGTCGGTGCCCTGTCGCTACGACGATTCTCCCCTCAATGGCGAAGGCTCCGAGGGCTTTCCGCTGGAGCTGCGACCCGGCAGCCCTGCCAAGGACGCCCCGGTGCGACTCGACGGCAAGGACGCCTGGCTGCTCAATCAGCTCGGCGACCGCTTCGTCCTGCTGCTCGACGGCCGTGTCGATACCGCCCGGGCCGAGGCACTTCGCAGCGAGCTGCAAGCGCTGCTGGACGAAAGGGACGACCTGGGCCTGGTGGTGGTCGGACCGGCGCCACACGTCCTGTCCGAGCTACCACGCAGCACCATGGTCGAGGATGCCGAGAACCTGATCGGCGAACGCTACGGCCTGAGTGCCGGTGCCGGCTACCTGCTGCGCCCCGACCAGTATGTGACCGCCCGCTGGCCCGACGTCTCGGCCATGGCAGTCGGCGCGGCAATGGACCGCGCCCTGGGCGCCAACCTTGCCGCCGTTTCCGAATATCGCCCCGACAACCAGGGAGACCGCCATGCCACGGCTTGAGCTGAACCCCAACTTCACCGACCCGGACGCCTTCTACGCCGCCCTTGCCGCCGCCCACCGCGAGTGCGGCGACGAGCAGAGCGAGCGCATCAACGCCCGACTGATCCTGCTGCTGGCCAACCACATCGGTGATCAACAGGTGCTCGAAGAAGCGCTGGAAATCGCCGCACAGGCCGCCGCGCCAGAGGCCCGGCGGCGGCACGGATAATGCCCTGGATCACAGGCAGTCAATGTAAAGAGGATATTCCCATGACATCCGAGGCTCTCGAGTACCAGAGCGGTTTTCGCAACCACTTCGTCAGCGAGGCACTGCCCGGTGCCCTGCCGGCGGGGCGGAACTCACCGCAGCGCTGCGCCTACGGCCTCTATGCCGAACAGTACACCGGCTCGGCTTTCACCGCGCCGCGCCATCAGAACCTGCGCAGTTGGCTCTATCGCATCCGTCCTTCGGTGGCGCAGAGCGCCTACCGGCCGTTGACGATCGAGGGAGTGGCCACCGCACCGCTGGCGAAGCCCGCCGCCGATCCCAACCAGATGCGCTGGGACCCGTTGCCGATCTCCGATACGCCCACCGACTTCATCGACAGCCTGCTCACCGTGGCGGTCAACGGCGACGCCGGCGCCCAGGCCGGCTGTGGCGTGCACGTCTACGCCTTCAACCGGGACATGACCGGGCGTTTCTTCTATAACGCCGATGGTGAACTGCTGATCGTGCCGCAGCTCGGCACCCTGCGTTTGCGCACCGAGCTGGGTGAGCTGCAGGTGCAGGGCGGTGAGATCGCCGTGATCCCGCGTGGTATCAAGTTCCAGGTGCGTCTGGCTCAAGGTTCGGACGCGGCCCGCGGCTATATCTGCGAGAACTACGGCAGCCCACTGGAATTGCCGGGCCTCGGCCCCATCGGCGCCAATGGCCTGGCCAACCCGCGGGATTTCCAGAGCCCGGTGGCGACCTACGAGAATCTCACCGGCGACTTCTCGCTGGTGGCCAAGTTCTCCGGTCGCTTCTGGGAAACCCGGCTGGATCACTCGCCGCTGGACGTGGTGGCCTGGCACGGCAACTATGCGCCGTACAAATACAACCTGTCCCACTTCAACACCATCAACACGGTGAGCTTCGACCATCCCGACCCGTCGATCTTCACCGTGCTGACCTCGGCCTCCGACACCCCGGGAATGGCCAACCTGGACTTCGTGATCTTTCCACCGCGCTGGATGGTGGCCGAGGGCACCTTCCGCCCGCCCTACTTCCATCGCAACCTGATGAGCGAATTCATGGGATTGATTCATGGCGAGTACGATGCCAAGGCGGAAGGCTTTCTGCCAGGCGGCGCCAGCCTGCACAACTGCATGTCGCCCCACGGGCCGGATGCCGATACCTTCGAGAAGGCCAGTGCCGCCGAACTGACGCCGCAGCGTCTGGACGATACCCTGGCCTTCATGTTCGAGAGCCGCTACGTCTACCATCCGACCGAGGCGGCCCTGAACGCCGACATTCGCCAGCGCGATTACGCCGACGTCTGGTCGACCCTGCGCTCGCACTTCGACCCGAACCAGGCCTGATACCGCAGAACGCCGTAATCGGATTCACGTCGACCCCCTGACGACAAGGATTGAACGACTATGAAACTCGCCACACTCAAGAACGGCCGCGACGGCGAACTGATCGTGGTCTCCCGCGACCTGGCCCGGGCCGTGCGTGCCACCGACATCGCCCCCACCCTGCAGCAGGCGATCGAGAACTGGGACGCGCTCGCCCCCAGGCTGGAAGCCCTCTACGCCCGGCTCAACGACGACCAGGCCAAGGGCGCCTTCGACCTCGACCAGAGCAAGCTGCACTCGCCGCTGCCGCGCAGCTATCACTGGGCCGACGGTTCCGCCTACCTCAACCACGTCAAGCTGGTGCGCCAGGCGCGCAACGCCGAGATGCCCGAAACCTTCTGGACCGACCCGCTGATGTACCAGGGTGGCGGCGACCGTTTCCTGGCCCCCACCGAGGACATCGAGGCGGTCAGCGAGGAGCACGGCATCGACTTCGAGGGCGAGATCGCGGTGATCACCGACGACGTGCCCATGGCAGTGACGCCGGAGCAGGCCGCCGGCCACATCAAGCTGATCATGCTGGTCAACGACGTCAGCCTGCGCGGCCTGATTCCCGGCGAGCTGGCCAAGGGCTTCGGCTTCTTCCAGGCCAAGCCGGCCTCCAGCTTCTCGCCGGTCTGCGTGACGCCTGACGAGCTGGGTGACGCCTGGCGGGAGGGTCGCGTCCACCTGCCGCTCACCGTGCACCTCAACGGCGAGGCGTTCGGCGAGCCGGAAGCCGGCCCCGACATGGTCTTCAGCTTCCCGCAGCTCGTCGCCCATGCGGCCCGGACCCGTTACCTGGGTGCCGGCGCCGTGGTCGGCTCGGGTACCGTCTCCAACCCCGACCCCGACGGCGGCCCCGGCAAGCCGATCGCCGATGGCGGCGTGGGCTACAGCTGCCTGGCCGAGGTACGCATGGTCGAGCAGATCCTGCACGGCCAGGCCAAGACCTCCTTCATGCGCTTCGGCGACCGGGTGCGCATCGAGATGTTCGACCGTAACGGCAAGAGTCTCTTCGGTGCCATCGACCAGCAGGTGGTGAAGTACCAGCCCAAATAAGCAAACCCAAGCAACCAGCGGAGAAAAACGATGACGACGCTATACGGTTATTTCCGCTCGTCGGCGGCGTATCGGGTGCGCATCGCGCTCAACCTCAAGGGGCTGGACTACGCCCAGGTGCCGGTCAATCTGGTCAAGGGCGAACAGCGCTTTGATGCGAATCTCGCCCGCAATCCCCAGGGGCTGGTGCCGGTACTCGAGACCGACGAAGGCGTCCGGCTGGCCCAGTCGCTGGCGATCTGCGAATACCTCGACGAGCGCCACCCCGAGCCGGCACTGCTGCCGGCCGACGCCGAAGGCCGCGCCCGGGTACGCTCGCTGGCGCAGCTCGTCGCCTGCGAGATCCACCCGCTCAACAACCTCAAGGTGCTCAAGTATCTGGTCCACGAACTGAAGCTGGACGACGACGCCAAGCTGGCGTGGTATCGCCACTGGATCGCCGAGGGCTTCACCGCCCTGGAGGCGCGGCTGGCGGGCGAAGCCGCCACCGGTGTGTTCTGCCACGGCGACACGCCCACCCTGGCGGACCTTTGCCTGGTGCCCCAGGTATTCAACGCCGAGCGCTTCGAGTGCGACCTCGCGCCATATTCGACGATCCGGCGCATCACCGAACGCTGCCGCAGCCTGAAAGCCTTCGCCGAGGCCGCCCCGGGCGAGCAGCCGGACGCGGGGTGAGCAACGCCGGGACATTTAGGCTATATTAAGCAGGCTAACGACTAGCGGGTGCCGCTCTCCATGCTCGGGTCCGAGCCGGGGGAGCGGCGCCCGCTGGTCGTTGTTCGTCTTCCCGAGGAGAGCTCGATGTGCTGAGGCTGAAGTCCCCTGCCACGGTGGTAACACTGGCGGCACTGACCGCGCTGGGTCCGCTGGCCACCGACATGTACCTGCCCGCCATGCCGGCCATGGCCGAGGCGCTCGACACCGGCCCCGATCAGGTGCAGCTGACGCTGAGCCTCTATATGGCCGGCTTCGCCATGGCCCAGCTCCTGTACGGCCCGCTTTCCGACCGCTTTGGCCGCAAGCCGGTCATGGTGGTCGGCATCGGCCTGTTCCTGGTCGCCAGCCTGCTGTGCGCCTTCGCCCCCACCATCGAGTGGCTGCTGGCGGGACGCTTTCTGCAGGCCCTGGGCGGTGCCGCCGGACCGGTGCTGGGGCGAGCCGCGGTGCGTGACATACACGGCCCCATCGAGGCCGGGCGCATCCTCTCCTACATGGCCAGTACCATGGCACTGGCCCCGGCGCTGGCGCCCATCGTCGGGGCCGGTCTTCTGCTCATGTTCGGCTGGGAGTCGATCTTCATCCTGCTGGCGGTGTATGCCGCGGTGATGCTGCCTTTATTGATCCTGGCGCTGCCGGAACCGCTGCCCCTCGACCGGCGCCAATCGATTCACCCGGCGGCCATACTCGCCAACTTTCGCATGTTGCTCGGCCAGCGCAGCTTCATGGGTTATACCCTGACCAACGCCGCCGCCTTCTCGGGCCTGTTCGCCTATCTCTCCGGCTCGTCGTTCGTGCTGATCGAGTTTCTCGGCGTTTCTCCCTTCCAGTACGGCCTGTTCTTCACCGTGATCGTGGTGGGATTCTTCACCGGCACCCTGCTCAGCGGCCGCTACAGCCACCGGCTGGGACGCGACCGGCTGGTTCATCGGGCCACCCTGATGTGCGCCCTGGGCGGCGGCATCATGGCCCTGCTGGCGCTGGCCGGCGTGTTCCATGCGGCAGCCGTGGTTGGCCCTCATATCCTGTTCATGGTCGGTGTGGGCATCCTGATGCCCCAGACCATGTCCGGCGCCTTGGCGCCCAACCCCCAGTGCGCCGGTGCGGCATCCTCGCTATTCGGCTTCCTGCAGATGACCATCGCCGCCGTCGTCGGTGCCGCCGTGGGCCAGATGCATGACGGAACCTCGCGCACCATGGCGGTGGTCGTCGCGCTGGGCGGGCTGCTCGCCGTGGCTGGCTACCTGTGCCTGGTGAGGCCGGCCCAACGGGCGGCGGCAACCGACCCGGCACGACAGGAAACCTGACGCATGGTGACGCCCTCTCGACGGATCATTCTGCTGCTGGCCCTGGCGGGTTTCGCCAGCATGGCCTCCATGCGGGTCACCGATGCCATGCTGCCGGCACTGTCGCTCGCCTTCGAACGCCCGGTGGCCGACGTGGCGCAGAACATCACCTTCTTCGCCATCGCCTATGGCCTGATGCAGCTCTGCTATGGCCCTCTGGGCGACCGCCACGGCACCCTCCGGGTCATCGGGCTGGCAACGGTGGCCTGCGCACTGGGCGCACTGGGCTCGGCTCTGTCCGGTTCGCTGTCGATGCTGCTGGTGTTCCGCACCCTGACCGGTGCCACGGCAGCGGCGATCATCCCGCTCTCCATGGCCTGGGTGGGGGACAACGTGTCCTATGACCAGCGCCAGGTCACCCTGGCCCACATGCTGTCGGGTGCCGTCATGGGCCTGATCACGGGTCAGGTGCTCGGTGGCTTGCTGGCCGATACCCTGGGCTGGCAGGCCGCCTTCTTCCTGCTGACCGCCCTGTTCCTGCTGGCAGGGGCTCTGCTGCTGTCGACGCTTCATCGCCAGCCTGGCCTGTCGCCCCTCGGGGCGGAGCAGGGCGAGGTCGCCTTCGTGTCGCGGTTGCGCGATATCCTGCTCATCGCCCGCGCCCGGCGCATCCTGGCGCTGGTGTTTCTCGAGGGCATCGCCGCCTTCGGTGCCCTGGCCTTCGCCGCCAGTCATCTGTATGAACGGCTTGGCGTATCGCTGACCCAGGCCGGGCTGATGGTGGCGCTGTTCGGCGTGGGCGGGCTGATTTTCGCCGCTCTCGCCAGGCCGATGGTGGCCCGCCTGGGCGAACCGGGCCTGGCCGCCGGGGGCGGCCTGCTGATGGGAGTCGGCTTCATCGGGCTGGCCGTGGCCCAGCAGCCGGTATCGGCCACCGCCGGTGCCTTTGCCGCCGGCCTGGGCTTCTACATGATGCACAGCACCCTGCAGATCAACGCCACGCAGATGGCCCCCGCGGCTCGCGGTACGGCCATGGCCGTGTTCGCCGGTTGCCTGTTCCTCGGCCAGTCGGTGGGGGTCAGCCTCGGCGGGCTGGTGCTGCGCCTGGCGAATAGCCTATGGCTGCTGGCCGGGGCCGGAGTGTGGCTGCTGGTCCTGGGGCTGGCCTTCGCCTGGCTGCTGCGCCAGTGGCGGGGCGAGCGGACCACGGCCACCGCGCAGTCATAGCCCCCCGACCATCAGTCGCTCCTGAAGCCAGCGACCCAGCGCATGGCCTCTTCCAGCTCCCCAGCGTGGAAGACCCGCGCCTCGAGCTGGGGGAACAGCTTGTCGGCAAGCCGGGTCGTGGTCTCGATCCAGCGCTTGTCGGCGATCACCGCGGCGCGCTTGAAGCGGTGGTACTCACCCAGCTTGCTCAGGGCGTAGGCCAGGTCGCGCTGCACGGCGCCGGCCGTCATGTGGTCGAATTCCGTCATGTCGGCCAGCACGCCGATATGTTCGTTGTGCTCGAGCTTCGCCTCGATCTCGGGAATCAACGCGTCGTAATCCTCGCCGCGCAGCGTGCCCGATATGCGGAACGCCGCCACGTACTCGGGGGCCGGTAGAATCTCTATCATCGTCTTTCCTCCATGTCTGCCCGGTTGCATCCTTGTCTTCTTCTTACGGCAGTATGGACCAGCGCGGGTTCCCGGCAACAAGCCGGTGAATCATTGCCAGAGCGGCTTGCATACCTCGCGCTCGGCCGTGGCCCGGTCGATTCCGATGTCAGCCAACAGGTGGTCGTCGAGGTGGCGCAGTTGGCGCCGCGAGCGATGGCGTTGCTGCTGGGCCTTGAGCCAATGGAGCAGGTGCAAAAGGCGTTCGAGGGTCATGTCGGCATCTCCTGTCGGTGCGCTCTGACAGGCTATGGCCGTTCATGGATTCAATACAGATTCAGAGATACAATAATTTTTCGGTACAGATAGGGCTATCCTGCTTCTGTATCGTGCGATTTCGCATCATCTGTATCAAATAAAAGCTCATCCCCCGGATCTGTCATGAAACGTTACGATCAAGTGGCGCAGGCCCTCACCCAGCGCATCGAACAGGGCCAGTATCGCACCGGCGACCGGCTACCCTCCGTGCGCGCCCTGTGCCGCGAACTCGGTGTGAGTATTTCCACGGTGCAGGAGGCCTATCACCGCCTGGAGGCTTCGGGGCTGGTCGAGGCACGCCCCCGCTCGGGCTACTACGTGCAGCCCAGGCCGACCCCGAACGTGCTGCCGAAGGTGTCACGCCCCGCCCAGCGCCCACTGGACGTTTCCCAGTGGGATCAGGTCCTGGAGCTGGTGGCACGCTCACCCGAGGAGGACCGCCTGCTGATGCTGGGGCGTGGCATTCCCGATCTTGCAGCCGCCAGCCTGCGTCCCCTGCAGCGTCAGCTGGGCACCCTGCACCGGCATGTGGCGGCCCACGGGCTCAACTACGACAGCCTGCAGGGCAGCCTCGCGCTACGCCGCCAGGTCGTGCGGCTGGCCGCCAAGTCGGGCAGCCTGCTGCATCCCGACGACGTGCTCATCACCACCGGTTGCCAGGAAGCGCTTTCGCTCGGCCTGCGCACCCTGACCGAGCCGGGCGACGTGGTGGCGGTGGACTCGCCGAGCTTCTACGGCACCATGCAGATCCTCAAGGCTCAGAAGCTCAAGGCGCTGGAGATCCCCACCGACCCACGCAGTGGTATCAGCCTGGAGGCGCTGGAACTGGCGCTAGAGCAGTGGCCTATCAAGGCCATCCAGGTCACGCCCACTTGCAACAACCCGCTCGGCTACACCATGCCCGAGGCGCAGAAGCGTGCCCTGGTGGCGCTGGCCCAGCGCTTCGACGTGGCCATCGTCGAGGACGATATCTATGGCGACCTCTCGTTCGACACGCCCAGGCCGCGCACTCTCAAGAGCTTCGATGACGATGGCCGGGTGCTGCTGTGCAGCGCCTTCTCCAAGACGCTGGTACCGGGGCTTCGGGTCGGCTGGATGGCACCGGGGCGCTATCGCGACCAGGCCCTGCACATGAAATACGTCTCCACCGGCGCCTCGGCCACGCTGCCGCAGCTGGCGGTGGCCGAATTCGTCCAGCACGGCTACTACGAGCGCCATCTGCGCGAAATGGTGCGTCAGTACCGCCAGCATCGCGACATCATGATCGACTGGGTGACGCGCTACTTCCCGGCCGGTACCGGTGTCAGCTATCCGCAGGGCGGCTTCCTGCTATGGCTGGAGCTGCCGGGCGCCATCGACTGTGTACGCCTCAAGGAGCGCCTGGCAAGCGAGGGGCTGCACATCACGCCGGGCTCGCTGTTCTCGGCCTCGGGCAAGTTCCGCCACTGCCTGCGCCTGAACTATGCCGCGGCGATGACGCCCGCCATCGAGGCCGGCGTCAGACATGTCGGCGAGGCGGTAACGGCACTGCTGGGCCAGGAAGCGCCGGCCTGACGTCACCGCCGCCCCGGCGCGCCTCCTCGATGGCCGCCATTACCCGTTCCACGTCGCCCACCCGGTGAGCCAGCGCCAGCGCCAGCTGGGCGAGAAACAGCCGCTCCTGATCCTCGGGCAGTGCGTCCAGGGTCTCGGCCAGGCGTTCGTAGACCCGCTCCAGGTCGGCGAAGGGCAGTGTCGTATCGGTCATCTCATGCTCCCCCCAGGGCGGTGGTGAGTGCGGCGGCGAGTGCGGCGAGGCCGAGGTGCTTCCAGCGCGCCGCCACGTGGCGGTCGGGACGCACCAGGTAGGCGCTGCCCGGCTCGGCGCCATAGGCATTGAACAGGCTGCCGTCGGCATCCACCCGTGCTCCCTCGGCCCCTGGCGCGCGAGCGACGGTCAGCAGGTCGATAGGCCGATCCTGTTCCTGCAGGGTGGCCAGGCGATCCTGCAGTGCCGGCTCGACACGGCCGTCCTCGCTGAACAGCAGCAGGGTGAAGCCTGTGCCCAGGTGATCGAGCAGGAAGTCATCCTCGCCCAGGCGACGGTTGGGCAGCGGTGCCCCCGGGACAGGGCCGGCGGCGAAGTCGTCGCTATCGGCCAGGGTCAGCGGGCTCTCGGCGTAGGTGTAGGGCGTGACCTGGCGGGGGTCGGCGAATCCACTGGCATAGTCGTTGGCGAGCGCAAGCGTCAGGGCGGCGTCGCGCATCAACCGATAGCCACGAGTCGGCGGGGTCATGAAGCGGGTGCTCTTGCCGGCATTGGCGAAGACGTCCAGCGTGGCGCCGCGCCGCTCCGGGCTGTAGCTGTCGAGCAGCCGATCGTTGGCCCGGCCCTTGAGTACCCAGACCAGCTTCCAGGCGGCGTTCGCGGCATCGGCGATACCGTTGTTGAGCCCGCGCACACCGAAGATCGGCACCAGGTGGGCACTGTCACCGATGAACAGCACCCTGCCGTGACGATAATCGTCCAGCGCCAGGGTGTAGGCCTTGTAGAGACTCCACCACTCCAGCTCCCAGTCGTCGCCTTCGCCGAGCATAGTGATGATGGTGCCGACCCGCTCACGGATGCTGGCTTCCTCCACCGCCTTGTCGGGGTCCTCATCCGGCAACAGCTGGTAGTCGATGCGCCAGATATCGTCGGGCTGCTTGTGCACCAGCAGGGTGGACCCGGGCATCACCGAGGGGCTGAAGAAGGCGCGGCGCTCGGTGGGGAAGTCGGACTTCAGGCGTACGTCCGCGATCACGTATCGGCCTTCATAGGCTTCGCCGTGCAGGGCCAGGTCGAAGGCCTTGCGCACCACGCTGCGGGCCCCGTCGGCGGCCAGCAGGTAGTCGCATTCGAGGCGGTAGTCGCCCTTGGGCGTGCTCACCTGCAGAGTGACGCCGCCATCGTCCTGGCTCACGCCGGTCACCGCACTCTGCCAGCGCAGCTCGACGCGCTCGCTCTCGGCGGCCTTGTCGATCAGGAACCGCTCGATGTACTGCTGTTGCAGGTTGACCATCGGCGGGAAGCGCTCCTGCTTGGAGTGGGGCATCTCGAAGCGATGGATCTCACGGTCGCGAAAGTAGGTGCGACCTCGGGTCCAGCCCAGGCCCTTGTCCACGAAGGGAGCGTCGACGCCGAGCTGCTGCAGGATCTCGAGGCTGTGACGGGAGATGCAGATCGCCCGCGAGCCGTCGTTGACGGTGGCCTTGTCGTCGAGCACCACGCTCCCGATGCCGTGGCGGGCCAGTTCCAGCGCCGCGGTGACCCCCACCGGGCCGGCGCCGACGATGGCCACCCGATGGCGCACCGCTTGCCCGTCGAGCTCGGCGGGACGAACGAAGGGAAAGCGGGGATAATCGAAATAGAGCGAGTCGGTCTCGGCGCGTCCGGCGGGTCGCATGGGGCGGCTCCTGTTGGCATTGTGTCTACCGACAGCCTACCCCGGGAGCAACCCGGCCGATGTCCCGCAAAAGCCGGGACACCACGCGACAAGAGGCAGCGACGAGATGCGTGAATCCTGCAACGACCCGACCGCTGACTGGCCGGCGCTGATGCCGCCCATAGCGGAATGTGTGGCGCGGCTAGGCGAGGCGGGCTTCGACGAGGTGCTGCTCGCCCTGCTGCGCCAGGCGGTCGGTATCGAGCAGTGCATGATCTTCGCCTATGACGGCGCGGATGGAGTCGATTGCCTGCTGGCGGCCAACGAACGTCAGCCGCGGGTCGCCGGTCGCCTGGCCCGGCTCTACACCGAGGGGCTATTTCGGCACGACCCCAACTACCGGCGCCTGGCGGATACCGCCTCGCCCGCAATGGAGCTGGCGCCGATGCGGCCCGAGGCCATGCCGGAGAGCTACCGCGGCAACCTGTTCGCCTTTCCCGACCTGGTCGACAAGGTGGCCCTGACCCTGCGCGAGACCGAAGGCGCCTATACCCTCAACCTCTATCGGGGGCGCGAGGTCGGTCCCTTCGACGATAACGACCTGGCCACCCTGAATGCCCTGGCGCCGCTGCTGGCCAGCCTGATACGCCGGCACTATCGTCATCACCTGACGCAGGGCAACAGTGGGCCCACCATTCTGTCACCCAGCGCCGAGGAGGCCGCCGTGCTCGCGCCGCTCTCCGAGCGCGAGCGCCAGCTCTGTCTCTACCTGCTGCGCGGCCACACTCTCAAGACCGCCGCCGCCGAACTCGATATCGCCCTCTCCACCGCCGAAACCTACCGCAAGCGCGCCTACGCCAAGCTGGGCGTGCCCTCCAAGGCGCGGCTGGTGGCGCTGTGTCGGCAACAGGGCTGAACGCATTACGCCCCGGCATGCCGGGGCGTAATGGGAGCGAAGAACGGCCCCTCAGGAGGAGTACGCGACCTGGCGATCGAAGGCCGCGGCGTTGGGGCAGAAGGCACGGCACTCATCGACGTCGGCGTCGCGGCGCATGGCGCGCCAGCAGTAGCCGGCCACCGGGCAGGCGTTGCAGTTGCCGCGCAGGCTCGGATAGCTGACATGCGCGGCGACGCTCGCCTCATCCAGGCCGAAACGCTGCAGCATGGCCGGCATCAGGGTGTCGGCCGGCACGAAGGCGCGATACCCACCCTGGTCGAGGTGGCGTGCCACCTCGCGCTCGAAGGCGGGCTCCAACGGCGTCTCCAGATCCTGGAGGATCTCGCTGTAGACCTGCGGCGACCTCTGCTCCATCTCCCGTACCAGCCGAGGCGTGGCGGCACGATAGTTGCGCTCACAGACACGCCCCCACCATGAGCTCCACGAAGATTTCGGTGTGTGATTCATGAGGACTCTCCCGTCAGGTGCGTTTCCGACAGTATCGCCCCCTGGCTCCAGCCCGACATTGACGTGGGTCAATCTAGTTTCGATTGAAACGAATGGTGGCCAGCGGCTGCCCCAGACGCAGCAGGCACGGCATAGGCCGTGCTTGCTGTCTGGGTGAAATGGCTATCGGATCAGGCGTCGTGATCGATCACATCATCGGGGGAGAGGCGCTCTTCCTCCCCTGCGGCATCGAGCTGCTCGAGGAAGTAGGCCCGGGCGGCCTCGCCGTCGACACCCCTGTCACTGGCCCCGGCTTCCCATTTGCCCGGCAGGTCGGCAGCCATCTCCATGAAGCGCTCGACCTCTTCGGGCGGCAGCTCGATGAATGTGTTGCCGCGTTCCTCGGCGAACTCGACACCTCGCACGTCCACGGCGTCCATCATGTAGCCGAACAGGCGTGACAGCTTCTCGCCGGAGACTTCCTCGATCGCGGCACGGTCCTCGTCGGAGAGCGACGCCAAGGTGTCGGGGTTGATGACCATGGAGAAACTGCCGCGATAGAAACCACCCGGCATCTGCACGGTGTAGGGCAGCACTTCGGCGAGGCGGAAGCTCTTGAGCCCTTCGAGGGTGAGCATGGCGCCATCGACCACGCCCTGGGTGGCCGCCTCGTAGGTGCCGGCCGGGGGCAGAGCCACACCGGTCAGGTCGAGGGCACTGGAGATATCGGCCATCACTCCGCCGCCGATACGAACCCGCTTGCCATCGAGGTCGTCGAGGCTGTCGATCGACTGATTGAGATAGAGCGCGCCGGGACCATGCACGCCCAGCCCGATCAGCTCGACGCCTCGGTGTTCGCCGGCCTCGGCGAAGTGCTCGTGATGGGTGCGCCAATAGGCGACCGAGGCATCCTCGGAGGAGAAGTCCTCGAAGGTCGGCAGTTCGGGCAGCTTGGTCAGTTCGAAGCGGCCGGGCGTCAGGCCGTGGAACAGCCAGGTGACGTCGGCCACGCCATCGGCCACCAGTTCCATCTGGGCGTTGGGCGGCCCCAGGTCGTGTACCACGTTGACGGTGACACGGCCTTCGGTGGCCTCCTCGACCCAACTCGCCCAGGTCGGCCAGACGATGGTGTTGACGCCGTGGTTGGGCCCGGCCCAGGTGCTGACCTGCAGCTCGGTGGCGGCGGCGCCCTGGAAGGCGCCGAGGGAGAGCGCGGTGAATGTCGTCAGTGTCGCGAGCTTGTGCATTTTCATTGTCGTTCCTCGTGAGCCCCGGTTGTCAGGGTTTGGCGTACGTTTTTTTGTGTTGTGACCGTGGTGGCCGTCAGAGGGCCAAGACCAGCGTCTTGCCCTTCGCCCGTGAGCAACAGCTCATCAGCCGGTCCTGCCCCCGCCGTTCGGCCGGGGTGAGCACCTTGTCGCGATGATCGATCCCGCCCTCGACCACCGACACCTCGCAGGTACCGCACAAGCCTTCTTCACAGTCGCTGGGCACGTCGATCCCAGCGGTGCGCAGGGCCTGGAGCAGCGTTTGGTCCGGCGGAACCTCCACGGTGAGCTCGGAGTCGGTCAGTTCCACCTCGAAGGCGTGCTCCTTGGTCGGGTCCAGCAACGCGCCTTCCGAGGTGAAGTGCTCCACGTGCAGGCTGCCCTCCGGCCAGTGGGTGGTGCCGGCCTCGAGCGCCGTGAGCAACCGCTCCGGGCCGCAGGCGTAAAGCAGCGTGTCGTTCATTGGCTCGGCAAGCAGACCGGCCAGGTCGAGCCGATGTCTTTCGTCCTTGGGGTAGAGCCGCAGCGCCTCGCCGTGGTCGCGTTCGAGCCGCTCGATGAAGGCCATGCTGGTCCGCGAGCGACCGGCATAGTGCAGCTCATAGGGCTTGCCCAGGCTCTTGAGCCGGTCGGCCATGGCGATGATCGGCGTGATGCCGATGCCGCCGGCGATCAGCAGGTAGCGCCTGGCCGTTTCGTCGAGGCGGAAGTGGTTCTTCGGCCCGCGCACACGCATCTCGATGCCCTCACGCACCGACTCATGCACCCAGCGCGAACCACCGCGCCCGGCCTCTTCGTTCAACACGGCGATGCACCAGTCGCCCGACTCCACCGGGCCGCACAGCGAGTATTTACGCGCTTCGCCGCTGGGCAATACCACATCCAGGTGCGAGCCGGGCGACCAGGCGGGCAGGTCGCGCCCGGCCGGGTCGGCCAGGGTCACTCCGAGCACGCCCTCGGCCTCGGGTTCGGCGCGGGTCACGCGTACACGGCGCACGATGGTGCGCGCCTCCGGCGCCCCCACTGGGAAGTCGCGTTGGGCGGTGCGTACGGCGGGGTTGCGTCGTTCGGGATTCCTTGCCGGGTCCCAGCGCACCCTGACCGCCTCGGGGCCGCGGAAGGAGGTGTTGGGCAGGAAGGTGAACGCCTGCTCCTCGAGTTCCAGATGGGGCAAGCGCCGGGTGAACTCCTCGAGGAAGATACGCATCTCCATGCGCCCCAGGTTCTTGCCCATGCACTGGTGGCTGCCATAGCCGAAGGTCAGGTGATCGACGGCATTGTCACGGTAGATGTCCAGCTCGTCGGGATTCTCGAAGTGGCTCGGGTCGTGGTTGGCCGACGCGGTGACCATCAGGATCTTGCCGTCCTCGGGAATGGGCACACCGCCCAACGTCACCTCTCGGGTAGCTCGCCGCCGCCAGGCCACCACCGAGCCGGAGTGGCGCAGGCACTCTTCGGCCGCCGCGGGGATCAGCTCAGGGTTGGCGCACAGTTCGGCCCACACCGCGGGGCGCGAGAGCAGTTGGCGGAAGGCATTGGCGGTGGCCAGCGCCGTGGTCTCATGGGCGGCGACGATGATCGCCATCATCATCGAGTGCAGGTAATTGTCGGTGACGACATCCGGCTTCTGCCGATTCTTCTCGATCATGTCGTACATCCAGCCCTTTCCCTGGGTCTGGCGCTGCATCTTCTCAAGCACCTGGCCGGAGTACTGCCAGAACCTGCCCACCCCCTCGGCCACCTCGACCTGCTGATCGGGCGAGGGGCGCCCCCAGGTGTTGAGGGTATGGGCGACGGAGAAGCGACGCAGCTGTTCCATGTCCTCCTCGGGCACGCCGAGGAAGTGCAGCGCCACGGTGAGCGGCACCTCCCAGAACATCTCTGCGACCAGGTCGGCGCGGCCGCGGTCGACGATCGCGTCGAGCTTCTCGCGCACCAGCCGGCGCACCATCGGCGCATGGGCCTCGAGCGCTTCGGGGGTAAAGGCGTCGAGCAGCTCGCGGCGCCGGGCCATGTGGGCCGGCTCGTCCTCATTCACCAGGGTGCGGTTCATGCCGTAGCCGTAACGCTCGAGTACCGCCAGGGCTTCGTCGCTGGGCGGGGTGATCTTCTCCAGCGCGATCGACGGCGAGAAGGTGAGGTTGTCGCGAAAGATCGCCTTGATGTCGTCGTAGCGGCTCACGACCCAGTAGCCGAGTTTCGGGCTGTAGAAGACCGGCTCCTGTTCGCGGGACCAGCGCAACGCCTCGGCGGGATCGAGCTGGTAAGGCGGCTCGAAGGGGTCGAAGGCGACAGCGGCGGCAGAGACGGGGCAGCCCGTGGGCGATGCCACCCCTTCCCGATTCGCCTGATGGAAGGGGCAACCGCCCGCCTCGGCATGATGGGGAACTGACGTCATGGTGGCTCCAGGTGAACGGTCTGGTTTCTCGACGGTGTGTGCCATGGCTTTTCTTATGTTGATTTTTAGTTTTACTTTTATCGCACAAAGTGTATCGTTTAACGAACTCAATGAAGAAAATAGGCAGTTTCTCTCGTCACGTCAAACCCTGGCGCCGCGCTACCCTTGCAGTGCCCACTCGCCATCGCTACCCGAGGTACCGCCATCGATGTCCACGACACTGCAAACCCTGGATCGCGGCCTGCTCGCTCTGGAGATCGTCTCCGAGCACATCGAGGGCATTGCCATCGCCGAGCTTGCCGAAAAGCTGGACGTGCACCGTGCCATCGCCTATCGCATCGTCACCACCCTGGAACAGCACGCCTTGATCACCCGAACCGCCGAGGGTCCGGTACGCTTGGGTGCGGGCATTGCCCTGCTCGCCTCTCGCTTCGAGCCGCAGCTTCGCAGCGTGGCCCAGCCGCTGCTGCAGGCGCTCGCCAAGGCAACCCGAGCGACGGCCTTCATATCCATCGCCCAGGGGGAGGAGTGTGTCGTGATCATGGTGGCCGAGCCCGACGAGGGACTGCTGCGGGTCGGTTATCGGGTGGGAAGCCGGCACCCCCTGACCCTGGGCGCGGCGGGGATCGCCATTCTCGCTGCCCGCCCGCCCCAGGAAGAGGACTCGGATGCGGTACGCCAGGCACGGAAAGAGGGGTACAGCCTGACCCGGGGCCAGCTTCAGCGCGGGGCGGTGGGTGTCGCCAGCGCGATCGCCACCCCCCGGCTACGGGGCGGGATCGAAGCCTGTGTCGGCGTGGTGGCCATGGATGATCTGGATACCGAGCGCGCCACCCACGAGGTCGTGACGCACGCCCAGCGGCTTGCCGAGCTGATCGGAAAGTAACCTCTGAACTCTCGACCGCCGCTCGACCGCAGTCGTCCGTGAAGAGAAGGCCAGGGAGGGTTACACTACGGCCAGTTACCGCTGCCAACCGAGGCCTTCGATGAGTTCCCACCTGCTCTCTGTCGATTCCCTGTCCCGAGATCACGTCGATCATCTGCTGCGGGTCGCCGCCCGCATGGAGCCCATCGCCCAGCGCCAGCAGGTGACTCGAGTCCTGGAAGGGGCCGTGCTTGGCAATCTCTTCTTCGAAGCCAGTACCCGCACCCGGGTCAGTTTCAACGCCGCGTTCTGCCGTCTGGGCGGCACCGTCTGCGACACCACGGGCTTCACCTTCTCCTCGATGGCCAAGGGTGAGTCACTCTACGATACCAGTCGGGTGATGAGCGGCTATTGCGATGCCATCGTCATGCGTCATCCGGAGCAGGGGTCGGTGGCCGAATTCGCCGCTGCCACCCATGTACCGGTAATCAATGGCGGCGACGGCCCCGGCGAGCACCCCAGCCAGGCGCTGCTCGACCTCTACACCATTCACAAGGAGTTCTCGCGCCTGGGCAAGCGGCTGGAAGGGGCTCATATCCTACTGACCGGGGACCTGAAATACGGCCGCACCGTCCATTCGCTGATCAAGCTCTTGTCGCTCTACGATCCGATGCGCATCACGCTGGTGTCGCCGCCGGGGCTGGAGATGCCGAGCCACGTGATCGACCTGGTGGTGTCCCGCGGCCACCGGGTCGAGCAGCGAGACAGCCTGGCCAGCGATTTTTCCGACCTCGACGTGGTCTATACCACCCGCATCCAGAAGGAACGCTTCACCGATGAGATGAGCGAGAGCTTCGCCGGGGTGTCCCAGGACTTCACCGTCGACCGCGCCTTCCTCGATGCCCGCTGCACCGAGACCACCATCGTCATGCACCCGCTCCCCCGCGACAGCCGCCCCGGCGCCAACGACCTGAACGTGGACCTCAACGGCGACCCGCGGCTGGCGATCTTCCGCCAGACCGATAACGGCATCCCCGTGCGCATGGCGATCTTTGCCACCCTGCTGGAGGTGGAGGATCTCATCGAGAAGGATCTCCGCCCGGTACGCTGGTTCGTTCCCGAGTGCGTCGGCGTGGACGATACCGAGCTCTGACGACTCGACACGTATCGTTGAGTGTCGCCTATGCTGATGACGGCCGAAGAATATGCGAAGCTGCAAAGGCAGCCATGCTGCCGCCCCATGACGAGGTATCGGCAGCGACAGGAAGAACCGTTGCCCCATGACTCTCGAATACAACAAGAGGCGTTGCCGGCCTGGCAACCCAGAGCAAGGAGACGTGACGTATGAATCTGCACCGCGCGTACATTCTACTGGCGGTTTTCTATGGCCTGCTGGCACTGATTGGCGCCGTTGCGCTACTCATGGGCGGCGGACCGCTGTGGGCCATCGTGCCGCTCGGCATGGGTGTCCTGGCAGCGGTCGGCCTGTGGGGCCACACCACCGGCCAGGGGCTCATGAACCCACGCATGTGGCGGCCGCTCTCCTACCTGCTCGCCGTCGGCATCGTGCTGCAGCTGGTGACGGTGTTCACGGTATCGCTCTCCAATGCGGAGCTGACCTGGCTGCTGAGTGGCGCCATTTTCTCCGTGCTGCCGGTCATCATGCTCTACCAGTACGGTGACCGGGACCAGGAGGTATGGGCAACGCCGGAGGAGCGCGAGGGCGGCAAGATGCTGGGTGAGCTGCTGTCGAAGCAGCGGGAACTGGTGCTGGAGAAGCAGGAGGCCGACAGTCAGGCCAGGGTCAGGCTCACCAAGGCGGGCGACACCTACCGGGCAAGCGTCACCCGTGGCCACGGCGCCCATGTCGAGCAGTTCGAGGAGAGCTTCACCTGCCCCGCCACCCTGGCCTTCTTCGTCATCAAGTACACCTGCATCTCGGTGAACGATATCGCCGCGCACTATGCCGAGGATCGCGTGTTGACCACCTGATGCCGACCGTTCCCCCGTCCAGAGCATGTCGCAAGTGCTCTGGACAGCCCGTTGGCGCCCGTCAGCGTGATGGCAATCCCTCCTGGCGGGCGAACCAGCTTTCGAGTATCAGTATCGCCGCGATGCCGTCGACGCCATCGTCGCGATAGCTCTTCCGCGCGTTGCGCAGCAGCCCCGACTCCCGGGCGATGGCCTTGGCCTCACGGGTGGAGCCGCGCTCGTCGACCATCTCGCAGGGAACGCCGTAACGACCGAAGAGACGCTTGCCGAACTTGCGCGCACGCAGGCTCATCTCCGATTCCGTGCCGTCCATGTTGAGCGGCAACCCCACCACGAACAGGTCCGGACGCCACTCCTCGACCAGGCGTGTCACCCGGTTCCAGTCGGGAATGCCGTCCCTCGCCGACAGCGGTTCGAGCTGGCGTGCGCTGGCGATCAGCTCGTTGCCCACCGCCACGCCGATCCGCCGGGTGCCGAAGTCGAAGGCCAGGACCAGCCGGCTGCCCGTATCGGACATCAGCTGTGGCCGGCTTCGCGGCTCATCAGGTTGAGGTCCACCCCGAGAATACCCGCGGCAGCGTTCAACCGCTGCTCCGCCGGCACTCCGAAAAGAATGTCGCCTCGCCCCTCCACCGTCAGCCAGGCGTTGTCCAGCAGTTCGGCCTCGAGCTGCCCCGCCTCCCAGCCGGCACAGCCCAGGCAGACCAGGAATTCCGCCGGGCCACGCCCCGCGGCCAGTGCCAGCAGGATATCCATGGAGGTCGTCAGGGCAATGTCGCTGTCTACCTGGATGCTGGAGTCCCAGGCATCGCTTTTTCCACGATGCAGGATGAAGCCGCGATCCTTGTGCGTGGGGCCCCCGAAGTACACCGGTGCGGTGCGGTGCGGGCTCTCCTCCGCTTCCAGCTCAAGCTGCTCGAACAGGGCGTCAAGCGTGATATCCAGCGGACGGTTGACGATCACCCCCATGGTGCCGTTCTCGTCGTGATCGCAGAGGTAGCTGAGGGTGCCGGCGAAATTGGGGTCTTCCAGGTGCGGCATCGCCATCAGGAAGTGATGTTTCAAGCCGAAGTTTTGCACGGATTGCATAGGACTCCCGGGCGGTGGACCTTGTAACGCAGATCCTACCGCACGCCGAAATGATTGCCTTGGCCGAACCGCCAGACACGGGTAATGGAGAGGCTGTCCAGCTCTCCCATGCCGCGGTCAAAGGGCCGATAGGGCCCAGCGCCATGGACGGTATCCAGTGCCGCCTGGTCGAGTTCAGTATGTCCTGACGATTGTATCACCTCCGCCCGGAGGAGCTGACCATCTCGTCCAATCACCACGCGAATGCGTAGCCGGCCATGGAGGTGACTGGGCGCCGGATGGACCCGGTTGCCGTAATCCTCGACCCGCCGGGTCCAGTCGTCGATATAGCGAGCCTCCGCGGCTCGCTGGGCGGCGGGCCGCGGTTCGCCATCGCCCGGCCCCTCTGCTCCGGGTGCCATGCCCTGCTCGCGGATGCTGCTGGTGGCCTGGGCCAGCAGGTCGCGCCCCGATGCCGACGGAACCGCAGCAGAGGGGGCCGCCGGCGACTCGGCGGCCTGGGGTGCGCCGTCACGGGGCTCGGGCGTGGCTTGCCTCTCGCTCGCCGTTTCATCCACCGCAGGGACATCCTCGGTGATGGCGGACTCAGGCTCGGGCCGGGCCGTGCTGTCCGGTTCGGCAGGGGGCACCGGGTCTACGAGGCTTTCCGTGGCGTCCAGCACCGGTAGCTCGTCCAGGGGAGCCGCACGAGATTCCGCCGACGCTTCCCCGGCTGGCTCACCCGAGGCCAGCTGACTGGCCTCGGCGATGGCGTCGGCCTCGACCGGTATGTCGGCGGGGCGAGTGACCAGCACCACATCCAGGCTGGAACGCTCTGCTGGCGCCGAGGCAAACTGCCAGCTCGACACGATGCCGAACAGCGCCAGGTGCAGCAGAATGGCGGCTGCAACGGCCAGCCAGCGCCGATGGGGCTGGGTGACCGGGGCGTATCGGATCGGGGCGCTGCTGGAAACCGCCATGGGCTCAGCCCTGGGCCAGGCGGCGCTCGACGGCCTCCATCAGCAGCCCCGCGATATCGGTTCCGCGCTGGTCGTCGATCTCGCGCACGCAGGTGGGGCTGGTCACGTTGATCTCGGTGATATAGTCGCCGATCACGTCGAGCCCGACGAACATCAGCCCGCGCTCGCGGATCATCGGTTTGACCTGATCGATCAGCCAGTGGTCACGATCGGTCAGCTCACGGGTGACGCCCGTTCCCCCAGCGGCCAGGTTGCCGCGCGTTTCTCCGGCCATGGGCACCCTGGCCAGGCCATAGGGCACCGGCTCGCCGTCGATCAGCAGAATGCGGGTGTCGCCATCCTTGATCTCGGGAATATAGCGCTGGGCCATGATCTGTCGCTGGCCGCGTTCGGTGAGTGTCTCGATGATCGCGCCCAGATTGCGCCCCTCCGGCTGAACATGGAAGATGCCGCTCCCCCCCATGCCGTCCAGGGGCTTGAAGATCACGTCCCGATGTTCCGCATGAAAGGCGCGCAGCACCGCTTCGCTGCAGGAGACCACCGTGGGCGTACAACACTGGGGGAACTCCTGGGCGAACAGCTTCTCGTTGCAGGAGAGCAGCGCCACGGTAGGGTTGACCACCAGTACGCCTTCCCGCTCGGCGAAGCCCAGCAGATGAACGGCATTGAGAAAATGCCCGTCCACCGGGGGGTCCTTGCGCATCAGGATCACATCCAGCTCCGCCAGCGGCCTGGATTCAGGTGCGCCCAGCGCATACCACCGATCGGGATCGCGGAAAGCGGCCAGATTGCGCATGCGCGCATGGGCACGGCCATCCCGCAGGAACAGATCCTCCTGTTCCATGTAGTGCAATGACCAGCCTCGTTCCTGGGCGGCCCACAGCATGGCCAGGGTCGTGTCCTTCTTGTAGGTGAGGTGAGCAATGGAGTCCATCACCACCCCTACCTCGAGGGCGCGTTCGCTTGTCGGCTTGCTCATCAGCTTGCTCATCGGAGTCCGGTTGCCACGAAGGGAATTGGGTCAGCGAAGTATGCCGCAGTGCCCTGGCCAACACCAAGGCTGCGAGGGCCTGCGCTTGACAGGGGCGGTGTTTGCACCCTCGCTCGATCTATGTCTTCGGCCCCAAGGGCACAGGCTGGAATCGACCTGCGAGATGGAAACGCCCGAGCCGCTCAGGCAGTTGGAGGAAGTGGCGTGGCGCCGGGGATCAGCCGGATGCCGGCGTCCTCGATCACGATCACGCGTCGCTTGTAAAGCCGACCGATGGCCTGCTTGAAGGCGTTCTTGCTCACCCCCAGCCGGGCCTTGATCACGTGGGCCGGGCTGGCATCGGACAGGGGCAGGTAACCTCCACTCTCGCGCAGGGCCTTGAGGACCTGCTCACCCACCACGTCGAGTCGCGCCGGCCCCGGCGGAAGCAGCGACAGGTCCAGGCGACCGTCGTCACGCACGCGTTTCACATGGCCGACGACACGCTGGCCGCGGCGCAACGGTCGGGTCACGTCATCCTGATAGAGCAATCCCCAGAAGCGGTGATCGACCACCGCCTTGAAACCGAGGTCGGTGCGGTCGGCGATGACCAGCACGACCTCGTCACCCGCCGCCAGGCCGGTGGCTTCGTCCTGCAGGAAGCGGTCGAGCTTCTGCGATGCGACCGGCCGACCCTGCTGGTCTTCATAGACGATCACCAGCACGCGCTTGCCGACCGAAGGGCGAAAGCGCTGCTCGCCGTAAGGCAGCAGCAGGTCGCGAGGATGGCCCCAGTCGAGGAAGGCGCCAGTCTCGTTGACCGTGACCACCTCCAGGTAGGCCACCTCGCCGACTTCCACCTTCGGGGCCCGGCTGCGGCGCGCGACGTGGCTGGGCGAACGGGATGCGGTCGGACGGCCCGTGCGAGGGTCATTGAAGGAGGACGACATGGCGAGCATTCCAGGGATATGTGCGGTCATTATGGCCCTTGATGGTCGCTGGGCAAGGGGAACGCGCTACAGGTCGCCGAAACGATACTGCAGCAGCGAGAGCGCCACCACCGGAGCGGTCTCGGTGCGCAGGATGCGCGGGCCGAGGGTCAGGGGGAAAAAGCCGACGGCCAGGGCGACATCGACCTCAGCCGACGAGAGCCCGCCTTCGGGGCCGATCAGCAGGGCCGCATCGGCGGGTGCCATCTCTCGTTCCAGCGCCCCCGCGGTGCCGGGGTGCAGCACCAGGCGCAGGGCTTCGTCGCGCTCACCAAGCCACTCCGACAGCATCCGGGGAGGATGAACCGGCGGCACGCTGGCGCGTCCACACTGCTCGCAGGCGCTGGCGGCCACCGCCTGCCAGTGGGCGAGCTTCCTGGCCTCGCGCTCACCCTTCAGGCGCACGTCACCGTGCTCGGTGTAGAGCGGGGTAATGGCCGCCACACCCAGCTCGACGGCCTTCTGGATGGCGTAGTCCATACGATCGCCCTTGGAGATCGCCTGGCCCAGGTGCACCGCGAGGGGGGATTCTTCCCGGCCCGACGCCACGGCGTCGATGCGCGCCACCACCCGCTTGCGGCCGGCTTCCACCAGCACCGCTCTGGCTTCCTGGCCATCGCCATCGAAGAGCCGCAGTGGCGCACCTTCACCAAGGCGCAGCACCCGTGCCACATGCCGGGCGGGACCTTCCGGAAGGACGACATCGCCGCCGACCCGGAAGTCGGCGGCGACATGGATGCGCGGGGCCTTGACCCAGGCTTTTTCGGCCACGATGCGAAGCCTGCGATTACTGGGTGGTCTGAGCGCCCTGCTGCTGGGCCTGCTCGGCCTCGCGCTTCTTCTTCTGGGCGTAGATCGCCTCGAAGTTGACCGGCGCCAGCATCAGGGGCGGGAAGCCGCCACGGTTGACCAGGTTGTCGACGCACTCACGGGCGTAGGGGAACAGCACATTGGGGCAGAAGGCACCCAGGGTGTGGTCGAGCTGCGCACCTTCGATGCCGCTGATGCGAAACAGGCCGGCCTGTTCGATCTCGGCCAGGAAGGACGTGGTGCCCTCCTCGCTGTGCTTGACCTGTGCGGTAACCTTGATCACCACTTCATAGAGGTCTTCGCCCACCTTCTGGCTGGACGCATTCAGGTCCAGGCTGACCTTGGGCTTGAACGGTTGCTGGAAAACGGCAGGGGAGTTCGGCGCCTCGAAGGAGATGTCCTTGACGTAGATGCGCTGTACGGCGAACTGGAGCTGCTGCTTGTTCTGCTGGTCGGCTGGCTGGCTGCCACCGGCGGCGTTCTGGCTATTCTCTTCGGCCATGGAATCGTTCCTTTGCGTCTGTGTATGACTATTTCTTGACCACCGGCAAACCGTCGGCCTGCCACTGCATCATGCCGCCCTTGAGCTTGAACACCCTGGGAAAATCGGCCTTGGCCAGCTTGGCCACCGTGATTCCGGATGACTGGCCGTTCTTGCAGACGATGATGATCGGCTTGTCCTTGACTTTTTCCAGCTCCCCCTTGCGCTCGTCGATACGGCTCTGGGGGATGTTGCGCGCGCCGGCGATATGCCCCGCCTTGAAGTCTCCCGCTTCGCGGGTATCGACGACCACGGCGTCCTCGCGGTTGATCAGCTGGGTCGCCTGACTGGAAGACACACCACTGGCGGCGCTGTTGCGGACCTCGTAGGCGATCCAGGCGGTAAGCACCAACAGGAAGGCACCCACCAATAGGGGGTGATTCTGCACGAATTCGAACAGCTGATCGATCATGGGTCCGGAACACTCTCGTCGGATACACGTTTAGGGCAATCTGAGCGGCGGACAGTATACACCAAGCCAAGGCCCCTCGTGGCACGCGGCATCCAGCGTCTCGCTTGGCCATGACGCCGGACCGTGCCCTGCGTTATGATGCCGCAAGCCGATTCAAGTCGCGACCCCCGTCGATCGTGGCGGCTTGTGGGTCGTGCCGACACTCAAGTACGAGGCCCGCCCCTATGACGATGACTGCCCCGCGCCCTGTCGCACTGATCATTCTCGATGGCTACGGCCATAATCCCGATTCTGCCGACAATGCCGTGGCTGCCGCCCACACGCCAGTGATGGATCGGCTGTGGCAGGAAAGGCCACATGCCCTGATTCATACCGATGGTCGCCACGTGGGCCTGCCCGACGGACAAATGGGCAATTCCGAGGTCGGCCACATGAACCTGGGCGCCGGACGTATCGTCTATCAGGACTTCACCCGCATCACCAAGGCGGTCGAGGATGGGGACCTGGACATCATCCCCGCCCTGACCGATGCGATCGATGCGGCGGTAGCGGAGGGCAAGGCCGTGCATTTGCTGGGTCTGCTTTCCCCGGGCGGCGTCCACAGTCATGAAGACCATATCATTGGCATGGCCGAACTGGCCGCCCGCCGCGGATGCCAACGCATCTACGTACATGGCTTCCTCGACGGACGCGATACCGCTCCCAAGAGCGCCCTGACCTCCATCGAACGCGTCAATGCCCGGCTTTCCGAACTGGTCGGCGCCGACAACGGCTTCGTCGCCACGATCATCGGCCGCTATTTCGCCATGGACCGTGACAACCGCTGGGACCGCGTCGAGAAGGCCTATCGCCTGCTGACGGAAGGCCTCGGAGACTTCGAGGCGACCAGCGCCGAGGAGGGGCTTCGCGCCGCCTATGAGCGTGACGAAACCGACGAGTTCGTCGCCGCCACCGCTGTCCAGACGCCCCAGGGCCCGGTGCCCGTCGCCGAGGGCGATGCCGCCATCTTCATGAACTTCCGTGCCGATCGTGCCCGGGAGCTGACCCGCGCCTTCGTCGAGGATGGCTTCGCCGGGTTCGAGCGTCGCGTGCGGCCCGCCCTGGCCGGCGGCAGCCTGGTGACCCTGACCCAGTATGCCGCCGACATTCCCGCCCCGGCCGCCTTCCCGCCGACGGAGCTGCACAATACCCTGGGCGAAGTGATGGAGCAGCGCGGCCTGACCCAGCTGCGCATCGCCGAAACCGAGAAGTATGCCCACGTGACCTTCTTCTTCTCCGGTGGCCGCGAGGAGGCGTATCGGGGCGAGACCCGGGTGCTGGTGCCCTCGCCCCAAGACGTGAAAACCTACGACGAGAAGCCCGAGATGAGCGCCGAGGAGGTCACCGACCGCCTGGTGGAGGCCATCGATTCCGGCAGCTACGACCTGATCGTCTGCAACTACGCCAACGGCGACATGGTCGGCCATACCGGCAAGTTCGACGCGGCGGTCAAGGCCATCGAGGCGGTGGACGCCTGTGTCGGCCGCGTGGTGGAAGCGATCGAACGTGCCGGCGGCGCCTGCCTGATCACCGCCGATCACGGCAATGCCGAACAGATGGTCAATCCCGATACCGGCGTGGCGCAGACCGCTCATACCACCTTCGATGTGCCGCTGATCCATGTCGGGCCCCAGTCCGTCAACCTGCTCGATGACGGAAGCCTCTGCGACCTCGCCCCTACCCTACTGACCATGATGAACCAGCCGATTCCCGATGAGATGACCGGCCGGGTACTAATAGAGCCGGCATGATGCCCGGCCGGTGGCTGTCACCATGAGCCGTGTCGGCCAATGCCTCGGCCTGCGCGTCACCCTGTCGGCTCTGGCCTTCGCCCTGGTGGCGGGAGCCGGCTCGCCACTGTACGCCCAGCCCAGCGAGCGTGAAGTCCGGGAACGCCTGGATACCATCGGCAGCGAGATCCAATCGGCAAGCCGCCGCCTCGAGACGACCCGGGAAGCCCAGGACGAGGCGACCCGGGAGCTGCGCGAGGTGGAAACCTCGCTGGCCGACACCCACCGCCGCCTGGACGCCATCCAGGCGGATCGTCAAGGTCTGAACCAGGAGATCGATGCCCTGGAAGCGGCCCGTGGCGAACTGGAGGAGGAGCGAGCCGACCAGCGCGATGCCCTGCTGGCCCAATTGGACGCTCTCTATCGCCTGGGGCTGACACCTCAGCTCAAGCTGCTGCTCAATCAGGACGACCCGGCACGCCTCGATCGACTGCAGACCTACCTCAACCACCTGTCGCGGGCACGTAACGCCCGCATCGACGACATCGCCCGTCTTGACGCCGAGTTGGCCGATAACCGCCGGGAACGGCTTCAGCGTGGTGAGCGGCTCGATGCCCTGGCGGAGGAACTGGCCACCCGCAGCGCCGAGCTCTCCCAGCGCATGGCGGAACGGGAGCGGCTGGTGGCCGACCTGCAGATCCGCTACAGCGATGAGCAGACGCGCCTGGCGGACCTGGACCGGGACAAGGTCGAGGCCGAACGGATACTGGAACAGGTCCGACAGGAGATCGCCCGGCTGCAGCGGCCGCCCCCCTCCACCGCCATCGAGCAGACCCAGGGGGAACTGCCCTGGCCGGTTCAGGGTAGCGTCACCTCGAGCTTTCGTCGGGGTGACGGCGTTCATCACAACGGTATGCTGATCCAGGCCCGGGAGGGCACGCCGGTCAAGGCCGTCCATGCCGGCCGGGTGGTGTTCGCCGACTGGATGCGCGGCTTCGGCAACCTGCTGATCCTCGATCACGGTGACCAGGTCATGACGCTGCACGCCCACCTGCAACACTTCAGCGCCGAGGTAGGCCAGGCCGTGGCGCGTGGCGACACCATCGGCACGGTAGGCACGAGTGGTGGGCATGAATCGGCGGCACTCTACTTCGAAGTACGCCGCAACGGTGACCCCATCGACCCCCAGGGCTGGATCGCCAGACGATGAGAGAGGATATTTCACAAGCCCTCTAGCACGGGCTATGCTGGACAGCCTCGTCTCGTCACTGCGGAGTTCGCATGCTTTTACGTCCTGTCGGCATCCTGCCCGCTTCCCGCCGCCTGCTGGCGGCGCTGGCATTGGCCCTGCCGCTTGCCACACTGCCGCTGACCGCCCAGGCCACGTCTCCGGCCGATGAGCTGCCACTGGAGGACATCCAGACCTTTGCCGAGGTGTTCGAGCGGATCAAGCGCGCCTATGTGGAAGAAGTCGACGACAGTACGCTGCTCCGCAATGCCATGCGGGGCATGCTCAGTGAACTCGACCCTCACTCCGCCTATCTGGATCGTGACGAGTTCGCGAGCCTGAGGGAGTCCACCGAGGGAGAGTTCGGTGGCATCGGTATCGAGGTAGGTCTGGAAGAGGGACAGCTGACGATCATCACGCCCATCGACGACACCCCCGCCTCACGTGCCGGGCTGCAGGCTCGCGACATCATCCTGAGCATCGAGGACACTCCCACCGAAAATCTCTCGCTGCAGGAAGCCGTGACGCTGATGCGCGGCAGCCCTGGCAGCGAGATCAGCCTGACCATCCTGCGCCGCGGTGAGGACGAGTCCCGTACCGTGACCCTGACACGCGAAGTCATCCGCACCGAAAGCGTGCGCAGCGAACTGTTGGAAACGGGCTACGGTTACCTGCGGGTCAGCCAGTTCCAGAGTCGTACCGGCGACCAGGTGACGAGCGCCATTCAGCGCCTGGAAAGGGATGGCCCCCTGAACGGCCTGATACTCGATTTACGTAATAACCCCGGCGGTGTATTACAGGCCGCTGTCGCGGTAGCCGACGCCTTCCTCGAGGGCGGCCTGGTCGTCTATACCGAAGGGCGCCTGCCCGATACCCAGATGCGTTTCTCCGCGGGCCGTGAAACGGCCGCGCCGGACGTGCCCCTGGTGGTATTGATCAACGGCGGCAGCGCCTCGGCGGCGGAAATCGTCGCCGGTGCACTCCAGGACCAGCGCCGCGGTGTGGTCATGGGCACCGAAAGCTTCGGCAAGGGCTCGGTGCAGCAGGTCATGCCGCTGGGGAATGGCGAAGGGTTGAAACTGACCACCGCGCTCTATTACACCCCCAACGGCCGCTCCATCCAGGCCCAGGGGATCGAGCCCGACGTGGAGGTGGTACGGGGCCGGGTCGAGGTGACCGAAACAGGCCGGCAGTTGCGTGAGGCCGATCTGGAAGGACACCTGCGCTCCAGCGAGGAGCCCCGCGAGCGCCAGGAAATGACCGAGCGGCTGCGCGAGGACTATCAACTGGGTGAAGCGCTGAACCTGCTAAAGGCGTTGAATGTCCTCGACCGGCGCGACAGGTAGGTCTTTCAGCGACATGACGCGGGCAGGCGGCCACGATGACCGGTTGCCTGTCGCATCAGCAGCCGCTTGACCGGCACCAGCCGGTCGACCCCGGACAGCCCCAGATTGCGCGCCAGGGTAAGCGCCGGGTTACGGCTGCCGAACAGCAGGCGAAAGCCGTCCATCAGCGCCAGCATGGCCGTGTTGTCCCCACGCCGACGCCGGGCATAGCGACCCAGCACATTCTCGTCTCCCATGCTCATGCCTCGGCGGCGCCCCATGATGATCTCTTCCGCCAGCACCGCCGCATCCATCAGTCCCAGGTTCACGCCCTGCCCGGCAAGGGGATGGATGCTATGGGCCGCATCGCCGACCAGTGCCAAGCCTTGCTGAACGTACTGCTTGGCATGGCGCTGGGTCAGCGGTACGGCGAGGGCTCTGTCCGTCACGTCCACCTCGCCCAGGCGGTATTCGAATGCCAAGGCCAACTCCCGGCCCAGTGCCCCGGAAGGCAGCTCGACCAGCCGCGCCGCTTCCGACGGCGACGTCGACCAGACGATGGAGCAGTAGCGATCATCGCCGTCCACGGTGAGCGGCAGGAACGCCAGCGGGCCGGTCGGCAGGAAGACCTGGCGTGCCACGCCACCATGGGGCCGTTCCGTGCGGACCGTGGTCACCACGGCCATATGGCCGGTGTCGTGGGCGCTGACCTCGATGCCGGCCAGTTCTCTGAGCGGGGAGAGGGCGCCATCGGCTGCCACCACCAACGGTGCCGCCAGGCGGTGCCCGTCCTCCAGCAGGACCTCGCGACTATCGGAGCGTTTTTCCAGCCCCGACACCCGGGCACCAAGACGTACCGTCACCGTCGGCAACTCGGCCAGACGCGCCTCCAGCGCCGCCAGGATCACATCGTTCTCGACGATATGGCCCAATAGCGGAACGCCGGCCTGTTCTGCGGAGAAGGCTACCTCGCCACTGCCTTCGCTGTCCCATACCTGCATATGCCGATACGGGGTGACCCGCCTCTGCTGCATCCAGTACCAGGCGCCGAGGCCTTCCAGCAGGCGCTGGGAAACCGGGGTCAAGGCACTGACTCGCATTCCCGGCCGGCCGCGTCCCACGTCATCGCCCGCCAACGCCTCGTGACGTGCGTCGAGCAGCGCCACCGCCACACCCGCCTGGCCCAGCAGGACCGCCAGGGTTGCCCCCACCATGCCTCCGCCGACAATGATGACCTCGAAGTTCGTTCGTTCCTGCCCAGCCGTTTGTGTCATTCCCCGTTTCCTTGTCTCACGTCCTGTCCCGCCAGATCGCCCATATCGTCTTCCTTCAGCGTTCCAGACCCATGGCCCGACGGGCCAGCCCACGACGCAGCGGCCCCATCAGGTTGAGGCCAACCAGCCCCATCGCCCGGACATGGGACAGCAGGACGTTATCGATACCGAATAGCCGCACCAGGCCATCACTGAAACGGACGACGTTGTGCCGGTCGACGATACGGCGGGCCTCGAAATCCCGCAGGGCCAGCATGCCGCCAACGGCTTCGTCGCTTTCCAGCGCCATCCCCAGGGCCGCCACCAGGTCCGTCACGCCACGCAGGGCCAGGTTGAAACCCTGGCCCGCCACCGGGTGCAGAGAATGGGCTGCATTGCCCAGCACCGCCAATCCCGGCCGTATGGACTCCCGTGCCGTGACCAGCGTGAGCGGGTAGGCATGGCGCCTGCCAACCCGGCGGAAGCGTCCGGCACGGTCGCCGAAGGCCTGCTGCAGCTCAGCCAGGAAAGCGCCATCCCCGAGAGCGAGGCGAGGCGCCTCTCGGCCTGCCTCATGGGTCCAGATCAGCGCCATCTGCTGACCCTGAAGCGGTAGCAGGGCAATGGGCCCTTCACGGGTAAAGCGCTCATATGCCGTGCCGCCGTGGGGATGGCTCACCTCGACGTTGGCGATCAGGGCCACCTGGTCGTAGGGCGTTTCATCACTGCCGATACCCAAGCGCTCCTTGAACCCGGACCGGCCACCGTCGGCCAGTACGGTCAGCCCTGCCTGGAAAGTGCTGCCATCGGACAGGGTCAACCGATGCCCTTCCGCCTCGGGCTCGACCTCCACAACGGTAGCGGGGCAGTGCCAGGCCAGGGGCAGCCCGGAAAGGCGATGATGCAGCACACGCCCCATCCAGGCATTGGGGATGACATAGCCCAGCGCCGACTGATCCAGTTCATTGGCCAGCAGCCGGGTCACACCCAGTCGCCCCCGTTCGCTGACATGGATCTGCGATATGGGTGCGGCAGCCTCGAGCATCGCTTCCCATAGGCCCATGTCCCGGAATCGCTCGGCCGAGCCCTGGGCAATGGCACTGGAGCGCGCATCGAAGCTGGGCTGCCAGGGCGCCTGGACGGCATCCAGCATGGGGGCAGCCTCGATCACCGCTACCGTCAGGCCGAAACGCTCTATCAAGGGGGCCAACGAGCAGGCCAGGCTGGCCCCTACCAGCCCGCCGCCCACAATGGCGACGTCCACGTTACATGTTTCATTACGCGACTGGGCCAGGGCCGTGTTCATTTCCCGCCCTCCACGGCAGGGCATAAGGCGTAATGTACGTTACATAACGTCATGTCGTTCTCCTTTCCCGGCGGTCAATTCTTCGCCATCAGGGCCTCGATTTCCTCTGCCCGCTTTGGCACGGCAGCCGTCAGTACTTCCTGTCCGTCGGGCGTCACCGCGACGTCGTCCTCGATGCGAATGCCGATGCCACGAAACCTCTCGGGAATATCATCGGACACGGGGATATACAGGCCAGGCTCGATGGTAAGAACCATGCCCGGCTCCAGGGGCCGGGGGGCGTCGTCCTGGCGATAGGCACCGACATCATGTACGTCGAGCCCCAGCCAGTGGGAGGTGGAGTGCAGGTAGAACCGCTTGAAGCCATCATCCTTCATGCGTGCCTCGACCTCACCTTCGAGCAGGCCCAGCTGAATCAGTCCGGCCGTCAGGTCACGGACCACGCCATCATGGATCTCGGCCAGCGTCACCCCGGGCCTAACCGCCGCAACGGCACGCTGCTGGGCCGTCAGGACGACGTCATACAGGGCCCGCTGCGCTTCACTGAAGCGGCCATTGACCGGAAAGGTGCGGGTGATGTCTCCCGCATAGAGGTCGAATTCTGCGCCGGCATCGATCAGGATCAGCTCACCATCACGCAGCGTCTCGCTATTCTCGATGTAGTGCAGCACACAGGCGTTGCTACCGCTACCAACGATGCTGGCATAGGCGGGCCCACTGGCGCCATGCCAGCGGAATTCATGCTCTATCTCGGCCTGCAGGTGATATTCGGTCAGCTCCGGGCGGGCGGAGCGCATCGCGCGCATATGGGCCCGGGCCGATATCGCGGCCGCGTGACGCATCAACGACAGCTCACCCTCGCTCTTGATCAGACGACGCTCATGCAGCAGCGGCGCCAGGTCGACGAAAGTGCGGGGCGGCTGGGCACCACGGCGAATGCGGGTCGTCAGCCGTCCACGCACCTCGTCAGCCAGCGCCATTGCCTCGGCGTCATCGAGCATCAGGTAGAGGGTCGTACGCCCATCCAGCAGCGCTTCCAGCCATTCGTCGCGCTCGGCATTCTCGAAGGCCTGGTCGACTCCGTGCTCGCGCACCGCTCCCTCTGCACCCAGCCGAATGCCGGTCCAGGCCTCCAGTGCCGGGTCGCGGTCCTGGCAGAACAGCACGCTCTCGCCCTCGGGGCGTCCCGGCAGCAGCAGCAGCAGCGCATCGGGCTCGGGAAAGCCGGACAGATAGTGGAAGTCACTGTTCTGGCGAAAGGGAAAATCGCTGTCCCGCGAACGCGTCACCAGTGAGGCGCCGTTCAACAGGACGGCGCCATCCTTCGGAAGCTCGGACATGATGGCCCGGCGGCGAGCCCGGTATTCCTCGTGGGAAATGGGATCGGGGCGGGGCAGGGGTTCGGGTAGCATCGCGGCTCCTTGCAAGGGTCTGTGTCAGATAATCGTCAGTGCCGTGTGGGCTCGCCCGCTTCCACCTGCGGCTGGCCCGGTCGCTGCTCGGTATACAACAGCATGGCGGCCATGCGCGCATGTTCGGTCAAGGCAAACAGGTCATTCTCGTTTTCGGCACTGTCATCGATGTTGGTATCCATGGCAGCCAGTGCCGCCAGGTCGTCCACGGCCTCGCGCAGCGGTTCGGACCACCCTTCTCGCGGCTCGTTGCCGGCATCCTGGATGACTTCCAGAAAGCCCATCGTCCACTCCCGCAGTCCCTGGGCGCGTTCGGCAAGGGAGTAGAGCTCATCGGGAATGAGCGGCTCATAGTTGAGCGAATTGTCCGCCAGTGTCTCCAGTGTGTGCCGCCGCCAGGCCAACAGGGCCTCGGCACTGTCGCGGTCGCGGGGCTGCTCGACCCCCAGCCCCATGCAGGTCTCTTCCAGCCACGCGGTGGCGCTCAGTTCATGCAGCGCCAGTGCGGCGCACAGCCGTCCGTCGAGAAAGGAAGGGGATTGCATGCTGCCATGCAGTAGAAAAAGGTCGGCAACGGTGGAGAAATCCGGACGTTCGTCGGTCGGTGGCATGGTCGTGTCTCCAGGTCGGGCAGCGATGAGGGTCATCCAGTACACTACGTGGCGCGTTGACCGCCTGTGAGCGGCTCTCTTATAGTGAATGGCTGAATGACGCGTCTTGATTGATAGGATGTTAACGCATCGGGCTGACAAGCCGACACCGGAGCCCTCCATGAGCGATAACGCCTCTCGGCCCACCACCGAGATCACCTTGCTGGGCCGTCACTATGTGATTGCCTGCAACCCGGGCGAAGAGCACAAGCTTGACCGTGCCGCCCGCTACCTGGATCGTGCCATGCACGGCATCCATTCACAGAATTCACTGCTGGGCAGCGAGCGGGTCGCCATGATGGCCGCACTCAACATTACCCACGAACTCCTCGAGGCACTGGAAGAGCGCCGCGCCGGAGAGCAGAACCTCAATCGGCTCAGTGAACAACTGGAGCGGGCCATAGCGGGTACCACCGCCCCGGGGCAGACCACGACCGAATGACACTGGACGTACCTGCCAGCTCTGATAGGATGGAGGTGTTCCCTGGGGTGTTGGCCAGTCGTTATAGTCCCTCGAGCCTATGAGCAATACCCAGGGCGGCCATTTGCTAGCCGGACCCGTGTGCATGTCCGTGCGACGGAAAGCCTGACGGTTCGGCTGCGGCCACCCACCTTGAACCAAGGGTTCAAGGGCCAGAATGACAGCGGCACTCTGGGGAACCCCATCGCATCATGAGCGGCCTTTCCAAACCCTTCCCATCCGACTCGCCTGATCCGCGCCGCCAGTTGCGGCAGGAGTTGCGGCGTCGACGCAGGGCACTGACTCCGAACCAGCAACGCAACGCAGCCCGGGCACTATGCCGCCGCCTGCGCCAGCTTCCCGAGATCCGCCGTGCCCGCCGGGTGGCCCTCTACCTGCCCAATGACGGGGAAATAGACCCCAGCCCGTTGATTGCCTGGCTGAAAGACCGATCCGTGCGCATCTATCTGCCGGTGCTCAAGCCCCTGTCGTCCAATTCCCTCTGGTTCGTGCACTACCACCGGGGCACCCCCATGGTGCGCAATCGCTTCGGCATCCCCGAGCCCGACACACAGCACGGCGCCCACCGGGCTCGCCGCCTGCCCACCTGGGCGCTGGACCTGATCCTGCTGCCCCTGGTCGGCTTCGACGACCAGGGGCAGCGCATGGGCATGGGAGGGGGCTTCTACGACCGCAGTCTCGCCTTCACGCGCCGGCCCGGCCCCCGGCCGAGGCTGTTGGGGCTGGCCCACGAGTGTCAAAGGGTGGAACAACTGCCGGTTGCGCCCTGGGACGTGCCTCTGGATGCCATCGTCAGTGACGCCCGCATCATCCGCCCTTGAGTACTGATCAAGCGCAATTAATTATGAATAATCACTTATCCATGGGCACTTCGCTTGACAAAACACTTCCAGCAACGCGCCGTGGAACACCTTGAGCGCGAGTATGAACATCTTGCCGTAAAGCTTATATGGAGAGGCCAGGTAGCCCGGCCTTTTTCATATGCGCGCGTCGAAGCGCGTTGTCTGGCCTTGGGCTTGATGCATTGTATCTATAGCTGCCTGCAATCGCTCCACGGCCTCGGAGTCGCCGCGCAGCCGGTAGAACTCCATGTTACTTTGAAACGCCTCGAAGAAGTTCACACGCTCATTCTGCATTCGGGCTTCGACTATGGCCGCCATGCTCGGATCGGGATGGACGATCGCCGACATTCCCAAGAATGCCTTAGATTCATCGACCGTCATTTCCCCACTGCGGAGTTGTTCGCCCATCCAGTTGCGCAACTCCTGGCGGGTCATGTTGGTGAAATCGGCTTGTTCGATCTTAGCTGATCCCGCCTGGGTTGCGATGCGCTCGCTGCGCTCTGTTTCCCCGGCTAGCAGCGTTTCGAACGACACCTTGGCATCCATGCGGGTTGCGTTCGCGTGCTGGCTGGCGAACAGACAGCTTGACCCTCCATCGACCTTCATCAGTGTCTCCTCATTCCTTTCAAGCAGTGGATCTCATCCTGGGCAAGGCTCGTGCCAGGCTTTCGACAGCATCGGACAGTTTGGCTCACATGGCCCGTACATCAGCCAACGAGCAGCCGGGAGACCAGGCTCTATTCCGGTGCATTGAGGCTGTTCAAAAACCGCTCCCGACAATTTTGTCGTCAGGCCAGCGTTTGCCTTGGGAACAGCATCAGTCTGGCGGACCATAAAAAAAACCGGCCGGTGAAGGGCACCGGGCCGGTTCTGATGTTTTCATCTGATCATGGCACTGACTGCCGATTCAACCACCCGTCAGCGCCTGGGCGTAGCCGGTTACCACAATACCAATGCCGAAAGCCAGCACCAGTGCCATGACCAGATCGGGCTTGCGCTTCATTGAATGCTCCCCTGATGACATCCGCCGTTGAAAAAAGCCGCAGAAAATACTATGCAGGGCCGACTATAGGCCTTGTGACACGATGAAGACAACCCGCTCAAGGCCAAGATTACAAAACGAAACCCTTGCCAATTCGGGGCTTTGCCGTAAGCCTACGCTAACTTTGCCCTTCGGGGTCATGCCATGAAGAGGCGGTAGGCCGCATTATCGGACTCCTTCCAATAACGATAGCCAATTTCATCGAAGTATTCTTCGACTTGGGAGCGATCTCCATTGGGAATCTGCATGCCCACCAGCACCCGTCCATAGGCGGCGCCATGATTGCGATAATGGAACAGGGAGATGTTCCAGTCCTGCGGCAGATGGGTCAGGAAGTTCATCAGCGCACCGGGGCGCTCGGGGAATTCGAAGCGATAGACCTCCTCAGCGACGTGTTCCTTGGGCCGGCCTCCACCCAGGTGTCGAATATGGAGTTTTGCCAGCTCATTATCGGTGAGATCCTCCACCGGATAGCCGGATTCACGCAGCTTCTCGATCACGGCCTGACGATCGTCACCGCCAGGCTTGACCTGTACTCCCACGAAGATGTGGGCCGCCTCGGGGTCGGCATAGCGATAGTTGAACTCGGTCACCATGCGGCGGCCCAGCGTCTTGCAGAACTTCTTGAAGCTGCCGGGTTTTTCGGGGATGGTCACGGCCAGGATGGCTTCGCGCTGTTCCCCGAGCTCGGTACGCTCGGCGATGTGCTGAAGCCGATCGAAGTTGGTGTTGGCTCCGGAGTTGATGCACAACAGGGTCTGGCCTTCCACGCCGGTCTGCTGGATGTATTTCTTGAGGCCTGCCAGGGAGAGGGCGCCGGAGGTTTCCGATACCGCCCGGGTATCATCGAAGATATCCTTCACCGCCGCACACATTTCATCGGCCGTGACCGTGATCACCTCATCGACCAGATCGCGCACGATGGAGAAGGGCACCTCGCCGACCTGGGCCACTGCCACGCCTTCCGCAAACACGCCCACCTGATCGAGCACCACGCGTTCACCGGCTTCCAGCGCGGCCTTGAGGCAGGCGCTGTCCTCGGCTTCCACGCCGATCACCTTGATATCGGGACGCAGGTACTTCACATAGGCCGCCACACCGGCGATCAGGCCACCGCCGCCCACCGGAACGAAGATGGCATCCAGGGGCCCACTGTGCTGATGAAGAATCTCCATCGCCACGGTGCCTTGCCCGGCAATGACATCGATATCGTCGAAAGGGGGGATATAGGTGTAGCCGTGTTCGCGGATCAGTTCCTGGGCATGCTCCGCCGCCGCCGAGAAGGTATCGCCCTTGAGCACCACCTTGGCGCCGCGGGCACGCACCGCCTGAACCTTGATGTCCGGTGTGATCCGCGGCATCACGATGATCGCCTTGACCCCCATCAGCTTCGCCGCCATGGCAAGCCCCTGGGCATGGTTACCGGCGGAGGCGGCAATGACTCCCTTGTCCTTCTGTTCCTCGGTCAGCTGCGCCATCTTGTTGTAGGCGCCGCGAATCTTGAACGAGTAGACGGGCTGCAGGTCCTCTCGCTTGATCAGAATCTGGTTGTTGAAGCGCCGTGAGAGAAAGGGGGCCGGTGAAATCGGCGTTTCTTGAGCGGCTTCGTAGACTCGAGCCTGGAGAATTTTCTTTACGGTAGCTTCAAGCATCCTGATGTCCCAAGGAGTGGCGCGGAGGCGGCAGCGTACTGTGCTGCACTGCAGAGAACCCCTATTGGTAGCACTCCTGCCGCATTGGCGTCCAGCAGGGGCGTCGGCAAAGCCCCCTGGCTGGCCTATAATGGCGCGGCACCCGCCAACCCAAGCAGACTGTGAGCATCACATGACCCAGGACGAACGGAAGGACGCCGTGGCCGCGGCCGCCATCGACGAGATCGAGCCCTGGCTCGAACGCAGCACGATTCTCGGTATTGGCACCGGTTCCACGGCCAATCGCTTCATCGACCGACTGGCCAGGTTCCGCGATGACTTCAAGGGTGCCGTGGCCAGTTCGGAAGCCAGCGCCGAGCGCCTGCATGGACATGGCATCGAGGTTTTCGAACTCAATAGCGTTGGCACAGTTCCTTTCTACATCGATGGTGCGGACGAAGTGAATGCTCACCTACATTTGATCAAGGGCGGAGGCGCGGCGCTTACCCGAGAGAAGATCGTCGCCGCTTGCGCCGAGCGTTTCATCTGCATTGCCGACGCCTCCAAGAGGGTCGAGCGCCTGGGCCGTTTCCCGCTTCCGGTGGAAGTGATTCCCATGGCCCGTTCCTATGTCGCCCGGGAACTGGTGAAACTGGGAGCCGACCCGGTCTATCGCGAAGGTGTGATCACCGATAATGGCAACCAGATTCTCGATTGCTTCGATTTCATGATCGACGACCCCGTCGCCATGGAAACCCGTATCAACGCCATCGTCGGCGTGGTCACCAACGGCCTCTTTGCCGCCCGTGGCGCCGACGTGCTGCTGTTGGGTGGCGAAAGTAGCGTCGAGCGGCGCACACCGACCCGGCACGGGTAAGCGAGCACTCACCCACCCAGAAGCACCGCCAAGCCGCCCATGGTCCGCGCCAGGGCTCCTCGATTGGCCGCAATCACCGCCTGGCCTGCCTCGGCCAGGCGGTGCCTCTCGGGTTCATCGTCAAAAAGCCTCAGCAGGGCATCGACCAGCTCGTCACCATCGTTCACCTCGACAAGGGCGCCCGCTTCGCGCAGTACCAGGGCCACATCCTCGAAGTTGGCCAGCTGCGGCCCCGTGAGCACTGGCACACCCATGGCCGCAGGTTCCAACAGGTTGTGACCACCGACAGGCACCAGGCTGCCACCGACGAAGGCCAGGTCTGCCGCGCCATAGAGCACCAGCAGCTCGCCCATGGTATCCCCCAGGTAAACGGCCGTGCGGGTATCGGGCAGTTCAGCCCTGGAACGTCGCGCTGCCGGCAGGCTCCGTTCACGGCAGAGATCGGCCACCGCGTCGAAACGCTGGGGATGACGGGGAGCGAGTATCAACAGGGCGGTGGGATAGTGCTGGCGCAGCCGTGCATGAGCGTCGAGCAACTGTTCGTCTTCGCCCGGGTGGGTGGAACCGGCAACCCACACGGGGCGCGATCCCAGCTGGGTACACAGCCTCTTGCTCGCCGTGGCCACCTCATCCGTTGGTGACAGGTCATACTTCAGCGAACCCACCACCTCGGTGCGAACCGCCGACATCCCCAGGGCGCGGAAGCGCTCGGCATCGGCACTCGACTTGGCGGCCAGCCAATCCACACGGCTCAAGGCATCCTGCATCAAGGGCCTCAAGCGGCGATAGCCCCGGTAGGCGCGCGGGGACAGGCGACCATTGGCCACTATTACCGGTACTCCTCGGCGATGGCAGGCCGCCAGAAGATTGGGCCACAGTTCGGTCTCGAAGAAGATCGCCAGTGTCGGTGCCAGACGATCGATGAAGCGCCGGGTGGCAGCGGGAAAGTCCATCGGTATGAAGTGGTGCTCGAGCCGCGCGCCCCGCGCCAGGATGAGCGCGCGAACTCTCTCGGCCCCCGTGGCGGTCATGGTGGTAATCACAAGGCGGTGATGAGGATAGCGGTCGAGCAGGGCTTCGATCAGTGGACGAGCCGCCAATACCTCACCCACCGATGCGCAGTGCAGCCAGATGCACGGTGCCCCGCCGCGATGCCGGGGCACGAAGCCAAGCCGCTCCTTCCTCGGGTTGGCGGGCGTTTGCTCACGCCATATCCTCCGCCATAGCAGAGGTGAAAGAAGATAGAGCGCACCCGAATAGAGCCACCGAGCCCAGGAGCCAGTACTCCGGACCATCAGCCTTCCCGATCGAGTATGGTGGAGATCATCGCGGTGGTGGAAACCCCGTCCTCGAAGCCCAGCACCTCGACCTTTCCGCCGGCCGCGCGAACCGCATCGCCACCGGCGATATCCTCGGCCCGGTAGTCGCCGCCCTTGACCAGCACATCCGGCAACACCGCTTCGATCAAGCGCTGCGGCGTGTCCTCATCGAACGGCACTACCCAGTCCACGGCTCCCAGCCCGGCAAGCACCTGCATGCGCCGAAGCAAGGGGTTGATGGGCCGCTTGGGCCCCTTGAGTCGGGCGATGGAGTCATCGTCGTTGACCGCCACGATCAGCCGGTCGCCGAGCTGGCGGGCATGCTCCAGATACGCCACATGGCCGGCATGGAGGATGTCGAAGCAGCCATTGGTCATCACCACCCGCTCGCCGCGGATCTGGGCGGCTCGTACGGCCTCGATGAGCGCCGATTGCTCGATCACCCCGAATTCCGCCAGCTTGTCGCCATGCAGGGCCGTATAGAGCTCGGCAATGGACAGCGTGGCCGTTCCCGGCTTGGCCACCACCAGCCCCGCGGCCAGATTCGACAGCATCATGGCCTCGGGAAAGCCGTGGCCGGCCGCCAGCGCCAGACCGAGCACCCCGATCACCGTGTCGCCGGCACCGGTCACGTCATACACTTCCCTGGCCCGGGTCGGCAGGTGCAGCGGCTCGTGGTCGGGCCGTATCAGGGTCATGCCTTTTTCGCTACGGGTGATCAGGAGGGCCTCGAGCTCCAGCTCGGCGCATAGTGCCGCACCCCGTGCGGCCAATGTATCGTCGTCATGACAATGGCCGACCACCGCTTCGAACTCGGCCAGGTTGGGCGTGATGACACTGGCACCACGATACTTGTGGAAATCGTTTCCCTTGGGGTCCACCAGCACACGCTTGCCGGCTGCCCGTATCCGTTCGATCAGCGCTTCGACCTGATTGAGGGTGCCCTTGCCATAGTCCGACAGGATCACCAGGTCGGACTCGGGAAGACCCTGCTCGACCCGAGCCAGCAAGCCGCGGGTGTCCACGTCGCCCAGGCCATCCTCGAAGTCCAGGCGAATCAGCTGCTGGTTACGGCTCATGACCCGCAGCTTGGTGATGGTGGGGATACCCGCGCTACTCTCGAAGTAAGTGTTCACTCCGGCCGCATCCAGGCGGGCAACGAGACGCTTGGCATTGTCATCGTCTCCGACCATGCCGCTCAGAGCGGCGTGCGCTCCCAGGGAGGCGATATTGAGCGCCACGTTTGCCGCGCCACCGGGTCTGTCCTCGCACTCTTCCACCCGCACGACCGGTACGGGGGCCTCGGGTGAGATGCGTGACGTCCCTCCGTGCCAGTACCGGTCGAGCATGACATCGCCCACCACCAGCACATGCGCCTGTTCCATCGCGGTCAGGTCAAGCTTCATCGGGCATCTCCCTATCCTGGCTCTCGCTCGTGCGCGTCAGCAACGCATCGAGCCGTTGAATCACATCGTCCGTTCGAATCAATGACATGGCATCGGGGTGGCGAACCCTCTGGCCCCACGTGATCTCCTCGGGTTCCTTGTGCAGGTAGGTACGCACCGCTTCCGGGTAACGGTTGACCACGAAATCACGCCAACGATACGGGGCGGCACGATCGGGGTTGGTGGTGGCATAGAGCCCCACCACCGGCGTACCGAGCGCATTGGCCATATGCACTGGTCCGGAATCGGGCGCGACCACCCCTTTGGCCCGGGCGATGAGGGCCAACAAGCCCTTGAGTGAAGTGCCACCGATGACGTCGATGATGATGTCCTGGCGAGTGAGAGACCGTATGCGTTCCCCCATCTCGCGCTCCTGGGTGCTACCGCCACCGGACAGCACGGTTTTCAGCCCATATTGATGCCACGCGTGCTCGCTGACTGCCGCATAGCCCTCGGCAGACCAGTTTCGAAAGTTGCGCAGCCGAGGGTTGGCGCAAGGGCTCATCAGCAGGTAGGGAACGTCACCGGTAAGAGCCGATGCTTCCTCAACGGCAGAGTTGGGCACCGGCATCTCCCACTCCGGCGTCAGGTTCTCGACGCCCAGCAATCGCGCGAAGTCCATGAAGGACTCCAGCACATGGGCGTGAGGGTGGGCCTCCAATTGGCGATGGGTGAACCAGTGCTGGGCATCCTTGGCGCGAGCCTTGTCATAGCCCACCCGGACATCGGCCTTGAGACCCAGGGACAGCACACTGGCCCGCAGCGCCTGCTGCATGTGCAGCAGCACGTCGAAGCGCGTGCCGGCCAGTTCGCGCCAGAGCTGTCGCATCCCGGCCAGGCCGGTGCTCTTGTCATAGACGACGAACTCGACCCCCGAAAGACCGGCCAGTAGACTGTGTTCCGCCTTGCCGATGATCCAGGTGATACGTACGTCAGGCCACTGGCGCTGCAGGGCGCGTAGGGTAGGTACCAGATTGCACACGTCGCCCAGGGCGGAAAGTCGCAGCACGGCGATATGGCGAGGTCGGGCAGGCAGAGGATGCTTCATGCACTTGGCAACATGTCGGACGGGTAAGGTTTACATTCTATATGATGCGGACAGTGTATGTGACGCCAAGCTGGCGCCACAAATCGGCCCGCAACTCTTCGACTCCGCTCATTGGAGCCGGGAGGGCCGCGTCGTCGGCGAAGCCCCCGGTCGCGGCAGCAGCCTGTTCCTGGATGCTGGGCCGGAAGAGTGGGTGCTCCGTCCCTATCGCCGCGGTGGGCTGGTGGCCAAGTGGAACGAGACACGCTACCCGTGGACAGGACTCGAGCGGACCCGGGCCTTTCGTGAACTGCGTCTGACGGCCAACCTGTATGAACGTGGCCTCCCCGTGCCGAGGCCGGTCGCCGCCGGTGTGACCCGCTTCGGGCTGACCTATGGGGCCGCCCTGATCACCGCGCGTATCCCAGGTGCACGGTCACTGGCCGATCGGCTCCTGGAGCACGCCGCCACCGGGACCCTGCTCAAGCGGGTCGGCGCTACCGTCGCCCGCTTCCATGCTGCCGGCCTGGACCATGTCGACCTGAATGCCCGCAACCTGCTGGTCGATGCTCGGGACAAGGTCTGGCTGATCGACCTGGACCGGTGTCGCCTGCGGGAACCCGGCAGCTGGCAGGCAACCAATCTCGATCGCCTGCAGCGCTCGCTGGTCAAGTTTCACTCAGCGGCCGCCATGACAGCCATTCGCCGGGGCTATGCCTCGCCAGGCGCCAACTGACGGGGCGCCGCTCGCTCCGGATAGACCCGGATCAGCAACTCCTGTAGCCCCTGCAGGATGTCCGTCGTTCCCGGTACCTGGCCATCACGATGAAAAACGGCGTCGTGACAGTTCTCATAGCGAGGCCAGTATCGGAACGGCACGGTCATGAAAAAGATGCCAAGCGTCGGGGTATGAGTTGCCAGGGCCAGGTTACGGACTCCGGTGTCTCCCGACACCAGTACGCTGGACGATGCCATCCAGTGCGCCAGACTTTCCAGGCCCATGCGATCCTGCACGACGACGTTGTCATGCTGGGCCACCACGTCGTGCAGGAAGTCCCCCGACTCCTCTCTCTTGCTTCCCTCGAGCAGGACATGCTGATAGTCGGGAAACTCGATGGCTGCCTGACCGATCAACCGGCTCCAGGATTGTTGCGACAACGACTTTTCGGCTACGGCCGCGTAGGGGAAATAGACGATGCGGGGCTTGGCCAGGACTCGCCGGTGCCGCGGCATGTCGAACTCCAGCGGGTATTGGGGTTTGTGCCCCATGATCTTCAGAAAATCCAGCAGCACTTCGGCTTCATAATGAAAATCGGAACGCAGGATACCCACGTCGAAGAGTAACCGATTGAAGATGCGGCGATAGGGGAAGCCAAGCTTCACCCTGGCCGGCGTGCATAGCGTCAGCAAGCGGGAACGTGCCGTATCGGCCAGATCGAACAGGACATCCACGTCCGAATGAGAATGAAGGGAACGCCATTGCGAACGCAGTGCCCCTTCTCCATCCAGGACATGGACCTCGTCCACCAGATCGTCCGGCACAGCGTACTGGTACTTGCTGACGGTACTGAGCGTGATATGCGCCTGCGGAAAGAAGCGCCTCAGTTCGACAAGAAAGGGACGTGTCGCCATCATGTCGCCGAAGGCGCACTGTCGAATCACCAGGATGCGCCGCACCTGCTCCACGCGCAGCTGTGATAACCACTTCCGTCCACGAGCATTGAGATAGCCGCCCTTCTCGATCCAAGCTTTCATTCAGTCAGATTCCCCTATCACGTACTCGTCAAGCAAGGCTTGTACGTGGGATGACAATTGAAAATGTTCCACAGCCTTGGCCTGTGCGGCCTGGCCCAGCCGCTGGCGCTGCTCACTGTCGTCGATCAATGTTTTCATGGCCTCGGCCCAGGCCTTCGTGTCTTCTGGCGGCGCGAGGCGTCCACATGTCGCGTCGATCAGTTCCGGAATGGCACCGCTATCGGCACCAATTATCGCCTTGCCGGCGGCCATGGCCTCGATGACCGTCAGGCCAAAGGCCTCGTTTCGTGACGGCACGCAGACGATCTCCAGCGCTTCGAAGAGGCGCGGCAGGTCACGCCGAAAGCCGGTAAAACTGACCTTCTCTTCCAGGCCCAATGACGCAACCCGCTCCTGCAAGCGTGAGACATAGGCCTCGTCACTGCCCTCCGCGGCGGTCAGGCCGCCGATCAGCACCCCATGCCAGGCCAGGCCCGGAGCCAGATTCCTCAGAATTCCCAGCGCCTCGATCCAGGGCACCTGTCCCTTGCCATTCGTCAACCGCCCAGGCAATCCGATCGCCACGGCGTTGGTAGGAATGCCAAGCTCATGGCGCAGCGCCTCTCGTTCCGCCGGCGCCAGTCTTGGCGCGTAAGGCGCGATATCGATCCCAAGATACAAGCGGTGTATCCGTTCGGCGGGCAGCGGGAACGCGTGCAGGTTGCGGGCTCGCGTGGCTTCACTGATCGAGAAGAGACGCGTTACCCGGCCATAGGCCCAGCGGTGATACAGATCCTTCTTGGGGCGAGTGGCTCCCATATGATCGGTAAAGAAGAGTTTAAGGCTCGGCCTCAGGGACACCAATAGCGCCCCCAGGCGCAAGTCACTGGATTTATGGCAGTGTAGAACACGAATGTCATGAGCCTTCAGGTAGGCCAATATCCGCCCCAACTGCAGCAAGGCCCTGCCCTTGGTGGCCACCGTCAAGGGCTCGATCCCCACCTCGCGCAGGCTGCGCGCGACCGCGGACCCCGCCAGCGCCAGGCCATGGGGCTTCCACCCCTGTCGCTTCAGCTCGGGTATAATCCGCGCAGGATACATTTCCAGTCCGCCCCAGCCATTCGAAAGGCAGATCTGCATGACCTTGTTCGGCAAGGCTCTCTCCTTTTCGGTCACCGGGGCCCGGGAGCCCAGATGACGCATCATTCCACTGTGGTCGACGCCAGCGAATCGCCTCACTCACTGCGTATCCTGGTCGTGCGTAACGACAAGCTAGGCGATTTCATGCTGGCCTGGCCGGCGCTCGCCTGTCTCAAGGCCACGGTACCCGCATCGCACGTCAGCGTGCTTGTCCCCGCCTATACCGCGGCACTGGCGAGACAATGCCCCTGGATCGATGAGGTCATTCTCGACCCTGGCGATGCCGCTGGGCGGAGCGCACAGCGCATACTCCTGGGTCAGCTCAAGAAAGGGCGCTTTACGGCCATGCTGACGCTGTTCTCGACGCCGCGCATTGGTTGGCTGGGCTGGCGTGCCGGCATTCCCCTGCGTCTGGCACCCGCCACCAAATGGGCGCAGCTATTCTATAACCATCGTATCACCCAGCGCAGGTCACGCTCTGCCAAGCCCGAGTATCTCTACAACCTCGAGCTGGCCGAAGCGCTGTTGGCGACCCTGGGCAGGGCGCCCAGCCGTCGTCCCACCCCACCCTACTGGCCGCTCCCCGTTGGCACGATCGAGCACCAGAGGGAGCAGATGAGCCATGAGCTGGGTATCGCGACGACCCGCCCCTGGATTTTCCTGCACGCCGGAAGTGGCGGCTCGGCCGTCAATCTGACGCCGGAGCAGTACGCCAGGCTGGCCTGCATGATTGACGAGCGGTTGGATGACCAGCCCCAGGCACGTCCCATCTGGGTGCTGACCGCGGGGCCGGAAGAGGAGCCCACCGCCCACGGGCTGCAGGCAAGGCTGGCGGCCAACGGCCTGGAGGCCGTCGTGCTTCCGCCTCGCCAGGGGCTCGACGACTTTGCCCTGGGGCTGGCGGCGGCAGACCTCCTCGTTGCCGGTTCGACCGGCCCGCTGCATATCGCCGGCTGCCTCAACCGCCCCACTGCCGGCTTCTATCCATCGCGACGCTCTGCCACTCCGCTGCGTTGGCGGACCTGTAATGACGATGCCAGGCGCCTCGCCTTCAGCCCACCGGAAGGAGCCGACGAAGCCGACATGTCGGCGATCGACCTGGAAGCGGCCGCCACGGCCATCAGGGAGTTGCTCAGCCACCAGGGGTTGGTGGGGTCCGCGTCCTGATCCAGAGATCGGCATACTTGGCAAAGGTCGAATGCGACGAGAGCACGGCCAGCAACAGGCCCTGGCGTCCGTCCAGGAAGCCGGCCTTGAGCAGGTACATGCGCAGGAAACAGCCGATGCCATGCACGAACCCCGCCGACAGGCTGCCTTGCTTGCCACGGGCGGCCCGCTGTTCGGCCCAGGCCTGGGCATAGTGGGCGGACTTTTCCAGATAGTGCCGCAGGTCACGATAGGTAAAGTGCAGAAGATCACCCCGCAGCGGCTTCACGGGCAGACTCTGCGGATTCTGAACCTTTTCATGTACCAGAGCCGCATCATAGCCCGCACGGGTCCTGGGGTAGAGCCGGGCCACACGATCGGGATACCAGCCCGAGTGGCGGATGTAGTCGCCAAAGCACCAGGAGAGCCGTGGCAACGTACAGATTGCCGGCTCCTCGCTGGAAACGGCATCTGCAATGCTGGCCCGCAGTTCAGGCGTCACCCGCTCGTCGGCGTCGATCATCAGGATCCATTCGCTCTCTACCAGTGCCTCGGCTCGCTGACGCTGCACGCCGAACCCTTGCCAGTCGGCATTGACGACCACCTTGTCGGTGAATTCCCTGGCGATATCGCAGGTGGCATCCCGGCTACCGGCGTCCAGCACCACGATCTCGTCGGCCCATTGCAGGGTTTCCAGGCAGGCCCGCAGGTTCGACTCCTCATTCTTGACGATCAACACGGCAGCCAGGCTCATCGGGAATCCTTGTCAGGTGATGCGACTGGCCAGTTTACTGGTGCACCGCCAAGAGTCGCAAACCAAGCCACCTCACCCGGTTTCGCCAAGACACGACTTTTAACCCAAGTTGGCCACGACTTGATAAGCTGTTAACCGAATCCTCCACTCGTTCTCACTGTCATGCCGATCCCGTTCACGCGTCACGAACTGAAACATCCTCGCTGGTGGTCGCTTCTCATCATCGGTTCATGCCTGGGGTATGCCGTTACCGCCCTGACACGGCTGCCTCTCTGGGGGTTGCCGGTGGTGACGGCCGCCTGGCTTGGCCTGGCAGCATGGCTGGGCTGGGGCGCGCCTCGCCATCCAGCGTCGCCCCGCTCCTTCCGGGTATGGTCCTGGTCCCTGGTGCCCATTGCGCTGTGGGGGCTGTATATCTACCTGTCGGAGAGCTTCGGCATCGTCGACCTGAGCGCCGTCTTCTTCCATCTGCAGGCTGGTATGACCGATCATGGCGGAGTCAGCCGCGTGGGCGCCGCCCTTTTCTACACGTTTTCCATGGCGGCCCTGTTCGTTTCGTTCATCTGGCTGACCGGACACGACTCTCTCTGGCGCCGCATCGATCCGTTCCTCGCCCTGGTGCTGCTGGCAAGCAATCCGTTGCTTTACGGCGTTACCCAGCGCGGTGCCGCCATCGTGACAGACGATGGAGCCTGGCTGGAACGACAGTACGTCGAACCCATGATTCTCGATACTCCCGTGGACCCGCCAAACCTGCTTTTTCTTTACCTGGAAAGTATCGAGCGCACCTATGCCGACCGGGAGCGATTCGGCGATGCCTACGCCGATCTCGATGCCATCGGCGAGCGTGGGCTGGTCTTCGAGGGGGTGCGGCAGCTGGACAATACCGGGTGGACGATGGCCGGCATGATCGCCAGCCAGTGCGGCACGCCATTGATGCCGGCCGGCCTGCTCCACGACCGCCAGTTCTCGCCACTGGAAAGGGTCGTTCCCGGCATCGACTGCCTGGGGGATCTTCTCTCGGAGCATGGCTACCGTCTCTCCTACCTGGGGGGCGCCAGCACCGCCTTTGCCGGCAAGGGGCTCTTCTACAAGGACCACGGTTTCGACACGATCCTGGGCCGCGAAGACCTTCAGCCGCGGCTGGACGACCCCGAGTACCTCAACAACTGGGGGCTCTATGACGATTCCCTCTACGATTTCACCGTTGAGGAGATTCGTCGCCTGGACGCAGAGGCCGATGGCCCCTGGGGAGTCGTCAACCTGAGCATCACCGGCCATGCCCCGGGGGGCTATCCCGCACAGGCCTGTCTCGACCGGCAGGGAGAGTTCGACGGCCAGGACATCCTCTTCTCGGTGGAATGCTCGGCCTGGCTGGCAAGACGGCTCGTAGAGCGCCTGGAGCGTGAGGGGCTACTGGACAATACCCTGGTGGTTCTTGCCAGTGACCACCTGACCATGCGGGTCTCGGCCTGGGAGGAACTGATCCATGGGGAGCGCGACAATACCTTCATACTACTTGGTCCTGACATACCCGTCGGCCGGATCAGTCGCAAAGCCGCCATGATCGACGTCTTTCCAACCATACTGGAAGCACTAGGCTTTACCATCGACTGGCACCGGGCAGGCCTCGGTGTCTCGCTGCTTTCCGGGGAGCCCACCTTGGCCGAAGAGCACGGCGAGGATGTCATCAACGCCCGGATGCGAGAGGAGACCGCCCTTCAACAGCGCCTTTGGGAAGGGCTCACCCCGCAGCAACAGGAAAGCCAGGCGGAACCTCAGGAACAGGTACTGGAAACGCCGAAGGACGCCATCATGGAGCGGCCCGACGCATCGAGGGACGAGGGTCTCACCCCCGGGCAATGACATCCGGTTGCGAAGCCAACACGGCTTGCAGCAGGCGCTGCGGTGTCAGCTGAACCAGGCAGTTCGTGTGCCCCAGGGGGCAGACTCGCTCGAAGCAGGGTGAACAGGCAAGAGCAAGGGTGTGGATTTCAGCATTGTCCGTCAGTGGTGGCGTATAGACCGGAGACGACGACCCATACAGCGCCTGGATGCGGGTACCCACGGCTGCCGCCACATGCATCAAACCCGAATCGTTGGTAATGACCTGCTGGCAATCGGCCAGCAGATCCACCGCATCGGCCAGGCGTGTCTTGCCACAAAGGTTATGTACACCCTCCATCCCTTCGACAATGATCTCCCCGGCTGGCACATCCTTGGGACCACCCAACACCCGGACCTCGAAGCCTTCCGCCACCAGCCGCTCGGCCAGCTCACGAAAGTGTCCCAGCGGCCATTGCTTGGCCGGGCCGTATTCCGCGCCCGGCATCATTCCGATCGCCGGCCGAGACGAAAGGCCATGCAGGCGTCGCTGCTCAGCCAGGTTAACCTCGTCGACCCGCAGCCGTGGGCGAGGAACGGTCAATTCGCCGAGATCGGCCTCCCCCGGGGGCAGCCCCAGCGCCACGAAGCGCTTGACGGTCTGGTCCAGCACCTCCTTGTCCAGCGAACGGCGATCATTGAGCAGCCCGTAGCGCTGCTCACCGGTATACCCCGTGCGACGCGGTATGCGGGCAAGGTAGGGCACCAGCGCCGATTTCCACGACCGTGGGAGTACGATGGCCCGGTCGAAGCGCCCCGAGAGCCGCTTCGCCAGCTCCCGCCGGGTTCGCCAACCAAACTCACCATGGCCCACGTCCAGCGCAAAGACCTCGGCGACCTCCTCCATACGCTCCAGTATCGGCTGCGACCAGCCTGGCGCCATCACGCCAATGGTGCAGTCCGGCTGTTGCTGTCTCAGTGACTTCAGCAGGCTCTGCGCCATTACCATGTCGCCCACCCAGGAGGGCCCGACCACCAGGATACGTTCACCCGGTGTGGTCACATCGCTCATTCAGCCGCTCCGCTCAGCCGTTGCAGGTAGTCGCGAACCCCCTCTGCCACGGTGCGGAATTCACGATCATAGCCAGCTTTGCGCAAGCGGGAGATATCGGCCCGGGTATAGCTCTGGTAACGCCCCTTGAGCTCATCGGGGAAGTCGATGTATTCGATGCGGCCCTTGCCATGAAAATCGATGACCGCTTCACCGATCGCCTTGAACGGTTCGGCACGCCCCGACCCCAGGTTGAAGATGCCGGACCTGTCGGGGTTGTCCAGGAACCAGAGGTTGACGTCCACCACGTCGCCCACGTAGACGAAGTCACGACTCTGCATGCCCGCTTCATAGCCATCCCAGGCGCCAAACAGCTTGAGGTCCTGCCCTGCGCTCACTTGGGTGTGGTGATGATAGGCCACACTCGCCATCTTGCCCTTGTGCTGCTCCCGTGGGCCATAGACGTTGAAGTAACGAAAGCCCACCACCTGGCTGGTCAGTTCATTCCAGCGCGCTCGCACGTACTGGTCGAAGAGCAGTTTGGAATAGCCGTAGACATTGAGCGGCTTCTCGAATTCGGGTTCCTCGCGGAAGATCTGGCTTCCTCCGTAAGTAGCCGCCGAGGAGGCATAGAGGAACGGGATGTCCTGCTGCTGGCAGAAGTCCAGCAGGACTTTCGAGTATTCGAAGTTATTGTCGAGCATGAAGCGGCCATCCCACTCGGTGGTATCCGAGCAGGCGCCTTCATGAAATATCGCCTCGATGGGCGGCAGCGTGGAAGGCCCACCACGTAGTATCGTTTCCACCCGAGTCCGAAAATCATCCTTGTCGAGATAATCGCCGAGGGTGCAATCAGCCAGATTGACGAACTTGGTACCATCACGCAGGTCATCGACCACCAGTACGTCATCTCGTCCGCGCGCATTGAGAGCCTTGACGAGATTCGAGCCAATGAAGCCGGCACCGCCTGTGACTACGATCATGGAATCCTCACTGAGGCGCAATGGACTGCGCCTATAACCGATGTGCCTGTAATTGTATACTTGACGCCTTGTGAATTCATGGCCAACGGTGCTTTCCAATGACTCTCTCGACAACCCGGTCGACGCCAGACGCGACAACCTTCCAGGGTCTGATCCTGGCCCTGCAGCAGTACTGGGCCGAAAAGGGCTGCGTAGTGCTTCAGCCACTGGACATGGAAGTCGGTGCCGGCACGTTTCATCCGGCTACTTTCCTGCGCTCCATTGGCCCCGAGTCCTGGAACGCCGCTTATGTCCAGCCCTCGCGCCGCCCTACCGACGGCCGCTACGGCGAGAACCCCAACCGTCTTCAGCACTACTACCAGTTCCAGGTCGTCATGAAGCCCTCCCCCGCCGACCTGCAGGACCTGTTCCTGGGCTCCCTGGAACGCCTCGGTATCGACCCGCTGATCCATGACATCCGCTTCGTCGAGGACAACTGGGAGTCGCCCACCCTCGGAGCCTGGGGGCTGGGCTGGGAAATCTGGCTCAATGGCATGGAGGTGACCCAGTTCACCTATTTCCAGCAGGCAGGTGGCATCGAATGCTATCCGGTCACCGGAGAATTGACCTATGGCCTCGAGCGTATCGCCATGTACCTGCAGAATGTCGACAGCGTCTATGACCTGATCTGGACCGTCGCTCCGGACGGGTCCACCGTTACCTACGGTGACGTCTACCTGCAGAACGAGCGTGAGCAATCCGCCTACAACTTCGAGCATGCCGATGTGCCGGCACTGTTTGCCGCCTTCGATCATCAGGAAAGGGAATGCGCCAAGCTGCTCGAAGCCGGCCTTCCTTTACCGGCCTACGAACAGGTGCTCAAGGCATCCCATACCTTCAACCTGCTTGACGCCCGCCACGCCATCTCGGTCACCGAGCGTCAGCGCTATATCCTGCGCGTGCGCACCATGGCCCGGAACGTGGCCCACGCCTATTACGATTCGCGCAGGGCCGCCGGCTTCCCCATGGCCCCCGATACCCTGCGCCATGAACTCTTGGCCCAAGAGCCACTTGCCGAACAGGGAGATGCATGAGCATGGCTGCCAACACCCTACTGATTGAGCTGGGCGTCGAGGAATTGCCGCCGAGTGCCATCGACACCCTGTCCGATGCCCTTGCCGAGAACATCCGTCGCGGCCTGGCCGAGGCCGAGGTCAGCTTTGGCGAGGTGCATGCCTACGCCAGCCCTAGGCGTCTGGCGGTACAGTGTCAGGAACTCGTCGACAAGCAGCCCGACCGCGAGGTCGAGCGCCGCGGGCCAGCGCTGGCGGCCGCCTACAAGGATGGCCAGCCAACGAAGGCCGCCGAAGGCTTTGCTCGCTCCTGCGGCGTTGCGGTCTCCGACCTGATACATATTGAAACCGAAAAGGGCACCTGGCTCGGCTACCGCGAACTGCAGCGCGGAGAGGCGACCACCCGCCTGCTTCCCGCCATCGTCGAGAAGGCGGTCGCCGGCCTGCCCGTCCCCAAGAACATGCGCTGGGGTTCATCCCGTATCGAATTCTCTCGGCCGGTACATTGGCTGGTCATGCTGTATGGCGCGGACGTGGTCGAGGCATCAGTCCTTGGCCTGACGGCCGGCCGTACGACTCGTGGCCACCGTTTCCACGCGCCAGAGCCCATCGAGCTGGCTCGTGCCGACGATTACCTTTCGGCTCTGGAAGGCGCCTGGGTATTGGCCGACCGCCATCGCCGCCGTGAAAGCATCCGCGAACAGGTACTGGCCGAAGCCGAGGTCCAGGGAGCGACAGCCGTCATCGACGAAGAGCTGTTGACCGAGGTCAGCGGCCTGGTCGAGTGGCCGGTCGCCTTGACCGGCAGCTTCGATGAACGGTTCCTGGAAGTGCCCGCCGAATGCCTGATCTCCTCGATGAAGGCCAACCAGAAATATTTCCACCTGCTGGACGATGCCGGCACGCTCAAGCCTCTCTTCATCACCATCGCCAATATCGACAGCCAGGACCCCCAGCAGGTCATCGAAGGCAACGAGAAGGTCATCCGGCCGCGCCTGGCCGATGCGTCCTTCTTCTACGACACCGACCGCAAGCTGCCCCTGGCCAGCCGCATCGATGGACTGGCCAGCGTTCTGTTCCAGAAGCAGTTGGGAACCCTGGCCGACAAGGCCCACCGCACGGCCGCCGTGGCGGCCTTCATCGCTGGGCGTATCGGAGGCGATGTCGCCCATGCGAGACGTGCCGCCGAACTCGCCAAGTGCGACCTGGTTACCGAGATGGTACTGGAGTTCCCCGAGCTACAGGGCATCATGGGGCGCTACTACGCGAGTCAGGACGGCGAACCGGAAGATGTGGCTCAGGCACTGGAGGAGCAATACCTGCCCCGCTTCGCCTCTGATGCCATTCCGACGACACGCACCGGCCTGGCACTGGCGCTGGCAGACCGGCTCGACACCCTGACCGGCATCTTTGGCATTGGGGCGCGCCCCAGCGGTACCAAGGACCCTTTCGCGCTCCGCCGCTCGGCGATCGGCGTGCTGAACATCATGGTCAAGGGCGAGCTGGACCTGGACCTGCGCGAATTGCTGGAACTGGCTTGCGCCCAGCATCAGGAATTGCCCTACGCCGAGAATCTGGCAGGCGACGTGTTGGGCTACATGCTCGATCGTTTTCGGGCCTGGACCAATGAAGAGGGTATCGAAGCGGAAGTCTATCTCGCGGTACGCGCTCGCCCCGTCACGCGTCCGCTCGACTTCGCCCGTCGCCTGCGCGCGGTTCATGCCTTTGCTCAGCGTGAAGAAGCTGCTGCCCTGGCCGCCGCCAACAAGCGTGTCTCCAATATCCTGGCCAAGCAGCAGGGGGGCGATGCCCGGGCAGTCGTCGATCCCGGCCTGTTCCAGGAATCAGCCGAGGAAGCTCTCTACGCGGCCCTAGAAGCCCAGCATGAAGCCGTCATGCCACTGTTTGCCGACGGGCGCTACCACGAGGCCCTGGACGCCTTGGCGAGTCTCCGCGAGCCAGTCGACGCCTTCTTCGATCAGGTCATGGTAATGGCTGAGGACGAGACGATACGAGACAATCGCCTGGCGCTGCTGGCAAGGCTTCAGCAGTTGTTCCTTGAAGTCGCCGATATTGCATTACTGCAGCAGTAACGGGCTATGGCTCGACATGAATATGAGAGACCGGCGACAAAGTCGCCGGTTTTTTTATACCCTGTCCGACGACCTCCACCGCAGCAATGTTCCACGTGAAACATCGGGCAGAACCTGAGTGCTAGAATGATGTTCCACGTGAAACATCGCCTGTCACCATTCACTCATACATAGCGGCGCCCTTATGCCAAGCTCACCCAAGCTCGTCATTCTCGATCGTGACGGCGTGATCAATCGCGATTCGGACCAGTACATCAAATCCCTGGATGAGTGGATCCCCTACCCCGCCGCCATCGATGCCATTGCCCGCCTGTCACAGGCGGGATGGACGGTGGCCATTGCCACAAACCAGTCGGGCATTGCCCGTGGCTACTTCGACGTCACCACGCTAGATGCCATGCATGATGAACTTGACCGCCTTGTCACGCAGGCTGGAGGGCACATCGCGCTTATCGTCTATTGCCCTCACGGGCCGGAGGATGGTTGCGATTGTCGCAAGCCGAAACCCGGTCTACTTGAACAGATCCGTACCGAGCTTCGGTTGGAAAGCCTGGCTGGAAGCTGGATGGTCGGTGATAGCCTGCGCGACCTTCAGGCGGGAAAGGCAGTGGGTTGCCAATCCGCCCTCGTCAGGTCAGGAAAGGGAAAGCGCACGGAGCTTGCGGGCACAGGTCTCGAGAATACACTGATCGTTGATGATCTGGCGGCCTTCGTGGATTGGCTGCTGGATCAGGAGGCCAACCCCTGACGAGCCCCACCCTTCTTTCCCTGGTGGTGCACTGTGTAGGCCACACTATTGAAAAAGGCCGGCATAAGCCGGCCCTTTCTCAAGAAAGTCAGTGAGTTAGAAATCAATCCGTTCACCGACCAGAGTGTTCCACGTGAAACACTCACTTTTACCAAAAGATTATACGTCGAGATTCGCAACCAGTGCATTGTGTTCGATGAAAGCCCGCCGCGGCTCGACCTCATCCCCCATGAGAGTGTTGAACATCATGTCGGCTGCAACGGCATCCTCGATAGTGACACGCAGCAAGCGGCGCGTATCGGGGTCCATCGTGGTTTCCCAGAGCTGGTCGGGGTTCATCTCGCCCAGCCCCTTATAGCGCTGCACTGCCAAGCCGCGCTGTGCCTCCGCCATCAACCACTCGAGGGCCTGGTAGAACGTTTCCACCGCCTTCTTCCGCTCGCCGCGAGCGATATAGGCGCCCTCTTCCAGCAGCCCATCAAGGGTTTCACCCAGAGCCGCCATGGCACGGTAGTCGGCACTGGTGAAGAAATCGATTCCCCACACATAGTCCGTGCTCACGCCATGAGCGGTCAGGGTGACGGCAGGCAGGAAAAGTTCACGCTCGGTATCTTCTTCAAGACGGAAGGTATAGCGCGGCCCACCTTCGTAAGCGACAAGCGCGTCCATTTCATCTTGCAGATAGGCAATCCAGTTCTGCATGGTAACGCGATCCTTCAGGCTGACCTCACCTTCCAGTGTCGCGGCGTGAACGACTTTTCTCAGCACTGCATTGGGGTAGACGCGAGAAAGACGATCGATTCGTTTCATGACATCGCGGTACTGCTTGACCAGCGATTCGAGCTGACCGCCCGTAATGGCCGGGGCATCAGCGTTGACGTGGAGACGCGCCCCATCCATTGCGGTACTGGTCAGGTAATCAGTCAGCGCCTGCTCATCCTTCAGGTAGGTTTCCTGCTTGCCCCGCTTGATCTTGTAGAGAGGCGGCTGGGCAATGAAAACGTGGCCGCGCTCGATCAGTTGACCCATCTGACGGAAAAAGAACGTCAATAGCAGGGTGCGGATATGCGAGCCGTCCACATCGGCATCGGTCATGATGATAATGGAGTGATAGCGTAACTTGTCAGGGTTGAACTCCTCCCTGCCAATGCCGCAGCCCAGAGCCGTGATCAAGGTACCGACTTCGGCTGATGACAGCATCTTGTCGAAGCGTGCCTTCTCGACGTTCAGGATCTTGCCTTTCAGCGGCAGAATGGCCTGAGTGCGACGAGCTCGCCCCTGCTTGGCGCTTCCGCCTGCCGAGTCGCCCTCTACCAGGAACAGCTCGGAGAGGCTCGGGTCCTTCTCCTGGCAGTCAGCCAGTTTGCCCGGCAGGCCGGCAATATCAAGCGCGCCTTTGCGGCGAGTCATGTCCCGTGCCTTGCGCGCCGCTTCACGTGCTCGTGCTGCATCCAGCATCTTGTTGACGATGGCTTTCGCTTCGTTGGGCTTCTCGATCAGATAGTCGGCAAAGAGCCGGCCCATTTCCTGTTCCACCGCCGTCTTCACCTCGGAAGAAACCAGTTTCTCCTTGGTCTGGGATGAGAACTTGGGATCGGGCACCTTGACGGAAATGATGGCCGTCAAGCCTTCACGAGCATCATCCCCGGCCGTATTGACCTTGGATTTCTTCAGCAGGCCTTCTGCTTCGATATAATTATTCATGGTACGCGTCAGCGCCGCGCGGAAGCCAGCCAGGTGGGTACCACCATCCCGCTGAGGGATGTTATTGGTATAGCAGAAGATATTTTCAGTGAAGGAGTCGCTCCACTGCATGGCGACTTCCACTTCAACCCCGTCGTCACGCACGGCGTTGAAGTGGAAGACCGGGTTAAGCACGGTCTTGTTGGTGTTGAGGTGATCGACGAAAGCTTTCAGCCCGCCCTCGTAGTGAAACAGCTCTTCCTTGCCAGAGCGCTCGTCAATCAGGCGAATCGCAACGCCAGAATTGAGAAACGAGAGTTCACGTAACCGTTTTGCCAGAATATCGTAGTGAAACTCGATATTGTGGAAGGTATTCGATGATGGCTTGAAGTGGACTCGGGTGCCGGTCTTCTCCGTCTTTCCCACTATCGCGAGCGGGGCCTGGGGAACGCCATGCTGATAGATCTGCTCATGCACCTGACCGGCCCGCCAGATGGTGAGCTTCAGTTCCTCCGACAGCGCATTGACAACGGAAACGCCGACGCCATGCAACCCGCCGGACACCTTGTATGAATTGTCATCAAACTTTCCGCCGGCATGCAATACCGTCATGATGACTTCGGCAGCCGATACGCCCTCACCTTCGTGTATATCAGTGGGAACGCCGCGGCCGTTGTCGCTGACCGTGACTGATTCGTCGGGGTGAATCACCACGCGAATTTCGCTGCAGTGTCCGGCCAAGGCTTCATCGATGGAGTTGTCCACCAGCTCGAACACCATGTGGTGAAGGCCTGTGCCGTCATCGGTATCACCGATATACATGCCAGGCCGCTTGCGCACGGCATCCAGGCCTTTCAGAACCTTGATGCTCGTTGAGTCGTAAGCCTGCTCGCTCATTGACTACTCCGTCATGAAGTCTATCTGTCCCTGTGGGACCAGCTGTCCCGCTCCGTCACTACGATGTTTCACGTGAAACATCGAAAGCGACGTCTGGGACTGCCATGGCCCTGTCAGGGCATCGTGTTCGACACTTGTGATGAACGCCTGGCAACGCATCGACTCCAGCAGCCGACAGAAAACACGGCGATGCTGGGAATCGAGTTCGGCCGGTAGATCATCGACCAGGTAGAGGCAGGTCTGACCGGTCATTTGTTCCAGCAGCCTTCCTTGCGCCAACTTGAGGGCACTCACGACCAGTTTCTGCTGGCCTCTCGAGAGCACTTCAACCGCCGGATGCCGGCCCAGACGAATACGCAGGTCGGCACGCTGAGGGCCTTGTTGAGTAAATCCCATCTGCTGATCCGACCTGCGCCCTTGCTCCAGAACCTCCCGTAGGGAGCGCTGCCTGTCCCACCCCCGGGTATAGCGCAAGGTCAAATCCGGAAGGGCCAGCAGGCTGGCTAGCGTTTCATCGAATACCGGCAAGAATGCCGCTATCCAGTCACTGCGCAGGGTATCGATCCGCTCACCCCAATGAGCCAGTTCCAGCTCCCAGGCCGACAGAGAGTTGACATCCATTCTACCATGCCTGAGCAACGCATTCCGATGTTTGAGGGCACGCCTGGCACGCCGCCACGCATCGAAAAACTCATGTTTCACGTGAAACACACCCCAGTCGAGAAACTCCCTGCGTCCAGTAGGGGGGCCCTCGAGAAGACGGAACGCATCGGGGTTGACCAACTGTAGCGGCATGGCCTCGATCAACTGTGACAACCTTCCAATTCGTTCACCACTCATGCGCATCTCAAGCTCCTGCGCGTCTCTGGCGCGCCGGACCCCAACCGGAAGCGCTGGATCACCCTCGAGTCGAGCGAAAAGCGTCATGGCCTGCGCATTGTGAGCGATGGCATTCTTGAGCTGTCGTGTGCGAAAGGAGCGCCCCATTCCGAGGATATGGATTCCTTCCAGCAAACTGGTCTTGCCACTCCCGTTAGCACCTATGATGAGATTGATGCCTGGTCCAGGCGCGAAATCGATCGCGGCGAGATTCCTCAACCCATTGAAAGATAAGTGCTTTATGGACATTTTTTAGAATTGACCAAGTTGCACTCACCCTTCCCGGGTAGCTTGGAAACCCCACCATGGCACGAGACGGTTCTCACGAAACGCTCAAAGCCGCATCGGCATGACAACATAAAGCGCATCGCCACCACCCGGCTCTTCCAGCAGAGCACTGCTGCTGGAATCCACGAAGGTCATCTGAACCCTGTCTTCATCCAGCACGTTCAGCACATCGATGAGATAACCAACGTTGAAGCCAATCTCGAGCGCATCACCACCGTATTCGACAGACACATACTCCTCGGCTTCTTCCTGCTCCGGATTGTTGGCCATCACCTGAAGGTTACCCTCCTTGAGATGCAGACGAACGCCACGGTACTTCTCATTGGACAGAATCGACGTGCGCGACAGCACTTGGCGAAGTTCGGCACGCTCGGCAATGAATACCTTGTCCCCGCCCCGGGGCACCACGCGCTCGTAATCGGGGAACTTGCCATCCACGAGCTTGGACGTGAAGGTGAAGTCGCCGGTATGGGCACGAACATGGCTGCTGCTGAGCGTGAGCGTGACAGGCTCATCACTGTCATCGAGCAGCTTGACCAGTTCCAGTACGCCCTTGCGTGGAACGATCAGCTTGCGGGCCGGTTCGACCTGCATTTCGACAGGACGAGAGCAGACTGCCAGGCGGTGGCCGTCGGTAGCGACGGTTCGCACGAGATTGGACCGCAGCTCCAACAGCATGCCATTGAGGTAATAGCGTACATCCTGCTGGGCCATGGCGAAGGAAGTCGCATCGATAAGATGCTTGAGCGTGCCACGCGGCAGGCTCAATTCGACATCACCCTGGGTGTCCTCGATATTCGGGAATTCGGCGACGGGTAAGGTCGACAGCGTGAAGCGGGAGCGTCCACTGCGCAGGACGGCCCGGCCATCCTCCAGGCTGAATTGAAGTTCAGCCTGGTCCGGCAGGGACTTGCAGATGTCCATGAGCTTTCGGGCCGGAACGGTTACGGCCCCGGGCTCCTCAACCAACGAAGCCGCGGTGCGCCCGATCAGCTCGACTTCCAGGTCGGTACCGGTGAGTGCCACCTGCTCGTGGTCGACCTGGATCAGCACGTTGGACAATACCGGCAGGGTCTGGCGGCGCTCTACCACACCGGCAACCAGTGCCAGTGGGCGAAGTAGGGCTTCGCGGGAAATGGAAAATCTCATGTCAGCTCCACGTCTAGTCCTGAAGAAGGGTGTAGGGCGTTGGCATCTTATCGCCGGCAAACCGTACATCTTAGCTGGTCAACAGCCTCAGCAGGTTCTTGTAATCCTCGCGGATATCCGCGTTCTCTTCCTTTAATGCCTTAACCTTGCGGCAGGCATGCAGCACCGTAGTGTGGTCACGCCCCCCAAAGGCATCGCCGATTTCCGGCAAGCTATGGTTCGTCAGTTCCTTCGCCAAGGCCATGGCAACCTGCCGAGGCCGAGCTACCGAGCGCGAGCGCCGCTTAGACAACAGGTCGGACAGCTTGATCTTGTAGTACTCGGCAACGGTCCGCTGAATGTTATCGACCCCGACCTGCTTGTCCTGAAGCGCCAACAGGTCCTTGAGGGACTCGCGGATGAAATCCTGGGTAATCGGCTTGCCCATGAAATGGGAGTCGGCAATTACCTTTTTCAATGCACCTTCCAGCTCGCGAACGTTGGAGCGGATCTTCTGGGCGATAAAGAAGGCTGCATCATGCGGCAGGTCCACCTTTGCCTGGTCGGCCTTTTTCATCAGAATAGCGACGCGGGTTTCAAGTTCCGGTGGCTCGATGGCCACGGTGAGACCCCAGCCAAAGCGCGACTTGAGGCGCTCCTCGACACCACTGATCTCCTTGGGATAGCGATCGGAAGTGAGGATCATCTGCTGGCCACCCTCAAGGAGTGCGTTGAAGGTGTGAAAGAACTCTTCCTGAGAACGCTCCTTGCCGGCAAAGAACTGGATGTCATCGATGAGCAGCGCATCGACACTGCGATAGAATCGCTTGAAATCATTGATGGCATTGAGCTGCAGTGCCTTGACCATGTCGGCAACGAAACGCTCGGAATGCAGATAGACGACCGTGGCGTTTTCTCGCCGCGTGGCGAGAGCATTACCGACGGCATGCATCAGGTGAGTCTTGCCCAGGCCGACGCCGCCGTAGAGAAACAGGGGATTGTAGGCGCCGCCGGGGTTCTCGGACACCTGCCGTGACGCCGCTCTGGCCAGCTGGTTCGACTTGCCCTCGACGAAGGTTTCGAAGGTGAAATTGGGATTGAGGCCGCTATTGTGCTTGAGACTGCCTTCGACCTGCACTGCACGCTCCCCTCCACCACGACGCGTCGAGCCGCCCTCATCACGAAGCCGATCGATTTCCCGTTCGTCGCCAATATCACCTCTGGGTGGGGTGTGAACCGCAGGGCCAAGCGGTGAACGGGGGCTGGCCGAGACAGGTGCTCCCAGGTCCCGGGGCTTGGGTGCCGTTGCCGTTCGCCGACTACCGACGGTCAATATGACCCTGGGGGGCTTGGCGGGCGCCAGGTCCCGCAGAAGCTCATTGATTCGCTTGGCATACTTGTCTCCCACCCAATCTCGCACGAAACGGTTGGGCGCCAGGAGACGCAGCTCGTTGGACTCCCCCTCCTCCGCCTGTAACGGACGGATCCAGGTATTGAACTGCTGGGCGTTCAGTTCGTCCTGCAGGTAATCCAAACACTGTTGCCATAGAGCAAGCGACACTCGACCTCACCATCCGGTTGATGCATGACCGGCCATTGTATCCTTCACCCGCAGGGTTATCCACACGCACGAGATGCTCCGCCAGCCTGTGGAAAAGTGGCATCGAAACAGGAGGATACCCGTGGGATCAGCATGGGACCGGGGCTGAGGCCTGGATAAAGCCGACATTTCTTCACAGGATGAACACAGTTCAGACACTGGATCCGAAAGGCTTTTCCACAGATGATGTCGCAATGCAACATTCTGATAAAGCTATGAATTTAATACTTATCAACAAATTGCGTCCCCAGTATTGATAACAGCAGTATCAGGATACCTTTTGGTAATGAAAGGCAGCTTACCTCACACCCGGCAAAAATGGATGCCAGGAAGAATTGCGTCGGGCTGCCGAAGTCACTACAATTTCCGGTCTTGAACCGAATCTCCCCGGGCACCATCAGGTGCCTGGGCGTTATCTGGAAGACGTTCCGTCCAAACACACCACGTGGGAATCAAGAGTTATGAAACGCACCTTTCAACCCAGCGTTCTCAAGCGCAAGCGTGTGCACGGCTTCCGTGCTCGCATGGCCACCAAGAATGGTCGTGCCGTACTGGCACGTCGTCGCGCCAAGGGCCGCAAGCGTCTGAGCGCCTGATCGCGGATTGCGCGTGTCCGGTCATGAGTTTCCCCCGCAGCTGCGCTTGCTGACTGCCGGGGACTATCGATGCGTCTTTGATCGCGCTGCATTCAAGGTACATGGCAAGGGGCTGTTGGCCCTGGCATGCCCCAACGGGCTAGGCCACCCCCGCCTCGGCCTGGTCTTCAGCAAGAGAAACGTCCGTAGAGCCGTCGATCGCAATCGCCTGAAACGGCTTACTCGCGAATCCATCCGTCTTCAGCAGCATCAGCTGCCCGCCGTCGATATCGTAGTATTGGCCCGGCGGGGCGCAAACGAGCTGGACAACGCGACACTGCATCGTCAGCTTCTTGGCATGTGGCGTCGCCTGGAAAAAGACGTACGCAAGTCGATGGCATCCTGACCGGATGCGATGCCTGTCGCCGCCACGATAGCCTGCCTTGGGCAGGCTTTCGCATATATCACTCTGGCAGCGCATACCGTTAACGGCATGTTCACTACCCACCGGGCAGAACCCTCATGGACGTAAAACGACTCCTATTGCTGATTCCACTGGCAGTGCTGGCCTATTTGCTGGTCATTCAGTGGAACCAGGACTACGGCCAGGTTGCTCCTGAGCCGGAAGCACCCACCTTCACGGCGCCCGCTCCCGGCGAGGAAACGGCGGCCCCCGATGATGACGACCTGGCTGTCCCCGCCGCTCCGCGGGCCGAGGACGCCACGACGGGTGACATGCCCGGCGAGCCCGAGCGCCCGACCGGTACACGTGACCTGATCGCCGTCGTTACTGACGTACTGGACGTGCGCATCGACCCGCAGGGTGGTGACATCGTCTATGCCGCGCTGCCACAGCACCGCATGACACTGGATTCCGATCGTCCCTATGTGCTGCTGTCCGATAGCGAGACCCGCAGCTATGTGGCCCGATCGGGCCTTCAGCTCGACGGACACCAGGGTCGTATCGGCTTCACTCCGGAGAGCACCAGTTATCGCATGAGCGATAACGACAATCGCCTCGAAGTCGACCTCACCGCCGAGGTCAATGGCATCGATGTGGTCAAGCGCTTCGCCTTCGAGCGAGGCAGCTACGCGGTAGAGGTCAACTATTACCTGGCCAACAACACCGAGGAGCCGGTGACCGCCCGCTTCATTGGGCAGTTGGCGCGGGACAACAGCCCCGATCCCTCCAGCGGCGTCGCATTGGGCATGAGCTCCTATCTTGGCGCGGCCTATTCCTCACCGGATAACCGCTACGAGAAGGTCGATTTCGACGACATCCAGCGCGGACGTTTCAACAACCGTGACGTCCAGGGCGGCTGGGTGGCCATCCTCCAGCACTACTTCGTCTCTGCCTGGGTACCGGCCCAGAACCAGCAGAACCTGCAGTATGGCACTACCGATTCCCGCAACCGCAACGTGGCAGCGTTTGCCGGCCCGGTGAGCACCGTGGCTGCCGAGAGCGAAGCCCGCCTGGGCGCGACCCTCTACATGGGGCCCAAGGTTCAGAGCTACCTGGAGGAAGTGGCACCCAACCTGCGCCTGACCGTCGATTTCGGCTGGCTGTGGTTCATTGCCAACCCCCTGTTCTGGCTGCTGGACCAGATCCACAGCCTGATCGGTAACTGGGGCTGGTCGATCGTGTTCCTGACCGTCCTGGTCAAGCTGGCCATGTGGCCACTCTCCGCCAAGGCCTACAAGTCCATGGCCCGCATGCGCAAGCTGGGCCCGGAAATGCAGCGGCTCAAGGAGCAGTACGGCGACGACCGCCAGAAGATGTCCCAGGAGATGATGAAGTTCTACCAGAAGGAGAAGATCAATCCTCTGGGTGGCTGCCTGCCGATCCTGGTGCAGATGCCGGTCTTCATCGCACTGTACTGGATGTTGCTCGAGTCGGTGGAACTGCGCCACGCGCCGTTCATGTTCTGGATCCAGGATCTGTCGATGAGGGATCCGTTCTTCATTCTGCCGATTCTGATGGGCGCCTCCATGTTCGTCCAGCAGTTGCTCAACCCGACACCGCCGGACCCCATGCAGGCGAAAATCATGAAGATGCTGCCGATCGTCTTCACGTTCTTCTTCCTGTGGTTCCCGGCCGGCCTGGTCATCTACTGGGTGGTCAACAACCTCATCTCGATCGCACAGCAATACGTGATCACGCGCAGGATCGAAAACGATCCCAGCGTCGGAAAGGGAATGAAGACCAAGTAACCAGCGCCTTCATCCCGTCGCAACCAGACCCCTGCCCAGGCAGGGGTCTGGCGTTTATGGGCCCCGAAACGGAGAATGGCACTCGAGCCAGGCCACGACAGGCCAAGAGGAGCACAAGATGGGCAAGACCCTCTATGACCAGGACACCATCGCTGCCTTGGCAACGTCGCCAGGACGCGGAGGCGTGGGCATCATTCGGGTCTCCGGACCCGCCAGCGCAACGATTGCCCATGAGGTGGTGGGGCGATGCCCCCCAGCCCGCCATGCCCACTACGGCCCCTTCCAGGGCGAACACAGCGCACTCGATGAAGGCATCGCCCTCTTCTTCCCCGGCCCTCACTCCTTCACCGGCGAGGACGTCCTGGAACTGCAAGGTCATGGCGGGCCGGTCATCATGGACCTGCTGCTGGAACGCTGTGTTCAGCTGGGAGCGCGCCTGGCCCGACCGGGAGAGTTTTCCGAGCGCGCCTTCCTCAACGACAAACTGGACCTGGCGCAGGCCGAGGCCATCGCCGACCTGATCGAGGCCAGCTCTCGAACGGCCGCCGAGAATGCCCTGCGATCGCTTCAGGGGGAGTTCTCGCGCCGGGTAGCGGCACTGGTGCAGCGGTTGATCGAGCTTCGTATCTATGTGGAGGCGGCCATCGACTTTCCGGAGGAGGAAATCGATTTCCTCGCCGACGGCAGGGTCGCCGAAATGCTGGCCGGAGTGATGGCGGAACTGGCCGAGGTGCGTGCCGCAGCCGGCCAGGGCGCGCTGATGCGGGAAGGGATGAACGTCGTGATCGCCGGACGCCCCAATGCCGGCAAATCAAGCCTGCTCAACGCCCTCACGGAGCGGGAGACCGCCATCGTCACCGAGATCGAAGGCACCACGCGCGACGTGCTTCGCGAGCATATCCACATCGATGGCATGCCATTGCACGTCATCGACACCGCCGGTCTTCGGGATACCCCCGACGCCGTGGAGCGGATCGGCGTGCAGCGAGCCTGGAGCGAGATCGAAAAGGCCGACCGCGTGCTGCTGCTGGTCGACGCCACCACCACCGACGCCACGGAGCCCATGGCCATCTGGCCCGAATTCGTCGAGCGGTTGCCCGACCCATCGCGGCTCACCCTGGTGCGCAACAAGATCGACACCAGCCATGAACAGCCCGGCCTTGACTTATCCACCGCCACTCCCGTCGTGCGACTTTCCGCCAGGACCGGTCAGGGTGTGGATAACTTGAAGGCCCATCTCAAGGAGATCATGGGCTATGCCACCACGACGGAAGGCCGTTTTTCCGCCCGACGGCGACATCTCGACGCGCTGGACCGGGCCAGGCAAGCACTCGCCAATGGGGAAACGCAGCTAACTGGCTACGGGGCGGGTGAACTCCTGGCAGAAGACCTGCGCGATGCCCAGCAGGCCCTTGGCGAGATCACCGGCGAGTTCAGCGCCGACGACCTGCTGGGGGAGATATTCGGGAGTTTCTGCATCGGGAAGTGACCTTGGTGATGTCCGCTCTCTTTCGATCCTGGATTCATAGAATAACCGCAGCACTTTGGGCCACATGGTAGAAGAAGGAGAGCCAGCGAGAGGTGTCCCGGGCGGTGGACTTCTACAACCTCGACACCATCATTTCCGTCGGCTACCAGAACAAACTGCATTACGCCATCCATGGCCATACCGCTGCGGAGTTGATTCGCAATCGGATGGCAGCAATCTGTTCATAGGTCGTCGAACGCGCCTTTGGCAATCATCACCTTGTTGCGTTTGCGCAAGCGCCGCACCTTGGGGTCATGATTGCGCAGAACCTCCGCGTGCTGATCTTCGATGAAGTCGGCAAGCGTCGCTTTTTCTTCATCGATCGCCCGATGCAGTTCGCTGGCGTCCCTGCACATTGCACGGCAGTCGCGCATGAAGGTATGGAAGCGCACGCGAGACAGCGCTTCCTTGTCGGTGAAAACCAGGTGCAGGTTGGGCTCGCCGTCGTGGGATTCATCGAGGAGGTAGACACCGTTCAAGCCGCATGCATCCCAGCTTTCGTGCAGTGCCTCGTGGCGGGTTTGCGTATGTGTCCACAAGCGCTCGCGCAGTTCCTCCAGCACGCCTTCCTGCCCATCCGCACTGATGCGCATGTCCCACCGTGTGTTGTCGCCGACTCGTTCGCCGTGATGTGGTCCGGGAACGTATTGGTGCGGAATCCGCTGTTTGAGCAAGTCTGCGCCATGCTCTTCGATGACCGAATTCAGATAGCCCGCCGCCATGGACAGGGTGGCATAGGTGAATCTCCCGTCGACGAACAATCGCGCCCAGCCCAGATACAGGTAGCCGCGATACGGTTTGGCGACGTAGTCGGCTTGCTCCTTCTGGCGATGCTCCTCCTGCCAGCGGTACTCGCTCTCATCGTATTCGCGGAGCGTTTGATAATGGAGGAGGGAGTCGCCTTCACGAAAATGTTCGTTGAGGAAAAAGTGATCCTCGCCGATGCCTGTCAACGGCAAGACGGTTTCGTTCCAGAGGTTCAGTTCTTCAAAGGAGAGCCTTTCATCCTGTTCCGCTGCCTCCTTCGTGTGTCCGAACAGCTCCTGCATCAGCGCGATGTCCAGTCGCTTCCGGTCATCGGCGGGAATCGCAACGCCATAGTGTTCCTGCTGCTCCTGCGGCCAGGAAAAATACTCAGGCCGAACCTTCATCAATGCCCGGCGCAATTCAGGTTTCCAGCCGTGTAGCGGTTCTTTCGCCATTGGAGAAATGCCCTGTCCTGTGCATCGGCGTCGGCCGGCCTGGCCTGGCCTGAGACTGCCCCATTGGTAGTGGTTGGTCGTTTTCGTCGATTCCGCGCCAACTGAAATCGACCCTCTGGTTCTGCCTCCGATGATCGATCTCTCCCCTCACCGGGCCGAATTGGTAAAAGCTGCCATCGAAGTTCACCGGCGGCGAATTCGTGGTCTCTCACCAGGGCCAGACGCTGCGAGCACGCGGTTCGGCCAGCCGGCTCGGACTACTGGCGTTCTATGCCGATTGCCACCACGAAGTTCGCCCGGTGAAACAGGGCTACAGGGCGGTACTGACCTACAACCTGATCGCACACGGCGGCGCACCGGCAACCGACGTGCCAGATCGGGAGATCGCCAGCCTGGCCGATGCCGTACAGACCTGCTGGCACTGATCCGCGCCAGCCGCGATGCCCGCCGCCCGGACCTGCAACAATCCGTCATCGACACCCTGCTGTCCGCCACATTGCCCTGGCAGGTGCCGCTTGGCGTGCTTCGCGCCGCCGCTGAAGGCTTGACGGACCTGACCGATCTTGGCCTGGCGGCCGTTCATGCGCACTGCCGGGAACTGCTCGACGCGCGATTGGCGCAACCCGAGCGTGCCCGAGACGACTGGTCGATCCCGCTACCGGCCGCGCTGGACGGCGAACTGGGCGATCCCCTGACGCGCTTCCTCGAATCGCCGTCGCAGCAGCGTCTGGAGTGGCCACTGGCCCAAGCCAAGCGCCAGGTCATCCACCAGTTCATCGATCGCCACGAACTACCCATGCGGCATGAAACCCGGCGCAGCGGCCGGCCTTTCACACTGGTGCTGGAAAAAACCCGGGCACTGTTCGAACGCGAAGCCGCCGAACGCCGCCAGTGGGAGGAGGAACTGGCCTGGCTGCGGCGGACACAGGACAGGTTCACCCCGCCGGACCCACTGCCGCCGAGAGTCGGCGTGTTGCCGTGTCGGATCCCCACCAACAGCCGTTTTTGGGTAAGGTGTTATCTATGAATAAAAGCAAAATCCACTCGCTTTCATAGGGTCCTTTCATAGCTATGACCCCCAAGCTCCCCATCAACCTCGATTCCCTACTCCACCAACGCACGGTGGAAAGCGAGCGTATCGAGTACAAGGCGGGCTGGAACCCGGAATCCATCCTGCACAGCATCTGTGCCTTCGCCAACGACTTTCACAATCTGGGCGGCGGCTATGTGGTGGTGGGTGTGGAGGAACGCAATGGTCAGCCCCAACTTTCTGCGAAAGAGCCGCCAGTGGGGCTGTTGCCAAAGCAGATCGATGCCATCCAGAAGGAGCTGCTGAACCTGGGCAACTCGGCCCTTCAGCCGCCCTATCACCCGCTGACGGCAACCTATGAGGTGCAGGACTTGCAGGCGGGCCGCGCCGTCAGCCGTCAGCCGTCAGCCGTCGCTACCGTAACCGCCGCATTGGCGAGTTTCTGAAGGAGCTGGATCTGACCGAGGGCCGCTCCACGGGCGTGCCCAAGATTCTGCGGGTGATGCGGCGCAACGGCTCTCCGGCACCGATATTCGAAACCGATGACGATCACAGCTATTTCCTGGTTCGCCTACCAATCCACGAGGGATTTGCCGAAGCGGTCACCGGGGAAGTCACCGGGGAAGTCCAGAGGCTGATGAGCGTGATGCAGGGCGAGATGAAGCGTACGGATATCCAGGCCGCACTGGGGTTGAAGCATGAAGATCACTTCCGCGAAGCCTACCTGCGCCCGGCGCTGGATGACGGTTACGTTGAAACGACCATCCCCGACAAGCCGCGCAGCCGTTTGCAAAAATACCGTTTAACCGGGCAAGGCAAGCGATGGCTTGCCCGGTCAAACGGTAAGGACCGCCCATGAAGTTCGAAACTGATGGGCGATCTGGAGCTGTTCTAGCATAACGAACGGATCAATGTGCCGGAGCTGATCCGCGTTGCCATCAGCCACTACCAGTTTGAAACCATTCACCCCTTTCTCGACGGCAATGGCCGTATCGGCCGGCTGATGATCGCCCTGTACCTGGTGGTCGGCGAGATCGACGGCGAGGGTGCGGTATCACCCAATGATGCCTTGGTGGCACCGCCATCCGATACGGTGGACTACGTGCTTGCCAACCCACCGTTCGGCAAGAAAAGCGCCATGAGTTTCACTAACGACGAAGGCGAGCAGGCAAGCGATGACCTGACCTACAACCGTCAGGATTTCTGGGCCACGACCTCCAACAAGCAGCTCAACTTCGTGCAGCACATCCGTGCCATGCTGGCAAAGCGGCGGTAGTGGTACCGGACAACGTGCTGTTTTTCGATAACCACGAAGCCAGCCCCAAACCTTGGACCAGACCTGGCGGCTTTCCTGCTGCGGCTGAGGAACCACCACGAAGAGCACTACTGGCGCATCGTCAAGGCCATTCGCCTGGTGGCACCCTTTTTCGGCGACGACGGCCTTTGCCTGGCTGCTCTTCGGCCTGCTCTACTTCGGCCGCATGATACCGGATCGAGGGCGCGGCAGGTGGAATCCATCCGGGTCTGGCTGAATCACTCCTCCACCCACCAGTCGGCCTGGTGGCGACTTGCCGAGCCCAGCAGGGGTACAACCGAGGCCATGGCCGTCGCCAGCCGCTCGTCGAGCCCCCATGGCGGGTTGATGACCAGCATGCCGCTGCCGTACATTCCCCGCTCGTCAACGGCGGGTTCGCGTAGCGACAGCTCGCTGCGCCAGATCTTGCGCAGGCCACCCTCTCGCAGTTCATCCAACAGCACCTGGTGCCTGCCAGCCGGCAACAGCGGGTACCAAACCAGCATCACACCATGACGGGTCTTTCGCATGGCTTCCAGCAGGGTGTCTGCTACCTCGAGGTATTCGGCCTTGCGCTCGTAGCTGGGGTCGATCAGCGCGCAAAGCCGGGGGGTCGATGGCGGCAGTTGCCGTATCAGCCCCTTCAGTCCATCGCCATGGATTCGCTGCGCATTCTTCGGCAGCGCCTGATTCGCCAAGTGGTCATGCTCGCCCGGGTGCAGTTCGAACATCACCTGCCTGTCCTGTGTACGCAACCGTCGGGCCAGCCACCACGGCGAGCCGGGGTAATGATCCAGGGTATCGGAAGCCTCCTGAACGTCACCCAGTATCGACAGCCAGGCATGGAGCAGCGGCTCCGCTGCGAGCGTCTTCCTGGCTCGCCAGAGAGGCTCGATCCCCTGGCGATACTCCTGCAGCTTCAGCGTCTCATGGGATGCCAGGGGGTACAGGCCCCGGCCAGCATGGGTATCGATATACGTAATGGCAGAATCTTTACGTAAAAGAAGGTCGACAACGGCAAAAAGGATCGAATGCTTGTGTACGTCGGCGAAGTTGCCGGCGTGATAGGCATGCTGATAGGAAAGCATGAAATAAATCCTTGAAAACCCGCCACTGGATTCAGCGGCGGGTCGCTCCCACGGTACAGGCGTGCCTTACTGCTGGAACTGGCTTTCGATGGGGCTGAGGGTGATCTCGACGCGACGATTCTGTGCCCGTCCCTCTTCGTTGGCATTACTGGCAACGGGCTGGGTCATGCCATAGCCGGTCATGTAGAGGCGGTTACGCGATACACCCGACTGCGTCAGGTAGTTGCCTACGGCTTCCGCCCGACGCTCGGAAAGCCGCTGGTTGTAACCGGCATCCCCGGTGCTGTCCGTATGGCCATCGATATTGACACGAGTGTCGGTGTACTGATTCAACACCGACGACACATCGTTCAGCGCATTGCGGGCGCTTGTGGTCAAGTCGCTGGAGTCGAAGCCGAACGTCACGCCGCTCGGCATGTTGAGCACGATATCGTCGCCGCGACGTTCGACATCAACCCCGGTGCCGCGCATGCTCTCGCGTAACTGCTGCTCCTGGCGATCCATGTAGGCACCGACACCGGCCCCCGCGGCAGCGCCTACCGCGGCACCGATCAGAGCCCGGTCACGCCGGCTGGTGCTCCCACTTCCCGATAGCGCACCGGCGGCGGCCCCAACGGCAGCGCCGACTCCGGTACCGGTGATGGTGCTGGAACGCTGGGTCTGGCCGGAATAAGGGTCCGTCGTGGCACAGCCCACCAGCAGGATGGCAGCGGCAACCGGCACGACAAGACGAAATGGCTTGAACATGGATATCTCCTGGATGTCAGGGTAGCGAGATCAATCAGAACTGGCCGCTTTCTCGCCGATCAGGGCCAGCAGTTCATTCAAGAATAATAGCCCCCGGGGAGATGCCTGCAGCCGCTGCACATCTTCCACAAGAAGTCCTTTTTCACGCGCGTCCACGAGGCGCGCTTCCAGCCTCTGCAGCGGAAGCCCGGTATGTGAAGGCCAGTCAGTCATCGGGACTCCCTGCACCAGGCGCAGCGCGTTCATGGCAAACTCCAGGGGCAGCTCATCTTCCGTCACAACGGTGCCGCCGGCAACAAAGCCTCGCGGATCACTCGCTCTGCGCAGGTAGGATGCGGGCTGGCGCGTTTTCCAGCGTCTTTCGATATGCAGCTTCCCATCGCTGCCCGAAACACTCAGCTTGCCATGCGCCCCGGCACCGATACCCAGGTAATCGCCGAAACGCCAATAGTTGAGATTATGGCGAGATCGACGGCCATGTCGCGCATAGGCGGAGATCTCATATCGGGCCAGCCCAGCGGCCTCTAGCCGCTCATGACCCAGATCCTGGATATCCCAGAGAATCTCTTCATCGGGAAGCTCAGGGGGGTGCGAATGAAATTCGGTATTGGGCTCCAGCGTCAGCTGATACCACGAAAGGTGCTCCGGCGACAGTGCCAGGGCACGTTCGAGATCGGCAAGTGCCAGCTCGGGAGTCTGGCCCGGCAGGCCATGCATCAGGTCGAGATTGATATTGTCGAAGCCGGCACGGCGGGCTTCCGCCACCGCCGAATGGGCATCGTCACCGCTATGGATGCGGCCAAGAACCTTCAGTTGTGCGTCCTGAAAGCTCTGCACCCCCAGGGAAAGCCGATTGATGCCGGCACTGCGATAAGCCGAAAAGCGACCATGCTCCAGCGTGCCGGGGTTGGCTTCCAGGGTGATTTCGATATCTGGCGCAAGCGCTAACCGATCGGATAATGCCTCGAACAGGTTCGAGTAGAAGTCGGCTGACATCAGGCTCGGTGTTCCGCCCCCGATGAAGAGGCTGACCAGCTCCCGCTCGCCGGCCAGGGCGAGATCCGCATCGAGGTCGGAGATAAGGGCGCTCAGATACTCCGCCTCGGGCAGTTCGGCCCCATGCCCTACACCATGGGAGTTGAAATCGCAGTAAGGACACTTGCGTACACACCATGGTACATGCACGTAGAGCGCCAGGGGCGGCAGCGGAACATCAGCGCCAGGCAACGATGAGGGCATCAACCTTCCCCGGTCTCGCCGAGCGCCGCCACCAGGGCCGCGAGCGCCCTTCCCCTGTGGCTCAACCGGTTCTTCTCTTCGGCGGCCAGTTCGGCAACGCTTCTGCCCAGAGAAGGCAACCAGAACAGGGGGTCGTAGCCGAACCCTGCCTCTCCGCGAGGCTGGGTGAGTATCTCGCCTTCCCAACTGCGCTGGACGATCAACGGCACCGGATCCTCGGCATGACGCAAGTAGACCAGCACGCACCAGTAGCGGCCGGTTCGCTGGCCCGCTGGTACGTCGGCAAGGGCCGAAAGCAGCTTCTCGTTGTTGCGCGCATCGCTCTTTGGCTCACCCGCGTAGCGGGCGGAATAGATACCCGGCTGGCCAAGCAGCGCGTCCGCCTCAAGACCGGAATCGTCGGCCAACGCCGGCAGGCCACTGATTCGGCTCGCCTCCCTAGCCTTCAGGAGAGCATTCTCCACGAAAGTCAGCCCTGTCTCCTCGACCTCGGGCACGCCGAATTCCGCCTGCGGGCAAACTTCCAGCCCCAAGCTGCCTAGCAACTGATTGAACTCTTTGATTTTCCCATCATTGCTGCTGGCCAGAACCAGCGTAGCAGACTCACTCATTTCGTGGCTCCAGAAACGCATCGTCAGGGACGCGCGAATTGTACCCGGAAAAGTACGTTCGTCGCAGTAGCGGCCAAGTTCCAGCCTGAAGACAATCATGCCTGTAACATGAAAAAAATTCACGGCACCTGAATGTCGATACAGAAAGATTCAAACAAGAAAGAATGAACATCCTAACTTGTTGTAATTAAGGCTAAAAACAAAGCACTAGAAATTTAATACTCCAGGTAACTATGAAATACATCTAGTAACATAACTTTACGAAATCCCTCCCATGGTTAAAGCTTACCTCTGCTTAGGGACAACAGGTTGATGTGGCCATTGACAAGAATTCTTCTACGGGAGCTACAGCATGGGCGTACGAAAAGGACTGATATTATTGGTGACTGACCACAATCCTCAGTCGCAACTCTTCGTCGATTACATACAACAACAGGTCGATTGCCCTGTCTCGATTGCGCCTCCTAACGAGGATTCCTGCTACGAGGACGAGACAGGGGTTGTCGTGCTCATGGATGCCGACCACGTGGATGAAAGCGCCATGCAGCTCTGGCAGAGCAAGACCGCCAACAATCCCAAGGTCTTTTTGACCGCCTTCAACCTCAAGGACGAGGAGCATGCGGCAGAGCTATTGACCTTCATGCACATCAAGGGGGTTTTCTACCGGAATGACTCCCTCGAGCTGATCTGCAAGGGCATCGCAACCCTATTCGATGGAGACCTCTGGATGTCGAGATCGCTGATGACTCGCTTGATCGAATTCTTTCGTCGTCAACAGCTCAACTCCTACCGGCCAGCCTGCGGCCTGACTCAGCGTGAGCTGGAAATAATCGGCCTGCTGGGGTCCGGGGCATCGAATATCGAGATCGCCGAACGGCTTTTTGTCAGCGAACACACCGTCAAATCTCATCTTTACAATATTTTCAGGAAAATAAATGTGCACAACCGCATCCAGGCCGTGAACTGGGCCAGACAAAATCTTGGTGCGCCACCCCCGTTGACGCCATTGCGGCACAATAAATTATACGACATACGGTAGATGGACGGGCAGCCATGAAATACCAACTCATCATCTTTTTTCTCGATCCCTTTTCAGGCTGCTCATTTACAGCCACCAAGCCCCCCTGCCCCCAGAGGAGGATTTCGAGGACAGCGAGGTTCTGCACTCCCGTAAGATGGTGACGCGCTATATCTGGGAAGACGCCAAGGAGCGAGTCGACAGCCACCGGCTGGAGCTGGTGGGGAAACGCCTCTACGAGCGGCGCAAGGAGACGGTGGAGCGCACTTCGCGAATTCCATACCGAGCGACGAGCAAAAGTATAGAGACACGAAACCCCGCATTTTTGCGGGGTTTGTCAGCAGTCTGAGGTCCCCATCTTGGTAGGGCCTGATTTTTAACGCCATAGGGTCGAGTGCAGGCAGTTTTCATACAAGAGCCCTAGCGGACGTTGATTCGCATCTCGCTGCCTTGCCCTCCCGTGCTCGAGCGGCTGATATTGCCCCCCTTGCTCACCTCCAGTATCAGGTGCCCGACCCTGCTGGTCTGCGTTACCACGGCTTCCAGCCCGTCCCCTCGGAATTCGTGGCTCTCCGGGACACGGCCCGAGACCTCAAGTGTCTCGCTCTCGCCCTCCCGATGGATGATCCACGTGGCCGTATAGTGCGTATCGGTATCACCGCTGATACGGACCGAAATGATATCGCCTCCCTCGAGCCCGCTCGTCTCACTGACCTGCTGCATCGTCATCAAGCCTCCTGCTAATGCGGTGTTTGACACCATGATTCCAGCCATCACCCATCCATGGAGGCGTTTCATGATTTAGCCCTCATGAAATACGACCGGCTAGCCATTGAGTTTTTCATGAAATAGTCCGAGTCCATTTGTCATGCGGTCTACTTGAGCCGCACATGTTCCTGAATCATCACGGCAAGGGCTTCGGTGGCATTGTCGGCGGTGGTGTCCAAATGGACCAGGTGATGTCGCTCTTCGTCATCGAAGTCCTCGAAAGTGGCCTGCTGATGGCGTAGCACTTCGAGGCTGGCCTGCGGCATGACACCCTGCCGGTGCGCGCGCTTGGTAATGCGTGCTTTCAGCGTGTCGTCATCGGCTTCGAAACTGACGATGAGTACCGGCAGGCCGCGGGCTTCGGCCTGCTGGCAAAGCAGCTTTCTCTGGCCACGTGTCAGGCAGGTGGCATCCACGCAGGTGGCAAAGCCCGCCTCGAGAAGGGTGCCCGCCAGACTGGCCAACCGACGATAGGTCCGCACTGTGGCGTCAGGAGAAAAGATATCCACAGCCGGATCGGCGTCAACCGCCTGTGGATCCATTCCATAAAGCCTGCGACGTTCGGCATCCGAACAAAGCCTTATTGCACCCAGCCGCTCGACCATGCCGGCGGTAAATCGACTCTTGCCGCTGCCCGACACCCCCACACCGATGATCAGCGGTGGAAAACGAAACTCGGATATCTGGTCGGCCAAGGCTAGGTAGCGCCGATACTCCCCCTTCACATCAGCCAGGCAGGCAGGCTGTCCCCCGTCGCCGATCTCGGGCGGACGCTGCAACGCCCGTCGTGCGCCACTCAGGGAACGACAGACTCGAAAAACCGACAGCAGTCGCATCAGCGAATAATCGCCAGAGAGACGAAGGTAGCGGTCCAGGGCACGGTTCGCCAACCGGGTTTCCCCTCGAATCGCCAGACCCACGAGTAGCGCCGCCACGTCAAAGCCGGTATCGAGAGCACGACCTGCAATTGGATCGTCCGGTTCCAGATCCAGCGCATTGACCATCACCAGGCGTTGCTCATCGCATAGCGCTGCCGCTGGGCGAGTCGAAACCCAGCTGGGCCTGGGTTCACCACGCTCCGCAAAGTAGGGTCCAAGCCGAACCAGCTCCTGCTCCAGCCACTGGCCCAGGCAGGCAAGGCGGGATCGATCCTCCTCCCCCTCCAAACGAGCCATCAAGAAGGACAGCTCGTCGTCGATCAGGGCCCGAGTCGCGGCCAGGCTTGTTGAAGGCCCGCCATAGGGCACCTCATCCGCCGGGGCGCGGTGTGCTGCAACCAGCGAGTCGACCAACTCATCCGGACAGAGTCCCCCGGGGGGAATATTGGTTGGCTTCACTGGTGTGGCGTCCATGTTGACTCCTGGCGATGGTCGAATCAGGGTCTCTCAGGGCTGACGTACGTACTCGAAAGCCTTTACTGCAGCATCCAGGGTCTGCTGAATGTCTTCCGGAGTATGGGCGCTGGACATGAAGCCTGCCTCATAGGCCGATGGCGCCAGATAGACCCCCTGGTCCAGCATAGCCGAGAAGAAACGGCGGAAGGCCTCGGCGTCACACGCCGTTGCCTGTGCAAAATTGTCGACCCGTGACTGGCCAGTGAAGAACAGCCCGAACATACCCCCCGCTCGTTGGGTAAGCATGTCGACACCCGCTGCATCGGCTCGTTCCTGAAGCCCATGGCAGAGTGTCTCTACCCGCTGGGCCAGGGCATCGTGGAAGCCAGGCTCCTGAAGCTTGGTCAGCAGGGCGATACCGGCTGCCATGGCGAGTGGATTACCGGACAGGGTGCCTGCCTGATACACCGGCCCCAAGGGCGATATCTGCTCCATGACCTCACGCTTGCCGCCGAAGGCACCCACCGGCATGCCGCCGCCGATGATCTTGCCCAAGCACGTCAGGTCCGGGGTGATGCCGTAATGCGCCTGGGCACCGCCCATGGCCACCCTGAAACCCGTCATGACTTCATCGAAGATCAGCACACTGCCGTTTTCCGTGCAGACCCGACGCAGGGTCTCGAGAAAGCCCGGTCGAGGCGGGATGCAGTTCATGTTGCCGGCCACCGGCTCGACGATGATGCAGGCGATCTCGCTGCCCATCTCCTCGAAGCAGGTTTCCACCTCGTCGGAATCATTGTAGGAGAGGGTGATGGTGTGCTCTGCCAGCGAGGCGGGCACCCCCGGAGAGCTGGGCTCGCCATGGGTAAGGGCACCGGAACCGGCCTTGACCAGCAGCGAGTCGGAATGGCCATGATAATTGCCCTCGAACTTGACGATCTTGTCGCGGCCGGTGAACCCGCGCGCCAGGCGAATGGCCGACATGGTGGCCTCGGTACCGGAATTGACCATTCGCACCATTTCGATCGACGGGATCATATGACAGATCAGGTCGGCCATGGTGGTCTCGATCGCCGTGGGAGTACCGAAGGAGAGGCCCTTGTCGAGACGCTCACGCACCGCACCGAGTACATCCGGATCGGCATGGCCGGTGATCATCGGCCCCCAGGATCCTACGTAATCGACGTAGCGCTTGCCCTCCACGTCGAACAGGTAGGCTCCCTGGGCCCGCTCCATGAACACCGGTGGCCGATGCAGGCCCTTGAAGGCTCGAACCGGAGAATTGACGCCACCAGGGATATGACGGCTGGCCTGTTCGAAGAGCTGAGCGGATGTGGTCATGAAAACCTCATTACAGTCGCGGACACTTGGGTTGAAAAGGATCTCGCCGGAACCATCCAGGCTGTGGATAGAATACTGGATAACCTTGGCACTAGCGGTGAAGATCCGGTTATCTTCGGTTAACTCGCCAGGCTTGCTCGCGCCCCCTTCCATTCTGTGGTCAGAGAGCGGACTTGACCAGCCCGTGCGCCGGCCAAGAGAGGGTCTCTTGCTGCCGGATAAATCGAAAGTGGGCCCCAGTCGATGTCCGACTCGCCGCGGTAGCGACTGGTGCTCTCCCGGCTGCCAGCCATCCACCAATGCCTGCCAGGTGAAGACCTGGGCCTGTTCACAGGCCACGGCCAGCGACTCACCCTGAGCCAGGCGCGCCGCCAGCGCTGCGGCCAGGGTACAACCCGAGCCGTGAAAATGGCCAGGCAGCCTCGCCCAACGCCAGTGGCACGAGCCCTCTCGGCTGAACAGCACATGCTGCACCTGGTCGGTGGGAACCTGCTCCCCGGGGTCATCGGTTCCGGTCACCAGCAGGGCCCGACAGCCAAGCGTCATCAACCACTGGGCACGACCGGCATCGGTGCTGGCCGCGCTGCCTGCAAGGCGGGCCAGCTCCAACCGATTGGGCGTCAGAATATCCACCAGGGGCAGCAATCGGGTGCGGAAAGCATCCTCCATCAAGGTTGTGGATAACTCGGTTCCACCACCGGCTTTCAAGACCGGATCCACCACCACAGGCACCCCGGGGTGCTGCTTCACGATATCGACGACCGCCTCGAGGACTTCGGGGCTCGCCAGCAGGCCCACCTTGATGGCGGCAATGGAGAACTCGTCCAGGGCATTGGCCATGTCACGGAACAGGCGTGCCTCGACGGGTACCACGGAGTTCACATCTCGGCAGCTCTGCACCGTCAATGCCGTGGGTATGGTGACGGCCCAACCCCCGCACGCTGCAATGGCCTCGCTATCCGCCACCAGGCCGGCGCCTCCCGTCGGATCGTGGCCAGCCATTACCAGGACGACTGGCGGCTTCGATTCGTGATGAATGGCCATGTCAGAAAGGCTTGAGCACGGCAAGAATCACGATGGCCAGCAGGGCGATGACGGGCAATTCATTGAACCAGCGGAAGAAGACATGACTCCTGGTACAGCGACCCGCAGCGAACTGCTTCAGATAGATCAGGCAGACATGGTGATAGCCCACCAGCAACGCCACCAGCAGCAACTTGACATGCACCCATCCCATGCTGAGCCAGTGAGGCATCAGAAACAGCATCCAGATGCCCAGCCCCACCACCAAGATCATCGAGGGGATCATGATACCCCGGTAGAGCTTGCGCTCCATGACGAGAAAATAGTCGATGGCCTGCTGCTCGCCCTTGTCACGGGCCATGGCGTGATAGACATACAGGCGCGGCAGATAGAACAGCGCAGCGAACCAGGCCACCACGGCCACGATATGCAACGCCTTGATCCACAAGTACATGGGGTCTCCTCAGTGGTAACGAATGGCACAAGACCAAACACCTGGACGGTAGTATCGCTCGATGGTATCGCGGGTAAAGACGCGGCACGGCAATGTTCCTGCGCAGCCGGTTTTACCGGGCGGTTGGGCCGCCACCCTATCTCTTGTGTATCATAACCGGAAGGAGTGGTCCCAGCGCCGGGCACTTGCTCGGATCAGTCCCTCATCGTCCACACGGCCACAAGCGGGCCCAGGCCGCAAGCGGGCCCAGGCCGCAAGAAGGAGTCCATCGTGATCAAGGTTGGAATCGTTGGCGGCACCGGCTATACCGGTGTCGAGCTGCTCAGGTTGCTGGCTCAGCACCCAAGGGTCGAGGTCGAAGCCATCACCTCGCGCTCCGAGTCAGGCATGCGTGTCAGCGAGATGTACCCCAACCTGCGCGGTCACTATGACGACCTGGCCTTCAGCGAGCCTGATGCCGAGCGGCTGGGCGCCTGCGATGCGGTCTTCTTCGCCACCCCCCATGGCGTGGCCCATGCACTGGCCGGTGAACTGCTGGCCAAGGGCACCCGTGTCATCGATCTGTCAGCCGACTTCAGGTTGCGTGACGCCGACGAGTGGTCCAGCTGGTACGGCCAGCCCCATGGCGCTCCGGAATTGCTCGACGAAGCGATCTACGGCCTGCCGGAGATGCATCGCGAGAAGATCCGCAACGCACGGCTGATCGCCGTCCCGGGCTGTTACCCCACCGCAGTGCAACTGGGCCTGTTGCCACTGCTAGAGGCGGGCCTGATCGATGCCGACCATATCATCGCCGACTGCAAGTCCGGCGTGACCGGTGCCGGAAGAGGCGCCAAGGTGCCTTCGCTGCTGGCCGAAGCCAGTGAATCGATGAAGGCGTATGGCGCCGCGGGACATCGCCACCTGCCCGAGATCCGCCAAGGGCTCGGTGACGCCGCCAGGGGCCCGGTGGGCCTCACCTTCGTGCCACACCTGACACCGATGATTCGTGGCATCCATGCGACTCTCTATGGCAGGCTGACCCGTGATCCCGGCGATCTGCAGACCCTCTTCGAATGCCGCTTCGCCGCCGAGCCCTTCGTCGATGTCATGCCCGCCGGCAGCCATCCCGAGACCCGCAGCGTCAAGGGCGCCAACGTCTGCCGCCTGGCGGTGCATCGCCCTGGAGACGGTGATACGGTCGTAGTGCTCTCGGTCATCGATAATCTGGTCAAGGGGGCTTCGGGGCAGGCGATCCAGAATCTCAACCTGATGTTCGGGTTCGACGAGAACGCAGGACTCGCGGCTCCCGCGTTGATGCCATGATGAACACGGATGACGGGCAGGCGATAGCAAACGCATATCCCGACAATAGTTGACCCTTTTGCTAGGGATTGTGGATAATCGCGTGTTACCCATTTCACTCAAGCTCAGGGGAGGACGCCCATGAGCGGCGCAGAATCTTTCGTGCCTACTCCCATGATGCTCTCCGACAGTGCCAGAAAACGGCTGCAGGCGCTCATCGAGGAGGAAGGCAAACCAGGGCTCAAGCTGCGGGTCTATGTGACTGGCGGCGGCTGTTCGGGCTTCCAATATGGTTTCGACTTTGCCGATGACATCGGTGACGACGATGCCCTGATCGAGTTCGGTGAAGTGGCCCTGGTGGTCGACGAACTCTCCTATCAGTATCTGGTGGGCTCCACTGTGGATTATGAAGAAGGCCTCGCCGGGGCTCGCTTCCTGGTCCAGAACCCCAATGCCACCACCACTTGCGGCTGTGGTGCTTCCTTCATGGTCTAGGCCATACCGGCATCTTTCTACCTCCCTGACTTGACGCTTTTCGGGATTCTAACCATGTTGAATGGGGTGAATCCCATGAAAAACATCCTATAACGGGGAGCCCAATGAAACATTCTTGCTTCACTTCATCTCGATTCAAGCAAACCATTCTGGTCTCTGCCCTGGCGCTCGGCATTGGCCTTTCCGGCGTCGCCCTGGCCGACAGACCTTCCGTCAACGTGGTCACCGACCCCAGCTTCGTGCCCTTCGAGATGATGGACCCGGATACCGGCGAGATGATCGGTTTCGACATGGACATCATCAACGAAGTCGCCGAGCGTGCCGGCTTCGAGGTCGACCTGACCACCATGGAGTTCGCCGGCATCATCCCGGCGGTTCAGACCGGCAGCCAGGAAATCGCCATCGCCGGTGTCACCATTACCGAGGAACGCGCCCAGATCGTCGACTTCTCGGACCCCTACTACGATTCCGGCCTGCAGATCATCGTGCGCGCCGACAACGACAGTGTCGAGACCATCGAGGATCTCGAAGGCCTTTCCATCGCCACTCGTATCGGCTCGACCAGCTATGACTTCCTTCAGGAAACTCTGGGCGACAGTGCCGACATCACCCCCTACCCGGGCAACAGCGACATGTACATGGCGCTGCTGGGTCGCAACGTGGACGCCGCCTTCTATGACGCCCCCAACGTCTCCTACTTCTCCCAGACCCGCGGGGAGGGCCGTACCAAGGTGGTAGGCCCTTTGTACGAAGGCCAGCAGTACGGCATCGTCTTCCACAAGGGCAGCGAGTGGGTCGAGCCGGTGAACGAGGCCCTCGCCGAGATGCAGGAGGACGGCACCTACGACGAGATCTACGAGAAGTGGTTCGGCGAAACCCCGAATGACGAGTGACCCCCAGGGCTGATCGGCCCAATCAGCGGGGCCGGGTGGCAAGTCCCCCGGCCCCGCCTGCGTCTACGTTTCAGTCTCTGAGATTGTGGAGTGACACACGTGGAAGTGACCTTTCAGTTCGATTGGGCGGCTGCGTTCCGTTCGATTCCCCACCTGCTGCCTGGCATCCCCTGGACACTGCTGATTTCCTTCGGCGGCCTCGCCATCGGCTTCTTCATCGGCATCTTCTTCGGCTTGCTGCGCATCAGTCCGATACGCTGGCTGCGTTGGCCCGCCATCCTCTATATCGAAGTCTTTCGCGGTACTCCCATCCTGGTGCAGGTTCTGTTCATCTTCTATGGCCTGCCCCAACTGCTGGGCGGCCCCATCAATGCCCTGACCGCCGGTATCGCCGCCATCGCCATCAATTCCGGCGCCTATATCTCGGAGGTGGTGCGCGGTGGCGTACAGTCGATCGAGCGCGGCCAGCGGGAAGCCGGCCTGTCTCTCGGTCTGTCACGCAGCCAGGCATTCCGTTACATCATCTGGCCCCAGGCATTTCGGCGCATGATTCCACCGCTGGGCAACCAGGGAATCATCAGCATCAAGGATACCTCGCTGTTCTCGGTGATCGGCGTCGGTGAGCTGGTGCGTCAGGGGCAGATCTACATCGCCACGACGTTCACCGCGCTGGAGGTCTACTTCATGGTGGCCCTGATGTATCTGGCCATTACCTGGAGTCTTTCCATCGCCTTGCGCCTGCTCGAGCGCAAGGGCCTCGTTGGCCAGTAAAGGGGCAGGAAAAGGGGAACCACCGCATGACAGAGTCCGTATCCAATCCCATTGTGCGCATGGCAAAGGTCAACAAGCACTTCGGCAGCCTGCATGTCCTCAAGGATATCGACCTGCAGGTAAAACCCGGTGAAGTGGTCGTCGTCATCGGCGCCAGCGGCTCGGGAAAATCCACCCTGATCCGCTGTATCAACGGCCTGGAGGAGTTCCAGGAGGGTCATATCGAGGTCGACGGCAACGAGCTGCTCCCCGACGGCAGAAGCAGCAAGGCACTCCAGCGGATCCGCACCGAGGTCGGCATGGTCTTCCAGCAGTTCAACCTGTTCCCGCATTTGAGCGTACTCGACAACGTGACGCTGGCGCCGATGAAGGTACGCGGCTGGAACCGTGCCGATGCCGTGAAGACAGGGGAGCGGCTGCTCGACCGTGTCGGCATCAGCGATCAGGCCATCAAGTATCCCAGCCAGCTATCGGGCGGCCAGCAGCAGCGTGTTGCCCTGGCCCGGGCGCTGGCCATGGAACCGCGCCTCATGCTGTTCGATGAGCCCACTTCGGCTCTCGACCCCGAGATGATTGGCGAAGTACTCGATGCCATGCGCGAACTGGCCCGGGAAGGCATGACCATGATCATCGTGACCCACGAAATGGGCTTTGCCCGGGAGGTCGCTGACAGGGTGATCTTCATTCATCAGGGGCAGATCCTTGAGGAAGCTCCCCCCGCCGACCTGTTCGACAACCCGCGTCACGAACGCACTCAAAGCTTCCTGTCTCGGGTACTGAAGCACTGAAATACCTCCCCCGCGCACCCGAAAAAGGCCTTGTCGGTAGTGACAGGGCCTTTTTTTGGCTGTGGACAACTTTTTTCTCACCTGCCGACATTCCGGTCCTACCCGGCGTCATAGCGGCCTTTGCTCACTTCCATGACATTGTTCACAGCTACGGTGACAAGCCAGGTAGCCGCCGGTGGACAAGCGGTGCAGAATCGCACCTGTGTGCAACTCGGCATTTCATCCACAGGCTCCGCACCAGTCGCCCTCAGCTACATAGCGCTTTCCCCTGTCGTTCATCAACAATTCAATTGCATGAAAAATAACGGAAAAATAAGGTTATCCACGGATTCTGTCCACACTAGTAGTAACAACAACAACAGAACTTCCTTTAAATCATTCTATTTTATTTATGTAAAACCGAGAGACCCCTCCGGTTGGTTGACCCCATGTGGAAAACCCCTGACGCTTACCCACAGGAGGTTTATACTGCCAGGCTGATTTTTCACCCCGACGCAATATCCGCGCACAAGCGCAATGAGGTGCATCTTGGATTACCCCGACCGCTTTGACGTCATCGTCATCGGCGGCGGCCATGCGGGAACCGAAGCCGCCTTGGCCTCCGCCCGCATGGGCTGTCAGACCCTGCTGCTGACCCACAACATCGAGACCCTGGGCCAGATGTCCTGCAATCCCGCCATCGGCGGGATCGGCAAGAGCCATCTGGTCAAGGAGATCGATGCCCTGGGCGGCGCCATGGGCCTGGCCACCGACATGGGTGGCATCCAGTTTCGCGTGCTGAATGCCCGCAAGGGGCCGGCAGTACGAGCGACCCGGGCTCAGGCCGATCGGGTTCGTTACAAGGCCGCCATTCGGGGAATGCTGGAGAGTCAGCCCAATCTGACGTTGTTCCAGCAGGCGGCAGGCGATCTGATTGTCGAGAACGATACGGTCCGTGGCGTCGTGACCGAGACGGGCATCCACTTTCACGGGAGTAGCGTGGTGCTGTGTACCGGGACCTTCCTGGGCGGTGTGATACACATCGGCCTCGACCAGAGTCGGGGGGGGCGTGCAGGCGATCCGCCTTCCAATGCCCTGGCGGAACGCCTGCGGGCACTGCCGTTCCGGGTCGATCGGCTCAAGACCGGTACCCCTCCGCGGCTCGACGCCAAGAGCATCGATTTTTCCGTGCTCGAGGAGCAGCCCGGCGATACCCCGACCCCGGTCATGTCCTACCTGGGGCGTCGCGAGATGCACCCACGGCAGGTGAGCTGTCACATCGCGCATACCAACGAGCGCACCCATGAGATCATCCTGTCCAACCTGGATCGTTCGCCGATGTACTCCGGTGTGATCGAAGGCGTCGGGCCCCGCTATTGCCCGTCCATCGAGGACAAGGTGCACCGGTTCGCCGACAAGTCGAGCCACCAGATTTTCATCGAACCGGAAGGGCTGGATACCCGCGAGCTCTACCCCAACGGGATCTCCACCTCGCTGCCTTTCGACGTCCAGCTGCGGGTGGTTCGCTCGGTCAAGGGCCTGGAGAACGCGCACATCACCCGGCCTGGCTATGCCATCGAGTACGATTTCTTCGACCCGAGGGATCTCAAGCACTCGCTGGAGACGAAATTTATCCACAACCTGTTTTTCGCCGGCCAGATCAACGGCACCACCGGCTACGAGGAAGCCGGTGCCCAGGGCCTGCTGGCAGGGCTCAACGCCGCCCGCCGGGCCAGGGACCTGGAAGCCTGGTGGCCCCGTCGTGACGAAGCCTACCTGGGCGTGCTGGTGGATGACCTGATCTCCATGGGAACGAAAGAGCCCTACCGCATGTTCACCTCGCGGGCCGAATATCGCCTGCTGCTGCGTGAGGACAATGCCGATCTCCGCCTTACCGAGTCCGGCCGCGAGCTGGGCCTGGTCAACGATGGCCGCTGGGAAGCCTTTGCCACCAAGCGCGAGGCCATCGAACTCGAGAGCGCCAGGTTGAAGGCGACATGGGTACAACCCGGCAGCGCCGCCGCCGATGGCGTTGCCGCCAAGACCGGCAAGCCGCTGTCCCGTGAGTACAGCCTGATGGATCTGCTCAAGCGCCCGGAACTGGGCTATGCGGACATCGCTTCCCTGGACGGCGAGCCGGTAGGCGACGAGACCGTGGCCGAGCAGGTACAGATCCAGGCCAAGTATCAGGGTTACATCGAACGCCAGCAGGACGAGATCGACCGCCTCAAGCGCCACGAGGCCACACCGCTGCCCGCCGAGCTGGATTACGACCGGGTCGAGGGGCTCTCCCACGAGATCCGCCAGAAACTCGGCGAGGCACGCCCGGCCACCCTGGCCCAGGCCTCTCGCATTTCCGGCGTGACGCCGGCGGCGGTCTCCATTCTGTTGATTCATCTCAAGAAGCGTCGTCTGCTCGATGATAGTCGGGTGGCCAACGGATGAGTGATGCCGTAACGTCGACTGTCGAGAGACGCCTTGATGAAGGAGTGTCGGAACTGGGTATCGTGGTCGATCGGCTCCAGCGCGAGCGCTTGCTGGGCCTGGTGGAATTGTTGCACAAGTGGAATCGCGCCTATAACCTCACCGCGATACGCTCACCCGATGAAATGGTGCCCAAGCATCTGCTGGACAGCGCTGCCGTACTGCCCTTCGTGAGCAACGGGCCGCTGCTCGACGTGGGAGCGGGGCCGGGTCTTCCGGGACTGGTACTGGCGATCCTGAAGCCCCGGCTTGCGGTCACGCTGCTCGACAGCAACGGCAAGAAGGTTCGCTTCCAGCGACAGGCGGTAATGGAGCTCGGGTTGACCAACGTGACGTCGGTGCAGGCCCGGGTGGAGGCCTTCGAGCCGCCCGAGAACGGCTATGCCCAGGTGATTTCCCGGGCCTTCGCCAGCCTGGGCGACTTCTTGCGTCTGACCGGGCACCTGCCTTGTCCCGGCGGGTGCTGGCTGGCCATGAAGGGGCCCGGCGCCGACGATGAGCTGGCCGGGTTGCCTGAAGGCGTCTCGATTCGTGAGCGTCATGGCTTGACGGTGCCCTTCACGACGGGAAGCCGTCAGTTGTTGATTGTCGAGCGAACCGATTTCAACCCAGGCCGCCGGTGAGCGTGCCATTGACGCAAGGAAGTCGCCCGTGACCCAGATAATCGCCTTGACCAATCAGAAGGGTGGCGTGGGCAAGACCACCACCGCCGTCAACCTGGCCGCCAGCCTGGCGGCACTGGATCGTCGCGTGCTGCTGGTCGATCTGGACCCACAGGGCCATGCCACCATGGGCAGTGGCATCGACAAGCATGATCTGGATGGCAGCGTGCTTGACATGCTGCTGGGCGAGAAAACCGCGCTGGAGGTCATGCTCGACTGCCCGGCGGCCGGCTATGCGCTGCTGCCTGGCAATGGCGACCTGACGGCCGCCGAAGTGGAACTGCTGGATCGGCCCGAGGGGCGTGAACGTTGCCTGGTCGAAGCCTTGAACACCGTGTCCGGCGAGTACGACGTGGTGCTGATCGACTGTCCGCCATCGCTCAACATGCTCACCGTCAACGCCCTGACCGCCGCCGATGGCGTCTTGATTCCCCTGCAGTGCGAGTTCTATGCCCTGGAAGGCCTCTCGGCACTGCTCGATACGGTGGAACAGATCAAGGATAGGGTGAACCCGGGGTTGGCGGTATATGGCATCCTGCGCACCATGTTCGATTCTCGCAATAGCCTTACCCGGGATGTCAGCAAGCAGCTTCGGGACTATTTCGGCGAAGCGCTGCTCAAGACCACCATCCCGCGCAACGTCCGGGTCGCCGAAGCGCCAAGCCACGGGTTGCCGGTCACCAAGTACGCGCGCTTCTCACGGGGCAGCCAGGCCCATCGAGTACTGGCCAAGGAGCTGATTCGTCGGCTGTCGCTCTAGTCCGGTCGTGATGTGCCGCCTGCCGTAACTCGCTCGTTGTGATGAGGGAAAAGTAGATGACGCGAAAACGCGCCCTGGGTCGCGGCCTGGATGCCCTGATCGGTGCCGGTGCCCGCCGCCGCGAAAGCCTCGAGCTGCCCGAGGTCGAGATGCATCCCGCCGAAGGGGAGACGCCACCCTCCGATACGGTGGCTGATGAACGCCTCGAGCGCCTGCCGCTGGGGCAACTGATTCGCGGCAAGTACCAGCCCCGTCGCGATATCCAGCCAGAGGCGCTGGAGGAGCTGGCCGATTCGATACGCGCCCAAGGGGTCATGCAGCCCATCGTGGTGCGCCCCATCGGAGAGCACCGCTATGAGATCATTGCCGGCGAGCGGCGCTGGCGGGCCGCCCAGTTGGCGGAACTCGACACCATCCCGGCGGTGATCCGCGAAGTCAGCGACGAAGTCGCCCTGGCGCTGGCGTTGATCGAAAACATCCAGCGTGAGGATCTCAATCCGGTCGAGGAAGCCATGGCGCTCAAGCGTCTGCTCGATGAATTCGAGCTGACCCAGCAGCAGGTGGCGGACGCTGTCGGCAGGTCACGCGCCCAGGTTGCCAACCTGCTGCGCCTGCTGTCCCTGGACCCAGAGGTGCAAACGCTGCTCGAGCGCGGCGACCTGGACATGGGGCATGCGCGGGCGCTGCTGGCGCTTTCCGGTGCCAGGCAGCGCAAGGCGGCCCACGAGGTGGTCAACAAGGACCTCACCGTTCGCGATACCGAAGCGCTGGTCAAGCGGCTGGTGAACGGCGAACCGAGAAAGGCGGAGGCAGCCGCGACCAGCCCTGACGTGGCGCGTCTCGAGACCCGCCTTGGCGAAGTGCTCGGTGCACCGGTCAAGATCCAGCACGGTCGAGGCGGCAAGGGGCGTGTCACGATCCGCTATTCGAGCCTGGACGAACTGGACGGCATTCTGGAACACATCCGCTAGGCGTTCGTGGTGCAAGGTGTCGACAATCCTTGCACCTTTGGTCGCAAAGTCGCACCATTCGGCACCAAAAGAGCGTCGTTCGGTTGAAGGCCCAGAGGCGCTTCCCTATAATCCGCCGTTGTTTGCCTGAGTGTCACGCTCGGTTCAGCCGGCACCCGGACCCTGCATCGGCAGGGCAGGAAACGTCGACAGGATGCACAGACACGTTGCCATGAGGCGCCGGCGCCTGGACTTCACCCGCCTGTTCCTGGCTCAGGGTCTGGCCACCCTGATCGTAGCGTTGCTGGCCGGCCTGCGGCACGGCCACGAGGGGGCGTTGTCTGCCCTGCTCGGCGGGATGGTCAGCCTGGTGCCCACGCTCTATTTCGTCTGGCGTGGCCTGCGTGCCCGGGATGGACGTCGCCCCCGGGTCAGCGTGCTGAACCTGTATCAGGCAGCAATGGGAAAGTTCGGTTTGACGGTAGCACTGTTCGTGATCGTCTTCGTCACAGTGCCCCCTTCAAACCCGGCTTTTTTCTTTGTCGCATATGTGGCGGCTCAATTCATGCACTGGCTGACTCCCTGGCTCTTGCGTGACCGGCCGACCCACCGAACCTGAGGTAAGCAGCGTATGGCAGCAGATAATGAAATATCCGCCATCTATTACATACAGCACCACCTCCAGAATCTGACCTTCGGCAGGCATCCCGAGAACGGCTGGTCGCTTGCCAGCTCGTCCACCGAAGCCACCGAGATGGGTTTCTGGGCCGTCCACCTGGATACCATGGGCTGGTCCATCGCCATGGGCGTGCTGTTCCTGGGGCTGTTCCGCAAGGCGGGCCGCATGGCCACCACCGGCGTGCCGGGCGGGCTGCAGAACGCTGTCGAGATGGTCATCGAGTTCATCGAGAACCTGACCCGCTCCACCTTCCACGGCAAGAATCCGCACATCGCGCCGATAGCGCTGACGCTGTTCATGTGGATCCTGCTGATGAACACGCTGAAGATCATACCGGTCGACTACTTCCCGGAGCTGTTCGGTCGCCTGGGCCTCGAGTACATGAAGATCGTGCCCACCACCGACGTCAATGCCACCCTGGGCATGGCGCTGGGCGTGTTCTGCCTGATCGTCTTCTACAGCATCAAGGTCAAGGGTGCCGGCGGGTTCGTCAAGGAGCTCTCGCTGACGCCGTTCAACCACTGGCTGCTGATCCCCTTCAACCTGATCCTCGAAATCGTCGGCCTGATCGTGAAGCCGATCAGCCTGGCACTGCGTCTGTTCGGCAACATGTTCGCGGGTGAGGTGATCTTCATCCTGATCGCGCTGCTGCCGTTCTGGGCGATCTGGCTGCTGGATGTGCCCTGGGCCATCTTCCATATCCTGGTGGTGTCACTGCAGGCGTTCATCTTCACGACGCTGTCGATCGTGTACCTGAGTGCCGCTCACGAACACCACTGAGCCAAGCAACCTTTGCAAACGCGGTAACTTGAAACCTGACCTCAACGTAAAACTAGGAGCAACATCATGGAAATCGTCTACCTTGCTGCGGCCATCATCATCAGCGTCAGCGCCCTGGCCACCGGCATTGGCTTCGCCATGCTGGGCGGCAAACTGCTCGAGTCCACCGCGCGTCAGCCTGAGCTTGGCGACCAGCTGCAGACCCGTACCTTCATCATGGCGGGCCTGCTCGACGCCGTGCCGATGATCGGTGTTGGTATCGCGATGTACCTGATCTTCGTCGTTGCCGGTTAATGACAGCACCGAGCGCTGAGGCGCTCGGTCCGCTTCTATCCGGTCGCCACGAACCCGTCAGAGGTACATACCCGTGAATATCAACATGACGCTTATCGGACAAACGATCGCCTTTGCGATCTTTGTCTGGTTCTGCATCAAGTACGTGTGGCCACCGATCAGCTCCGCGCTCCATGAGCGCCAGAAGAAGATCGCCGATGGCCTCGACGCGGCCAGCCGGGCGTCCCGCGACCTCGAGCTTGCTCAGGAGCAGGCAGCCCAGACGCTGCGCGAGAGCAAGGAGCAGGCCTCCCAGATTCTCGACCAGGCTCACAAGCGCTCCACTCAGATGATCGAGGAAGCCCGCGAGCAGGCCCGTGCCGAAGGCGAGCGCCTGGTGGCCAGTGCCCGTGCCGAGATCGACCAGGAAATCCATCGCGCCAAGGAAGAGCTTCGCGCCCAGGTGGCTGGACTGGCCATCGTCGGTGCCGAGCGTGTTCTGGAAGCCTCCATCGACGAGAAGGCACACCGCAAGCTGCTAGACAAGCTTGCTGCCGAACTGTGAAGGAGGTGACCCATGGCGGAAACGTCTACTGTCGCACGACCCTACGCCAAGGCCGCGTTCGACTACGCGCGTGACAACGAGGCGCTGGAAAGCTGGTCCGACATGCTGGCCAAACTGGGCCAGGTCGTCGCGGAGCGTGATGCTCAGAAATTGATCGCGAGTCCCAAGCTTGCCGCCGACCGCAAGGTCGATCTGGTGATCGAGCTGGCCGACATCAGCGTGGATGACGCTGTCCGTCGCTTTCTCGAAACCCTGGGTGAGAAGGGGAGACTGACGGCCCTGGGTGCGATCGCCGAGCAGTTCGAGCGCCTGCGCGCCGATCATGAACAGCGCGTCGACGTCACCGTGGTCTCGGCTTTCGCGCTCGACGACAAGCAGCAGAACAAGCTCGCCGGCGCGCTCAAGAAGCGGCTGAATCGCGAAATCTCCATTACCACTCAGGTGGATCCGAAGCTTCTCGGAGGCGTCATCCTGCGCGCCGGCGATACCGTCATCGACGGATCGGTGCGCGGTCGACTGAATCGCCTCTCCGAAGCCCTTACCGCCTGAGTCTGAGGGACATGGCATGCAGCAACTGAATCCTTCCGAGATCAGCGACATCATCAAGCAGCGTATCGAAAAGCTGGATGTCGCATCCGAAGCCCGTAATCAGGGCACCATCGTCAGCGTCTCCGACGGCATCGTGAAAATTCACGGCCTCGAGGATGCGATGTTCGGCGAAATGATCGAATTCCCCGGCAGTATCTACGGCATGGTACTCAACCTGGAGCGCGACTCCGTGGGTGCCGTGGTACTTGGCGACTACCTGCAGCTCGAAGAGGGCATGACCGCCAGCTGTACCGGTCGCATCCTCGAGGTGCCGGTCGGCCCCGAACTGATTGGCCGCGTCGTCGATCCGCTGGGCAACCCCATCGACGGCAAGGGCGATATCAGCGCCAAGATGACGGACGCGGTGGAAAAGGTCGCCCCGGGCGTCATCACTCGTCAGTCGGTCGATGAGCCGATCCAGACCGGCCTCAAGTCGATCGACGCCATGGTGCCGATCGGCCGCGGCCAGCGTGAGCTGATCATCGGCGACCGCCAGATCGGTAAGTCGGCGATCGCCGTCGACGCCATCATCAACCAGAAGGGCAAGGGCGTCACCTGTATCTACGTCGCCATCGGTCAGAAGCAGTCGACCATTGCCAACGTGGTGCGCAAGCTCGAAGAACATGGCGCCATGGATCACACCATCGTGGTTGCCGCCGGCGCTGCCGATCCGGCCCCGATGCAGTTCCTGGCTCCCTATGCCGGCTGCACCATGGGAGAGTACTTCCGCGACCGTGGCGAAGACGCCCTGATCGTCTATGACGATCTGACCAAGCAGGCGTGGGCCTACCGTCAGGTCTCCCTGCTGCTGCGTCGTCCGCCGGGCCGCGAAGCCTATCCGGGCGACGTCTTCTATCTCCACTCGCGCCTGCTCGAGCGTGCCGCTCGCGTCAATCCCGAGTACGTCGAGAAGTTCACCAACGGTGAAGTGAAGGGAAAGACCGGCTCGCTGACCGCGCTGCCGATCATCGAGACCCAGGGCGGCGACGTCTCGGCGTTCGTTCCGACCAACGTGATCTCGATCACCGACGGTCAGATCTTCCTCGAGACCGACCTGTTCAACTCGGGTGTCCGCCCGGCCATCAATGCCGGTCTCTCGGTATCGCGGGTGGGGGGGGCGGCCCAGACCAAGATCATCAAGAAGCTGGGCGGCGGTGTGCGTCTGGCACTGGCCCAGTACCGCGAGCTGGCAGCCTTCTCGCAGTTCGCTTCCGACCTGGACGAAGCGACCCGCAAGCAGCTGGAGCACGGCCAGCGTGTCACCGAGCTGATGAAGCAGAAGCAGTATTCGCCGCTCTCCGTGGCCGAGATGGGGGTGTCCCTGTATGCCGCCAACGAAGGCTTCCTGGATGATGTCGATGTCAGCAAGGTCCTGGACTTCGAGCGTGCCCTGCACGACTACATGAAGTCCGAACATGCCGAGCTGCTCGACCAGATCAACCAGACTGGCGACTACAGCAAGGAGATCCAGGAAGGCTTGAAGTCGGGTCTCGAGAAGTTCAAGGCCACTCAGAGCTGGTAAATGCCGCCGGCCCACCCCCTGGAGGGTGGGCCCTGGACATCTTCTGAGGGTCAAGAACGAGGTAGATCGCTATGGCAGCTGCAAAAGAGATACGCACCCAGATCGGGAGCATCAAGAATACGCAGAAGATCACCAGCGCCATGGAAATGGTCGCTGCATCGAAGATGCGTAAGGCACAAGATCTGATGAGGGCCAGCCAGCCTTACGCCCGTCAGATCCGCAACGTCGTGAGCCATATTGCCGACGCCAACCCCGAGTACCGCCACGACTACATGATCGAACGCGACGTACAACGGGTCGGCTATATCGTGGTCTCCACCGACCGCGGCCTGTGCGGCGGCCTGAACGTCAACCTGTTCAAGGTCGTTCTCAGGGATGCCAAGGCATGGCGCGACAAGGGCGCGGAGCTCGATTTCTGCGCCCTGGGCAGCAAGGCCAGCGGCTTCTTCCGCAGCTACGGGGGCAACCTGGTGGCGGCGAAGAGCGGGCTGGGTGAGTCGCCCGAGGTCGAGGATCTGATCGGTAGCGTCAAGGTCATGCTGGATGCGTATGACGAGGGGCGCCTGGATCGGCTGTTCGTGGTGTACAACGAGTTCGTCAACACCATGACGCAGAAGCCGGTGGTCAGGCAGGTACTGCCCCTGTCTCCCGATATGGGAGCGGATACGCATGATGAAGACAACAAGCGTCCCGGAAGCTGGGACTACCTGTATGAGCCGGATGCCAAGGCGCTGCTCGATAGCCTGCTGGTTCGTTTCATCGAATCGCAGGTCTATCAGTCGGTGGTCGAGAATGGCGCCTGCGAACAGGCAGCGCGGATGATCGCGATGAAGAGCGCCACTGACAATGCCGGCGGTCTGATCGACGACCTGGAGATGGTGTACAACAAGGCCCGTCAGGCCGCCATCACCCAGGAAATCTCCGAGATCGTCGGTGGCGCCGCCGCCGTATAGCGCCAGGGGAGGGTTCGCCCTCCCGGCATGCAGGTTTCATTTTCAGGTATTTGAGAGGAACCAAGATGAGCGGACGTATCGTACAAATCATCGGCGCGGTGATTGACGTAGAGTTTCCGCGGGACGATGTTCCCAAGGTCTACGACGCGCTGAAGGTCTCGACTGCCGAGACAGTGCTCGAAACCCAGCAGCAGCTGGGCGACGGCGTGGTGCGCACCATCGCCATGGGCTCCACCGAGGGGCTCAAGCGTGGTATGGAGGTCACCAACACCGGTGCCGCCATTTCCGTGCCCGTGGGCAAGGAAACACTGGGTCGCATCATGAACGTGCTCGGCGAGCCGATCGATGAAGCGGGTGACATTGGTGAACAGGAGCGCATGCCGATCCACCGCAAGCCACCGACCTATGCCGAGCAGGCCGCTTCCAACGAGCTGCTCGAGACCGGCATCAAGGTCATCGATCTGGTCTGCCCGTTCGCCAAGGGCGGCAAGGTCGGCCTGTTCGGCGGCGCCGGCGTGGGCAAGACGGTCAACATGATGGAGTTGATCCGTAACATCGCCACCGAGCACAGCGGTTACTCCGTGTTCGCCGGTGTCGGTGAGCGTACCCGTGAGGGTAACGACTTCTTTCACGAGATGACCGAATCCAACGTTATCGACAAGGTATCGCTGGTCTACGGTCAGATGAACGAGCCGCCGGGCAACCGTCTGCGCGTGGCCCTGACCGGCCTGACCATCGCCGAGAAGTTCCGCGATGAAGGTCGTGACGTGCTGCTGTTCGTCGACAACATCTACCGCTATACCCTGGCCGGTACCGAAGTGTCCGCACTGCTGGGCCGCATGCCTTCCGCGGTAGGCTACCAGCCGACCCTGGCCGAGGAGATGGGGGTCCTTCAGGAGCGCATCACCTCCACCAAGACTGGCTCGATCACGTCCGTACAGGCGGTATACGTACCGGCGGATGACCTGACCGACCCGTCGCCGGCGACCACCTTCTCGCACCTGGACGCGACAGTGGTACTGGCGCGCTCCATCGCCGAGCTGGGTATCTACCCGGCCATCGATCCGCTGGACTCCACCTCGCGTCAGTTGGATCCGCTGGTCGTCGGTGAAGAGCACTACGACACCGCTCGCGGTGTGCAGAACGTGCTGCAGCGCTACAAGGAGCTCAAGGACATCATCGCGATCCTGGGCATGGACGAGCTGTCCGACGAGGACAAGCTGGCCGTATCCCGGGCGCGGAAGATCCAGCGCTTCCTGTCGCAGCCGTTCTTCGTTGCCGAGGTGTTCACCGGCTCCCCGGGCAAGTACGTGTCGCTGAAGGACACCATTCGTGGTTTCCAGGGTATTCTTGGTGGCGAATACGACGATCTGCCGGAGCAGGCCTTCTACATGGTGGGCAGCATTGACGAGGCCGTCGAGAAAGCCAACCAGATGAAGTAAGGCCGTCCACCAGGGGGACTTCGCTATGGCGAACAGCTTCAAGTGCAACATCGTCAGCGCCGAAGAGGCGATCTTCTCGGGTGAAATCGAGCAGCTCGTCGCTTCCGGCATGATGGGCGACCTGGGCATCCTGCCCGGGCACGCCCCGCTGCTGACCGAGCTTCAGCCAGGTCCGATTCGGGTGATCCACGACGGTGGCGCGGAAGAGAACTTCTACGTCTCCGGCGGCTTCCTGGAAGTGCAGCCGGACGTGGTCACCATCCTGGCCGATGCGGCTTCTCGGGCCGGCGACCTCGACGAGGCCGCCGCCGAGGAGGCCCGTCAGCAGGCGCTGAAGGCATTCAATGACAAGTCCGCGGAGCTGGATTACACCCGTGCCGCCGCCGAGCTTGCCGAAGCCGTGGCCCAGCTGCGTACGATACAACAGCTGCGCAAGAAGGGCGGTAAGGGCTGATTCTGGTCCTTGCCGTGTAAAACGCCCCTCGAACACTGTTCGAGGGGCGTTTTCGTCTCTGGTATGATGCGCCCATGGCGCCGGGTCGCTCCCGAACCGCCCTCATACGCCCCGTGATAGTCATCGTCTTTCGTGGCGGCGCCAGGAGATGCCCATGTCACTGAATGAAACTCTGCAGGATCAGAAGGACACTCTGCTGGAGGCGCTCCACAATGAGGAGAATGAGCGCCTCGACGAGTTGCTGCCGGAACTGCGTGCCGCCGATCTGGCGGAAATACTCGAGGAAATTGTCGAGGAGGAAGCCAATATCCCCCTCGTGCTGAGGCTGCTGGACTGCCTCCCCATCGAGCGTCGTGCCAATGTTCTCGGCTACCTGCCGGGGGATGAGCAGCTGGAGATCGCCGAGGCCATCTCCGACGACATGCTGCTTTCGATACTCGAGGAAATGGGGTCGGATGAGCGGGCCGACCTGTTCAATCTGCTGGGTGAAGACAGACGCGAAACCTTGTTGCGTCGCATGGCACGTCAGGAACGGGAGGATCTCAAGCGCCTGGCGAGCTACGAGGAGGGCACCGCCGGGGCGATCATGACCTCGGACTACGTGGCGATTCCCAGCGGCATGACGGTATCCCAGGCGATGATGCGGGTGCGCCAGACCGCTCCGGACGCCGAGACCGTCTATCAGCTTTATATCATCGATTCGGATGGTCGACTGGCGGGCACCATGTCGCTGCGTCAACTGATGGTGGCAAGGCCCGGGGCACAGGTCGATGATTTGATGATCAAGGACGTGATCAGCACCCAGGTGGACGAGGAGCAGGAAGAGGTCGCCCGACTGATATCCCGTTATGACCTGCTGGCCATGCCGGTCACCGACCACGATGAGCGGCTGGTGGGCATAGTGACACACGATGATGCCATGGACGTGGCGGAATCCGAGGCGACCGAGGATTTCCACAAGGGGATGTCCATCGGCCAGCTGGAGGATGGGGTCAGCCGGGTCCCGATCTGGAGTCTCTATCGCAAGCGGGTGACCTGGCTGGTACTACTGGTTTTTGCCAACCTCTTTTCCGGTGCCGGCATCGCCTATTTCGAGGACACCATCGCTGCCCAGGTGGCGCTGGTGTTCTTCCTGCCGTTGTTGATTGGCAGTGGTGGCAATGCCGGAGCTCAGGCCGCCACCCTGATGGTGCGTGGTATGGCCACCGGCGACGTGGGGGTAAAGGACTGGAGCAAGCTGCTCGGTCGTGAGCTCCTGGTGGCGGGAGCCCTGGGACTGACCATGGCGCTGGCCGTGGCACCCATCGGTGTGATGCGTGGCGGTGAGGCGGTCGCCATGGTGGTGGCCATGAGCATGGTGACGATCGTACTGTTCGGCAGTCTGCTGGGAATGTGCCTGCCGTTCGTGCTCAACCGGGTGGGCTGGGACCCGGCTACTGCCTCGGCGCCGCTGGTGACGACCGTCATCGATGCCTGCGGCGTGGTGATCTATTTCAGCATCGCAACGGCGATACTGACGGGACTTTGATCGCTCTTTGGCTGTCGGACCCTGGAAAGCGTTACGGTTCGCCCTGGTACGGTGCCGGTTGTCACTTCCTGTCCTTGAGCCATGAGCGAATCACCACAACCAGGATGACCGACAGCAGAATGGAGAAGGGAATGGCGATGAGCAGGACGGCAGGCTTGATCATCTCTGCGGCCATGGGGTCTCCTTCGAAAGTGACTGGCGGGGGAAGCATACCCTCCGGGATCGATGCCAGGGTGTCAACTGCTGGGGCTACCAGCCGGATCAACCCAGGGCTTTCTCCGCTTCGACCCCGCCCAGCCAGGGCAGGTCGCTCGCCCGTTCAGCAAGACGTTCGGGAAGCCGGGCTGCCACCGACGTCTCCAGCGCTTCGTCGACGAATACCACCACGGTAATCTTCCCGTCCAGGTAGTGAAGCCGATAACCCACGACGTGTGGCCAGCAGGCCAGCGGCGACCAGCGCTCTGCCAGAGCCTGTTCCACTTCGGGACGCAGCGGCAGGCCGGGGAAACGGCTGGGGTCGCCTTCGCCCTCATCGTTCTCCGGGTCGATATGGAAGGTGACGTCGCTGAGAGCGGGGTAGCTTCGGCGCAGGCGTCGACTGACCTCATTGCCGATCTCATGGGCCTCCGACACGCTGATTCGCGATGCCACCACGACATGCAGGTCGACCATTGCCCGGCCGGCGGATTGACGGGTACGCAGGTCATGCACCCCTTCTACGCCGGGCACGCTGCAGGCCATCTCGTGCATCTGCTGCTGCGCGTCTTTCGGCAGGGCGGTATCGACCAGTTCCCGTGCCGACTCCCAGAGCAGATCCCAACCCACCTTGCCGACCAGCAGGCCGACGATGACCGCGGCAACGGCATCCAGCCAGCCGGCACCGAACTGGGCACCAAGCAGCGCAACCAGCACCACGGCGGTGGAAAGCACGTCAGAACGGGAATGCCAGGCATTGGCCTCGAGCAGGCGAGATTGCACCCGTTTGGCCACTCGCATGGTGTAGCGGAACAGGGCTTCCTTGATGAGCAGGGCGGCCAGGGCCAGCAGCATGGCCCAGATGCCGGGCGCCGGGATCTGGGTGCCGGTGAGCAGGCGTTGCAGGCTGGACCAGGCGATGGCCCCGGCCACGAAGATCAGCACGCTGCCCAGCAGCAGAGTGGCCAGGGTCTCGATGCGTCCATGGCCATAGTGGTGATCGTGGTCCGGTCCCTGGCGACCGTAATGGGTGGCGGCCAGCACGAAACCATCGGTAATGAGGTCCGAGAAGGAGTGAACACCATCGGCTACCAGCGCCGCGGAACCGACCAGCGAGCCCATGATGACCTTGGCGAAGCCCAGCATCCCATCCAACCAGACGGCGATATAGGTCGCCCGCTTGGCCTGCCGGGTCTGGTCGTTGACGGACATCGTGTTCACGGGTTGCTCCATCTTGTCTGCAGAGCCGGGAGGTGAAATATATCGCAACAAGCTGTGAGCCTCATGACAGCATCGAAGAAACCGTCCCCTCATGGAGTTTCGCACTCCCGCTACGTCAGGTGAAGCCACCTGACGGATAGACACTGCTTGACCGGGCCCAGGTAGAGAATCCGGTCTATCTCCGGTAGTGACTGAAACTGACATCGTAACGCAGCGGACAAGTCACATCCGGGCGTGTATCCTTTTCGCGTCCGCCGATATGCATCGTTGTCAATCGACCGTTACCGACACGGCAGTGCTCTTCGCTGTCAGAGGATCGCCACAATGGATTGGCTACAGATCGTTTTTCTCTCCCTCATCCAGGGTCTGACCGAATTCCTGCCGGTTTCAAGCTCGGCGCACCTGATTCTGGTGCCGGTGTTCACCGGCTGGAACGATCAGGGTCTGGTGTTCGATGTCGCGGTACACCTCGGTAGCCTGCTGGCGGTCATCCTCTATTTTCGCCATGAACTGGTTCGGATGAGCATCAGTTGGGCCGGTTCCTGGAGGGCTGGCTCCCTGATCGGAGCGCTCAGTGACCCGGACGCCCGGCTGGCCTGGTGGGTATTGCTGGCGACCATTCCGGTGTGTGTCATCGGCTTCATCTTCCACGATGCGATTGAATCGGGCATGCGTTCGCCAATCATCATCGGCCTGGGGTTGATCGGTTTCGGCTTGTTGCTGAGCTATGCTGACTGGCGCCGCCGTTCCGGCCGAAGTGAGTACCAGCTTACCTTGAAGGACGCATTACTGATCGGCGGGGCCCAGGCGCTGGCCTTGATTCCCGGCACCTCACGCTCTGGTATCACCATCACGGCGGCGCTGCTGATGGGAATGAGCCGCGAGGGGGCGGCACGCTTCTCCTTCCTGTTATCGATACCGGTCATCTCCCTGGCCGCCGGCCTGGAAATCGTTGGCCTGGTCAGCGAACCAGCCGCCATCGATTGGGCGGCACTGTCCGCTGGGGTATTGTTGTCCGGCGTTAGTGCCTATCTCTGCATTCATTACTTTCTGGCGTTCATAAAACGGATCGGAATGCAGCCCTTCGTGGTCTATCGCATCATTCTGGGTCTGTGGCTACTGTGGGTCTTCTGGTAGCCGTGACGTTGCCTTATGGGAGTTTCCTTTGTCATGAACCTGTTCTTTCGGCCTGCAGTGCTGGGCTCTTTGCTTCTGGGCATGCTGATGTCCGGCTGTTCGGAGAGTGAACGCCCTCTGGACTCACCGGTTCGCCTGGACGGTGCGATCTTCGGTTCCTTCTATCAGATCACCATTGTCGATCCGCTTACCCAGAGTGAAGCCAACCGGCTCGAAGAAGGCGTTATCGAAGTGCTCGAGGACGTTGACGCTGCCATGTCGATCTACCGCGACGATTCGGAGCTGGTGGCCTTCAACCAGTCTCCGGTAGACGATTGGCAACCACTTTCCGATGAGTTGATCGAGGTCTTGGCCATCAGCCAGTCGGTGGCCGATGCCAGCGATGGCGCCTTCGATGTCACGATTGGCAGTCTGGTCAACCTGTGGAGTTTCGGCTCCGAGGCGCAGCCCCGCGAAACGCCGAATGAGAATGTGCTGGCCGAGCGCCTGGCCGAGGTGGGCCCGGACAGCATCGAACTGGATGAGAACGAACTCCAGGCCCGGAGGCTGCGGGATGTCTTCGTCGACCTGGGTGGCGTGGCCAAGGGGCATGCTACGGACCGAGTGGCAGCCTATCTCACCGGTGAGGGCATCGAGCACTACATGGTCAACCTGGGCGGCGACCTGATCGTTCGAGGTTACCGTGACCGCGAGGGCCAGCCCTGGCGCATCGGTATCGAGGCACCCCTGGATGATCGCCAGGAAGCGACCCATATCCTGCCGTTGCACGATATTTCGGTGGCTTCTTCCGGTGACTACCGCAACTATTTCGAAGTGGATGGCCAGCGCTACTCGCATACCATCGACCCGCGTACCGGTCGACCTATCGAACACCGCCTGGCTTCCGTGACCGTGGCCCATCCCTCCAACGCCTGGGCGGACGCCTGGGCCACGGCGATGATGGTGCTGGGTGATGAAGCAGGCCTGGCCCTGGCCCGACGGCAGGACCTCAAGGTGTTGATACTGATACGCGAGGATACGGGGTGGACAAGCGTGGTCTCGCCCGCCTTTGCCGACCACTTCGGTGAATCGGTGATGGAAGAGCTCGGGCTCGAGGTCCAGTGAGATGTAATGAGTGAAATCCAGTCTCGGCTCGGGCTGACGAACCTATTAGACTGTAACGACAAGCGAAAAAAGACCAAGGACAAAAGGAGTCATGATGTCCCTCGATGTGGTGATTCTGGCCGCCGGGCAAGGAACGCGGATGCGCTCGGACCTGCCCAAGGTGTTGCACCGCCTGGCCGGCAAGTCGATGGTGCGCCATGTGCTCGATACGGCCCAGGGGCTCGAGGCAGACAGATTGCATGTGGTGGTGGGCCACGGGGCGGACCGTGTAAGGGAAGCGCTGGGTGATTATCCGGTGCGCTTTGCCCTGCAGGCCGAGCAGAAGGGCACCGGACACGCTGTTGCGCAAACCCTCGATTCACTGGGCCGGGGCAAGGTCCTGGTGCTCTATGGCGATGTGCCATTGATCCGTCGCGAAACCTTGTCCAAGCTGCTGGCAGAGGTCAGCGAGTCACGCATGGCGCTGCTCACCGTGACCCTGGACGATCCCGGCGGATATGGCCGAATTCTGCGTGATGACGATGGCGATGTGGTGGCCATCGTCGAGCAGAAGGACGCCAGCGAAAGCGAACTCGGCATTGACGAATGCAACACCGGCATCATGGCCATGACGGCTTCGCAACTGCAGCGCTGGTTGCCTCGGCTGTCCGCGGACAATGCCCAGGGCGAGTACTACCTGACCGATGTGATCGCCATGGCTGCCGGCGAGGGTGTGGCGATCGCTACCGCCCACCCCTCTCACGCCCTGGAAGTGGAGGGGATCAACGACCGTGTGCAGATGGCCAGGCTCGAACGCGCCCACCAGGCAAGAATCGCCGAGCAATTGATGGCCCGGGGTGTCGCGCTGCTCGACCCGGCACGCTTCGACGTCCGCGGCAACCTGACCTGTGGCCACGACGTCGAGATCGATGTGGGCTGCGTCTTCGAAGGTGACGTCGAGCTGGGCGTGGGAGTGCGCATCGGCGCCCACTGCGTGATCCGTGACAGCCATATCGGTGCCGGTTCGGTGATCGAGCCCCACAGCATGATCGACGGTGCCGTGGCGGCAGGGCGAAATCGCATCGGACCCTTTGCCCGGCTGCGGCCGGGCTCGCGGCTGGCGGTGGGGGCCAAGGTGGGCAATTTCGTCGAGACCAAGAACGTCGAGGTGGGAGAGGGCAGCAAGATCAATCACCTCAGCTACGTGGGCGATGCCCGCCTGGGGCGTGACGTGAACGTGGGCGCCGGTACCATTACCTGTAACTATGACGGTGCCAACAAGCACTGTACCGAGATCGGCGATAACGCCTTCATCGGTTCCAACACTGCCCTGGTGGCACCGGTCAGTATCGGTAGCGGTGCTACCGTGGGGGCTGGGTCGACGATCAACAAGGATGTGGCCGACAACGCACTGGCCGTTTCCCGGGGGCGGCAGATCAACAAGACCGACTGGTCTCGACCGAACAAGAAAACCGACCATTGAGCCGAGATTACTGAGGGAATCGTCCATGTGTGGAATCGTTGGCGCCGTTGCCCAGCGCAATGTGCAAGGCATCCTGCTCGAGGGACTCAAACGCCTGGAATATCGGGGCTATGATTCGGCCGGCATGGCTGTGCTCTCGTCGGGGAGACTGCAGCGATGCCGAGCCCTGGGCAAGGTGGCCGCTCTCGAGGCGCGGCTCGAGAGCGAACCGCTTGAGGGAAGCTGCGGCATCGCCCACACCCGCTGGGCCACCCATGGCAAGCCCAGTGAAGCCAATGCACACCCTCATCATTCGGGTGAGCGGCTGGCCGTGGTGCACAACGGTATCATCGAGAATCACGAGACACTTCGCGACGACCTCCGCGATATCGGCTACGAGTTCGAGTCACAAACCGATACCGAAGTCGTCGCACACCTCATGGACCGGGAATACCGAAAGGGCGATGGACTGCTGGTCGCGGCCCGGCGGGTGCTGGCTAAACTGGAAGGCGCCTATGCCCTGGCCGTGATGCATGCCGATGAGCCCGATGTGATCATCGGAGCCCGCAAGGGGAGCCCGCTGGTGGTGGGAGTGGGGATCGACGAGGCCTTCCTGGGCTCTGACCCCCTTGCATTGCTGCAGGTCACCGATCGCTTCATCTATCTGCAGGAAGGCGACGTGGTGCGTCTTTCCAAGGGTGGTGTCATCGAGGTGTTCGACGACAATGGCCAGCCCGTCGAGTACACCGTCCATACGTTCGAGCACGGCGACGGGGTGGCCAGCAAGGGCGACTACCGCCACTTCATGCTCAAGGAGATCTTCGAGCAGCCAGCGGTCATCGCCGCGGCCCTGGAGGGGCGGCTGGGTGAACATAGCGTACTGGTGGAAAGCTTCGGTCCCGAGGCCGAAGCCCTGTTCGCACGCGTACAGCAGATCCATATCGTGGCTTGTGGTACCAGTTTTCATGCCGGCATGGTGGCGCGCTATTGGCTGGAGCGCTACGCCGGCGTTCCGGTGCAGGTGGAGGTGGCGTCGGAGTATCGCTACCGGGCGGTGGTGGTACCTGAAAACACCCTGTTCGTGACGCTTTCCCAGTCCGGCGAGACTGCCGATACTCTAGCGGCGTTACGCTTTGCTCACGAACAGGGCTATCTGGGCAGCCTGGCGATCTGCAACGTTCCGGGCAGCTCGCTGGTGCGTGAATCCGACCTGACCCTGATGACCCAGGCTGGCCCCGAGATCGGTGTTGCCTCGACCAAGGCTTTTACCACGCAACTGGTCGGCCTGATGCTGCTGACCCTGGCGCTGGGCCGAGTCAGGGGGCTATCGAACGACACCCAGACGGAACTGGTTTCTGCGCTGCGTGGGCTGCCGCGTCTGGTCAGCCAGGTCCTGGCACTGGATGGTGGGATCGAAGCGCTGTCGATGGCGTTTGCCGAGAAGCAGCATGCCCTGTTCCTGGGTCGTGGGGCGCATTTTCCCATTGCACTCGAGGGTGCACTGAAATTGAAGGAAATTTCCTATATCCATGCCGAAGCCTACCCGGCGGGTGAGTTGAAGCACGGCCCGCTGGCACTGGTGGACAGTGACATGCCGGTCATTTCAGTGGCGCCAAACAACGAATTGCTCGGCAAGTTGAAATCCAATCTGCAGGAAGTGCGGGCACGTGGTGGTGAATTGTTCGTTTTCGCCGATGAAAGTGTCGGCCTGGACGAGGAAGAGGGCGTCCGGGTGCTTCGGCTGCCGCATATTCATGACGCGCTGGCCCCGATTCTCTACACCATACCGCTACAACTGCTTAGCTATCACGTGGCTGTGCTCAAGGGAACCGACGTGGATCAGCCCCGTAACCTGGCCAAATCGGTTACCGTCGAGTGAGATCCGGGTCGGCATGGCGCATGGCTCGTCGCGTCGTATTCTCCCTGGACAGTTCGCTGAGCCCCGGCAGGGCTCAGCGCTGCACCCAGCCGCGTGCAATCAGCGGTGCAAACAGCAGATGGTAGAGTCGCCTGGCAACGCGATGGTAGAAGGGAAGTACCAGCCAATTGCGGTTGGCGCCGACGGCCAACGCCATTGAGGCGGCCAGCAGGGCAGCGCCCAGCATATCCTGTGGGAAATGCACGCCAAGGAAGACCCGTGCCCAGGCCACCGGTAGCGCCAGCAACAGCAGATAGCGTCCGATGCGACGGGTGCCCTCATGCAGCCAGAGACTGAAGGCCATGGTCAGCATGATGGTCATGTGATTACTGGGAAAGGCAGATGTCGGGGCGTGTTCGAGGAAGTGCTGGCCTACCGGCACCATGAACGGACGCGGCATCGGCCAGAACATGCCGATCAGCCAGCTCACCGCCAAGGCGAGCAGGGTGGCCATAAAGGCCTCGAGCAGGGGTTGTTTCAACCGGTCACTGCCGCGTAGCCATCCGGCCACCAGGAGCGCCGGGATCATCCAGATCAGATAGACGGCACAGAATTCCGCCACCAGCAGCCATCCGGTTCCGATATCGGGTGCAGCGTTGATACGCTCGAACAGGGTCAGATTCAGGGTCATCTCCATGCAGTCGCTCGGCGTCGGGATGACGCTTCCTTTCTATTTCGGCAGGCGTGAAAGGCGCTATGCTGCCACTCGCTGATCGGCACTACCTATTCTTTTTGTCATGGAAGTGTAGCAAAAATGTCAAAAATGTATCTGGGCTTGCCTATGTGGGCCAATACCGAGTGGCGCGGTTCCCTGTACCCCCCTCACGCAGGACATGAGGGGTGGCTACCCGACTATGCGCGTGTCTTTTCCGCGGTGGAAGGCAACACCACCTTCTACAGTGGCGCGCCGCGGCAGGAAACGGTCGCGGCCTGGGCACGCCAGGCGCCCCCCGACTTCCGGTTCTGCTTCAAGCTGCCTTCTGCGCTGACCCATGAGCGACGACTTTCCGGTATCGAATCCGCCTTCGATGCCTTCCTTGACGCCCTGGCGCCAGTTCAGGACAGACTGGGCCCGTTGATGGTGCAATTACCACGGGATTTCGGGTCCGATGAGCTGCCACAGTTGGAAACGCTGCTATCGCGCTGGCCTGCCGGTGTTCCCTGTGGGGTTGAGGTGCGTCACCGGGAATTTTTCCACAAGGGAGCGGCGGAAGTCGCTTTGAACCGTCTGTTGATAACTCATGGTGCCAACCGGATCATGCTGGATGTGCGCCCGCTCTTCTCGACCCCGGCAAATGGCTCCCCTGGACTGGCACAGGCACAGAGTGAAAAGCCAAGACGCCCGTTACACGTGATTTCCACGGGAAACCAGCCCCTGGTACGGTTCATCGGTCATCTCGACGAAGACATCAATTCACACTACTTCACACCATGGATAGAGCGGCTCGGCCTGTGGATAAAACAGGGGAAAACCCCTTTTTTGTTTGTGCATACCGCTGATAACCGACGGGCGCCACAATTCGCACGCACCCTCTATGACCGGGTTGCCAGCAGCCATGCGTTGTCCCCTCTGGGAGCCTTTCCGGGCGAGCGTCAGGCCTGCCTTTTCTAACGCGCACACTTGATCGATCGGGATAGAGCCACGCTTTGACAGGGCGTCACTAGCCACGGAGCATATGATCGGATAGATTTGCCGTCATCCTTGCGAAAATCCACCGTATCTACTGCGATTTTCGTCATGAGGCATATCAACAACCGCATATACGACAACAGGTGATTCATGTCGAAACTCGTCCATGCACAATGGTCGTCGAAAATGGGCTTCGTGCTCGCGGCCACTGGATCGGCGGTGGGGTTGGGGAACATCTGGCGCTTTTCCTATCTGGTTGGCGACAATGGGGGTGCCGCCTTCGTGCTGGTCTACCTGGCCTGTGTGGCCGTGGTCGGCCTCCCCGTGCTGGTCGCCGAATGGCTGATTGGCAGGCGTGGCCAGAAGAATCCCATCAACGCCATGTCGGAGCTGGCCAGCAAGAACGGCCATCCCAAGGCGTGGGCCCTGGTCGGCGCCAGCGGTGTCGTTGCCGCTTTCCTGATCCTTTCCTTCTATAGTGTCATCGGCGGCTGGTCGCTCTCCTACACGCTGGGCTCGGTCATCGGCACCTTCACCGGCCAGGATGCCGATGGCGTCGCCGCCACCTTCGATGGGCTGCTGGGTAATCCGGGCCTGCTGTTGCTGTGGCATACCGCCTTCATGGTTCTGGTGGTATGGATCGTGGCGCGTGGGGTAACCAAGGGTCTGGAAAGCGCGGCCCGCATCATGATGCCGGCGCTGGTGGTATTGCTGCTGGTGCTGGTCGGCTACGGCATGACCACCGGGTATTTCGGCGAGACGCTTGCCTTCATGTTCCGCCCCGACTGGAGCGCGCTATCCGGTGATGTGGTGCTGGCGGCCATGGGCCAGGCCTTCTTCACCCTGTCGCTGGGCATGGGTATCATGATGGCCTATGGCTCCTACCTCGGCGAGGACGTCAAGCTGCTGGGCACCGCCCGCACGGTGATCATCCTCGATACCGGCATCGCGCTGCTGGCCGGCCTGGCGATCTTCCCCATTGTCTTCGCCAATGGCCTGAGCGCCAGCGAGGGGCCAGGGCTGATCTTCGTCACCCTGCCGCTGGCCTTCGGCAACATGACCGGCGGTGCATTGCTGGGGCTGACGTTCTTCCTGCTGCTGACCTTCGCCGCTCTGACCTCTGCCATTTCGCTGCTCGAGCCGGTGGTGGAGTTCGTCGAGGAGCGCACGCCGTTCTCCCGCGTGATGGCGACCCTGGCTGGTGGTATGGCGGTCTGGGTATTGGGCATTGCAGCGCTGATGTCGTTCAACATCTGGCCTGTCCCGATCATGTTCGGGCTCAATGTGTTCGATTTCCTGGACACCTTTACCAGCAGGATTCTGCTTCCCTTGACCGGTCTGGGTGCGATCGTCTTCGTGGCCTGGTGCCTGGACCGCAGGAGCGTGGCAGACGAGTTGAACCTGTCGGGAGGCTCGGAGCAGCTGTGGCACATCGTGGGTCGCTATGTGGCGCCACTGGGCGTGTTGCTGGTATTCATCAACAGTCTGATGGGATAACGGCACCCGGCGAGCCCTGTCGATCAGGGCTCGCTGCTGCGTCGAAGTCTGACGTGGTCGACGTCAATGCCTCTCGTCATCGGCCAGGTCGGCAATATCGCGCTCGAGCTGCTTGAACTCGTTGTGCAACTCGATCCCACGGCGGGCGCGCAAGTTGCGCTGGGCAGCGGTGCGGGAACGTCTTTCGTGTTCGGCAACGTTCATGCTCATGAAGATGTCGAGAAGTTCACTCTTGACGAAGGTTACTCGTTCGACCTTACTCATGATCGACTCTCCCCTTGTTCTTCTTTCGCAGTAGCTTTCTTGCGGTGACTATTCCTGCAGCAGCCTTCCGGCAATGGATTCTTTGGTGCTTCCTTCCTTCATGCCCTTGGCTTTGCCTGTAGAAGTGCTGCGCGACATGACAAATCGTATTATACCTCACTTGACAGAATGGTGACGAAGTGGGTCATTCCACGCACCATGGCCGAAACTCCCACCAAGCACTCGTGATGGGGCATACTGTCGTCATGACCGATAGCCAGCCCTCTGCGAGCCAACCAAGGAGTTCAGCGTGAGCCGCGCCCTGTTCGATGAGATGAGACGCCGCATGGAGCACTTTCGTCGCTCCGAGCAGAAGGTGGCGCGCTACGTGCTGCGTAATCCCGATGAAGTGATCCACATGCGCATCGTCGACCTGGCCACCGAGGCCAAGGTCAGTGAACCTACCGTGGTGCGTTTCTGTCGCGCACTGGGCTGCAACGGGTTCCAGGATTTCAAGCTCAAGCTGGCACAGATGCTGGCGTCGGGTAGCCAGTTCGCCCAGTTCTCGATGAATGACGACGACTCGGTTACCGAGTTCTCCCAGAGTATCTTCGACTCCACGGTGGGCACCCTGCTGTCGGTGCGCGACCGGCTGGACAACGAGGCGCTGAGCCGGGCGATCAACGTGCTGGCCATGGCCAATCGGGTGGAGTTCTACGGCTTTGGCGCCTCGGGTGCCGTGGCCTACGACGCCCAGCACAAGTTCTTTCGCCTGCAGATATCCACAGCCGCCTACGCCGACCCGCACATGCAGAACATGTCGGCGGTGACCCTGAAAGAGGGCGACGTGGTCGTGGCCATTTCCCAGACCGGCCGGACCCGCGCGCTGGTGGCCAGCGTCCGCCTGGCCCGTGAGGCGGGCGCTACGGTAATCGGCCTCTGTCCCAGTGGATCTCCGCTCTCCGAGGAGGTCACCCTGCCGCTCCATATCGACGTGCACGAGGACACCGAGATCTATACCCCGATGAGCTCGCGCATCGCCCACCTGGTGCTGGTCGATGTACTGGCAGTAGGGGTGGCCAAGACCCGGGGGCCCAAACTCGCCGAGCAGCTAAAGGCGGTGAAGAAGAGCCTGACGCCGCTTAGGTTCCCCGAACAGGAAGGCAAACCATAGCAGTTGGAACACGCGGCTTTTCCGGCGCCACTCATGCGCGTCGTGAGTCGACCGCCCGCCAGCGGCAGGTCTGGCAGGATTCGATATGCTAAGCTAGGCGTCCATTTTCGAACCGGCAGTTCCCCTGCGATATGGACGATGTCACGGCGATTCTCGATCAGTTGAACCCCGCCCAGCACGAGGCGGTCAGCGCTCCCCAGGGCAACATGCTGGTGCTGGCCGGCGCCGGCTCCGGCAAGACCCGAGTGCTGGTGCATCGCATTGCCTGGCTGATGCAGGTCGAGGGCCTCTCGCCCTATGCGGTGCTCGCCGTGACCTTCACCAACAAGGCGGCCCGCGAGATGCGGACCCGCCTGGAGGCTCTGCTGGGTCTATCGCTGCGCCATGTCTGGGTGGGCACCTTCCACTCCATCGCCCATCGTCTGCTGCGCACCCATTGGCAGGACGCCCGGTTGCCCCAGCATTTCCAGATCATCGACAGCGACGACCAGCTGCGGCTGGTCAAGCGGCTGCTCAAGGAGTATCGGGTCGATGACGAGCGCTACCCGCCGCGACAGGTGCAGTCCTTCATCTCCGGCTGCAAGGAGGAGGGGCTGCGCCCCCATCAGGTCGATGCCCATGGTGATGCCTACCTGGCGCAAATGGTGGAGCTCTACGAGCGTTACCAGCTGACCTGCGAGCGTGGCGGCCTGGTCGACTTCGGTGAACTGTTGCTGCGAAGCCTGGAGCTCTTGCGCGACACCCCGGCGCTGCTGGCCCACTATCAGGAGCGCTTCGGCCATGTGCTGGTCGACGAGTTCCAGGACACCAACACCCTGCAGTACGCCTGGCTCAAGCTGCTGACCGGTATGAAGACCCCGATGACGGTGGTGGGTGACGACGACCAGTCGATCTATGGTTGGCGAGGGGCCCGGGTGGAGAATATTCGCCGCTTCGAGCAGGAATTCAGCAATACGCGCACTGTCCGCCTGGAGCAGAACTACCGTTCCACCAGCGCCATCCTCGAGGCCGCCAACGCACTCATCAGCCACAACGCCGAGCGCATGGGCAAGGAGCTGTGGACGGCTGGCAGCCGGGGTGAACCGATTTCGATCTACGCCGGGTTCAACGACCTGGATGAAGCGCGCTTCATCGTCGATACCATCAAGGAGAAGGTCGACGAGGGCTACAATCGCCGCGAGATCGCCATTCTCTACCGCTCCAACGCCCAGTCGAGGGTGCTCGAGGAGACACTGATTCGCCAGGGCATGCCCTATCGTATCTATGGCGGCCATCGCTTCTACGAGCGCCTCGAGATCCGTAATGCCCTGGCCTACCTGCGGCTGCTGCTCAATCGCGATGACGACGCCTCGCTGGAGCGCATCATCAATGTGCCGGCGCGTGGCATCGGGACGCGTACCGTGGAGCTATTGCGTGAGCGGGCTCGCCATACCGGTGTCACGCTGTGGCAGGCGCTCCATGATGCCCTTTCGGAAGCCTCCCTCAAGGGTCGGGCCGCCAGTGCCATCAAGTCCTTCGCCGATCTCATCGAAAGCCTGGATAACGAGACGGCCGGCATGGCACTGCACGAGATCATCGAGTACGTCAACGACCGCTCGGGGCTGATCGAGCATCACCGCAACGAGAAAGGGGAGAAGGGCCAGGCTCGGGTCGAGAACCTGGAAGAGTTGATCAATGCCGCCCGCGCCTTTACCCAGGGTGACGCCGCGACGGAAGCGGAAACCGGCGAGGGAGCGGCGGCGCTGGAGGCCTTTCTGGCCGAAGCGGCACTCAATGCGGGTGAGCACGAGGCCGATGAATTCGAGGATGGGGTGCAGATGATGACGCTGCACTCCGCCAAGGGGCTGGAGTTTCCCGTGGTATTCGTGGCCGGGGTGGAAGAGGGCCTCTTTCCCCATCGCATGTCTCTGGAAGAGCCGGGCCGCCTGGAGGAGGAGCGTCGGCTCTGCTACGTGGGCCTGACCCGGGCCATGAGCAAACTCTACCTGACCTATGCCGAGATCCGGCGTATGCATGGCAAGGAGACCTTCCAGCGCCCCTCTCGCTTCCTGCGTGAAATTCCCGCCGAGTACATGGAAGAGGTGCGGCTGCGTGGACAGATCTCCCGGCCGGTCACCGTGATGCGTCCTGCTGTCGGGTTGTCCCGCCAGACCTCGGTCAACGGGGGTGGCGACCTTCCCAGCCTGAGCCTGGGGCAGCGAGTCCGGCATCCGGTGTTCGGCGAGGGTGTCATCCTCAACGCGGAAGGCGAGGGGGAGCGTGCCCGGGTTCAGGTCAGCTTCGAAGGCGAGGGTGACAAATGGCTGGTGTTGGGGTTTGCCAAGCTGACGCCTCTCTGAGCCCGCTTCCCGTTGATGTCTACGTCAAAATGCGTGGTTGCCGGCTAATTTGACGTTGCCGCATACTCTCAGTCGGACACATCGCGCCCGAGAGCGCGGATGAGAATAATCACCCTGGAGTCACGTACGCCATGCAACGCCGTCTCTTTCTCAAGAACAGCCTCAAGACCGTTGGCCTCGGTGCCGCCGGCGCCGCCGCAGCCCCTTTCGTATCCACTGCCAGTGCCCAGGAAACCATCACCTGGGACATGGTCACCTCGTGGCCAACCAACTTCCCTGCTCTGGGCACCGGCGCCAATGACTTCGCGGAGCGTATCGAGAAGCTCTCCAACGGCCGCATGCGCATCCGCGTGCACGGCGCCGGTGAACTGGTGCCGGCAATGGAAGTCTTCGATGCCGTTGCCGCCGGCACAGCCGAGATGGGGCATTCCGCGTCTTACTACTGGCGCGGCAAGGTTGCTGCCTCGCAGTTCTTTACCGCCGTGCCCTTCGGCATGAACACCACCGAGACCAATGCCTGGCTCTACCACGGTGGCGGCCAGGAGCTGTGGGACGAGGTCTACGCCACGCACAACCTCAAGCCGTTCCCGGTGGGTAATACGGGCGCACAGATGGCCGGCTGGTTCAAGAGGGAGATCAACTCCCTGGCCGATATGCAGGGTATTCGCCTGCGCTTGCCGGGTCTGGCTGGTGAAGCCATGAATGGCATCGGCGTGACTACCGTGAACATGCCGGGCGGTGAGATATTCACCTCGATGCAGACCGGCGTGCTGGATGCCGCTGACTGGGTAGGCCCCTACAACGACATGGCCTTCGGCCTGCACCAGGTGGCGGACTATTACTACACCTCGCCGTGGAACGAGCCTTCCGCCGTGCTGGAAGGCACCGTCAACCTGGATGCCTGGAACGCCCTGCCGGACGACCTCAAGGAGGTGGTGCGGGAAGCCGCCAAGGCCTCCAACATGGCAATGATCAGCGAGTTCGCCTATCGCAACGCCCAGGCGCTGGATACGCTGGTGGATGAGCATGGTGTGCAGCTTCGTACCTTCCCCGACGATGTGATGGAGGCCCTCTTCGAATCGTCCAAGCAGGTCATCCAGAATCAGGTGGATAGCGATCCGGACTCGAGGAAGGTGTACGACTCCTACCTGGCTTTCCAGAAACTGGTGCGCCCGTTCAGCGACGTAGGCGAATATACCTACCTGAAGGCCCGCGACAACGTCGACGCTTGAGCAAGGCAGAACCGGCACGACAAGAAGGGCGCCAGGGTTGGCGTCCTTTCCTTTGATCGTCAGGAAAAGCCTCAGGCTTGCTGGCGAACGCTGCGGATTCTTCCCTTGTCGTCCAGTGCCACCATCACGAAGCGGGCTTCGGTGACCTTGTGTAGCTCGTCGGAATCCCGGTCGTGAGGCTGACGAATCCACACTTCCACATCGATCTTGACCGAACTGTGCCCGATCTCGCGCACGGAGGTGAAGATATTGACCATCGAGCCGACCCGTACCGGACACAGGAAATCCATGGTCTCGATCGCCACGGTAGCCGTGCGGCCGTGGGCCTCACGGCCAGCTGCCAACTCGGCTGCCTGGTCCATATGGCTGACCAGCCAGCCGCCGGGAATATCGCCGTAGAGGTTGGTGTCCTGGCGGGCTGCCAGGAGTTTGAGTGTCAATTGGCCCTGGGGAGCGGGCACATCATCGAGATCGGTCATGGAAAATCGTAGGCTCGGCTTGTTGTTGTCGGAAAATAAGCGGTCGTCGGTGAAGAGCCGAACGTTGCACCCACCGAAGCCATCGATGGATTATTGCAGCGCAGCGCGAGTCACCTGAGCGTCATCTTAAACGCCACGGTCGTCCTTTCTCCAGTTTTTGCGACATCTTGCCGCTCCTGCCGTCGCACGGAGGCTCACGACAAGAAGTGGCCAGAGGCCCTGGCCAGTCTGATTCCATTGCCCGGCGCCGTAGCGGATGCCGTATCGATGGGGGACCGCCACTGCCACTACCGAGGCCAACGCGACATAACGACGCAGGAGGAAAAATAGATGCCCTTGTTGCTACTGTTGTGATCACGTTAAATGTGTGTAGCTCCCACACTCCCGACATTCCCCTTCAGCCTGACAAGGAAACGGAACCATGCGTCTGATGATCTCCTTACTGTTGGCCGCAGGCCCGCTGCTAGCCATACCAGCAATGGCCCACGACTACCAGCTTGGTGACGTACGCATCGACCATCCCTTCGCCACGCCGGCACCCCCGAGCGTACCGCACGGGGCTGCCTATCTGGCTATCACCGTGGAGGGGGATGAGCCCGCCGTGCTGATCGGAGCGAGTACGCCAGCCAGTGATACGGTCGAATTCCACGATATGACCATGGAAGGGGGAATCATGCGGATGCGCCAGGTTTCCGAGATCGAGGTGCCCGCTGGTATCACCCAGACCATGCGTCCCGGCGGTGGCTATCACCTGATGCTGATGGGCCTCGTCGCCCCGCTGCGGGAAGGCGACAGTTTTCCGCTGACACTCGAGTTCGCCGAGCTTGGTGAAATCGAGGTCCATGTCAGTGTGCAGAGTGCAGGCGAGGGCAGCGCCGCCGACCATCACCATCACCATGACCACTGAGTCAGGGCGACCCGGCGACGGGCTTCAGCCGTTAGGGGCCGTCGCCATGCCTGCCCTGGAAAACCGGCGTAGCAAGCCATAACCCGACGCTGCCGCCAGGACACCGACCAGAGGTGGCAGTACCGGGGAAGCGTATGCCGCGGCCGAACCGAGCGCATAGGCAAACAGGCCAACCCAGTTGAAGGCGGGTAACCGGGCCTGTGCCAGTGACGGATAACGCCCCTTATGGTGAAGCCAGAAATCCGCCATGATGACCCCGCCGATGGGCGGAATGAACGTGCCGAGCAACACCAGAAACGGGATCAACAGGTTATACATGCCACCAACGGCCAGTAGCGTACCAATTGCCGCTCCGGCAACGGTGACCAACCGGCGCTTGTCGGTGCGCAACAGGTTGCAGCCTGCCACGGCGAAGTTGTAGATGGTGTTGTCCTGAGTGGTCCAGATGTTGAGAAACAGCATCAGTACCGCCAGTACCACGAACCCTTGGGCCAGCATGACATCGACGATATCCGCCTGCTGGTAGACCAAGGCACCAAGAGCACCGGTCAGCACCATCAGGCCATTTCCGACTGAGAAGGCGGCCAGCGTGGCGATCACCGCGATCTTCGGCGAGCGTGCGAAGCGGCTCCAGTTGGTTGCCTGGGTGCCGCCGCTGACAAAGGTGCCGATGATCACCGTTATGGCCGCGGCAAAGCTCATGCTTTCGGTAGGCGTCTGGCCGGTCAGACCGGCGATCCCGCCGATGTCCACCAGGCCGGTATAGAGGCTGAGCAGGATGAATAGCAGCATCGTGGGCACGGCAAAGCGTGACAGCCAATCCAGCCCGCGGTAGCCGATCATGGCGGTTACGCAGAAGGCGAAGCCGAACACGATCATCAGCGGGATCTCGAGCCACCCGGGCAGGCCAGTGGTGGCAACCAGAATCACGGCGATGGTGGCAGTGCCCCACGCATACCAGCCGACCTGGGTGAAGCCAAGAATCATGTCGGATAGCTTGCTGCCGATTTCCCCGAAGCAGAAGCGTCCCATGAGTACCGAGTTGAGCCCACTCTTGCTGGCGATATAGGCCAGTGCGGCGGCATAGGCACCCAGCAGCAGGTTGCCGACGGTAATGACCATCAGCAGTTCGATGACGTCGAATGATGCTCCCAGGGTTCCGCCAGCCCACATGGTGGCGGTAAAGAAGGTGAAACCGAGCAGGACCATGGAAATGGACAGTAATCCCTTGCGCTCGTTGTCGGGCACTTCGCTCAAGGGATAGTCGGATGTTTTCATTATTCTCTCCGTGAATCGAGGCGCTTATGGCTTCCCCGGGCTATCGGGCCCGGGAAAGCGACTACACGTCATAGTCGTCGTTCGACATCGATGGCGGCGGCCTGCACGGTTGCGCTGACGGGAGAGAGCACCATGCTGGCCACGTAATAGATGAGGGCGCCGAGAATCGAGCCGGTGAACCAGCCGTAGTCGTAGAACCAGTACATGGTGCCGGTGGTCAGCGACAGCAGGGTCAGCGAGACGGGTATGCCGAAGGCGATGAAGCCGGCAATGTTGATGGCGGGATAGGCCTTTCCGTCCTGATAGAGGCTCGGCACGTCGAGCCGTTGGCGCTTGATCAGGAAATAGTCAACCGCCATGACCCCGGCGATCGGCCCCAGCAGGCTGGAGTACCCCAGTAGCCAGTTGGAGTACATGCTCTCGAGCGATGCCCCGGAGGTGAGGATTCCCGCCTTCTGCATCAAGTCGTAGCCCATCAGCGCCACCCCGACTGCCCCGGTGATCAGAACGCCACGGGTATGGTCGATGTAGCGCGGCGCGACGTTCTGGAAGTCGTTGGTCGGCGAGACGATATTGGCCGCCGTGTTGGTCGAGATGGTGGCGATGATGATCATCACCATGGCGAGGCTGACCCAGAACGGATTGTTGATCATGCCGATCAGGTTGACCGGGTCGGCGACGGTTTGACCGACAAGCGACTCCGAGGCCGCCGTCATGACCACACCGAGGGCGGCGAAGAAGAACATGGTCAACGGCAGGCCCAGCACCTGGCCGACGATCTGGTCCTTCTGGCTCCTGGCGAAGCGACTGAAGTCGGGAATGTTGAGCGACAGGGTGGCCCAGAATCCGACCATGGCCGTCAGGCCGGCGAAGAAGTAGCCATAGACCGGCGCGCCTTCGGGGCGAGACGGTGGCTGCGACAAGAGCTCGGTCATCGACATGTGGGGCCACGCCCAGAACATCAAGCCGATGCCGACCGCCAGCAGCAGCGGGGCCGCCAGTGTCTCCAGCCACTTGATCGATTCGGCGCCGCGGATCACCACATACAGGTTCATGGCGCCGAAGACGAAGAAGCCGATGACTTCACCGACCCCGCCCAGCGCCTGCCAGGGGGGAAAGATCGTCGACAGCAACAGGTGGATGGCCAGCCCGCCGAACATGGTCTGTATGCCGAACCAGCCGCAGCCGACCAGCGCGCGTACCAGACACGGCACATTGGAGCCGAGGATCCCGAATGACGAGCGCAGCACCACGGGAAAGGGAATGCCGAACTTGGTGCCGGGAAAGGCATTGAGGGTCAGGGGGATCAATACGATCACATTGGCGAGCAGGATCGCGAACAGTGCCTCGCCGACACTGAGCCCGAAGTAGGCGGTCAGTACGCCGCCGAGGGTATAGGTCGGCACACAGATCGACATACCCACCCATAGTGCGGCGATGTTCCATTTCGACCAGGTGCGTTCATGCGCCTTGGTTGGCGCGATATCTTCATTGAAACGCGGACTGTCACGAACGTCGTCTCCCTCCTCGAGTTCGATCAAGCCCTGCTTGTCCAGCATCCTCGATGACTTGGTGGTCATTGTTGTTCTCCACGTCACTAGTGTGGTGAATCAAAAGTTGGCTGCTCAATTTTGACGGCACCTGTTGCCGCCATGCGGCGCCTTGCCTGACAGCAACATTCGCTCGCCAATTCTTAAACGAACTTCAAATTCATCACACCAGATGGGTTCATGAAACTGCCCGGAAACTCCCAAGCAGTAAGCAATAAGCGTGCCCGAGCATACCGATTGTATTGAAACGCTGTCCTGAAACGTTTCCCCCTCCCATTGGAAAGGTTGGTAACTCGATGATATTCAGAAAAAACTGACTATGTCGACAGGGTTTTATAAAGGCCGGATCGAGCCAGACCCCAGATTGCCGACACAAAGGATTTCACGCTTCATGTCAGGCTAGTCAGTTTTCATCATGGTTCAAGATTCGTTAACGAACTAATTAACAAGATGATTTATATTAAATAACTGATTGTTTATAAAGAATTAAGTCCAACCTTGTCGATTGCACCGCAATGGGGCGGTGTTTCACCAAAATGGCATAAAGAGTCGATATAACGGCATATTTCTCTTTTAATACAATAGCTTGATCCAGCATCGAAGACGTGGAAAGAAAAATCTTGCCAGACTCCTGTGGCAGCAGCTAGCTTTATAAAAGCTGTCTTGACTGTCAGCTTTTTGACAAATCCCTTACTTTCCTTTGGCTCGTGCCGACATCGTGCCGAGCAGCGTGAGCCTGACAATAAACACAACTTGGTAAACCATCATGCAGAAGATGAAAATCGGCCTGATACAAATGGGCCTGAAGGCCAGTACCGACCTTGAGCCCGCAGCAATCCGCGATGCCATGAACGAGGCGCACCTGCCGCTGATCCAGCAGGCGGCCGATGCCGGTGTGCAGGTACTGTGTTTTCAGGAGGTCTTCAACCAGCCCTATTTCTGCCCCAGCCAGGACCCCAAGTGGTACGCCGCCGCGGAACGGGTGCCCGAGGGGCCGACCTGCCAACTGATGCAGAAGCTGGCCGCCAAGCACCGCATGGTGATGATCGTGCCGGTCTATGAGGAGACCGGCACCGGGGTCTACTACAACACCGCGGCGGTATTCGATGCCGATGGCAGCTACCTGGGCAAGTACCACAAGACCCATATCCCCCAGGTCGCCGGCTTCTGGGAAAAGTTCTACTTCAAGCCCGGCAAGTCCGAATGGCCGGTCTTCGATACCGCCTACGGCAAGATCGGCGTCTACATCTGCTACGACCGTCACTTCCCCGAGGGTTGGCGTGCGCTGGCGCTGAACGGCGCCGAGGTGATATTCAATCCCTCGGCCACCGTCGCCGGACTTTCGCAGTATCTATGGGAGCTCGAACAGCCCGCCTCGGCCGCCGCCAACGGCTGTTTCATCGCCGCCATCAACCGGGTCGGCAACGAAGCCCCATGGAATATCGGCGAGTTCTATGGCTCTTCCTACATCGTCAACCCGCGCGGCAAGATCGAAGCCCAGGCCAGCGACAGGGGCGACGAACTGCTGATCCACGAAATCGACCTGGACATGGTCCGCGAGGTACGCAACGGCTGGCAGTTCTTCCGCGACCGCAGGCCGGATGCCTATGCCCGCCTGACCGATGGCGAGTGAACCCTCGATCGACAGGAGAACGCAACCATGACATTACTGATTCGCGGCGGCACCGTGGTCACCGACGTCGATGCCTATCGCGCCGATGTCCTGTGCCACGACGGCAAGATACAAGCGATCGGCCGTGACCTCGACATCCCCGAAGGCGGCGAGGTGATCGACGCCAACGGCATGTACGTGATGCCCGGCGGCATCGATCCCCACACCCACATGCAACTGCCGTTCATGGGTACCGTGGCCAGCGAGGACTTCTATACCGGTACCGCTGCCGCCCTGGCCGGTGGTACCACCTCGATCATCGATTTCGTCATCCCCTCCCCCGGCCAGTCGCTGATGGAAGCCTTCGGTACCTGGCGCGGCTGGGCGGAAAAGGCAGCCGCCGACTACGCCTTCCACGTCGCCATCACCTGGTGGGACGACAGCGTCAGGGAGGAGATGGGCACCCTGGTGCGTGAGCACGGCGTCAACAGCTTCAAGCACTTCATGGCCTACAAGGGGGCCATCATGGCCACCGACGACATCCTGGTGCAGAGCTTCTCGCGCTGCCTGGAGCTCGGCGCGGTGCCCACGGTGCATGCCGAGAATGGCGAATTGGTCTACCACATGCAGCAGAAGCTGCTGGCCGAGGGCATGACCGGGCCGGAGGCCCATCCCCTGTCACGCCCGCCTCAGGTGGAGGGAGAAGCCGCCAGCCGGGCGATCCGCATCGCCAGCACGCTCGGGGCACCGATCTACCTGGTGCATGTCTCCACCAAGGACGCCGTCGACGAGATCGCCTATGCACGCCAGCAGGGCCACCCGGTCTATGGTGAGTGCCTGGCCGGCCATCTGGTGCTCGACGACAGCGTCTACCAGGACACCGACTGGGGTCGAGCCGCCGCCCATGTGATGAGCCCGCCGTTCCGGCCCAAGGGCCATCAGGAGGCGCTGTGGCAAGGCCTGCAGTCAGGAAATTTGCAGACCACCGCCACCGACCACTGCTGCTTCTGCGCCGAACAGAAGGCGGCGGGCAGGGAAGACTTCACCAAGATTCCCAACGGCACCGCCGGCGTCGAGGATCGCATGGCGGTGCTATGGGAGGAGGGCGTCAACAGCGGCAAGCTGTCGATGCACGACTTCGTCGCCCTGACCTCCACCAACACCGCCAGGATCTTCAACCTCTATCCGCGCAAGGGGGCGGTGCAGGTGGGCGCCGATGCCGACCTGGTGGTGTGGGACCCCGCCGGCACCCGCACCATCTCGGCCGCGACCCATCATCAGAACGTCGACTTCAACATCTTCGAAGGCAAGACGGTGCGCGGTATCCCCCGCCATACCGTGAGCCAGGGCAAGTGGGTGTGGCGCGATGGCGAGCTGCGCGCCGAACGAGGCGCTGGCCGCTACCTGGAGCGCCCGGCCTACCCCGGTGTGTTCGAGCTGCTCGAACGCCGGGCCGAACTCAACGCGCCCAGGCCCGTGCAACGGGCCTGAGCCCGTATGGCACGGACAAGCATCGCCCGCGGCAGCGAGGCGGTGACGACAACAAGACGCGAAACCACCATGAGAGGCCACGACCGTGACCCACTATCTCGATCACCTACCCCGAGTGGGGGATACCCCCGGGGCGACGCCACGGGCGCTCGCCGACAACTTCAGCGACCTGCATCCTCCGCTGACCGAGCGCCAGGCAATCATCGAAAGCCAGCGCTGCCTCTACTGCTACGACGCGCCCTGCATCGAAGCCTGCCCGTCGGATATCGACATCCCGCGCTTCATCCGCCAGATCGGCGAGGACAATATCAACGGCGCCGTGCACACCATCCTCGAGCAGAACATCCTCGGCGGCAGTTGCGCCCGGGTCTGTCCCACGGAGATCCTCTGCGAGCAGAGCTGCGTGCGCAACCACGATGCCGAGTGCCAGCCGGTACTGATTGGCCTGCTCCAGCGCCATGCCACCGACAACATGCGGTTCGAGGAACACCCCTTCCAGCGCGCTGCGGATAGCGGGCGTCGTGTGGCGGTGGTGGGAGCCGGTCCGGCGGGGCTGGCCTGTGCTCATCGCCTGGCGATGTTCGGACACCAGGTGACCCTCTTCGAGGCCGAGGCCAAGCCCGGTGGCCTCAACGAGTACGGCATCGCCCGCTACAAGATGACCGATGACTTCGCCCGCAGGGAGGTGGAATTCCTGCTCGGGATCGGCGGCATCGAGATTCGCCACGGCTGGCGCCTGGGCGACAACCTCAGCCTCGAGCAGCTCCGTGGCGAGTACGACAGCGTCTTCCTGGGCCTCGGCCTGGGCGCCAGTCGCCGGCTGGGGCTGACCGGCGAGGACGCGCCCGGACTGATGCCCGCCGTGGCCTACATCAAGGCGCTGCGCCAGGCCGAGGATCTCGTCGACCTGCCGCTGGCCAGGCGCTGCGTGGTGATCGGCGCCGGCAACACCGCCATCGACATGGCCACCCAGATGGCCCGGCTGGGCGCCGAGGAGGTGACCCTGGTCTATCGCCGTGGCGTCGAATCCATGTCGGCCACCGGCCATGAGCAGGCGATCGCCAAGGCCAACGGGGTACGCATGATGACCTGGGCCAGGCCCGTGGAGGTACTGCTCGACGGGAAAGGTCGGGTGGCCGGCATGCGCTTCGAGAAGACCCGCGAGGAGGGTGGCCGGCTGGTCGGAACCGGTGAGACCCTCGATATCGAAGCGGATGGTGTCTTCAAGGCCATCGGCCAGGGCTTCGACGCGACCAGCCTGGCCGATCCGCTGGCGGCACAGCTCGCCCGGGATGGCGAACGCATTCAGGTCGACGGCAACTTCCGGACCTCGCTTCCCCGGGTCTATGCCGGCGGCGACTGCGTCGCGCCGGGCCAGGACCTCACGGTACAGGCCGTGCAGCATGGCAAGCTCGCCGCCCACGCCATTCACCGCGCGCTGATGGCGCAGCAGGAGGCCGCATGAACATGCCGACGGCAGGACTCACCGATACCTTCGTCAACGGTATCGACCTCAGCGTCGACTTCGCCGGCATCAAGGCCCCCAACCCCTTCTGGCTGGCCTCGGCACCGCCCACCGACAAGGCCTACAACGTGGTTCGCGCCTATGAGGCGGGCTGGGGCGGCGTGGTCTGGAAGACCCTCGGCGAGGACCCGGCGGCGGTCAATGTCTCGTCGCGCTACTCGGCGCACTTCGGCAGGAACCGCGAAGTGCTGGGCTTCAACAACATCGAGCTGATCACCGACCGCTCCCTCGAGATCAACCTGCGCGAGATCACCGCGGTCAAGAAGGCATGGCCGGACCGCGCGCTGATCGTGTCGATCATGGTGCCCTGCGAGGAAGCGGCCTGGAAGCACATCCTGCCGCTGGTGGAGGCCACCGGCGCCGACGGGATCGAGCTCAACCTGGGCTGCCCCCACGGCATGCCGGAGCGCGGCATGGGCGCCGCGGTGGGCCAGAACCCGGATCTGATCGAAAAGGTCACCCGCTGGTGCAAGCAGTACTATTCCAAGCCGGTGATCGTGAAGCTCACCCCCAACATCACCGACATTCGCGCCCCCGCCCGGGCCGCCCTGCGCGGCGGGGCCGACGCCGTGTCGCTGATCAATACCATCAACTCGATCACCAGCCTGGATCTGGACGCCATGGTGGCCAGGCCCACCGTGGGCAGCCAGAGCACCCACGGCGGCTACTGCGGCAGCGCGGTCAAGCCCATCGCCATGAACATGGTCGCCGAGATCGCCCGCGACGCCCCCACCCGCGACCTGCCGATTTCCGGCATCGGTGGCATCTCCAACTGGCGGGATGCCGCGGAGTTCGTGGCCCTCGGCGCCGGCAGCGTGCAGGTGTGCACCGCCGCCATGCTGCACGGCTTCCGCATCGTCGAGGAGATGAAGGACGGCCTGTCGCGCTGGATGGCGGAGAAGGGCTACCGCACGATTGCCGACTTCACCGGCAAGGCAATCCCCAACACCACCGACTGGAAGCACCTGGACATGAACTTCCAGACCATTGCCCATATCGATCAGGACAAGTGCATCGAGTGCGGGCGCTGCTACATCGCCTGCGAGGATACCTCGCACCAGTCCATCGCCAAGCGGGTCGATGCCGGCGGCGCCCGGCGCTACGAGGTGATCGAAGAGGAATGCGTGGGCTGCAACCTGTGCCAGATCACCTGTCCGGTGCAGGACTGCATCACCATGGTGCCCCAGGAGACCGGCAAGCCCTACATGAGCTGGGAGGAGGACCCGCGCAACCCATTTCGCAAGCTGTCGGCCGCCGACCCCGCCGCGCTATAGCGACTACCGGCACCTTCGTCTCCAGCCGGGCGGGGGTGCCGATTCGGCAACCCCCCGTTCCGTTTGGCTTAGTGACAAATCCTCTTGCCCCTGAGAGAATGAGAAGCGTTTCTATTCAAGTCAAAATCTCAGGGGAATACATGAAGCCGACCGTCTATCTCACCGCCGCCCTGCTCGCCATGACCACGGGGCTGGCCCAATCGCACGCCGCAGAGCGGGTCGCCTCCTTCGACTTCGGCAGTCTCGACACGCTGGACGAGCTGGGGCTGGGCGAACATGTCGTGGCGCTGCCCAAGCAGGGCCTGCCGACCTATCTCGAACACTATGCCGACGAGGCGTACCGCGATGTGGGCGGCCTGAGGTCGCCCGACTTCGACGCCCTGCGCGACGCCGAGCCCTCGCTCATCCTGTTCACCGGGCGCCAGAACGAGTGGCGCGAGGAATTCGAGGAGATCGCCGAGGTGATGGACACCGGCCTGGGCGGCGACGACTACCTCGTCACCTTCGAGGAGAACGTGACGCGCCTGGCCGAGCGCTTCGATGCCGGCGAGGCGGCGGCAGAGTCCCTGCAGATGCTCCACGAGCATGTCGACTCCGCCCGTCAACGCCTGGCGGACGTTCCGCTGACGCTCGTCGCCACCCACAACCAGGGCAACCTGATGCTCAACACGCATCCGGTCGTCTATGACGTTCTCGATCTGAGCCAGCCCACCATTCCCGAGAGCGTGCCCAGCGAAACCCGCGGCAACCGCACCTTCACGCCGCTCTCCTCCGAGGCCATCGCCGAGATCGCCCCCGCCACGCTGCTGATCGTCGACCGCAGCGCCGCCATCGGCGACGAGGCCATCGAACTCGACGCGCTGCGCGGCGAACTGGCCCGGGTGGGCGCCGACGACATCAACGTCGTGGTACTCACCCCGGAACTCTGGTATCTGTCGGGCGGCGGCCTGCAGAGCCTGATGCTGCAGATCGACGAGGTCGCCGCCGCCCTGGAGCGCTGAGCGAACGCGCGGCACCGGCCGGTCAGGGCGACAGGCCGATCCCGCGCAGGATGACGCTGGTCACCGACTGCACCGCCCGCTCGAACTGGATGTCGTCGAGTGGGCGGTCGTCGTTGAGCAGAGCGATCTGGTAGTCGAAGTCGGCATAGTGCTGGGTCGAGGCCCAGATCATGTAAAGCAGATGCGAGGGCTCCACCGGCAGGATCCGCTCGGCCTCGATCCATTCACGGATCTTGGCCTCCTTGAGCTTGGCCCACTCGTAGAGATTGTCGCGCAGGTCCGTCTTGAGGATGGGGGCGGCCTGCATCACCTCCGCCGCCCACACCTTGGAACCATGGGCACGGCTGCGGGAGTGCTGCATCTTGGCGCGAATGTAGGTGGAGAGCACGATGCGCGGGTCGTCATAGAGCTCGAAACAGAGCGCATCCTGCTTCCACACCTCCAGCAGTTCCAGCAGCACGGCACGGTACAGCGCTTCCTTGGTGGAAAAGTAGTAATGGACGTTGGACTTGGGGAGGTCGGCCAGCTTGGCGATATCGCCCATGGAGGCGCCGGCATAACCCTTCTCGGCGAAGACACACTCGGCAGCAAGCAAGATCTTTTCCCTGTTCTGGCGTCTGATCTCGTCCTGTTTTCTTGCCATTTAGGGGAGCACCTTGCAGCCGTTCTGGAAAACCGATGAAAAACAGTCCTGTAATTCAAAGCATACACAAGAAGGCACCACAGCAATAGCGGTGGCGCCTTATGCTTTGGGACAAGCGACCGGCGTGATTCAGCTGCCGCTGGAGGGGAAGGAAAACTCTGCCGAACTGGTCTCGACGCTCGAGGGCCAGCGCTGGGAAACGGCCTTGCGGCGGGTATAGAACCGTACCGAGTCGGGGCCATAGGCATGCAGGTCGCCGAACAGCGAGCGCTTCCAGCCGCCGAAGCTGTGATAGGCCACCGGAACCGGCAGCGGCACGTTGATGCCCACCATGCCGACTTCGATACCATCGGCAAAGCGTCGTGCGGCTTCGCCATCCCGGGTGAACAGGCAGGTTCCGTTGCCGTATTCGTGGGCATTGATCAGGGCCATGGCCTCGTCGAGGCTGGCGACGCGCACCACGCACAGTACCGGCCCGAAGATCTCCTCCCGGTAGATGCGCATTTCCGGGGCCACCCGATCGAACAGACAACCTCCGATGAAGTAGCCGTCCTCGTGTCCCGCCACCTTGATGCCGCGGCCATCGGCGACCAGGCTGGCGCCAGCGCTGACCCCCTCCTCGATGAAGCCGAGTACCTTGTCGCGATGTTCGGCGGTCACCAGAGGGCCCATGTCGAGGCCTCGCTCGGTGCCGGCACCGACCTTCAGAGCTGCAATCTTGGGCAGCAGCATCTCGACCAGGCGATCGGCCGTTCCGTCGCCCACGCAGACCGCCACGGAGATCGCCATGCAGCGCTCGCCGCAGCTGCCGTAGGCCGCCCCCATCAGGGTATTGGCGGCATTCTGCAGGTCGGCATCCGGCAAGACCACGGCGTGGTTCTTGGCCCCGCCCAGCGCCTGGACCCGCTTGCCGTTGGCGCTGCCGCGGGTGTAGATTGCCTCGGCAACGGGGGTGGAACCGACGAAGGAGATCGCCTTGACGTCGGGGGCGTCCAGCAGTGCCTCGACGGCCCCGCGCCCCCCGTGCACCACGTTGATCACCCCCTTGGGCAGGCCGGCCTCGTGCAGCAGCTCGGCCACGGCGAGGGCCGCTGCCGGATCCTTCTCCGATGGCTTGAGAATGAAGGTGTTACCGCAGGCGATGGCCATGGGATACATCCACAGCGGCACCATGGCGGGGAAGTTGAACGGCGTGATGCCGGCAACGACACCCAGCGGCTGGAAGTTGGACCAGGCATCGATGCCGGGGCCCGCGTTGTGGGAGTACTCGCCCTTGAGCAGCTCCGGCACGCCGCAGGCGTACTCGACGTTCTCGATGCCACGCTTGAGCTCGCCCATGGCGTCTTCCAGGGTCTTGCCGTGCTCTTCACTCACCAGTTGCACCAGGCGGTCGGCGTGGGTCTCCAGCAGTTGCTTGAAGCGGTACATCACCTGAACACGCCTGGACGGCGGGGTATCGCGCCAGGCGGGGAATGCCGCCTGTGCCGCGGTAATGGCCTGTTCGACCGCCGCCCGGTCGCCGTCCGCCACCTGGCGGACCACCTCGCCGGTGGAGGGGTTGGTCACCGGCAGCGTATTGGGGCTTTGGCACTTTTCACCGTTGATCAGGTGGGAAACGACATCCATCGGGCGCTCCTTGTCAGGGGTTCAAGTCAGGGAATCGAGGACCGAGGCCACGGCGTCGAAGAGCCGCTCGAGCTCCGCTTCCGTCGAGCCGAATGGCGGGCCGAACTGCAGGGTGTCGCCACCGTAGCGCACGTAGAAGCCCGCTTCCCAGAGCGCCAGATGGGCGTCCCGAGGGCGGATGGTGGGGTCGCCGTCCCGGGGGGCCAGCTGGATCGCCCCGGCCAGCCCGTGATTGCGGATGTCCACCACATGGGGCCGTCCCTTGAGGGCGTGGAGCTTCTCCTCGAACGCGGGGGCAATCGTACGAACCTGGCCGGGAAAGTCCTCTCGCTCGAGCAGGTCGAGCGAGGCCAGGCCGGCGGCACAGGCCACCGGGTGGGCGCTGTAGGTATAGCCGTGGGAGAATTCGATGGCATGCTCGGGCCCGCCGGCGTGCATGAAGGTATCGAATATCTCGTTGGAGGCGATCACAGCGCCCATGGGTACCGCACCATTGGTGAGCTGCTTGGCGATGTTCATGATGTCCGGCGTCACACCGAAGGCCTCGGCGCCGGTGGTCGCGCCGCTGCGGCCGAAGGCGGTGATCACCTCGTCGAAGATCAGCAGGATGTCGTGGGCGCTACAAATCTCGCGCAGCCGATCGAGATAGCCTTTCGGTGGCACGATGACCCCGGCGGAGCCCGACATCGGCTCGACGATCACCGCGGCGATGTTGGAGGCATCGTGCAGGGTGATCTGGTCGAGCAGCGCATCGGCGAGCTCGGCGCCGCTCTCGGCCTGGCCGCGGGTGAAGGCGAGGTGTGGTTGCAGGGTATGCGGCAGGTGCGCCACGTCGAGTAGCTGCCCGTAGTGCTTGCGGTTGCCGCCGATACCGCCGAGGCTGGTGCCGCCGACGTTGACGCCGTGGTAACCCTTGGCGCGTCCGATCAGGCGGGTCTTCTCCGGGCGGCCCTTGTGCCGCCAGTAGGCCCTGGCCATCTTCACCGCGGTATCCGCGGCGTCGGAGCCGGAGTTGGTGAAGAAGACATGGTCGAGGCCGGCCGGGGTCAGGCTGGCCACCTTCTCGGCGAGTTCGAAGGCCAGGGGGTGCGCGACCTGGAACCCCGGCGCGAAGTCCAGGCTGCCCAACTGGCGGGTCACGGCCTGCTGTATCTCCACCCGGTTGTGTCCCGCGCCGCTGGTCCACAGGCCCGACAGCGAGTCGAACAGCCGCCGGCCACGGTCATCGATGAAGTAGCGGCCCTCGGCGCCGGTGATCAGGCGCGGATTGGCGTGGAAATCGCGATTGGAACTGAACGGCATCCACAGGTGCCGGTTGAGCACGGCCCGCCCCGACGCCGGTGCCCTGCTGTCGGCCGGCGTGGTGGGTTGTTGGGTATCGACGTCGAGCATGATCCTGTCCTCTGCTGCCTGGCATTGTTCGATAACTATCGTTCAATACGACACACGCTGTTCAGGACAGCATGGACCGGGATAAAGGTTTATAAAAGCAAACTATACTGTCGTTAACGTTGGAAAAATAATACGTAATGAAATACGACTGCGATGCGGGCTCAGCCGTTCACGGCGGGCCACAGGCTCAACGCGATACCGGCGAACACCAGCAGGCCCGACCAGTGGTTATTGAGAAAGGCCTGGAAGCAGCGATCGCGCTCCCGGGTGCGAATCAGGAATTGCTGGTGCACGAAGGTGCCCGCCATGGCTGCCAGGCCCAGCCAGAAGAAGGCCCCCATCCCCAGGCGCAGACCGACCCAGGCCAGCAGTGCCAGGGTGACACCCTGCAGCAGGCCGATCATCAGCCGGTCGGTGCGGCCGAACAGCACGGCGGTGGACTTGATGCCGATGCGCAGGTCATCGTCGCGGTCGACCATGGCGTACTCGGTGTCGTAGGCCACGGTCCAGACCACATTGGCAAAGAACAAGAGCCAGGCCTCCACCGGCACGTGGCCCAGCACGGCGCCGAAGGCCATGGGAATCGCCCAGGAGAAGGCGGCACCGAGGAACACCTGTGGCAGATGGGTATAACGCTTCATGAACGGGTAGATGAAGGCCAGCACCACCCCGACCAGCGACAGCATCACCGTGAACAGGTTGGTGAACAGCACCAGGACGAAGGCCGCCATGACCAGCATCAGGAACAGCGCCTGGGCCTCGCCCTCGCTGATACGGCCGGTGGCCAGCGGGCGGTTCTTCGTGCGCTTGACGTGGCCGTCGAAGTGGCGGTCGGCATAGTCGTTGACCACGCAGCCGGCCGCCCGCATCAGGTAGACGCCGGCAACGAAGATCAGCAGCACGTTGCGTCCGGGAATGCCCTCGGCGGCCACCCAAAGCGCCCAGAGGGTGGGCCACATCAGCAGCCAGGTGCCGATGGGACGGTCCAGGCGCATCAGGTGAAGGAAGTCGGGTATGCGGGCCAGGCCGGTGGGATGCAGCAGGGATCGGTCCATCGGAGCCTCCTCAATCGATGGCGCTCATCCTAACGTGAAGGCAGCGCCAGTTCATCCGCCATGGCATCGAGGAAGAACTCCTGCACCAGCACCGCGAAACGCCCATGCCGAAATACCGAACGACGGCCCCAGGGGCCGCTGTCGGGATGAAAGGGAGCCGAAGAGGCAGTCACTTCGATGGGGCTGCGCTCCAGGTCTGGTTGCCGAAACAACCAGCTGCCCAGCGAGCGTTCACCGAGCCGGTCGAGGCGCTGGCCACGCAACTGCTCAAGCGGTGCCACCGATCGCGCCACCACCCAGGGGCGGTCGTCCAGGCAGAGTGCCACTTCGCGCAGCCAGGCGAGGCGTCCAACGGGCAGGTCCAGGGCGTCAGCCTCGTCAGGGCGTGGACGGCCTGGCCGCTGGTCCAGCAGGCGGACACGGAAGGTCTTCTCGCCGCCGGCTTCGATCAACCGGGCGGTGAGGGAGTCCCGCGAGGCCACCCAGGCCCACCAGGCGGGGCTCATGGCCGGTTGACCGGCCGCCAGCGGTCGCCAGCCAACGGTTCTCGGGGCCAAGCGTGTGTGGCCGTGGCGCACCGCACATCTCCGGGTCACCTTGCTCTCCAGGTCGATCGAGGGGCGCATAGTGTAACATGCGGTTCTGACTCGATTCCCCTGATAGTGGGCAGCATCAAACGCATGCCAGCCCTCGCGATACGACAAGGAGTTTCATGACCGCTCCACTGATCATTGTCGGTTCCGGCATGGCGGGCCTTGGCCTGGCCCGCCAACTGCGTGCCCGGGATACGGTGCGCCCCATCACCCTGGTCACCGCCGATAGTGGCGATGACTATTCCAAGCCATTGTTGTCCACCGGCTTCGCCAAGGGGTTGCCACCGGCGCGGCTGGCCGCTCGCTCGGCGCTGGAGACCGCCGACCGACTGGGCGTGGTGCTGCGCACCCACACCCGGGTGGAGGGTATCGACCTCGAGGCGCGCACGCTGCGTGTCGGGGAGGAGCGTCTGTCCTGGGGCGAGCTGGTGCTGGCCACGGGGGCGGCGCCGGCGGTGCCTTTTACCGTTCCCGGGACACTGGCCGGTCGCGTCTTCACGATCAACGACCTCGATGACTACCGTCGATTCCACGCTGCGCTGGAAGCGCTGGGCCGGCGGGCGCGGGTGGCGATCATCGGGGCGGGCCTGGTGGGCTGCGAATTCGCCAATGACCTGTCCGCCGGTGGGCATGACGTCACCCTGGTGGCACCGGAGAGTGCGCCGCTGCCTCGGCTACTCCCCGAGCCTCTGGGACGAGCGCTGGGAGAAGCCTTCCAGAGGGGCGGCATGACGCTGCACCTGGGGCGCAGCCTGGAGACGCTGGAAACCGCCGGCGGTGATGTCGGGGTGGCGCTCAGCGATGGCAGCCGGGTGGAGGCCGATCTGGTACTGGTAGCCACCGGGCTTCGGCCGCGAACGGAGCTGGCCGAGTCGGCGGGCCTTGAAACCGGCGCGGCGGGGATTCAGGTGGACCGCCGGCTGGCGACGTCGGCGCCTGGGGTGTATGCCCTGGGGGACGTGGCCTGTGTCGACGGGGTCAATGCCATGTACGTGCAGCCGCTTCAGGCCAGCGCCCGGGCACTGGCCCGGACGTTGACCGGCGAGCCCTCCGAGGTGGTCTATGGTGCCTGGCCGATACTGGTCAAGACTCCGTTGCTGCCTGTCGTGGCATTGCCACCGACCCGGCCGCCGGCGCGTTGGCGAATCGAAGGGGAAGGGCAGGATCTGGTCGCCATGGCCGAGACACAAGACGAACGTTTGATCGGCTTTGCGTTGACAGGGAGCTGCGTGCGGCGGAAAGTTGAGCTGGCGCGAGCTACGCCGCCATTGCTAGGCTAGTGTCGTCGGTGCCTATGCGGGCTCTGGCCCGCGGGCGAACTTGACGGTATCACCTTGCATGACGCTTTCCAGGAGCAAGGGGCGGTTTTATAGACAACCGGGGCTTCCTCAGGAAGTGGCAGGCGGCAAATGCTTCATCATTTTGATCGCGCGGATAACAATCCACCGGCGCCAGTTGCCGGAACCAGCCAATATCAGGAGGGCTTTATGCGCAAGCCAGAACTTGCTGCGGCCATTGCCGAGCGTGCGGATCTTTCCAAGGACAAGGCCAGCCAGGTGCTCAACGTCATTCTCGACGAGATCACCGGCAGCGTTTCCCAGGGTCAGGATGTATCACTGATCGGTTTCGGTACCTTCACCGTTCGCGAGCGTGCCGCCCGCACCGGGAAGAACCCGCAAACTGGCCAGCCTCTGGCCATTCCGGCCAGCAAGACGGTGGCCTTCAAGCCGGGCAAGGGGCTCAAGGATGCCGTCGGCAAGAAATGAAATAATGCCGACACGGGTCTTCCGTGGCGCGGCCTGCCGACCCAGCAGGCCGCGACGTTTCATCCTCTCTTGATCGAATCGGACTCGACATGAAGCTGCGACTGATGCTGTGGCTGCTGGGGTTGCTGCTCAAACGCGCCCTGCGCCGCAAGCCACGTTTTCGTCAGATACTGACCGAGATGCGGGGCCTCGACTGGGGCATCGCAACCGAGGATCTCTCCATTGCACGCCACTATCGCATGTCGCCTCATGGCATCAGGAGTGGCAGCGCGCTCCCCGTGGACCTGGACCTCGAGCTGCGTTTCGAGGACGAGGCCGCGGCCCTGAAAGTGCTTCGCAAGCCGACTCAGCAGGCCTTTCTCGAAGGCATGATGGCCGGCAAGGTGCGTCTGGTCGGCGATTCCGGCGACCTGACCCGGCTGCAGAAGCTACTGAAACATCTTTGATCCGGGGCGGCGACAGCTCTCCTCGCATGGTATGAAGCGACCTTGGACATCCCCCATCAGCGGCTGGTCTATTTTCGCGTTACCCTCGAATCGGGCTCGGTGCGGCAGGCCGCGGCACGCCTCGACATCGCGCCATCGGCGGTGAGCCGTCAGATCAGCCTGCTGGAGGATGCCCTGGGCGCCAAGCTGCTCGAGCGCCAGCGCAGTGGCATTCGGCCAACGCCGGAGGGCGAGATGCTGTTGGAGTACTGCGAACGGCGCGGCGCGCTGGACGAGAGCTTCATCGCCTCGCTGGAAGCCTATCAGCGTCTGGAGACCGGCACGGTTGCACTGGTGGCCGGTGAAGGTTTCGTCGGCGACCTGATCGCCAAGCCGCTGCGGGAATTCACCGAACGTCACACCGGTATCCAACTGGACATCCATCTGGCCGGTACCTCGGGCATCATCGATGCCGTCGTGACCGATCAGGCCCATATCGGCCTGATGTTTCACGAACGGACCCACCACCAATTGCGGTTCTGGACCTCCAGCCCGCAGCCGCTGATGGCGATTCTACCGCCGGATCACCCTCTGGCAGCCCAGCAGCAGCCCCTGACCCTGGTGCAGCTCAGCGCGGAACCCATGGCCATGTGGGATCCCAGCCATGGCGTGCGTCGGATGGTCGACCAGGCCTTTCAGCAGGCGCGAATCCACCCCCGCACCGCCATGAACACCAACTCCATGGCGATTCTCGCCCAGTACGTGCGCAGCGGAATGGGCATCACCCTGCTGCCGGCCTTTGCCGTGGCGCGTGACCTGGCCGAAGGGCGGCTGGTGGCGCGGGCGGTGGACGACCCCCTGTTCCAGCGTTCCCAGGCTCATATGGTGACGCGAGTGGGGCGCCAGCAGCCCAAGGCCAGCGTATTGTTGCTGCGCCACCTGGCTCGCTGGATGCAGGCATTTCGCTGCGGGACGCCGTTGCCTCCCGGCCAGGATCAGCCCACGCCGCTGCCGTAGCCGAATGCCACGCTGGCTTCGGGGGCGGTTTCCACCCATACGCTCCGGGGTACCGTGTACTCACGGAGACCCTCGAGGCCGCTGGAGCGGCCGAAGCCGCTGTCGCCAAAGCCGCCGAAGGGCGACATCACACTGATCGCCTTGTAGCCGTTGATCCATACCGTGCCGGCGCGCAGCTGTCCGGCGACGCGATGGGCGCGGGCCGGGTCGCGGGTCCATACCGCGCCGGCCAGGCCGAAGCGGGTTCCGTTGGCGAGCCGAACCGCATCGGCCTCGTCGTCGAAGGGCATCACCACCAGCACCGGGCCGAACACCTCCTCCCGGGCGATGCGCATCGCGGGGGTCACGTCGGCGAGCACCGTGGGCGAGAGGAAGTGGCCGCTGGCCTCCTCGGGCAGGGTTTCGGGGTGACTGCCACCGGTCAGCAGGCGCGCGCCGGCGGTTACGGCTTCCGCGATCATGCCGCTCACGCGGGCGAACTGGCGGGCATTCTGCAGCGGGCCCATGCGGGTTGCCTCGTCCCCGGGCAGGCCCACGGCAATGGAGGCGGCCGCCCGTGCCAGGCGTTCGGCCACCTCGTCGAAGACCTCGCGCTGCACCAGCAGCCGTGAGCCCGCCACGCAGCTCTGTCCGGCGGCGGCGAAGATCGCCGCCTGGGCGCCGGCCACGGCGTCATCCAGGCTGGCGTCGGCGAAGACGATGTTGGCCGACTTGCCGCCCAGCTCCAGCACGCTGGGTACCAGCCGGCGGGCGCCGGCTTCGGCAATGCGACGCCCGCTTTCCGGCGAGCCGACGAAGACCAGCTTGGCAATGCCCGTATGGTCGGTCAGCGCCGCGCCGGTACTGGGCCCCAGGCCGTTGACGACATTGATCAGCCCCTCGGGGAGCCCTCCCTGCTCCAGCAGCCGAGCCAGCGCCACCGACGAGAAGGGCGTCAGCTCGGAGGGCTTGAGCACCACGCCGTTGCCGGCGGCAATGGCCGGCGCCAGCTGCCAGCCGCAGGTGAACAGCGGTGCGTTCCAGGGCGTGATCTGTCCCACCACGCCGTAGGGCACGTGATGCACGTAGTTGAGGTGCGTGGTCGGCACCGGAATCACTTCGCCATGCTGCTTGTCGCACCAGCCGGCGTAATACTCGAACATCTCGCGCACCTTGCCCACTTCGGCACGGCAGTCGCGAATCGGTTTGCCGGCGACCAGGCTCTCGAGCTCGGCCAGGGCCTCCTCGTGGCCCTCTAGCGCCCGTATCGCGCGGTTCATGCGGCGGCCGCGCTCGCTGGCCGTCAGCGTCATCCACTCCCGCTGGCCCTTTTCCGCCGCCTGTACCGCCTGTTCGACCCTCTCGGCACCGGCATCGGCATAGCGCACCAGGGGGTTACCGGTGACGGGGCTGTCGAGGGTGACGGCCTCTCCGCTGCCGGCGGTCAGGCAGCCGCCGATCCAGTTGGTCAGCGGGGCGTCGAGGCTACCCATCTCGAAGCGATGGAGCAGGGCGTCGAGGTGTTCCCGGGCACGTCGATCAAGCGAGTTCATGGCGTCGGCTCCTCTGTCGTGGTGGCCTGCAGGACGGGGGTGACGATACGGTTGAAGTCCTCGCCGTCGGCAATGGCGTCGCGGCTCTGCTGCCAGGCCCGGGCCACCTGCGCCAGCAGCGGCAGCGACAGGCCGAGAGCCTTGGCGGCGGCCTGGGCCTGGCCGAGGTCCTTGCGCATCAGCCCCATGGTGAAGCCGGAGTCGAAGCGTTCGGAGAGTACCCACTCGGGGAAATTCACTTCGCTCACCGCGCTGCGGCCCGAGCCGCTATTGAGCCCGGCCAGGCAGGCGGAGGGATCGACGCCACCGCGGGCGGCCAGGGCCACTGCCTCGGCAGTGGTGATCAGGTGGGCGGCGCACAGGTAGTTGTTGGCCAGCTTGACCGTGTGGCCGCAGCCGGGGCCGCCGACGTGGGTGAATTTCGCCGACATGGCTTCCAGCATCGGCCGCAGGTGCTCCACGGTATCGGCGTCGCCGCCCAGCAGCATGCCGAGTGTGCCGCTGGCGGCGCCGCGGGGGCCACCACTGACCGGAGCGTCCAGCCACTTCAGGCCGGCAGCGGCCACCTTGGCGGCCAGTTCGCGGCTGACGGCGGGGTCGGAGGTGGAGGTATCGACGATCACGCTGCCGCTGGGGGCCAGGGAGAGCAGGCCGGGCGACGTCTCGATGACCTCGCGGACCTGGGCCGAGGTGGGTAGCGAGAGAAGGTAGACGTCGCTGGTGACGATGTCCCCGGGGGCCGTGGTCGGCACCCCCAGGTCGGCCAGCCGCCGCCGGGAATCGGCGCTGATGTCGCTGCCGGCGACGGAGAAGCCGGCCTGCTGCAGGGTCAGCGCCATGGCGCCCCCCATCTGTCCGAGGCCGATCACGGTAATGGAAAGAGACATTGCTTGGCTCCTTTTCAGGGCACAGGGGCATCCCCCGCCGACAGGCGGGAAGACGAGCCCGGACGGAATGAACCGGGATCAGCGCGTCAGCGACTGGACCAGGGTGACCCAATAGCGGGTGCCGATCGGCAACAGGGCATCGTTGAAGTCGTAGCGCGGGTTGTGCAGCGAGGCCGATTCGGTGCCGTTACCCAGCCAGATATAGGCCCCCGGCCGCTCCTGCAGCAGGAAGGCGAAATCCTCCGAGGCCATGCTGGCCGGCAGGTCGCGATGCACCCGGGTGATGCCGGGAGTGTCCCCGAGCGCCTTGGCACAGCGCTGGGCGTGGATTGGATCGTTGAGCGTCACCGGGTAGCGCCGGTGGTAGTCCAACTGGGCACGGAGGCCATGAAAGTCGGCCAGGCTGTCGATGGCCTGTCGAAGGCGCGCTTCCAACTGCTCCTTGAGCGCCATGTCGAAACAGCGCAGCGTGCCGCGCAGCTCGACCCTTTCCGGAATCACGTTATAGGTGTCACCGGCATGGAAGCTGGTGATGCTCAGCACCGCCGGCTGGTGTGCCGGCGCTTCACGGCTGATCAGCGCCTGCAACTGGGTGATCATCTGACAGGTGGCCAGCAGGGTGTCGGTGCCAAGGTGCGGCATCGCCGCGTGGCAGCCCTTGCCGGCCAGGGTCAGCGAGAAGATATCGAAGGCGGCCATGACCGGGCCGTCGTGCACCGCGGCTTCGCCCACCGGCAGCCCCGGCCAGTTATGGAGGCCGTAAACGGCCTCCATCGGGAAACGCTCGAACAATCCTTCCTCGACCATGACTCGTCCACCGCCCTCGTTCTCCTCCGCCGGCTGGAAGATGAACACCACCCGGCCGCGGAAGTCGGGGTCCCGGGAGAGGGCCCGGGCCGCACCCAGCAGCACGGTGGTATGGCCGTCGTGGCCGCAGGCATGCATCTTGCCGGCGGACGTGGAGGCATGGGCGAAGCCATTCTCCTCGGTGACGTGCAGGGCATCCATATCGGCCCTCAGGCCGATGCTCGGGCCGGCCCCCAGGCGGCCTTCCAGTACGCCTACCACACCGGTGCCGGCGATGCCGGCCGTGACCTCGAGGCCCCAATCGGTCAGCAGGGCGGCGACACGTTCACTGGTGCGGAACTCCTCGAAGGCCGTCTCGGGGTGGCGGTGAAAGTCATGCCGCCAGGCCTGGAGTTCTTCCAGTGTCGGCAGGCTGTTGTCGTCCATGAAGGCAGCTCCTTACAGGATCAGGTGGGCGATGACGGCCGAGCCGACGAAGGTGCCGGTGAACACCAGCAGTGAGATGATCACCAGCTTCCAGCCGGTCTGCCTGAACATCTGGAACTCGCGGCCCGTCAGTGCCAGGCCTGCGTAGGCCAGTACCGGTGTCACCACGGCCAGGAAGTCCACGTGGGAAAGGCGTTCGACGATCCAGGCGTTGCCCGGGAAGAAAGGGAGCGTCATCAGGATGCTGATCAGCGACACCCAGGCCACGCTGGGCAGATAGAAGGGCGAGAGACGGCCGATCACCAGGCCGATCATCACCATCACGTAGAGGATGATCATGCCGGGCAGGGCCTGGTGCAGCGGCGAGCCGTTGACCATGTTGGCGATCCAGGCGGCCAGGCAGACCATACCGAGCAACAGGGCGGTCTTGCCGAGCTGATTCTCGGGGCGAAGCTCCTGGAGCTGGTCGGTGTCGAAGAGGGGTTCCGGTGCAGCGGTATCAGAGGGTTTCATGGCGAGCCTCCTTCAGGGCAGCGCCGCCCAGACGCTTGTAGAGCCATTCGGCAACCGGCAGGGCGATGAACAGAGAGACGTAGAGGCCGGTGGCGTAGGTCAGCAGGTTGCTGGCGCCGGAGAAGGCCAGCAGTTCGTCACGCATGTGGGGCACGGCTTCCACCAGGGCGCCGGAACAGGCGGCTACCATGCTGCCGCTGCCGACCCCGCAGGCCATGGCCAGGGCACGTACGTCGATGATATCCAGGGAGGCGATATAGCCTGCCATCAGTGCAAAATAGAGCGTGCCGAACATGGTGCCGACCACGTAGACGCCCATGATGCCGATCCCTTCCGGGCTGCGCAGGCCGTACCTGTCGGAAATGATGGCGATGTTGGGCTCGCGGGCGATGGAGTAGGTGGCACCGATGGCTTCGCGCCCCATGCGCAGGACCAGCACGGCGACAGGCAGGGCCAGCAGCATGGTGCCGAGGTTGCCCAGCTCCTGCAGGATCAGCGCCGGACCGGCAGCGATGATCTGTTCGATGGCCGGGCCGATGGTGGAGCCGAACTTGGCAATGAAGGGGAGGATGGAGATCAGGATCAGCGGCCCGGCGGCATTGCTCACCCGCTTGGGGATCACCTTGTCCATGCCCGAGAACAGATGAGGGTTGAGCAGCACGCCGATGACGAAGGCGTAGAACAGGGGTAGCAGCAGCAGGACGCCGGGACCCAGCGGAAAGCGCAGGATGCCGATCCATTCGGCCACCAGTGACGCCAGTATCACCGTCAGGTGTAGCCGCCAGTTCAGCAGCAGTTTCATGTCCATAAGGGTTGTCCTTGTTGGTGGTATGGGACACTCTTGAGTATCGGAAAGGGTGACGTACTAATAGTAGAGGCGTGGTGTGCGAATCATTCGAACATGGGTCGTGAAACGAATTACTGGACGTCGAGAGAACGTTGAGGGGTGAAGCAGGAGAATGCGGCGCACTGAGTTATACTAAAGTCTAATGCCGTAGGATCATCTGGAATGCCGACGTCACTTTCCCTATCGCTGCGGCGCCTGTGGACGCTCGACAAGTTTGCCTATAGCCTGCGGGTCTTCCTGGCCTTCAGCGGGGCGTTGTCGTTGAGCTGGACGCTGGGCGAGATCGCGTTGGTCATCCCGTTGTTCCTGGGCATCATCTCCAGCGCCCTGTCGGAGACCGACGACAGCTGGCAGGGGCGCCTGCAGGCGCTGCTGGTGACTCTGGCCTGCTTTGCCGTGGCCTCGCTCAGCGTGCAGTGGCTCTACCCTTGGCCGTGGCTGTTCGCCGCCGGCCTGGGTGGGGCCACCTTCGTATTGATCATGCTCGGCGCCATCGGCCAGCGCTATGCCACCATCGCCTCGGGCACGCTGATCCTGTCGATCTACTCGATGATCAATATCGAGCATCATGGCGGTGTACCCGACGTGAGGCCCTGGGAACAGCCGCTGCTGCTCCTGGCCGGGGCGGCCTGGTATGGGCTGATCTCGGTGATCTGGTGCGCGCTGTTCTCGCGCCAGCCGGTCAAGCAGAGCATGGCGCGGGTCTACAAGACGCTGGGCGAATACCTGATGCTCAAGTCGGCGCTGTTCGAGCCGCTGCGCGAGATCGACACCAAGGCGCGGCGGCTGGCGTTGGCGCGCCAGAACGGCAAGGTGGTCGAGGCGCTCAACCAGGCCAAGGAGATGATCTTTCGGCGCCTCGAGGGCCAGCGCGGTGACCGCAAACTGAACCGCTACCTGCGTATCTATTTCATCGCCCAGGACATTCACGAGCGGGCCAGCTCGACCCACTACCCCTATGCCGCCCTGACCGAGGCGTTCTTCCACCACGATGTGCTATTTCGCTGCCAGCGGTTGCTCGATCAGCAGGGACTGGCCTGTCGGCGACTGGCCAAGGCGCTGCTGCTCAATCGCCCCTTCGATCATCGCCAGAGCGAGCAGGCATTGGAGGATCTGCGCGCCTCGATCGACAACCTGCGGGCCATGCGCAATCCCGAGTGGCGCAAGCTGCTTCACCCGCTCGAGGCGCTGGCCGACAACCTCACGACCCTCGAAGCGCAGCTGTCCAGCGCCCACACGCCGGACGCCGCTGAGCCACGCCGCGACTCCAGCCTGTTCGACCGCTCGCCGAGCAGCCTCAAGGACGCTTGGGAGCGCATCCGCCTCAACCTGACACTGGGGTCGCCGACCTTTCGCCACGCCCTGCGCCTGCCGCTGGCACTGCTTGCCGGCTATGGCTTGCTGCAGTGGCTCGACCCCGAGCAGGGCTTCTGGATTCTGCTCACCACACTGTTCGTCTGTCGACCCAACTTCGCCACCACGCGTCGCTTCCTGACCCAACGAATCGTGGGCACGGTAATCGGTCTGGTGGTCGGCTGGGCGTCGATCACCCTGTTTCCGCAGCCGCTGGTACAGAGTCTGATCGCGGTGGTCGCCGGGGTGGCGTTCTTCGCCAACCGCGAAAAGCACTACGTGATTGCCACGGCCGCGATCACCCTGCTGGTGTTGTGCAGCTTCAATCAGGTCGGCGACGGCTTCGACCTGATCTGGCCGCGGCTGTTCGATACCCTGATCGGCGCGTTGATTGCCGGGCTGGCGGTGTTCTTCATCCTGCCCGATTGGCAGGGGCGGCGCCTGCATCGCGAGGCGGCCAAGGTGCTGACCAACAGCCGCGGCTATCTCGACGAGATCATCCATCAGTACGAGGCTGGCAAGCAGGACGACCTGGCCTACCGGTTGGCGCGGCGCAACGCCCACAATGCCGATGCCGCGCTGTCGACGGTGCTGACCAACATGCTGCACGAGCCGGGTCACTACCGTAAGGCGGAAGCCGACGATGGCCTGCGCTTCCTGGTGCTGTCTCACACCCTGCTCAGCCACCTCTCGGCGCTGGGGGCCCATCGTCACCACCTGGCCGACGACGAGGACGATGCCGCCCTGGTGCCGGTGGCGCGACAGATCGGCGCTACGCTGGGCGAGATCGCCGAGGCGTTGGACGCTCGCCGGCCGCTGAGGTCATTGGAGGCCGATGTGGAGGCACTGCTGACGAGGCTCGAGACACCAGCCGCTGCCGAGGACGATGGCCTGGCGCTGGTACCCTATCGACCAATCCAGAGCCAGCTGCGTCTGATTGGCCAGCAACTGGCGCCCCTCGCCGAGGCCGCCAACCGGCTGGTGGTGCCGCGCAACGGGCGGGAAGAAGCGGTATTCGCCCCCTGAGCTGGGCCAGGATATTGCCTGCCTGGGCAACCCCGCGGTCGCGAGCTAAAGCTGGCTCCGACAGCTGTTTTTTCTACCCTGTTGGGCGCCCGGTTCGACGCTTCGACTCTGCGTTGCGAACTGCTTTTTCCACCCTGTTGGAGCGCTGCTCCGCATCGCGACTGGCGCCGCAGGCGCCTCGGCGGAAGCTGCCGTCGTGGCGATGATCACTTGCCCGGGCAACCCCGCGGTCGCGAGCTGACGCTGGCACCGACAATCCGTTTTTTTGCGGCGGGCGGCCGTGCGGTCCAGCGCTTCATTCTTGCCTCTCACACCTGCCCGTAGCGGCCCGCCTGCTCGCCCAGCCAGCGGCGGATCAGCGGTTGGCTGGCCTCGGGGTGGGTGGCGAGCAGCGCCTCGGCCAGCGGCGAGACCCGCTCCAGCAGGTCGGCGTCGCGCTCGAGGTCGGCGATCTTCATCTGGGCCAGGCCGGTCTGGCGGGTGCCCAGCACTTCACCGGGGCCGCGCAGCTCCAGATCCTTCTCGGCGATGCGGAAACCGTCGGTTGTCTCGCGCATCACCGCCAGTCGCTCCCGGGAGTGGGCCGACAGCGGGCCGTGGTAGAGCAGCACGCAGAAGCTCTCGGTGGAACCCCGCCCGACTCGACCGCGCAGCTGATGCAGCTGGGAGAGCCCCAGCCGCTCCGGGTTCTCGATGATCATCAGGCTGGCGTTGGGTACGTCGACCCCTACCTCGATCACCGTGGTGGCCACCAGCAGGTCCAGTTCGCCGGTCTTGAAGGCGTCCATCACCGCGGCCTTCTCGCTGGCCTTCATGCGCCCGTGGACCAGACCGATGGCCAGTTCCGGCAGCGCCTCGGTGAGCTCGTCCCGGGTCGCCTCGGCGGCTTGGCACTGCAGCACCTCGGACTCCTCGATCAGCGTACAGACCCAGTAGGCCTGTCGCCCCTCGGCGCAGGCGTGACGAATGCGTGCCACCACCTCGGGGCGGCGATCGTCCGGTATCACCACGGTCTTCACCGGGGTGCGCCCCGGGGGCAGCTCGTCGATGACCGAGACGTCGAGATCGGCGTAGGCGCTCATGGCCAGGGTGCGGGGTATCGGCGTGGCGGTCATCACCAGTTGATGGGGCGTCAGGCCGCCGGCCTCGCCCTTCTCGCGCAGGGCCAGCCGCTGGTGGACGCCGAAGCGGTGTTGCTCGTCGACGATGGCCAGCCCCAGGCGCTGGAAGTGCACGTCACCCTGGAAGAGTGCGTGGGTGCCCACCACCATGCGTGCCCGGCCGTCGAGGATCGCTGCCTTGGTATCCAGGCGTGCCTTGCCCTTGAGCTTTCCCGAAAGCCATCCCACATCGATACCCAGGGGTTCGAACCAGGCGCGAAAGGTACGATGGTGCTGCTCGGCCAGAATCTCGGTGGGCGCCATCATGGCGGCCTGGCAGCCGCCGGCGATGGCGGACAGTGCCGCCATCGCCGCCACCACCGTCTTGCCCGAGCCCACGTCGCCCTGCACCAGGCGCAGCATGGGCACTTCACGTGCCAGGTCGGCGCCGATCTCGTCGAGCACACGGCGCTGCGCGCCGGTCAGGGAGAAGGGCAGCTGGGTAAGGAAGCGCGCCTGCAGGCTGCGGCCGCTGGGCAGACGTGGCGCGCCGTCCTCCTGGATGCGCAGGCGCACCTCGCGCAGGCTGAGCTGGTGGGCCAGCAGTTCCTCCAGGGCCAGGCGTCGGCTTGCCGGATGACGGCCGCCGGCCAACTGCTCGGGGTCCGCTTCCGGCGGGGGCTGGTGCAGCACCTTCAGACAGTGGTGCAGCTCCGGCAGGCCGAAGCGTTCGCGCAGCGACTCGGGTATCCAGTCGGGCAGCGCATCGGGCGCGGCGTCGAGTCGCGCCAGGGCCTGCTCGATCAAGGCCCGCAGCCGTGTCTGATTGAGCCCCTCGGTGGTGGGGTAGATCGGCGTGAGATGATCTTCCACCGGGGGAACGTCTGCGCTCAACAGACGATACTCGGGATGGTAGATCTCCAGGCCGGTAGCGCCTGCCCGTGCCTCGCCAAAGCATCGAACCCGGGTGCCGGGAAGAAACTGCTGCTGTTGAGCCGGTGAAAAGTGAAAGAACCGCAGGCTGAGGATGCCCGAGCCATCTCGAAGCCGTACCAGCAGGCTGCGCCGCCGGCCGCGGACCACCTCGCTGGCCACCACCTCCCCTTCCACCACGGCCTCGTGTCCGGCACGCAGGGTGCCGACGGGTGTGATGCGGGTACGATCCTGGTAGCGCAGCGGCAGGTGGAAGAGCAGGTCGGCCACGCTTTCCACGCGCAGCCGGGCCAGTTTCAGCACCAGCGCTTCCCCGACTCCCTTCAGGGAGCTGACCGGCGCGTCAAGAGCGTTTATGTCAGCGCTCATGCCGGCTCGGGAAGTGGCTCATGACACTTTTTGATGGCGTTGGTCACGGCGTCGATGGCGCGTGGGCGGGGGAAACTGGCTCGCCAGGCAATGGCCACGGTACGCGAGGGAGCCGGTTCGCCGAAGGGTCGGCTGGTGAGCAGGCCGGTTTCGTAGTGGACCGTGCCAATGGCCGAGCGGGGCAGTACCGTGATGCCGAGTTTCGAAGCCACCATATGACGGATGGTTTCCAGCGAGCCCCCCTCGGCCGTGAGCGTATTGTGGGGGCTGTTGAGCTTGTGGCTGATGGCAGGGCAGGCCTCGAGAATCTGGTCCCGGAAGCAATGCCCTTCGCCGAGCAGCAACAGGCGCTCGTCGAGCAGGTCCTCCTTGTCGATGTGGTCACGCTTCGCCCAGGCGTGATCGGCGGGGATCAAGACCTCGAACGCTTCGTCGTAGAGCGGCTTGGTGACCACATCGGTCTCGGTGAAGGGCAGGGCAATGATAATGGCATCGAGCTCGCCGCTTCTCAGCTTGCGCCGCAGGTTGGCGGTGAAGCCCTCCTCGATGTAGAGCGGCATCTGGGGGGCGCTGCGGGCCAGGGCGGGCACCAGGTGGGGGAACAGGTAGGGGCCGATGGTGTAGATGGCGCCGATGCGCAGGGGACTGGCCAGCTGATCCTTGCCGGCGTTGGCCAGTTCCTTGATCACGCTGCTCTGCTCCAGCACGCGCTGGGCCTGCTCGACGATCTTCTCGCCCATGGGCGTTACCTGAACGGTGGACTTGGAGCGCTCGAACAGCGCGACACCCAGTTCCTCCTCGAGCTTCTTCACCGCCACGGACAGCGTCGGCTGGGAGACGAAGCAGCGCTCGGCGGCACGTCCGAAATGACGTTCCTGGGCCAAGGTTACGATGTAGCGAAGTTCTGTTAGAGTCATGGTGGTGCCCTTCGGGCATCCTCTCGGACGATAGATGTGGGTTTTTCCAATAGGGACTTTTTATCAGGGGGCGAGAGAAAGGTGAAGAAGACAACACTGATTCTAGGTTGTGGCGACATCGGCATGGTGCTGGCTCGTGAGCTCATGGCAGCCGGCCATCGCGTCATCGGTGCGCGGCGCAGCGTGTCGGCACTCGAAGGCAGCGGCATCGAGCCATTGCTGCTGGACCTCAGCGATGAGGCGGCCCTGGAAAAGCTGCCTGACGCCGATTTCGTAGTCTACACCCCCAGCGCCGACCGCTTCGAGGAAGCGGCCTACCGGGCTGCTTACCTGGATGGCCTCAAGGCCGTACTGAGCCTCTACGAAGGCCGCAAAAGCGCGCCGCAGCGTATCCTTTTCGTCTCGTCCACCAGCGTATACGGCCAGAAGGAAGGCGAGCTGGTCGACGAAGAAAGCCTGGCCGAAGCCGCGGGTTTCTCTGGGGTATTGATGCGCGAAGCCGAGCAGGCACTGCATGATAGCCCGATCCCCGGAACCGCGGTGCGTTTTTCCGGCATCTATGGCCCCGGTCGCGATCGCCTGATCCGCCAGGTCCTGGAGGGGCGTATCGCACCCACGGCGCCTCCCATGTACTCCAACCGTATCCATCGTGACGACTGCGCGGGTGTACTGGCTCATCTGATCGCCCGGAGTGAAGCGGGCCAGCCGCTGGAGACCCTCTATCTGGCCAGCGACTGTGCCCCCGAACCTCTCTACGACGTCATGTCCTGGATGGCGAAGCGGCTCAAGGTGGAGCCTACCGAAGTGATTCAGGCGCCGCTGCGCAAGCGGGCCAGCAAGCGTTGCGACAACACCCGCCTGCTGGAAACCGGCTATACGTTCCGCTACCCCAGCTACCGTGACGGCTACACCCAGGTCATGAAGGAGGGCGGCTTCCTGCCCGAGCCGGTCTGACGCTTTCCAGAAGGTATTACAGCGCCCAGCGATAGCCGAGGCTCAGTATTTCGAAGCCATCGTTGGGCCGCTTGATGCCGCCGTTGGAGTAATGGGTCAGGCTGAGGGTCAGCTCTCCGTTGCCTGCCGGCAGACCCAGTGCGAGGCGATCCTGGAACTGGAAAGCGGTGGAAAGCTGCCGGTCCTCGACCCGGGTATTCAGGAAAAGGGCGGCGCCGATATTCCCCTCGACGAAGACCTGCCGGGCATGGGCGAACGTCCAGCGTAGTGCCGGGGTGAGCAGCCAGGCGGCGTTGCCGTCTTCCTCCCCACTGGAGAGAAGCAACAGGCCGGTTCCCAGGCGCAGGTCGAGCTGGGGGTGGACGCGTTCGAGCCCGATGACCCTATCCACCTCGATGCGCAGGGCGGCGGTGGATTCGCTGGTGGCGCCGGCAGCCAGATAGATATCGGCCATGCTCGGAAAGCTGGCCGTCAGCCCCGCCAGGGCAACGACGCCGGCCATGATGGTTGTCTTCAATATTCCAGGCTCTCTAGTTGCCGGGGCACGATCGCCTGCGGCCTGGCCATCAGGCTCCGCCTGATCGCGCCAGTGTGGTATAGCGGGCGGCACCGCTGCCATCCATGATGGATTGGATCAGCTCCAGCTTATTATAAGGCCACGCAAGATCGATGTCCGGTAAATCGAACGTTGCCAGTGAGTCGGCGCGGCGCAGCAGGGTGACGTGTGGCACGAAGCGCGCAGGGCGCCCAGGAAAGCCGCGGGCCTCGAGTCCATCCCATAGCGTGCGCTGGAGCGTCTCGAGCGGTGGGGCGGGGCGCTGGCTACCGATCCAGACGATACGGGGCCGCTGAAAACAGCTCCAGCTGTCGAGTCGCCAGCGCCCGGGTGCAACGCCCAGCGTGCTGACCCATTCGGCCAGCTCCACCGCACGCTTCTCGTCCACCTCGCCGAGGAAGGCCAGCGTCAGATGCAGCCTGTCGTCCGGCATGCGCCGTCCGCCGCAGCGGGCATGGGCGATATCGGCCAGCTCACCGAGCCGCGTACGCAGCTCGGGCGGCGGCACCAGCGCTAGAAACAGCCTCATATAAGTGCCTGAATCAATCGCCGATGACCATGACCGCTTCCGCCTCGACCTGGCTTCCCTTGGGCAGCGCCTTCACCCCAACCGCGGCACGAGCCGGGAAGGGAGCGGTGAAGAACTCCTCCATCACCCTGTTGACGATGGCGAAGTTGTCCAGGTCCACCAGGTAGAGGTTGATCTTGACGATTTCGCCGAGGGAGCCGGCCGCTTCGTCGCAGACGGCCTTCAGGTTGGAGAATACCTGCCGGGCCTGGGCTTCGAAGTCGTCGGAGACCAGCTCCATGGTGGCCGGGTCCAGGGGAATCTGGCCCGACAGGTAGACGGTGTTGCCGGCCTTGATGGCCTGGGAATAAGGGCCGATGGCGGCGGGTGCCTTGTCGGTATTGATGACTGCCTTGTTGCTCATGGATGGCTCCTTGTTGGGACGACCGAAACCGGTGTGGTCAACGAACACTGCCTGCCCGCCGCATCTGGCGGCGGACGGGCGGTAGTGGGATCAATTGCCGACGCGACTGATCTTGCCGACGTGTGAAAGATTGCGGATACGCTTGATGATGCGGGCCAGATGTACGCGGTCGCGGACCGCCAGTGTCAGATGGACGATGGATAGCCTGGCATCGCGCTCCTCGATCCCGATTCGCTCGATGTTGGCATCGGCGTCGGTGACCAGGCTGGCCAACTCGGCCACCAGGCCGCGGCGGCTCTCGATCTCGATGCGCAGCGCGACGGGGAAGTCCTCGTCGATCTCATTGGACCACTCCAGGCCGAACAGTTTGTCGGGATCGCCTTTCAGCTCATCGAGATTGCGGCATTCGGTACGGTGCACCACGATGCCCTTGCCCACCGAGAGGTGTCCCACCACCGGATCGCCGGGCAGCGGATGGCAACAGCGGGCGAAGTTGATCACCATGCCCTCGGCACCGCTGATCATGATGGGGCCATGGGGCTGGACGGGGCGTTGGCCGGCATTGTCGCCATCACCGTGAAGGGCATCGATCAGGCGCCGGGCCACCACATAGGCGACTCGCGTGCCCAGTCCAATGGATTCCAGCAGGGCATCCTCATGCTTCAGCGATAGTTCGGCCAGGACATCAGGTAATACATGCTCGGGCAGCTCTTCCAGGCTCGTCTCGAAGTCGGCCAGCGCCTTGTTGAGGAGGCGGCGGCCCAGTTGCACGGCTTCGGTATGCTGCTGGTGCTTGAGCGCATGGCGTATCGCCGAGCGCGCCTTGGCGGTGACGACGAAGTTGAGCCAGGCCAGGTTGGGCTTCGCGCCGGGTGCGGTAATGATCTCCAGGGTCTGGCCGCTCTCGAGTCGGGTGGAGAGCGGTGCCAGATGGCGGTCGATACGACAGGCGATGCAGTTGTTGCCGATATCGGTATGTACCGTGTAGGCGAAGTCGATGACCGTGGCGCCCTGGGGCAGCTCCATGATATCGCCGCGTGGCGTGAACACGTAGATATCGTCGGGGAACAGGTCGTTCTTGACGTGCTCGATGAATTCCAGCGAATCGCCGGCATGGCGCTGCATCTCCAGCAGCCCCTTGACCCACTCCCGGGCGCGGGCGTGGCTGCCCTCGGCGATGGGGTGGTCGGTCTGGCCCGCCTTGTAGAGCCAGTGGGCGGCGATGCCGTTGTTGGCCATGGCTTCCATCTCGCGGGTACGGATCTGTACCTCGATGGGCATGCCGCCGCTGCCGAACAGCGTGGTATGCAGGCTCTGGTAGCCGTTGGCCTTGGGTATGGCGATATAGTCCTTGAACCGTCCCGGTACCGGCTTGTAGAGGTTATGGACCATCCCCAGGATACGGTAGCAGCTGTCGACGTCTTCGGTGATGATGCGAAAACCGAAGACATCCATGATCTCGGCGAACGGCTTGCGCTGGTCGCGCATCTTCTTGTAGATCGACAGCAGGTGCTTCTGACGGCCGATCACGGTGCCCGCAAGCCGTTCGTCGTCGAGGCTCTTCTGCAGGGTGTTCTGGATCTGCCTGATCGCCGAGCGGCGATGGCCACGGGCACTGGAGACGGCACGCTTGATGCGCTCGGAACGCATCGGGTGCAAAGCCTGGAAGGAGAGGTCCTCGAGCTCCACCCGGATGGTATTGATGCCCAGCCGGCTGGCGATGCGGGCATAGATCTCGAGGGTTTCACGGGCGATTCGACGCTTCTTCTCGGGGCGCAGGGCACCCAGAGTGCGCATGTTGTGCAGGCGGTCGGCGAGCTTGACGATGATGACCCGGATATCGCGGGACATCGCCAATACCATCTTCTGGAAGTTCTCGGCCTGGGCGACCGCCTTGTCCTCGAAGGTGATCTGGGTCAGCTTGGAAACCCCATCGACCAGTTCCGCCACCGGCTTGCCGAACTGTTCGGCGAGGGCCTCCTTGGTGACGCCGGTGTCCTCGATGACATCGTGCAGCATCGCGGACATCAGGCTCTGATGATCCATGTGCATGTTGGCGAGGATATTGGCGACTGCCAGCGGGTGGGTCACATAGGGCTCACCCGAGCGTCGCTGCTGGCCATCATGGGCCTGTTCGGCATAGTAGAAGGCGCGCTTGACCTGCTGGATCTCGTCGGGGGGAAGATAGCCGCCGAGTCGGTCGGCCAGGTCGTCGATGGTGAACATGAGCGCGCCTCGAGTCTCGCCTTACTCCTCGATGGCGATGCCCGGCTCGCCTTCGTGGCGAATTCTGACCGGCGCCTCGATCGGCTCGTCCAGTACGCTCTTGTCGACCAGGCCGGCAGCGATCTCGCGCAGGGCCATGACGGTGGGCTTGTCGTTTTCCCAGGGCAGCAGGGCATCGCGGGAGCCGCGGGCCAGTTGACGAGCGCGCTGGGTGGAAATCATCACCAGCTTGAAGCGATTTTCGACGTTTTCCAGACAATCTTCGACGGTGACACGCGCCATGTAGGTATTCCTGAAAGCTGTGAATGTCCCCGGCCGGAACCGGAAATCCGAAATGGAGCAGGACAGACTAGATTACTCGACGCCTGGCGCCTGTGACAAGAGCGCCGCCAACAGGGGGGCATGGCCCTTGCCTACCCGGTCCAGGCTGAGGCGACGGCTGATCACCAGCGATTGCAGCTCGCGCAGGGCGGTGGTGAAGTCGTCGTTGATCACCAGGTAATCGTATTCGTCGTAGTGCGACATCTCGCCAATGGCATCGCGCATGCGCCGGGCGATGGTGGCGTGTTCGTCGGTACCGCGGCTCGCCAGGCGGCGCTCCAGCTCGTCACGGGAGGGCGGCAGTATGAAGATCGAGACCGCATCCGGCATCTGCTGGCGTACCTGGCGGGCGCCCTGCCAGTCGATCTCGAGGATGACGTCCTGCCCCGCGTTGAGCATGGCCTCCACCGAAGGCCGTGAAGTGCCGTAGTAGTTGTCGAACACCCTGGCGTATTCGAAGAACTCGCCGCGCTCGATCATCGCCTCGAAGCTGGCCACCTCGACGAAGTGGTAGTTGACGCCATCCACTTCGCCGCGGCGCCGGGCGCGGGTGGTGTGCGACACCGAGACCTGAATGCCGTCGAGGCTCTCGATCAGCTCGCGTACCAGCGTGGTCTTGCCGGCGCCGGAGGGAGCGGAAATGATGAAAAGCGTACCTTGGGACATGGGCATGCGTCCGTGGTCTGCGGGAAAAGCGCGAAGTATCGCATAGATTGCCGGGTGGCCTGTAGCGTCGGCTCCATCACTCGATGTTCTGCTGATCGAGTGATTTTAAAATATCAATGATAACAGCGTGTTATGGCGCCTGCCTGGCAGCGGGTGGAAGAGCCCCACTGTCATGAGGCGTATCAGGAGCAGCGCCATGGCGGGCCCGCCAATGGAGCCCTCAACACAGGAAGGAACATCACTTCCCCTCCCCTCCCCTCCGCCTGGCCTTTCCTTGTTGGTGACCAATCCATCAGAGATCGCGCCATACTGAGCCGAGAGGACTTTCCGTAATCCTCCGGAATTTTTTCATCCATGCCGATGGCCTCGGCGCTGGTACGCCGTGGCCACTCCCTGAACTGTCGGCCATGTCAATATCGCCACCACGCAGCGCTACGCCCACCTGGACCAGGGCAATCAAGCTCATGCGAGAACGGTTGTCGGCAAGCCGATGGCGAAGGCTCTGACGACTCTGGAGCTGAAGTGACCCCCTTCTGAGCTGTACAGGCTATCGTGCAGCCATCAGGAGGACAGGATGAGCGACGATAACCCCATCAAGCGATGGACCGCGAAGCGCAAGGCTGCCGTGGTCATGGACATCTTCAAGGGCAAGACCACGGTCGCTGAGGTGGCCCGCCAGTACGACCTCACCGTCTCCGAGGTCGGGCTGGATCGATGAGGCCCAACGCAGCATGGAGAACGGATTCAAGGCCCGCCCCAAGGACATCCGCGAACAGTACGAATCCGAGCTGCGGGAAACCAAGGAGGCGCTGGGCGAAGCCCACCTATAGATCTACGCACTAAAAACGTTTCGCCGCCTGCTCGACGAGGACGAGAACTCGTAACGTCGTTGCAGGCGGAGATGGCCCAGGAGGGCCATGTGGTATCGCTCGTCAAGCTGTGTCGGTGGCTGGGGCTTCCCCGGCGGACGTTGTATTACCGACCCAAGCCGCGCTGGAAGAAGCCCTGGTGCATCGATTCGAGTCGTTGGGCCAAGCCAGAGCGATCATCGGCCGCTGGATCCGGTACTACAACGAAGAGCGGCCACATCAGTCGCTGGGCTATGTGGCACCCCGAGCACACCCTGCATTAGCTGCGTAGGGTGTGCAGAAACCAGGGGGTCATTACACTGCTTTGAAGAAAAGCAATTGGTTATCGCACAATCACCAACAATCATTAGACATGATTCAACCGGGTGCTCATAGTTCTCACTGAAATCGTTTGGGAGGACAATAAAAATGACGCCATCTCTACCTTTCCGAAAGCTTTTCTTCGCGGCCCTAGCGCTCGGGCTTTCTACCATCGCCGAACCAATGATAGCCCTGGCCCAGGAAAAGCCCTCGGACTTTCCTCGCCGGCCGGTTAGCCTCGTGGTCATGTACCCAGCTGGTGGTGCCGTCGACGTGACAGCGCGCACGGTCGCTGACCTGACCGAGCAGCACAACGGTACGCAGTTCCGCGTCGAAAACCGGGTCGGCGGCGCCGGGATCGTCGGCCATACCTATCTTGCGAAGCAGGCGCAGGCCGATGGTTATACCATCGGGGTGATCGCTAACCCATTCATGTTCACCGACGTTCTGCTGCGCGATGCGAGCTTCGGAATCGATGAGTTCGAGCCCATTGCGACGATCAGCTTTGATCCGGTCATCTGGCTAGTTCGCAGCGAGTCCGATATTGGCGACAAGACGCTGCCCGAGATCGTGGAGCATGCTAAAGAGCACACGCTTCAAGTCGGCATGAATCCAAATTCGATGTTTCTGTTCGTCAGTGAATTTCTGGCCGAGCAGGAGGGGGTCGAGTTTAATTTCATTCCCTTTGATGGCGGGCGTCAGGGTGTGACTGCGCTGCTGGCCGGGGATGTGGATGCAACGGCGGCTTTCTTCAGTGAGGTCGAGCAATTCGTCCGCAACGGAGATCTGCGCGCGGTAGCGGTTACGGGAGATGAGCGTCATCCGGGTCTTCCTGACACTCCGACTTTCGCAGAATTGGACATTCCGATGGTCGGCCAGACTTGGGGAGCGACACGCTTCCTTGCCTTGCCGACCGGTGTTCCAGAGGATCGCAAGGCATGGCTTGCGAACGAGTTTCTTGCCACGCTCTCGACACCCGAGGCCACCGAGGCTTTTCAGGCGGCCAGTCTTCGCCTGACCCCTGCGGATGAAGCAGCGACCAAAGAGAGCTATGCACAAACCTTCGAGGAGTTGAGAGAGTTCCTCATTTCGAGCGGGCGCCTGTCTGAGTAAGATCCGAGTAAGACCCTGTCTGTCCGGCCCGCTGTGCTGACAGCGGGCCTCGTTCATCATGAATCCTGGGTGACTACATGTCCTATCGGATGTTGCCGCTGTTGCTGTTGGTGGTGCTGGCCTGCGTCGTGATCGCCGCGGTGCAGGATACGTCTAGTCTGATGAGCTATCCCGTCTTCATCACGGCAACGGCCTTCCTCCTGACAGGGCTGGCTGTACTGCCGACAATCCCTTGGCGGAGGCCTGCTCGGGCGGCATTGCCCGGAGCGGTCTTCGGTCGAACTGCAGGCGAGCGAAGGCGGATGGTGAGGATCATTGCCTTCTGCGCGGTCTGGTTGATTTATGTTGCTCTGCTCAACCGCTTGGGCTTCGTGCTTGCGAGTTCGCTTGCACTGGTAGCCTCGCTCTGGATCACCCTCGGAACGCTCAGGCCCATTGCCAGCGCTGGGGCAGTGGTTTTCGTGCTGGCACTGGCCATTCTGATAACGACAGTTCTATTCGTCCCCGTTCCTAAAGCTGGCGTCGACCACTGGATCGACGAGACCATCTTCACAGTGATGGAGAAGTGAGCATGATCGAAGGGCTCATCGCGGCGCTATCCCTGTCCAATATCGCGGCGGCGGTACTTGGGGTGTTTCTGGGCATCATCATTGGTGCCATCCCCGGCTTGACGGCGACATTCGGCATCGTCCTGCTGGTTCCTGTGACTTTCATCATGTCGACCGATCACGGCATGATCATGTTGGTGGGGATTTACGCCGGAGCGATCTATGGCGGCAGCATTTCGGCTATTCTGCTCAACATTCCCGGCACACCTGCCTCGATCATCAGCGGATGGGAAGGCTACGCCATGGCCAAGCGGGGCGAGGCGCCGCAGGCACTTGGGATTTCGGCCGTCGGCTCGGGGATCGGCGGAATGATCGCCGCCGTGGCATTGGTCTTCATGACGCCCGTGTTGGCACAACTCGCGTTGAGGTTCGGAGCGCCCGAATACGTCATGCTGGTGATCTTCAGCCTTGTCGTTGTCGTGGTCATGATGGAGACGCCGCTTCTGTCCAACCTGGCGTCGGTCTTCATCGGGCTAAGCATCGCGGCGATCGGGATCAGCCCGGTAGACGGAGCTGCACGAATGACTTTCGGGTTTTACAATCTCTACTCCGGGCTCGGCGTGGTGGCGGTGCTGATCGGCTTCTTCTGTCTGCCGCAAGCCCTGCAGTTGGCCATTGAGGCGATCCGGGGCGAAAATGCGGTCGGCGCAGGCAAGGTCGGTGCATCGAGCGTTGCCAAGGTCTGGAAGCGGGTCATTTACGATCGATGGCTGCTGCTACGCTCGTCCACGCTGGGGGTCGGGATCGGCGTCCTGCCTGCCATCGGGCCGGAATCCACCCCCTTCGTTGCCCATTCGCTGGAGCGCCGCATTTCTGCTCATCCCGAGGAGTTCGGCAAGGGCTCCCAGAGCGGACTGTTCGCGGCCGAGGCCTCGGCCTCGGCCAATATCGGGGGATCACTCATTCCGTTGCTATCGCTTGGCATTCCAGGAAGTGCGGCTGCGGCGGTGTTCATCGGTGCCCTGACGCTTCACGGGCTACAGCCCGGGCCGCTGCTCTTCACCGAGCAGCCAGGGCTGATGTATTCGTTCTTCACCGGCTATTTCGTGGTAAACCTGCTCGTGGTGGTGATGGGCTTCTTCTGTTCGCGCTATATGGCTGCTCTGCTGCGTCTGCCCAAGGCAATGATTGCGGCCTATGTCACGTTGTTCTCGTTCTTCGGTGCCTATGCGGTCAACAACTCGATGTTCGATATCTGGGTGATGATCGGCGCTCTGGTTCTGGTGATTGCGATGCGGGCGGCCACCATCCCGGTCATTCCTTCCGTGCTGGGGTTCATCCTGGGCGGCCTGCTCGAGACCAATATTGCGATTGCGATGGCTCGCTCGACCGAATTGTCCTATTACCTGCAGCGTCCGATCGCGCTTGGGCTCGCCATCATCTCGGTGACAATCGTGATATGGACGATCTGGCGACGGCTCCGTTCGGGACCCGGCGCCGTTTCCTCTACAGGAAACGGGAAAGGGTCCCTGCTGGAAACCGGGGATTGAGACCGGGTCCTTCGATCTTCTTTGCCGACATTCCTTCGTACGTCAAACCGGCCGCTCATCTCATGTGGGCGGCCGGTGGTTGGTGGTTCAGGTGGATGAAGGCCCCCAGGTCGGTCGATCCGATGTGTTGGCGTGGAGCGAAATGGAAAAGCCCTTCCCGCATGACGGGAAAGGCAAGGGTTCGGTGCGGCTGGCAGGTTTAGGATTTAGGGGCGTGCGCCGATGAAGGCGGCGTCGACGATTCCACGTACGGCTTCATGTGTGACCGGGCCGGGATTAAGCCCGTTGTCGGTTTCAACAGTGATGCCCACGATGCGGTCGAGATCCTCCGTGCCGATCCCGACATCGGGCAGTCGGGCGGGAAGTTCAAGTTCGTGCAGCAGGTCGTGGATCGTTCCTGACAGGCTTTCGCTGCCAAGCGAGGCCGCTACCGCATCCACGCCATCTCGGGCAAAGGCGCTATTGTAGGCGGCCACATAGGGAAGAACCACGGCATGGGCGTTGCCGTGCGGTACGTTGTAGCTGCCGCCCAGCGTGTGGGCCAAACCATGTTGCAGTGCAAAGCCCCCGGCCAGCGCTGCGCCTGCCAGATAAGCCCCATAGAGCAGCTCGGACCGGGCTTCGAGTGACGAGGGATTGTCCCACACCGCGCGGATGCCGTTGACCACCACCTTGGCGCCTTCGATGGCGGTTAGCTGATGGATGGGGCTTGAGGAAGTGACATAGATTCCGTCGACACAATGGGCCAGTGCGTTCAGGGCGCTGGCAGCGCTGCTGGCGCGCGGCAGACCAAGCGATAGCCTGGGATCGTATATCACCGTATGGGCGAGCATGTTGAGATGCTCGTGCATGATCTTCACGCCGTCGATGGTAATTCCGCAGAAGGCCGTCATCTCCGATCCCGAATAGGTCGTCGGTATGTTGATGATGGGAAGGCCGAGTTCCAGCGAGATGCCCTTGGCGAGCCCGATGGAGGCCCCGCCGCCGATCGAGACAATACAATCCGCACCCATCTCGGTGGCGGCCTTGCGTCCGGCGCGAGTCAGTTCAATGGGTACCTGGGAGACTGCGGTTGGCAGCACGCCGACGGAGAGGTCGCCCAGAGCTGCGGCTATCTCCTCGGCCATTGCTCGTCGTCCCGGTGTCGAGATGACAAGCGCCCGACGGCGGTCAAGGTGCCGGACTTCGTCGTGCACCGCGGTGGAACTGTCGAGGCCAAAGACAATGCGGGCGGGGGTAGCGTTGAAGGCGCCATCGCGGCTTGCAAAGCGGCGCAGGCGGGACGGTGGTGTTTGTTCGGATCGGTTCATGATCTCACCAATCGACAATCGTGCCGTCGTCCAGCACTGCCGTTCTGCTGTGAAAGACTTCGGGCTTGAACGGATGTTTTGCAGCTTCGCTTTCGTTGATCTCGACGCCGAAACCGACAACGTCCGGGATCAACCAGTTCGACCCTTCACGCTTCATCGGTGCCGAGACGACGTCGTCATACCACGGGACTGCTCCCGACATCTCTTCCTGAATCACGAAATTGGGCGTCGAGATCGCGAAATGCAGTGCCGCAGCCCCGGCGATGGGACCATTCGGGTTATGCGGCGCGATGCCGATCATCACCTCTTCCGCTGCCGCCGCGATCTTCTTGCCTTCCAGTAGGCCACCCGTGTGGTTCAGGTCGGGTTGCAGAATATGTACGCCACGGTTTTGCAGAAGCGGCTCGAATTCCTTATATCCGATCAGTCGCTCGCCAGCGGCGACCGGGCAGGGCGCACGTTCAGTGATAAGACGCATCGCCTCGGGGTCGCCGGGCTGGACCGGCTCTTCGATGAAATAGGGATCGAAGGGGGCCAGAGCCTCGATATACTGCAGGGCGACCGAGATCGAAGCGGGGCGACCGTGGAAGTCGACCATGATGGCGATATTCTCACCAACCGCATCGCGCAGGGTCTTCATCAGTTCCTCGACCCTACGCCGCGCTGCACGGTCGACCATGTAATGCGAATAGGGAATAAAGACGACCTTGAGCGCGTTATACCCCTGTTCGATCACGCGCAACGCGTTGTCGCGCAGCGGTGCGGGGTCGAAAGTCTCATAAACGGATTTCATGTCGCCCAGCCCCAGGTGGGTATAGAGCGGTACGTAATCGCGCGTCTTGCCCCCCAACAGGCGCCAGACCGGCAAGCCTGCGCTCTTGCCTGCGATATCCCAGAGCGCGTGCTCGATCCCGCTGATCGCAGTGGCGCCGATGATGCCGAGCCGGTAGTAGCTGTGCTTGTTCAGCACCTGCAGGATCAGTTCGATGTCACGTGGATCGTGCCCGATAAGCAGCGGCTCCAGATCTTCGATGCATCCAGTGACGGCGCGGGTCTTCCAGTTCAGGCTGGCTTCGCCCCAACCGTAAAGGCCGTCCTGATTGGTTTCGACCTTTACGAATATCCAATTTCGCATTTCGGCGTTGACGACGATCGTTTTCACCCGTGTGATCTTTATCGGGTCATTTCTGGTCATATGCAGTCCCGTCATGGATAAGGAATCATGTGTCAGCGCGCAGTACGGACCTGATTGCGAAGAGGTTCGCCCCTGATGAGTGCCGCGATATTGGCGGCGATCACCGCATAGCGACGGTGTGAGAGTTCGCGAGTCCAGGCCGAGGAATGGGGTGTGGCCCTGACATTCGGCAGGGCGTGAAAGTCGTGTTGGGATGGGGTGACGCGATCATCAGAACCCTTGGGATAGCGATACCAGACATCGAGATTCGCGCCCCGGATCGTGCCCGCGGTCAACGCGACATAGAGATCGTCCTCGTCGACGATTTCCGCCCGGGAAACATTGATGACTACCCCTTCGGACCCAAGCGCCTTCAACACGGTCCGCCCGATACTGCCCCGACTGCTCTCTGTCAGAGGGCAGGTCACAACCAGATAATCCGCCCGTGCCGCAAGCTCCGCCAGCCGGGCCGGCGGGGCGATCTCGGCTGCGACATTCTGTGGGTCGGCCTTGTCTGCAAGCATCGGGTCCACTGCGAGTACCACCATTCCGAAGGCGGCCGCCCGTGCAGCCACGGCCTGTCCGATGCGCCCGTAGCCCAGCACAAGCAGGACCTTGCCGTGGATCTCGCCATGAGGGACCCGTTCGCGATAGATGTCGGGCCAAGTCTCCGGGGTGAAGCCGCGCTTCATGCCCGCAAGGTCGATCTCCCATTCGAGCATCGAGGCGAGAGTGAATTCGGCAATCGGGATCTCGTGCTCGAAGACGTTGCAGAGCACTACGTCGGGATCGAGCGCCTTGAGGTCGATCCCGTCGAGACCCGCTCCGGGAACATGGAGCATCCGCATCCGAGGCAAGGGCGCCCCGCCGCGGTTCATTCTCAGCGACACGACAATATCGTCGGGGGCGATCAGATGGTCATGCACGGAGTCATGTGCCGCCTCTCGCGGCAGGTCCACGATCTCGATCCGGTCACGCAGGTGAGTGTCCATGCCGGCCGTAAGATCGTCACGGTGTGTCGATGCTTCGCCTACTAGGAATACACGCATTCCAGCCCCCTGCTGTCAGTTCGCAGCATGAGACTAATTCCACTCGACCGAAAGCGTCTAATGATTGTTTTAAATCTAGCGATTATATTTTGTTATCAAAAAGTTCCGTGGCCGTTTGCTGCGCACAATCGGCGAAGGCCCGCGCGAGATGGCTAGGCCCGGATTCCGGGAAAGCGATCCCCAAGGTGATATGCGGCTTCGGGCCGGCGATCTCGCGGTAGACCACACCCCGGCGCGGTATCTGCTGTGCCCGCGACGCGACGAATCCGACACCGGCACCACAGGCAGCCATCGCGATGATCGACTGCACCGGAGCGGCTTCGATGATCCGCATGGGCAGGAAGCCTTCCTGCCGGAAGAGCGAAATCATGTTGTCGTACAGCAGCGGGCCGACCTGACGTGGGAAGAGGATGGCGGTCTCCTCTTCAAGGTCATTCAGCCGTACGGTTTTCTGCGCGGCCAGCGGATGGTCGTCCGACATCACCACCGAGAAGGGCAACGTGACGAGCATCTCGCTGGTAAGTTTGCGATCCGAGATCGGGGGATGGCAGATCCCGGCCTGAATTTCGGATCTATCAAGGGCAATTTCCTGCTCGTGCGTGGTCATGTGACGGACATCGACCTGAATCTCGCCATGATCGATCCTGAATAGCTTGATGATTTCGGGCAGGAGAATAAAGAGCCCCGAAGCAGTGGAGCCGATGACAAGCGTACCCTGCAATCCCCGGTCCACCCGTCGTGCGATCCGGGTGGCGTTGTCTATGTCTTGCACGATACGGCGGGCTTCAGACAGGAAGGCTGCACCGGCTGGTGTCAGTGAAACCTGTCGGCTGCTACGGTTTAGAAGCACGACGCCCAGATGTTCTTCCAGCTTGCGCAGCTGCTGGCTGATCCCCGGCTGGCTGATATTGCATCGCTCGGCCGCGCGGTGGAAATGGGCTTCATCGGCAAGAGCGATGAAGCATTCCAGATTTCTGCGGTCCATTTCCGCTCCTATGTGCTGTGCTGGGTCGGTGCCAGTGCAGATGCCTTTAGCAGAAGTCCAATTGACGTGGTGGCGGTCTAACCTGCCTCCAGTCACCGTGCATGGAATATGCATTCTGCATATTGAGGTGGCTGAGGGAAACTGAACAGTCGGGAGAAGTGAATTCTCCGCGCAATGGCTGCATGATGTTGCGAGCGAGGGAGAGATGAGTGAAGAACCCACCATCAAACGCTGGACCGCCAAGCGTAAAGCCGATGTGTCATGATATTTTCAAGGGGTAAGGCCACTCCATGCTTGATGGAAGCCTCAAAGCAAGATATCGCCCAAGTGAAGATTGGGTAACCGCTCAGTCATGGCGTACCTCAAGTGGTCGTTGCAGTATGAGAGGCGTCACTTGAACGCGTGGGCGCTGAGATGTTTGCATCGCTTGTATTTGAGCTGCATCTCCAGCCATGACTGCCAAGCTAGCTGGAACCTCGGCGATGTCGTCGAGCTGCTCCTGGCTGTAAACGGAGAGGTCTGTGCCCTTCGGCAGGTACTGCCGCAACAGTCCGTTGATGTTCTCGTTGGAACCTCGCTGGGCTATGTGGATCAGCGAAGTAGATCACCGTTCCGGACTTCTGAGGGATCGCGGCGCCTTGTCGCTGAAGCCGACGGCCGCCGCCGTTGAAGCGCCCCCTCCAGAGCTAGACAGGCTATCGTGCAGCATCATCCAGGAGAATATCCCCGAGCTCTTGGGGACGCTGAAAGCGATCAGGAGCCAATACCGTTTTTGAGGTGTTCTGAAAGAAGCGTGCTTCGGTAGTTTATTGATTTTGTAATATTTCTTCCGCCTTTCGGTTCAGGCCAGCTTGCCGAGCTTGCGCAGGATGCGGGCTCGATTGGCAAGCCACCAGCCGACCTGCTGCGGCCAACGGGAGAATCCTGTTTCTGGGCTCAGCGCCTGTTCTGCATGCAGCGCCCAGTTCGGGTTGAACAGTGCTTCCCGAGCGATGGCGATCAGATCGGCCTGAGCTTGTTGCAGTATCGCTTCTGCCTGCTTCGCGTCCACGATTAGACCCACCGCCATGGTGGGGATATCCGCTTCCCTACGTACCGCTTCGGCGAAAGGAACCTGAAAACCATAACCCCGCGGCACACCAGCGGCGGTGGCGGGGCCGCCCAGGCCACCGCTGGAGCAGTCGATCAGATCCACGCCCGCGGCTTTCAGGTGGCTGGCGAAGTCGATGCTATCTTCCAGGCTCCAGCCCCCCTCCAGGGCGTCCACCACCGAGATGCGTACCAGCAGGGGCAGGTGCTCTGGTATGCAGGCTCGCAGCGCATCCACCACTTCCAGGGGGTAGCGGCAACGCGCCGAGCGATCGCCGCCGTACTGGTCCTTGCGCTGATTACTTAGCGGCGAGAGGAACTGGTGAAGCAGATAACCGTGGGCACAGTGCAATTCGATGACCTCAAACCCCGCCTCCAGGGCACGCCCGGCGGCGTCCACATAGGCCTGTTTCAGTACCTCTAGCCGGGTTGGACTCAGCGCCGTGGGGCTGGGGGCTCGCTCGGACAGGGGCAAGGGGCTGGCGGACAGTGTGGGCCACGGCGCTTCGCCGGACGTATCTGCCTGAAGCGGCGCGCCGCCTTCCCAAGGGCGTTGGGTGCTGCCCTTGCGCCCGGCATGTCCCAGCTGTATTGCCGGCACGGCACCGTGCTGACGCAGAAACTGCGCCAGCCGGCGCAGGCCAGGGATGTGTTCATCGGACCAGATGCCCAGATCGCCATGGGTGATGCGCCCATCGCGGGTGACCGCGCTGGCCTCGGTGAACACCAGGCCGGCGCCGCCCAGGGCGTAGCGGCCCAGTTGCACCAGGTGCCAGTCATTGACCAGCCCTTCCTCGGCGGAGTATTGGCACATGGGGGAGATCACCACCCGGTTGGGTATCTCCAGTCCACGCAGGCGCAGGGGTGAGAAAAGTCGACTGCCGGCTGAGTCCATCACTTGGATTCCTTAGGTTTCCGGGCGGTTGATGCCGCTGCCACCTGGGGAGCGATCCGGGCAACGAAAATTTGTGCTGTATCTCATTTACCTCACTCTTCTCACGTCTTGCTCGGTGGCGTATTCGGCCTAGACCTTGGGTGCCAAGTCTGGACGCGGCACCAGAATCAACTATATAGTCAGAATATTAACCAATTGGTAAAAATGCATCAAGTCCGGCATCCAGCCACTGGATAGCCGCCGAGCGGAATGCAGCTCATGGAGCAGGAGTTGAGTGTATCCGACTGGCCGAAACTGACCGGCGTGAAGATGTGGTTCCCGATGTGCATGGGTTGGGAAGCAAGGAGAGCTTTCCTCTGATGCGAGCAATTGCCGTTTCAAGGCGATGGTGATTATCGACATGGTTGAGGAGGAGCCCACTTTCTAGCTGGCCGATTAAACCAAGTGGCGGATCTGTTCGAAGCCTTGCCGGAACCGTACCGAGCCCTGGGATCAGGGGCGGAAACAGCAGTGGCCTTCACGAGGAGAGCGATATGAGCATGTCAGGACAGTATGAATTTCTCGCCCAAGATCGGGTGGTGTTCGGTGTGCCCGCGGCCAGAGCCGTGTTGGAGCAGGCCGAGCACATGGGTGCGCGGCGGGTATTTCTGGTCTCCAGCCAGACCCTGAGCCGCAAGACCGATGAGATAGACAGGATTCGTCAGGCCTTGGGGGATCGTTTCGTGGGCCTGTTCGATGAGTGCGTAGCCCATGTGCCTCGGGACAGCGTGCTCAAGGCCGCTGACGCGGTGCGTGCTGCGGAGCCGGATCTGATCGTCACCGTGGGCGGTGGCACGCCTATGGACACTGTGAAAGTGCTGCTGATCTGCCTGGCCCATGATCTGAACAGCCCCGATCAGTTGGATGACTACCGAGTGCGGGTCAATGAGGACGGTAGCAAGGTAGTGCCAGAGGTGGCGAGCCCGCCACTGCGTCAGATCATCGTGCCGACCACGCTTTCCGGTGCTGAGTTCAGTAAGATTGGCGGCGCCAGCGATCCATTGCGCCAGGTCAAGGATCTCTACATGGGGCGGGAGATCGGTGGCCAGGCCGTGATTTTGGACCCTTCGCTCAGTGTGCACACCCCGGATTGGCTATGGCTGTCCACTGGCCTGCGGGCTATGGATCATGCGGTGGAAACCGTCTGCTCCCGCGTGCCTCAGCCCTTCACGGACGCCACCTGCCTGCATGGGCTGCGTATGCTCAACGAGTCCCTGCGCATCAACCGGGAACATCCCGTGGATCTGAATGCGCGCCTTAACAGTCAGCTTGGCGTGTGGCTGGCCTCGACCGGCCTGGGGAGAGTGGACTGGGGGGCGAGCCACGGCATAGGTCATCAGCTTGGCGCTGTGGCCGATGTACCTCACGGCTACTGCTCCTGTGTGATGCTGCCCAATGTGCTGCGCTACAACCACGAGGTGAATGCCGATCGCCAGCAGCTGATCAGCGAGGCGCTAGGGCAGCCCGAGGTGCCCGCCGCGGATCTGATCGCGGCGCTGATAAAGGATTTGGGCCTGCCCGCAACCCTGCAGGATGTGGGCGTGAAGCGGGAACATTTCGAGGCGATTGCCCGGGGCGGCATGCAGAACATGATGGTGCGCAGCAACCCGCGTCCAGTGAACCGACCCGAGGACATCCTGGACATCCTGGAACTGGCCTGGTGAGTGATCGCAGACGTGAAGCCAGGCAGCCCCGGGGTCAGTGTCCGCAATCTCTTCTGTTGTGATGCTTAAAAAACGATTCTGATGCTTGACGTGTTTCGGATTGACACTGGGTAGATATTGGCTCATTTTCTACTTACTGTTCATTTAGCTAAATGACCAAACATACAAATTTATTTATAAGCTTACCCGCAAGCGAGCCTCGGGCGGGTTGAGGAGTGACAGTGTGACGATGCGGAAGAATGCTGAGCTGCTTGAGCTCTACGAGGGGATGTATCTAATCCGCCAGGTAGAGCTGCGGTTAGGGCGCCTGTTCGCAGATGGTGAGGTGCCTGGCTTTATCCATCTGAGCATAGGCCAGGAAGCCATCGCCACGGGGGTGGCCAGTGTTCTGCGCCCTGATGACACCCTGGCCTCCACACATCGCGGCCATGGCCATGCGCTGGCCAAGGGCGTGGATCTAGATCGGTTCTTCATGGAGTTGATGGCGCGGGAGGGAGGCATGTGTAAGGGCCGTGGCGGCTCCATGCACGTGGCGGATCTGTCTATTGGCATGCTGGGGGCGAACGCCATTGTTGGTGCCAGTATTCCCATCGCCCTGGGGAGTGCCCTAGCACACCAAGTGCGCGGCGTGGATGCGGTGGCAGTGGCCTTTTTTGGTGACGGGGCTATGGCGGAAGGCACTCTGCACGAGAGCCTAAACATGGCTGCGCTATGGAAACTGCCCTTGGTATTCGTCTGTGAGAATAACGGCTGGGCGGAGTTTTCCCCCACCTCCACACAGTTTGTCGCTGCCCTGGACAAGCTCGCCAAGGCCTTCGGCATTGCCTATGAGAAAGCCGATGGGCGGGACGTGCAGGCGGTGTCCAAGGCCAGTGAGCGGGCAGTGAAGGCTGCTCGTTCGGGCAAGGGGCCCCGGGTGCTGGAGTTCACCACTCACCGTTTCCGCGGTCACTACGAAGGTGATCCACAGAAGTACCGCAGCGCTGATGAGCTGTCCAGGCTGGGCGAGCATGATCCCCTGGTTCTGCTTGAGTCGCAGCTGATCAAGACCGGTGTGATGGAGGCAGAGCTCAAACATCTGCGTGAAGGCGTAGATGTTCGGGTGGAGGCCGCGGTGGAGCGGGCCCGTCGAGGGGGGGCGCCGGATTTTGAGGCCGGTCGTGCGGACGTATACACACAGATGGGAGCTGCCTGATGGCGGAAGTACGATTCGGCAAGGCAATCAACTTGGCCCTGGCCGACGCCTTGGAGCAAGACCCGGCGGTATTTTTGTTTGGTGAGGATATCGCGACGGTGGGTGGTCCGTTCGGTGCAACCCGAGGTCTGCATGAGCGATTTGGCGATCGGGTTCGTGACACCCCCATTTCGGAGGCAGCGTTGGCCAACGCCGCCGTAGGCGCCGCGCTCTCAGGGCTCAAGCCGGTGCTCGAGATAATGTTCATGGATTTTATGACGCTGACCATGGACGCGCTGGTCAATCAGGCCGCCAAGGCGCGCTACATGTTCGGTGGTCAGGCATCGGTGCCAATGGTGGTTCGAACCCCTCACGGCGGTGGAATTAGCGCCGGGCCCCAGCACTCACAGTGCCTGGAAGCCTGGTTTGCCCATGTGCCAGGCCTGAAAGTGCTCTGCCCTAGCAATCCAGCGGACGCATACGGTCTGTTGAGGTCGGCCATTGCTGATCCGGATCCCGTGGTGTTTGTGGAGAACAAGGCCCTTTACGCCATGAAGGGGGAGTTGTTAGAGCAACCGGAAATCATCCCCATCGGCAAGGCGCGCATATTACGCCAGGGCAGTGACGTAACCGTGGTCAGTTACGGTGCCGCAGTGCATATCGTAGAGCGAGCGGCGTCTCAGCTTGCCGAACAGGGGCTGGAGGTTGAGGTGCTGGATCTGCGCAGCATACAGCCTTGGGATGAAGCGGCGGTGATGGAGTCCTTGTCCCGTACTCACAGGCTGCTCATCGTGCACGAGGCAGTGGAAGCATTCGGGGTGGGTGCGGAGATTGCTGCGCGCATCGGGGAGGTCGGCTTTGACGAGCTGGATGCACCGATCCTGCGGGTAGCCGCTCCCTTTGTGCCCGTCCCTTTCGCGCCCAGTTTGGAAAAAGCCTATCAACCGGATGCGGAGGCCGTGATCGCGGCAGTACGCAAGCTATGCGCCTAGGAGATGCTGAGCGATGAGCGAGAACATCATATTGAGCGAAGTGAACGGCCATGTAGGCCTACTCACCATTAACCGTCCGAAGGTCCATAACGCTTTGAGCACGCCAGTGCTGCTGGAACTTGAGCAGGCCTTCATCACTTTGGACAACGACCCTCGGGTACGGGTAATCGTATTTACCGGCGCCGGCGATAAGGCCTTCGTGGCTGGCGGGGATCTCTCGGAAATGGTTAGCCGGGACGGCATTACCCATTATCAGGAGTTCGCAGAAGACATTCATCGGGTATTTCGTCGCTTCGAAACGAGTGACAAGCCCACCATAGCCGCAGTGAACGGCTACGCCCTGGGCGGTGGCACCGAACTGTTGCTGAGTCTGGACATTCGATTGGTAGCGGATAATGCCGACTTGGCGCTGCCCGAGATTGGTCTGGGCGTTTTCCCGGGTGCCGGCGGCACTCAGCGCATGATCCGTCAGGTGCCCTCCTGTGTAGCGAAGGAACTTATGTTCAGCGGCCGTCGCTTTAAAGCGGAGGAAGCCGTGCGTATCGGGCTCGCCAACCGTGTCGTGCCCCAAGCAGAGCTGTTGGGCGAGGCCATGATCTTGGCTGCGCAGATCGCTGAAAAGTCCCCATTGGTGCTCAAGCTCATGAAGCGTGCTCTGCGGGATGGAGTAAACATGCCCATGGAAGCAGCGTTGGCTCATGAGCAGGCGCTGATCGGCCTGGTCTTCGATACCCAGGATGCCCATGAAGGTATCTCTGCCTTCCTGGAGAAGCGCAAGGCAAACTTCACCGGACGCTAAAGCTTATGAGCGATGTGAATGAACTGCTGATGCCCAAGCTGGGCTTGACCATGACCGAGGGCACTCTCGCCGAATGGTCCATCTCACCCGGGGATAGCGTGCGTCCCGGTGATCTGATGTTCGTGGTGGAAACCGATAAGGTAGCCACGGACATTACCGCCGAGGCCGAGGGTGAGTTGCGCGAGATTCTGGTGCCTGCGGGAGAGACAGTGTCCGTCGGCGCGGTGGTGGGTCTCTGGACCGGTCCAGGACAGGGCACGCCCCAGAATGAGACGGCTGGGGATCAGACCGAACAGGCTGAGCAATCTGCAGCCTCTGAGCCAGCGGCCGTTTTCCGGCCAGCGGAATCGTCCTCGAACCGAGTGATCGCGACTCCGCTAGCGCGTCGGCTTGCCCGTGAGTACGGGCTGGATCTGGCACAGCTTAAGTGCAGTGGTAAGGAAGGTCGGATAAAGGCTGCGGATGTGCGGGCAGCCGCGCGGCAGTACAGCACGCAGGATGCTTCTGCGACCGGCGCAGCGGCCCCGGACGTTGGCCCCAGCGAAGAGCAACGCAGCACTGCCTCTGCTCTGGTACAGGCCATGGCCCGGCGCATGGTGGAGGCCAAGCAACAGGTGCCGCATTTCTACCTGGCCGCGGAAGCCGAGGTCAGCGAGTTGCTGATGCTGCGGGCCGAACTGAACGTCCAGGAGGGCTACGAGAAGCTTAGTCTGAACCACTTGGTACTGGCCGCTGTGGTGCGGGCGTTGGAGGTTAGCCCTGAGTACAACAGAATCTTCCATGACAATGAAATCGTGCAGTTTGAGCGCATCGATGTGGGCATGGCCGTGAGCACTGAGCGTGGCCTGTTTGCACCGGTACTCAAGGATCTGCGAGGCAGCAGCCTGGACGAGATCGCCGCCGAGGCGCGAGCTCTACAGGGCCGACTGCAGGCCAACACCGCCAGTCGCGAGGACATGCAGGGCGGGGCAATCACCGTCTCTAATGCTGGCATGTTCAACGTTAGTTATATGACGCCCATCATCAACCCCCCTCAGTCGGCCATTCTCGGAGTGGGCAGCATACGCGAGCTGTTCCGCCCGGATGCGCAGGGCCAACCGGTCCTGCGTCGGGAGATGGGGCTGGTGCTGGCCGCCGATCACCGGCTGCATGATGGTGCCGGCGCCCTGACTTTTCTCAACCGCATCATCGACGCCTTACAGCAGCCATATCAGCTGCTGCGTCCCCGCGTCGCAGCCCGTAGAGGTTAACAATGGATTTCGAACTCACCAAAGAACAACTGATGATTGTGGATACCGCCCGCCGTCTGGGCCAAGACTACGGGCTGGAGTATTGGGAGGCCCAAGACAAGACCAAGAGCTTTCCGCAGGAGTGCTGGCAGGCTATCTGTGATACAGGGCTTGCCGCGGTATTGCTGCCCGAGGAGTACGGCGGTGCAGGCCTGGGCATGCTGGAAATGGCCCTGATTGTGGAAGCCTTGGCGGAAGGCGGTGCGGGCAGCACCCTCGGGCAGTTGTTCATGATCAATCCGATCTTCGGCGGTGTATCCGTCGCGCAGTTCGGCACCGATGAGATGAAAACCGAGTTGCTGCCCAGGCTTGCCACTGGGGAGCTGAATTTCTGTATGGCTCTCACCGAGCCCGATTCTGGCTCCAATACGTTGGAGATGAAGAGCTTCGCCGCCGAGGACGGTGATGGCTGGCGACTGCGCGGCCAAAAGATATGGATTACCGGGGTGAGCAGTGCCGGCAAGATGCTGGTGGTAACCCGCACCCGCAAGCTCGAAGAGGTCGAGAAGCCCACCCAGGGCATCTCCATGTTCCTGCTCGACATCGACCGGGAAGGGCTAAGCCATACCCCGATCGATAAACTGGGCACCCATACCCTGAGTGCAAGCTCCGTATTTTTTGATGATGTGCGCATAGAGCCCCATGAACTGGTGGGGACCCTGCACAGCGGCTGGCGCGAGCTGCTGCAGGTGCTGAACACCGAGCGCATTGTCACCACTGCTGGCATGATCGGTGCGGGCAAACTAGCCACCCGTTTGGCCGTGGATTACGGCAATGAGCGTAAGGTGTTCCGTAACCGTCCGGTCACTGCCTACCAGGGTATTCAGTTTCCGCTGGCCCAATCACATGCCGAGCTTGAGTGCGCGCGCATCATGAATCTGCGCGCCGCTGCTTTGTGCGATCTGGATCAACCCTACGGTAGCGAGGCGAACATGGCCAAGCTGGTGGCGGCTAGGGCGGCCATGCACGCCATTGAGCGCAGCATGCAGACCATGGGCGGCATGGGTTATGCGCGGGAGTATCACGTGGAGCGCCTGTGGCGCGATGCGCGGCTGTTCAAGTTCGCTCCCGTCTCCGAGGAGATGATTCTGAACTTCATCGCCGTCCATAACCTGGGCATGCCCAAGTCCTATTAATCGTTTGCCGAGCAGCGGTCAGCAGTGCCGCACTGGGTCGGAAGAACAAGAAGGAGAGAATACCGTGGTGAACCTGAGCGCATTTATCGCGTTCCATGCCCGGCGGCGCCCGATGCATACCGCGATCGTTTATGGCGAAGATCGGGTGAGCTATCGCGCTTTCGACCAGCGCATCCGCCGGCTGGCTGCTCTGCTGGCGCAGCGCGGTATAGGCGAGGGCGACGTAGTGGCTCTGTTCATGAAGAACAGCCCCGCCTTTCTTGAAATCGCCTTTGCCGCTAGCCATGTGGGCGCGGTATTCCTGCCTGTGAATTTCCGTCTCGCCGCCGATGAGGTTAGTTACATTCTGGCGGATGCCGGCGCCAAGCTGCTTTTCGTGGATGAGGAGTTTGTCACCGTATGCAAGCTCTACCAGGACGTGGTGGTGGTAGACGTTCGGGCGCAGCGAGATAGCCGCCGACTGTCCGATCCGGACTGGCCCCTGCCGGATGTTGGCCCGCGGCGCAGTGATCATCTGTTCCGGCTGATGTACACCTCGGGTACCACGGCTCGTCCCAAGGGTGTCATGCACAGTTATGAGAACTTCTACTGGAAGTGCATGGACCATGTGATCGCGTTGAACCTTACCGCGGAGGATCGATTGCTCACCGTGGGCCCACTATATCACGTAGGTGCCTTTGACCTGCCCGGGGTAGCGTTGCTATGGCAAGGCGGCACCTTATGCGTGCATCGGGAATTCGATGCCGAGGCAGCACTGGCGAGCATAGAACGGCATCAGCTTACCTGCGCCTGGACTGCGCCGGTGATGCTCAACCAGATCCTGGCGGTGGAGAACTCCGAGCGCTTCGATCTGAGCAGCCTGCGTTGGTGCATAGGTGGAGGCGAGAAAACACCCGAGAGCCGTATCCGCGATTTCACCCGTGTGTTTACTTCGGGGCGCTACATAGACGGCTACGGCCTAACCGAAAGTTGTAGTGGTGACACTTTGATGGAGCCCGGGATGGAGATCGAGAAGATCGGCTCCACCGGCCGTGCTCTGGCCCATGTGGAGATTCGCATCTGCGATGAAGAGGGCCGCTCCCTGCCCGCCAACACCGAAGGTGAGATATGTCTACGTGGGCCGAAGATCACCCGCGGTTACTGGAATGCCCCCGAGAAGACCGCCGAGAGCTTCTTTTGCGATTGGTTTCGCACCGGCGATATCGGTCATTTGGACGAAGACGGCTTCCTCTACGTCACCGATCGGCGCAAGGACATGATCCTCACCGGGGCGGAGAACGTGGCCTCCTCGGAGGTGGAGAATATCATCTATCAGCTGCCTCAAGTGGCGGAGGCAGCTGTTGTCGGCCTGCCCGATGAGCGCTGGGGCGAGCGAATGGTAGCGGTAGTAGTGCTCCGGGAAGGGGTGAGCCTGAGCTACTCGCAGTTGGAGGCCCACTGCCGCAAGTATCTTGCCAATTTCAAGGTACCCAAGCAGTTGCTGATCAGTGAGGGGCTGCCGCGTAACCCCTCGGGGAAGATCTTGAAGCGCAAGCTGCGCGAGCAGTACGCCAATGAGGCCTGAATAAACCCCTACCCGAAGCAGGCAGAAGTGGAGGAGAGCAGCGTATGAATCTGGCTATGCGGATGGCAGAGTTCGTCCATGATCTGGAACTGGATTCCCTGCCCGATGAGGTGGTGGAGAAAGCCCGTACCTGTGTGCTGAACGGCTATGGGATAGCCTTGGGTTCTCACACCACACCCTTTTTCTCTTTAGCGGCGCAAGCCGTGCTGGCTATGGATGGGGAGCGGGAGCAGGGCGCGACGCTGCTGGCTGATGGCCGCAAGAGCACTGTGGCCGGGGCTGCTCTCTCTAATGCCGCGCTGTTCCATGGCCGTGCCCAGGAGGATACATGCGGGGTGGCTCATTTCGGTGCCGTACTGCTGCCGCTGCTCACCGCCCTGGTAGAGGCTGGAGAAGGCCCGGTAGAGCGTCTACTGCCATCCTTGATCGCCGGCTACGAGGTGGGCGGTCTGCTTGAAACTGCCTACTCGGCTACGACTACGGGCAAAGGACTGCGTGCCTCGCCCCTGTACGGCACGTTGGCGGCGGCGGCTGCCGTGGCGAAATTTCGAGGCCTGGATGCAGAGCGAACTGCCGCAGCCTTATGCAATGCTGCCTCATTCACTGGCGGTATTCTGCAGTCCTTCGGGGATGGTACCGATGAATGGCGTTACCAGGTGGGTATCGCCGGGCGTAATGGTCTTGCCGCCGCGCGGTTGGCTGAGGCGGGTTCGGTGTCTGCCCAGGCCGCTTTCGAGGGCCGGAGCGGTTTCGTGCGCACCTACGTGGGTGAAGACTGCGACGTGCAATCACTGGTCGCTAAGCTTGGCGTGGAATGGTCCGTACCCAAGGTAACCTTCAAACCCTATCCAGTCTGTGCTCTGAACCAAACGCCGGTAATCGCAGCGCTTGCTCTGCGCGCTCAGCTAGCTGGCGCCGAACTGCGCGCCGTGCGCATCCGCATGAATCCTACCTGCGTGGGTTATGCAGGCATGAACAGTACCGGACCCTTTGGCTCGCTATCGGGCAGCCTGATGAGCATACAGTTCTGCGTGGCTACCACCTTAGTTCACGGCGAGCCCAGCGTGGCGCGCATGAGTGATTTTGACGACTCGGCGGTAAAGGCGTTGATGCCTCATATCCAACCCATTGCCGATCCCGACTATGGCCTGCTGGCCTGTCGTATCGAGGCCGACGTGGCAGGGCGAGATATACCCTTGGTGCAAGAGCGCCGGGTTGATCATACCGAGTACAGCTATGACCGCTTGCAGGTATCGGCACTGATTCGCCGTGTCGGGATGGAAACCGGTGTACCTGAGCAGGCTTATGAGTGTCTGGAACGCTTCACCGAAGCGCTGCCTCGGGCGGATCTGAACGATGTGCTCAAGGCGTTTGAGGCAATTCAATAACAAAAGACTAGTCTCCGCTTCCGGAGGTCTTCGCTTGCAGAGCAAGCCGTCGATAACGATAAGCAAAAGTGAGGAGTAGCACCATGAAACGCCAGAACAAGACTGTGACGTTCCTCGTCATGGCCGCCCTAGGGCTGTCCGCGGTCGCAATGATCGCCGTCCCGGCCATGGCCGAGTCGGACACCATTAAGATCGGAATGACCTCGGCATTGACCGGTCCTTATAACGAGTTCGGAGAGGGCAACCGCCGAGCGGTGGAGCTGGCCATTAAGGAGTGGAATGAGCGTGGTGGCATCAACGGCAAGGAAATTGAGCTGGCCATGCTGCTGGATGATCAGCTGAATCCTGATCGTGCCGTTCAGAATATGCGTCGGATTCTGGATAATCCGGAAATTGTCGGCATTATTGGCCCAGCGGGGAGTGGCCCGACCCTCGCAGTCATTGATATGGCTGAGGCTGATGGCCGGCCCTATATGAACCCCATTGCTCAGACGCCGATGGTCACCTATCCAGACGGTACAGGGACCACACCGAGACGGAATATCTTTTCTTTTGCTTTGCAAAATGATGTTGAAGCCACAGCAATGGGCCAGCACCTGGTAGAGAACTTCCAGCGTGTAGGGGTAGTACACGAAAGCACAGCCTATGGTGTGACTGGCCTGGATTATCTGACCGAAGCCATGAAGGAAGCTGGCGGTGATGGCCCCGTGGCCTCCGACAGCTATAACCAGGGCGCTCAGGATATGACCGCTCAGGTAGCACGCATGAACCGCGCCGATGTAGACGCTGTTGCCGCTGTCGGGCTGGGGCGTGACCTGGCCGTGCTGCGCCGGACCATGGCGCGTCTGAACGTCAATGTGCCGCTGATTGCCTCCAATGGTGCCTTGGGTCAGCCCTTCCAGGACGGAGCTGGGGAGCTGGTGGAAGGCGTGCAGGGCACCATGATTGGCGCCTTCGGCCAGCGCCCCATGCGGGAAGCCACCCAGGACTTTGTGGATGCTTACAAGGCCGAGTACGGTGTAGATCGCTGGTGGGGCAATGATGAGCAGAACCCGCAACTGTTCATGGCGATTTCCGTCTCCAACGGCTATGACGCCGCCAACATCCTGTTCGAAGGGATTCGCCGCGCCGAGTCCACCGATCCGGATGCCATCATCGAGGGGATCGAGTCCATCCGGGACTACGAGGGAGTGAACGCGGTGTACAACTTCTCCAGTGACCGCCATCACGCCATTGAAGCCAACGGGGTGGAAGTCTTCCAGTACGTCAAGCGTGGGGACGACTATCCCCTAGTTCCGGTTGGCGAGCTCTAAATCTTGAGCCCACATGTTGGCGAGTCCCCCGCAGGGGACTCGCCGAACTCACCTTGGAAGCGAGCACGTAGCTATGGACTTCTTCCTACAAATGATATTTTCCGGCCTCAGTGTGGGCGCGGTCTATGCGCTGATAGCTCTCGGTCTCAATCTGACTTTCTGGACCACGCGAGTGCTGAACTTCGGTCAGGGTTCGGTGCTCATGATTGCGGCTATGCTTACCGCCGTGATGATCGGTTCTGGGCTGAACATGCTACTGGCCATCCTGATTTCTCTGGCGGTGGCCGGAGCGGTGCTGATCATTTCCGAAATCGTCGCCATACGCCCGCTGCTCAAAGTGAGTGGCAGCATGGGCTGGGTGGTATCCACCCTGGGCCTGGGCATCTTCCTGCAGGGGGTGGCGAGCCTTGCCTTTGGCACCCAGGCCGTGGCCTTCCCGGATGTGCTGTTCAGCAGTTCGGCCTCGGTGCAGCTGTTCGGCGCCTGGGTCTCCATGCAGTATATCGCCGTGTTCATGATCAGCGTGCTGATCGTGGGCTTGATGGAGCTGTTCCTTCGCTATTCCACCTGGGGTTACGGCGTGCGTGCCGTGGCTCATGACCCTGACCTGGCTTCCCTTATGGGCATTCCGGTACGCAAGGTGGTGCTTTACTCCTTCATGTTCAGCGGTCTGCTTGCTGGCGTGGCGGGAATTCTGGTTAGCCAGATCTCCGGTACCGTGGATCCTGGCTTCGGTCTACATCTACTTATTCTCGCCTTCATTGCGGCCGTGGTCGGTGGGATGGGTAGCGCCACGGGCGCGCTGATTGCGGGGCTCGCTCTGGGCGTGCTTGAGAAGCTTATCGCCGGGTACTACTCCCCAGCCGCAGCGCACATGGTCGCCTTCGTCCTGCTGGTGGCCGTACTGGCAATACGGCCTCAGGGCCTGTTGGGCAAGAAGGAAATGGTGAAGGTATGAACCCCCTACATCTCATTGGTCGGGTGATCAGCAACCCCTGGTTCGTGGGGGTGCTTTGCACCGTGGCGGCGGTGGCCGCCGGATTCGTCAATCAGGGCACCGTACAGATGTGGTGTTTTCTGATCGTCAACATCATGCTCGCCCAGAGCATCAACCTCCTGACAGGTATTGCCGGACAGATATCCCTAGGGCATGCGGGTTTTCTCGCAATAGGCTCCTATGTGGCTGCTGTCCTGCTGAAGGATTACGGTGTGCCCTTCCCGGTGGCCATTCTGATTACCATGGTCGTGTCGGCCATGGTTGGCTATGTTCTGGCTATTCCCTCGGGACGTGTGCGGGAATTCTACCTGGCGATGATGTCACTGGCCTTCGGCTTGATTGTCTATGAATTGGTCCGCGAATGGCGCGATCTGACCGGGGGCGTGATGGGCATGCGGGGCATTCCCTCACCCAACTTGAATACTCTGGAGATATTCGGCTGGCAGGTGAGCATGGAATGGTATTTTCGCATAATGCTGATCAGTCTGCTGGTGTTGATGATGATGCTGCGCAACTTCGTGAAGAGTCACTTTGGTCGTGCTTTTTACGCGATTCACGTCAGCGAGGTGGCAGCGGGTAGCCTGGGTATTTCTCAAGGTGGCACCAAGCGTTTCGCCTATGCATTAAGCGGAGGGATCGCCGGGATCGCTGCCGGTTTCTACGCCTATATGGTGGGCTATCTGACACCTGAGAGCTTCACCCTGATGCGCTCGGTGGAAATCCTGGTCATGTCCATAGTTGGGGGGTTGGGTTCGCTGATGGGGCAGGTGCTGGGTGCAGCGCTGTTTACTTATCTGCCGCAGCAGTTGCAAGCTTTCAATGACTACCAGTTCATCGTTTACGGCCTGATCCTGGTGTTTTCCTTCATATTGCTGCCGCGAGGTATTGCCGGTCTATTGGGGACGCATACCCGATACAGCAAGCATGATCAGCTTACGGCGAACATTCCCGATGTGAATGCGGTGCTGAGCCGCCGGGATACCGGTAGCGGCGCACTGGTAGATGTGCAAGGCGTGGTCATGGAGTTCACGGGCTTGCGGGCGCTGGATGATGTAAGTCTAAAGGTGCTCCCGGGCACCATCACCGGCCTGGTGGGGCCGAACGGTTCCGGTAAAAGTACCTTGATCAACGTGATCAGCGGTATCTACAAACCCACCGCCGGTACGGTGCGCTTCAAGGGCCAAGCCATCAATGGTTGGCCAGCCCACAAGGTGGCGTGTCTGGGGATTACTCGCACGTTTCAGGATCCGCGCAATGTGCCGAGCTTTACTGTGCGAGAGAACATTCTCATGGGTGCTCATCGCTTGTACAAGCACGGCGCCTTTGCCGCTTCCATCAATAGCCCCGCCGCATCGCGCGAGGAGGGACAGTTCCTGGGCCGGGTGGATGCGCTGATGAAGGAGGCAGATCTGATCCGACACGCCGATGAAGCAGTGGGGAATCTGCCCTACGGCATACAGCGACTGGCCGAGGTGGCTCGAGCGCTGGCCAGCGATCCGGAGCTACTACTGTTGGATGAGCCGGCGGCCGGTCTGTCGGAGTCCGAATCCGAGCGTCTGGGCGCACTGATCCGCCTGGCGCGGGATCATGGCGTGGGGGTGATCCTCATAGACCATCACATGGACTTCTTGGAGGAACTGGTGGATGAGGTGGTTGCCTTCGATGCCGGTCGTGAGATTTACCGTGGGGATATGGAAGGTATGCGTGCCGATCGCGCAGTGGTCGAAGCGTACCTGGGCAAGGAGGAAGAGAGCCATGCTTGAGCTTAGCAATTTATCGGTAAGCTATGGTGCCATCGAGGCGGTGAACTCGGTTAGTTTCACAGCCCAGCCGGGCAGTATCACCGCCCTGATCGGTGCCAATGGAGCCGGCAAGTCTTCATTGCTCAAGACTATCTCCGGCCTGGTCATCCCGAAGCAGGGGCGGGTGATTCTAGACGGTCAGGATCTGGCCCTGATCAAGCCCCACGAGCGGGCGCGCCTGGGCATCGCCCATGCTCTGGAGGGGCGGCGGATCTTCCATCAGCATACGGTGGAGGAGAACCTCATCACCGCTTGGCACTTCCGCCATCCCAAGGGAGATTTTAAGCGCGCCCAGGAGCAAGTGTATTCAAATTTCCCCATTCTGGCTGAGCGCCGTCGCGCCAAGGCCGGCACCCTGAGCGGTGGGCAGCAGCAAATGCTGATCCTGTCCATGGCGACCCTGCATGAGCCGCAAGTGGTCTTGCTGGACGAGCCCTCCTTAGGGCTGGCGCCCATCATCATCAGCCAGATCTACGACTTCATCCGCGGCTATGCCCAGGAAGGTGGTCGAATAGTATTGATTAGTGAACAGATGGCGAGTCTTGCCCTGAAAGTGGCCGATCACGGTCATGTACTGCGGCACGGAGCGTTGGTGCAGTCCGGCACCGCCGAGCAACTCAGTGGCGCTGGACTGGCCAGCGCTTATCTAAGTTAAGGGGGCACCATGAAAGACACTGACCAGGCAGGGCTTGTGGTGCTAGGGGGTGGTCCGGGTGGCTACACTGCTGCCTTCCGTGCCGCTGACTTAGGGCTGGATGTGGTGTTGGTGGAGCGGGAACCGACTCTGGGTGGGGTATGCCTGAATGTGGGGTGCATCCCCTCCAAGGCGCTTCTGCATGTTGTGCATGTTCTGGAGCAGGCTCGTGGACTATCGGCCCAGGGCATCAGCTTTGACGAGCCACGCGTAGAGCTTGAGCAACTGCGAGGCTGGAAGGACTCGGTGGTGGGCAAGCTTACCCAAGGTCTGGCTGGGCTTGCCCGCCAGCGTGGCGTGCGGGTGTTGCAGGGGGAGGGGCATTTCGTCGGACCGCATGAGCTGAGGGTGAGAGGCACCCGGGGCGAGCAGTATCTGCAGTTTGAGCAGGCTATCATCGCCGTGGGTTCGCGCCCGTTACGCCTGCCCATGTTGCCGGATGATCCGCGTATTATGGATTCAACTGCGGCCTTGAACTTGGCGGATATTCCCGAGCGTTTGTTGGTGCTGGGGGGAGGGATCATTGGACTTGAAATGGCAGAAGTGTATTCATCGCTCGGCAGTAGAGTCACGATAGTGGAGCGCACCGAGGGTCTATTGCCCAGTTGCGACCGCGATTTGGTTGAGCCGCTGCGCAAGCATATCAGTAGTCGGTATGAAGCGTTGCTTACCTCTACCGAAGTGACCGCCGTAGTGGCCGAGGAGCGGGGCCTGCGGGTGAGTTTCGGCAACGGTCGGGAGCCCGCCTACTTCGACAAGCTGCTCTGTGCCGTGGGTCGTGCGCCCAACGGGAAGACTCTGGATGTCGATAAAGCGGGCCTTGCAGTAGATACAATGGGCTTCATAAATGTTGATAAGTATCAGCGCACTGAATTGCCGCATATCTACGCTATCGGCGATGTGGTGGGCGGCCCTATGTTGGCCCACAAGGCATCCCATGAAGGCAAGGTTGCCGCAGAGGTGGCGTCTGGGCTGTTGGTGGCTAACGAAGCGCAGGTGATTCCTTCGGTGGCCTACACGGATCCAGAAGTGGCTTGGGTGGGGCTTACCGAGACCCAGGCTCGTGAGACGGGGCGGAGCTACCGGAAAGCCAGCTTTCCTTGGATGGCCAGTGGACGGGCATGGACCCTGGGTGCGGAACAGGGCCTGAGCAAGATTCTGGTGGATCCCAAAACCGGGGTTCTGGTCGGTGCCGGTATCGTAGGCCCTAACGCTGGTGAGTTGATCGCCGAGGCGGCGCTCGCCATCGAGATGGGATTGGAGCCGGCAGAGATTGCCTTGACGATACACCCGCACCCCACACTGTCCGAGACCCTGGCTTTCGCTGCGGAAACCTACGGGGGCACGCTGACAGAACTGTATCTGGGTGGCAAGAAATAGTGTTGCGGTGCAAGTCTGCGAAACACTGCGCCTAGTCTGGTAAGATAATTGAATGCTCGGTAGAGCCTGCCCATAAACGGGCTCACATAGTGACGGGAGCTGTGCTCGTGGCGACATGGAAAAACGCGATTCCCAACCGGAATGAACTGCATCAGGCCAAGCGTGATGCCTTGCTGCGCGAGGCGGTGACCGCGTTCAACCAGAGAGGCTTTTATGCCACCTCGATGGAGGATATCGGCAAGAGCCTGGGGGTGACTAAGGCCGCGCTATATTATTACTTTCCTAACAAGCATGCGCTGCTGGCGGCGGCCTTCGAGCATGTATTGGAAGTAGCATTTAAAAGCCTGGAAGCCGCTAGGCAGGCTGGAGGCACTGGCTATGAGAAGCTCAAGGCCACCATCCAGGGTTATCTACGTGCCACCCTCTGTGATCTCAATCGCTGTGTAATTCTCACAGAAGAGCATGCCTTACGGCCGGAACAGCGCGCACCTATCGTCGCGAAGCGTGACCGCTTTGAAGCCGAGCTGCGTGCCTTGGTACGTGAAGGCATCGCCGACGGCAGCATCATTTCCTGTGACCCCAAGCTCGCTATCTTTACCATTTTCGGCGCGGTGAACTGGGTGCCGAAGTGGTTCTCCAACGAAGGCTCCTGGAACAGCACCCAGCTGGCTAAAGCGATGTCCGAGCTGGTCTGCCGATCCATCGCCGCACAGCCCGTGCCGGCGCTTGCCGAGGATGTGTCGATTAGCTAAGGGTATACACAGGAGCTGCTTGGTAAGCGGCCGGTCATCACCCTTTGCGAGTGATCAGACGACCGGCTGCCAGTGCTGAGGTAGGGGTTCGTGGATCCGGCTGGCCTTGTGCGTCGGCCGTCGAGCCAGCACGTCTTTCAGGTAGGCATGCGGTTCATGGCCATTCAGCTTAGCGGTCTGGATCAGGCTCATGATGTTGGCGGCGCATGTCCAGCGGCTCGGTGGCCAGTCAGATATCGTCTATGCAGATCATCACAGCAGCCCCTTCAACCAGTGCATGCACTGCGCCGCGTCGGTCACCGGACAATGTATGGTGATGGTGCCCCGCGCCGAGGGGAGCTCGATGCGAATCTCTCCGGAGGAAATGGGCGGTGTCGGCAAGTCAGCCGTCGCTGGGACCGGGAGTGGTCGAAGTCGGGCATGGCCGGCAACTGGCTCTTGGCCTTGAATTCCGGGGTATAGCGGCGACGCCGGTGAATTTCTCGATCAGTGCTTGGGACAACCATTATAGGTGTCCACTCAGTGATAGATGGGCACCTACTGTCACGGAGTTTCGGAGTCAGAGAAAGTTGGGGCCACCAGCCGGATACTCTGTATCTATAAAATACATACCATCTTTTATTTTTGAAAAGGTATCATTTTCATTTTTTCAGAAAGATGATCAATTAGTAATCTTATACGCGCCGGCAAAGCTTGATTATACGCGTAAACAGCATAAATGTCGGCATTTGGAAGATGATAGTCACTTAGCACCCTATGTAGCCGATTTTCTTTAAAGTGGTGGTAAACATCCCATTCTGCACGTATAGCTATGCCGTGCCCCCTCAATGTCCAGCTAAGAACACTTTCTCCATCATTAGAGCTTAAACCCCCTCTTACTTGAACGTGATATACCTGGTCATTCTTATTAAAACTCCAGTTCCCATAAGTTTCCTCATTTTGCCTAAGTACTATGCAGTTATGTTCAGAAAGATCATGAGGATGCTGAGGCTCTCCATTCATTTCCAAATATGCGGGTGAAGCACAAAGAAATCGCTGGTGTGAGGCAATTTTTCTAGCATGCAAGCCAGAATCCGGAAGCGTTCCAAAGCGAATTCCGACATCGAATGAATTAGCCACCAAGTTTAGCGGATGATCTGATAAGTGGAGCTGGCATTCTACTTTTGGGTATTCCTCAACAAAATCAGAAATGAACCTGGAAACATACTTTCTGCCAAATCCAAAAGGAGCATTAATTCGTATCACCCCTTCTGCTTCATCACTCTGTTGACGCAGGGCATTATTCATTTCCTCGATTGCCGATGTGACTTTTCGAGCATAGTCCAAATAAACCTTGCCGTTCGGTGTCAGGCTCATAGAACGAGTAGATCTTGATAGGAGTTGACACCCGACATTTTTCTCAATATGGGATAGCCTCTTGCTTGCAGCAGCAGGTGTAATGTCTAGTTCTCTTGCAGTCTTGGAGATGCTCCCAGCTTGACAAAGAAATATGAAAAACTCAAAGTCTGTACTCGACATGGGTATTAACCCTCGGGTTGTTTCTGTTTTAACCCACAGTATATTGCATGCTCTTCAGCTTGTCATCTAATGTCTGTGATACAGCTCAGATGGCTTCCAAGAAAGCGAGATATCACTTAACAACTAACAGGAGTATTGGGTATGCGCGGTCACCGTGTTGCAGTTATCCCGGGTGATGGAATTGGTCTTGAGGTGATTGAGGCCGGTAAGCAAGTGTTGGAAGCTCTGGCAAAAAAGAGTGGGGACTTCCAGTTTGAGTTCGAGGATTTTGACTGGTGCTCTCAGCGTTACCTTGAGAAGGGTGAGTACATTCCAGAAGGTGGGCTGGAAAGGCTGTCAAAATTTGATGCCATATACTTTGGTGCCGTGGGTAGCCAAGATGTTCCTGATCATGTCTCCCTTTGGGAGCTCAGGCTCGCCATCTGTCAAGGCTTTGATCAATACGCTAATGTACGCCCGGCACGTGTGCTGCCGGGTGTTAATAGCCGCCTGAAAGGTGCCGATGAAATCGACTGGGTGATTGTCAGGGAAAACAGTGAGGGTGAGTACTCAGGTAACGGTGGGCGGGTGCACCAAGGATTCCCCGATGAGGTAGGTACAGAGGTATCAGTCTTCACGCGAAAAGGTCTCGAGAGAATCCACCGATTCGCATTTAACTTGGCTCAAAGCCGTCCTCGCAAGAAGCTTACCTTGGTGACTAAGTCCAATGCCCAACGCCATGGGATGGTTCTCTGGGATGAGGTTTTCTTCGAAGTTGCAAAAGCGTTCCCTGAAGTCACGATCGATCGTGAACTGGTTGACGCTGTTACCACTCGCATGGTGCTGAAACCTGAGACGATGGATGTTATCGTGGCGACCAACCTTCATGCCGATATTATATCCGACCTTGCCGCGGCTCTTTCAGGAAGCCTCGGTATTGCCCCGACGGCCAACCTGAACCCCGAAGGCACCTTCCCCTCAATGTTCGAACCGATTCATGGTTCTGCCTTTGATATTGCAGGGCAAGGAATCGCCAACCCTGTAGGCTCCTTCTGGACAGCCGCTATGATGCTTGAGCACCTTGGCGAAAAGACTGCTGCCGAGTGCCTAATGGCAGCCATTGAAAGGCTCACAGCTTCTGGCCTCCAGACACAAGACCTCGGAGGAACCGCTACGACTCGAGATGTAACCCAAGCCATCTGTTCAGATATCGAAAGCCAATAAGCTATATCGGCGGGGGTGCATGGCGTCACCGCCTCTTGCTCTGATAGTTTAATGTGGATCCTTCCAATCTTTACAGCCATTGATAAATGGTTTGTCTTGAATGTCACGATGGGAGCTTTAAAATGAAAATAGTCATTGCTCCTGACAGCTATAAAGGATCGCTGTCTGCTCAAGCAGCAGCAGAGGCCATGGCGGAAGGCATCGCTCGTGCCTTGCCAGATGCTGTGCTGCTGCAAAGCCCAATGGGTGATGGTGGAGAAGGCACGCTAGCTGCCTTGATTTCTTCTACCGGAGCTGTCGTTCGATACGCAAATGTTTCGGATGCCTATGGCGGTATCAGGCGAGCCGCATGGGGTTGGCATAGCAAGAGCGCCACCGCCTATGTTGAGTTGGCAGAAGCCTGTGGGTTGCAGTATACGGATATTCAGCAAGGCTCCATTCTGGACGGTACCACCTACGGCGTTGGCCAACTTATACGTGAATCTTTGGACATTGGGGCAAAAAACCTGGTTCTCACCTTGGGCGGCAGTGCGACAAATGATGCAGGCGCGGGAATTTTAACAGCCTTGGGTGGTCGTTTGCTCGACGAGAATGGCCTTGAATTGCCCCCCCGGCCCAGAAATTTTTCCCAGATTGCCAGCATTGATATTTCAAACCTTGATGGCCGCTTAAAGCATCTGAGGGTTGTTGCAGCAGTTGATGTGGACAATCCGTTGCTTGGGCCGAATGGAGCTAGTTCTATCTATGGTCCGCAGAAAGGAGCTTCACCAAGTGATGTGGATGAACTGGAGTCAGCATTGGCATGCTTTTCTGGAAAGCTTGGTGAATCTATAGGGAATGATTATAGGGAGAATCCGGGGGCTGGTGCTGCCGGCGGGGTTGGATTTGCAGCTAAAGCGATACTCAACGCAGACTTGAAGTCTGGGATAGATGTGGTTATGGATCAAGTCGATTTTCTGGAGATTATTACTGATGCGGACTTGGTGATCACAGGTGAAGGTCGTTTGGATGGGCAGAGTCTATCCGGTAAGACGCCGATCGGAATTTCTCGGTGTGCGAGCAAGATGAGTATACCGGTCGTGGTGGTAGCGGGGCAGCTAGGAAATGGTTGGCGCTCTTCATATGAACATGGTGTGACCGCTGCATTTTCATTGACGGATGGTCCGATGGACTTAAAGGAGGCTTTGGGTAAGACTGGGCAGCTGTTAAGCGACCGGTGCGAGTCGGTGGCAAGACTGGTTTTTAGGGAGTCATCCTGCCACCATCAACTTACTAAAAGTCTTGGGGAGGGATTTATAATAGTTACATAGAGTTCAGTTAATAAGGTTCTATGAATAAACAAGTACAAACCAAGTGGAGCACGCATAATGAAAATTTTTAATCTTGCTGTTATCGCTCTTTGCAGTGGCGTTGCCGTAAATGCCTTTGCTGAAACAGATCGTGAAAACTGGCCGAATAGCCTGATTATTGGCACGGGTAGCCAAGGGGCAACGTATTATATTTATGGCTCTGGATGGGGGAACCTGGCCAGTGAGGCGACGGGGGCATCGTTCGGTGCCGAGGTCACGGGCGGGCCTGTCCAGAACGTGACGCTTGTGCAAATGGGTGAGCATGAGTTCGGCATGGTCACAACGGGGCCTGCCTACGAGGCGTGGCAGGGGAACAGCGAGCTGGCGCCAGGAGTAGAGCATACCGATATACGTGCCGTCTTCCCGATGTACCAAACAGCTCTTCAAGCGATCTCTCTGTCAGGCTCAGGTATCAACTCGTTTTCTGATCTTGATGGAAAGACCGTTGGGGTTGGTCCCGCGGGAGGCACGGGTGATTTATATTACCCTCAGCTATTTGAAAAGCTAGGGTTGGATGTTGAAATTCGAAATGGCGGTGCAGCTGACCAAGCTAGTCAGGTCCAGGATGGTTTGCTGGATGCGTTTGCTTTTGCTGCAGGCATACCGGTTTCTGCCTTCAGCCAACTCGAAGCTCAGGTTAATGTCAATATTTTTTCCTTCTCAGAAGACGAAATGGGACAGTTCCTAGATGACTTTCCTGAGCTGAGCCCAGCTACTATTCCTGCCACTGCTTATGCCAGCTTGGATGAGGATGCGTCTGCTATCTCGCTCTGGAACTTTGCGATCACGCATCAGGACATGCCTGAGTCGCTTGTCTATGAGGTGACCAAAGCGGTGATGGAAAACCACGACCGCATGGTGCAGATCCACGGCGCCGCGGTCGAGACGCTGCCCGAAAACTTCGAATACAACTCCTTCCTGCCTTGGCACCCGGGCGCCGTGCGCTGGTTCGAGGAGCAGGGCTACGACATTCCGGAAGACCTGCGCGGCTGATCCTCCGCAACGCGACATCGACGCCGGTCTCCGGGCCGGCGTCAACGCCTCGCTTCTGCGCAGGCATCCGTAACCTCCTAGGCATTCCGGTATGACTCACGAAACCCAACCCAACGAAGCCGCTGCCAAAGTCGGCACTGATGGGGTTGCCGACATCCCCATCGCCCACAACGAGCGCGTGCTCTCGGGCCTGCTCGGCCAGACGGTGTTTGCCGCCTGTGTGCTGTTCACGGCCATGCACCTCTATGCGCTCAACGTCTCACCCATCGAGACCTGGACATTCCGTATCATTCACGTCGCGGGCGGCCTTGCCGTCGGCTTCGCCATCACCGCGGCCATGACGCTCGATCGCAGCCCCGGTGAGGTTCGTATCAACCGCGTCGAATGGTTCGCCCTGATTCCCGCGGTCGCTGCCATCGGCTACGCCGTCTTTTGCACGCTTTACGCCTGGTACATGCGCGAAACCGGCACGCCGCCCGCCAACTGGCTCGTCGTGCACCTGAGCTGGTCGCTGGCCGGCGCCACCGCCATCGCCCTGGTCAGCAGCTGGATATGGCGCAGCTCCAGCCGCTCCATCCACTGGGCCGACGCGATCCTGATCATTGCCTCGATCCTCGTTGCCGCCTATCTGGTTCTGGTACTGAATCGCTGGCGCATGGCCGCCGGCACCCCCTTTGCCGGGCAGACCGAATTCATGATCGCCGCCGTGGGTGTGGCCCTGATCATGGAATTGACCCGTCGTGTGGCTGGCTTGGCTCTGATCCTCATCACCGGCGTCTTCCTGATCTATGCCTTTGCCGGGCCCTACCTGCCGGGCCTGCTCGAACATCGCGGGTACTCCTTCTCGCGCTTCTTCACCTATCTCTACACCGACAACGGCATTCTCGGCCCGACCACCGCCGTGTCGTCGACCTATATCATTCTCTTCATCACCTTCGCCGCCTTCCTGCAGGCTTCCAGGGTCGGCGACTACTTCATCAACTTCGCGTTCGCCGCCGCCGGCCGTGCACGGGGCGGCCCGGCCAAGGTGGCGGTCTTCGCCTCCGGCCTGATGGGCATGATCAACGGTACCTCCGCCGGCAACGTGGTGGCCACCGGTTCACTCACCATCCCGCTGATGAAGAAGGTCGGCTACCATCCGCGCAGCGCCGGCGGCATCGAGGCCGCCGCCTCCACCGGTGGCCAGATCGTGCCGCCGATCATGGGTGCCGGCGCCTTCATCATGGCCGAGATCACCGGCATTCCCTATACCGAAATTGCCATTGCCGCACTGATTCCCGCCGGGCTCTATTTCCTTTCCATCTACATGATGGTCGATCTGGAAGCGCGCCGTGATGGCATGCTGGGCATGTCCAAGGATGAACTGCCGGTCTTCCGCAAGATGGTCAAGCAGGCCTACCTGTTCCTGCCCATCGTCATCCTGATCGGTACCCTCTTCATGGGTTACTCGGTGATTCGCGCCGGCACCCTGGCCATGATCAGTGCCGCCGTGGTCTCCTGGTTCACCCCGCACTGGATGGGCCCCAGGGCACTGCTCAACGCGTTGTCCCTTGGTGCGCGCATGGCGATCCCGCTGATCGCGGTATGTGCCTGTGCCGGTATCATCGTCGGGGTCATTTCGCTGACCGGTGTCGGTGCCCGCTTCGCCTCCATGCTGCTGGGTATTGCCGATACCAGCCACCTGATGGCACTGTTCTTCGCCATGTGCATCAGCATCCTGCTCGGCATGGGCATGCCCACCACCGCGGCCTACGCCGTCGCCGCCTCGGTGGTCGCACCCGGCCTGCAGCAGATCGGCATCCCGCCGCTGGTCGCCCACTTCTTCGTGTTCTACTACGCCGTGCTCTCGGCGATAACGCCACCGGTCGCACTGGCGGGCTATGCCGCCGCCGCCATCGCCAACACGGACCCGCTGAAAACGGCCCTGACCTCCTTCAAGTTCGGCCTGGCCGCCTTCATCGTGCCCTTCATGTTCTTCTACAGCCCGGCCCTGCTGATGGAAGGCACCTGGATGCAGATCCTGCGGGTTGTCGTCACCGCCGGGATGGGCATCTATCTGCTGGCCGCCGCCGTGCAGGGGTGGTTCCTCAACGGTGCGGCCAACCTCGTGCAGCGTGTCCTGCTGTTGGCAGCGGCCCTGTCGATGATCGCCGGCGGCTGGATGACCGACCTGGTCGGCCTGGG
>NZ_PNRF01000023.1 GCF_002879615.1 Billgrantia endophytica
GGCCTGGCGCTGTTCCTCGGCCTCCTGCTGGCGGCGGGCCTCCTCCTCGGCCTGGCGCTGCTCCTCGGCCTCCTGCTGGCGACGGGCCTCCTCCTCGGCCTGGCGCTGTTCCTCGGCCTCCTGCTGGCGACGGGCCTCCTCCTCGGCCTGGCGCTGTTCCTCGGCCTCCTCCTGGCGACGGGCCTCCTCTTCGGCCTGGCGCTGCTCCTCGGCCTCCTGCTGGCGGCGGGCCTCGGCCGCTTCCTCCTGCTGTCGCTGCCGCTCGGCCTCCTGCTCCTCTCGCAGCCGAGCCTGACGTTCGGCTTCCTCGGCGCGCCGCTCTGCTTCCGCCTCGGCCGTTTCGCGGGCTTCCCGGCGCTCTCGTGCCTCGGCCTCACGAGCGGCCTCCCGCTCCGCCGCCTCCTGCTCGGCCTGGCGGGCGGCTTCCTCTGTGGCCTGCTCTTCCTCGGCACGGGCCTCGGCCTCCTGGGCCTCCTCTTCGGCCTGGCGGGCATCGGCTCTGGAACGTGCCTCCTCGGCACGTTGCGCCTGGTCGGTAGTGGTCTCGGTGCTCACCAGCCTGGCTTGCACGATAGAACTCGTCTGAGGCTCATCGGGTTGACGCTGGGGTAGCGAGATGACACTGAGCACCACCACCAGAACGTGCAGGCCAATAGCGAGAACCGTCGGCAACCCATAGCCGACGGGTCGATCCGGCCGGGAGGCCACGCGCTGGTCATGTCGAGCCATGGCGTTTCCTTTCTCCTCAGTCACGCGACGGTGGTTCGGAGATCAGCCCGACATTGGCCACGCCGGCCACCTGCAGGGTGCTCATCAAGGTCACGACCTGGCCATAGGGCACGCTACGGTCGCCACGCACCATTACCGAAGTGCCGGGACTCCGATCGAGAAGAATGAGAACCCTGTCGGAGAGCTCATCCAGTTCGACCTGCATCTCGTCCCCACCGATGGAGAGGAAGTAGCTGCCGTCGCGGTCGACCGATACCACGATCGGTTCGCTATCTTCCTGGGAGTCGATGGGCTCGGAGGTCACCTGTGGCAGATCGACCTGCACCCCCTGGGACAGCATCGGCGCGGTGATCATGAAGATCACCAGCAGCACCAGCATGACGTCGATGAAGGGCACCACGTTGATTTCGCCCATCGGCTTGCGACGACCACCACGATTGAAAGGTCCATGCATGTTGCGATTCCTTCAGGCGGCACCGGCTTCGCTACGCCCCTGCAGATTGCGATGCAGGATGGAGTGGAACTCTTCGGCGAAGTCCTCGTACTTGCCCAGCAGCCTGCTCGATTCGGCAGAGAGCCGGTTATAGAAGATGACCGCGGGAATGGCGGCGAACAGACCCATGGCCGTCGCAATCAAGGCCTCGGCAATCCACGGAGCCACGGTGGACAGCGTGGCCTGCTGGGTCATCGAGAGGGACTGGAAAGAGCCCATGATGCCCCAGACGGTACCGAACAGGCCGATATAGGGGCTGGCGGACGCCACCGTGGCCAGGAAGACCAGATGCAGGGAAAGACGTTCCTCTTCCCGTGACCAGGCCACGCGCATGCTGCGTTGCACGCCATCGAGAATGGCGTCGGGGCTCCTGGTCTTGGGCATGAGGCGGTTGAACTCGCGAAAGCCGGCTCTGAAGACGTTCTCGGCACCCTGGGTCTCCTGCTCAGAAGGCGTCTCGCGATACAGCTCATTGAGATCGACGCCGGACCAGAAGCGTTCCTCGAACTCCTGGTGGGTGCGGCTGGCCCGGCGCATCACGAACGTGCGTTGGAAAATCACGACCCAGGAGAGAATCGAGCCGATCACCAGGATCAGCATGACCAACTGCACCACGGTGCTGGCGCTCATGATCAGGTGGGGAATGGACATGGAGTCGTTCACGGGCATCCTCGTTGATCTTGCAGTTAACCGTTGAGTACCGCGGCAAGTGCCGGCGGCCATGGCGTGGGCTTGAGGCGGACGGCATCCAGACAGGCGATGTCGACCCTTGCTTCGCACAAGGGTTCCCCGCTTCGTGTCACTGCTTGAGCGAAACTGAGCCGACAGTGCCCCCGGGATTGGATGACGGCGCTGACTTCCAGGGCATCATCGAGCCGGGCAGGCTTGGCATAGCGGCACTCCAGGTTGTGTACCACCAGCTGAATGCCGGCCTCGAACAGCTCACGCTGGGTAATGCCATGGTGGCGAAGCCATTCGCTGCGCGCCCGTTCCATGTACTTCAGGTAATTGACGTAATACACGATACCACCGGCATCGGTGTCTTCAATGTAGACACGCACGGGAAAGCGGTATTCGCTCATGGCCGCACCTCTCCAGAGGTGTCCAGGGCCTGTTCATGGGGCACGAGGCCGAAGTGCTGCCAGGCCTGACGAGTGACGACCCGCCCCCTGGCCGTTCGCATCATCAGGCCCTGCTGGATCAGATAGGGCTCTATGACGTCTTCGATGGTATCGCGCTCTTCGCCGATGGCAGCCGATAGCGAGTCGACGCCAACCGGTCCTCCCTCGAACTTCTCGATCATCGCCAGCAGCAGGCGCCGATCCATATGGTCCAGTCCATGGCTATCCACGTGGAGCATGGTCAGCGCCTGGTCGGCAATGTCGGCATCGATACGGCCATCCGCCCGGACCTCGGCGAAGTCCCGTACTCGGCGCAGCAGGCGGTTGGCGATACGGGGCGTGCCACGAGAGCGACGGGCCACCTCGGACGCCCCTTCCCGGTCGGTTTCCACCCCCAGCAGACGGGCTGAACGGGTCACGATCTCGGTAAGCTCATCGATGGCATAGAATTCCAGGCGCTGGACGATACCGAAGCGGTCGCGTAGGGGCGAGGTGAGCAATCCCGCCCGGGTCGTTGCCCCGACCAGGGTGAAGCGCGGCAGGTCGAGCTTGATGGAGCGTGCAGCCGGCCCCTCGCCAATGACGATATCGAGCTGAAAATCCTCCATGGCGGGATAGAGAATTTCCTCTACCACCGGAGAAAGCCGATGTATCTCGTCAATGAACAACACGTCACCGGGCTGAAGGTTGGTCAGCATGGCGGCCAGATCCCCGGCGCGCTCCAATACCGGCCCCGAAGTGGACTTCAAGCCCACCCCCATTTCTGCCGAAATGATATTGGCCAGCGTCGTCTTGCCCAGCCCGGGAGGGCCGAAGATCAAGGTGTGGTCGAGACTCTCGTCACGCCCACGGGCGGCACTGATGAAGATCCCCAGTTGCTCGCGCACTCTTGCCTGGCCGATATATTCGGCCAGGCGCTTCGGGCGAATCGCATAGTCGACTCGGCTTTCGCCCTCGTGCTCGCCGGCGGCGATCAGTCGATCGTTGTCAATCATGCCAGCCACTCGTGATCATGATGGATCATCCTGCCAGGCGACGGGTCAGTGCCGCCTTGATCATGGCCTCGGTCGACAGCGTTTCATCCACGCCCGAGAGCATCTTCGCGGCTTCCATCGGCTTGTAGCCCAGGCTGACCAGGGCTGCCTCGGCATCGGCCCAGGCGGTCTGCCGGGTGATCGTCGAGCCGGGTACCGTCGCCCCCTCCCCTGGCAACCCCATGCCCAGGGGCTGCTCCCAGTGCGGAAAACGATCGCGCATTTCGATGATCAATCGTTCGGCCGTCTTCTTGCCGACACCGGGCAGGCGAGTCAATGACTTGACGTCGTCATCCATGACACAGCGGATGAAGGCCGCCTCGTCCATGCCGGACAGTATCGCCAAGGCCAGCTTGGGCCCGATGCCATTGACACGGATCAGCGCCCTGAACAGGGCTCGCTCCTGCTCGCGGGCAAAGCCATAGAGCAGGTGTGCGTCGTCGCGCACCGTGAGATGCGTGAACAGGGAAATCTGTTCTCCAAGCCCTGGTAGAGCCACCAAGGTGGTCATGGAGGCTTCCAGTTCATAGCCGACCCCGGCCACGTCCACTACCAGCCAGGGCGGCTGCTTGTCGAGCAGGGTGCCACGCAGGCGTCCGATCATGAGGCTTCGTTATCTCGATCCTGGGTCCGTCAAGGCCCGAAGGCCATCCTGGCGCCACTATACTGGTCGCCCAAGCGGCTGACCAGCCCACCGTCAAACAGCGTTCGAAAATTCATCACGAGCCCCGGCATCGATGGCTCACGGCTTGAAGTCTCGCCAGGAGCCCCCTCTCCGCCGACTGTGGTGGCCACCAAAGCTACCGCTGGTCAACAGCCCCCGGCGAGCATGCGCATGGGTCAGGGCGATCGCCAGGGCATCGGCGGCGTCCGCCTGCGGCGTGCCGTCAAGGCCAAGGATTGCCGTTACCATGTGCTGTACCTGAAGCTTGTCGGCCCCCCCGTTGCCGGTCACGGCCTGCTTGATCTGGCGTGGGCCGTATTCACTGACCGGCAATCCATGATTTGCCGCACAGACAATAGCGGTGCCGCGGGCTTGGCCAAGCTTCAGCGCCGAGTCGGCATTCTTCGACATGAACACCTGCTCGATGGCGAACTCCCCCGGCCGGTGTACCGCGATCAGCTCACTGATGCCGGCATAGATCCGGGCCAGCCGCTGGGCCAGGTCGTCGCCCTGGATTCGGATACAGCCGCTGGCCACATAGCGCGGCGTCGGCGTGGCAACATCCAGCACGCCATAGCCGGTGATGCGCGAGCCGGGGTCAATACCCAGGATCAGCATGCCAGGTCACGACAGGACGATGCGTCGCTGTCACTCCAGTTGCTCGAGGTCGGCATCGCTGAGCTCCGCGTTGTCATAGACGTTCTGTACATCGTCCAGATCCTCGAGCATGTCGATCGGACGAACCACCTTGCTTGCCATGGCGCCGTTGCGATACCGGCGCCCTGGAGCGCCGGTATCAGGGCGGGGCAGTACCCGTCCCTACTCGCCGGCAACCTCTGCCTTGGCTTTCTGGCGCAGGCGGATATTGAGGTCCTTGAGCTGATCGGCCGCCACCTCGCCCGGGGCATCGGTCATCAGACAACCGGCACTCTGGGTCTTCGGGAAGGCGATCACTTCACGAATGGTGCGCGCACCGGCCATCAGCATCACCAGGCGATCGAGACCGAAGGCCAGGCCGCCGTGGGGCGGCGCGCCATACTGCAGCGCGTCGAGCAGGAAGCCGAATTTCTCGCGGGCCTCTTCCTTGCCGATGCCGAGGATCTCGAACACCGTGGTCTGCATGGCCTGGTCGTGAATACGAATGGAGCCACCGCCCAGTTCGGTTCCGTTCAGCACCATGTCGTAAGCCCGGGAGAGCGCCGTCGCCGGGCTGGCCCTGAGCTCTTCGGGGCTGCACGAGGGCGAGGTGAACGGATGGTGAAGCGGGCTCAGGCGTCCGCTGTCGTCGGCCTCGAACATGGGGAAGTCGACGACCCACAGCGGCGCCCACGCCTGGGTATAGAGATCCAGGTCCTCGCCAAGCTTGACCCGCAACGCACCGAGCGCCTCGTTGACGATACGGGCCTTGTCGGCACCGAAGAAGATGATATCGCCATCCTCGGCCCCGAGCCGCTCCAGCAACTCCTCGATCACGTTCTCCATGAACTTGACGATCGGCGACTGCAGTCCCTCCAGGCCCTTGGCGCGCTCGTTGACCTTGATCCAGGCCAACCCCCTGGCGCCATAGATGCCGACGAACTTGGTGTACTCGTCGATCTCCTTGCGCGACAGCCTGGCGCCACCCGGCACCTTGAGTGCCGCGACTCTGCCATCCTCGGCACTGGCCGGGCCGGAAAACACCTTGAAGTCCACCTGGCTCATCAAGTCATCGACGTCGGTGAGTTCCAGCGGAATGCGCAGGTCCGGCTTGTCGGAGCCGAAGCGGTTCATGGCCTCGATCCAGGTCATCCGCGGGAATTCAGGCAACTCGACGGCCAGCACTTCCTGGAAGAGCCGACGGATCATCGTCTCGGTGATCCCCATGATATCGCCCTCTTCCACGAAGGAAGCCTCGATATCGATCTGGGTGAACTCCGGCTGGCGGTCGGCACGCAGGTCCTCGTCCCGGAAGCACTTGGCAATCTGGTAGTAGCGGTCGAAGCCCGCCACCATCAGCAGTTGCTTGAACAGCTGCGGCGACTGCGGCAGGGCGAAGAAGCTGCCTGGATGGGTGCGGCTCGGCACCAGATAGTCGCGGGCACCTTCCGGCGTGGCCCGAGTCAGCACCGGCGTTTCGATATCGAGGAAGCCCTGCCCCTCCAGGAACGCCCGAACATTATGGGAAATGCGCGAACGCAGACGCAGTTTCTCGATCATCTCCGGACGGCGCAGGTCGATATAGCGATGCTTGAGACGAACCTCCTCACCGACCTTGCCATGCTCATCGAGCTGGAACGGTGGTGTGGCCGCGGTATTGAGGACGTCGACTTCCTTGGCCAGCACTTCGATCAGCCCGGTGGGCATGCTGGGGTTCTGGGTACCCTCGGGACGCAGGCGAACGCGGCCGGTAATGCGCAGCACGTACTCGCCACGAGCACGGTCGGCAGTGGCGAAGGCCTCGGCAGTGTCGGGGTCCACCACGACCTGGGCGATGCCATCGCGATCGCGCATGTCGAGGAAGATGACTCCCCCGTGGTCACGGCGGCGGTGTACCCAACCGCACAGGCTGACCGTCTGGTCCACCAGGGTCTCGTTCAGCTGGCCGCAATAATGGCTGCGCATGTCGTATCCTGTTCTCTAGCGTTATCGAAAGGGTTGTTCGCGATTCAAGGCGCGGTGTCAGGCCGCAGCACCATCCTTCGCCGGTGCCTTGCCATCCTTCGCCGGCGCCTTGTCGTCGCCACCGGCACTGCCGGTGTCCCCGGCCAGGTTCTTCTTGCTGCCGGATTTGAAGTCGGTTTCGTACCACCCGCCACCGGCCAGACGGAAGCCCGCCGCGGAGACGAGGCGAGTGAGCTCGGGTGTCTCGCAGGCAGGGCAGTCGGTCAGGGGCGTGGCGCTGATCTTCTGCAATTTTTCCAGGCGATGGCCGCAGGCCTTGCACTGGTATTCATAGATGGGCATGGTTCAATTCACTCCTGAGTCGACAGTGCGCAACCTGCAGCGATATAGGGTCGAGCGACGCGCTTTCCAAGCCTGCCGTGAAAGCCCGATATTATAGCGTGCCTGGCAAGGGCTGTCCCAGTCCTGCCGCGGCGGATCCACAAAAGGAACTCTCTGCATGAAAGCCGTGATACTTGATGCCGCAAGTCTTGGCCCCGACATCGACCTGTCATCGATCCGCACGCAGGTCGACGAACTCGAGGTCCATGAACAGAGCACCACCGAGCAGAGCCGCGGACGGTTGGCCGGTGCCGAGGTTGCCATCGTCAACAAGGTCGTGCTTGACGCCGCGACGCTCGAGGCCCTGCCCTCGCTCCGGTTGATCTGCGTGCTCGCCACCGGCACCAACAACATCGACACGGCCACGGCCGAGCGCCTGGGTATCGCCGTGCGCAACGTCACGGCCTACGGTACGGCCAGTGTGGCCCAGCATACGCTGATGCTGATCCTGGCCCTGGCCAACCGGCTCCCCCTGTACCAGCGGGATGTGGCGGCAGGCCGCTGGAACCGGAGCCCCTTCTTCTGCCTGATGGACCACGGCACGCTGCAACTCGAGGGCAAGCACCTGGTCGTGGTCGGCCAGGGTGAACTCGGCAGCCGCGTCGCCGCCCTGGCGGAGGCCTTCGGCATGCGCGTCAGCTTCGCCGCCAGGCCCGGCAACGAGGCCAACGACAGCCGTCCGGGCGTCGCCGAACTCGCCCCGCGGGCCGATGTCATCAGCCTGCATTGCCCCCTGACGGATGCGACGCGTCACCTGGTCGATGCGAACCTGCTCGCCACCCTCAAGCCAGACGCCCTGCTGGTCAACTGCGCACGCGGCGGGATCATCGATGAACAGGCCGCACTGGCAGCCTTGCGCGAAGGGCGCCTGGGTGGGCTCGGCGTCGATGTCCTGCCGATAGAGCCTCCCCGTGAGGGACACCGGCTTCTCGATGCCCTGGCGGAATCGCTGAATCTGATCGTGACCCCCCACAATGCCTGGATAACACCGGAAGCGCGTCAACGCATCGTGACGCTGACGGCCGACAATCTGCGTCACTGGCAACAGGGCTGACCAGAGGCCATGGCGATGCTCCACAACTTCGGATCGATCAATCTCGACCACTTCTACCGCGTGCCGCATCTGGTGCATCCCGGCGAAACCCTGGCCAGCCGCAGCTATCACGTGGGCTTGGGTGGCAAGGGAGCCAACCAGTCGCTGGCCATGGCGCTTGCCGGCGGGCGGCTCTGCCACTGGGGGCGGCTGGGAAGGCAGGACGCCTGGGCACGGGATCGGCTTGCCCGTGCCGGTGTCGACGTCTCCCACCTCCTGCTGGTTGATGAGCCAAGTGGACATGCCATCATCCAGGTCGATGATCGCGGCGAGAACGCCATCATCCTCTTTCCCGGCGCCAACCATGGTTTCGAACCGCCGGCGCTCGAGGCCCTGCTCGCTTCGGCCAGCCCGGGCGACTGGCTGATGACCCAGAACGAGTGCAACGCCCTCCCCCAGTTGCTGCCGCGGGCGCGCATGAAGGATCTCAACATAGCCTTCAATCCTGCACCCATGTCCGAGGCGGTGATGTCGCTGCCGCTCGACGCCTGCCAACTCCTGTTCGTGAACCGCGGTGAAGCGGCGTGGCTGGTCGGCCTGTCGGAAGCCTCCGACGCCGAGATCCTGTTGACGGCGCTACATCAACGGCTGCCTGATACCGCTACGGTTCTCACGCTGGGTGGTGAGGGCGCCTGGTATCAAGCGGGTGACGTCCGCCACTATCAGCCGGCACTTCCGGTCGAACCCGTCGATACGACGGGTGCCGGCGATACCTTCATTGGCTACTTCATGGCCGCCCAGCAGGAGGGGCAGTCCATCACCGAAAGCCTGGAATTCGCCGCCCATGCGGCTGCGTTGAGCGTCCTGCAACCGGGTGCCGCCGACAGTATTCCGCCTCGTGCTGCCGTTGAACACGCGCTGCACAAGGCCTGACACCAAGGAGAATTCTCGTGTCCCACGCCATCATCTTCGATACGGACCCTGGCGTCGATGACGCCCAGGCCATCGCCATCGCCCTGCGTCATCCCGACATCGAACTGCTGGGGCTGACGACGACCTACGGCAACGTGGATGTCGAGACCGCGACCCACAATGCACTGCTGCTCAGCGAGCTGGCGGGCCGCGAGATACCCGTTGCACAAGGAGCCGCCGGGCCGATGGTCAAGCCGCGTCACGCACCACCCAAACATATCCATGGCGGAAACGGCCTGGGCAATATCCCGCTGCCCGACGTGAAAGGCAAGGCAGACCCTCGAAGCGCCGCCCAGTTCATCGTCGACACGGTGAATGCGCGCCCCGGCGAGGTCACGTTGGTCGCCGTCGGACCGGTCGGCAATCTGGCGGCGGCACTGCAGCTCGCTCCGGACCTTGTCGACAAGGTGAAGCAAGTCGTGGTCATGGGGGGATCGATTCGTGAAGGGGGAAACGTCACCCCGGTTGCCGAGGCCAACATGTTCAACGATCCCGACGCCGCCGCGCGGGTGCTCACCGCTGGCTGGCCGCTGGCTCTGGTCGGACTCGACGTGACGCACCGCTGCGTGCTGACCCCCGCGCACATGGCACGTATCGAAGCGGGCCAGGGAGAGCTGGGCAAGGTGCTGGCGGGCAGCTATGCCTTCTATCGCGATTTCTATCAGGAATTCCTGGGTATCGATGGCTGCTGCCCACACGACAGCTGCGCCCTCGCCTGGCTGTTGCGGCCGGATCTCTTCACGACCGCCCCCGGCCACCTGATGGTGGCAACGGAAGGCGCGGCGGAAGGCCAGACCATCTTCGCTCCCCAGGGGCGCGGCTTCATCGAGCCACGCTGGTCACAGACCCCGATCGTGGAAGCCTGTCTCGAAGTAGACGGTGAAGCCGTGGTGGAGTGGATCACCGATACCCTGGCTTGATCGGTACGATATTTCCTGTCACGTCTATAACGTCACGAAATTGTCCGGGTCCCGGGGTTCGAGTGACTCGAGCTCCACGTGGGTGACCCGGGCATTGGGCGGCCCCTGCCATAGCCATGCCGATATCAGGTTGACCGCCTCGCCATCACCGCATAACAGCACTTCCACACGCCCATCCGGCAGGTTCTTCGCATGCCCCGTGACGCCATGTTGCAGGGCCTGCTCCTGGACCGCTCGACGGTACCAGACACCCTGAACCTTTCCCGCCACCACCGCCTTCACACAGCGCTTGGTCATCTCTGCTTCCTCCATGGGGTGCGTTGCGCGTCTCTCCGCCCCGGGTTCCTGTCGTTAGTGTAATGCTCTAATCTTTGAGGATAGGGATCTGTCACCGCCAAAAGCAACGGCAAGTCCCGGCCAAAGGCCCTGATCGGGCCTGACAACACGCACGACAACAAGCATTCCTCAAGAGGGAGACACGCCATGCAGGTCTTTGATCACCCCGAGTTCGACCATCACCAACAGATCGTCTTCGGCAGCGACGAAGCAAGTGGACTTCGCGCCATCATCGCCATCCACGATACACGTCGCGGGCCGGCACTGGGCGGCCTGCGCATCTTCCCCTACGCCAGCGAAGCCGAGGCGCTTACCGACGTGTTGCGGCTTTCCCGCGGCATGACCTACAAGTCTGCCCTGGCCGACCTGCCACTTGGGGGAGGCAAGGCCGTCATCATCGCCGATCCACGCCGCGACAAGTCCCCCGGCATGCTGCGTGCCATGGGGCGGCTGGTCGATTCTCTCGGCGGACGCTATATCACCGCCGAGGATTCCGGCACCAGTGAAGCTGACATGCGCCATGTCAATGAGGCAACCCGGCACGTCAGTGGCCTGGGGAGAAGCCCCGGCGACTCAGGCGACCCCTCCCCCTGCACCGCTCACGGTGTCTACTGCGCATTGCAGAGCGCCATTCGACACGCCCTGGGTCGGGAAGACATGGAGGGTCTCAGGGTCGCCCTGCAGGGTGTGGGCCATGTGGGCGCGCACCTGGCTCGTCAGCTGCATGCCGCCGGTGCACGGCTGGTACTGACCGATATCGATCGCGATGCACTGGGAATGCTGGCGGAGGAGCTTGGCGCTGCGACGATGCCACCCGAGGAAATCTTCGATGCCGAGGTGGATGTCTTCGCGCCCTGCGCCATGGGGGCGGTGCTGACTTCCGGCGTGGCCCAGAGACTGAAAGCCAGAGTAGTATGCGGTGCCGCCAACAACCAATTGGCCACCCCCGATGTGGCGGACCAGCTCCATGCACGGGGCATCCTCTATACCCCGGACTATGTCGCCAATGCCGGCGGCGTGATAGAGGTCGAGTACCAGCGACACGACGACTATTCCCGTCAGGCCGTCATGGCCCATGTGGAGCGGGTGACTGACACGCTGGATGAAATATTCGAGCGGGCCAGGGCCAGCGGCGACAGCCCTGCCGGCATTGCCGACCAACTGGCGAAGGAACGCCTCGCCAGGTCATGATGGAGTCGGGCGGCGGTTGCCGCCCGACCGCTCTAGCCATCGAGCAACTCTCGCCTGACCACGACCGCACTGTTACGCGGCACGATGGCTTGTCCCTTGGCCAATAAATGGCTTCGAGTAAAGGATGCGCCAAACAGAAGAATAAGTGACGAGTAATACACCCACAGCAGGAGCATGACCAGTGAGCCGGCTGCTCCATAGGTGGAAGCCGTCGCCGTGTAGGCCAGATAGGTGGCAATGGCGCTGCGTCCGACCGCGAACAGCAATGCCGTCACCAGCGCTCCCAGCATCACATCCTTCCAGCCCAGTACCACGTCGGGCAAGACCTTGAAGATGGTAGCGAACAGGGCCGTGATTACCGCCAGCGAAACCAGGAATTCCATCCCCGTCGTCAAGAGCCCGACAAAGGGGACCAGGCCATCGGCCGTCTGGAGCATGGAACGCAGTATCACCCCGAACACCAGGGAGACCAGCAGAATGAAGCCGATGGACAGCACGACGGCAAGTGACAGCAGGCGATTCTGAAGAAACAGCAGCAGGCTGTTCCTGCTCGGCTTGGCGGTCACGCCCCACATGGTGTTGAGTGAAAACTGCATCTGCGCGAAGACGGTCGTGGCGCCTACCAGCAGGGCTCCGACGCCCAGCAGGGTCGGCATCAGACCACTCTCCTCGATACGTGATGCGATCACGGCCTGTTCCACGGCCCTGGCGGCCTCTTCGCCGAGAGTGTCCTGCAACTGGACAAAGATCTGGCCTTGAGCGGCCTCCTCTCCCAGCACGACACCGATGACGGTAACGGCAATGATAACGGTCGGGGCCAGGGAAAAGAGGGTATAGAAGGCAAGGGAGCCGGCGTAACTGAACGCATTGCGCTCGAGCCAGAGTCGAATCGCATCCTGAACCACGTTCCACCAGAACATCAGGAAATCGGTGCGCACGTCATCTCCTTGCCGTTTCGACCATTTCCCCCAGCATACCCGATACCTGCCAGGCCTGCCGGTGGTTCGTTGCAGCCCTGACGAGGGCGTCCCATAATGGGCGCCCCGAACAGCCAGCGAAGGATTCGCCGATGTCCGCCCCAGATCATGATTTCGACTGTCTCGTCTTCATCGGACGCTTCCAGCCCCCACACCTGGGGCACCTGGCCGTGATCAACGAGGCGTTGCGCCATGCTCGCCAGGTCATCGTGCTGGTCGGCTCTGCCTGGCAGGCGCGCTCATTGCGAAACCCCTGGCGCTTCGACGAACGGCAGTCATTGCTTCGGGGCTGCTTCGATGACGAGGAGAATGCCCGGCTGGAAATCGTGCCGCTGCTGGATGCCCTCTATAACGATGACGTGTGGGTGCGCGATGTCCAGCGCAAGGTGCGTGATATCGCGGGCCACCACCATGCCCGACTGCCACGTATCGGGCTGATTGGTGCCAGCCGGGGCCAGTCGAGCTACTACCTTTCTCTGTTCCCCCAATGGGAGTCGATGAGCGTTCCGCTGGTTGAAGGGATCTCGGCCAGCCAGATTCGCGAGCGCCTGTTCCGCTCATCCTCCTCGACGGACGATTATCTGAGTACCGGGGCGACCCACGACCTCCCTCCGGGAGTCTGCCAGGAGTTGCGCAGTTTCTCCGATAGCGAGGCCCATCGCCAGTTGATGGAAGAACAGCAGTTACTCGAGCAGTATCGTCAGGCGTGGGCACACGCGCCCTATCCACCCATCTTCGTAACCGTCAACGGGGTGGTCGTACAGTCCGGTCACGTGCTGCTGGTTCGCCGTACCGCCGCACCAGGCAAGGGGCTGCTGGCACTGCCCGGGGGCTTCATCAACCCCCATGAACGCCTGCTGGATGCCTGCCTACGGGAACTGCGCGAGCGGGTCAGGCTGAAGGTGCCCGAGCCTGTTCTCAAGGGGTCCCTGCGAGGCCAGCGGCTCTTCGATGAGCCTCATCGCAGCTGGCGAGGCCGTACCCTGGCCGAAGCCTTCTACTTTGCCTTGCGCCCGGACCAGCAGCTTCCTCAACTGAAGCCGGTCAAGGGCGGCGACCATGCGCGCTGGGTACCGCTGGCCGAGCTGGAACCAGACAGCCTTTTCGAAGACCACTTCTTCATCATCCAGAACTTTCTCGGCCTGCCCGCGGATTTTGGCGGGGTCTGACGGCACCAATCGCGATGCAAGGCGGCGCTCCTATTCCGCCTGCAGAAAATCCCGGGGCAGCTTCATCATCTGCCGCCATAGCTTCTCCACGCCAGGCTTGTGGACCAGCGAACAGCGGTAGAGGCGGATTTCCAGGGGCACATTCCATTTCTCATCGCCTGCACGCACCAGCCGCCCGCTATTGAGTTCTTCGCGAATGCAGAAATCGGGGATCCAGGCCAGGCCGACGCCTTGCAGGACCATGCCCTTGAGCCCTTCGGCCATGGCCGTCTCGTAAACGGTGCGAAGCCGCAGGCGCAGCGGATCGTTCTTCAGCAGCATGCGAACACTGCGCCCGAGGAAGGCGCCCTGGGTGTAGGAGAGATAGGGTATCTGCTCCTTGTCTTCGAGGCTGAAGCGCGGCTTGCCTGCGGCATCCGGCAAGCTTACCGGCAGCATCTTGACCTGGCCAATCGAGAAGGAGGGAAAGACCTCGGCATCGAGCTGCATGGTGGCGTACTGGTCGTGATAGGCCAGCATCAGATCGCAATTCCCCTCGCGTAGCACATGGATCGCTTCCCCCACGTTCATGGCGACGAGCCGGGTCGGCAGCTCGCCAAGGCCCTCCTGCAGCCGCGAGATCCATTGCGGATAGAAGCTCAGTGCCAGGGAGTGAGCCGCCACGATATCCAGTGCTTCACGCGCCATGGAGACGCCACGCAAATGGCCAAGACACTCATTGAGCTGCTCCACCAGGTTACGAGCGGTGATCAGGAAGAGCTGTCCTTCCGGCGTGAGATTGATCGGTGTGGTGGAACGATCCACCAGAACCACCCCTACCGCCTGTTCCAGCGCACGAATGCGACGGCTGAAGGCCGGCTGAGTGACATGCCGCTGGCGTGCGGAGGCGGAGAAACTACGGGTGCTGGCCAAGGCAACGAAATCTTCCAGCCATTTGGTCTCGAGGTTCACCGCGACTCCCGATGACAGCGTGACAGTAGAGTGAACGGAAGTGCCGATAGCATCACTATCGACAGCGTTGCCGTACCGACAGGCAAGGGCTAATGTACCCTAGCCCCAAGCCGAACCCAAGCTGCGACCGACGGCATCAGTCACTATTGAATGGGCGCCGTCAGGTATGCGGCACGAGAGACGAGCTTGCGCCACAAGGGGCGGTTCTGCAGCTCGTCATATCCAATCCGTCGACAGTTGGCGAAGTCGCGTTCGAGCATCAGCCGCACTTCCGCCGCAAAACGACGATCCGGAATGAATGCGGTAATCTCGAAATTCAACCGGAAGGAACGGTTATCCAGGTTCACGGTGCCAACGCTGGCCGCGCTATCGTCGATCAAGATCACCTTCTGGTGAAGGAATCCGGGCTGATACCGGAACACCTTGACCCCGGCACGAACCATGTCAGGCAGGAACGAGAATGCCGACAGGTAGATCAGGAGATGATCGGGATGTTCGGGGATCATGATGCGGACGTCCACGCCGCGCATGGCAGCCAGGCGAAGAGCGTCCTGAACGCCCTGGTCAGGGACAAAATAGGGACTGGTCACCCAGAGACGTTCATGGGCACTGTGAATGGCATGCTGGACGAGAAGACTGGCGGTTTCCTGCCGATCGGCCGGCCCGGAAGGCACGATCACCACGTTCTGGCACTCCTCACAGGTCACGCTCGGCTCCCAGTTCAGGTTGATCACCTTCCCGGTGCCCCAATGCCAGTCCTCCCAGAAGGCTTCCTGCAGGCCCAGCACGCTGGGCCCCGTCAGCTTGAGGTGGGTATCCCGCCACGGGCCATGACGCGGATGCTGGCCGAGATATTCCACCCCGACATTGAAACCACCCAGCCAGCCCTCGCGGCCGTCGGTCACCAGTATCTTGCGGTGGTTGCGGAAGTTGAGCTGAAACCGGTGCTTGAATCCCCGCGATGAGCGGAAGGCACTGACCTCGACGCCGGAGTCGCTCAACTCGCGGAGATACCCTTCGGAAAGCTTGCGGCTGCCTATTTCGTCGAAGAGAAAATAGACACGCACGCCTCGCTCCACCGCCTGCTGCAAGTGATGCTTGAGCTTGATGCCCAGGGCATCGTGCCGAACGATGAAGAACTGAACAAGCACGTATTCCCGAGCCGCATCGATACCGGCGAAAAGACTCTCGAACGTTTCCTGGCCATCGATCAGTAGTTCGGCATGGTTACCATTGGTCAACGGCATCATCGCCAGCTGCTCGACTGCACGGATATCGGGATCCTTCACATGAGCCAGGAAAGGTTCGATCTGCTCCCGATAGCGGGCCAGTATCCGGCGCAGCACGGTATCGCGTTCGCCACGGGCGGAAACGTAGCCATAGAAGCGTGGCCGACCGAAGATCCAGTAGGCAGGAACCGCCAGGTAGGGAATCGTCACCAACGAGATGATCCAGGCCACGGCTCCCTGTGATGTGCGGCTGGAGAGCAGTGCCAGAACTGCCGATAAAAAGCCCAGCAGATGTAACAGGAAAATCACCAGGCCAAAAAGCCAGGATGTCATGATCTCTCCCTGAAAAAACAGTGTTCTACAGCATACCTCAAATGGCAGCGGCCCCGCCAGATGGCGAGGCCGCCGCTCATGTGGAAAGGAGCAATCGAAGCGGATCAGGCACGCTCGGCGATGATCTCCTTCCATTTGGCGGGGCCCGTCTGGTGGACGGATGTTCCCAGGCTGTCCACCGCCACGGTCACCGGCATGTCCTCGACGTCGAACTCATAGATCGCTTCCATGCCCAGGTCCGCGAAGCCAACGACGCGTGACGTCTTGATCGCCTGGGCCACCAGATAGGCAGAGCCACCTACGGCCATGAGATAGACCGCCTTGTTGTCGCGGATCGCCTCGATGGCGGCCGGCCCGCGCTCGGCCTTGCCGACCATGCCCAACAGGCCAGTCTCCTCCAGCATGGTGCGGGTGAACTTGTCCATGCGGGTGGCGGTGGTAGGGCCGGCTGGGCCGACCACCTCATCACGCACTGGGTCCACCGGACCGACGTAGTAGATGAAGCGCCCCTTCAGGTCGACCGGCAGGCTCTCCCCTTTCGCCAGCATTTCCACCATGCGCTTGTGGGCGGCGTCACGACCGGTGAGTAGCTTGCCGTTGAGCAGCAGCGTATCGCCGGGTTGCCAGGTCAACACCTCCTCCGGCGTCACGGTATCGAGGTTGACGCGCTTGACGTTGCTACCCGCCTCGCGGGTGATTTCAGGCCAGTCCTCCAGCTTGGGAGCCGGGAGTGACGCGGGACCGGAGCCGTCGAGGGTAAAATGCGCGTGACGCGTGGCGGCGCAGTTGGGGATGATCGCCACCGGCTTGTTGGCCGCGTGGGTCGGATAATCCTTGACCTTGATGTCGAGAACCGTGGTCAGGCCGCCCAGCCCCTGCGCGCCGATACCACTCTTGTTGACCTTGTCGAAGAGTTCCAGACGCAGCTCCTCGGCCCGGTTGGATGGCCCCCTGGCCTGCAGCTCCTGGATATCGATAGGATCGAGCAGCGCTTCCTTGGCAATCTCCATCGCCTTCTCGGCGGTGCCCCCGATGCCGATGCCGAGCATACCCGGCGGACACCAGCCGGCACCCATCTTCGGCAACTGCTCCATGACCCAGTCGACAACGCTGTCCGAGGGATTGAGCATGGCGAACTTGGACTTCGCCTCGCTGCCGCCGCCCTTGGCGGCAACATGCACCTCGACGGTGTCGCCCGGCACGATCTTGTGATGGATGACCGCCGGTGTATTGTCGCCGGTATTCTTGCGGGCTCCGTCCGGGTCGGCCAGAACGGAGGCGCGCAGCACGTTGTCCGGCAGTGCATAGGCACGACGAACACCTTCATTGATCATGTCGTCCAGGCTCATGTCGGCTTCCCAACGCACGTTCATGCCGACGTGAACGAAGACGGTGACGATGCCGGTATCCTGGCAGATGGGACGATGCCCGGTGGCACACATCCGTGAATTGATCAGGATCTGGGCGATCGCATCCTTGGCCGCCGGATTCTCTTCACGCTCATAGGCCGCCGTCATGGCGTCGATGAAGTCCTTCGGGTGGTAATAGGAAATGTACTGTAGCGCATCGGCGACACTCTGGATCAGGTCGTCCTGGCGGATCACGGTCATGAGCAGAAAACTCCTCGGCGTTGTCGGCATTGCCCGCGGAAGGGATCGTCTTGTTGTCACGGGCTCGAACGGTGACGAATTATACCGCAACGACATCCTGTCGACAGTCGTTTGCCGCCAAGGTCTTATTTGTGCGGGAATGGGTGCTTGCCTCGATTTGTCCTATCCCTCGGCCGGCACTACCCTTCCCAGTAGCCTGGGAAGGAGTGACGACATACGATCAAGGAGATGATCATGCAGCCCAACGTCAGCGATTTTATCGTTTCTCGTTTGAAAGAGTGGGGAGTCGAGCGTCTGTATGGCTATTCCGGCGATGGCATCAATGGCGTCATGTCGGCACTGCGACGCGTCGAGGGCGCCCCTCGCCTGATCCAGCCCCGCCATGAAGAGGTGGCCGCCTTCATGGCCTGCGGCCATGCCAAGTTCAGTGATCGGGTCGGAGTCTGCGTCGCCACGTCGGGGCCCGGGGCCGTCCATCTCCTCAATGGCCTTTACGATGCCAGAAAGGACCATATGCCCGCCGTGGCCATCGTCGGCCAGCAGGCCCGCATGAGCCTGGGAACCGACTATCAGCAAGAACTCGACCTCATGTCCCTGTTCAAGGATGTGGCCAGTGAATACGTCCAGATGGTCACGGAGCCCGCCCAGGCACGGCACGTCATCGACCAGGCCATGCGTATCGCCATTTCCCGTCGCACCGTGACCTGCGTGATCCTGCCCAACGATGTCCAGGATCTTCCCATGAAGGATCCCCCCATGGAACATGGCGCGGTCTTCTCCGGTGTCGGCTATCGTTTCCCCCATCAGGTGCCAAAAGACGTCGATCTCGATGCCGCGGCGGAAATACTCGGCAAGGGCAAGCGAGTGGCCATACTCGCCGGCGCCGGCGTCAAGCATGCCGTCGATGAACTGCTTCAGGTGGCCGAGCTGACTGGCGCCGGCATTGCCAAGGCGATCCTGGCCAAGACCATGATCCCCGATGACCTGCCGGGTGTCACCGGCTCCATCGGCCTGTTGGGCACGGAAGCCAGTGACAGGATGATGAAGGAGTGCGACACCCTCCTGATGGTCGGTACGCGCTTTCCCTATGTCGAGTTCCTGCCTGAGCCCGGCCAGGCACGCGCCATCCAGATCGATGTCGCGCCCGAAGCGCTGGGGGTACGCTACCCCACCGAGATCAACCTGCATGGTGATGCCGGGCCAACCTTGAGCGCCCTTGCCCAGCGACTCAAGAGGAAATCCAACCGCAGATGGCGCAGGCAGGTCCAGACATGGATCGATGACTGGTGGGACGTGTTAGAGGCCCGAGCCACAACGGAAGCCTCACCGATCAACCCGCAGCATGTCTTCCAGAGCCTGTCGCCACGCCTGCCGGACAAGGTGATGTTGGCGTGCGACGTGGGAACGGCAACCAACTGGTATGCGCGCAACCTGAAGATCCGTCAGGGAATGCTTGGTTCCGTCTCGGGTGGGCTGGCCTCGATGGGCAACGGGGTGCCCTACCTGCTGGCGGCCAAGTTCTGTCATCCCGATCGGCCCGCGATCGCCATGGTCGGTGATGGCGCCATGCAGATGCTTGGCAATATGGCGCTGATAACGCTGGCGAAGTACTGGAAGGAGTGGGAAGACCCGCGCTGCATCATCCTGGTCTTGAACAATCATGACCTGAGCCAGGTGACCTGGGAGCAGAGAGTCATGGAAGGCGACCCAAAATTCGATACGTCGCAGGATATTCCCGAGTTCCGCTATGACCAGTACGCCGAGCTCCTCGGCTTCCGAGGCCTGCGCATGGAGCACGAGGACGATGTCGACCGGGTATGGGAGGAGGCCCTTGCTGCCGACAGGCCCGTCGTCATCAACGCCTACACCGACCCCGACATCGCTCCCCTGCCGCCACATATCGAATTCGAGCAGGCAAAAAACTACATGGCTTCGATCGTCAAGGGCGATTCTTCCGGCATCCACGCCGCCAAGCTATCCGCCAAGCAGATGGGACGGTCCCTGTTCAAGCGCAAGCGCTAGGAGCCGGGACGTCGAGAAAAGGCGCTCCCCTGAGAGCCTCTTCCGTACTGTTTTTGCTACTAGCATGATAACGGTATATTTCCGTGCCCAAGTCGCATCTCAGCCCATCTGGCAGGCAGGAAACAGGTAGAGCCGCCGGAAATGCCTCGAGCGATCCACGTAACCCAGCCGCAGCACAGCATACCATCAACGGTACCCTATCCCAGCGCCAGCTGCCGCTCCTTGAGCTCATGCAACCGATCACGCAGACGCGCCGCCTCCTCGAACTCCAGGTTCTGGGCCGCCTCGAACATGGCATCTTCCGTGCGCGACACCTCTTTCACCAGTTCGGTCGGCGACAGGGCGGTGAGGTCGTAGACCGCGGCGCCTTCCGCCACTTGCCTCTCGCCACGCCTACGACTGCCCTTCTTGCCCGGAGTCTGGGAGGTTTCCAGGATATCGGCCACCGACCGGGTCACCGTGGTGGGGGTGATGCCATGCGCTGCGTTATGCTCCATCTGCTTGGCTCGGCGACGTTCGGTTTCCTCCATGGCCCGGCGCATCGAGTCGGTCACCCGGTCGCCATAGAGAATGGCCTTGCCATGGGCGTTACGTGCCGCCCGTCCGATGGTCTGTACCAGGGAGCGCTCGTTGCGCAAGAAGCCTTCCTTGTCGGCATCGAGTATCGCCACCAGTGAGACTTCCGGGATGTCCAACCCTTCACGCAGCAGGTTGATGCCGACCAGGACATCGAACTTGCCCAGACGCAGGTCGCGAATGATCTCCACCCGCTCCACGGTATCGATGTCGGAGTGCAGGTAGCGCACGCGCACGTCATGTTCATCCAGGTACTCGGTCAGATCCTCGGCCATGCGCTTGGTCAGCGTCGTGACCAGAACGCGCTCGCCGACACCGGCGCGCAACCGTATCTCGGATAGCAGGTCGTCCACCTGGGTGGAGGCCGGGCGAACCTCGAGCTCGGGGTCGAGCAGGCCGGTGGGACGCACGACCTGCTCGACGAGCTGCCCGGCATGCGCCGCCTCGTAGGGGCCCGGCGTGGCCGAGACGAAGATGGTCTGGGGGCAGATACGCTCCCACTCCTCGAATTTCATCGGCCGGTTGTCCAGGGCCGACGGCAGGCGGAAACCGTACTCCACCAGCGTCTCCTTGCGGGATCGGTCACCCTTGTACATCCCGCCCACCTGGGGAACGCTGACATGGGATTCGTCGATGAACAGCAGCGCATCCGCCGGCAGGTAATCGAAGAACGTGGGCGGCGGCTCGCCCGGTGCACGGCCCGAGAGATAGCGCGAGTAGTTCTCGATACCGTTGCAGTAGCCCAGCTCGTTCATCATCTCGAGGTCGTAGAGGGTGCGCTGCTCCAGACGCTGGGCCTCCACCAGCCTGTCGTGCTTGCGCAGCCAGTCCAGGCGCTCGACCAGTTCGCTCTTGATCCTGTCCGCCGCCGCCAGAATCGTCTCCCGTGGTGTCACGTAGTGGCTCTTGGGATAGATGGTCATGCGCGGGACCTTGCCACGCACCTCACCGGTCAGCGGATCAAACAGGCTGATGGTGTCGATTTCATCGTCGAACAGCTCGACACGTACCGCCTCCTCGTCGGAGTCGGCGGGATAGATATCGATGACGTCGCCACGCACGCGGTAGGTGCCGCGCCGGAAATCCATGTCGTTGCGGGTGTACTGCAGCTCGGCGAGCCGGCGCAGGAAATCACGCTGGTTGATCAGCTCGCCGCGAGTGAAGTGCAGCCGCATCTTGAGGTACTGGTCTGGATCGCCCAGGCCATAGATGGCCGACACCGACACCACGATCAGGGCGTCGCGGCGCTCGAGCAGGGCCTTGGTGGCGGACAAGCGCATCTGCTCGATATGCTCGTTGATCGAGGCATCCTTCTCGATGAAGGTATCCGAAGACGGCACATAGGCCTCGGGCTGGTAGTAGTCGTAATACGAGACGAAATACTCGATGGCGTTGTCGGGAAAGAACGACTTGAATTCACCATAGAGCTGTGCGGCCAGGGTCTTGTTGGGAGCCATGACGATGGTCGGCCGCTGCAGCCGCTCCACCACGTTGGCCATGGTGAAGGTCTTGCCTGAGCCGGTCACCCCCAGCAGGGTCTGGTGGGTCAGCCCCGACTCCAGGCCATTGATCAGGCCCTCGATGGCCGCGGGCTGATCACCGGCCGGCTGGAAATTGGACTGAAGGCGAAACGACTTGCTCATGGCAGCTCCGGAATGCATCAGGCGCCGAAGCGGCGCCTGGGTGAAACGATGCCGACCTGCCGACGGCTCACACCTCTGCGACATCGGCGGTGCGGGTGGTGACCTCTACCGTGGAACTGGTCATCAGGCGGTGTATCGGGCACTTGTGACTGATCTCCTCGAGCCGCGCGCGCTGCTCAGGGTCGTCGATACCGTGAAAGGTCATCACCACTTCGAGTCGATAGGTACCCTTCCGTTCCTCGCTGTCATCGCGATTGATCACGACGGCAATACGCTCGAGGGGCCATTTCTTGCGCTTGGCGTACATCTGCGCGGTAATCGCCTTGCAGGCACCCAGGGAGAGGTCGAAGTAGTCATGGGGATCCGGTGCGCCGCCCTCGCCGCCGAAAGCCTTGGGCACGTCGACGTAGAGATCATCGAAACCATCGAGTTCGACCCGCTGGCGAAAGATGCTGTTGCGTTCGCTGATGACTTCAATGGTCTTCTTCATTGTCTGACCTCGGCTGGATTACTGTACGTCGATGGGAAGCTTGAGCGACTGTACCGCCTTGATCAGTGCTTCGCGCGAAACGCGACCTTCCACGTCGGCGCCATGGCGACCAACCTCGGCTGACTCGACGCCATCCAGCATCATCAACGCCGTCGTAATGCGGTTGACCTGATCGGCATTCTCCACGCCTCGAAAGCTCAGCGATTGCTGTGCCATACGTCACTCCTGATCCGGCGGTAAGGGGGCGCACATGTCGAAAAGCGAGTTTAGCATGCCACCCACCGGGCGACAGAGACTTGCAATCCCCGCCCTTCGCCCGCATACCATAAGGTGATACAACCCCCTGATATTCCCGACATGATGCACCTGGAGCCACAGGCAATGAGTGACTGGATTACTGCCCTGGACGGGCGGCATAACAGCGAGGATCGGGTCGACTTCGACACCAGCGATCAGGCCAGGCAGGCACTGGAGGCCACTGCCGTCACGCCGCTCGTCCATCTGGGCGTGCTCGACGTGATCGGCCCAGGTGCCGGGAAGTTCCTGCAGGGCCAAACCAGCGCCCAGGTGGATCTTGCCAATGGTGACTTCGCCCCCCCAACCTGCTTTTGTACCCCAAAGGGCCGCATGCTGGCCAATGCCCAACTGTTGCGAATCGCCCCCGACCACTACCGCCTGATCATGCACCGCGGCCTGATCGAAACGCTGCGCGATCATCTGAAGAAATTCGCCCCCTTCTACAAGTCCGAGCTCAAGGTTCGTGACGACCTGGCCTTGATCGGGCTGATCGGCAGGGAGGCCCATGCATTGGCCGAGGTTCGGTTCGACACGGTGCCGCCAGCGGTCTGGCACCAGGCTAGCCATGACGCGGTTCAACTCCTGGCACACCCGGGGTTACAGCCTCGGCTGCTGGCTTGCCTGCCCGCCACGACAGCGCGAGAAGTCTTCTCCGGACTCGTTCCTCAAGCCATGCCCGTCGGCAATGCGATCTGGTGCCTGCATGACATCCAGGCCGGGCTTGCCTGGCTCACACCCAGGCATGAGGACGCCCTGCTGCCCCAGATGATCAACTGGGAGGCCCTGGGCGGCATCAGTTTCAAGAAGGGCTGCTATACCGGGCAGGAGGTCGTGGCACGTGCCCACTTCCGCGGCCAGGTCAAGAAACGCCTGATACGTGCCCAACTGGAGGGAGATAGGGTGCCGGCACTCGGCACCCCCCTGCTCGACGAAAACGGCAAGTCCCAGGGCGAAGTGCTGGCCGCCGAAATGGACGCCTACGGCCAGCCCGAGATACTGGCGGTAGCCAGCACCAGGGAGGGCCTCGGACCGCTGAGCGTCGGCGGGCAGCCGGCCAAGCTGTTGAAGCTTCCCTACTCCATCGAACGGCTGGATCCGGAAAGCCTGGCCTAGCCGAGATCCAGGCCGAAGAGGCGACTCGCGGTGGCCGTGCTCTGGGCGGCAATCGCCTCCGGCGTCTCGCCGCGCAGTGTTGCCACCATCTCGCAGATCCGGCCGATGCGTGCCGGCTCGTTACGCTGCCCCTGATGGCCACATGGCGGCATATCGGGGCTGTCGGTTTCCAGCACGAAGCCATCCCGGGGCAGGCTCCTTACCGCACGCCACAGCCGCTGGGCACGCTCATACGTCACGGCGCCACCCAGGCCAACCACGAAGCCGAGGTCGAGAAATTTCCAGGCCTGGTCCGGCGAACCGGCAAAGGCATGGATCAAGCCTCCGGCAGGCATGTCCAACTGACGCAGCCGCTTGGAAACCTTGTCGTTGGCGTGTACGCAGTGGATCACCACCGGCAGCTGGCGCGACTTGGCCAGGCGCAGCTGGGCGTTGAACAGCTCCCACTGGGCATCCAGGCTCTCCTCGAAGCGGGCATCGATGCCGCACTCGCCCAGCGCCCTCACTTCGGGGTGCTCATCGAGCACCCGCGCCAGCGCCTCGGTATCCCCTTCCTGATGATCCTGCATGAAATAGGGGTGCAGCCCCAGACTGATACTGACATCGTCCCGCTCACCCAGCGTCAGCACGCCTGACCAGCGCTCACGCGTGGTTCCGGGCACCATGAAGTGTCCCACACCGGCCGCCCTCGCCCGCTCGAACACCGCCTCGCGGTCCTCGTCGAACTCGGGAAAATCCAGATGACAGTGGGCGTCGATCAGCATGGTGGCTCTCCCCTGGCGCTTTTTCAGAGCGCCAGGCGATCAATGCTCGCGTGTCGCCGCGAAGCGAATATCCGGCCAGCGCTCCTGGGTCATCTGCAGATTGACCCGTGTAGGGGCAATGTAGGTCAGATAACCGCCGCCATCTATCGCCAGGTTGTTACTCGCCTTGCGCTTGAACTCCTCGAGCATCTTGGCATCGTCGCAGTAGACCCAGCGCGCGGTCTGCACGTTCACCGGCTGGTAGACACAGTCGACCTTGTACTCCTCCTTGAGGCGATGGGCCACCACGTCGAACTGCAGGGTACCCACGGCACCAAGGACAAGATCATTGTTGTCCAGCGGCTGGAACAGCTGGGTGGCGCCCTCCTCCGACAGCTGCTGCAAGCCCTTCTGCAGCGACTTGAGCTTGAGTGGATCCTTCAACTGGACCCGCTTGAACAGCTCCGGGGCGAAGTGGGGAATGCCGGTGAAACGCATGTCCTCGCCCACGGTGAAGGTATCGCCGATCTGGATGGTACCGTGGTTGTGCAGACCGATGATGTCACCGGGCCACGCCTCCTCCACCTGGGTACGATCCGAGGCCATGAAGGTCAGCGCATCGGCGATCTTGACGTCCTTCCTGATACGCACATGGCGCATCTTCATGTTCTTCTCGTACTTGCCCGAACAGACCCGAAGGAAGGCGATACGGTCGCGATGGTTGGGGTCCATGTTGGCCTGGATCTTGAACACGAAGCCGGTGAACCTGGGATCGGCCGCTTCCACGTTGCGGGTATCGGTCTCCCGCGGCTGGGGCGGAGGCGCGTACTCGACGAAGCCATCCATCATCTCCCGCACGCCGAAGTTGCCCATGGCGGTTCCGAAGTAGACCGGGGTCAGCTCACCGCGCAGGTAGGCATCATGGTCGAACTCGTGTGATGCCCCACGCACCAGCTCCACTTCCATGCGCAGCTCCTCGGCCAGGTCCTCGCCGAGCACCGTGTCGACCTCGGGATTATCGAGTCCTTCAATGCGCCTGTCCTCGGGGATCCGGCTACCCTGGCCTTGGGTGTAGAGATGGATCACGTCGTTGTAGAGGTGATAGACGCCCTTGAAGTTGCGTCCCATGCCGATCGGCCAGGTCATCGGTGCGCACTGGATATCGAGCACCTCCTCGACCTCGTCCATCACCTCGACCGGATCGCGGGTCTCACGGTCCATCTTGTTGACGAAGGTGAGGATCGGCGTGGTGCGCAGACGACACACTTCCATCAGCTTGATGGTGCGCGCCTCGACGCCCTTGGCCCCGTCGATCACCATCAGCGCCGAGTCCACCGCCGTCAGGGTACGGTAGGTGTCTTCGGAGAAGTCCTCGTGGCCCGGCGTATCGAGCAGGTTGACGATGCGTCCGCCGTAGGGGAACTGCATCACCGAGGTGGTCACCGAGATGCCCCGCTCCTGCTCCATCTTCATCCAGTCGGAAGTGGCATGGCGATCGTTGCGCTTGCTCTTCACCGAGCCGGCCAGCTGGATGGCATTGCCGAACAGCAGCATCTTCTCGGTGATGGTGGTCTTGCCCGCGTCGGGGTGCGAGATGATAGCAAATGTCCTGCGCAGCCCGACTTCTCGGGCCAGAGTGGCTTCTGACATCGGATTCGAATTCGCCGTCATGGCACCGGCTGACGGTGCGTGAATGGAATGGCACGCATTCTACGGCTTTGGCGCCGGCAGTTGTAGGGCGCGGAACAGAATCGCCGGGTCCGTGCCAGTGGCGGCGAAACAACGACATGCCGTGGAGGCGAAAAGATCGAGCCCTGGCGCGTTTCGGTATGGGCAGGTCGTTGAACGAGCAGCCCCGGCAGGGGTGATGTCCTCATACTGGTACGGCTCAATGCCCACCGTAGAGGAGATATCACCCAGACCACTCCCTCATACCCCCGACAGCCCCTGAACGATATGCCTCTATCCCTCGTCCTGTCTGCAATACGAAGGCGGAAGCAGTGCGCCCTTGCGATAGGTCGAGAACAATAACAAATGGGAGACCCCATGATGAAATCGACGACTTCCGGTTCCTTACCCGGCAGCCCCGGCCCAGAGGGCGTTCCGGCCCCCGAAGGCCCCACCGACCTGATCGCGACCGACTATGTGATCGGTCAGGACAATCTCACCGGCCAGTTCCGCCTCAACCTGGACATCCATGGCAAGGTGTTCGGCATTTCCGCCCTGGTCACGTTGCTCTTTGTCATCCTGACCCTCTCGCTGCAGAATGACGTGGAGCCCCTGTTCAGTAGCCTGCTCAACTGGCTCACTGGCCACCTGGCCTGGTTCTTCCTGCTCTCGGCGAATATCTTCGTCGTCCTCTGCCTGGCCCTGATCGTCTCGCCCCTGGGCAGGGTGCGAATCGGCGGCATGAACGCCCGACCCGACTTCTCCTATATGGCCTGGTTCTCCATGCTGTTCGCCGCCGGCATGGGCATCGGGCTGATGTTCTACGGGGTCTCTGAGCCCATGTCGCACTTCACCAGCGCCATGGGTGGAACGGCAATGGAGAATGGCGCACGCAGCGACTGGGCGCCGCTCGGGGCGGCTGCCGGCAACGCCCAGGAGGCGGCTCGCCTCAGCATGGCCGCCACCATCTTCCACTGGGGTCTCCATCCCTGGGCCATCTATGCCATCGTGGCCCTGGCATTGGCCATCTTCACCTACAACAAGGGGCTGCCGTTGACCATGCGCTCGATCTTCTATCCGGTGCTGGGCGAACGGATCTGGGGCTGGCCCGGTCATGTCATCGACATCCTGGCTGTGCTCGCCACCCTCTTCGGGCTGGCCACGTCACTGGGCCTCGGAGCCTCCCAGGCCGCCGCCGGCCTCGGCTACCTGTTCGGCATTCCGGGCGGCAATACGACCATGGTTCTGCTGATCATCGGTATTACCCTGGTTGCCGCCCTCTCCGTCGTCGCCGGCGTGGAAAAGGGCGTGAAACGCCTCTCCCAGCTCAACATGACGCTGGCTTTCCTGCTGCTGCTCTTCGTCATCACCGCCGGCCCCACTCTGGTGATCGCCACGGGGGTGCTGGACAGCCTGGTGGCCTATGCCACTCACCTGCCTGCGCTCGCGAATCCCTTTGGCCGTGAGGATGCCAACTTCAGCCAGGGCTGGACCGCCTTCTACTGGGCCTGGTGGATCTCCTGGTCGCCGTTCGTCGGCATGTTCATCGCCCGGGTCAGCCGTGGCCGCACGGTGCGCGAGTTTCTCGTTGCCGTGCTGCTGGTACCATCGCTGGTGTCGGTGCTGTGGATGACCGCCTTCGGTGGAACCGGCATTCATCAACTGGTGTCATCGGGATTCGAAGGGGTCCAGAATGCAACGCTCGAATTGCAGCTGTTCGTGATGCTGGCCGAACTGCCGCTGGCTGCCATCACTTCCTTCATTGGCATCGTGCTGGTGGTGGTGTTCTTCATCACCTCATCGGACTCCGGCTCGCTGGTGATCGATACCATTACCGCCGGTGGCAAGGTCAATGCACCCAAACCCCAGAGGGTGTTCTGGGCCATGATCGAAGGTTTGATCGCCATCGCTCTGCTGCTGGGCGGGGGACTCGTGGCGCTACAGGCCATGGCGGTCTCCACTGGGCTCCCCTTTACCGTGGTGCTGCTGGTGGGCTGCTATTCGATCGTCAAGGGACTGATGAGTGAACCCCGGGGGCGCCCGGCGCTCAAGCCAACCGTCACCTGACCTTCTCGTCCGATCTTGGGTGGCCCGCGGTGGGCCGCCTGCCACCCTTGGTATCGCTGCCACCTGAAAAAGCCCCGCATGCGGGGCTTTTGGGCCCGTACAGGGTCGGCCCCACCACGAAGCGTGCCCCGAGAGTCTCGGGGCACGCAGGGTGTCGCAACGCCGGAGTCACACGGATGGATCAGAAATCGACCACCAGGTTTCCCCGCGGCGTACTGCAGCAAGAGAGAATGTAGCCTTCGGCGATATCCTCGTCGGTGATGCCGCCGTTGTGCTCCATCTCCACCTGGCCCGAGGCGAGGGCCACCCGGCAGGTACCGCAGATACCCATACCGCAGGCCTTGGGGATATGCAGCCCCAGCCTGGCCGCCGCCGAATGCACCGTCTCCCCCGGCGGGATACGCACGCTCTTGCCGGTGGCACGAAATTCGACCAGCACCTTGTCGGCCGCCTCGATGGCATCGGCGGCACTTTCTGCCTGCTCGGCCAGTTCCAGCGCCTCATCCTGCACCTCCTGAGGCGTGGCCCCAAAAGATTCCTCGTGGTAGCGAGTCATGTCGAAATCGTTGTCTCGCAGCAGTTGCCGGATCGCCTTCATGTAGGGCGTGGGGCCACAGCAGAATATCTCGCGCTCGAGGTAGTCGGGCACCATTAGCGCCAGCATGGCAGGGTTCAGGAAACCGCGAAATCCCGCCCAGGGCAGCCCCAGTTCATCGCTGCGCTCGCAGACCAGATGCAGCTTGAACTCCGGTATGCGCGAGAAGATATGTTCGAGCTCCCGGTGGAAGATGATGTCCCCTGGGGTCCGGGCGCTGTGCACGAACTCCAGATTGACCATGGCATTGGTATCGAAGAACCAGCGTGCCATCGACATCAGCGGCGTGATGCCCACGCCACCGGAGAGCATCAACACCCTTTCCGCCGGGTAGTCGATGGCATTGAAGTTGCCCACGGGCCCATGCACGGCGAGTTCGTCGTTGACCGAGAGGTTGTCGTGCAACCAGTTGGAGACCCTGCCCCCGGGCACCCGCTTCACCGTGATCGAGAAGCTGTAGGGTACCGACGGAGAACTGGAAATCGTGTAGGAGCGCATGATCGACTCTCCGTCGATCTCCAGCTCCAGGGTCACGAATTGGCCCGGCTTGAAGAAGAAAAGAACCGGATGCTCGGACATGAAGCAAAAGGTACGGACATCCCAGGTTTCCTGGATCACCTTGACGCAACGCACTCTGTGGCGTCCGTTGGTCCATGTCTGGGTGGTGACAGGATTGAGGAAGTTCATTGTCATGTATCGTCTCGCCAAGGATAAGCAAGAATGCCTGAGCCACCGCCGGGCAACTCAACCACACCTGAAGGCATTCTGCGGGGTGGAGGGTTCCACCCACTGTTCTGGCAGCGACATCGACTTGCCTGAAGGGGTCGATGGTGACAGGCAACCTGGGGATGCGGGTCGTAACCACGCCCGTTGGCGTCGCTGCGAGACATGGACACCTCTCGCCCCTGAACCACACTCCGCTTGCCTCCGGGGCTCTCCATGGTCCCGGACGACACGAAACTCCGTCACTAGCCCAAAAAAGGATTTCGCGACATGTCTGCCATCACCCCGCCTCCCCTCGACGATCCGCTGTCCGCCATTCGCCACGATGTCGCAGGCCGTCTTCTCGCCCGAAGGCCCGGCTTCTCACTGCCGCAGCCGTTCTACAATGACGGTCGACTGTTTGCCCTCGACATGGAGACGATCTTCGAGAAGGAGTGGCTGTTCGCCGGCATGACCTGCGAGATCCCGGCAAAGGGGAACTACCTCACCCTCGACGTGGGCGATAACCCCATCATCATCGTGCGTGGCGGCGAAGGCGCCATTCACGCGTTCCACAACGTCTGCCGCCATCGCGGCTCGCGCCTCTGCACCCAGGAGCGAGGCAAGGTCGCCAAGCTGGTCTGTCACTACCATCAATGGACCTATGAGCTCGACGGCCGGCTTCTGTTTGCCGGGAGCGACCTGGGCGTCGACTTCGATTTCGCCGAGTTCGGGCTGCGCCCCATTTCTGTACGAAACGCCGGTGGCTTCCTCTTCATCTGCCTGGCCGAGACTCCGCCGGAAATCGAGGGCTTTCTGGCAAGCCTGTCGCGCTATGTCGCCCCCCATGACCTGGAGAACACCAAGGTCGCGGTGACCTCCACCATCGTCGAGCAGGCCAACTGGAAGCTCGTGGTCGAGAACAATCGCGAGTGCTATCACTGCAATGGCGCCCACCCGGAGCTGCTCAATTCGCTTCAGGAGTTCGACGATACCGACGATCCCCGCGCCACCGACGCGTACAAGACGCTAGTGGCACGCAAGCAGGCCGACTGGAACACCCTGGGGGCTCCCTGGCAGTTGCAGCGGTTCGGCCGCCAGAACCGCCTGACCCGAACGCCGCTGCTCGAAGGACGCGTCTCCATGACCATGGATGGCAGCCAGGGCTGCCGCCGGCTGCTCGGCGAACTGAGCGACCCGGACATGGGCTCGCTGCGCATCCTGCATCTGCCCAACTCCTGGAATCACGTCATGGGCGATCATGCCGTGGTCTTCCGGGTCATGCCGCTGGGACCGCAGCAGACCGTGGTGACCACCAAGTGGCTGGTACACAAGGATGCGGTGGAAGGCGTCGACTATGACCCCGCCGCACTGCGCCGCGTCTGGGATGTCACCAACGAGCAGGACCGGCGACTGGCCGAGGAGAACCAGCGCGGCATCAACTCGAAGGCCTACTCGCCGGGCCCCTACTCACCCACTTACGAGTTCGGCGTCATCGACTTCATCGACTGGTACTGCGAACGACTGCAGGAAAGCCTGGTCCACGACAGCCCCAGCCTTCAGGTGGTTCGAAGCTGATCCACCCGCCAAGCCTGCTGGCGGGCCTGACGGGGCCCGCCAGCGTGCGGCCCGGCAACGACAAGAGCCTGAGTCCCCGCGTGTTTGGCCATGCCTGGGCATTCAATGCGTCGGGTGTTCCTGTCGTCAGCCGCCCTCCGCCAGCGCCGACTCCCCGCGACTCAACCGGCAGGCGGCATACTTGAACTCGGGGATCTTGCCGAAGGGGTCCAGCGCCGGGTTGGTCAGGATGTTGGCGGCCGCCTCCGCATAACAGAAGGGCACGAACACCATGCCGTCGGGCATGCCCGGATCGGTGCGCACCGACAGGGTGATGCTCCCCCTTCGCGTGGTGATGGTGATGGCGGCCCCGGGCTCCACCCCCAGCCGGCGCATCTCCCCCGGCGCCAGCGAAGCAACCGCCTCCGGCTCCAGGTCGTCGAGCACCCGGGCCCGACGGGTCATGGAACCGGTATGCCAGTGCTCCAGTTGGCGCCCGGTGGTGAGCACGACCGGATAGTCGGCGGTAATCGGCTCGTCCGGGGGCAATGGCAGGGTCGGAGAAAAGGTGGCACGGCCGCTCGCGGTATGGAAGGCATCGCTGAACACCACATCGGCCCCCGGCTCATCGTCCGCCGGGCAGGGATAGGTGACCGACGCCTCCCGCTCCAGGCGTTCCCAGGTGATGTGATCGAGCGATGGCATGCCACGCTGCATTTCCGCAAAGACATCACGAGGGTGATCATAGTGCCAGTCGAGGCCGAAGCGACGGGCGATCTCCTGGATGATCCACCAGTCCGTGCGCGCCTCCCCTGGCAGCGGCAGGGCGGCACGTCCCAACTGTACCTGGCGGTTGGTGTTGGTGACGGTACCCTCCTTTTCCGGCCAGGCGGAAGCCGGCAGGATCACATCGGCGAACTGCGCCGTTTCGGTAACGAAGAGGTCCTGCACCACCAGGTGCTCCAGCTTGCCCAGGGCGGCACGGGCATGATCGAGGTCCGGGTCGGACATGGCCGGGTTTTCACCCTGGATATACATACCCTTGATCGTGCCGTCATGGATGGCATGCATGATCTCCACCACGGTCAGCCCCGGCTGGTCATCCAGCGGCGTATTGTTCCACAACGCCTCGAAGGCGGCACGAACCCGGGCATCCCCGACCGGCTGGTAGTCGGGCAGCACCATGGGAATCAGGCCGGCATCGGAGGCACCCTGAACGTTGTTCTGGCCCCGCAGCGGATGCAGCCCCGTCCCTGGGCGCCCGGTCTGACCGCAGGCCAGCGCCAGCGAGATGAGGCATCGCGCATTGTCGGTACCGTGAGTATGCTGGGAGATCCCCATCCCCCAGAAGATCATTGCCTTGTCCGCCCTGGCGTAGAGACGAGCCACCTCGCGAATCGTGGCGGGATCGACACCGCAGGCGGCCGTCATGGCCTCGGGCGTCATGGGAGCCACGTGGGCCTTGAGCGCTTCGAATCCTTCGGTGTGCTCGGCGATATAGGCCTCGTCGTGGAGACCCTCGGTGACGACCACGTTGAGCAGGGCATTGAACAGCGAGACGTCGGACCCTGGCGTGAAGCGCACGCTGAGGTGCGCATGGGCATCCAGCGCCTGGCCACGAGGGTCGATGACGATGAACTTGGTGCCGCGTTTCGCGGCCTGCTTGAAGAAGGTCGCCGCCACCGGATGGTTGATGGCCGGATTGCAGCCGGTGAGGATCACCACATCGGCGTTGTCCGCCTGCATGAACGAGGCCGTCACCGCCCCCGAGCCGATGCACTCCATCAGGGCCGCCACCGAACTGGCATGACACAGTCGGGTACAGTGGTCGACGTTGTTGGTGCCGAAACCGGTGCGCACCAGTTTCTGGAACAGCCAGGCTTCCTCGTTGGTACACTTGGCGCTGCCGAAACCGGCCAGCGCCGAGGAGCCATGGTCGGCCTTGAGCCGCTTCAAGCCATCGGCGGCGATATCCAGCGCCTCATTCCAGCTCGCCTCGCGGAAGTGGGTCAGTGGCGCGGCCGGATCGAACGCCGGGTCCAACCCCTTCGGCACCCCTGGCTTGCGAACCAGCGGCCGGGTGATCCGCGCGGGGTGACTGGGGTAGTCGAACCCGAAGCGCCCCTTCACGCAGAGACGATTCCGGTTCGATGGGCCATCCCGCCCCTCGACGTACATTATCCGGTCGTCCTTGATGTGGTAGGTCAACTGGCACCCCACCCCACAGTAGGGGCAGACCGAATCGACCCGGCGATCCGCCACCCGGGAGTCGCCACGTCCTGCCTCGTCGACCAGCGTGGCCGGCATCAGCGCACCAGTGGGGCACGCCTGCACGCACTCGCCACAGGCGACGCAGGTGCTCTCCCCCATGGGATCGTCGAAATCGAAGACGATCTTCGATGCCGCCCCGCGGTGAGCCAGGCCGATCACGTCGTTGACCTGCACTTCGCGGCAGGCACGCACGCAGAGGTTGCACTCGATGCAGGCGCCGAGATCGACGGCCATGGCCGAGTGGGAACGATCCCGCACCACGGCCGCCTCCCGGATGGCGACATGGTGCACGGCCGGCCGACTGCGCTCACCCTGTCCCGGCAGCCACTGGCGTACCGCATCGGCATCGACGGCGAGCTGGTCGACCATGGCCCAGAAGTGGCTGGACCGGTCGGGACTCGTCTCGCGCTCGGGCTGGTCCACGGCAAGCAGCTCCATGACGCCCTCACGCGCCACTCGGGCACGCTCGGACGAGAGGCTCTTCACCACCATGCCGGGCGTGGCCGGACGCAGGCAGCTCGCCGCCAGCACGCGCTCGCCTTCGATCTCCACCATGCAGGCGCGGCAGTTGCCGTCGCTGCGGTAGCCCGGCGCATTCTTGAAGCAGAGATGCGGAATGGTCTCGCCCGCCCGCCTGGCCACCTGCCACAGAGTCTCCCCGGGAGCGGCGGTGACGTCGACACCGTCAAGCGTCAGGGTAAAGTGGTCGGCATCGCTGCCCATGGTCGTCATATCGGTCGTCGTCATGATCGCCTACCCCCTGATGATCAGGTTCTGGTTGGCCAGCTCGGGGCGAAAATCCTTGAGCAGGCCCAGCACCGGGTTGGGTGCCGCCTGCCCCAACCCGCAGATCGAGGCGTCCATCATCACCTGCGACAGGCGCGTGAGCGCCGCGGCATCCCACTCCTCGCGCTCCAGCAGGGCCAGCATCTTCTCGCTGCCGACCCGGCACGGCGTGCACTGGCCACAGGATTCATCGGCAAAGAAGGCCAGCAGGCTGGTCGCGACCCCACGCAGGTCATCCTGGTCAGACAGCACAATGACGGCAGCGGAGCCGATGAAGCAGCCGTGCTCCTGCAGGGTGTCGAAATCCAGCGGGATATCCGCCTTGCTCGCCGGCAGGATCCCGCCTGATGCACCACCCGGCAGATAGCCCAGCAGGCCGTGGCCCTCCGCCATGCCGCCACAGTACTCATCGACCAGCTCGCGCAAGGTGATTCCGGCCGGCGCCAGATGTACCCCTGGATAGCGGACCCGGCCGGAGACCGAAAAGCTGCGCAGCCCCTTGCGCCCGTGCCGCCCCTGGCTGGCGAACCATTCGGCGCCACGCGTGTGAATGAGCGGAATCCAGTAAACGGTTTCCACGTTGTTGACCAGGGTCGGGCGGTCGAAGAGGCCCTTCTGGGCAACGAAAGGCGGGCGGTGGCGGGGCTTGCCCGGCTTGCCCTCCAGCGACTCGATCAACGCCGACTCCTCGCCACAGATGTAGGCCCCGGCGCCACGCCGCAGCACCACGTAGCCGGGGGCGATCAATCCGGCCGTTTCCAGCTCACCGATGGCCTCGCGCAGCACCCGGTGCAGCCCGGGGTACTCGTCACGCAGGTAGATGTAGAGCGCCTCGGCCTCCACGGCCCAGGCGCTGACCAGGGCACCCTCCAGGAAGCGGTGCGGTTCGCGTTCCAGGTAATAGCGATCCTTGAAGGTACCGGGCTCGCCCTCGTCGGCATTGATGACGCAGTAGCGTGGACCGGGCTCGGCACGCACGAAATGCCATTTTCGGAAGGTCGGAAAGCCCGCGCCACCCAGCCCGCGCAGGCCGGCCTCTTCCATCTCGTGCATCAATGCTTCGACGGAAACGCGTCCGGCACGGCAGTCCGCCAGCAGGGCATGGCCGCCAGCGGCCCGGTAGTCGACAAGGCGCGACCAGTCGATCGGCTCGGGATGCAGTTCCCCCGTTGCCAGCGTCGCCGCGACACGCTCGGACGTGGCATGCCCCAGATGGCGATGCCCCACTTCCACCACCGGTGCGGTCTCGCAGCGACCCACACAGGGAGCCCGCAGCACGCGCACCTCGGACGCATCGAGACCCGCCTCGAGCCGGGCCCTGAGCGCGTCGGCGCCGGCGAGCCGACACGAAAGGGAATCACAGACCCGCAGCGTGATCGCGGGCGGCGCCCGTTGATCGTCGTGGATCACATCGAAATGGGCGTAGAAGGTTGCCGTCTCGTAGATCGCGGCCATGGGCAGGTTCATGTAGCTGGCCAGGGCGCGCAGTGCCGTCAAGGGCAGGTGCCCGCGCCCGTCCTGGATCGCATGGAGGTGCTCGATCAGCAGGTCGCGGCGGCACAGGTCCGGGTGGTCACGCTCGTCGCCGAGCAACTGGCGCAGTGCTGAAAGCTCGTCGTTGTCGAGTTCGCGGCCGCGGGGCTTGCCGCGAAAGCGGCGCTTGGGGTTCACGGTCTGGGCGGTCATGGCGGGCTCGTATCGTGTCTTGTTGGTATCGGTCATCTCATGGTGTCATTCCCTATACTAGGACAATGTGTCCGGTATGCCGGCCTTGTTCCGTATCGACGGGGCCTCGCCGGATGAGCCTCGGCCCGAACCGAGGCCCATCACGAACCCGCTTCGACGGGCATGGTCGTCGCCGGTGGTATCAGGCAGCCACGCTGCCGTGGGGATCGATGACGAATTTCTTGGCCACGCCCCCATCGAAGTCGGCATAGCCACGGGGCGCCTCATCCAGTGAGATCACCTGAACGTTGACCGCCTTGGCGATCCGTACCCTGTCGAAGAGGATCGCCTGCATCAACTGACGATGGTATTTCATCACCGGGCACTGGCCGGTATGGAAGGAGTGGGACTTGGCCCAGCCCAACCCGAGTCGCATCGACAGGTTGCCGTGCTTGGCCTCGTCGCTTTCGGCCCCCGGGTCTTCGGTGACGTAGAGGCCGGGAATACCGATCTGGCCGCCGGCCCGGGTGATGTCCATGCAGGCGTTGAGCACGGCCGCCGGCTGCTCGTGCGAATGGTCATGGCCATGGCAACGCGCCTCGAAGCCCACGGCATCCACCGCGCAGTCCACCTCCCGCTCACCGAGGAGCGGCTCCAGCATGTCGGCCATCGGCGTATCCTGGCGCAGGTCCAGGGTCTCGCAGCCGAAGCTCCTCGCCTGATCGAGACGCTCGGGATTCATGTCGCCGACGATGACGCAGGCCGCTCCCAGCAGTTGGGCGGAAACCGCCGCCGCCAGCCCGACCGGCCCGGCACCAGCGATATAGACGGTGCTCCCCGGCCCCACGCCGGCGGACACGCAACCGTGGAAACCGGTGGGGAAGATGTCCGACAGCAGCGTCAGGTCGCCGATCTTTTCCAGGGCGATATCGCGGTCGGGGAACGTGAGCAGGTTGAAGTCGGCGTAGGGCACCATGACGTATTCGGTCTGGCCGCCGACCCAGCCACCCATGTCGACATAGCCGTAGGCCGCCCCGGGACGCGCCGGGTTGACGTTGAGGCAAATCCCGGTCCTGCCCTCCTTGCAGTTGCGGCAGCGTCCGCAGGCGATGTTGAAGGGCACCGAGACGATATCACCGGCCTTGACGAACTCCACGTCGCGGCCGCACTCGATCACTTCGCCGGTGATCTCATGCCCCAGCACCAGGCCCTTCGGGGCCGTGGTGCGCCCGCGCACCATGTGCTGGTCGCTGCCGCAGATATTGGTGGTGATCACCTTGAGGATCACACCGTGCTCGCACTTGCGCTTGCCCAGCGCCAGTTCGGGGAAGGGAATCGGCTGCACCTCGACCTTGCCGGGGCCCATGTAGACGACCCCACGATTGGCTTGGCTCATGGCTGGCTCCTGTCATTGTTATGAGGGTTTCGCGTCTCCAGCCTAGGCCTTCCCGGACTCGGCACTTGCCTGACAGAGGCACCGGCATGCCTGTGCGAGACATCGCAAGGCAAGTAATAGGCTTTGTACGAAAAGTCGACGAGCGATGGCCAGACAAGGCAAAAATCGGCAGGAAAGCCGATTTGGGCAGCTCCGCTGCTCGGAGAGCGAGCGACATGGACGTCGCGAGTCCAAAGACGGAGTTTACGCAGTGTAAATGAGTACTTTGAGCCGATTTTTAACGCTGTATGGGCGAGCGCAGACAGTTTTCGTACAGAGCCTAGCGCATCACGCCCTCCTCCTCGAGTAGCCTGAGGATCGCCTCGGCAGCCTGCTCCGGGGTCACGTCGGTGAGCAGCTGCCCACCGCCGCCCTGCGCCTTGCCCGCGGCGGCCTTGAAGCGGTCGCGAGCCGAGGCCGACTTGACGATCTTCAGCCGCCGGGGGCGCTTGCGCGCCGGTGACAACGTCCACCCGGCGAAGGCCTCGTCCGGCACTGCCAGGGCCGCCTCGACCTTGATGCTACCGCGGCGTGCCGGGCCAAAGGCGCTCTGGCGTGCCGGCGCGGCGGCACCGTCCACGGTAACGACAGCCGGCAGGCGCACCTGAATGCGCCGGCGCTGCCCCCGCGGCAGGGCCTGCAGCAGGGTCATCCGGTCGTCTTCGATGGACTCCACCTCGACCAGGCCATTGACCAACGGCCAGCCCAACCGCTCGGCCAGGACATAGGGCAGAAGCCCCGAGCCCTCGCCCTGCTCGGCTCGGGCCCCGGTGACGACCAGTTGCGGCGGCGTCGCGGCGAGGCGCTCGGCCAGGGCTGGCACCACATCGGCCCCTTCGGGCTGCTCCAGCAGGGTCAGTCGTTCAAGCCCTGTGCCAACGCCTCTGGCCATACCCAGGTAACCACGCAGGGCCGTCTCGTTATCGTCGTCGCGCTGGCCGGCATGCAGCAGACGCACCCGGGAGTCCGGGCGGAACGCGGCCAACGACAAGGCCAGTTCCAGGCCACGGGCGTCCTGATCGGCACGACGTGCCCGACCGGTGACCGGGTGGCGGCCCACGGAAACCAGCACCGCCACTTCCAGGCCTCGTGATTCAGGCTGCATCCTGTTTTTCTCCTTTCCTGGTCAATGCCGGGTCGCGCTCCAGCACGTCGACCAGCGCCGCGAGAATGCTCGACGAATCGCCGATCACCGCCAGGTCGGCGCGCTTGATCATGTCGCAGCCGGAGTCCCGGTTGATGGCCACCACCTTGTCGCACCCCTGGATCCCCTGCAGATGCTGGATGGCGCCGCTGATACCCACCGCCACATAGACCCGGGCGGTGACCCAGGTGCCGGTGGCGCCCACCTGGCGGTCGCGGGGCATGAAGCCATCGTCCACCGCCACTCGCGAGGCGCCTTCGGTGGCGCCCAGCATTCTGGCGGCATGGTGAAAGCCCTCCCAGTCCTTGACGCCGTTGCCGGCGGAGAGAATGAACTCCGCCTCGGCCAGCGCCACACCGGCCGGGTCGACGGCCACCTGGCCGAGGTCCTCGATGCGTGAAAGCGCCTCCGGTGGAGACTGGCTCAGCGTCATGGCCTCGGCGGCGTGGCGGGTCTCGCTGACCGGCTCGGCGCACTCGGCCAGGGCCAGAACGACCCGCGGCAGGGGCCGCTGTATATCCAGGCGATCGACCGCACCCCGCGCGGTGCAGCGCCAGCCCGACGGCGCCGTGGCATCGGCATCGACCTGCCAGACGCCGGTGGCCGGTCGTTCGCCCAGGCGTGCGGCCAGGCGGCGGCCCAGGTCGGCACCGCCCAGGGCGGAGTCGGGCAGCAGCCAGTGGCGCGGCGCGAGCTCGCGCTCCACGGCCACGAGCCCTGCCAGCCACGCCTCGGGGACAAAGCCTGTGTGGCCGTCCCCCTCGATAGTCAACAGGCGATCGACACCCGCCTCGGCGAAGGCCTGCTCTTTCAGCTCGCCGCCCCCCTCGCGGTTGTGCTCGCCGAATGCCACGGCCAGCACGGCGCAGGGACGCGCCGGGTCGGCATCGGCCAACTGTCGGGCCAGGCCCAGCAGGTCACGGTCGTGGCTGGAGAGACGCCCACCGGGCATGTCTGGCACCACCGCCACCAGGAAGGCCGGGGCCTCGATCGTGACACGCCGCCGCTCATCGGCGGCCACCATCCTATGGCCGGCTCCACGTCCCGCCGCGGCAGCCTGCTGGACCCCGCTGCGGTCGATGCGCTTGAGACCGTTGGGGCCAGTGAAACCCGGCGCATGGGGGTTCTTGCGGATCACGCCATTGGGGCCCATCCACTCGGTTGCCGCAGATGCGCCCTGCCTGCCAAGTTCCGCCAGCACGCCCAGGTGCTCGGGGTGCAGGCGATTGCGGGCAATCCACTCGCGGCGTGGGTCGCGGCGTATCGTATCGATCTCCCGGTTCATGGTATCGCCTCCTCGGTAGCCGGCCGACTTGCCCGGACAGTGCCCTGGGTCGTGGAATGCTCGACCAGGGCCTCGGCCACCAGTTCGGCGATATCACGCACCTCGGCGCCGGCATCCACCACGCCCTCCAGCATGGCGGTACACTGCGGGCAGCCCACCGCCACCAGCTCGGCACCGGTCTCCTTGACGTCGTTCATGCGCATATCGGGAATCCGCTGCTTGCCGGGAATGTCGGTGATCGGCGCCCCGCCACCGCCGCCACAGCAGCGCGAACGGAACCCCGAGCGCGCCATTTCCGCCACCTGGATACCCAGCGCCGCGAGCACCTTGCGGGGTGCCTCATACTCGCCGTTGTAGCGCCCCAGGTAGCAGGGGTCGTGATAGGTGACGCTACCCCCCTTCCAGGGCCTGAAGGTCAGGCGCCCCCCCTCATGCAGCTCGCTGATGAAGGTGCTGTGGTGGGCCACGTCATAGCGGCCATCCCGACCTTGCGGATAAAAGTCGCCATACTCGTTACCCAGCACATGGAAGCTGTGGGGGTCGCAGGTGACGATGCGCTGGAAGCGGTACTTCGACAGGGTGGCGATATTGCGCCGGGCCAGGCTCTGGAAGGTGGCCTCGTCGCCCAGGCGCCGGGCCACGTCACCGCTGTCGCGCTCCTCGGTGCCGAGCACGGCAAAGTCGACGCCGGCGGCGCGCAGGATCTTCACCAGGGCCCGCAGGGTGCGCTGATTGCGCATGTCGAAGGCGCCATCGCCCAGCCACAGCAGCACCTCGGCCTGCTGTACATCCGCCATCAGCGGCAGGTCGAGGTCCGCCGCCCAGTGAAGCCGTGAGCCGGGATCGAAGCCGCCGGGGTTGTCGGTGGCGATCAGGTTGTCGAGCACCTCGGCGCCCTTGCCCGGGGTATTGCCCCGCTCCAGGGTCAGGAAGCGACGCATGTCGACGATGGCATCGACGTGCTCGATCATCATCGGACACTCCTCCACGCAGGCGCGGCAGGTGGTGCACGACCATAGCGTCCCGGCATCGACGAGCGCCGTCCCTTCACGCGCCACGATGGGCCCATGGGGGCTGCCATACCGTTCAAGTGAGTGCTCCCCTACCGGTTTGCCCCCAAGCCCTGGTGAAGGGTACGCGGAGCCGGCATAGTTCGCATCGCTCCCTCCGGCCATGCCCACCACCATATCCTGGATCAGCTTCTTGGGGTTGAGGGGCTGGCCGGCGGCGAAGGCTGGACAGGCCACCTCGCAGCGCCCGCACTGCACGCAGGCATCGAAGCCGAGTAGCTGGTTCCAGGTGAAGTCGCCGGGCGTCTCCACGCCCAGCGGCACTGCGGTATCGTCGAGATCCAGCGCCTTGAGACCGGTGGAACGCCCGGTGCCGCCACCCTTGGCGGAGAAGCGCTCGGGGCGGCGGTGGAAGGCCAGGTGCAGGGCGCCGGCGAAGGCGTGCTTCATGGGGCCGCCCCAGGTCATGCCGAGGAACAGCTCGCCCAGGCCCCAGGTCACCAACCCGGCCAGGACCAGGGCCGCGAGCCAGTGCCCCGCCTCTACGGGCAGCAGGCCCAGCGTCGACAGGGTGATCAGGAAGACGCCACCCGAGAAGGCCATCAGGCTCTTGGGCAGGCGCATCCAGGGCCCTCTGGAAAGACGTGCGGGCGGGTCGCACCGACGCTTGGCCACGAACAGGCTGCCGACGAACATGGTGGCACTGGCCACGAGCAGCCCCCCCCCCAGCAGCGGGTTCGTCCACCCCAGGCCGTGCACCAGGATCATCAGCACCGCGGCCGCCACGAAGCCGCCGGCGGTGGCCACGTGAGTGTGAGACATCGCCCTGTCGCGGGCCACCACGTGGTGCAGGTCGACCAGGTAGCGGCGCGGCATGGCGGCCAGGCCCTGGAGCAGGTCGACCTCGGCGGGCCGCCCCTGACGCCATAGGCGGATACGCCGCCAGGCGCCGATTACCGCCAGGGCCAGGGCGGAGAAGATAAGTATCGGCAGCAGGGTTTCGGGCATCTCGCTCACCTCGCAGGCTGGGAATGGTGATTCGACGTTGGATGCGAAAAGGTGGTGGCAGGGGGAGCACGCAAATGTCGGCGTTGCCGGCCGAGGGCCATCCTCGAGCGCAATAGCTTTCACTCAGAAGTCCTTGCAGATCCGCAGGGCGTCGTAAATGGCCGCATGGGTATTGCGCGGCGCCACGCAGTCGCCCAGCCGGAACAGCAGGAAGCCGTCCCCCGCCTCGCCTCTCTCCTCCGCCAGGCAGGGCTGCGGCCTGGCGGCATAGAGTGCCTCCAGGTCCACCTGTCCCCCATTGCGCGACTGCGCCTTGAGGGCGTAATAGAGCGACTCATCCGGCCGCACGCCGTTCTCCACCACCACCTGATCGACCACCCGCTCCTCCTGGACGCCGGTGTACTCGTTCTCGAGCACCGCCACCAGGCTCTCTCCCTCGCGGTAGACCTTGTGCAGCATCAGGTCGGAGGTCATGATCACCTCCTTCTCGTAGAGGCTGCGGTAGTAGGTGGGGAAGGTGGTGCCCCCCACCGCCGCGCCGGGCTTGATGTCGTCGGTGACGATCTCGACCCTGGCACCCTTGTCGGCCAGGTAGTCCGCCGCCGAAACCCCGGAAAACTCGCAGATGGCGTCAAAGACCAGCACGTTCCTGCCCGGCGCCGCCTTGCCCGAGAGGATGTCCCAGGCGCTGACCACCAGGCTCTCCTCTGCATTCTCCGAATACCCCCACGCCGGGTTCTGGGTCATGAACGGCTGGCCACCGGTGGCCAGCACCACGATATCCGGGCGAAGATCCTGAATCGTCGCCTCGTCGGCGCGGGTGCCCAGGCGCAGGTCGACCTTGAGCCGCGCCAGTTCCAGTTGGTACCAGCGGGTGATGCCGGCGATCTGGTCGCGCTGCGGGGCCTTCGAGGCAATGGTGATCTGCCCGCCAAGACTGTCGGCCGCTTCGAACAGCGTCACCTCATGGCCGCGCTCGGCGGCCACCTTGGCCGCCTCCATGCCGCCGGGGCCACCGCCCACCACGACCACACGGCGCTTGGGCCCTTCGGTTTTCTCGATGATATGCGGCAAGCCCATGTACTCCCGGGACGTCGCCGCGTTCTGGATGCACAGCACATCGAGGCCCTGATACTGTCTGTCGATGCAGTAGTTGGCACCGACGCACTGCTTGATCCGGTCCACCTGGCCCATCTTGATCTTGGCGATCAGGTGCGGGTCGGCGATATGCGCCCGGGTCATGCCGACCAGGTCCACGTAGCCGCCCTCCAGGATACGCTGCGCCTGGTTGGGATCCTTGATGTTCTGGGCATGGATCACCGGCACGCCGACCACTTCCCTGATGCCCGCCGCCAGGTGCAGGAAGGGCTCCGGCGGATAGGACATGTTGGGAATCACGTTGGCCAGCGAGTTGTGGGTATCGCAGCCGGAGCCGACCACACCGAAGAAGTCGACCTGGCCGGTGGCATCGTAGTAGGCGGCGATCCGCTTCATGTCCTCGTGCGTCAGGCCGTCGGGGTGAAACTCGTCGCCGCAGATGCGCATGCCGACCACGAAGTCGTCGCCAACCTCGGCGCGCACCGCCTTGAGCACTTCCAGGCCGAAGCGCATGCGGTTTTCGAAGCTGCCGCCCCACTGGTCGCTGCGCTTGTTGACCCGTGGGCTCCAGAACTGGTCGATCAGGTGCTGATGCACGGCGGAGAGCTCGACGCCGTCGAGTCCCCCTTCCTTGGCCCGCCGCGCGGCCTGTGCGAAGTCGCCGACGATGCGCCAGATTTCCTCCTCCTCGATGGTCTTGCAGGTCGAGCGGTGCACCGGTTCGCGGATGCCGGAAGGCGACACCAGGGCCGGCCAGTCGAAGCCGTCCCAGCGTGAGCGGCGACCCATATGGGTGATCTGGATCATGATCTTGCCGCCATGCCGGTGCACGGCATCGGCAAGGTTCTGGAAGTGCGGAATGATACGGTCGGTGGTCAGGTTCACCGAGCTCCACCAGGCCTGGGGACTGTCGATGGAAACCACCGACGACCCGCCGCAGATACATAGCCCGCAGCCACCCTTGGCTTTCTCCTCGTAGTACCTGACGTAACGCTCGGTGGTCATGCCGCCGTCGGTGGCGTGGACCTCGGCATGGGCGGTGCTGACCACCCGGTTGCGGATGGTGAGCTTGCCGATCTGGACCGGCTGGAAGATCGCGTCGAATGCCATGGAGATACCCCCTAACCTTGCTGCGCCAGCGGCTTGACCACGAAATAGCCCACCTCGCAGCCCGCTTCGGCACCGCTCTGGGTCTGCTCGGCCACGGTGCGCAGCGAGCTGCCGCGGGCCGCGAGGGCCTGGTCCATGGCCCCGGCGAACCAGCCGGTGAACATGTAATCGACCTTGGTGCCGGTCTTGCCGAGCTGGTAGACGAAGGCGCTGTGCTCCAGGCGCACTCGGGCGGTGCCGGCCTGCAGATCGATCGACTCGGTGACGAACCTGCCCCAGCCGCGCTGTGAGAGCCGTTTCATGTAGTGCTCGAAGACCTCCACGCCTGCCAGACCGTGCAGCTCGGCCTCCTTCTCGCACCAGTGCCAGGCGCTCTTGTAGCCGGCGCGGTAGAGAATCTCGGCATACTTGCCGGCGCCCAGGGCCTCCTCCACGGCGATATGATTGTTGATGAAGAAGTGCCGCGGCACGTAGAGCATCGGCAGGGCGTCGGTGGTCCAGACACCTGTTTCGCTGTCCACCTCGATGGGCAGCTCGGGGGCCATCTTGGTCACGGTCGTATTCCTCGAAATCGTTGTTCTGCAAGGTGAGCGGCGCCGGGGATAGGTCGTGGAGGGGGTCTTTTGCCATGGATGGCAAAAGTAGCGCCCAGGGAAGGGTTTACAGCGCCCCCTCCTAGACCTATCGCCGGTAAAGCCGCGTCTTTGGGCAGGAGCAATCCCCACCGCGGCTGCCGATCAGCTTCCCCACACATCCTTGAGCACGCGCACCCAGTTCCCGCCCATGATCTTGCGCACCTGGGACTCGCTCATTCCACGCCTGAGCAGCGCCTCGGTGAGATTGGGGAACTCGCCGATGGTGCGAATGCCCTCGGGATTGATGATCTTGCCGAAGCGGGTCAGGCGGCGGGCATAGCCCTTGTCGTGGGTCAGCCACTCGAAGAAGTCCTGGCCGTGACCCTGGGTGAAGTCGGTGCCGATACCGATGGCGTCCTCGCCGACGATGTTCATCACGTATTCGATCGCCTCGACGTAGTCGTCGATGGTCGCGTCGATGCCGGCACGCAGGAAGGGCGTGAACATGGTGACACCGACGAAGCCGCCGTGGTCGGCGATGAACTTGAGCTCGGCGTCGGACTTGTTGCGCGGATGCTCCTTGAGGCCTGACGGCAGGCAGTGGGAATAGCAGACCGGCTTGCGGGATTCGAGGATCACTTCCTCGGAGGTCGTCGAACCCACGTGGGAGAGATCGCACATGATGCCGACCCGATTCATCTCGGCAACGATCTCTCGGCCGAAGCCCGAGAGCCCGCCATCACGCTCGTAGCAGCCGGTACCCACCAGGTTCTGGGTGTTGTAGCACAGTTGCACGATGCCCACGCCGAGCTGCTTGAAAACCTCGACATAGCCGATCTGGTCCTCGAAGGCATGGGCGTTCTGGAAACCGAAGAGGATGCCGGTCTTGCCCTCTTCCTTGGCCCGGGTGATGTCGGCGGTGGTGCGTACCGGGCGCACCAGGTCGCTGCACTCGGCCATCAGTTGGTTGGACTTGACGATGTTGTCGACGGTGGCCTGGAAGCCTTCCCACACCGAGACGGTGCAATTGGCCGCCGTCAGGCCGCCGCGACGCATGTCCTCGAACAGCTCGCGGTTCCATTTGGCGATGATCAAGCCATCGATGACGATGGCATCCTGGTGCAGGTCGGTGGGGGTCATGGCCGGTTCTCCGTGTTGTCGTTGCCTGCCGGCAGCATAGCGCCGGCAGGCTTCCCGCACGAAGGCTGGAAGCGACGGAGAGGATTCCAATTACGTCATGCCTGTCGCAAAAACGACCTCTTTCCCATGCATGTCGTGCCGGCCCTACGAGAGAACCCAGGCAAAGGGGCCAAAGGCCTCGCTACTTGGTGACCGCCACACTCGCATAGGTCGGTTCCCCACGCGCCTGGTCGAGGGCGGCCATGGCACTGGAAATCGGCTCACCGGGGATCGCCTCGAAGGCGGCACCGCAGAATAGCCTATCGGCCTGCTTGTCCTTCAGGCGTACCATCGGCTGGAGGTTGCCGATTCGCTCGTCCCTCGGAGGGAAGCCGAAGAACTCGCGGTAGCATTTGGAAAAATGGGGGGTCGACACGAAGCCGCAGGCCGAGGCCACCTCGATGATCGACATGGCCGTCTGCTTGAGCAACTGCCGCGCCCTGGTGAGCCGCAGCTTGAGGTAATAGCGTGAAGGCGAGCAATGGAGGTTCTTCTGGAACAACCTCTCCAGCTGGCGCCGGGAGACATTGACGTAGCTGGCCAGTTCGTCAAGGCCGATGGGCTCTTCCAGGTTGGCTTCCATCAGGGCCACGATCTCGAGCAGTTTGGGCTGGGTGGTGCCGAGCACATGGCGCAGGGGGATACGCTGCTGATCCTGCTCATTGCGCACGCGCTCGCAGATGAACATTTCGGAGATACCCGCCGACAGTTCACGCCCGTGGTCCTTGGCAATCAGGTTGAGCATCATGTCCAGCGGTGCCGTGCCGCCGGAAGAGGTGGCACGGTCACGGTCGATGCAAAATAACCGCGTGGTGAGTTCGATCCTGGGAAAGGCCTCGCGCATCGCCGCCATGCACTCCCAATGGGTACTGACATCGTAACCATCGAGCAGCCCGGCCTTGGCTAGCGCCCAACTACCGGTACAGATGGCCCCCAGGCGTCGCGAGAGCCGGGCCTGGCCCTGCAGCCAGACCACATGTTCGCGCTGCACGCTGCGATGCGGCCCGACGCCTCCGCATACCACCACCATATCCAACCCCAGCGAGGTGCGGATGGAGACGTCCGGTGTCACCTTGAGGCCATCGCTGGCGCTCACCGGCTCACCATCGACCGTCAGGGTGTACCAGCGGTAGAGCTCATGCCCCGCCAGCTGATTGGCCATGCGCAGGGGCTCGATGGCCGACGCCAGGGAGATCAGGGTGAAGTTGTCCAGCAGCAGGAAACCGATCGTCTGGGTCTTGATCCCGTCGCCCCCGCCGGATGGAATCCTGCCGCCGACAGGGGGCTTTGATGAACTCGTCATGGTCTATCTCCCGAGCAGCTATGGTTCGATACGATCTCACCGCTCCCTGCCCTGTTCTTGTCGTTTGCCGCACTGACCCGACAGCGACATCCTGTCGTCCATCGGCATGCCTTTTTACACGGTATCGAAACCCGACACCCACGGCCTATCGTATTTTTCTCTATCAGGAACGGCGTCTCATTGAGTGTGACAATCAGCCGGCTCCCTTCGGCTCTGACTGACGCGTCCCGGCGGGGTATCATGCTCCCCAATGTCCTGCAACGGAGCCGCCATGTCTGCCGCCCCTCCCCTGCCGCTGTCAACGCCCAGCCGCAACCTGGTTCGTCTGACCATCGTTCGCGGTATTACATGGACAGGCTTTCTGGCAGCCATCGTCATCGGCGTGGAGCTGCTCCACTTCGAGCTGAAGGTAGTGGCCGTCATCGGCGTCATCGTCTCCATGGGTCTGATCAACCTCTTTACCTGGTGGCGACTGGGGCGTCAATGGGTGGTCAACCATAGCGAGTACGTGCTCCATCTCCTGGCCGATGTGCTGGGCCTGACATTGCTGTTCTATTTCACCGGTGGCTCCACCAATCCCTTCATCAATTACTACCTGGTGCCGGTGACCATCGCCGCCGCCACCCTGCCCTGGCGCTATGCCTGGATCATCGCATCGGCAGCCATGGCTTCCTATACGATGCTGATGTTCGACTACCATCCGGTCCCCCAGCTCACGCACCATCACGGCGACGAGAGCGTCAATCTGCATATTCTGGGCATGTGGCTCAACTTTGCCCTTTCCGCGGGCCTGGTCACGTTCTTCATCTACAAGATGGCCCATGCCCTGCGCAGCCGGGACCAGGCCCTGTCGCGCACCCGGGAGGCGGCCCTGCGCAATGAACAGGTGGTGGCGGTGGCAACCCAGGCCGCCGGAACGGCGCATGAGCTCGGCACGCCGCTGTCCACCATGGCGGTGTTGCTCAGCGAGATGCGAGAGGAGGCCCAGGGCAACCCGGCCCTGCGGAAGGACATCGACCTCCTGCGTCAGCAGGTCGATGTATGCAAGTCGCGGTTGCAGCACCTGGTGCAGAGTGCCGACAGGCGCCGCATGGCCGAGCCGGAAGTGTACGATGCCAGGGACTGGCTGGAGGGTGTCGTACAGCGCTGGCTGGTGCTGCGGCCGGATGTCAGCCATCGACTGGAAATCGCCGGCCAGCGCGGTACGCCATGGCTGAAGGTGGATACCACCCTCGAGCAGGCGATCACCAACCTGCTCAACAACGCGGCGGATGCCAACCCCGACGATATCCATATCGGCCTGGACTGGAACGGCAACGAAGTGATTCTCGATATCCGTGACCATGGGCCGGGTGTCGCCATGGACATCGCCGACCAGCTCGGCGAAACCTTCGTTTCGACCAAGAGCAAGGGTATGGGGATTGGTCTGTTCCTCACCCATGCCACCATCAACCGCTTCGGTGGTGGCGTGAGCCTGTATAATCATCCCGACGGGGGAACGCTGACGGAAGTCATCCTGCCGTCAAGTGATCCCCGAGACACCGCGAGCCCTGCCTGACACGACGAGGACGCCATGCAAGACGCCGACACACGCCTGCTGATCATTGATGATGACGAAATGTTCTGTCATGTGCTTTCCCGCGCCATGGCCAGGCGCGGATTCGATGTCATGGTGGCCCATGACGCCGAGCAGGCATTGATCCTGGCCCGCCGTCACCATCCGGGAGTGGCGACCCTGGATCTCAAGCTCGAGCAAAGCTCAGGCTTGAAGCTGCTGCCCGAACTGCTGGAAGTGGTCCCCAATTGCCGCGTCGTGGTGTTGACCGGCTATTCCAGCATCGCCACCGCCGTCGAGGCGATCAAGCTCGGCGCCGTCAATTACCTGTGCAAGCCAGCGGATGCGGAGGAGATCCTGGTCGCCCTGGGTCGCGAGCAGGGTGATCCGGACGCGGAAGTGGCCGACAATCCGCCCTCGATCAACCGCATCGCCTGGGAGCACATTCAGAAGGTCCTGCAGGAGCATGACGGCAACATTTCCGCGACGGCCCGGGCGCTGGGAATGCACCGGCGAACCCTGCAGCGCAAACTGCAGAAGCGGCCGGTGCGGCGCTAGGCCTGTCGGAAACCGGCTCCGCTCGGCTTACTGTGCCGTCCAGCCCAGGTCGATGTTCCAGCTCGAGCCGGTCACGGCCCCCGCCGCATCGGACGCCAGGTAGGCAACCAGCCCGGACACCTCCTCGGGTTCGATCAGGCGTTTCACGGCAGCGTTCTTGAGCATGATCTGCTCGATCACCTCCTGCTCATCCATGCCGTGCAGCCTTGCCTGATCGGCGATCTGGTTCTCGACCAGCGGCGTTTTCACATAGGCGGGGCAAATGGCATTGGCGGTGATGCCCTGTGAACCGCCTTCCAGGGCGGCGGTCCTGGTCAAGCCGATCAAGCCGTGCTTGGCACTGATGTAGGCGGACTTGCCGGGCGAGGCCACCTGGGCATGCACCGATGCGATATTGACGATGCGGCCCCAGCCGTTCTGCCGCATCGATGGCCAGACGGACTGGCTAAGCAGGAACGGCGCGGTCAGCATCAGGCCAATGATCTGATGCCACTTGGCTTCCGGAAAATCCTCGATGGGAGAGACATGCTGGATGCCCGCATTATTGACCAGGATGTCCACTCGACCAAAACGCTTGATGGCTTCGGCGACCGCGGCCTTGCAGGCGTCGCCATCGGTGAGATCGGCCTGGAAGAAAGCGGCACCGGCGGCATCGGCCTTTTCCTTGGCCTGCTCATTGAAGTCAACGGCCAGTACCTGGTGGCCCAACTCACGGAACTGACGCACCACGGCTTCTCCGATACCGCTGGCAGTCCCGGTCACCAGGGCAACACGGGGACTGGGGGTCGTTGCATTGGTCATGAACAAATCCTTCTACACGGCAGTGGGTGGGGAGTTTCACATCTCCCAGCATAAGCGCCTGTTCATGCCTCGACTAGGTCTTGTACGAACAGACGGCGAGTGAAGGCCAGACAAGGCAAACATCAGTGACGAATCGGCAGGAAAGCCGATCTGGGCAGCGTCAGCTCGCGACCGCGGGGTTGCCCAGGCAGGCAATGTCCTGGCCCGGCTCAGGCTTCGGGGGTCATGACCCTGTCCATCAGCTGCTGTGCCAGTCGGCTCGCCTCGTGCAACGACCCGATGTCGGAAAGATCCGTCATCAGCTCACAGCGCCATAGCCATAGCGGGGCCCCCAACCGTTCCACCGCGAAGGGGTAGCAGCCCGAAGGCAGGGCGAACCGGCGACGGGATTCCGGCTCGGGAGAGGGCCTATCGGCCTCGACGGGAACCAGCGCAAGCGACAGGGAGACGGGCGTCACCAGGGCGCCCACCAGATACCGCTCCCTAAGCGTGTCGTCCAGAGAGGCCGGCAGCTCCTGGAAACACAGCGCATCAACGGTCAAGCGTGGATTGTAATGGGGCGAGGCCTTCATGCCGCGGCCCTGTTGCTGCTGCCAGGCCGCGGCCAGGTCGCGAAGCCGCTCATACTGTTCGGGGGTCAGGGCCTGCATCGGCAACTCCTCGTGCGTCGGATGGACAACGGTGCACCCGTTTCGGCAAGGGCGCGCCATGGCTGCTATTCTGGCAGTTCAATCTGTGACGAGGAATGCCCATGCTCCCTCAACAGCGCCTCGAACTGGCCGTATCGATCGCCAAGGAGGCTGGCGAGCGCATTGTCGACGCTCGTTGTCGGCAAGACTTCAGCCAGCGCTACAAGAACGGCCAGGAACTGGTGACCGATGTAGACCTGGAAATCGACACCCTGATCAGCAAGCGCCTGGAAGCCAGCCTTCCCGGCGAGTCCCGCTTGAGCGAAGAGTTGGCACCGGACAAGGCGGTGCTCACCAGCGCCGATGCCCTGTGGGTGGTGGACCCCATCGACGGCACCGTCAACTTCGCCCACGGGCTGCATCACGTTGCGGTCTCCATTGCCTGGGCCAGCGAAGGCAAGACCCGGCTCGGCGTCGTGCATGCCCCTTTCCTCGGCGAAACCTTCACCGCCCTGTATGGTCAGGGCGCCTGGTGCAACGGCAAGTCGATCCATGCCAGCCGAATCACGAACCTGCAACATTGCCTGGTCGGCACGGGCTTTCCCTATCGACGCGACAGCCGCCCTCCGCTGCTGCGGCGATTGACGACGGTGCTCGAGCACTGTCAGGACATCCGACGAAACGGCTCGGCCGCGCTGGACCTCTGCGATGTCGCTTGCGGGCGGCTTGGAGCCTACTACGAAACCGTATCCCCCTGGGATTTTGCCGCCGGATGGCTGATCGCCCGGGAGGCGGGCGCACGCGCGGGTCATCTGTACCCATGCCCCGAAGGCATTCCGGAAGATCTCTATGGCGAAAACCTGCTGGTCAGTGGACCGGAAATCTTCGCGGAACTCGGCGACCTGCTTCGAGCCGCCGACGCCAACGAGTTCCAGTGGTCCCGGGCAGAGTGAGACCCGCACCCCCATTCAACGAAACTGCCGAACGAAACAGGTGGCAGAAACGGAGCGCCGCAGCCTGCCGATAGGCCGAACCAATGACGGGACTAGCGGGCCGCTATTGGCGCTGATGCAAGTGATACGCCACAATGGCGCCACATTTTTTCAGGAGAAACATGCCATGTTCGTCGTGATCTTCGGTCGCCCCGGCTGCTCTTTCTGCGTTCGCGCGCAGTCACTTGCCGAGCGGCTGGAAAAGGCGGGCGCCATCGAGGGGCACCGCTACGTGGACATCCTGGCCGAGGGAATTTCCAAGGCCGATATGGAAAAGACCATCGGCAAGCCGGTCGCCACCGTGCCCCAGGTTTTCGTCGACCAGGCCCATGTCGGAGGATTCACCGAATTCGACCAGTACGTACGCGACAACGCGCTCCTGGAGCAGAGCCGCGCCACCTGAACCACTCCTTCGCAGCAGGGTCGTCGCAAGCCGGCCCTGCCTGTGCCCAAAGCGTCCTTCTCCCGTTGAAAGCCCCTAGACGTCAACACCTATACTGTCGCCTTATGACCGGCGTCATCAGGACAGAGGGAACGCACGATGCAACGGGAAGAGTTCGTCCAACAGCTGTGGCTCGACTATATCCACCAACATCCGGATGTGGGAGCACTACGCCTGTGGCCGATAGAGACGCCCGCCGAATATCTGACGCTACTGACCCTGAACGAACCCCCTTTCGCGACGGCCAATCTCGTGCCTACCCTCGGTCATCTCGGCTATCGACCGCTGCAACGCTATGCGATGGCGGATCGTGGCCTGCTCGTTACCCTGCTCGCACCTCCCGATGAGGGCCCCTGGCTGGTATTGGCCGAGCTCCAGCTCGGCACCCTGTCGCGTCAACCGCGGGAAATACTGGCTGAACTGGTAGCCAGAACACATCCCCAGGATACCCGTGGCAAGAACCTGCTTTGCCGCGGCCGCCCCTGGCCCATGCCAGACTGGAGCAGTTACCAGGCGCTATACGGTGCCCATCCTCTGGCCGGCTGGCTGGCCGTCACGGGGCCAGGCATGCATCATGCCGGCTTCGACTGTGAACGCCTCGGCAGCGACCTGACCACTCTGGATGCCGGCCTGGTACAGTCCGGTCTCGCGGGCAGCGGGGATCGGCATCATGGCGTCTTTCCGGTTTCACCTTTACTGGAATACCGCTTCTACCCCACCTCTTCCCGCCGACTGGCCTTCGCCGCAGGCGACGAGCATCGGATCGACCTGGGAGGTCTGGCCCTGGTCCAGAAGTGCCTGAGCAACGACCATGAGCGTGCCGTGGAGCTGTTGCTCCCCCACCATACCCGCTGCGAAATCGCCTGATGCAAGCCAACGGTTATCCACAGAAATTGTGGATAACACTGTGCAAGGCGGCGGATGACCGCCCAGCCAGCCAGTGATTACCCGGGCCTCATACATTTTGATCACTAATTCACCACCTCCTGTAACAGAAGAAAGAATGACACGACGCAAAGAAGCCCGGGCAACCATGCCCGGGCCTCTTTGACGTACGTCAGCAACGGGACCGACCGGCGTCGCCGCTACTGTGCAGGATTCAATCGAACGTCATTTCCGGCACATGCTCGGGAACGACGAGCTTGCCGGCGGTCTTTTCGACGATCTCCTCGACGCTGACGCCCGGTGCGCGCTCCTTGAGAATGAAGGTACCGTTTGCGATCTCGAGGTAGGCCAGGTCGGTCAGAACCCGATTGATGCAGCCGGCCCCGGTCAGCGGCAGGGTGCACTTCTCGAGCAGCTTCGATTCACCATGCTTGGAGGCGTGGGTCATGGTGCAGATGATGTTTTCGGCACCGGCAACCAGGTCCATGGCGCCGCCCATGCCCTTGATCAGCTTGCCGGGCACCATCCAGGAAGCGATGTTGCCTTCCTGATCCACCTCAAAGGCGCCGAGGACGGTCAGGTCCACGTGACCGCCACGGATCATGCCAAAGGACTCCGCCGATGAGAAGATCGCCGCACCGGGACGAGCCGTTACGGTCTGCTTGCCGGCGTTGATCATGTCCGCGTCGACCTCTTCCTCGGTGGGGAAGCGCCCCATACCGAGCAGTCCATTCTCGGACTGAAGCATGACGTCGATACCCTCGGGAATGTAATTGGCCACCAGGGTCGGAATACCGATGCCCAGGTTGACGTAGAAGCCGTCCTGGAGTTCGCGCGCCACGCGCTGTGCCATCTGTTCGCGAGTCAGTGCCATCTTGATGCCTCTTGTCATTGTGAGTCACGCCGGACTGGCCGGCCCGCTCGAATCAAACCCATGGAAAGTCGCGTATTCAGTCGCGAACGGTGCGCTTCTCGATGCGCTTCTCGAAAGCACCCTGGATGATCCGGTCGACGTAGATACCCGGGGTATGGATCTGGCTGGGTTCGAGTTCACCCGGCTCGACGATCTCTTCCACTTCGACCACGGTGATCTTGCCGGCGGTAGCGGCCATGGGGTTGAAGTTCTGGGCAGTGTGACGATAGACGACGTTGCCGTAACGGTCGGCCTTCCAGCCCTTGACGATGGCAAAATCGCCGGTAATGCCTTCCTCGAGAATGTAGTGGCGCCCGTTGAACTCACGAACCTCCTTGCCTTCCCCGATCGGCGTGCCATAGCCGGTAGCGGTATAGAAGGCCGGAATGCCGGCACCGCCGGCGCGCATCCGCTCGGCCAGTGTCCCCTGGGGCGTCAGCACGACCTCGATTTCGTCGTTGAGCATCTGCTGCTCGAACATGGCATTCTCGCCGACATAGGAGGCGTAGATCGTCTTGATCTGACGGTCTTCCAGCAGCAGGCCAAGACCGAATCCATCGACACCGCAGTTATTCGAGACCACGGTCAGGTCCTTCACGCCACGACGCTTGACCTCGGCAATCAGGTTCTCCGGAATGCCACACAGGCCAAAGCCCCCGGCGATCACGGTCATGCCGCTCTCGATCCCTTCCATTGCCTCTTCATAGGAGTACACGCGCTTGTCGAACCCGGCCATCGCGAAGCCTCGTCTTGTTGTGAGATGAGTGAGTGACAGTACCTGATCAGTGTTGACCCGCCCAATATATTTGTTAAGTTTGTTTTTTTTATCAATTAATCGGATAAATAAATAAAACCATCATGGCCATGACCGTCAAGCAGCTACGCGCGTTCCAGACAGTGGCCCAGACCCTGAGTTTCACCCAGGCCTGCGAACGACTCCACCTGTCACAGCCCGCCTTGAGTCTCGCCATCAAGGGGCTCGAAGAAACGCTGGGGGGTGCCCTGCTGATCCGCAGCACACGCAGTGTCAGGCTGACCCCGGAAGGGGAAACGCTGCTTCCCCTGGCCAAGCGACTGCTTGCCGACTGGGACAACGCCGAGGAATTGCTGCGTCAACGCTTCACGCTGCAGCTCGGCCGTGTCGCCCTGGCCGCCATGCCTTCCATCGCCTGCAATCGCCTGCCCCGGGCCCTGCGAGTCTTCCGCGGACAGTTTCCCCGTGTCAACGTGACGGTACACGACGTCATCAATGAGCAGGTGATCGACATGGTGCGCCGGCAGCAGGTCGAGCTTGGCGTCGCCTTCGAACCGGAAACACGCGAAGGAATCGATTTCCTGCCACTTTCCGATGACACCTTCGTGGCGGTGGTACCTCCCGACTCCCCCCTGGCCGGTGCGGCATCGATCGACTGGAGCGCCCTGCTGGAATACGACTTCATTACCTTGCAGCGCCCTTCCATGGTGCGCATTCTGGTCGAGCAGGCACTCGCTCGCCGCGGCACCGAACTGCCCGTGGCGTTCGAGAGTCATCAGTTGGCAACGGTCGGCCGCATGGTGGCGAGCGGCCTGGGTGTCAGTGCCGTACCCGCGCTGTGCCGTGAGCAGATGCATGAGCTGGGTGCACGTTGCGTGCCCCTGCATACCCCCCGGATCCGGCGCACGGTGGGTGTCGTCGTCGGTGGCGGCCAGGAGCTCTCCACCGCTGCCCGTGCCCTCTATGACGTACTGCGAACCACGCTCATGTGACGGAGCGACGTAACATCACGTAGCGCTGGGCAGTCCACCCATGATCCATTAGCATGTGCGGCTGTCATGAGAATCTGCAAGGAGTGAGGCATGTCGACCCTGAAAGGGATCGTCAGCGTGCTGCTGCTGGTGGTCAACACCCTGTTCTGGGGAATTCCCCTCGTGCTGCTGACCGCCCTCAAGCTGATCACGCCAGGCCGTCCATTGCGTCGAACCGTCCTGCAGGGTCTCAATCACGTCGCCCTCAACTGGATAGGCTTCAACCTTTGGTGGATGCGCCACTGGCTCAGGCCGGACCTGAACATCTCGCTGCCCAAGGGATTGTCCCGGGAGAAATGGTGGCTGGTACTGTCCAACCATCGCAGCTGGACCGATATCTTCATGCTGTTGATGGCCCTGCATCGGCGAATCCCCATGCCCCGTTTTTTCCTGAAGCGGCAACTGATCTGGGTGCCCGTCGTGGGGCTGGCCTGGTGGGCGCTGGAATTCCCTTTCATGCGCCGCTACACGAAGGCACAGCTGCAGCGGAAACCCCACCTCTCCCGAATGGATCGCGAGGCGACCGAACGCATGTGCGAACGGGCCCGTGAAACGCCCATGGCCATTTTCAATTTCGTGGAAGGCACACGATTTACGCCGGCCAAGCGTGATGCCCAGGGCAGTCCGTTCCAGCATCTTCTTCGACCCAAGGCCGGCGGCATCGCCCAGGTCTTGAACCTGCTGGGCGATCGCCTCAGTGGAATCCTCGATGTGACATTGCGATACGATAACCCCAAGCCCACCTTCTGGGGTTTCCTGTGTGGTCGCGAAGGGCCGATCTCACTCGAAGCACGGTGCCTTGACGTTCCCGCCTGGATGCCGGAAGGCAGCTATTACGACGACCCGCACTACAAGGAGCGCTTCCACTCATGGCTCAATGCCCTGTGGCAGGAAAAGGACGAGGCGCTCGATTTGCGCTGACATTCGCCGTCCTGCTGCTGTTGACGGCCTGTGCCGGTCGCAGCGGCGACGTCCAGCGCAGCGGAGACCCCGGCATCGGCGGACAGTGGGTCACGGTACAGCGTGGCGACACCCTGGGCAGCATTGCTGCCCGGGCCGATGTCCCGTTGGCTCGATTGCAGCGCTTCAACCCCGATGCCAACCCCAATCGCCTGGCGGTAGGCCAGCGTTTGCTGGTGCCTACGCAACAGGAACGGGCACCTTCCGGCGGCCCCTATCGCTACCAGATTCGACCCGGCGACACCTACTCGGGTATCGCCCGACGCTTCAAGACCACCCCTGCCCGTATCCAGTCGGCGAACCCCGGCACCGAGCCCACCCGGCTCAGGGTAGGCCAGGTGATTCAGGTTCCCCTGCAGGGCGCGGTGGCCAGTGCCGCTCCCGCCAGCGGTTCGCAAGGCACCGCCAGCTCGAGTGGCAGCGGCGCGACACGCACTCCCCCGCCAACGCCGGACACCAGCTCGCTGCCCGGTTCGGCCCGGAACTGGCCATGGCCATTGGATGATTATCGTGTGGTCAGGGCATTCGGCAGCGACAGCCGCGGAACGCTTCAGCCCATGCTGCTCGCCACCAGCCGAGGCGCCAGGGCCAAGGCCGTCGCTGACGGCGACGTGCGCTTCGCAGGCAGCATGCGCCAGCTCGGTCGGGTGGTGATCGTTCACCACCCGGACAACCTGCAGAGCGTCTATGCCCTGTGTGACTCGATACTGGTCGAAGATGGTGCCCGGATCAGCCGTGGCACGCCGGTATGCGAAGTGGGCTTCAGCAACACCACCGAACGCCACGACCTGCTCTTCGACCTGCGCCTGGGCGGCAAGCCGATCGATCCCCGTCGCGTGCTACGCTGATAGCCATGTCGATATCCCACCAGGAAACGTGCGACATCCTGCTGGCCTCTCCCCGGTTGCAGCGGTTTTGCACGCTGCTCGGCGAACCCGAGGCCAGTGACATGCTGGACCGGCTGGATGACGAACTCGCCTGGCAGCAACCACGCCTACGACTCTATGGCCAAGAACGTCCGATCCCCCGGCAGCAGGTGTGGATGGGAGATGAAGCGGCGCGATACCGCTACTCCGGGCGCACCTTCACCCCGGAACCGTGGCACGCCGCCGTCGTGCGCATTCGTGACACCGTGATAGACCGACTGGCGGGGAACGGCGTCATGGCGTCCTTCAACAGCGTCCTGCTCAACCGTTATGAAGACGGCAGCGACCGCATGGGCTGGCATAGCGACGACGAGCCCGAACTCGGTTCCGACCCCCTGATAGCTGCCGTCAGCCTGGGTGCGGAGCGCCCGTTGCGTTTTCGCTGGAAGCAGGGGCTGGGCGCCCCCTTCAATGTCTGGCTGCCTCATGACAGCCTGCTTCTCATGGACCGGGGTACGCAGGATCACTTGCAACATGCGCTCCTCCCCAGGCGTATCCCCGGCAAGCGGATAAGCCTTACCTTTCGTCATGTTGCGGCAAGCGGCGGTATAGCCCCCACAGGATAGTCAGCAGCAAGGCATAGACCATGCCGCCCATGGGGTAGGCAAGGAAACTGTAGGTCAGGCCGAAATCGATGAAGGCCACCGACAGCAACGTACCCGCGATGGCCAGCGCCCGCCTTTCCCCGGAGCCACTGCCGATTCCGCCGGCGAAGAGCCACAGGGGCGTGACATAGAGCGCCAGGAGCGTCAGCAACCCTGGCAGGCCACGCTTCACCCAGGCGTCGAGCACATCATTATGGGCATGCCAGAAACGTCCCAGTGACGCGTCCTGGACACCCTCTGCACCGCGCTCACGCATGGCATCCCGGTAGCCCCCGGTCCCCCAGCCGGTGACCGGCCGCTCGGCAATCAGCTGGCTCGCCCCCTTCCACATCTCGAGCCGTGCACTGACCGAGGTCATCTCGTCATCCCCGGCCATGTACTGCTGCAGGCCGTTGATGGCGCTATGGACGCGTGGCGCGACGCCGGTCTGGGGCATCATGTAGAGACTGCCCAGCAGCGCCAGCAGGGACGCCACCAGTGCCAGGCGCCAGCGTAGCGACAGACGCTTGCCATGGCCGCGATAGAGCACCCAGATGGCCAGCGGCAGGCCAATCCAGCCCCCTCGTGAACCGGACAATGCCGAGGCCGCCAGTCCTGCGAGTCCACCTAGCGCCAACAGCAGCGTCCAGCGCCAACGCTCGTGACGCGTCAGCGCCCAACCGAGGCCGGCAAAGCACAGCAGCCCGGCCAGCAGACCCAGGTTGCCGAACAGGATGGCATGCAGGGGATCATGGCCATCGGCACGAGCGGTCTTCTCGATGATACGTTGCCATAACGCCCAGGTGCCGGCGGAGAGGCTTCCCAGAGCGAGCCCGGCCCATAGCCAGGCCGCGGAAGGCCTGAGCCTGGACAAGGCGACCAATGCCACCATGGAAAGCCAGATCGGCCAGGCATCGCGCAGACCCTTGAACCCCATGCCATGACCGGATTCCATCAGCACCCAGCTCAGGCCATAGAGTAGCAATACCCCCATCAGCACCTTGTCATGGCGCTGCGGGAAATCGTTCGCCGGGTACTCGCCGGCTGCCAGGGCGGCCACTGTCAGCAACAGTGGCACCACAACCAGTACCGGCCAGGGCAATATCAGGAATGCACTACCGGCAAACACCAATGCCATGGCCGCAAGGGGGCCATGGCATGGGTCTCGGAAACGCCGTGGAAAGATCACGGCCATCGGCCGGTAGTGTTCATTGTCGATCATGTCGTTTGCTCAAGCGGATTCCTTCACTGCCGGCTTCTTACTCCACCGTGACGGACTTGGCCAGATTGCGCGGCTGGTCGACATCCGTGCCGCGAGCCACCGCGACGTGATAGGCCAGTAGCTGCAACGGTACGGTGTAGAGGATGGGCGCCAGGTAGTGACAGCACGCCGGAACGGTGACGACGGACAGCCCCTCCCCGGACTGCACGCCGCTTTCCGGATCAGAGAATACCAGCAGTTCACCCCCCCTGGCACGCACCTCCTGCAGGTTGGACTTGAGCTTTTCCAGCAGGCCGTCCATTGGCGCCATCGCGATGACCGGCATGGTCTCGTCGACGAGCGCCAGGGGCCCGTGCTTGAGCTCCCCCGCCGCATGGGCCTCGGCATGAATATAGGAGATTTCCTTGAGCTTGAGTGCCCCCTCCATCGCGATGGGCATCTGCGGGCCGCGCCCCAGGAACAGGGCATGCCGGTAAGTGGCCAGCTTCCCGGCTACCGAGGTGATCTCTTCGTCGAGCGCCACGGCGTCACCCAGCAGGGTCGGCAGATAACGCAACCGGTGCACCAGTCGCGCCGTCAATTCCGCATCACCACCCCGCACCTGGCGCAGTGCAAGCGTCACCAGCATCAGGGCCGTCAGCTGGGTGGTAAAGGCCTTGGTCGAGGCCACGCCGATTTCCGGGCCGGCATGGGTCATCAAGGCCAGGTCGGACTCGCGCACCAGCGAACTGCCGGGCACATTGCAGATCGCCAGGCTGCCGACATAGGCATCGCCATCCTGCCGCTTGCGCGCATGGCGCAAGGCCGCGAGCGTGTCGGCCGTCTCGCCGGACTGCGAGAGAGTCAGGAACAGGGTCCCCGGGGGAGCCACGACCTGGCGATAGCGATACTCAGAGGCGATCTCGACCTGGCAGGGCACTCCGGCCAGTTCCTCCAGCCAGTAGCGTGCCACCATGCCCGCATGATAGCTGGTGCCGCAGGCGACGATATGCACCTGACGGGTACCGGCAAGGAGTCGTTCCGCCCTGGGCCCAAGCGCCTCGACCAGCACCCGATCGGTGCCAAGGCGACCTTCCAGCGCGTTGGCAACCGCCACGGGCTGTTCATGGATCTCCTTGAGCATATAGTGTGCAAACCCACCCTTGCCCACCGCCTGGTCATCATGCTCGTAATGCACCGTCTCGCGCACTACCGGCACACGCCCGCCATTCGAGGCCAGGCCCTGAACGTCACATCCCTCGCGGGTAATGATGACCATATCCCCGTCGTCGAGATAGAGAAAACGGTCGGTGACGGTCAGCAGGGCCAAGGGGTCCGACCCCAGGTAATAGCCGTGCTCGCCGACACCCACTACCAGGGGGCTGCCCTGGCGCGCCCCGATGACCCGATCGGGTTCGTCGGCATGGATCACACCCAGGGCGTAGGCCCCGTCGAGTCGCTGTACCGCCCGCTCCACTGCCGTGGCCAGCGATGATGTCGAGCGCATTTCACGTTCGACCAGATGGGCGATCACTTCGGTATCGGTTTCCGACGTGAAGAGAAAACCGTCGGACACGAGTTCGGCCTTGAGTGCCAGGTGGTTCTCGATGATGCCGTTGTGCACGACCGCGATTCGTCCTGAAACATGGGGATGGGCATTGTCCTGACTTGGCTGGCCGTGCGTCGCCCAGCGAGTGTGGGCGATACCGGTCATGCCGACCAGGGGGGCGGCGGCCAGCACCCGCTCCAGTGCGGCCACCTTGCCGACTTCGCGCGCGCGACCGATCCGGCCGGGAGCTTCCACCAGCGCGACACCGGCCGAATCATAGCCACGGTATTCGAGACGCTTGAGACCTTCCATCAGTACGGGCAGGACGTTGTCCGAACCCACGGCAGCTACGATGCCACACATGTTGACTCCTCCATGAACGGTGCCTCGGGCCAATCCCGGGCCGTGATGCGTTTGTCGTTACCCTTTCCGACCGATTCAACGCCTAACCCTGGCGCTCGAGTGCCGGGCGCAACCGGGTAACGGCCGCCGGTGCAGGACGTGCCTCGGCGTCGCGCCGCTGCTTCTCGCTCCATACCAGGTCGACGATCTCCCCCTGGGGCCGGTAGGCGGTCGGCGCCTCCAGCAGCAGCTCGCGAATGCCATCGTGGTGAAAGTTGCGGCAGGCTTCGAACAGCCGGTCGAGGTAACCCTCCAGCTTCGGCCACTCCCAGTACACCTCCTGCGCGGTCATGACCCTCGGGTGTGAGGTCGGCGAGACGTCGTCGCCCACCAGCAGCTCCTCATAGAGCTTTTCACCGGGACGCAGGCCGCTATAGGCAATGGCGATATCACCGTCGGGGTGACGCTCGTCACGCACCTTCAACCCCGAGAGCCGTACCATCTGGCGGGCCAGTTCGGCGATCTTGACCGGCTCGCCCATGTCGAGCACGAAGACATCACCGCCCCGTGCCATGGCACCCGCCTGGATGACCAGCTGTGCCGCCTCGGGAATGGTCATGAAGTAGCGCGTGATCTCGGGATGGGTCACGGTGATCGGCCCACCGGACTGGATCTGCTCGCGGAACAGGGGCACCACCGAGCCGCTGGAACCCAGCACGTTGCCGAAGCGCACCATGCAGAACCGGGTCCCGGACCGACGGTCGGCAAAGGCCTGGCAAATCAGCTCCGCCAGTCGCTTGCTCGTGCCCATGACGTTGGTGGGCCGCACTGCCTTGTCGGTGGAAACCAGCACGAAGGTCTCGACCCGGGCGGCAATGGCGGCATGGGCCGTGGCCAGCGTACCAAAGACATTGTTGCGGACCCCCTCCACCACGTTGTGCTCCACCATCGGCACATGCTTGTAGGCAGCCGCGTGGTAAACGGTATTCACGTCGAAGGCCTTCATGACGGTGGCCATGCGCTGGCGATGCTGCACGGAACCCAGCAACGCCTTGATAGAGACATCCAGCCCTTCCGCCTCGGCGATACGCCGCAACTCCTGCTCGATGCTGTAGAGGCCGAATTCGGACAGCTCGAGCAGCAACAGACGCCTCGGAGCGTGTCGCAGTATCTGACGACACAGCTCCGAGCCGATCGAACCGCCGGCACCGGTCACCATGACCACCTTGCCGCGGATATTGGCGTCCATCAGGGCCGGATTGGGCGGTACCGGATCGCGACCCAGCAGGTCCTCGACCGCCACGTCACGCACCTCGCTGATCCGGGCACGCCCGGTCACCATGTCGGCGACGCCGGGGATGGTCTGTACCGGAAAGCCCTGCGGCTCCAGCTCGGCCAGGATCTCGCGACGGCGGCCCCGGCTGGCGCTGGGCATCGCCAGCAGGACCCGTTCGGCACCGTAGGTGTCGGCCAGGTAACCCAGTTGCCGTGGCGGATAGACCTTGAGGCCTTCGATATAAGTGTTCTGCAGGCTTGCCGCATCATCAACGAAGGCGATCGGCAGATACTCCTGGCCGTGGCTCAGGGAGACCGACAGTTGACGGCCCGCCGAGCCGGCGCCATAGATCACGACCCGCGGCTTGTGACGGATCTGGCTGCGCAGATAGAGGGCGCGCAGGCCGAACCGCACGCCCCCGATGGTCAGCAGCGCCAGCATGGCGTAGATGAAAGGCACCGATCGGGGAATGCCAAGTGCAAACAGGTAGCTGGCCAGCGGCAAGGACAAAGCCGATACCGTGACCCCGATGAAAACGGCACGAATCGCCTTGTGGCCCAAGTAACGAATGACCGCCCGGTAGAAGCCCAGCCGGATGTAGATCGCCAGGCTCAATGGAATCATCACCAGCAGCGCAGCCCAGGTACGCGGCTCCGTCAGCGGCGCCCAGTTCTCCAGACGCAGCAGCATGGCCAGCAGAAAGCTGACCGCGATCAGCACACAGTCGACCAGCAACTGGATGGTGCGCTTGTGTCGTCGCGGCAGGCGAAACAACGGTTGCAGCATATCTCGCATGATCGTCTCTCCATGACCGGCAGGCGCCCGATGCCCCTGCCCCTCCTCTGACACGGCCTCAGGCGCGGGCCTCGGCCATCACGTCGCTCAGTACCTGGCAGGTCTTGTCGACTTCGGCCCCGGTGAGTGTCGGGTGGCAAAGGAACATCAGGCTGGTCTCGCCAAGTTCGCGCGCGACCGGCAAGGGCTCGGACGGCCGCCATCCGGTGCCGTCGAAGGCCGCCTCTCGATACACCTCCGAGCAGGAGCCCGAAAAACACGGCACGCCCCGCTCGACGATCGCCGTCATGATGCGGTCCCGATGCCAGCCTGGGGCGAGCCGCTCGGGTTCCACGAAGACGTAACACTTGTAGGCGGCGTGCTCGATGTGAGCGGGTATGGCCGGTGCCCTCAGGCCCGGGCAGCCGGCAGCGGTTTCCCAGATGCGCTCGGCATGGGCTCGGCGAGCCGCCGCCCAGGTTGGCAGGCGGGAAAGCTGGATGCGGCCGATGGCGGACTGCATCTCGGTCAGTCGCCAGTTGGTGCCAAAGCTCTCGTGGAGCCAGCGAAAGCCAGGGGGGTGCTCGCGCTCGTGGACCGCCTCCCAGCTCTTTCCGTGGTCCTTGTAGGCCCACATGCGCTGCCACAGTCCGCGATCACTGGTGGTGACCATCCCACCCTCGCCACCCGTCGTCATGATCTTGTCCTGACAGAACGACCAGCAGCCCACATGGCCGATGGAACCGACGCTGCGACCCTGGTAGCGGGCGCCATGGGCCTGGGCGCAGTCTTCGATGATGGCGAGGCCGTGTCGCTCCGCCAGCGCCATCAACCCGTCCATCTCGCATGGCCAGCCCGCCAGGTGCACGGCGAGGATGGCCCGGGTGCGCGGGGTGATCCTCCCGGCCACGGTGGCGGCGGTAATGTTCTGGGAGTCCCGGTCGACATCGGCGAAAACGGGTACCGCTCCCGCCGTCACGATGCTGGAGACCGAGGCCAGGAAGGTCCGTGAGGTGACGATCACCTCGTCACCCTGCCCTTCGCCGATACCCAGCCCCTTCAGCGCCAGATCCAGGGCAAGCGTGCCATTGGCCACGGCGATGGCATGCCCCGTCCCGACAACGCGGGCGAACTCCCGCTCGAATTCCCGGCCCACTTGACCTGTCCAGTAATTCACCTCGTTGCCAAGCAGCACACGGCTAACGGCATCCGCCTCTTCCTCGGTAAAGGAAGGCCAGGGAGAAAAAGGCCCATTGAGCATCATGACCTTCCTTGTGTTGAAAGAAGGCCGAGCCGTTTTGCCAGGGAGGCATCCCGGAACAGCAGCTCTTTCCTGGTCGCGTCAGTGGCGGGGTAAAGCGGGCGGGCCGGTATGCCGGCCACCACGAGCCCGTCGGCGATGTCCCCGATGACGGCGGCGCCGGCACCGACCATTACCCCCTCGCCAATGGCAACGCCCTGGCGTACAGAGGCGCCCACGCCGATCCAGGTGCCGCGGCCGACCTCCACATCACCGGATACGTTTGCCCCCGGGGCCACGTGCACGCAGGTGCCGAGGCGACAGTCATGTCCAACCGTTGCCCCGGTATTGACGATCGAGCCCATGCCCAGCTCGGCAAAGGCATTGATCACCGCCCCGGCAACCACCACGCCGCCGCTGCCTAGCCGCGCCATCGGGCTGACCGTGGCGCGGGGATGCACCAGCGTGACCAGCCGGGCCCCGTGGGAGGCCAGTGCCTCCAGCTTGGTTTCACGGATGGCGTTATGGCCGATGGCGACCACTACGCCGTCGTAGTCGGGCAGATCGTGCAGCAACATGGCCAGGGTTCCCTTGACGCGCCAATATTCGAGCCGGGCCTTGCCGGGCCAGGCATCGTCATAGAACACCACCTCCTGCCAGCCGGACTGGATGGCGATGTCCGCCACGACCTTGCCGTGGCCGCTGGCCCCCAGGATGGCGAGACGCCGACGGTTAGTCATGCTGACCTCCACGGAATTTCGGCATGGCGACGTCACCCTCGTGGGTGATGCCTTCGCGAACCACTACCTTCTTGACGGTCAGGAACAGGATCTTCAGGTCCAGCCATATCGATCGGTTGTCCACATACCACACGTCGAGATCGAATTTTTCTGCCCAGCTGAGAGAGTTGCGTCCATTGACCTGGGCCCAGCCGGTGACCCCGGGGCGTACCTCATGACGGCGCGCCTGCCACGAGGTATAGAGCGGCAGGTATTCCATGAGCAGCGGCCGCGGGCCGACCAGGCTCATGTCGCCCTTTAGCACGTTCCACAGTTCCGGCAATTCATCGAGACTGGTGGCCCGCAACAGCTCACCAAAACGGGTCAACCGCTTCTCGTTGGGTAGCGGACTGCCCTGTGCATCGTAGGCTTCCAGCATGGTGCGGAACTTGACCATGTCGAAGGGCCGGCCATGCAAGCCGGGACGGGTCTGTCGGAACAGCACCGGCGAGCCGAGCCTGAGCCTGACCAGTAGCGCCACCATGGCCAGGATCGGCGCAAGCAACACCAGTGCCAGCAGGGCTACCACAATATCGATCAATCGTTTCATCGCGTTTCATCCATGACATCGTTCATGACATCGGCAAGGCGCACCGCCAGGATCCGGTAATCGTAGACGGCTTCCATATGCTCCCGACCGGCTCGTCCCATGCGCTCCCGCTCCTCCGGAGGCAGGGCAACGAGCCGGCGAATCGCGTCAGCCAGCGCCTGGGGGTCTTCCGGGGGCACGGTGATGCCGGCCTTCGCATCGGCCACCGGATCGTTGATCGCACCCGAGGCGATGATCACCGGCCGCGCCGCCGCCATATAGTCGAAGAGCTTGTTCATGCTGATGCCGAAGCGGTAGAGCTCCGGCAGGTCGCGCACCGTGATCACGAAGGCGTCGGCCTCTCGGGCCAGAGCGGGTATCTCCCGCTTGGGAACCGCCGGCTCGAAGTTGACCCAGCGCCCATCGAGACCGAGGCGACTCGCCCGCTGCTGGAGCTCCCTCTTGGCCGTCCCGTCCCCAATCAACCGCAGGCGTACCGGCACGTTGGGGCTGGCGTGCGCGTCCTTGATGCGCGCCATGGCATCGAGGAGGACATCAAGGCCATTGGCTTCGCCATGGCTGCCGAAGTACATCAGTGTCAGGGGCATTTCCGGGGGACGCGGCGGCGGCGGTTCGGTTTCGGGGTAGGCGTCCAGGTCGACCCCATTGGAGAGCCACACCACGCGCCCCTCGGGGACGTCACGACGTGCGATGTAGTCCACCGCGCGGGGCAACAGGGTCAAGACCCGGCGTGCACGGCGGTAGAGAAAGGTCTCGAGCAGGCGCAGCCCGCGGCTGGCCAGGCTGCCCTCGCGCAACCGCCCCATGTCGATCAGGGTCTGTGGCCACAGGTCGCGCACCTCGAAGAGGAAGGGCACCCGGTGGCGCCTTGCCAACCACCAGCCAGCCAGGGCGGCAAAGGGATGGACGCTCGAACCGATGATCAGATCGGGACGTGCGATCCCGGAGAGCCGTGAAGGGCGTACCGCCTGCCAGGCATACTCGATCATGCTCTTCATGCGCCCCCCTCCATTGCCCAGGTAGGACGAGGTCCGCAGCCACAGAAAAGGCACGTCGTTAAAGATTTCAAGGCGTGCCTGCTCACCGTCGCCCAGCCGCTGGTGGCCGCTCGGATGATCGACACTGGAAGCGATCAGCGTGGCGCGCCACCCCTGGGCGGGCAGATGCCGTGCCAGTTGGTAATGGCGGGCGCCGCCGGCCACTTCCGGATGCTTGGCATAGTGGTTCAGGATCCAGACGTGTTTCATTCAAGCCTCGGCATGGCGGGAAAGGGCTCGGTAGGTATCCAGCAGCTTGGTTTCCTCCTGCCGCCAGTTGTAACGCTCGGCCACGGCACGCTGGCCATTGGCTCCCATCTCGCGTGCCCGTTCGCGATTCGCCACCAGAAAGTCGATGGCACCGGCAATGGCGAGCGGATCAAGCGGATCGACGCAGATCCCGCAATCGCTGCCTTCGATGATCTCGCGCCATAAGGGAAAGTCGGAGGCGATCACAGGGAGTCCGGCACTCATGTACTCGAACATCTTGACCGGTAGCGCATCGAGGTAATTGATCGTCGGGTGCAGCGTGACGAGTCCCGCAAGAGAGCTGCCCAATACCCGGCGAACACCGTCACGGTCCAGGTAGCCATGTGACTCGACCCGGGACCACCCGGCATAGGTCATGACCTCCTGCTCCAGCGTCAGCTGCTTGAAATCGCCGGCCAGCTGCAGCTGGCAGTCGTGGCTGACGTGTTCCATGGCCCGTACGACCTCCCGGATACCGCGAATGGCGCCAATGCCACCCACGTAGCAGATCGAGGGGGGCTCGTTCGGCGAGGCCGCGAGCCTCGGATCGGGGGCACCATCCAGCTCGCCCTGCATGGGGAAGTTGTTCACGTCCACTACCCGCGGATGGAAAGCCCGGAAACCGTCCCGGATATGGGGCGTTGCCGCGATGATCGCGTCGAAGCCGCGACAGGCACGGCGCTGGTAGAAATCGACACTGCGCGACAACACCTGGCGGGTAACGCCATCGAGATAGTGCTTGGCCAGCACCTGGCGCGGCAGATCCTCATGGGCGTCGTAGATCACGGTCTTGCCCTGGCGCTTGAGCCGGCGTCCGATCGGCATCAGTTCCGGGTCGTGGAGGTGATAGACATCGGCCTCCAGCGCACGGGCCCGCTCATACACCAGGCGGGTACTCTTGAAGATACGGTTCATCCGCCCCGTCAGTCTGCCGACGTCCGCGATGCGGATGCCTTCGCGCTCCTCGTCGCCATTACCATCCGCCACCACCAGGGTGACCTCATGGCCCGCGGCGGCCAGGGAACGGCATTGCTTGAGAAAGATCCGCGTGTCATAGCGGGGATGGGCGGAAGTCAGGTGTGCCACTTTCATTGTCATCTCGTCGTTGTGGATTCACGCAAGCCTGCTGCGGACACCTGGCTGGCAGGTTCGGCCTCTGCCGCCCTTTCGTCCTGGCGGCCCAGGCGGGTGCAGACCAGGGCGTTGGCAAAGGCACCCCAGCCCAACGCCGGAAGCGGCCAGAATACGGACTTGGCCAGCACGATCAGCAGCAGGCAGACAAAGTTGATGGAGAAGGCGAACACCCACCAGGCGGCGGTATCGCTGCGAATGACCATGCGATAGGTAGAGCCGAGAAACGCCACCAGGGTCATGCCCACATAGAGGGCAAAACCCAGCACGCCATAGTTGACCCAGGCGGAGAGCACGCTGTGGGCGTAGCCACCGGTAGCGCCCGCCGAGGCAATGTGGCCCCCGAAACGACCCAGCAAGGGGCTGGAGGCGACCTGCTCCAGCGCACGCTGCTCGAGATGCTGGCGTGCCGTCCATGAACTGGTGCCGGAGAGATCCAGCACCTGAAGCTGACGGCTGCCGGACATGGCCTCGAACTGGGTCGCCAGTACCAGCACCAGCAGCGCCAGCACGGCCACCAGGGTCAGCATGTACTTGACGCTCATCCCCGCCCACACCATCAGGAGCACCATGGAGAGGGCCAGGAAGGCGTAGAGTTCGGAGCGGGCCCCCAGCAGGAACATGACGAAGGCGCCCAGCGCGATCAGGCTGGCCCGCACCATGGCGCTGCGGCTCACCGAAATCAGGAAGACCAGCATCACCAGCGCGCTGCGGGCATAGCCCTGGTAGGTGGAAACGTTCTCGCCACCGTCGGTCTCGACCATCTGGCGGGCAAAGAACATCAGCTGCCCCGTGGTCGCCACGAAGAACGCCAGGTAGCCAACGATCAGCCAGAAGGCGATCCAGAACGCCCTTGCCAGGAGCGGCGAATCCAGCGGGATCCGATACCCCATGACGAACAGCACCGTCCACAGCACCACGGTTTCCAGCGACTGGATCATCGCCGCCCGCAACGCCCCCCCGCCCTGCAGGCCGTAGCTGGCCATGGACCAGACCAGCACGTAGGCGAGGAACGCCAGCACCACCAGGGCGAAACCACGCGAGCAGGCAATCATGACGTGGCTGAGCGCAGGGAAAACGGCCATGTAGACGATGAACATCACGACCGAGACCACGCCGAACAGGCCACCCAGAAACGCGGGAATCAGCCCGAGGGCCACGAAGGTGTGGTACAGGATGAACCCCGGGAACAGCACGAAGAAGCCGATACTGGACGCACGAGACGCCAGCTTGTCGCCCGAGAAGATCATGTTCGGCAATCCTTGGCAGCCATCTGCTCGACCTCAATCCGCCAGAACGCGCTCATAGAGCGAACGCTGGGCAGCCGTGGTCAGTTCCGAGTTGTGCCATAGCAGGGTGAACGTCCCCCCGACCGCGCGACACCGGTTCTTCAGCACGATAAACCGCTCATAGGCCTCGTCTCCGGTGCCGAGACCGAGATAGAGGGGAGACGTCACGGAGCCCTCCATGGCGATCAGCGGCCGGATGCGTAATGGCAGCGCCTCGCCCTTGACCGGATCGAAGGCCGGGTAGTCATGGCAGGTACCGCAGCGGAACCCCGGTTCCTCGGCATAGCCGAGCGTGGTGTCGTAATCGAGCCCGGCCTGGGTACAGCCCTGCAGCGTCAGCGGCATCTGCCAGCGCAGGTAGTGCATGCGACCTCCCCACTCGGCCTGCTCGATTCCCTCCTCGGCGCAGACCCGGCGCAACCGCACGGCCTCGTTGGCCAGTTCCTTGGGGTTGCGGAACGTATGGTAGCTGGGATGCAGGCCGATCTCGTGGCCGCGGGAATGGATACGACGGAGGAGATGACGAATCGCCGGGTGCTCCGGTTCGTAGTCGGCATCCTTGCGCGGGTCCGTTCGACCACAAAGGAAATAGAAGGCGCTCGCCACACCGTGCCTGTCGGAGACATCCATCAACCAGTCGAAGGTATTGAGCGGGTCCAGGCCATGCAGCCGCCGGCGCGTCGTCAGCCGTACCCAGGGGCCCAGAAAGAGCGCCTGCGGCCGCCGATACAGAAGGATGTCACCCAGCATCACCCGTATCAGCTTCACGTCACGGGCGAAACCGTAGCGGCTGGGGCGGTCGACGTCATGGGTCGGCCGCATACGAAACCGATGCCCCTTCAGGGTCGCCCCCGGCCATTGGCGCAGGATGATCTGCCCCAGCACGGCCAGCCACTCATCGACTATCGGACGATCCAGGTAACCGTGGCGCCCGGCATGGGAGGCGCTGGCCGGAAAGCGGCAATGCCGGTCCAGAACCTGCGCATCGACTTCTTCCTGCCGGGTGAGCATCCAGTAGGTGAGGCCAGGGATATCGTAGTGGACCACCAGACCACCGGGTGCCGCCTCCACCAGCGGACGAGGCAGGATGTCGGCTCCCGGAGCCGGTAACGGCATGTCCAGAGGGGCCTCGAACCCCTCGGCAACGGCGTCCCACTGCCCGTGGGGCAACTCGGTGCCGGTGAGATGGAAGCCGGGCTGCAGGGAATCGAACAGCAGCTGGCCCGACTCGCCGTCCAGGGTCATGACGAGCCGGTCCGGCCCATCACGCTCCAGTCGAAGCGCCAGTCCAAACCGCTCATGGATGACCTGCTCCAGCCAGGCGATCACCGGTTCATGGGCGGCCGAGGCGTCATCACCCGGACCCGTTACAGCCAAGGTGGTGCCGGGTCCCGGTGCATCGTCCAGTCGCGGGGCGGGATGGCGATCATGCCGTGTCGTCATGTCGTTCACTTGGATTCCCTTTTCAACAGGGTGCGGGCCGTCACGTAGGCCTCCCTCGCCAGCTGACGGAAGCCACGCTGGCTGATCGAGTAATGGCAGACCAGTCGCCCGCCCCACGCCTCCTTCATTTCCGCAACCGGCGGAATGTTGGCACCAATGAAGTCGAAGACCGTGCAGCCGTGCTCCTCGAAGTGGGACAGGGCCATTTCCGCCACCAGGTTATTGACGCCATCCTTCATGGCCTCGGTCTTCATGCCCGCCGACCAGGCCAGGGCATGCCCGCCGGGGGTGAAGAGACAGACCCGGGCGCCCATCGGTTCGCCAAGCTCGTTGCGCGCCAGGAAACAGACGAAGTGCTCCGGCCCCATCAACGCGGCCAGCGTCTCGAGCTCGGCCGCCTCGAGGCGATAGTCGAAGCCCTTGCGGGCCTCGGGGCCGGCCAGGCAATCGGCCACGGCGGCGTAGTCCTCGGTGACGTCGCAGCGGTAACCGAGGCGGTGACACTTTTGCGCCTTCTTGCGCGCGCTGGGGTCGATGCGACCGGCCCTGCCGTCGATATCCAGGTGATAGGTAAAACGGGGGCGCGCGGCCATCTGGGCCCATTCGAAGGGACGGATGTCATTGGCCACCGATGACAGGCTCAGGCTCCCGCCAAGCCCGATTTCACGAAGCCGCTCGGCAAGCCGGGTCAGGGCCATTCGCTTGCGTCGGTTGACGGAGGCCGGCCTGTCACTGGAACAGTGAAAGTCGATCGGCAAATGGGGGTTGCGGGGAGGCGTCACCAGACGCCCCTTGCGATTACGGTAGAGCACCGTCTCGAGCCGCCAGCCGTCGCCTTTTTCCGGGGTCAGCGTTACCGACTCGGCCTCGAGCGACCAGTGTTGCTCGTTGAACCGTATCCATCCCGGGTGAAACAGGGGATCGACCTTCATGACGCAGAATCCTTTGCCGAGTTCAATGACATGTCCCCGTCAGGCGCGGTTGCACGGAGGGAACCGTGATAGTCCCGATCGAAATCGCACACCAGGTAGCAGCGCTCCTCGCCACTGGCCGGATCGGCATATCGCTCTTCGACACGAAACCCGAGCTTGAAGCTGGCCTGGAGCGACGCGACGTTATCCGCCGAAATTCGCGAGGAGTAGCCCCTGACCCCATGGGCGCGAAAGTGCAGGATCGCCGTGCGCCGCAACTCCGTCGCCAGCCCGCGGCCACGGTGAGCGGGAAGCACGCCACTGAAGCTGGAATGCACCCTGCCTTCCCGCAGATCCCGAGGATTGAAACCATAGAAGGCCGCCCCCACGACACGGCCCGTCGGGTCCAGGACCGTGATACCCAGCCTCTCCCCGGCCAGCCGGTAGAGCCAGCGTCGAGGGAGGTCGAGCGGCCGGCCGTCATGCAACTCCGCGTAAAGCGCCAGCGCGTCCCCGCACAGCGATCGACTCATGCCACAGAATCGATAGCCACCAACGGTTCGAGGGACGACCGGTTCCAGACGCCAGGCCCTGCGCAGGTTTCGCACCAGCAACATGACGGCATCGTTCAACACTCGGGCGCGCCCCATTCGTCGCATCGCAGCCATGGTTCAGGAGAACCTCTCGAGGAAAATCCGGGCGGCCACGCCGTTGTGGGAATAGCCGCGGGCCTTGAGCCGTTCGAACGTTTCCGGCGGGAAGCGCCCGGCGGAGGCAGTGGTGTTGCCCCGGGCCAGGGCCGGCAGCAGACGCTTGGCGATGCGTTTCATCCTGGCCCCCGGGCCCCGCCTGAACGCCGCCATGCGCAGCAGGCGCGCCCGCAGGCTCTGGCGAGACGTCTGCGCGGCGTTACCCAGCGGCGTGTCGCATCCCGACAGCTCGCCGAAAACGCGCTCCACGAAGGCCACGTAGCCGCCGCGGCCCTCCAGCCAATCGCGTGGAACGTCCTGCCAGAAGGCCATGAAGTCGCGATCGTAGAGGGGCATCCACCAGTCATGGCCGAAAAACTCGAAGGAGCGGACGGTATTGACGATGAATTTCGCCTGCCGCTCCTGCCAGCCGAACAGCACGAACTCACGAATGAAGTCATCCGCAGTGAGCGCCTCCTCCAACGGATGGGCCCGGGCCAGCCGTGGCAGGACATGCTCCTGGAAGCGCGCCTTGCCCTCCGCCCCCGCCCGGAGCATGAAATGGCGCTCACGCAGTTCATTGCCGAGATCGCCGGCCGGCATCAACCGGCCTTCCCGCCCGGCCTCGAATACCGGCGACGGCAGGAAACCCGTGACGCAGCAGTGTCCAGGGACGAAAACGGACCCGGGCTCGACGTCGCCACGCTCGGTCAATAGCTTGACCGCCAGCCAGTCCTGCATGTTGGTGATACTGTTCCAGCCCGAGGCCCACTGCTGGTATTCCCAGTAATCGTCGGTCGTGGCCACTTCCCGCCATGCCGTCTGGGAATACTCGACGAAGACCCAGGGCAACCCGAGTCGCCCGGCCACGGCACGGCTCACCTCGGCCTCGCGATTACCCCGGTGGCCATAGGCATAGGTCAGTACGTTGGGGTAGCCGAGACGGGCCAGCATGGTCGCCACCAGTCTGGAGTCATGACCGCCGCTGAGGGGAACCACGATCTGACGTCCGCCGGCCATCTTCACCAGGCGCCTGAAGGCATCTTCCACCACCGCCTCGAGGCGGACCCGACGATGCGTATCGTCCCGGTCCGACGCGCCGTGGTAGTGAAAAAGGAAGTAGCGCTCCAGGTCGAGCACCGGCCCCATGTCGCCATCACGAACGACCAGCGCCTCGCCGGCACGCAGCTGCTTGACCCGCCGGAACAGGGTGTCGCGCCCGGTCACGTAGCCAGCCAGCTCGAAGTCGGCGCGCGCCTCTTCATTCATGCTCTCCTCGCCTACCCGGGCACGCACCCAGTCGGCATCGTCACTGAGGAACATGTCACCGGCTGCCACGCCGTAGAAGAGCGGGATCGAGCGGATCCGGTCCACCATGGCGACCAGTCCGGTCTCGTCCCGGCGAACCAGCGCATGAAAGCCATTGAGTTCGGAAAGGCGATTGCGCCAGGGGTCGATGCCGGCCGCGGGATCGGCAAGCGTGACGGCCTCGCTCGTGGAGAGTCGCTGCCCATTCAGCCAGGCGGCGCCACGGAGATGCCCGCTACCACCCGGGAGATCACAGGACGTCCAGCGCGGAGAGGTTAAATGGCACTGTATCGAGTTCATCAATAGACCTTCCGGAACAATAAGAGATAACGCACGGCCACCAGGACACCGCTGAAGGCAAACGCCGGCAGCCATGGCAGCCAGACAGGCTCCAGCAGTACCGCGACGGCCAGCGGCAGAAGCGACAACAGGCTCCAGGCCAGGGAAACGACGGTCGGCGTGACGAGCGCCGCCACGGGATTACGAGTCAAGGTCATGATCCAGACCAGAAAGCCGACCCAGCAGGCCGCGCTGGTCACCGAGAAGAGCGCCACGGTAAGCAGCAGGTCGTCGAGCGCGGCGCCGATGGCAATGGCGCCGATACGGGCGATCAGCAGCAATGCCTGAAAGGCCATGCCCTGAACCTGGCGCTCCATGACCGAGAACAGGTGACTCAATGGCGAGGTGATGAACACCATGTAGAGCCAGGGGGCCATCCAGCGGGCGAACTCACCTGCCGGCCGCCAGGTCTCGCCAAAGGCCAGGGCAAAGAGTTCCGGTCCGGCCAGGATCAGCACGACGGCCGGGGGCATGGCGATCTGGGCCAGGATGCCGTGGACCCGGGCCACCAGCGGCCCCAGACGTCCTTCACGATGGGCTTTCGCCGCGCTCGAGAAGAAGACCTTTCCTACCGCCTCGCCGATGAGGGCCATGGGCATCGCCAGCACACGGTGGGCCAGCGCATAGAGCCCCGCCGCCGCCGGACTGAACAGCGCGGCGAAAAGCAGCGGCGGCAGCTGCTTGCCCACGGTGTTGAACAGGCCGGACCAGGTGGAGAACAGCGGGAAATCACGGTAACGCCGCGCCGCCGCCAAAATCCCGGCCGGCCTTACCCGATGCCCCACGACGGCACGCATGGCGGAGCGCGCCAGTGCGATGGTGCCCATGCCCTGACCCACGGCCTGGCCAAGGATGAGCCCGCCGCCGCCTAGGGGACTGGCGATGAACTGAATCGCCAGCAGTGAAACCGACTGCTTGATACGGGTTGCGGCGATCGCGGGAAAGGCGCGGGTGCGCACGGCCCAATGGCTGACCGCCTGATAGCCACCCGCCATCGCCACGCCCACCGGCAGCAGCCAGAGCCAGGGAGCCAGTGCCGGCACGCCCAGCAGGCTCGCCAACTGTTCCCTTCCCAGGCCCACCATCAATCCGGAGGCCAGTGTGGTCACGACGACGACGACCAGGCTCAGCACCACCACTTCCGCTGCCTCGCGGTCGGACTCGGGCAGCGGAATGGCCAGCTGGTAGCGCCCGCTCGCCACAACGGTGAATAACGCCAACAGGGCGCCATACACGGCCAGCAGGCCGAAGTCCAACGGCGTATAGAGGCGTGTGAGCAACGGCGCCGCCAGCACCGTCAGTAGCTGGGCACCCGCGGTGCCGCCCACCAGTACGCTCACCCCACGGGCGAAGGCGTGGGTGGGCAGCAGGCGCCGAGCCGGAGCCACCAGCCGATTCAACACTCGGCGTCTCCTTGGGGTTCCACGGCAATCAAACCAATGCTTCCTGCAGCGTGGTCACGATCCTGTCCTGGTCTTCCTCACTCAGGTAAGGATGCATCGGCAGGCTGATGACCCGGCGCGAGGCGGCATTGCCAATCGGCAGGTCGACACAGGGGTCCGCCACCGCCGGCTGCTTGTTCAATGGGATCGGGTAGTGGACGGCGGAAGGAATGCCCGCCTCGGCAAGCCGGGCGCTCACGACTTCACGGTCCTCGACTTCCACGGTGTACTGGGCATGGGCACTGGTGTTCCAGGGCTCCACATGGGGCGTCTCGAAGCCCCTGGCACGCAACAGACGGCCATAGCGTTCCGCCACCTGTTCCCGCAGCAGCAGCTCTTCATCGAGGATGTCGAGCTTGGGCAGCAGGATCGCGGCCTGCAGCGTGTCCAGGCGGCTGTTGGTGCCGACCCGCACATGGTGGTAGCGCCGCCCCTGGCCATGGCGGGCGATCTGTCGCAGCACCACGGCCATTTCATCGTCGTCGGTGAACAGCGCGCCGCCGTCTCCGTAGCAACCCAGCGGCTTGCTGGGGAAGAAGGAGGTCGTGGCGATGGTGGAAAGGCTGCCGGAACGTCGCCCACGGTAGGTGGCACCGAAACTCTGGGCCCCATCCTCGATCACCGCGATGCCGTGACGGGCGGCAATCTCGTTGATGGCATCCATATCCGCGCACTGGCCATAGAGCGAAACCGGAACGATGGCCCGGGTACGGGGGGTAATGGCCGCCTCGAGCTTCCCGGGATCCAGCAGGTAGGTGCGGGGGTCGATATCCACGTAGACGGGGCGGGCACCAAGCAGTGCCACGGTCTCCGCAGTCGCGATATAGGTGAAACCGGGCGTGATCACTTCGTCGCCCGGGGCGATGCCAAGCGCCATCTGGGCAATCTGCAACGCGTCGGTACCGTTGGCACAGCTGATGCAATGGCGGACCCCCGCATAGTCGGCCAGGCGGGTCTCGAGCTCCTCGACCTCCGGCCCGAGGATGTACTTTCCATGCTCCAGCACATTGCGAATGCCGGCATTGATCCGGTCACGAATCCTCAGCTGCTGCGCCTTGAGGTCGATGAATTCCATTGTCTTCACCTCGCCTGCTGGTCGTACCGCCGCCGTTTCGGCCGGGAGCCAGTCCAGCGCCCCTCCCGACAGCCGATAGCGATCGCCCGTGTGCGGGCACACTGCCTCACCCTCTCCTTCCAATGGCAGGTCAAGGCGTTCTCCATGGCGACTCATCCAGCCCCGCTGGCGAGCCGGCACGCCCATTACCAGCGCGAAATCGGGAACGTCCCGGCTCACCACCGCACCGGCGCCAACGAAGGAAAAACGACCGATGGTGACACCGCAGACGATGGTGCAGTTGGCTCCCAGCGTGGCCCCTTCGCGTACCAGGGTGTCGCGATACTCACTCTTGCGATCGACCAGGGAGCGCGGGTTGTGCACGTTGGTGAACACCATGCTCGGACCGCAGAAGACACCGTCTTCCAGGACGACGTTGTCGTAGACCGAGACGTTGTTCTGCACCTTGCAGCGATCCCCGATGATGACCTCGTTGCCGATGAAGACATTCTGGCCGAGCGATACCCCGCGACCGATGCGGGCACCGCCGCAGACATGGACGAAATGCCACACACTCGAATCCGCACCGATCCGGGCGCCGGGATCGACGATGGCGCTGGGATGCACCTGGACACTGGGATGGATCGCATCATGAAACTGGATCGTCATGGCAGACCTCACATCGAGTGCCGCTTGAGGCAAGGGTGAGCCTCGCCACGCCGTGGGCTTTCCGCTACGGCGCCGCGAATCGTATCGACGGTCTCGATGCAATGACGCGCACTGCCGATACCGTAGCCACGACCGGCCAGGATCTCCTGGTAGCTGACGGTATGCAGGTCGGTGAAGCCACCCGAGAACTCGATCTCACGCCCCTCGCAGAGGATCGAGCGGTAGGTGGGCTGCTTGCCCTGGACACTGGTGGGCAGGTCACCGCTGTCGATGGAGAGAAACCAGCGAACCCGGGCCTTCTGGTATTCGAGATAGCCGGCAGCGCGATGATCGTCGGCGTAGTGCACGACGTTGCGCTCCAGGTCGCCGAACACGAAATGCAGCATGTCGAAGAAGTGGACACCGATATTGGTGGCGATGCCGAAGGACTTGCGCGGGTCTCCCTTCCAACTCTCCTGGTACCACTTCCCGCGGGAAGTGATATAGGTCAGTTCGACGTCGTGCTTCTCGTCGGCCGGGCCGCTTGCGATACGCGACTTCAGTTCGGTGATCGCCGGATGATGGCGAAGCTGAAGGATGTTGAAGACCTTCCGCCCCGTTTCCTGCTCCACCCGCTCCAGTTCATCGAGCAGCGCGGGCGTTGGCACCAGCGGCTTCTCGCAGATCACGTTGCAGCCAAGGCGAAGCCCCGCGGCAATGTGCGCGTGGTGAAGGTGGTTGGGCGAACACACCGAAACGTAGTCGAGCGCGGTATAGGGGTCGCGCTTGCGCTGCCAGGCGACCTCATGGAAGCGCTCGAAGTCGGCAAGGAAGTCGCTTTCCGGAGAGATCGAATCGATGATGCCCACCGAATCATTGATGTCATAGGCCATCGCCAGGTGGTTGCCTGTCTCCTTGATGGCCTTCATGTGGCGCGGGGCGATGTAGCCGGCAGCCCCGATCAACGCAAAGTATTTCATGGCGAACTCCAGTTCATATTCCCTTGGGTCATGTGCCGCTTGACCGAAAGGGACGGTTGTCAGGCCTTGATGACCCTGTTGGCGTCGGCCCCGCGATAGATGCCGCGGGTGTCCACGATCAGTTTCGCGTGGGCGCGGATCATCTCGTAGTCGAAGCGATCATGGTCGGTCGCCAGGACCACGGCGTCGTATTCCGCCAGCGTCGCCGGCGTGAGCGGGACGCTCTCCAGGTCGAAGTGATGCTCACGCATGGTGGGGAAGGTCGGCACATGGGGGTCGCTGTAGGCGACGTCTCCGCCCCGATCCCGGACGCGCTCCATGATGTGCACCGAGGGCGACTCGCGCATGTCGTCCACGTTCTTCTTGTAGGCGATGCCGAGCACCAGTACCCGGCTGCCCTTGAGGGCGTGGCCGTTCTGGTTGAGGCCGTCCACCAGCTTGCCGACCACATAATCGGGCATGCCCTGGTTGATCTCGCCGGAAAGCTCGATGAACCGGGTGTGCAGGCCGTATTCACGAGCCTTCCAGGTGAGATAGAAGGGATCGATCGGGATACAGTGGCCACCCAGGCCCGGGCCGGGGTAGTACGGAGTGAAGCCGAAGGGCTTGGTGGCCGCCGCGTCCACCACCTCGAAGATGTCGATGCCCATGCGGTCGGCCACCACCTTCATCTCGTTGACCAGGCCGATGTTCACGGCACGGTGGATGTTCTCCAGCAGCTTGGTCATTTCGGCGGCACGCGTGGAACTCAGCGGCACGACCCGGTCGATGGCCTGCCGATACAGCGCCACGCCCACCTCGCGACAGGCCGGGGTGTGGCCACCGACGATCTTGGGAATCGTACGCGTTTCGAAGTCGGGATTGCCCGGGTCCTCCCGCTCCGGCGAGTAGACCAGGAACAGCTGCTCGCCAACGGCAAGGCCGCCTTCCTCGACGCGAGGCAGCAGCTCCTCCTCGGTGGTCCCCGGGTACGTGGTGCTTTCCAGCGAGATGATCTGCCCTTCACGCAGGTGGCCCTTGAGCGCGTCCACGGTATCGATCACGAAGGACATGTCGGGCTCACGGTACTTGTTGAGCGGCGTGGGAACGCAGAGAATCACCGCATCGGCCTCGGCCACACGGGCAAAATCGGTGGTTGCCTCGAACCCTCGGTCACGGGCACGGGCCACCTTGTCGCCGTCGACATGCTCGATGTAGCTTTTTCCGGCGTTGAGCTTGTCCACCTTCGAGGCGTCGATATCGATGCCCAGCACACGAAAGCCGATATGGCTGTAGCGCAGCATCAGTGGCAGGCCCACGTAACCCAGCCCGACGATCCCGATGACGGCATCCCTGCTCTCCAGCCGGTCGATCAAACGCTCTTTGATGGTAGTCATGACGTTCTTCCATGGTTTCCGATGTAGCGAGGTCGGAGTGATGCCTCACCGCCCCTGAGCGGGCACGGCAAGCAGGCGTCACGCCATTGGTCGGCCCGCACGGCCAGGCCGGGTACCGGGCGCATCAGGCACCCTTGGTCTTGTACGCATAGTGGTAATAGCCATAGCCGTAGCTGGTAGCGGCCTTGCGCTCGATGGCGTTCAGGATGCCGCCCTTGACCTCGACGCCACTGCCCTCGAGGCGACGCATTGCCACGTCTATCTCGCGGGGGGGGTTGAGGCCGAACCGGGCCACCAGCAAGGTGGTGCCACACTGCTGCCCGATGATGCTGGCGTCGGTCACGGCAAGCGCCGGTGGAGTATCGACAATGACCATGTCGAAGGTCGCGCTCAGGCTCTCGAGCAGTTGCGTGAAGCGGTCGCTCATCAGCAGTTCGGCCGGATTGGGCGGCGCCTTGCCGCGAGCCACGTAACTCAAGCCGTTGACGGGCGACTGGCGGACGACATCGTCCAGTTCACACTTGCCAGCCAGCACCTCCGACAGCCCACCCTGGCTCTCGGCATCGAAGGCGCTGTGCACGTGCCCCTTGCGCATATCGGCATCCAGCACCACGACACGCTGCCCCCCCTGGGCGATAACGGCACCCAGGTTGATGCTGATGAAACTCTTGCCGATGTTGGGGCTGGGGCCGGTAATCATCAGCCTGTTGCTGGGTGCTTCAAGCATGGCGAAGTGCAGGCTGGTGCGCAGGCCACGCAGCGCCTCGACCGCCGTGTCGTCGGGAGCGCGCTGCGCCAGCACGCCACAGGCCACGTCACGGCCGCGCCGCTGATGGCGCCGCTTGAACCGCCGTACCAGTTTCTGCTGGTCCTCGGAAAGCGGTATGGTCGCGTAGACAGGCAGGCCGAGATCCTCGATCTGTTCGGCGCTCTCGATACCACGGCGGAAGATGCCGCGCACCAAAACGAAGGCCACCGACAGGAAGCCGCCGATCAGGGTGAGGAGCACCACGGTGACGGGCTTGCGCGGCTCGATGGGCCCCGGCTGTGCCATGGCATCGTCGAGAATGCGCACGTTGCCGACAGTGCTGGCCTTGGTGATGCTCATTTCCTGGATCTTGTTCAGCAGCTGCACGTAAACCTGCTGGGTCACTTCCACATCACGCGACATGCGCAGGATCTGTTGCTGGGTCTCGGGCAGAGCCTGGATTCGCTCGTTGAGCCTTTCGCGATCACGCTCCATGTTCTGGCGTTTCTCCATCATCGCCGCGTAGGTGGGATGCGATGCGTTATAGCGCCGGCTGAGCTCCGACTGCTCCATCTCCAGCTCACTGAGCTTCGCCTCGAGGTCCACTACCCGGTCCAGCACCGAACGGGTCTCGAGAGACAGATCCACGCTGTCGTGATCCATCCGATAGGCATTGAGCGCATCCTCGGCAATCGCCAGTTCACTGCGAACTTCCGGAACCTGCGCTTCGAGAAACTCGAGGCTCTGCTCCGCTTCCGCGCTCTGCCGATCCACGTTCTGGGTCAGGTAGATTTGACCGATCACGCTCAGGGTTCGCTGGGCGCGCCGGGGGTCCTCATCGGTCAAGGTCATGTTGAAGACACCGCTATCGCGCCCGCGCTGACTGACGCTGAACCTGGCGCGAAGGTGATTGATGGCGGCCAGGCGTGTCCGGTGAACCACGGTGAACTCCGCGCCCTCCCCCGCGTCGAGCTCTGCGACACGCAGCTCGACCTGGCCATTGGCGAAACTCTCGTTGCTGCCGACACGTCCTTCGCCCAGCAGTGAATCGCCGTGATACAAGCGGTAGTGCCCCGGCCCGCCCGCTACCAGGCGCATCGCCCGCCCCAGCCACTCGTGATCGACATGAAGGTCGCCGACATTGAGGTATTCCCCGGCCCAGACGCTGCGCTTGGCAAAGTCGGGGCGCTCCATGCCGCGGCGTACCAGATACCCTCCCACCAGGGACAGCCGTGTCGGTACCACCACGATGTCGAGCCGCTCCTTGTCGACGGCCTGCCCGAGCACCATTCGCGAACGAAGGATCTCCAGCTCCGCGTCGGCCTTGGGCTCTTCACCCAGGATGGAGCGCACTTCCGCCAGCGGGTTGCTCAGGCTGGCCTTGCCCTCCACCTGGACCAGCGCGTCCGCCCGATAGATGGGTGTCGCGAGCTGTACATGCACGATTGCCGTGACAGCGAACAGGCCGGTGACAAGCAGAATCAACCACTTGTTATCGAGCAGAACGCCAAAGAGGCGACCCAGGTCGATGTCGTCGTGTCCTGGGCGCAAGCCCGTTTTCGCTTCTTTCACCATGAATACGTCCTGAACTATTGGTCGGTGGCGTCATGTCGGGGCTGATGTCCACCGAGGCGGACGAGCCACCCCCGAGCGGCCTCGACAAGCCGTTCGTGAACATGAACAAAGACCTCTTCGCTCCTGCGATACGGATCGGGAATGTCCGCTCCCTCCGAGTCCCCACCCGACAGCCAGCGACCGAATCGCATGGTCTTGCCCGTGGCCGAGGGAAAGTGTTCGGCAATGGCCAGCTTCTGCCCCTCGCTCATGACCAGTACCAGGTCGGCGCCCCGGACCATTTCCGCGGTGATCTGACGCGCCCGGTGTTCCGCGACCCGCAACCCGTCCGCTTCGGCCAGCCGCCTGGCGGTCGGCTCGACGCCATGATCGACCAGCGCGCCGAGCCCGGCCGAACTGACCTGAAGGCCGGGAAGCCCCCGCCGAAGCAGCGCCTCGCCAACGGGGCTGCGGCAGATGTTGCCGGTGCACACCACGAGGACTCGCCGAAACATCATGCCCGCGCTCATTCGCCGATCCGCTCGAGCTCACGCCCGGTACGGGTGGTCTGGTAGACGCTGGAGATGGTCGGCAACAACTGGCGAATCACGCGATTCCAGCGACCCAGCGGGGTCGTGGTGACGTAAACCACATCGGTGGGCTGAAGCTGGAACTCCGTTCCCAACATCATGGCCGTGGCGTTGCGGGCATCCAGCTGGTAAACGGTGGCAAGCTTGTCGCTCTCCGCCGACGCTCGACGGATCACGAAGATGCCGGATGCATTGGCATTCCCTTCGTCGATACCGCCGGCTTCCGCCAATGCATCGGTCAGGGTCAGGCGACTGCCGCCCATCGCCAGGCTCCGGGGGTCCCGCACCTCGCCCATGACGTAGACCTTCTGGTCGGTGTTGTCCCGCACGTGAAGCACATCGCCATCACGCAGCAGCCGGTTCTGCTCCAGCTGCCCATTGTTGAGCATGTCGTGCAGGGAGAGGCGAATCGACTCGCCTTCGCGGGTCAGGATGACGTCGTGCCAGTTCGCCTCGTCGGTCAGGCCACCGGACAGGCTGATCGCATCGAGCACGGTCAGCGGCACATTGCGGATTGCCATTGGACCAGGGTCGGCGACAGCCCCCGTCACGTTGGCCTTCTGTGAGTTGAACTGAGCGACATGGACTTCGACCTGAGGCATCGCCACATAGGGCTCGAGCCCGCTGGCAACGATGTCGCGCACTTCGGTAACCGTGCGTCCCAGCACATTGATGCGGCCGATGTAGGGATAGAAGATGGTGCCGTCGCTGTGCACCGTGTTGCCGGACTCGGCGGCGCTGCGCTCTCCCCCGGCGGGAATCGTCAGCTCGGGATGCCCGTAGACGATGATGCTGAGCACATCGCCCTTGCCGATTCGATAGTCATAGCCGCTGATGTCGCCACGCAGCGACTCACTGATCTTGCCAATGTCCTCCGGCGCGATACTCTCACGCTGTTGGGTTCGTACCAGCCCGAAGGTGATCGGCTCGATATCGACCAGGTCATCGATGGGAGCGGTATCGGTCTGGTAATCGATATGCCCACCGGGTGAAAAGGCGCAGCCCTGTAGGGCAAGCAGGCCAATGGCAAGCAATAATCCGGTTAACCGGCCTCGCATCTGATAATGCGTCATTTACACGTCTCGCTCGTCTGGATGTCGCCAACACCGGCTTCTCGACATCACGCTGATAAGTCTGGTTTTCAAGATGTCGCCACCAAGGGACACAAGTGCAAACACTGACCCCAAACAAATAACCGGGTGTACATTTCTATCATTGACGCCATTTTTGACACTAATGTTGCCAACCTGCGACATTTAAAATTCCTGTTGTCGCCATTTTTCCACGCCTCATCATTATTACTGTACAGCGTGATTAATATATGAACACGAAGCCTTGAAATCGCCTTTATTAACGAGAATCAAGCCTTTTCTGGCACGCTACCGCCACAAGGTTTCACGGCCATCCCTGAAGCCAACCCCCTTTTGAAACAGCGATATACAGCACTCAGGCCGTAAGACAGAATGAAATATATGATGTGGATACGTTCGATGAGACGCAACTCTCCCGTCCTGGGAATCGGCGATAGAACGGAAGCAAGAATAATCTTTTTTTCTAACTTGTCACCCCCCAATCTCCAACTTTTTTCTCTTTTTTACCTAAAGCTACGTTAAGATAACATGATACATACTTTGTTTCTTTTCTGTTCTGAGCAAGTTGTGTAATAAGCTGATAGTCTTCTTCCGCCATACTTGAATCTCTCTCGATCATGATCGAATTCGTCGTGAGAGAATCCTCAATATAACTCTGCAATAACCTGCCTATCGGCAGGTCGGCCGAACAGGAAGGCCTGGTTATTTTCCGGCAAGACTGCCCGGCTTGATCCCGCCGGGCTCCCCGGCGCAACACAGGAGCAACACCATGATTCAAGTCACTCGCAAAGGCCTTCGACGGTCTGCAGCTGTCGCTGGCATGGCCCTGATGGCGCTATCGCCATTGGCATTGGCCCAGCAGGCAGGCAATACCCCGCCCTCTGGGGCGCCGGACGGCTCCGGCAACGCCCCTGCCCCCGATGCGATGACCAGCGGCGGCGTAACGCCTGGTGGCGGTGCCGCTGGCGATGCACCCGGCAATTCCGGAAATGCCATTGCCGGTGCCATCGACAGGGGTGCCGCCGGCATCGGTGTCGTGGTGGGTGCAACCGGCACCGGTACGGGTACAGGGACTGGCACCGGTACGGGCACACGCTGATGGACCGCGACACACGATGCGCCACGCAGCGTGTGCCGCCACGGGACCGCCGCAAGGCGGTCCCGTTTCGGTGCGGCATACTGCTGGCGGCACTCGGCCTGGCAGGCTGCACCCAGGGAGGCGGCCTTTCGCCGATGGGGGAAACCGTACTGGGATCCTTGCGTTCACCGGACCTCGCCGCCCAGGCAGCAGAACTACCGTATGCCTCGCTGGCGGTGAACAGCGAGGGCAACCAAGCGCTCATGGTGATGGCACACCGTACCGGCGAAAAAGGGCGCGATACCTTCTGGCAAGCCGGCGACTACGCCACGCTGCATCTTCGCGACGGCCTTCCCATGAGTTCCATGGGCTTCCACGAAACGCTCCTGGGACGCTGGCTCGAGAACGACGCCAAGAACGACACCTATCGGGTCCACGCTCACTGGCGTGATCGCAGCGGGCAGGAACACCTGGATGTCGCAATGGCGACACTGACCTGCGAGGCGGCTCGCCCCGTAGACCTGCCATTGACAACGGCACGATTGGAACGGTGCACCGAACGACTGGAATGGCAAAGCGGCTTGCGCAGCAAGGGGGAGCTTTGGCGCGACCCCGCCAGTCTGCGTATCTGGGGGGGGAACATGACTCTCTGGCCACGCGGACATCGCCTGAAATGGCAGGTGGCGCGGCCATGGTGGAGTGATGCCGAAGACCAGGCACAAGGGGAAGCCATCTCCGTCGCACCGGTCATAACCGGCACTGAATGAGAATGAGAGAGTGGAAAAACGATGCTGGATCATGCAATCCCCCCTTCGGCCGACCCCCCTGCGGCGGAAGGCACCCATGGCCTGCCGGGATTCGGCCAGTTGGCGGGTATCGGAGCCCTGCTGCTGTGCGCCGCCTGGCCACTTCAGGCACAAGAGCCCGCCGACAGCACACGGCTCTCCGAGCTCTGGCTGGAACGGGCCCTGCCCGATCAGCCGGCCTACAGCTACTACCTGCGTGAACAGCATATTGCCCCCCAGCGTCGGCAGGGAGTGAGGCTACAGGAAGAGCTCACCACCCTGATCGACCATCTCACGCTTGCCGGACATCGGCATGCTGCCCGGGGCCTGGGCAATTGGCGCGAACAGATTGGCAACCAGATCAAGGCAGGTAGCCGCACTCCGGCGAGAGCCGACCTTACCGCCCTGCTTGCCGCGCCAAGGCAAGATCCACCGTTGTCGGCACTGGCTGAAGCGGGCGAATGCTCGCTGACTGACTGGATCGAGCTGTGGAGCTTCGGCGGAGTGACGCGCCAGCCATGGACCGTCGGCATGTCACTGAACGGCCTGTTGCGCGAACAGCCACGCGACCACTGGCAGGCAGCGGATACCGCCTGGATCATCTCCCCCCAGAATGCCCCGCGCCAGGTCGGAACAGGTGCCTGGAACGCCAATGACAGCGCCCTGGTGCCCGGCACCCGAGTCGTCCTGGCGCTGCCGGAGCAGGTACAGGAGGCCGACTGGGTCAATCGCGCCCTGCCGGATTTTCTGTCGACTCGGCTACCCGGGGATGACTGCCGGCGCATTCCGCTTCCCGCCGACACCCGCAACGCTTCCGAGCAGGACCAACCGCTGCCCGGCCATGGCCTCGGCCAGGCAGGCACGGCATCATGACCAGCCGCCGAATGCCCTATGGGCGACTCACGCCACTGGCTCTTGCCATTGGTCTTGCCATGACCCCGATCGCCCAGGCCGGGGCCCGGGACGTACGTCTTGGACAGGGCGAAAGCGACTTCGGCGGCAAGGGCTTGATGCAGACGCCGTCGGCACGCATGGCACCGTTGGGAAACTTCGCATTCTCCGCGTCACGCACGGCGCCCTATCGCCGCTACAACCTGTTCTTCCAGCCAACGGAATGGCTGGAAGCGGGCTTTCGCTACGTCGAGGTGGAGAACCGCCAGTACCTGGCCGCCACCCGCGATCGCAACAATCTGGACAAGGGGATCGATATCAAGCTGCGCCTGCGCGAGGAGAGCCGTTACTGGCCCCAGGTTGCGGTAGGGGCGCGCGACATGGGCGGTACCGGCCTGTTCGGCGCCGAATACCTGGTCGCCAGCAAACGCTGGCACGACGTCGATTTCACCTTGGGTATCGGCTGGGGGTATCTGGGCAATCAGGAGGATTTCACCAATCCGCTCACACACCTCGACGACCGTTTCGAACGCCGCACCGGCTTCAGCCCCGGCGACGATGGCGGCGACCTCAACCTGGACAGCCTTTTCAGCGGCCGAGCGGCCGTGTTTGGCGGCATCGAATACCAGACGCCCTGGGATCCGCTGATCCTACAGGTGGAGCTGGAGGGCAACGACTACCAGCACGAGCCACAGCGCAACCACCAGAATCAGGATTCCCGGTTGAATGTCGGCGCCCGATACCGGCTGACCGACGGCATCGAACTCAAGGCTGGCTGGCAGCGCGGCGATACCGCCATGGTGGGGGTATCGTTTTCCACCAACCTGGCCACGCTGTCCCAGGCCAAGCGAGACCCGCAGCCGATGCCGGCCAGAGACGCACCGGCCGAGCACACCGGCGACTGGCAGGCGCTCAGCCAGGAGCTCGATGGGAATGCCGGCATTGCCGTCCGACGACTGCGTCAGAGTGGCAACACCGTCACCATCGAGGGCGAACCCAGCCGTTACCGCTCGCTCGCCGACAGCGAACAACGAGCGGGGCGCCTCTTGCACAATCACCTGGATGGTGACGTCGAGACATTCCGGTTTCGCTGGCAGGAGCGAGGCCTGGAACTGCGGGAGAGCGTCCATGAACGCGACGCCCTGGTCGCCGCGACCCACTCCGCCGACGACGTTCCGCTTCACCGGCACGGCCTCTATGCCCATGGTGCCTTTCAGCCAGCCGAGGGAGACATACTCTACGAGAGCGACCCCCGAGGCTTCAGCTACAACCTGGAACCGGTGCTGGAGCAGAATTTCGGTGGACCGGATGGCTACCTGTACCGACTGTCGGCGAACCTCGACAGCGAATATCGCCTCGGAGCCAACAGCTGGCTATCGGCGACGCTGACCTACACCGTGGACGACAACCTGGACAAGTACCGCTATATCGGCCCTTCCGACCTGCCCCGGGTTCGCACCCATATCGGCGACTACCTGGCTGAAACCGATCTTGGCATCAGTAACCTGCAATACACCCATACCACGCGCCTCAGCAACGACTGGTACGCCATGGGATATGGCGGGCTGCTGGAAACCATGTACGCCGGGGCCGGCGGCGAATTGCTCTATCGCCCCTTCAACAGCGACGTGGCGATTGGAGTCGACATGAACTGGGTCAGGCAGCGTGATTTCGATCAGCGTTTCGAGATGCGGGACTACAGCACCTGGACCGGCCACCTGACCGGCTACTGGCAGACCGATTTCGAAGACGTACTGGCAAAGGTCAGCATAGGCCGCTACCTGGCCGGCGACATCGGCATGACCTTCGATGTATCGCGAGAGTTCGACTCAGGGGTACGCCTGGGGGGCTGGGCCACGTTCACCGACGCCGGCGACGACTTCGGTGAAGGCAGTTTCGACAAGGGCATCTACGTATCGCTGCCATTCGATGCCTTCTTCGTCCGCTCGACACGACAGCGCGCCCAGCTGGCCTGGCGGCCTCTGACCCGCGACGGCGGCGCGCAGCTGGCACGCAGAACCACCCTGTACGACCTGACCGAGGAGCGGCAGATGGGGCGTTACTGGGAGGATTACGACGATGCCATGCGATAGGTGACCAATGCTGCGGCAAACCCGGGCGCCTGACGGCGCCAGTCGCGATGGGGACCAGCGCTCCAACCACGATAGATAACGGTATAAATAATAAAAGGTGTCTCAACCCCGATGATAACCCGGCACCACGAACGGCATCTTGCTGACCACCATCGGCAGCCGCTTGCCGCGCACTTCCGCGTACACCGTGGTACCAATCTCGGCATACTCGATCATGACATAGCCCATGGCAACCGGCTTGCCGACGCTGGGGCCGAAGCCACCCGAGGTCACCTTGCCAATCGACTTGTCATCGTCGCTGAACAGCTCCGCCCCCTCACGAACCGGCGCGCGACCTTCACCAAGCAGGCCGATACGCTTGCGCGGGTGATCCTTGATTTCCACCTGGTGGAGGATGAGATCCGCACCGGGAAACCCCGCGGCTCGCTCTCCCCCGCGCCGGCGAGGCTTGCCGATTGCCCAGATCAGTCCGGCCTCGACGGGGGTCGTCTCGATGTCGATATCATGGCCATAGAGACACAATCCCGCTTCCAGTCGCAGGGAGTCCCTCGCCCCCAGGCCTATTGCCTCCACTTCCCCCTCGGCCAACAGGCGACGTGCCAGAGTCTCGGCCTGTTCAGCCGGCACGGATATCTCGAAACCATCCTCGCCGGTATATCCGCTGCGGCTCACCCACACCTCGATGCCATCGATAGTGAACTCGCCCTGCTGCATGAATACCATGTCGCAGGCCGCTGGACAGAAACGCCGCATGACGGCCGCCGCCTCCGGCCCCTGCAAGGCCAGCAGACCTCGATCGAGCAGTTCGGCGTGATGGTCCGCATCCAGTCCGGTCTCCAACAGAGCGAGATCCTGGTCCTTGCAGGCGGCGTTCACCACCAGGAACAGATGGTCACCGACATTGGCCACCATGAGATCGTCGAGAATCCCGCCATCCTGACCGGTGAACAGGGCGTAACGCTGCATGCCCCGGGGAAGACCGACGATATCCGCACACACCAGCGTCTCCAATGACTCGGCAGGACGTGGCCCATGCAACAGGATCTGCCCCATGTGCGAGACGTCGAACAAGCCGCAAGCTGCCCGGGTATGCTCATGCTCCTTCTTGACGCCCAGCGGATACTGCACGGGCATGTCGTAGCCGGCAAAGGGCACCATCTTGCCACCCAGCTCCAGGTGCAGGTCATGCAGCGGGGTGTGCTTGAGTTCGCTCATGTCGAAAACCTCTTGTCAGGTATGGGATATCGCGGGAATGAAATGGAATTGGTATGGCAACGGTTGCTGCGCTGGCCATGCAGGGGGGCGGCCGTCCAGGGCGCCCCCCGTCTCGTCATGAGTTGACGTCAATCACGGTGATGCATGATATCTTCGCCTGGCAACACCTCCTTGCCATCGAAGTAATCCTTGGTCAGCTTGAACACGACTGGCGAGAGCAGTGCCAGGGCGATGAGATTGGGAATAGCCATCATGGCGTTGAAGGTATCTGCCATCAGCCAGATGAAGCCCAACTGGGCCATCGCCCCCAGCGGAATGGCCAGCACAAACAGCACGCGGTAGAGCATGATCGAGCGAGTCCCGAACAGGAACTGGAAGCACTTCTCGCCGTAGAACGACCAGCCAAGGAGTGTCGTGAAGGCGAACACCGCCAATGCCAGTGAAACGATCTGGTTGCCATAGCCGGGCAGCGCGGCATCGAAGGAGAGTGCCGTCAATGTCGCACCCTGCTCGCCATCGATCCATACCGTAGAGGTCAGAATGACCAGGGCGGTGATGGAGCAGACGACAATGGTGTCGATAAAGGTGCCGAGCATGGCAATCAGGCCCTGGCGCACCGGATTGCGGGTCTTGGCCGCGGCGTGGGCGATGGGCGAACTGCCTAGCCCCGCCTCGTTGGAGAAGATGCCCCGGGCCACACCGAAACGAATGGCAGCCATCACCGCCGCCCCGGCGAAACCACCCATGGCGGCATGGGGGTTGAAAGCGTAATAGAAGATCAGCCTGAAGGCGTCACCGATCTGGCTGGCATTGACGAACAGCACCATGAGCCCGGCGACCACGTAGAGGATGCCCATGATCGGCACCAGCTTGCCGGCCACCTTGGCAATGCGCTTGATGCCGCCCAGAATCACGGCCCCGGCGAGCACCATCAGTACCACACCGGTCAGCCAATGGGGAATGTCGAATGTCGAGTTGAGCGCATCGGCCACGGAGTTCGACTGCACGGTATTGCCGATACCGAAGGCCGCTATGGCACCGAAGAAGGCGAACATGCCACCGAGCCAGAGCCACTTCTTGCCCAGACCGTTCTTGATGTAGAACATCGGTCCACCGATGTGATAACCGGTGCTATCGATTTCGCGATAGCGAACGGCCAGAAGCGCTTCGGCGAACTTGGTCGCCATCCCGACCAGCGCAGTGAACCACATCCAGAAAACCGCGCCTGGCCCGCCCAATGCGATGGCCGTAGCCACCCCGGCGATGTTACCCGTACCGATGGTGGCGGAGAGCGCCGTCATCAGCGCATTGAAGGGCGAAATCTCCCCTTCGCCTTCCGCTTTCTTCTTCTCGCCCGGCACGGGCTTCGCGTCGCGTCCTTGCCACATCAACTTGAGACCGGTACCCAGCTTGCGTATGGGCATCAACTTCAGGCCCACCTGCAGATACAGGCCCACGCCAAGCAGCAGTATGAGCATCAACGGGCCCCAGACCACGCTGTTGATGGCAGTGAATATCGTTGTCAAGGTTTCCACGAACGTTTCCCTCTGTCGTATGGATTTGTTGTTCCGTCTAGCGCGTTGCTCCCAGGTCAAGGTGCAGCCAGCCTCGGCAAGGCAATCGTCATGCCACAGCGCGTCATCATCGAGCGATCAACAGTACAAACCGGCGTACCATAGCGGAATTCACCAGGAAGACACCACCCTTTCGAATTGCCTTCTGTTCGCTGAATCGTCTGCCCACCGAATCTTCCCGCATGGGCTGCAAGCGTAACGCCTGTTTCCTATTGGAAACAATCATCACGTTCGACTCCCGCCACCGGCGTCTGCCATCCCCTGATCGGTTCACCCGAGGTCGCGCAAGGACACGAACCACGAATTCAGACTAGTGACCTCCGTCAACGCTGTCGAATCGAGTTTTTCGCATTGTCAAGCACCTGAAAAAACGGCCGGCCAAGGCAAAGCGTGGGCATAGGCGCCCTGCCTGGAGCGTGACGCTCGAGCCCGTTTGCAAGCTCACTGGACGCTAGCCAACGGTAGAGCCACCCTGAAGAGGCCGGCCTCCGGGGCCGCCCTGAAATAATGTGCTTCGTGCGGACTCGCCAAACGCCATCAATGGCGTTAGCATTTGTTCGGTCAGAAAACCTTTTTCGTATAGGAAATCATCATGAGCTCGATTCCGGCCAATCTACGCTACAACGACAGCCACGAATGGGTGCTGGACAACGGGGATGGCACCGTCACCATCGGCATTACCGACCACGCCCAGGAGGCGCTCGGGGACGTGGTGTTCGTGGAGCTACCCGAGATAGGACGTACGCTGGCGAAAGGCGATGAATTCGGCGTGATCGAATCCGTGAAGGCTGCTTCCGACCTCTATGCCCCGGTAGCCGGTGACGTCGTCGAAGTGAACGAGGCACTGGAAGATGCGCCGGAAACCGTCAATGAAGCCCCTTATGAAGACGGCTGGATCATGAAGGTCCGCATCGAGGATGCCGCCAGCCTGGAAACCCTGCTGGATGCCGATGCCTACCAGGCCATTGCCGACGCTGACGCCTGATTCCACGCAGCGTCTCGCCCCCGGTCATGATGACCGGGTTTTCTTCACGTTTATTTGACAGGGTGCTCCATGGCTTCCGACAACCGCCGCCTGGCCGAACTGGCCGATCACGACGCCTTCATTCGCCGCCATAACGGCCCAGGTGCCGACGACGTTGCCGCCATGCTGGCGGCACTGGACATGGAAAGCCTCGACTCCCTGGTCGAGCGCACGGTACCGGCGGACATCCGCCTGGGTCGCGAACTCGATCTCGACCCGCCCCGCAGCGAGGCGGAGGCGCTGGATTACCTGAGACGCCTTGCACGGCAGAACAAGGTCTTCAAGACCTATATCGGCCAGGGCTACCACAACACCCATGTGCCCGCCGTCATTCAGCGCAACGTGCTGGAAAACCCCGGCTGGTACACCGCCTACACGCCCTATCAGCCGGAAATCGCGCAGGGTCGCCTGGAAGGCCTGCTCAACTTCCAGCAAATGGTCATGGACCTGACCGGCATGGAACTGGCCAACGCATCGCTGCTCGATGAAGCCACCGCCGCCGCCGAGGCCATGGCCCTGTGCCAACGCGCCAACAAGAAATCGAAAAGCACCGCCTTCTTCGTTGCCGACGACGTACTGCCCCAGACCCTGGACGTGGTTCGCACCCGCGCCCACTACTTCGGCTTCGAGCTGATCATTGGCGCAGCGGATACGCTGGCCGAGCATGACGTGTTCGGCGCCCTGCTGCAGTATCCCGGCCAGAGTGGCGAAGTGCGCGACCTCGCGCCACTGTTGGCCGGCGCCCGCGCCAAGGGCGTAATGACCTGCGTGGCCGCTGATATCATGAGCCTGGTCCTGCTCAAGGAGCCCGGCGCGCTGGGAGCCGATATCGTGGTCGGCAATACCCAGCGTTTCGGTGTCCCCATGGGCTTCGGCGGCCCCCATGCCGCCTTCTTCGCCACCACGGGCACGCTCAAGCGCTCGATTCCCGGCCGCATCATCGGCGTCTCCAGGGATGCCCGTGGCAACACCGCGCTGCGCATGGCCATGCAGACCCGCGAACAGCACATCCGTCGGGAAAAGGCCACGTCCAACATCTGCACCGCCCAGGCATTGCTGGCCAACATCGCCGGCTTCTATGCCGTCTATCATGGCGCCGAGGGGTTGCGTACCATTGCCTCGCGCATCCATCGCCTGACCACCATTCTCGCTGCGGGCCTCGAGTCCAAGGGAGTGAAGCTGGCCCACGGCAGCTGGTTCGATACCCTGCGCCTGACCGGAGTCGATGCCGGCAAGATACATGGCCGGGCCATGACCCATGAGATCAACCTGCGCTACTTCGAGAACGGCGATATCGGCGTGAGTCTCGACGAGACGACCACTGCCCACGATCTCGACATCCTGTTCGATGTGCTTGTCGACGAGGAGCACGGGCTCTCGATCAAGGCCCTGGACGAATCCATCGCCACCTCGGGCAACAGCGGCATACCCGCTGCCTGTCGCCGCGAAACGGATTTCCTCGATCACCCGACCTTCAAACGCTACCGCAGCGAAACCGAGATGCTGCGTTACCTCAAGCGTCTCGAAAACAAGGACCTGTCGCTGACCCACGCCATGATTCCGCTGGGCTCCTGCACCATGAAGCTCAACGCCACCAGCGAGATGATCCCGATCACCTGGCCGGAATTCGGCCAGGTCCACCCCTTCGCTCCCCAGAGCCAAGTGGCCGGCTATCACCAGATGATCGACGAGCTGGCAGCCTTCCTCGTGGAAATCACCGGCTACGACCATATCTCCATGCAGCCGAACTCCGGCGCCCAGGGCGAGTATGCCGGCCTGGTCGCCATTCGCCGCTATCAGGAGGCAGAAGGCCAGGGGCACCGCAATATCTGCCTGATCCCGAGTTCCGCCCATGGCACCAACCCCGCCTCCGCGGCCATGGCCCATATGCAGGTCGTCGTGGTCGAGTGTGACAGCGATGGCAACATCGATCTCGACGATCTTCGCGACAAGGCGGAACAGCACAGTGACCTTCTGTCGGCGATCATGCTCACCTACCCCTCCACCCACGGGGTGTTCGAGGAAGGCGTTGGAGAGGCATGCAAGATCGTTCACCAGCATGGCGGGCAGGTCTATATCGACGGCGCCAACATGAATGCCCAGGTCGGCCTGAGTCGTCCTGGCGACTTCGGCGGCGACGTCTCCCATCTCAACCTGCACAAGACCTTCTGTATTCCCCATGGCGGCGGCGGCCCCGGGATGGGACCCATCGGCGTCAAGGCGCACCTGGCCCCCTACGTGTCCAACCACGTCGTGACCCCCATCACCGGCGTCAATGCCGACTGCGGCGCCGTCTCGGCAGCCGCCTTCGGCAGCGCCTCGATCCTGCCGATCTCCTGGGCGTACATCAAGATGATGGGGGCCCGCGGCCTGCGCGAGGCCACCGAGCTCGCCATTCTCAATGCCAACTACGTGGCCAAGCGGCTCGAAGCGCACTACCCCGTGCTCTATCGCGGAGTCAATGGCACCGTGGCCCACGAGTGCATCATCGACATCCGTCCGCTCAAGGCGGCCTCCGGCATCAGCGAGGAGGACATCGCCAAACGCCTCATGGACTACGGCTTCCACGCGCCGACCATGTCCTTCCCGGTGCCCGGCACCTTGATGGTCGAGCCCACCGAGTCGGAGTCACGCTACGAGATCGATCGTTTCTGCGACGCCATGATCAGCATTCGTGCCGAGATCGCCAAGGTGGAAAGCGGCGAGTGGCCGGCGGACGGGAACCCGCTGGTCAACGCCCCGCACACCATGGCCGACCTGATGGACGACAGCTGGGATCGCCCCTACTCGCGTGAGCTCGGTGCCTTTCCATCGGATGCCGTAAAGGCCGCCAAATACTGGCCCGCGGTCAACCGCGTCGACAACGTGTTCGGCGATCGGCAGCTGATCTGCTCCTGCCCCAGCATCGACGAATACCGCGACTGAACCGGCTCGAAGCGGGTTAACGGCGCCACATGCATTCGCCCCGCCATGGCGGGGCGAATGTATTGGGGCATGGTCGTGGCCAGGCGCCCGCGTCAGGGATTCGGCGCCGCCTCCCCATGGCCGAAGCGTTCCCGCAGCCGCTGCTCCCGGAAGCCATCCAGCAGGCGCTCGTAGCGGCGCGGTACTCGGGCACTCGCCCTGGTGACCAGATGCAAGGACTCGTATTCCACCACCGGCAGGTCGAGCTCCCTCACCTGACGCTGCCAGGGCGAGGTTTCCAGCACCAGTCGCGACACCACCGTAAAGCCCAGGCCGCGCGCCACGGCATCCAGCACCATGGCGACCTCGTTGGTGAAGCCCTGGCGGCGAAACTGGCTCATGGAACGAAACTCGTCCGGAAAGTTGCTGCGAAGCAGCGATCCGGCGTGGTTGACGCCATCGGAGTAGTTGATGAAGCCAATGCCCATCAGTTCCGTCAGCGTCGTGCCGGCAAAATCGGCCGGCACGACCAGGCAAAGCGGCTCCTGGTGCCATGCCTGGCAGTTCAGGTCCGAATGACGAACGGCTTCGGTCACGATGCCCAGATCGTGACGCCCTGCCAGTACGTCGGCAATGATCTCCTGGCTGAAGGCGAAGCTGTAGCTCACCGTCAGGCCGGGATACATCTGCTGCTGGCCCAGGATATACGGATAGAACATCAACCCCACGCTACCCGGGGAAGCGATACGACACTCACCCGTATCCAGCGCCTCGTCGTCGAGCGAGTGACGAAACTGCTCGTGCTCGGTGAAGAGTCGCAGGCCATAGTCATAGGCACGCCGACCCGCCTCGGTCAGGGTGAAGCGACGGCCCTGGCGTTCCAGCAAGGATTTATCGAGATACTGTTCCAGCTTGCGCACGTGCTGACTGACACCGGGCTGGGTCATCTCCAGGCACAGGGCAGTACGCGTGAAGCTTCCGGTTTCGACCAGGGTGATGAAGGTACGGAAGTACTGGGCATTGAACATGGCGCATCGCTTGCGGGATCGGCCGGGGCCGGATGAGGCCATTCTAGCAGCACGGACCACGCCGTGCAGCGCTGCGCCATGCCGCCCGGCATGGTAGCATCGCCCACATGACACACCGCGAGACCACACCCGATGCCCGACCCGTTCGCTCGCCACGCCATCACCCTGCATGACGCCTGGCACTCGTCAGCGCACCATACCGAATTGACCTGATCCGACAAGGAACGTTTCCATGCCCGATACCCTCTCCAGTACCGTTTCACCGCTGGGCAGCCTGGAAGTGCTCTCCCAGCACGAAGTCAACCGCCTGCGCGATACCTCTCAGGCCGGCCTGCATGACTTGCTGCGCCGCTGTGCGCTGGCCGTCCTCAGTTCAGGCAACATGACGGATGACAGCCTGGTACTGATGGAAACCTACCATGACTTCGATATCGACGTGATCCAGCAGGATCGCGGCATACGCCTCAAGGTGACCAACGCACCGGCCGAAGCCTTCGTCGACGGCAAGATGATTCGCGGCATACGCGAACACCTTTCCTCGGTGTTGCGCGATATCGTCTATGTCTACAACGAGATCCAGCACCACGCGCGCTTCGACCTCACCACCGCCGAAGGTACCACCAATGCGGTGTTCCATATATTGCGCAAGGCCGGCACGCTGAAACCCGGTCGCGACCCCGGCATCGTCGTCTGCTGGGGCGGGCACTCGATCGCCCGTGAGGAATACGAGTACACCAAGGACGTGGGCTATCACCTCGGGCTGCGCGAGCTCGATATCTGTACCGGCTGCGGCCCCGGCGCCATGAAGGGGCCAATGAAGGGAGCCAACCTGGCCCATGCCAAGCAGCGGTTCAGTGACGGTCGCTATCTCGGCATATCCGAACCCGGCATCATTGCCGCCGAGGCCCCCAACCCGCTGGTCAACGAACTGGTGGTGATGCCCGACATCGAAAAGCGCCTGGAAGCCTTCATCCGTCTCGGGCACGGCATCATCGTGTTTCCTGGCGGTGTCGGGACGGCAGAAGAGATCCTCTATCTGCTCGGCATCCTGCTGCACCCGGACAACGCCGACATGGAAATGCCGGTGATCTTCACCGGCCCCGCCAGTGCCGCCAACTACTTCAAACGCATCGACGAATTCCTGCTCTATACCCTGGGCGAGCAGGTCCGCTCCAAGTACCGGGTCATCGTCGACGATCCCATCGAGGTCGCCCGCGCCATGCGCAAGGGCATCGATACCGTGACCGGCTTCCGCCGCGCCCATCAGGATGCCTTCCACTACAACTGGCGACTGACGATCGCCCGAGACTTCCAGGAAACCTTCGAGCCCACCCATGCCGCCATGGCCGGCCTGGCGTTGCACCGGGACCAGCCTGTCCATGAGCTGGCCGCGAACCTCCGTCGGGCGTTCTCGGGCATCGTTGCCGGCAACGTCAAGGAGAATGGCATTCGCGCCATCGAAGCGCACGGCCCCTTCTCCCTGCACGCCGAGCCGGAACTGATGCACCGGCTGGACGACCTGCTGGGCTCCTTCGTTGCCCAGGGCAGGATGAAGCTGCCGGGGAGTGAATACGTGCCCTGCTACCGTCTGGTCTAACGCCGGGAAAGTGAAGCGGGCCTCGACAGCGGTTTGTGCCTCCTGGGTGGAGGCCATCGCTGTCGAAGCGCTGGCCCCATCGCGACTGGCGCCGCAGGCGCCCCCGCGGAAGCTGCGAGCACTGGCAACTGATGCCAACCCAGGCAACACCGCGGTCGTGCGATAAATCGTCCTCCAACAGGGTGGGCCTGCCTGTCATGGTGATACAGGCCGCTGCAGGAAAATCTACCTGGGCACTGCCGGGCGCCACCACAGCAGCAGGACGTGCAGCAGCAGCCCGGCCGTCGCGCCATGCGCGATGAACAGCTGCCAACTGATCCAGTCGGTCATCAGGGCATGCCACCCCCCCATCACCGCCATGCCGACCAGCAAGGCGAGTCCGAAACGTATCAGCAGCTGCGGCAAGCGCTGGCGCTCATCCGCCTCGAGCATCCGCCAATGCATCACCGACACCGCCACGACAGCCGCCAGGGCGAGGAGGATCATCGTGAGCCGGTTTTCATGGCCGCCGGCCAGATATCGGGGAATGGTGGAAAGCATCAGCACCACCAGTCCCAGCATGATGCTGACCCGTTCCGCCGTCGGTACTGCTTTCATCAGGCCACCTTCAACTGCTGCGCATCGATCCACTCTTCCACCCAGGGTAGCGCGGCATCGTCAGCCATGAAGGTTTCCATGGCATCCACTTCGAGCCGCTCTCCCAGGCGGTTGGCACCCAGCCCTTGCAGCATCTCATCCAACTGGCGGCCAGCGCCGCAGAACGTCTCGCCGTAAGAACTGTCCCCGAGGGCAATCAAGCCATAGCGCAGCCCGGAAAGCGACGGGCTCTGCTCATCCAGGCCACGGGCAAATGGCACGAAATTGCCCGGGAAATCACCGCTGCCGGTAGTGGAGACACAAAAGAGCGCCAGATCGGTGGGGGAATCGGTCACGTCCGCCACCGTGGGCTGTTCGAGAACGGCGACCTCGTAGCCGGCCGCCTCGAACAGAGGGCGGACTTGCTCAGCGACGTCGAGAGCGCCGCCATACATGGTTCCAACAAGGATCTTCAGCATTGGCATGTCGGGAATATACCTGAGTGTTTCGATCGTATAGTCATAGCGTACCTGGCATGCAGCCCCCCTGAAGTCCGAGTACAATGACGAACTTTACGGCAAGGAGGCGATATGCAGCAGACCTTTGAGGCCTGGATCACGCCCATCATGATTGGCGGACTGATCCTGTTCATGAGCTTCATCATCTGGGATCTGGCCAAGAAATCCCAGGCCGGACGATTCGGCACCATCATGCTGTTCGTGGTACTGGGGGCCGGCATACTGGGTTATGTACTGAAAGTCGTCATTACCTGGCTGCTCGAGCGCGGTGGAGGCGTCTGACTCGACCGCCCCCTCTTCCATCATGGCAAGATGCCACCTCTGGGGTGGCATCCTGTCCGTTCAGAAGTCAGCTTGGCGGCGGCCCTTCGTAGCACTCCACCTGGCTCTTGAGTTTCTGGCCAGGACGGAAGGTCACGACCCGGCGAGCCGAGATGGGAATCTCCTCGCCCGTCTTGGGGTTTCGGCCAGGACGCTCGCGCTTGTCACGCAGGTCGAAGTTGCCGAATCCCGACAGCTTCACCTGTTCGTTCTCACGCAGGCAGGCCCGTATTTCCTCGAAGAAGGCTTCTACCATCGCCTTGGCTTCCCGCTTGGTCAGTCCCAACTCGGCGTGAAGGTGCTCGGCCAGTTCCGCCTTGGTCAACGCTCCCATGTCTACTCCTTCAGAGTGGCGGTCCAGCCCGTCGCCGGTGATTTTTCGCCCGGGAAGTGCGCGGCAGGTCATGCTGCGCAGCCTCGTGGCACGAAAAGACACCCCGAAACTTCATCCGCGTAGCTCGGCACCCAGATGCTGGTGCGACTCGGCGACGATGGCATCGACCAACTGATTGATTTCCTCGTCATTCAGCGTGCGCGAAGGATGCTGCCAGGTCAAGCCCAAGGCGACGCTCTTGTGCCCTTCCGTAACCCCCTTGCCCTGATAGACGTCGAAAAGGCGCAGTTCCTCGAGCCACTGGCCGGCCTGGCTGCGTACACAATCCAGCAATGTCTGGACCGACTGGTCCTCTTCCAGCAGGAAGGCCAGGTCACGGCGGACTTCCGGATAGCGAGACAGCGGCGCAAAGGCCGGCAGCACACCTCGGGTCAGGGCATCCTGGCGCACCTCGAACAGCAGCGCATCGGCCTTGAGGCCCAGCGTCGCGCGGACCCCGGGATGAAGCGCCCCGATCCAGCCCACGGCCTCGCCGCGATAAAGAATTCGGGCACTCTGCCCCGGGTGCAGCGAGGGGTGCTCGCCTGGCTCGAAGCGCCAGGCCTCGGCCTCCCCCCCCATGGCGGTCAAGCTCTCCAGGTCACCCTTGAGGTCGAAGAAATCGACCTGCTCACGGCCACCCGCCCAGCCCTCGGGCTCACGCGAACCACAGACCAGCGCTCCCAGCATGGGAGTCTGCTGCAGGTCATCCAGGTCCCCGCGAAACACCAGGCCTGCCTCGAACAGGCGAACCCGTGTCTGCTGGCGATTGAGGTTATGCTCGAGGGCCCGCACCAGGCCAGGGAACAGGCTCGCGCGCATGACGGAAAGGTCGCTGGAGATGGGGTTGGCCAGTCGCGGGGAGACGGCGTCCGGCAGCAGCGCCCGCTGCAGCTCGGGAGCCACGAAGCTGTAGGTCACGGCCTCCTGGTAGCCCCGTGCCACCATCTGCCGACGCAACCGGCCCAGAGGCGTGCGAGCCTCGTGATCGGGACGCAGCGCCAGGCGTGCCGCGGGACGACGTGCCGGCAACAGGTTGTAGCCGTGGATTCTGGCCACCTCCTCGATCAGGTCCTCCTCGATGGCGATATCGAAACGCCAGCTCGGCACGCGCACCTGCCAACCGGCCTCACCCGTTTCGACACCCATGCCGAGTCGCTCGAGTATCTCGGTGACGTCACCGGCGGGCAGCCGCTTGCACAACGCCTGTTCGAGGCGCGCGGCGCGCAGGGTCACCTCACGCTCACCCGGCAGGTGCGCCTGGCTTGCCGCTTCCACCAGCGGGCCCGGCTCGCCACCGGTGATCTGCAGCAGCAACGCGGTCGCCCTCTCCACGGCATCCACGGTCAGCTGCGGATCGACACCGCGCTCGAAACGATGGGAGGCATCGGTATGCAGGCCGTAGGAGCGCGCCTGACCGGCAATCGCCAGGGAAGAAAAGAAGGCCGACTCCAGGAAGATGTCGCGGGTGGCTTCGCTGACGCCCGATCCCTCTCCCCCCATCACCCCGGCCATGGCCAGCGGACCACGCTCATCGGCAATGACCAGCGTATTGGCATTCAGGGTGATTTCCTGGCCATCGAGCAGCACCAGCCTCTCGCCTTCACGGGCCAGGCGTACGATCACCGCCCCATGCAGATTGGCCCGGTCGAAGGCGTGCAATGGCTGCCCCAGTTCCAGCATCACGTAATTGGTGATATCGACGACCGGATCGATGGAACGCACGCCGCTGCGACGCAGCCGCTCGACCATCCATAACGGCGTCACAGCGGTGACATCGACGCCCTTGATCAGGCGACCGATATACCGCGGGCAGCGCTCGACATCCTCGATGCGAACCGGGAAGGTCTCGTCATGAACCGGTGCCACCGGCGTCACGTCCGGCGACATCACTGGCAACCGGTTGAGCACGCCCACTTCACGCGCCAGGCCCTTGAGACTCAGGCAATCGCCGCGGTTGGGTGTCAGGTCCACTTCAATCGTATGATCGTCGAGCCCCATCCAGGCCCGGAAATCCTCGCCCGCCGGCGCATCGAGCGGCAGCTCGAGGATACCGGGCGACGTTTCCTCCTCCAGGCCCAGCTCCGAGGCAGAACAGATCATGCCGCGGGACTCCACGCCTCGAAGCGCCGCCTTCTTGATCTGGAAGTCGCCGGGCAGCACGGCTCCGACACGGGCAAAGGGCACTTTCTGGCCTACCGCCACGTTGGATGCACCACACACCACCTGGACCGGCTCGCCGCTGCCATCGTCCACCTGGCAAACATTCAGCTTGTCAGCATCGGGATGCGGCTCCTTGCCGACCACCTCGGCCACCACCACGCCATTGAAAACCGCTGCCACCGGCTCGACGGCATCGACTTCCAACCCGGCCATGGTGATCTGGTCGGCCAATGCCTGGGCGCCAAGCTGCGGCGAGACCCACTCACGCAGCCACTGTTCGGAAAATTTCATGACTCATCCTGTGTTCTGCCGATGTACATGTAATGCCGCGAGGTCAGGCGAACTGGCGCAGAAAGCGCAGGTCGTTCTCGAAGAACAGGCGCAGATCGTTGACGCCATAGCGCAGCATGGCCAGGCGCTCGGCCCCCATGCCGAAGGCGAAGCCCTTGTAGCGCTCGGAATCGATACCGGAATGGCGAAACACTTCCGGATGGACCATGCCGCAGCCCATCACTTCCAGCCAGCCGCTTTGCGAACAGACCCGGCAGCCTTCACCGCTGCACATCACGCATTGGATATCGACCTCGGCCGACGGCTCGGTGAAGGGGAAATAGGAAGGACGGAAGCGCACCGAGAGATCCTCACGTTCGAAGAAGGCGTGCAGGAAGTCCTCGATGGTCCCCTTGAGGTCGGCGAGGCTGATGTCCTCATCCACCAGCAGCCCTTCCACCTGATGGAACATCGGCGTATGCGTCAGGTCGGAGTCGCTGCGGTAGACCCGCCCCGGGCAGACGATGCGAATCGGCGGCGCCTGCTCCTTCATGGTCCGGACCTGAACCGGCGAGGTATGGGTGCGCAGCAGCCGGGTGGCATCGAAATAGAAGGTATCGGCCATGCCCCGTGCCGGGTGGTGGGCGGGAATGTTGAGCGCCTCGAAGTTGTGGTAGTCATCCTCGATTTCCGGCCCCACGGCCACGTCATAGCCGATCCGGGTGAAGAGCCTCTCGATACGCTCCAGGGTCAGCGTCACCGGATGCAGGCCACCACCGGGCTGACCGCGCCCCGGCAAGGTGACGTCGATACGCTCGGCGGCCAACTGGGCCTCCAGCGCCGCCTTTGACAGTGACTGCCTGCGCTCGTCCAGTTCCTGGGTCAGAGCCTGCTTGGCCTGGTTGATACGCTCACCGGCCGCGGGTCGCTCACTCGCCGACAACTTGCCCAGCCCCTTGAGCTGTGCGGTGATCTCGCCCTTCTTGCCGAGGTAGCGCACCCGCAGCTCATCGAGTGCCGCAATGCTCTCGGCGGCCTGAATGGCTTGACGGGCCTCGGTGACCAGTGTGGGAAGGTGGTCCATCCGTTGAGCTCCGAAATCGTTGATCTTGGCTGAAGATACCGGTTCAAAAGACCCGGCTCAAAAGACATGGTGCAAAAAAACAGGGGAAGAGCGGCTGCTCTTCCCCCGTGACGGTCTGGTGTGACACAGGACCAGTCAATGCCGGCCCACACCATCGGTCGGTATCACTTACTGGGCAGCCTTGGCCTTCTCGACGATGGCAGCAAAGGCGGCCTTCTCGTGAACAGCCAGATCGGCCAGCACCTTGCGGTCGATCTCGATACCGGCCTTCTTCAGGCCACCGACGAAACGGCTATAGGACAGGCCATGCTGACGGGCACCGGCGTTGATACGCTGGATCCACAGGGCACGGAACTGACGCTTGCGGTTGCGACGGTCACGGTATGCGTACTGGCCGGCCTTGATAACGGCCTGCTTGGCAACGCGGAAAACCCGCGAACGGGCACCGTAGTAACCCTTGGCCAGCTTCAGAACTTTCTTGTGACGACGACGAGCGACGACACCACGCTTGACACGAGTCATGGCATTCTCCTGACGTTAAAGTGAGCAACCAGAGGCTTACAGATTCGGCAACATGCGCTGAATGAGGGCCTTGTCCGCGTCGTGGATCTGCTTCATACCGCGCAGGTGACGCTTACGCTTGGTCGACTTCTTGGTCAGGATGTGGCTACGGAAAGACTGCTTGTGCTTGAAGCCATTGGCGGTCTTCTTGAAGCGCTTGGCAGCGCCGCTGTTGCTCTTGATTTTCGGCATGAGGAATTCTCCGCTCGAGTTTTTTAGAAAATCCGGGGCCAATGGCCGGCGCTGACGCCAGCCATCCGTTTGACGGGCCTTCGGATCACTTCTTCTTGGGGGCAATGATCATGATCATCTGGCGCCCTTCCATCTTGGGGAAGGACTCCACGGTCCCGAGTTCCTCGAGATCCGCGGCGATCCGCTCCATCAGCTTGCGGCCGATGTCCTGATGCGCCATTTCACGGCCGCGAAACCGCAGCGTGACCTTGCCCTTGTCGCCACCTTCGAGGAAGCGAACCAGGTTTTTCAGCTTGACCTGATAGTCGCCCTCGTCGGTGCCAGGCCGGAATTTGACTTCCTTGACCTGAATCTGTTTCGTCTTTTTCTTCTGAGCGGCCTTCTGCTTTTTCTGCTCAAAGACGAATTTGCCATAATCCATGATCTTGCAGACAATCGGATCGGCATTTGAAATCTGGACGAGGTCCAAACCGGCTGCTTCGGCGCGTTCCAGTGCTTCGCTGGTGGGTACGACACCCAGCTGCTCGCCGTCGCTGTCGATCAGGCGCACCTGATCCTCGGTAATACGCTCGTTCATTGGGGGGCGCTTGTCCTGTGGACGTCCGCGCTGGCTGCTTCGCTTGATCGTTCCGTCTCCGTTCCGGTAATTGACAGTGTCGTTACCAACCTTCGGCCCGAACGCGCTCGATGAATTCATCGACGGTCTGGATGCCGAGGTTTTCGCCTGTGCGGGTGCGCACGGCAACCGAGTCGGCTTCGACTTCCTTATCCCCTACCACGAGGAGATAGGGAACTTTCTGCAAGGTATGCTCGCGGATTTTAAAGCCGATCTTCTCGTTCCTCAAGTCCGCCTTGACGCGAAGACCAATTTTCTGCAAGCGACGCTCCAATTGTACCGCATAGTCACGCTGGGCATCGGTAATCGTCATGATCACTATCTGCTCGGGAGCCAGCCACAGCGGCATGGCCCCGGCGTAGTGCTCGATCAGGATACCGATGAAGCGCTCGAAAGAGCCCAGGATCGCCCGATGGAGCATGACCGGCGTCTTGCGCTCCCCGTCCTCGTCGACGAATTGAGCGCCCAGCCTGCCCGGCAGATTGAAGTCCAGCTGCAGTGTACCGCATTGCCAGACGCGATTCAGACAATCGCGCAGCGCGAACTCGATCTTCGGGCCATAAAAGGCGCCCTCGCCCGGCTGCAGCTCCCATTGGAGCCCTGTCGCGTTCAATGCGGCCTCGAGCCCCTGCTCGGCACGGTCCCACAGCGCCGCCTCGCCCATGAAGTCCTCCGGGCGCGTCGACAGCTTGAGTTCCACGTCGTCGAAGCCCAGCTCCTTGTAAACCTTGAGTGTCAGGGCAATGAAATCTTCCGCCTCGGCCTGAATCTGCTTCTCGGTGCAGAAGATGTGCGCATCGTCTTGGGTGAAGCCGCGCACCCGCATCAGGCCATGCAGCGAGCCGGACGGCTCGTTACGATGGCAGCTGCCGAACTCGGCCAGTCGCAGTGGCAGGTCGCGATAGCTCTTCAGCCCCTGGTTGAACACCTGCACGTGACAGGGACAGTTCATCGGCTTCACCGCGTATTCGCGCTTCTCCGACTCGGTGGTGAACATCAGGTCGCTGTAGTGGCCCCAGTGGCCCGACTTCTTCCACAGCGACAGGTCGACCACCTGGGGGGTGCGTATCTCCTGGTAGCCGTGCTCGACCTGCACCTTGCGCATGTATTGCTCCAGCGCCTGGTAGATCGTCCAGCCATTCGGGTGCCAGAACACCATGCCCGGCGCCTCTTCCTGCAGGTGGAAGAGATTCATGCGCTTGGCCAGCTTGCGGTGATCGCGCTTCTCCGCCTCCTCGAGGCGCTTCAGATAGGCCTTGAGCTGCTTCTTGTCGCCCCAGGCCGTCCCGTAGATGCGCGTCAGCATCGGCTTGGTGGCGTCGCCACGCCAGTAGGCGCCGGCCAGCTTGGTCAACTTGAAGGCCTTCAGATGCCGGGTATTGGGCACGTGGGGGCCCCGGCACATGTCGATATATTCCTCGTGCCGGTAGAGACGAATCGTTTCGTCCTCGGGGATCTCCCGCACGATTTCCTGTTTATAGGGCTCGTCCCTGTGCAGGAAGGTCAGCATCGCCTGGTCACGGTCGACGTACTCGCGCACCACGTCATACTCGGTGTCGATCAGCGCTTTCATGCGCGTCTCGATCGCCTCGAGATCTTCCGGCGTCACCGAGCGCCCGAAATCGATGTCGTAGTAAAACCCGTCGTCGATGACCGGCCCGATGGCCATCTTGGCGTCGGGATAGAGCTGCTTGACCGCATGGCCGATCAGGTGGGCGCAGGAGTGACGGATGATCTCTTCGCCTTCCGGGTCGCGGGCAGTCATGATCGCCACTTCCGCATCGTGGTCGATGATGTCAGCGGCATCGACGAGTTCGCCATCGATCTTGCCGGCGATACAGGCCTTGGCCAGACCGGGGCCGATGGATTCGGCCAGCTGCATGATGGAAAGGGGTTCGTCGAAAGTTCTCTGGCTGCCGTCGGGCAAGGTGACGATGGGCATTGAAGCGTCCTTGTGCGCAGTGGTGATCCATACCAGGGATCACGTGTCGCGGTTAGTGGCGTAGAGCAAAATCATGGAGAAAAAACGATGGAGATCGTGAGCCACGCAGCCCGCCCTCTACTCTGGACGATGCGGGTGCGGCCATTCAGGCGCCCCGCCGCGCGTCACGTCAGCCGACAAGACTACCAGAAGCACGGCCCGCCGCGCCACGCCCATCCCACGGCAGCACCACGCAACAGGGGCACCCGAAGGTGCCCCTGTGTCATGCCGTCGGCCCATCCATCAGGCCCTGGGTCTTGATCGATGAATCAATCCCAGTTGACGATTTCCACGCGACGGTTCTGGGCACGGCCCTCGTCGGTCTCATTGGTGGCAACCGGACGCTCTTCACCGTGACCGATGGTAGTCATGCGGTTCTCGGCAATACCGCGAGAGACGAGGAAGTCCCTGACGGATTCAGCACGACGCTGGGAGAGCCCCTGGTTGTACTCCGCAGAGCCCACGTGGTCGGTATGACCCTCGATACGAACGCGGAGGTCGGTGTTTTCACGCAGGGTGTTGGCCACCTGGTCCAGCTCGCGATGCGCTTCCGGACGGATTTCGTCGGAATCGAAAGCGAAGGTGACTTCGCTATCCAGCACTACCGGCTCGAAGGTGGGCGGAGGAGTCGGCTCGGGCTCCGGCATCGGCTCCGGCTCGGGTTGGGCAACCGGCTCCGGAGTGCGATCGGCACACAGCAGCGCGCCGATAGCGGCACCGGATGCACCACCGACACCGATGCCTTGATCCTCATCGGAACTACCGCTGACAGCATAGCCGATACTACCGCCAATCAGGCCGCCGGCAATACCGCACACCACAGGCTGCTGATACCAGGCACGATCGGATGATGCCGTAGCCCCTCCCCCGGTGTTGGCACAGCCGGAAAGGCCGATGACCAGAGCAGAACCTAACAGCAAGCCAGTCGTAGATTTTTTCATTACAAGACTCCTTCTTGATTCATATTCGGGCAATCCGTTTTTGATATCCCGAAAGATCCGGGAATTCTAAGCCCCGGTTCCGGAAAGTGTAGGCCTAATTGAGCCAAGCTCAAAGTACAACCTAATTCCAACGTCGCATAACGCTGCGATCCGAGCACGGAATACTACACGGAACCCACTAATTAGCTTGCCGAAAAGGGCAAAATGTTGCAATTACATCTTACTGTACTATTTACGTACAGCCACCCCCCAGGTTACCGAAAAACACCTCAATGCAGGCTTGCCGGCCAACCACGACGAAATTCCAGTACCGCCGCGGCCGCCTCCAGCACCGGCTGGCGAAGCTCGTCTTCTATCGCCAGCCTCTCGCGGTCCTCACGCATCCTGTCTCGCGGCGTCAACGCCTTGCGGGCCGAGTGGGTGTGCAGATGCTGCGTTCGGGCGTGGACCTCACCAAAGGGCTGAAACGCCGGACGCTCCAGCAGTCGCGGGTCGAGAATCTCCAGCAGCACCTTGCAGCGCCAGGCCCCTTCGGTGACATCAACCTGCTCCTGCAGCAGCGAGGAGGCCACCATCTCGAGGTTTTCCAGGCAGTTTTCATGCGCCCGACGCAACTCGTCCCGTCGGAAGGCTTCGCGGCGCTTGACCTCACGCCACAAGGTAAAGGCATACGTGCCCAGGCCGGCAATGATGGCCAGGCCCAGCGCAAGCAGGATCAGGGCGGTCGTCGTCGTCATGGGGCATCCAGGCGGTCGGGGAATGAGGCGGAAATTGTACAGCAAGCACATCGATGCGACATGTTTCAGGTGCCGGTCGGTACAAGACGGGTCACGTCACCGCAGGCCACGAAGGGGCCGTTGATCAGGCTTTCCCTGGCATTGTAACAAAGCGCCGCCCCCGTCTCATGGCATAGCACCGCCCCGCCGGCCCCTTCGAGCACACCCTGTCCGGCGGCCGTATCCCACTCGCAGGTAGGTCCGAAACGTGGGTAGAGATCGGCCGTCCCCTCGGCGATGCGGCAGAATTTCACTGAGCTGCCGCACCTCGACAACCGCGCCGCAGGAAACCCGGCCAACCACTCACGTGTCCCGGCATCCAGGTGTGCACGGCTGGCCAGAATGCGAAGCGGCGGCTCGTCGGTGGTGGCCGAACCACCAGACGGGGAAGATCGAACGGATACGGAAATGGACTCCCGGGCGCCACTCTCCCAGCGCCAGGCCCCCAGGCCGGAGCCGCCCGCCCAGGTCGATCCCAAGGCAGGCGCATGCACCATTCCGACGACCACCCCGCCGTCCTGGATCAGGGCCACATTGACCGTAAAGTCGTCGAAGCCATCAACGAACTCCCGGGTTCCATCCAGTGGATCGACCAACCAATAGCAGCGCCAGTGGCGCCGTACCGGCCAAGGCGTCTCAGCCTGCTCCTCGGACAGGATGGGAACGTCCAGCAGCCCGGGCAGGCCGTCGGCAAGCCGTTGCTGAGCCGCCATGTCTGCCGCCGTCAGCGGGCTGCCATCCAGCTTGTAGGAGACGTGGCCTTCACCCCGGCGCACCGAGAGGATATCCCGTCCGGCAGCCTCACAAAGCGCGCGCAACGCCTCCAGACTCGGCAAGTTCACCTGCCGGTCACTCCTGCCCCCAGTCATGCTCTCTCTTCCGTGGTCATGGATTCCATGCTGAATTTACGCTGGCGCCTCTGGAGACGATCCTCAACTTACGTATAATGTGCGGCCGCTTCCCAGGCTCAGCCTCAATCAAAGCAGCAACCCATTCATGGAGCGCTCATGCAGACCACCAGTGAAACCCCGGCACTCAAGTCCGGCCCCTCTCGTGCCGGACGAATCGGCCTGTGGCTTGGCCCGCTCTGGGTGGTGATCACACTTGTGCTGCCGGCACCCGCCGGCATGTCCGACCCCGCCTGGACTTGCGCCGGACTGGCACTACTGATGGCCACCTGGTGGTCCACCGAAGCCATTCCCATACCGGTAACCTCCCTGCTGCCCCTGGTACTGGTGCCAGCACTGGGCATCGGTAGCATGAGTGATGCCGCCTCGAGCTATGCCAACCCGATCATCTACCTCTTCCTGGGTGGCTTCCTGCTTGGTATCTCGATGCAGTACTGGAATCTGCATCGGCGCATAGCGCTGCATGTCCTCAAGGTGGTCGGCCACCAGCCACGGCGTCAGATCGCCGGCTTCATGATTGCCACCGGCTTTCTCAGCATGTGGGTGTCCAATACGGCAACCGCCATCATGATGCTGCCGATCGGCATGTCGGTGATCAATCTGCTCGGCGATAGCGATCCTCGCGAGCTCAGCCGCTACGCCACCGCCCTGCTGCTTGCCATTGCCTACTCGGCCAGCATCGGTGGCGTGGCCACGCTGATCGGCACCCCGCCCAATGCCCTGCTCGCCGCTTATCTGGCCGAAGACAGAGGAATCGAGATCGGTTTTGCCCAGTGGATGCTGGTCGGGCTGCCAATCAGCGTGGTGATGATGGTCAGCGCCTGGTGGTGGCTGACCCGCCGCAATTTCAATATACAGACCGGTAACGGCGGCGGCACCATGATAAGTGACGAATTGAACAAACTGGGCAGGATGACCGCTCCGGAAGCCCGGGTAGGCATCATCTTCCTGCTTGCCGCCCTGGCCTGGGTGGTGCGTCCGCTAATCAACGACATGGGGCTTGGCTGGCTGTCGGATACCAGCATTGCCATAGCCGCCGGCATCGCACTGTTCCTGGTGCCCAGCGGACGCGGCAACGGCGAGCGTCTGATGATCTGGGAGGAAGCGCAGAAGCTGCCCTGGGGCATCCTGCTGCTGTTCGGTGGTGGTCTCGCCCTGGCTGGCTCGATCAGCCGTTCCGGCCTGGCCGAGTGGATAGCGGAGCAGCTTGGTGTATTTGGCGCCTTCCCGTTGCTGGCCCTGGTCGGCATCGTGGTGCTGGTGATCATCTTCCTGACGGAAATCACCTCCAATACCGCCACGGCCGCCGCATTCCTGCCACTGCTGGGCGCACTGGCGATGTCTCAGGGGATCTCGCCGCTGCTGATCACGGTGCCCGCCGCCATTGCTGCCAGCTGTGCCTTCATGATGCCCGTGGCAACGCCACCCAACGCCATCGTATTTGCGACCGGCCACATGAAGATCCAGTCAATGATGCGCGCAGGATTCGCCCTGAACCTGCTATGTACCGTGCTGGTGACCCTGATGGCGTATTTCCTGATCGTCACGCTGTGGTGAGATAGGAGGTCGCGGCGCGGCGCTCCAACAGGGTAGAAAAAACAGCTGCTGGAGCCAGCTTCAGCTCGCGACCGCGGGGTTGCCCTGCGTTGGCGATAGCCACCAACGACAGCGGCCTCCGCCAAGGCGCCTGACGGCGCCAGTCGCGATGCGGAGCAGCGCTCCAACAAGGGTGGGAAAAGCAGGCTTGTTGGAGCCAGCTTCAGCTCGC
>NZ_PNRF01000045.1 GCF_002879615.1 Billgrantia endophytica
TCGATCGCCTACTCGGTGGCTACGGATCTGAGTACGCGATTAATTTTGAAAAGCCACTTATTAAGCTGCCGATCTTGCTTGGATTGCGACCTGGTTGCAACTGTGTTGGATGCCGCCACACGATTGCTGGGTCAGCCGCCTTCGGCTGAAGGTGCGATGGATCTTGGGGTCGTTTGCGGAGATCCCGACAAGCTTCGCTGGTTCCATAGCCCTAGTCCCGATGCCGTTCAGATCATGACCCTGCACAAGGCGAAAGGATTGGAGTTTGACCTTATATTCCATGTCGACCTCTACGATCATGTGATCCCGAAACGTACTTATCCATCAGGGCAGTACGGAGTTTTCTTCGAGGACGAAATCCAATGCTTGAATCTACATTACGTGGGGGTAACCCGAGCAGTTAAGGCTTGTGTGTTGATGACATCGATCTTTCGTATCAACGGGCAGGGAGCTGTTAAGAAGGGTGCTCCCTCGCAGTTCATTGGCAGGCACGGGGCGGAAGCTACGCCAATCAATTGGTAAAGCCTTTGATGGGGAACCTGGTACGCTACGCAGCTGTATAAGCCTTAACGTTCTTAATTTTCATCTCAGTTCGTAACTTCTCTGGCGAAAAACTGCTTTTAGCCGATAGGTGACCTGCAGGATGGTAAGCCCGGGGTTTCGTAACTCGACATTGCGTTTGTCAACGTACCAGTATGCTGAACTCAACACTATTGCGAAGTGGCGGAACGTTGCCATATCCACCGCAGAATCTTCACCATCCATCATATGCGCAAGCAGTTCGCCGGTAGCTGGGCCGAGGGTAAGCCATGGTGGCCATGGCCGAAGGCGAGCCACAGCCCATCCTTGCCGGGGATCGGGCCTGGGCGTGCTCATTCTCGCGAAGTGAAGAAGGAGTACGCCGACATCCTGCGCGAAGCCGACGCCATCTTCATCGAAGAACTGCACAACGCCGACTGGTACCACAAGACCAGCCAGGCCTTCGCCGTGTTCCTGCCGGTAAAGTCCGTCGGCGTGGTCGGCGACGGCCGCCGTTACGAAGGGTCATCGCCCTGCGCGCCCTGGAAACCATCGACTTCATGACCGCACGCTGGGCCCACCTACCGTATGAGTTGCTGGAGAAAGTCTCCAACCGCATCATCAACGAGATCCGCAGCGTCTCCCGCGTGACGTACAACGTGAGCAGCAAGCCGCCCGCGACGATCGAGTGGGAGTGAGGCGCGTCTAGGCAGAACGCCTGACACGACTAAGCTGAACGAGATCAAGGGCTTACCATTTGGTAGGCCCTTTTGCTTTGCAATTTGTAACGTTTTTTAGTTTACTGACGTCTCAGGTTTTTGAACATATTAGTGAGAATCACTTATAATACATGGCGATACTTCAATGGCCGACAGTGTAAAAAGGTTAAAAAAAATCTATTGCTTGCTTGGTTTTTTAAGCATGCTTGTTTTCGTCATTTTTATTTTGGTTTTTTTCGTTGCATTCATGAATCCTTCAGTCCTTAAGCTTTTTGGTTACGCGGATTCGCTGGCTATTGTAGACATCGCTGGATGTTGACGCCAAGTCTCGAGCGGTCATAAGTGGCTTAGTGAGTAATGGGTCAATTGTTGGATTAAAAGACATTTGGTCGTTTCAGTCTAGTTATTATCAAACGATTATTACTTTCCTTATGGCTATAAATGGCTTGATTGCTGCGGTTGCAATATTGTATATAAAAAGTAATTCTGAAGAAAAGGCTGAAGAAACAACCAAAAAATATCTAGAAGGGGAGTATTTTAGCAACCTTTTGGCTAGTCGACTGAAAGAAGAGAGTAATGATACTTTCCGTCAGGCTCAAAAAGACTTTGAGTCTTCAGCTATAAAGTTAGAAGACGCTTTAGCCACCTTAGAGCGTTTGGCAAAAGAGAATTTAACGTTACGACAACAAATAAGAGTTATTTCACAGAGGGTGGCAACATTAGATAGAGACGAATCATCCGGCAGTGAGCAAGTGTTAATGAGGGAGGAAAGTTGATGGCTTTTATAAAAAAATCTGAGCGCAAGCATAGATTGGACCCTGAGTTTGAAGAGCTTGCCACACCAAAAGACCTGTTAGATTTAGCAAGAAAAAGAGGTGTGGAAACTAATCCAATTAACATATCTCAGCTTGCTAGTGAGTTAGGCATAGTTGTTCGTTACGAACCAATGTCTGATGAAGATTCAGGTCAGCTCAAAAAAGATAAAAAGAGTGGTGATTGGATCATGACAGTAAATTCTCTGCATCATCCACACCGCCAGCGATTTACCATCGCCCATGAAATAGCACACCGCATTCGTCATGCGGCCAATAGTGATCATTTCGAAGATAAAACTTTTTTCCGAAATAACGAGAGCAATTGGATGGAGGCTGAAGCTAACCAATTTGCTGCTGCTTTGATAATGCCGGAAGAAGCGTTCACCAAATTTGTCGAAGAAAAATCTGCTAAGGTTGAAGACCTTGCGCTTCATTTTAAAGTTTCATCAATGGCTGTCAGAATTAGAGCGAAAAGCCTTGGCTACGAAGGGCATAATGCATGAGTGATTATGATTATTTCCCGATTGTGAAAACTCGAGATGCAGAATTGCGCTGTTTCAGAAATTTAAATTCTAGATCTTTTGATAAAATACTTCCAATTTACGAGCTGACTAAGTCACGCATAACAAAAAAAGCACCGGACGGAGATATATATCGTCGGATGAAGCAGATAGAAGAAATACAGGCAGGCAGGCCTTTTATCCTAGATCTCTGCACTGATGAAAGGTACATTAACCCGCAGATAGAGCAACTTTTGTCGGGGGCGCATGGTTTTCGAGATTGGCAATATTTTATTTTCGATCTTCATGTGAATTTAAATATCATCCCTATGGTGCATATTTTTGAAGACGATGATGGCGTTCTACCTGACGTAGAGGAATTTGTAAAATCGGCCTCTTGCAAAGTTGATCACTTGGCAGCTCGGATGCCGTTTGATTTGGATAAAGAAAGTATTGAAAATTACTTAGAGCCAATCGTGAAGAATCTAGATTCTTCATGTAAATTGTATGTCATACTTGATGCGGGGTTTGTGCGTGACAAAGAAGTGAGCAGTTTGGTGGATTATTTCATTGACTCATGCTCAGGTACGGTTAAATATCGAGAATTCATTGAGGATGTAGTTATTCTCACTACTAGCTTTCCTTCAAGTCCTGCAGTAGAGGGTGGGCATGACTCTAGCGGTAAATTTTTAATCACAGAAGAAGATATTTATGAGGGAGTTAGAGAAGAATTTGATGTAAAATATGGGGATTATGCTTCAATTAATACCGAGCAAATAGAGATAAAAGGAGGTACATTTGTGCCTCGTATAGATATTGCGTCTTTAGATGGTCGATCTTTCAGCTATAAGAGATATAGGCGCCAAGCGGGAGGGTATGCGCTTTGCGCTAAAAGAACAATAGAAGACACAGCTAATTATACGCCTCTTGATGTTTGGGCTGACGAAGAAATCGCCTTGGCGGCAAAAGATATACCCAATGGAATTAGTCCTGCTTTTTGGATTTCCGTTAGAATGAACTATTACATTGAAACTAGGCTACTATTGCGTAGAGACTCTTTTTCTTAACTTTTTAGGGGCTGCTTTTGTGATCGTGACTAAGTCATCGGGATTGATACTTTTTGAAGCTTCCATTTTAAATAAATTGGTGGCTAATTGATATTTGCTTTCGAACTCTCTGCGTGATATTTTTTTAATTTCATCTAATTTTAATGTTTTCGATACATGCTCGCACATTTCTACATTCGACCGGAGCTTTTTACTTGATAACTTCCTTAGCGTGGAGGTGCTTAGCGTGCTTGTGAGCAAGAACTTGTCAAGCTTTTTGAATAATTTTGATTTTCTTACTTTGACTATGCATTTTTCTTTTGCAACACAAATCCCAATTTCATGAGGAGTGTTTTTTCTAACGTCTTTGAGATTTTCTGGCTCGCAAATAACATAACAAAAGTCAAAGTATTTTTTGTAGCTTTTAATTTGATATGACAGTCTATCTGTATTGTCTTGAGCCCCTTTGATTTCAAAGGCAATTAGTTTTTCAGACTCAAGAAGGGCAATGTCAGCCCTTCTTTCGCCGAACTGAAAAGGGAATTCAGCAGCAATAACAAAGTCGGTATGATCTAGCATAATTTGCTTGACAATTAATATTTTGATTTCAAGTTCTGTCATGGTAAAGTTCTATAACTTCAAAAAATAATTTGGGTTAAGCTCTTTTTCCTGAAATTTATTTTCAGCTTCTCGAGATTACTCCAGCCGCGTTTAATTTTTAGAGTTCTGCCCAATAGTATACCCTAACCGTCTATGCCGTGCTGTATCCATATGCACAAAATTTGAAATGTGCAGTGTCGGCTTGGTCGCTCTAGGCCGACGATGGCTGGCTAGGGCGCTACAGAAGGCATGTTCGGCATGCAACTGGCTGACCAGCCGAGTTCCCCACTGTGACAAAGTGGGTAAAGGCTGGGGTGTAGTGAATTTGCATAAACCGGGCGCCTCAAGTGCGCACGCTTTCGTAGTGGAGTAGCGGTCTCAGCTTCAGAAACGGTCGACGGAACGGGCCATATCCAGCACGGTCCTTTGCTATCCATCACCTGGGCGAGCCACAGCCCCGCCTTGTCGGAGCCGGACCGATCACCTGATTCAGGCCGGGCAGGTAAGACCGACAGCCTTTCCAAGGCTGGTTAACGCAACGCTTGCCTATCATACTGGTCACCCAAGTTCGAAAGAAGCGTAATTTTCTATGTTTCCAGAAAGCTATTCCTTAAATTGGCACTACAATAGCTATAAGCTATGGCTGGAGGTTGATTTTGCGATAGAAGGACGAGGAGTCGTAAGGCTCTATCCCCCTATGAGATCCGCTGTGTTTCACGCCTGACCCATGAGGTCATCAGCAAGCCGCCCGAAACGACCGAGTGGGAGTGAGGTACACCTAGGCTGAACACCTGATACGGCTAAGATTACCAAGATCAAAAGTCTACCAAAGAGTAGGTCTTTTTCCTTTGCAATTCATTCCGGGGTTTTGCTTTACTCAGGCTAAGGTCGCCGAAAACGTTCTCCGCAGAATGTTCCTTTGAGTAAGGCGTTAGAGCTACAGGAGTACAGGTATAGATGTACAGCTTTTATACTGAAAGGACAGCAGAATACACTCTTGTGCCTCGGTTTCTTGAGATTTTAGATAAATTGGGTGACGTGGCGCCAGTGTATTTTTGGAAAACGAGAGAGGGAAACAAAACATCCCAAAGTATCCATCTTGACGAAGAAGTATATGTTATTGCTTTCTTTGCTCGCAGGCCCAAGGTGACCCCAGGAAATACTAGGCTTACTCAAGGAAAAATCAACTCGAAATTGTTTGAATTTTCAAGTCACGCTCAGAAGCTAGAAATCCCAGTTTTCTGCGGTTTTCTTGAAGCTCATAGCATTTTTGACTTAAGAAAATGTACAGCTAAATGGTTTTATGTAGATCCAAATCTGCCAGGTACGGATGTGGTGTTTAATATTTTTGATAAGACTTGGGAGTCACTAAGTGATACGGCAGAAGGTATTAAGCCGATAGCAGAAAAGGAAGTAATAAGAATTATTGAGAATTGCGCTTATAAAATGCGATGGGACGTTGCCGTGGAAAGAATGGCTGAGCTACATAGAAAGCCAGAGGAAGAGTATAATTTTGCTCCGTGGTGGACAAGAAGCTGGTATTATAAGCCTGTGTATTTTTTAGTAAAATAGCTCTAATAAAGTTAAAAGGGGCTAAGAAATATGGGGTGTTTTCGTTTTCCTAAAGTTTGGCGTAAAGTTTCCTTTATTGGGGTGTTGATTTTAATGAAGATCGTGGCTATCAAAAATTACAAAAAATCGCGATTCTTCAAGAAAGGCAGGTGGATTCCTTCAAGGAGCACATAATCACTGCAGTAGCAAATCGGAGAAGACGTGAAGGTCAGTTTTCAGAGGAGGTGCTTGAGAACGGCAATTTGTCAGGGTTCAAGACTGAGCCTTTATTAAAGGCGAAGGTCTAAAAACAACTTAGCGTAGACCCTATCCCCTCAGACGCTACTCTGATAACTGCGTTTGTCACCGCACCAATTTGCTGAGCTATTCACGGTGACGAAGGGGGAGGCGCCAGGGGGGGGAATTGGTATTTTGCATATAAAACGGGCGCCTCTAGGGCGCCCGTTTTCGTGGTGGAGTAGTAGCCTCACCTTCAAAAACGATCAACCCGGAACGGCGCCATATCCACCGCGGGTTCTTCGCCATCCATCATCTGGGCGAGCAGTTCGCCGGTGGCCGGGCCCAGGGTAAAGCCCTGGTGGCCGTGGCCGAAGGCGAGCCACAGCCCCGCCTTGTCGGGGGCGGGGCCGATCACTGGCTTCATGTCGGGCATGCAGGGCCGCGCCCCCTTCCAGGGCTGGCCGTCACGACGCTTGCCCAGCGGGAACAGCTTGCGTGCCACCTTCTCGGCGGCGGCCAACTGCTTGTACTGGGGCGGCGAGTCCAGGTCGGCAAGCTCGGCGCCGGTGGTCAGGCGAATCCCGGCGCGCATCGGCTCGAGCAGGAAGCCCTTTTCGGCGTCCATTACCCAGTGGTTGAGCTTGGCGCCCTCTTCCGCGGAGTAGTGCATATGGTAGCCGCGCTTCACGAAAAGCGGCACTTTCATGCCCAGCCTCGCCAGCAGTTCTCCGGCCCAGGGCCCCAAGGCCACCACTACCTGCTCTGCTTCCAGGGCCCCCTCGCTGGTCTTGACTCGCCAGCCGCCATCTACCTGGAGCACCTCCTCGACACTGGCCTGCATCACCTGGCCGCCCTGTTCTGCAAAGCTGCGGGCGTAGGCCTGCACCAGGCCGCCCGGGTCCGAGACCATCCAGGACTGCATCCAGTGGATCGCCCCGATCAGCCCCTTGTCCAGATACGGCTCCTTGGCGTGGAGCGCCTCGGCGTCCAGCACCTCGTACTCGACCCCGAAGCGCTCGTGGTTCTCTTTGGCCTCTTCCTGGCGCTCCTCGAACGCCTTGCGGGTGCGATAAAGCTCCAGCCAGCCGCCCTGGCGCACCAGCGCCTCGGCACCGGCGGCCTCGATCATCGGCGCGTGGGCATCCTGGCAGCGCATGATCAATGCCGCCCACTCGCTGACAATGCGCTCGTAGCGCTTACCACTCGAATTCAGCCAGTAGCTCAGCAGCGGGCCCGCGGCGTTCATCATGCCGGTGGGGCGATAGCGGATATCCACCTTGCGGTTGGGTAGCACCCGCAGCAGGGTGCCGATATCGCGGGGGAAGGCGTAGGGGCGCACCGCCTCGCGCTGGATGATGCCGGCATTGCCGAAGGAGGTCTCGAGCCCCGGCTCGCGGCGGTCCACCAGCGTGACGTCATGGCCGCGACGCACCAGATGCCAGGCCACCGATACGCCGACCATGCCGGCACCAAGAACGATGATATTGCGGGCCATGAAGGTCTCCCTGCCGATGGATACACGAGGCTCCGCCGCGGGGCGGAGCCTGTCATGCAAGGAGTTTAGCAGCGCTTGGCATAAAATCGGCGATGTGCCGATAATTAAGATGAAGTGGCTATATTGTAATATTGATGCAGAATATTTGCCCGTAATTGTGAGAATGTATAGAGCTTCTGCTCGTATCTTGCGCTTGGGCCTGCTCTCGCCATTGCCGGATAGTGTACCTGCCCTGTTCGTCGGCTACCCGGTCGTAGCGGCGCACGAGGCAGGCGCGGGTGTCGGGCTGGTAGCTGGCTTCGGCGACTTCGAGCCCGAGTGCGGCGGCCAGTTGCATGCAGAAGGTCTCGTTGATGGCAGTGGCCCATGCGTCGCGCTGCGTGAGGATGCCTGCAAAATCCACCGCGGTCAGGCGGCGGAAAACCTCGCCCGGATCCGCCATATCGCCTTGAATTACCTGAAAGGGGAGACGCGTTTCAAGGGCGGTATCCGGCGTAAACAGAAGAAAGCCGCGCTGGATGAGACCTACCTGGCAGACATCCTCGCGGTCTAGGATTTTTCATGCGTTTGCCCTGGGCCCGTGATCGAACAGCGGCTCGGGCAGCAGCTTGCCACGACGGTGCGTGGCGGGGGGCCTGGGAGCTTGGGAGGGCGCATGGCTCATGGCCTTTAATTGGCTAGGGGCAGTTCCGGGCCGAAATGGACGTCGGACCAAGTTACGTCATGGATGACGTTGACATTGTCAACATTAACCAATATTCTACGTTGACAATGTCAACATGGGTCATTGAGATGCCTACTATATTGATCACCGGAGGCCACAAAGGCCTCGGCCTGGAAACAACAACGAGGGTCGCCCAGCTCGGCGGATTCGATATCGTCTTGGGTGGGCGGAACCATTCCGAGGTGAGTTCGGTCGCGCATGACATCAGCGCAAAGTACGGGGCCAACGTCAGGACCGTGGACCTGGACGTATCGTCACTGGCCTCCGTTCGTGCGGCGGCGGGCCTTGTGCAAAATCTCGTTCAAGACGGCGCCGTGGCTCCCTTGCAGGCTCTGATGCTCAATGCTGGCGCGCAGTTCATGGGGCCGGTCGAATACAGCCCCGACGGCTATGAAAAGACGTTCGCGACCAACTGTCTCGGCCACTTCCTGCTGCTCAATCTGCTCCTTGAAGATATCCGGCCCCATGGACGCATTGTGTTCACGGCAAGTGGCACCCATGACCCCGACACAATGGACGGCAAGATGGTGGGAAAGGCCGAGGAGCCGGATGCGGTCAAGCTGGCCAATGAAGGCAAGACAGGCAAGCCTCTCTCGCCCGGCAAACGCTACTCGACCTCCAAACTCTGCACGATCATGTATGCCTACGAGCTGGATCGCCGATTGCGAGCCACCGGGTCATCGTTCCGGTCCATTGCGTTCGATCCGGGGCTGATCGTCGAAACCAGCCTCGCCCGCACGGCGCCGCCGTTGATGCAACGGGTTGCACGCACCGGATTCGCGAAACGGCTCGTCAAGACCTTGGGCGTCACGATGGGTAGCCTTGCGTTCTCCGGGGATGCATTGGCGAGGGTCGCCATCGATCCAGCGTTCGCTCGCGCCTCGGGCAAGTACATGCAATCACGTAACGGCCAGTTGATCGAAACGAGGTCGTCGGCGATGTCGTATGACATCGAGCGTGCGCGAAAACTTTGGGCTGACTCGGAGACGCTGGTCGGCCTGCCATCCAAGGCGCAGGGGGCTTGATTGAGTACACGTGAGAAGCTGATCACCGAAGCTGCGCACCTGTTGGATGCGAATGGTGAGCCGGCCGTGACGCTGCGTGCCGTTGCCCAGGCGGTAGGCGTTTCGCACAACGCGCCCTACCGTCATTTCATTGACCGCAATGACCTGCTTGCAGGGATTGCCGAGCGTGACCTCAGGATGCTGGCCGCCGGAATCGAAGCGGCACGGGCCGGCGATGCTCCGGCGATCGAACGCCTGCGCAGCGGGTTGGACTGCTTCGTCGAGTACGGTCGCCACTACCCGGCCCGCTATCGCCTGATGTTCAGCGATCCCGACATCGTGTCGGCGGGAAGCGCTCTCGAAGCTGCCGGCATTGCCGCGTTCGCGGCGATCACCGGCCTTGTGGAAGATGGTCAGAAGGCGGGGGTTCTACCTGCCACACCAATACTGGCGCTGACGAACTTGATCTATGCGACGACCCACGGACTGATCGATCTGGAAATAGCCGGTTGCGTGGGCGAGCAGGAAGCGCTTCCGGTCGCCGAACAAGGGATATCGCTGTTCCTGACGCTCTTGCAACAAAGTGTAGAAGCTGGCCGAGGGCAATAGCATGACTTTCGTATCGAGCGTAGAGCAACAGCGTGGTTACTTCCTTGAAGATCAAGGGGTGACCCAGCGGCGCAGGTGTGTCGTGGGAGTTCCCATGCTTTAGCCCCCTGATGCGTGCCAGCGTCAACGCCTGCTGCAAAATCTCCGGTTTCGATGCTCGTCGAGACGACTTACGATACGCTAAGGGAGGAGACGATGATGCTGAAGGCGGTATTGCTCGATATCAGTGGCGTGCTGACCGAGGACGGCGAGGCCCTGCCCGGCGCCGTGGACGCGGTGGCGCGGCTGCAGTCCAACGGCCTGGCGCTGCGCTTTCTGACCAACACCTCGCGCAAGACCTCGACCGCGATATGCGATGAGCTGCAGCGGCTGGGTTTCGCGCCGGCGCCTGAACAGGTGTTCACCGCGCCGGGGGCCATCCGTCGCCATCTCGAGCGCAGCGGGCTTCGCCCCTATCTGCTGATCCATGAGCGGCTCGAGCCCGAGTTTGCCGACCTGCCCCGTGAAAACCCCAATGCGGTAGTGCTCGGCGATGCCGAGCAGCGGCTGGACTATGCCCACCTCGACGAGGCCTTCCAGCTGCTGCTGGAGGGGGCGCCGTTGCTCGCGGTAGGCACCAATCGCTACTTTCGCCAGGCGGGTGCCCTGCACCTGGACGCGGGACCCTTCGTGCGCGCCCTGGAGTACGCCGCCGGCATCGAGGCAAAGGTGCTGGGAAAACCCTCCAGCGACTTCTTTCATGCTGTGCTCGAAGAGATCGGCGTGGCACCCAATGAGGCGCTGATGGTGGGCGATGACGTGGAGTGCGACGTGGTCGCCGCCATGGAGCTCGGCCTGCAGGCTTGTCTGATTCGCTCAGGCAAGTATCGCTCGGGGGACGAGGCGCGGGCGCCCCAGGCGCGCTGTGAGGCGAGCCTGGCCGATCTGGTCGATGCGCTGCTGGAAACACGTTAGCCGTGCCTGCTCGGTGCGTAGTTGGCGCACCAGCTTGCCGAGGTCTTCGCTGTGGCGAATGGGTGTGGCCAAGGAGGCAGGGGGAGTCGTTGGTGGGCATGAGGCCCTTTGGGTGGCCATTGGGGTGCACAGTCCTCCCGATGTGGTGTGTGGAGGCTTCGATGCGCGTAGCTTTCGCGATCCCGGCTGGCAAGCCTGGGATGTTGGCAAGCGTGCCTGGACCTGGAGGGGCAGCTCCGAAGGGCTGCAATGAATAAGCCAAGGAGGCTTGGTCGATGGAGTGGTGGACCTGGATAACCTATGTGGGCGTGATAACGGCCCTGATCATCTTCCCCGGGCCGGTGGCGCTGCTATGTACCACCCACGGTTTGCGATTCGGCCGTCATCGTGCTTTCGCTACCGTGCTGGGTGGCGGCTTGGCCTCCATGGTGCTGATGGTGCTTTCCGCGCTGGGGCTCGGTGCCGTTCTGGCTACCTCGGAAACGGCCTTCTTCGTGCTGAAGCTGCTGGGTGGTGCGTATCTTATCTTTCTGGGGCTTCAGGCCTGGCTAACCGTGCCCCATTCGCCCGTCACCGAGGCCACCGAGCCGGAGCCGGCAAGCGTCCAATCCGTTATTGGTCTGTTCCGCCAGGGCTTCCTGGTGGGTATCGGAAACCCCAAGGATTTGCTGTTCTTCGCGGCCCTGTTTCCCAACTTCATTACCATCGGTGAACCACAGGTGCTGCAGTTCGCCATTCTGGCGCTGACGTGGCTGGTTATCGATACCACCTTGATGACACTTTACACCACCCTGGGCGCGGGGGTCGGCCATTGGTTCGATAGCCCCCGCAGGCTGCGTGCGTTTCACCGCACGACAGGTGGGCTCTTTCTGGGAGCCGGGGGCACGCTGATTGCCACGAGCGCTTCCAATTGATCCGATGGCTCGATTCACTGGCTGGCTGCGTCGCGACTTTACGAGGAAGAGCAGTATGAAAACGTCAGGTGAGGGGGGGGCGTGGATTCTGGCGGCTGATGGCAACCAACGACTTTCACTCGGTTGCGGTGGTGCTTGCGCCGGATTTCGTTCTCGAATACCCGGCGCATGGCCGCTGGCAGTTCGCGCTGAACCGAATTGTCGAGGGTGATGATGAGGTAGTGACTGCACGCCCACGACGCCGTGGCACGCAGCGAGTGGAACTGGGGCTAGGGGGCTCTGTTCGCCTAAGATGGGGTATGCCTCAGGACAAGGATTGCCGATGACCGCCCCACAACGCTTGACCCTGACGGGTGCCGACGCCCGCCGCCTGCTGGTGCGCTATAACCATGGAGCGACATGAAGTCGCGTCACAGGGAGAAGTACAGGATGTCGTGTCGCACTATTGCCGTGCTGGCTGCGGGGCTGGTGGTTCTGGCCGGGTGCCAGGCCGAGGAGACGCAGCTTCAGACGAGCGGGATCGCCTACGAAGCCATCGAGGAGAGCTTCGTGGAGTCAGACTGCCCGGAGGAGCACTGCGCGAAGGTGGAGGTGAGTGCGTTGCACTTTCCTGATTCACAGGAGCTGAGCGAACAACTGCGCACGCGACTGCTCGTCATGGGGCAAGGGATCACCGATGGCGAGGCCGAGTGGCCGAGCGACTCCTGGGAGGCCTATGCCGAGATATTCATCGAACAGGCCAGGGAGGAGCGCCAGTACGCACCTGCACATGGCGCTAGCTGGGCCCGGCTCGAGGCACAGGTATTGACCCGGCATGATGACCTGCTGGTGATCGAGCTCGGCAGTTACGTCTACTATGCGGGGCAGGCCCACGGCATGCCGTTGACCGAATTCATGGTTATCGATGAGCGACTGGGGCAAGTGGTCACACTCGACGACATGCTGCTCGACGGCCAGGAGGCGGCATTCTACGAGGCCCTGATCCGTGCCCATGAGCGCTGGCTCCGGGAGTTGGAGCAGGACGATGGTTTCGCCGCCAACTGGCCGCTGCACGAAAGCCGCAACGTGGCGCCGCTGGCGTCGGCCTGGGCGGTCAGGTACAACGTCTACGAGATCGCCCCCTACGCCGATGGCCAGCCGGAGCTCCACATTCCCCTCGATGAGCTCGAGGGTATCGCCAAGCCGCGCTATCTCGGTCGGGAATAGCCTATTTCAAGTACCACGCAGGGAAACGACATGTCCTCCATTCGCCGTGAGTTGGTGGCATTGATCGAGCGCGGCGCGATACCTCGCGAGCAGGTGCCAAGGGCGGTCGCGCTATCCGGGCTCCACCCCTCGGGGCGGGCCTGGGGCGTATTCCTGGATCGATTGCTGCTATGGCTCGGTACGCTGGCGCTGGCCAGTGCGCTGCTGTTCCTGGTCGCCTACAACTGGGCGGACATGGGGCGCTGGCTGCGCTTCGGGCTGGTGCAGGCGGGGCTGGTGGCGGCCATCGGCGTCTACTGGTGGGCCGAAGGACGTGTCCAAGTGGATGACGGCCTAGTGGATGAGGGAAGAGCGGATAACGGTGTAGTCGATAACATCGTGGCACGGGCCGCGCTGACGATGGCCTCGCTGCTGCTGGGCGTGCTGCTGGCGCTGTTCGGCCAGGTGTACCAGACCGGCGCTGACCCGTGGCAGCTGTTCTTCTTCTGGGCCGTGCTGATGCTGCCCTGGGTGGTGGTGGCGCGCTTCGATGCGCTCTGGATCCTGTGGCTGGGGCTCCTCAATCTTTCGCTGCTGCTCTACTTCCGCACTTGGGGCGGGGTGTTCGGTGCCTTGCTCACCAGCGATACCGCCGCCCTCTGGGGGCTATTCGCACTCAATACCGTGGCACTCGCCCTCTGGGAGCTGGGTGCGCGGTGCTGGCGCTGGCTCTCGACCGGCTGGAGTACTGGCTTGTTGGCGCTGGGCAGCGGCATTCCCCTGACCCTGCTGATGCTCATGTTCATCCTGGATGAGTGGGCCGATGTCTCGGCTGCCGTGCTGGTCTACCCGCTGTGGCTGGCAATACTCTATGTCGTCTATCGCCATTGGCGGCCCGACCTGTTCATGCTGGCGGGCGGCTGCCTGTCGGTCATCGTGGTAGTCACCACCTTCTCCGGCCGGCATCTGCTGTGGCAGGGCGGGGCGGGCGGCTTTCTGTTCTTGTCCATGGCGGTGCTGGCGTTGGGCGCCATGGCGGTGTTCTGGCTCAAGCGGATACACGTGGAGATGTCGGCATGACCCGGTCGCTCACCGAAAGGCTCGGCCAGGCCGGCATCGTCGTCGACGAGGGTGATGCGCCGCCGGTGCTCGAGATGCCCTGGTTCGTGCGGGCGCTGCAGGCGTTCTCGGGCTGGCTGGCCGCCCTGTTCCTGCTCGGCTTCATTGGCATGGGCGCGGTGTTCGTGCTCGACAGCAGCGCCGCTGCCGCCTCCCTGGGGCTGGTAATGATTGCCGGCGCTTTTGCGCTGCTGCGGGGGGCGAACGGAGACTTCGTCGAGCACCTGGCGCTGGCGGGTAGCCTGGCTGGCCAGCTGCTGGTGGCCTGGGCCTTGGGCGCCGCACTGGGGAGCGTGAGCGCCGGCTTCTGGTGGTCGTTGGTGGGGCTGCAGGCGGTGCTGGCGCTGGTGATGCCAAGCCTCACGCATCGCACCTTTTCCGCCTTCGCGGCGAGCCTGGCGTTCTATCTGGCGTTGACCGAAGGCGTCTCGGCGCCTTCGCTGGCCGGCGGCCTGGTGCTGTTCTCACTGACCATCCTATGGCTCAACGAGTTTCGCTGGCCGGCATATATGCGCCAGCTGCAGGCACTGGGGTATGGCCTGTTGCTGGGCCTGCTCGCCATTCAGGTCATGGGATATCGCGGGCAGTCGCTGCTCCTCGGACGCTACGGTTACGGTACGGGCCTGGCCTGGCTGGAGCCCTGGGTGGGGGATGGTCTGGCCACGCTGGCGCTGTTGCTGCTGATTCGCTACGTCTTCCAGCGCCGCAGACACGCCATTGCGCCGAGTGCGCGGGTGGCAGCCTATGGCGCTGCGGCAGTGCTGATGTTGCTCTCGCTCCAGGCCCATGGACTGAGCCAGGGTGCGCTGGTGGTCGCGCTGGGCTTCGCCATCGGCAACCGCCTGATCATGGGGCTTGGCGTGATGTTGCTGCTGCTGGCCATCACCAACTATTACTACTGGCTCGACGCCACGCTGCTGGCCAAGTCAGTGACGCTGTGCTTGCTCGGTGTGCTGCTGCTGACGCTGCGCTGGGTGTTGCGCCGCAGGTGGCAGATCGATAGGCGGGTCGCTGCCGGGGAGGACGAGAGCCAATGACACCGACAGCCAAATGGAACCGGATCATCGTGGTGGTAGCCCTGGTGCTGATCCTGGCACTGGTCAACTGGAGCATCTGGGCCAAGGAGCGACACCTGGCCGAAGGCGAGGTGGTGTATCTGGAGCTGGCGCCGGTGGACCCGCGCTCGCTGATGCAGGGCGATTACATGGCGCTGAACTTCGAGGTCGGAAACCTCATTCGAGAGGCTCACTATGCCCAGCGAAGGGAGAACGGCGAACGGCAGGCCGGCGATGGCCATGTGGTGGTGCGCCTGGATGCGCAGCGTATCGCGCACTTCGAGCGGCTGGACTCCGGCGAGGGTGCGCTGGATGCCGATGAGATGCGCATAAACTACCGGTTGCGCAATGGCCGGGTGCGGTTCGCCACCGATGCCTTCTTCTTCCAGGAAGGCCACGCCGAGCGCTACGAGCCCGCCCGCTACGGCCAGTTCCGCGTCAACGAGCGCGGCGAACCCCTGCTCGCTTCCCTGCACGACGCCGAATTGGAGCTGCTGGGGGAGATGGAGCGGTAGAGGAAGGGCTGTTGGGCAATCTTGCCCAGCCGATGGATTGCAAAACGATAGGAACCATCTATGGAACTGCGTATCGTCAGGCGCCTCATCCCCGAGTGGGGTACTACCTATGGCCCGCCAGGCGAAGGGCCTTTTCCCGCCGTGATGATTCTGCATGGTTCGGAAGGCGCCTGGTCGGGATGGAGCCATCGTAACGCAGCCATACTGGCCGCTCACGGTTTCCTGGCCTTTCCGCTCGGCTACTCCAGCGGCGGTAACGCCTGGAATGCTGGGCATATCGTCGATTATCCGCTCGACCGCAGCGTCGAAGCGCTGGCTGCGCTGCGTGCCTTTCCCTACGCCGGCCCGCGTATTGGGCTCTATGGCGTCTCGCGCGGCGCCGAGCATGCGTTGCTTCTCGCTTCATTGATGGCCAGGGAGGGGATGGAAGAGCTTCCCGATGCCATTGCAGCGCATAGTCCGCCGGATGTCGTCTGTGGTGCCTTCGACTCGCGCAGCCATCGCGACCCCGGCGACCCCGGCTGGCAGGCCTGGGATGCCAACAATCGAGCATGGACGTGGAAAGGTTCCCAAAAAGAGCTATTGCCCACTACGCCAATCGAGGTGGAACGCTACCCGGGGCCGCTGTTTCTTTCCCATGGCATGAAGGATCGCATGTGGTCGGTGGAAATGACGCGACGCTTGGAGCAGCGGCTGAAAATGCACGGACATCAACCCGAAGTGCACTACTACGAGGGGGAGGATCACATACCCGGTAGCGCCGGCGAAAATCTCCACCACGAGTATCTGATCGGTTTTTTCGAGAAGCATCTTTGCTAGCTAAACCTGTAGGCAAAGAAATAGGGGAAATCCGAAATGCGTATCTTGTTGTCGACCTACGGATCGCGCGGGGATGTCGAACCGATAGCGGCTCTGGCTGTGGAACTGCGGGCACTCGGCGCAGAGGTGCGCGTGTGCGCGCCGCCGGACAAGGAGTTCGCAGAGCTGTTGGCCCGCGCCAACCTGCCGCTTGTGCCATTTGCCAAGTCGTGGCGTTCGTGGGCGGAAAGCTCATCGACCGCGGAGGAGTGCGTTCCGAGCGTGGACGATTTCGTGGCCGGGTATATCGCCGCCACATACGACACGCTCGCCGCGGCAGCGGAGGGATGTGACGTGTTCGTGGCCAGCGGCATGTTGCACTTCGTCGCGCAATCGGTGGCCGACAAGGTGGGGATTCCTCACCGGTTCGCGATCTTCTGTCCGAGTTTGCTGGGTGCACAGGGTTGGCACGCTCTGGTCGATGCGCCGCTCAATGCACATCGGGAGTCGATCGGTTTGCCGCCGATCACCGACGCCAGGGCGTTCCTGTTGACCGGCCAGCCGTGGTTGGCGGCGGACCCGATTCTGAGCCCGGTGCACGAGCCGGGGGGCTCAACGGTCGTGAGGACCGGCGCGTGGCTCCTGCCGGACGACCGACCGCTCCCGGTGGAGCTGGCGGCCTTCCTCGACGCCGGCACGCCACCTGTCTATGTCGGCTTCGGCAGCATGCGCGTCCCGAAAGACAGCGCCCGTGTCGCCATTGAGGCCAGCCGAGCGCAGGGTTCTCGTGTGCTGGTTGCCCGCGGTTGGGCCGACCTGGGCCTGATCGACGACCGGGACGACTGTTTCGCAGTCGGCGAGGTCAATCAGCAGGCTTTGTTCGGTCGCGTGGCGGCCGTCGTGCATCACGGCGGCGCGGGCACGACGACGACGGCCGCCAGGGCCGGCGCTCCTCAAGTGATCGTGCCCCAGGCAGCGGACCAGCCGCACTGGGCAAGCCGGGTGGTCGATCTGGGCATCGGTGCTGCCCACGATGGTCCGGTTCCGACCTTCGAGTCCCTGTCGGCCGCACTCGGGACGGCCCTGGCCCCCGAAACCCGCGTGCGCGCGGCCGCCATGGCTGGCGAGATTCGCACCGACGGGGCGAGGGTGGCCGCAAAGCTGCTGCTCGAAACGGTCAGTCGGGACGGGCCGCCGTCATCCATCACGGCCTCAAGATAGGCGGCAATGTCGGTTTCGGTCTTTCGGCGCTGTCGCTCGTCATATTCGTCACCGGCATGCGCTGGCAACCCCATGATTGATCATCACAGGGACACCAGCCATAGGGATCGCGGGGCAAGGGCGGTATCGTGTTCGGGCACGGTCTGGCTGGGCATGGGGCTCGCTCATCGGACGGGATGCGGTATTACCATGCAAGAGTCGTGCAAGAGCGATGCCAGGGGCGGCTTGCCGCGCTGCGCCAGGGTTGGGGGCGGTTGTGCCCGGATATCGTGTCATCTTCATGTCGGGTTTACGACATTCCTCGGGTCGAGGTGTCGTTTTCCTCGCGTCCGGCGCCAATGCGGCACCCGGCGGATACCTACCCCTTCGAGAGGGTGGCCGGGGCCATGTCGCCGCTGCGTTCCAGGATGTCGATCTGGCGTGCCGGTCGGATGCGCTCCAGCCAGTAGTGGAGCATCAGACGGGATGCCCGATGGCCGGAGGAGTGGTGGCTGGGAAACCCACTTGCCAGAGCCATCGAAGTAGTCCATAATCTAGCACTTCGGTATCGCTGGATAGGGAATAAATCCAGTTATATCAATGTGTTAGGGTGTGAGCGCAAGGCTCGTTCCCATCCCTAGTGTCCCATTCGTCTAGTGGTCCAGGACACCGCCCTTTCACGGCGGGAACAGGGGTTCGAAC
>NZ_PNRF01000025.1 GCF_002879615.1 Billgrantia endophytica
GCAGCGCTCCCACAGGGGTGGAAAAAACAGCTGTTGGAGATAGCTTCAGCTCGCGACCGCCCCTATTCGGTCAGCACCGCCCCACAGGCCGGTGGCAGGGTGCGCCCCGGGCTGGGATAGACCTCCGGCCGCGGGGTCGCCCCGATCGCCTGACAGCCATCGCCGGGCGGTGGCTCCGGCTGGTCGATGCACTCATTGGCGCCCAGTGGGCAACGCAGGCGGACATGCAGGTGTTCGTCATGGGAGTGCCACGGGCGAATCCGCCGCAGCCAGGAGCGATCGTCCCATTCGCGCTCACACAGGTCACGCTTCACCGCGCCGTCGACAAAGATCCGCGCCACCCCGGGGTCCTCGGCCGCAAGACGGATGAGTTCGGCGTGGTCGTCGGTCCAGCGCGCGTCGAGACGGTTGGTCTGCGGGTCGACCAGGATCGGCTGCTCGATATTCTCGCGCTCGCCACGAGCGAGCATGGGAAGATCGAGACGGAACCAGATATCGACATCCAGCCCGCTCTGATGACTGACATGGCCATACGGCATGGGCCCACCTCGCGGCTGGGCCATGTCACCCACCAGTATCGGACCGAAGCCGGCTTCCTCGACACGGTGACCGAGACGCTGGATGTAGTCGATCAGTGTCGGGTGGCCATAATGCCGGTTGCGTTCCAGGTCCACCGCCTGGTAGCCGGCCCCTTCGGCGGGTAGCTGCTCGGCGCCGACCAGGCAGGCGCCACCGTGGTGGCCGATGATGCGTGGTTCACCGGGCAGAGGGCCGGTGACGTCCGCCCAGTCGTCTGCCGTGGCGGTCGCTGCCCAGAAGCCACAGACGACAGCCACGGCAAGCAGCCTGGCCAGCGTTCGGCCAGGGCGGCTCGGAAAGAAAGAACAAGTCATGAGTAACGCGTCCTTGATGGTAAAGCTTCCTCGCTCAGCGTTGTTGACGGCCCAGCCACTCGAGTCCGGGGCGATAGAGCATCTCGTGCTCGCCATCGAAGAGCACCAGTTCGGCGGGGCCAGATTGCAGGTAGAGCAACACCGGGGCCTCGGCCTCGGCGAAATGCGGGAATTCATGGTCGTCATGGGTGGAACGCTCGCGCAGTTCCTCGGGCACCTCTCCATCCTCCATGAGCTGGTCGATCTGCTCCTGGGGAATGCGATCCTCTTCGTCGGCCAGGTCGTTGAAGGCATGCAGCCCCTGGTCCGGCGGCACGGTGTCATCCTCGATACCATGGGCGATCAGCACCCGGAGATCGCCAGCGACATCGGGCAGGTGTGCCCGGGCACTACGCTCGACGCATTCGGCATGCGCCTCGGTCCCTTCCCTCGGTTCACCGCCGCAGGCGCCGGCGATCTCGTCGGCGTAGTCCTCGTCGCGCTCGACGCTCCATTCATACCAGGTGACAAGGTCGTAGACCGGCACCCATGCCGCGACGCCGGCGAAGACATCGGGGTTGCGGCTAGCCAGGTGCAGCGCGTTCATCGCCCCGCCGGAATAGCCGAGCAGGTAGATGCGCGATTCATCGATGTTGGCGTTCTCGAGAGCGTACTCAAGGGCATCCTCCATGTCGGAAATGACGAGCTCGGAGGCCATCGATTCCGGACGGCCATCGTTCTCGCCACGGAAATCCGGGTGAATGAAGACCCAGTCGTTGGCCACGGCGAACTGACCGAGGGGGATGTCGATGTTCTGCAGGTAGTTGGTGCTCCAGCTGTGCAGCACCAGCAGCAGCGGTTTTTCCTCGTCCGAACCGGAGTCGTAGAACAGCGCCGGCTGGTCGGTATCATCGGCCGATGACGGGATCTCGATGTCCTGGATATCCGGACTATATTCCTGCCATGCCGACAGGTCGGCATCGATCAGCGAGCCGGGAAACTCGCTGACGCGGAGATGTTCGCTGGGGTGTTCGAAAGCGGGCGTCTCGGACTCGCTCGCGCCGAGCCTGGTATCCGCATCGGGGTCATCCGCTCGCGCTTCATTGAAACCGGCACTGGCAACGGCCAGGCCAAGCGCCAGCAGCAGGCTCGGGCCACGGTAACCAACGAGGCCCGATGGACCGATATCACGGGGCTCACAACCTGCCCGGGCCAGCTGTGTGGCGTGGTTCTTGTTCTCCATTGTCGCTCTCCTTCCATGGCGGGCACATGCCCACAAGATAGACACAAGGAGCGAGAACGGGAAAGTCGAAGTGAACGCGACGCTGTCGCCGCGACAGAGTGTCGTTCAACATCGCGGTCACTCTGCTGCACGACAGGTGTGCTCTGCCATACTGTAGACAGCTTGAACGAGAGGATCGAGACAAAGGATATTGAAGGTATTACTGGCGATCATAATCACGGTGGTGGGCCACTCCCAGGCCATCGCAAGAGAGACCACCGTGTGCGGCCCGATCCAGGAGCGCTTCATCTTCTGGCAGTGGAGCATGGCGGCACCCTCTCCCGACCCCACCCGCACGGACGGGCTCGACCATGTGGAAGCCACCAGCTTCGTCACCGGCGACGGCAAGCACCTGGCGGGCTACCGCTTGCCGCCCACGACAACCTCACCGATTCAGGCGAGCCACGGGGCTATCAGCGAGCCGGCAGCGGCCCCCGTGGCGGTGGCGACGGGGGCTACTCGGGAGGCTCGATCACCCAGGACTCCAGAGCGACCTCATCCTTGCAGCTGTCATCGACCGTGGCGTGAGGGTCGGCCAGGAAGGCGTCGATCATGGTCGAGCGGCATTCGTTGACAGGGCCGTGACCAAGGGCCTGGAACTCCACGTACTGCAGGTTGGGCATGGTCTTGCTCACATGCTCGCTCCAACGGGTGCCACAGCAGGGGTCCATCTGGCCATGAATGGCCAGCGCCGGGATATCCGAGACCGGGGGATCGTTGTGCTCCACAGGCACGTCGCCATCCTCACCCCACCAGGCGCAGAGCCAGGGCGGCTCGAAGCCCAGGATGCCAGGTTCACGCTGGACGGCAGCGATGGAATCCTCCGGCCCGGGCCGGTTGGTGCCCATGTCGTTGCAGACATGGGCCAGGAAGTAACCCAAGGCATAAGTGGGCGCTTCCGGCTCGGGGTTGTAGTCGTCGACCAGGAAGAAATCGTCGAGGCGCGCGTAGTCGCCGGCCTCGACATCACGGATCAGGCTTGGCAGCTCCGCATAGGCCTCGGGCAGCATCAGATAGAGAGTGTCGAGGAAGGCCGCGCCATCGAAATAGAGCGTGGTCTCGCTGCCGTCCGAGTCCTCCACATGGGCTACATGGGGTCTGCCGTCCAGGGCCCGACGGGTCCGGTCGATGGCCAGGAACCAGTCGGGCAGCATCTCACGGCACGCCTCGTCATCGGCCACGCAGAGCGCCAGGATATCGGTGAAGCCCTGCTTGGCGGTATAGAACTCATCGACGGGTGCACGGTTGCGCAGGTGGGCGAACCAGGGCCAGCCGAGGATCGCTGCGCGAATGCTCTCCGGGTGGTATTGGATGAAGGAGAGCACGGTGCCACTGCCAGTGGAGGAGCCGAAGGCATCGATGGTGTCGTATTCGAGCAATTGGCGTATCTCGTCCACATCCCGCGACACCGTGTACTGGTTGTACTGGGCCACGTCGATCCCTTCATCCTTGAGCTTCTGGTAGCACGCTTCCACCGCTCCGGTGATGCTCTCGAGCCGCTTCATGGGGTCCAGCGAGGAGGCAATGGCCGGGGTGTGGATGATGTTGTGATAGGGCGAAACCGCTGCATAGTCGGGGCACTCCAGTGCCGGCTCGGCATGAATGAAGCCACGATGGTCCATGGTCACCAGCGTGCGGTTGCCGACGTCCTTGCGTAATTGTTCCAGATAGTCGCGGTCATCCAACGAGGAAAACCCCGGTCCACCGGGGAAAAAGAACACCGGCGGATCGTCGACATCGCGCACCTCGTCCGGTGCCATCACCCCTACCGGGAGCTTCACATGATTGCCGTTGGGTTCGTCCCAGTTCTCCTCGCCGTGGAAGGTGTAGCACTCCGCCCCCAGCTCGGAAAGCGTCTCGGTGGCACATGCCGATGGCTCCAACCGCGGCACGTCATCGGAACCCGACTGGCCATGAGCCGACCCCTGGGCGAGAAACAGGCAGGACAAGGAAACGCCAAGCATCGCCCAGACACGAGGGCGGGCATGGGAGCAGGCAGGAGAGAACATGACAGGCACCGGCTGGTTATTGGAATGCGGGTATCGATAGCAAGCTAGTAATGGTGCCAGGGGAAGTCAAACGAAGGGACAACTCCCATGATGGAGGTCGATATCGGGTCGGAGGTGCACCGGCCCATACAGTGCATGGGCCGGCGTCGCCGGCTCAGTCGCAGGGCACGACGGCGCGGCTGGTGTCTTTCGCCCAGAGACTCTGTCCGTCTGGCGTGGTGCCGTGAGCATTCCAGGTTTCCGTCACCTCGACACAGTAGGAGCCGAGATTCTCGACGGTCGTTTCCGGATCGGCGGGACGATCGTCGCCGATGTGCATGATGTCGGGGTCCTCACTGGTGTAACTGGGCACAATGGCATTGGAGCCACAGCCGGCAACCAGTGCAGTCGCCATCAGCAGGGGAAGTGCGTAATGCAGTTTCATCGTATCATCCTCACTAGAATGTTCAGTATTCATTCGTCTGTTGGATGATGCGTAACGGGCAATGCGTGAGTGCTGCCAGGGCTGTCATTCCGTTTGACGTGCCCGCCAGCAGTCCGGCCATTCTAAACGAGTGTTCGTATTGCTTCCACCCACGGCCTTCGAGGCCCGTCCGCCTTTTCCTCGCGGAAACGCTTCACGCCCCCCGCCCGGGTCCAGCCTGCCGTCATGAGGATGACCTGGCCCATGGTGATGTCAGCGGGTGCAGCGGGCGACGAAGATGGCTACAATCGAGGGTCTGATTTTCTTGGGAATTCCAGAGCCGATATGTCGAACACCACAAGCGCCCCGCGCAAGATCCTGGTTACCAGCGCCCTGCCCTATGCCAACGGCTCGATTCACCTTGGCCATCTGCTGGAATACATCCAGACCGATATCTGGGTACGCTTCCAGAAGAGCCGCGGCCATGAGTGTCATTACGTGTGCGCCGATGATGCCCATGGCACCGCCATCATGCTGCGTGCCGAGCAGGAGGGCATCTCCTCCGAGGCGCTGATCGAGCGGGTGTCGCGTGAGCACCAGCAGGACTTTGCGCGTTTCGGGGTAGCGTTCGACAACTATCACTCGACACATTCCGACGAGAACCGCTACCTGAGCGAGCTGATCTATACCCGCTTGCGCGACAAGGGGCACATCGCCACCCGCGACATCGAACAGATGTACGACCCGGTCAAGGGGCTGTTCCTTGCCGACCGCTTCATCAAGGGCACCTGCCCGAAATGCGGCGCCGAGGACCAATACGGCGATAACTGCGAAGTCTGCAGCGCCACCTATACGCCGGCGGACCTGATCGATCCGGTTTCGGCGATCTCGGGAGCGACGCCAGAGGTCAGAAGTTCCACGCACTATTTTTTCAAGCTGCCCGACTTCGCCGACTTCCTGAAATCGTGGATCGGTCGCGATCACGTCCAGCCGCAGATCCGCAACAAGCTGATGGAGTGGTTCGAGGCCGGCCTCAACGAGTGGGACATTTCCCGCGACGCCCCCTACTTCGGCTTCGAGATTCCCGATGCGCCGGGCAAGTACTTCTATGTCTGGCTCGACGCTCCCATCGGCTACCTGGCCAGCTTCAAGAACCTGTGCGAACGCACCGGCATCGACTTCGACGCCTACTGGAGCCTGGACTCCGACGCCGAGGTCTATCACTTCATCGGCAAGGATATCGTCTACTTCCACGCCCTGTTCTGGCCCGCCATGCTGCATGGCGCCGCCTTCCGTACGCCCACGGCAGTGAACTGCCATGGCTTCGTTACCGTCAACGGGGCGAAGATGTCGAAGTCGCGCGGCACCTTCATCAAGGCAGCCACCTATGCCGAGCACCTGAACCCGGAATACCTGCGTTACTACTTTGCCGCCAAGCTGACCTCGCGGGTCGACGACCTTGACCTGAACCTCGATGACTTCGCCGCCCGCGTCAATGCGGATCTGGTGGGCAAGGTCGTCAATATCGCCAGTCGCTGTGCCGGCTTCGTCAAGAAACTGGGCGATGGCCGCCTGTCGAGCCACTGCGCCGAACCGGAGCTGATAGCGCGGTTCATCGCCGCCGGCGACGGGATCGCGGCCGACTTTGACGCCCGCGAGTTCGGGCGTGCCATCCGCCAGGTGATGGAACTGGCCGACGAGGCCAATACCTATATCGCCGAGAAGGAACCCTGGGTGCTGGCCAAGCAGGCTGGGCGTGAACAGGAGGTACTGGACATCTGTTCGGTGGGCATCAATCTGTTCCGCCAGTTGATGGTCTACCTGGCACCCGTGGTGCCCGCCATGGCCGAGGAGGCACGCCGGTTCCTCGCGCTCGACACCCTGGATTGGCACAGCCGCCATGAGGTATTGCTTGGCCATGTCATCGCCAAGTTCAAGCCGTTGATGACACGTGTCGATAGAGACAGGATCGATGCCATGGTCGAGGCCTCGAAGGAGGATATCGTGGAAGAACAGAAACTCAAGGATGCCCCCAAGGGCCCGCTGACCGACGCACCCATCGCCGATGAAATCACCTTCGACGACTTCGCCAAGGTCGATCTTCGCATTGCCCGCATTGCCAAGGCCGACTATGTGGAGGGAGCCGACAAGCTGCTGCAGCTGACCCTGGACCTGGGCGGCGAGACGCGCACCGTATTCGCTGGCATCCGTGCCGCCTACGCGCCGGAGGCGCTGGAAGGCCGCTTGACGGTGATGGTGGCCAACCTGGCGCCACGCAAGATGCGTTTCGGCGTATCGGAAGGCATGGTGCTGGCGGCGGGTAATGCCGAGAATATCTACCTGCTCTCTCCGGACTCCGGTGCCGAGCCGGGCCAACGGTTGACCTGAGACGTTGACGTGAGCGAACGCCTGGCCCTGATCGAGGCCATCGACCACGAGCTGCCACAAACCCAGTGCAGCAAGTGCGGCCATTCTGGCTGTCGCCCCTATGCGGAAGCCATCGTTGCGGGGGAACCGATCAATCGCTGCCCGCCGGGCAGCGATGCCACCGTTGCCCGGCTCGCCGAGCTGACCGGGCAGCCTGCGCTGCCGCTGGAGCAGCCCGCCCAATCGCCTCTGGTGGCATTCGTGCGGGAAGCCGAATGCATCGGCTGCACCAAGTGCATCCAGGCCTGCCCGGTGGATGCCATACTCGGCGCGGCCAAGCGCATGCATACGGTACTGGCAACGGAGTGCACCGGCTGCGAACTCTGCGTGGCACCCTGCCCGGTCGACTGCATCGACCTGCTGCCCCATCCGGCCTGGGAAGCGGCGCGTACCGGCACCGAGCGGCAGGCATATCTGGCCGAACGTGCCAGACGCGGCCGGGAGCGCTTCGAGGCACGCAATCGGCGCCTGGCGCGCCAGGCACGGGAGAAGCGCCTGGAACGCCAGCGGCGCTTGATACGCCAGACTTCACGCGCCAGCCGCGGCGCCTCGGACAACCGGCTCGAACAGCGTCAACGGCAGATGGCGGTCAACGCCGCCGAACAGGCCTTGCGCCGGGCCAGGCAGCAGTTGGCCCATGCCGAGCGCCAGGGCACTGTCGAAGCGATCGCGACGGCGCGGAATCGGGTAGCACAGGCGAGCAGTCTGCTCGACGACGCCCTCGACATCATCCCATCCCGCTGACCTCCAGAGAATCGTCCCCAAGATGAACGCCCAGAAACGCTACGAGATCTTTTCCCGGTTGCGCGAGCACATGCCCGAGCCGACCACGGAGCTTAACTGGACCACGCCCTTCGAGTTGCTCGCGGCGGTACTGCTCTCGGCCCAGGCCACCGATGTCGGCGTCAACAAGGCGACGGCTAGGCTCTACCCGGTGGCCAATACGCCCCAGGCGATCATCGCGCTGGGTATCGACGGTTTGAAGGAGCACATCAGGACCATTGGCCTCTACAACACCAAGGCCGAGAACCTGATGAAGACCTGCCACCTGCTGGTGGAGAAGCACGGCGGCGAGGTGCCACAGACCCGTGAGGCGCTCGAGGCGCTGCCCGGCGTCGGCCGCAAGACCGCCAACGTGATTCTCAATACCGCCTTTGGCCAACCGACCATCGCCGTGGATACGCATATCTTCCGCGTCTCCAACCGCACCCGCATCGCCCCGGGCAAGGACGTGGTCGAAGTCGAGCAGAAGCTGATGCGCCACGTGCCAAGGGAGTTTCGCCAGGATGCCCACCATTGGCTGATCCTTCACGGCCGCTACACCTGCGTGGCGCGCAAGCCACGCTGCGGCAGCTGCGTGATCGAGGATCTGTGCGAATACAAGCAGAAGGTCGACATCGCCTGAGCCGCGACTGCAACCCAGTGTGTTTTGCATATTCGCGCACGCTGTCGGACGATAGCGGCTCAGGCAAGTCGACAATGACAACCAACGGGCCGCACATGCGCATCCACGACCGTCCCATTCAAGAACGAATCGAGGCGCTGATGTCCCTCTCGCGGGAGCACGCCGACACCTTCTGCAGCCCCTCCGCCTGGCTGGCGCGGGAGCGCTATCTGGCCGCCCACCCCACCCGCATCGTGGTCATGAAATGCATGGATGGCCGCATTCATATTCCCCACGCCACCCGTACACCACTCGGCATCATCACGCCCTTTCGCAACCTGGGAGGGATCTTTCATCTGGGCTGGCCCTATCTTGGCGAAATGCTGACCGATACGGTATACGAGGCGACTCACGGCGGTCATGGCGTACTGATGATCATCACCTACCACTTCTCGCGAGGTGAGCGCGCCCGCGGCTGTGCCGGCTTCGATTGCGACAAAGATGCCGCCCTGGCCCATGCCCGTGAGATCCGTGCCCAGGCCGAGCAGCTGTTCGGCCATGACCATCGCCATGTCTATCCCCTGGTCTGTGGTTTCGAAACCGATGGAGACGCCTTGATCGTGCACGGCGACGACGGTTCCAGCCTCGACATGAGCGAACTGACCCTGGACGACGCCGGCGACCTGGAACGGCGGGTCACCACCTTGTGCCCCGACATACCGAGCGATATCCGCCGCGACCTGCTGCCGCTTCTGGAAGGCAACCTGCAGCATGTGGATTCGCTGCGTGGCGTTGCGCGGGAGCTCGACATCGAGCATCGGGAATGGGTGATCTGCATTGGCCGTGGCTTCGATTTCCTGCATCTGCCCAATACCGCCCTGATCGTGGGACCCTACAGCCCCGACCTGTCGGAGCCCATCGAAACCGCTGCCGCCATCATCGATGCCAACATGAAGTCCGCACGCATTCCGGATGACGGCTTCCTGTTGCTGGCTTCGACCCCTTACAAAGAAGTCGGCGTCGATCGCGCCCGCGCCGTGATGAAGTCACACTTCCTTGCGGATTTTGCCACCCGGGTCATTCACCGCGAACACCCCAAGCTGGCCAAGCGCATGCTCCGGCGAACCGCCGTTGTCCATTGGCCCAGCCGCCGGCTGGAACGGATCAGCGACGACTAGCCCGCCGGAGACCGACATGAGCGTACTGAAAGCCCTGCTGCTTCCACCCACCCTCAATGTGCTGCTGATATTGCTCGGGCTGATGCTTGGCCTTCGGCGGTTGGCTGGCGCCCTGCTGATGTTGCTGGGTCTGGCCGGCCTGTTGGCGCTCTCCACCCCCCTGGCCAGCCATGCCCTGCGCCAGGGCCTGGAGCCCTACCCCGTGCCGATCCCCAGCCAGTTGGAGACCGCCCAGGCTATCGTCATACTTGGCGGGGGGCGTGACTACGACGCTCCGGAGTTCGGTTGGGGTGACGCCCCCGCGGACGCCACGTGGCGACGCCTTGCCTACGGTGCCCACCTGCACCGCCAAACGGACCTGCCGATTCTGGTCAGCGGTGGAAGACGTCATGATGAGCACCTGGCCGAAGCCAGCCTGATGGCGGCAGCACTGCGCGATGTGTTTGCGGTACCGGTTCGCTGGCTGGAAGAAGAAAGCCGCAACACGATGGAAAATGCCCGCTTCAGTGCCGGTATGCTGCTCGCAGCCGACATCACCCATGTGGCCCTGGTCTCCCAGGCCTGGCATCTACCCCGGGCGGTGGCCGAGTTCGAAGCCGCCGGGCTCACGGTAGTCCCGGCACCCACGGATTTCGCCAGCCCACCTCCACGGGGATTGCGCGCCTGGATACCCCGGTCGTATCACCTCAACCAGAGCACCCGGGCATTGAACGAATGGCTGGGCCGAGCCGAGATCGCCTTGCGCGACAGGCTGCCGCTCTAGCCGGTGGGGAACCAGCGCGCTAGAAACCCAATATTTCGAGGCGATCGGCCAGTCCCTCCAGGACGTCGAGCCCCTGAACGTCGGAGGGCAACCAGGGAAGACGTGGCCGGGGCAGCCTCGCCAGCCGTTCGTCGATACGCGCCAGGTAGGTAGCTTCCTGCTCCCGGCGAGCACGCAGGAACTCGCCATCGGCATCGTCGGGGATCACCCGATTGACCAGCGTGCCAGCCACCGGGATGTGAGCCGCCTCCAGCGCCTCGACGGCACGAACGGTTTCCAGGATCGGTAGCCGTTCCGGGGTCATCACGAACAGAAAGCTCGTTTCCTTCGGATTCTCGATACGGCGGCGCGCACGATGAAAGAGCCGTCTCCTGTCGATCAGGGTGCGAGCCACGTCCCGGGTCCGATCATCCAGATCACTGAGGGGGTCCTCCTGCGGGTCATCGAAGGGTGTCGCCACATCGCGGCCGCGTTTGGGTGTCAGGTGCGACAGGACCTTGCCCAGCTCTTCCGATTTCCGATTGTGCGACAGGAGCCCATCGGTCCAGGCGGCCATTGCCTCCGGCAGCGTCAATAGCCGCAACGTATGTCCGGTAGGTGCGGTATCGAAGATGATCAGGTCATAGGGCGCCTCGTCATCCGTCACGAGCCGTGACAGGCGCTCCAGCAGTGCGGCCTCCTGGGTGCCCGGCGACTGGCGCGTCAAGCGCATCTGGCGCTCCAGCTCCTGCATCATCTCCGGGGCCGCATAGCGTCGCATCTGTTCGGTGACGCGGGCCAGGTGCGCTTCAACCTCGATGTCCGGGTCGATCTCCATGGCATCCAGGTTGGGCAGCAGCCGGCGTGGCGTATCGCCCAGTTCACGATCGAAGACATCACCCAGGCTATGGGCCGGGTCCGTGGAAACGACCAGTACACGGCGGTCCCGCCGCGCAGCCAGTACCGCCAATGCGGCGGACACCGTGGTCTTGCCCACGCCACCCTTGCCGCCAACCCACAGCAGGCGTTTATCTAGAAGATCCTTCATGCTTTCTCAGCCTTTCGCCGGTGTCGAGGCGAGCCCCGACGACAAAGGTCACTGAGGAGGCGCTGTGAATCCTTCCCTGGACGCTACATTTGCCATCCATGGCAAATGACCTCCTCTATGGCCTGTCCCCGGGCCTCTTGGCATGCTTTTCTCAATATGTGCCTAACAGCACTTGAAATGATCCAGCGGCGACTGCTCCATTCCCATGCGCCGGTGCCAGTCGTGGAAACGCTCGAGCAATAGGGGCTGCAGCTCCAGGGTGTAATAGGCGGCCGGATTGGGCACACCCATCATTTCCGAAAAGACCAGCAGCATGAACAGGTCGTCCTCGTCTCGCCGGGCCCTGGCAATCGCCCCGCGATAGCGGGAGGAGTAGACCTCCTCCGCGAAGAAACGGGCCTGGCTTAGCCAGGCCCGAATCCGTTCGAGACGAGAATCATGACCGGAATCACGATCATCGTGCATACGCCACTCCTGCCATGTCAGCTATCACCCTTCTCGGCAGCCATTTCAGCACGCGACCGCCTGAGCGCGGACGTACACTCCATGGCAACCATGATCGCGGCGACCAGCACCACGATATCGACGAACATCAGGAAGTAGTTGCCCTGCTCGAAGAAGGTGCGCAGCTGGATCAGCAGGGCCGCTATGGTCATTACCAGCAGGAAGCAGAGCGGTGCCAGGGTGTACCACATGGGACGACGCAGGCGCACCAGCATGACCGTGATCACCAGCAGCGTCAGGCCGGCCAGCAGCTGGTTGGTGGTGCCGAACAGCGGCCAGATGATCATGCCACCCGCCCCGTCGGCACCGCCGGCACCGAAGGCCAGCAGCAGACAGCTGCCCACTGCCAGAAAAGTGGCGATGGACGGCTTCTTCATCCAGGGCTGGTTATAGATCTCACCCCATTCCTGGAAAATGTAGCGCTGCAGGCGCAGGCCGGTATCCATGGTGGTGCCGGCGAACAACGCCGCCATGACGGTGAGCAGTGTCGCCGCGGTGGCTTCGGGCAAGCCGATGCCGTTATGAATGACGAAGGCGCCGCCTTCGACGAAGGCATTCACGCCGCCCTGGCCGAAGGCGGTGTACATGGCCTGCCAGTCGGCGAAGGTGGCGAAACCGGCGGTGGCGACCAGGATCGCCGCCAGTGCCAGCATCCCCTCGCCGACGGCACCGAAATAGCCGACGAAACGGGCGTCGGTTTCCTTGTTCAACTGCTTGGAGGTGGTTCCCGAGGAAACCAGGCCATGGAAACCGGAGATGGCGCCGCAGGCGATGGTGACGAACAGCAGCGGCAGCAGTGACGGCGTACCCGCCGGCACATCGTTGTTGTAGGCCGGGGCCACCAGGGTCGGGTTCAACAGCACGATGGCGCCATACAGGATGAGCAGGCCGACGAACAGTTGCAGGCCGTTGATGTAGTCGCGCGGCTGCAGCAGCATCCATACCGGCAGCAGCGAAGCAATGGCCGCGTAGGCGAACAGAATCAGGATCCACACGGCGTTACCGGAGAGCCCCCCCACCTGGGCGGGCATCTCGATCGGTACCGACGGCCCGATACCGATCAGCGTATAGAGCGCGATGACACCGACGATCGATACCATCGCCAGGCTCATCTTCCGGCGGTATATCAGTTGGCCAACCACCAGGGCCACCAGGATGGCACCCCATACCGGTACCACGGCGCTGGGGAAATTCATCATCAAGCCTGCGATCACCACCGCGAACACAGCGTTGACCATCAGCAGTACGAGGAAGATGACGATCATGAAGATGCTTCGGGCACGCGCGCCAACCACGTCGCCGGTCAACGCCCCGACGGACTTGGCCTTGTTGCGTACGCTAGCCCAGATGGCCCCGAAATCATGCACACCGGCAAAGAAGATGGTGCCCAGCACCACCCACAGGAACGCTGGAAGCCAGCCCCAGATGACTGCGATGGCAGGCCCCACGATGGGTGCCGCACCGGCAACGGACGTAAAATGGTGCCCCCACAGAACGAAGCGATTGGTCGGTACGAAATCGACGCCGTCTTCAAATTCGTGCGCCGGCGTCTTGTAGTCGGGATCCAGTCGATAGATCTTCTCGGCGATGAATTTAGAATAGAGAAAATACCCCCCCGCCATCGCGGCAAGACCCAGGGCCAATAAAACGATTGCACTCATTCTGGTCAACTCCTTTGTAAGGAATTCGTTTTTATTCTGGGCTCACATGTTGCGCGAGCTCTGGACCGGTCAGTAGCTGGCATGTTGCCTGGCCAAGAATGGACAGCCCGACAGGCGATGTCCATGCCGTGGCACCATCGTGGCGGGTTATCACGACTAAAGTCGCACGATCAGGCACCGATTATCGGATTCTTCGCCGTTTCATGTGGCTTGATCGACAGGGCGCCTGCGGCGCCAGTCGCGACGCGAAGCGGCGCTCCAACAAGGTGGAAAAAACAGCTGTAGGAGCCAGCTTTAGCTCGCGACCGCGGGGTCGCCCTTCGTTGGCGATAACCGCCAGCACAGCGGCCTTCGTCGAGGCGCCTGGCGGCGCCAGTCGCGACGCGAAGCGGCGCTCCAACAGGGTGGAAAAAGCGGCCTCCGCCGAGGCGCCTGGCGGCGCCAGTCGCGACGCGAAGCGGCGCTCCAACAGGGTGGAAAAAGCGGCCTTTGCCGAGGCGCCTGGCGGCGCCAGTCGCGACGCGAAGCGGCGCTCCAACAAGGTGGAAAAAACGGCCTCCGCCAAGGCGCCTGACGGCGCCAGTCGCGACGCGAGGCGGCGCTCCAACAGGGTGGAAAAAGCGGCCTCCGCCGAGGCGCCTGGCGGCGCCAGTCG
>NZ_PNRF01000026.1 GCF_002879615.1 Billgrantia endophytica
TGCTCGGCCTGGTGCCGCAGGTCGCTGGCCGCACGGGCGCTCTGCTGCACGCGCTCGGCATTCTGCTGAGTGACCTGGTCCATTTCGGTGATGGCCTGATTGATCTGGCCGATGCCGCTGCTCTGTTCCTCGGAAGCCGCCGTGATCTCACCCATGATGTCGTTGACCCGGGAAGACGCCGCCACGACTTCCGCCATGGCGCTCTCGGCCTTCTGGACCTGGGCCGCCCCTTCCCTGATCTCGCCGGCCGAGCCGTCGATCAGCTGACGGATCTCCTTGGCCGCGTCCGCCGAACGTCCGGCCAGGCTGCGGACCTCTTCCGCCACCACCGCGAAGCCGCGACCCTGTTCGCCGGCACGCGCCGCCTCCACCGAGGCATTCAGTGCCAGGATGTTGGTCTGGAAGGCGATACCGTCGATGACATTGATGATGTCGGTCATCTTGTTCGAGCTGGCGGTGATGCGCTCCATGGTCTTCACCACGCCGTTCATCAGATCGCCGGTATCACGCACGCGACCGGCGTTGTCCAGCGCCAGGCCACTGGCTTGCCGGGCATTGTCGGTATTCTGCTGCACCGTGGTGGTCATCTCCTCCATGCTGGAGGCCGTCTCCTGCAGCGAGGCGGCCTGCTGCTCGGTACGGGCGGAGAGGTCCTCGTTGCCACGGGCAATGGAGCGGGATGCCGGGTTCACCACCTCGATCCCCTGCTGCACGCTGTAAGTCGTGCTGTAGAGGCTCTTGCGCATGATGTCCATCGCCCTGAGCAGGACCCCGACCTCATCACGCCGTTGATCCGGCGAACGTGCCGCCAGGTTGCCCGAGGCGACCTGCAGGGTGAAATCCACGGCCCGGCGCAGCGGACGGTTGATGGACCCCATGGTCCAGAGACCCAGCAGGATCAGGAAGGCGACACCGAGCGATACCGCAATGACCTGCCCCTTCAGTATCAAGGCTTGTTCTTGTGCGGCCTGCTCGGCCAGTTCGTCGGCAAAGGCCAGCTTGCCTTCCACCAGGATATTGATGCTTTGCCCAATCGCCTCGACTTCCACCCGCAGCACGTCATTGAAAGCCTCATAGGCAGCAAAACCGCTGCCCTCGATGAGCGCAGCCATGGTTGGCTGGATGCCATCCTCGATAGCGACATCGAGCTGCCCGTCCAGAGTGACTATCTCCGGCTGGGACACGTCCTCGTCATCGAGGAAGCTTTGCCAGGACGCCTCGATTCGTTCCGTGATCCCGACGACCTCATCGGCGAGTTCATGCACCTGCTCCGTCCGCAATGCACGGGGATTACGCACCGGGCGCTCCAGATCGACCATGAGCTGGCTCAGCAACTGGTCGATCCGCTGCAGGTCGGCGATATCCTGTACGCCGTTATTGTTGAGCTGCGCCACTCGGTCACCCGAGACTTGCAGGCCGTAGAGGCCTGCCGCGCCGCTCAGCAACAGCAGCAGCACGGGAACCAGCGTCATGATGACCAGTTTGGCACGAATGGTATGCAGGTTGAGTCGAGCCAACAGGCCCAGCGGGCCACGCCGTACGAGTTGGCCTTGCCTGAACGTCCACCGCCTGGCACGCCCTTCGCGAATGCGTCCATAGGCGCTCTCCAACGTCTCGACGAGGGCCGGATCGGCCTTGGTACGCACCGAGGTGTACCCCTGACACTTACCGTCCTCGAGGATCGGCGTAATCGTCGACTGGACCCAGTAGTGGTCACCATTCTTGCGACGGTTCTTGATCACCCCTTGCCAGGTCTCGCCGGCCTTGAGGGACCTCCATAGATCGACAAACGCGGCGGACGGCATGTCGGGATGCCGGATCAGGTTATGCGGCGCGCCGATCAGCTCGTCATGGCTAAAGCCGCTGACTTCCACGAACGCCGTGTTGGCGTAAGTGATATGCCCCTCTAGGTCGGTACGAGTGATCAGCAGGTGCTGGTCATTCAACTCGTATTCACGCTGGGTTACTGGCCGATTGTCGCGCATGGTTATTGTCCTTTGCCGCCTTGTATGGGTCCCCATCTAGAACGTTTCCCACTCCTCCTCGGCCACCGACCGGTTCCCGGTCGAAGCTCGCCTGATGGGGAGAGGGTCGTGCTGCAAGGCTGGCGTATTGGCCGGCTTTTTGTGGTTGCCGGCTCGTGGAAGCGCTTCGGCCTCCTGGTCGACCGGCACCCTTTCGGGTCCGGCCCCCTGCAAGCGGAAGACTCGAATGGTCTGGGCCAGCTGCTCGGCCTGGTGCCGCAGGTCGCTGGCCGCACGGGCGCTCTGCTGCACGCGCTCGGCATTCTGCTGAGTGACCTGGTCCATTTCGGTGATGGCCTGATTGATCTGGCCGATGCCGCTGCTCTGTTCCTCGGAAGCCGCCGTGATCTCACCCATGATGTCGTTGACCCGGGAAGACGCCGCCACGACTTCCGCCATGGCGCTCTCGGCCTTCTGGACCTGGGCCGCCCCTTCCCTGATCTCGCCGGCCGAGCCGTCGATCAGCTGACGGATCTCCTTGGCCGCGTCCGCCGAACGTCCGGCCAGGCTGCGGACCTCTTCCGCCACCACCGCGAAGCCGCGACCCTGTTCGCCGGCACGCGCCGCCTCCACCGAGGCATTCAGTGCCAGGATGTTGGTCTGGAAGGCGATACCGTCGATGACATTGATGATGTCGGTCATCTTGTTCGAGCTGGCGGTGATGCGCTCCATGGTCTTCACCACGCCGTTCATCAGATCGCCGGTATCACGCACGCGACCGGCGTTGTCCAGCGCCAGGCCACTGGCTTGCCGGGCATTGTCGGTATTCTGCTGCACCGTGGTGGTCATCTCCTCCATGCTGGAGGCCGTCTCCTGCAGCGAGGCGGCCTGCTGCTCGGTACGGGCGGAGAGGTCCTCGTTGCCACGGGCAATGGAGCGGGATGCCGGGTTCACCACCTCGATCCCCTGCTGCACGCTGTAAGTCGTGCTGTAGAGGCTCTTGCGCATGATGTCCATCGCCCTGAGCAGGACCCCGACCTCATCACGCCGTTGATCCGGCGAACGTGCCGCCAGGTTGCCCGAGGCGACCTGCAGGGTGAA
>NZ_PNRF01000005.1 GCF_002879615.1 Billgrantia endophytica
TGCTCGGCCTGGTGCCGCAGGTCGCTGGCCGCACGGGCGCTCTGCTGCACGCGCTCGGCATTCTGCTGAGTGACCTGGTCCATTTCGGTGATGGCCTGATTGATCTGGCCGATGCCGCTGCTCTGTTCCTCGGAAGCCGCCGTGATCTCACCCATGATGTCGTTGACCCGGGAAGACGCCGCCACGACTTCCGCCATGGCGCTCTCGGCCTTCTGGACCTGGGCCGCCCCTTCCCTGATCTCGCCGGCCGAGCCGTCGATCAGCTGACGGATCTCCTTGGCCGCGTCCGCCGAACGTCCGGCCAGGCTGCGGACCTCTTCCGCCACCACCGCGAAGCCGCGACCCTGTTCGCCGGCACGCGCCGCCTCCACCGAGGCATTCAGTGCCAGGATGTTGGTCTGGAAGGCGATACCGTCGATGACATTGATGATGTCGGTCATCTTGTTCGAGCTGGCGGTGATGCGCTCCATGGTCTTCACCACGCCGTTCATCAGATCGCCGGTATCACGCACGCGACCGGCGTTGTCCAGCGCCAGGCCACTGGCTTGCCGGGCATTGTCGGTATTCTGCTGCACCGTGGTGGTCATCTCCTCCATGCTGGAGGCCGTCTCCTGCAGCGAGGCGGCCTGCTGCTCGGTACGGGCGGAGAGGTCCTCGTTGCCACGGGCAATGGAGCGGGATGCCGGGTTCACCACCTCGATCCCCTGCTGCACGCTGTAAGTCGTGCTGTAGAGGCTCTTGCGCATGATGTCCATCGCCCTGAGCAGGACCCCGACCTCATCACGCCGTTGATCCGGCGAACGTGCCGCCAGGTTGCCCGAGGCGACCTGCAGGGTGAAGTCCACGGCCCGGCGCAGCGGACGGTTGATGGCCGCCAGAATCCAGCCACCCAGAACCAGCATCAGCACAAGGGCCACGCTCATGAAAATGGACAGACCGGCCAACATGAGGCGCTGGCCGCGCTCGGCCTCGACAGCCATCTCCAACGCAGCCAGCCTCTCCACCTCGATCAGGTCATTGACCCGCGTAGAGAGCAATGCCCCCTGCTCGCGAAGTGGCGCCACGTCATTATTGAGGGCCATCAGCGCCTCATAGGCTTCCTCCGCACCCAATGCCGCGGCCATGTCGGCCAGTCCTTCATGGACGTACACTCTCAGGTTTTCACCAAACTCGTTGGCGATAGGCGTCTGATTCACCTCGCGGTTACCATACTCATCCCAGAGCGCTTCCAACTGGACCATGATCCGCTGGAGCGCTTCTCCGTGCGAATGGCGCTCCCCCAGCAACTCCATGCGTTCCTGGGTGGTGACACGCTGATGGCCCTCGTTGATCAGTTGATCGAGCTGCTGCAGTCGAATCACGTCCTGGAGCCCGTCACGGTTGAGCTCGGCCACCCGCGCCCCCGACGCCTGCAGTCCATACAGGCCAACACCTCCGCTTATCGCCAGCAGCAGCAGCGAGACCAGCGTGATCAGAACCAGCCTGGCTCGAATGGTCCGCAGGTTGAGCCTTGACACGAAGCCGAGTGGTCCACGGCGAACGAGCTGGCCCTGCTTCACGGCAAGATGCCTGCCGCGCCCTTCGCGAAGACGCGCGTAAGCGCCCTCGACCTTGTCGACGACCTCGGGTTCGGCCTTGGCACGCACCGAGGTGTAGCCCAGGCATTTACCGTCCTCCAGAATCGGCGTTACCGTGGCTTCCACCCAATAGTGGTCGCCATTCTTGCGTCGGTTCTTGACCACTCCCTGCCAGGCGTCACCTTTCCTGATGGTCGACCATAGATCGGAAAATGCCTCGGTCGGCATGTCGGGATGCCGGATCAGGTTGTGCGGCGCGCCGATCAGTTCGTCATGGCTAAAGCCGCTGACTTCCACGAACGCCGTGTTGGCGTAGGTGATATACCCTTCGAGGTCGGTCCGAGTGATCAGCAACTGCTGATCATCCAGCTTGTACTCACGCTGTGTAACTGGCTTGTTATCGCGCATGGTTATTATCCTTATACCGCCTCATCTTGTCGGGGGCTTTCCCGTGTCCGGCGCCGACACGCACGTTCGGAGTCGACGTCGCCACGAATGTCCTGTCTTGCTGGCGTCATGGTTCTACGCTGGCGTCATGGTCCTAGAAGGACGTCCATTCCTCCTCCTGCTTCTGCTCCCGGGCCGCCGTCGACGCTCTCGCGTCCCTGGCTGCCGGCAGCGGATCCTGCGTGAGGGCTTTCGGCGCCGCATTATTGCCGGTTCCAGCCCGGTTACCCGTCGTGGAAGCCGACCCCGTGCCCCTGGCCGGGCCATTATCTTGACCAGCCAGACGGAAACGCATCACGGCCTCGCGCAGACGGCCGGCTTCGGCTTCCAGTTGGGTGGCACCGGAAGCGGCTTGCTGCACCAGCGCCGAGTTCTGCTGAGTGACCTGATCCATCTGGGTAACGGCCTGGTTGACCTGGCCAATGCCATTGCTCTGTTCCAGGGAGGCGGAGGCAATCTCATCCATGATGTCGCTGACCCGCTGAACGGCCGCCACGATTTCGGCCATGGTCTGGCCCGCCTGATCCACCCGGGAAGTCCCCACGTCCACCTTGTTCAGAGAGCTCTGGATGAGCGCGCGTATCTCCCCGGCCGCAGCGGCGCTGCGACCGGCCAGGCTGCGGACCTCCTGGGCCACGACCGCGAAGCCTCGGCCATGCTCACCGGCTCTTGCGGCTTCGACGGAGGCGTTCAACGCCAGGATATTGGTCTGGAAAGCGATGGTGTCGATGACACCGATGATGTCCGACATCTTGTGCGAGCTCTCGCTGATGTCGTGCATGGTGGTCACCACATCGCCGACCACGTCGCCGCCAGTGGCAGCCGTACGCGAGGCTTCCGCGGCAAGCTGGCTGGCCTGGCGAGCGTTGTCGGCATTCTGTTCCACGGTGGAGGCCAACTGCTCCATGCTCGATGCCGTTTCGGCCAGCGAGGCGGCCTGCTGCTCGGTACGCGATGACAGCTCGACATTGCCCTGGGCGATATCCTGCGCACCCTGATAGATCCCCTCGCTACTGCCACGAACCGTACCGACCGTTTCGGACAGACCATCCTGCATGTGCTTCAAGGAGGTGAAGAGGCGGCCGATTTCGTTGTTGCCACGCTCCTCGACCGGCTGGGAGAGGTCTCCCCGGGCCAAACCCTCGAAGTAACCCACCAGCCTGGCCAATGGATGGAGCACATTGACCGTGATCCCCCATATCACCACCACCATCACCAACGCCGCACCAATCAGCATGGCGACGATGGCCAGACGCATGAGCTCGGCAAAGTCAACGAAGGACTGCAACAATGCCGCCCCCGACTCGCCGGCATGTGGCGCCATCTCGGCCATGGCATGATGACCCTGCTGCAGCGCATAAAGGCCAAGGAGACTCAGCACGATGATCATGCCGGCGAAGAACATTAGCACCAGCAGCCAACTGGCTTTGACGGTCAGGTTGTCGAGAAGCTTCACATCATTCCCTCATGGTCGACAGGCACAGGGCCCGATTGTCATATCGACGAGCCGGAGCGTACCCGCCGATACCATCGGCGGGAGGCAAGCGTTCGCTTATTCGGCCACGCGCTCGACCAGTTCCATCTCGTCGCTGGTCAGCAGCTTGTCGATATCGACGATGACGAGCATGCGATCCTCCAGGCTGCCCAGCCCACTCAGGAAATCCGAAGAGAGGGTCACGCCGAACTCGGGTGCCGGCTTGATCTGGTCCGGTGACAGCGTCATCACATCGGAGACACCATCCACGACGATGCCCACGACGCGATCTTCCACGTTCACCACGATGACCACCGTCTGCCCACCGTATTCCACCTTGTCGAGATGGAACTTGATGCGCAGGTCGACGATGGGCACGATCACGCCGCGCAGGTTGGTCACGCCCTTGATGAAGTCGGGGGCATTGGCAATGCGGGTGACGTTCTCGTAACCCCGTATTTCCTGCACCTTGAGGATGTCAACGGCGTACTCTTCCTCGCCCAGCGAGAAGACCAGGAATTCACGGTTGTGGGCTTCGGCCGCGGTCAGCGCCGCATCGGTCGTCTGGTTCATGAGGATGTCTCCAGCTCTTTATCGGTTAAGGCTTCGAGAGAGTGATTGGTGCGCTCGGGCCGGCGCGCCTCTTTCTTGGCACGATTGAGGCGATGCAGCCCGGCGATATCCAGGATCAATGCCACACTGCCATCGCCCAGGATGGTGGCTGCCGAGACGCCCGGCACCTTGCGATAGTTGGTTTCGAGATTCTTGACCACAACCTGCTGTTGACCGACCAGGTCATCCACCAGAAGCGCATAGCGGCGGCCTTCGCCCTGCACGATCACGGCGATGGTTTCGGTCAGCCTGGTCTTGGCATTCGGCACGTCCAGCGCTTCATGAACGGCCACCACCGGCAGGTATTCATCGCGCACCTTGAGCACGACATCGTCGCCTGCCATGGCATAGATATCCTCCTTGGCCGGCTGCAGCGATTCGAGCACCGCGGACAGCGGCAGGATGAACATCTCGTCACCCACCTTGATGGACATGCCGTCGAGGATCGCCAGGGTCAACGGCAGGACGATGCGAATGCGGGTGCCTTCGCCGGAGCGGGACATGATCTCGACGTGGCCACCCATGCCCTGGATGTTGCGCTTGACCACGTCCATCCCCACTCCACGGCCGGACACATCGGTGACTTCCTTGGCGGTGGAGAAACCCGGCGCGAAGATCAACTGCCAGACTTCGTCGTCAGTCATGGAATCCGAGACGTTCAAGCCATTCTCGCGGGCCTTGGACAGCAGCCTGTCACGGTTCAGGCCCGCACCATCATCGATGACCTCGATGAGGATATTGCCCCCCTGGTGCTGGGCCGACAGGGTCAACCGCCCCGTACGCGGCTTGCCTACCGCCTCGCGATCATCCGGCATCTCGATGCCGTGATCGAGGCTGTTGCGCACCAGATGGGTCAGCGGGTCGATGATCCGCTCGGTCAGGCTCTTGTCCAGTTCGGTGGACTCCCCCTCGGTAACGAGCTCGATCTCCTTGCCCAGCTTGCCGGCCGTTTCCCGGACCACTCGGGGGAAACGACTGAAAACGAACTCCATGGGGATCATCCGGATCGACATCACCGACTCCTGGAGGTCCCGGGCATTACGCTGCAGCAGGCTCATCCCGTTCAGGAGAGCACTGTCGGCCACGCCTTCCATCTCGCTGACGGTCTGGTCCAGCATCGACTGGGTAATGATCAGTTCGCCCACCAGGTTGATGACCTGGTCGACCTTGTCCACCGACACACGGATGGATGATGTCTCGCCGGCCGACTTGCTCTTCGCCTTGGACTTGGCCTTCGACGGCTTCGCATCCGCCGCGGACTTGGCCGCGGGAACGGAAGATGCCGCCGAATCCTGGGGAGCGGAAGGCGGCGGAGCCGGGCTTTGCACGGTTTCCGTACCTTCCGCGGCGGTGATCTGCAACTGGTCCGCCTCGATGATGAAGCACATGACCGCTTCGATATCATCGTTACCGACGGCAGACGACAGCACCACTTCGTAGCGCGCCTCATCGCCCCGATGCGTCACGACATCCCCCAACTGGCCCAGCTCCTCGATCAGGAGCTGGCGATCCTTCTCGGCAACGCCCAGCAGAGTAACGATGCGCTGCCCGCCGCTCTCCGGCTCGGCACTCCCGGCGTCGGTCGACGCGGCCGGGGGCTCGATCCTGGGAGCGGAAGCCTGATCAGGCGCCGGGGATGCCGCCCTTCCCGTGTCATCCAGATCCCGACCGATCTCCTCCAACGCCAATCGTTGCAGCGTCTGACAGATGCGCTCGAAGGCCTCCTGATCGGGCTCGCCGCCATTGCGGTAGGCGTCCAGCTGATCGTTGAGCATATCCTTGGTTTCCAGAAAAGTGTCGACGATATCCCGGCGCAGCGTCAGCTCGCCCTTGCGGGTATGGTCCAGCAGGTTCTCGAACAGGTGTGTGGTTCTCTGCAACGCTTCGAAGCCGAAGGTGCCCGCTCCGCCCTTGATCGAGTGAGCCGCCCGGAAGATGGCGTTGAGCTGCTCGATATCCGGCTCATCCACGTCCAGCTCCAGGAGGTAGCGTTCCATGTCGGCCAACAGCTCTTCGGCTTCCTCGAAGAAAGTGTCATAGAAATCCGTGATATCCATGCGCATCACCACCTGGTGTCAGATTGTTTTCCCAGCCTCGCTCACTCGTTGCCGAGCGAGCGACGCAGGCTTTCCATAAATTGGTGAACGGGGGCCAGGTCCACGTCGCTTTCCAGACGCGTACTCAGTGGGCTTGGTACACCCGGGCCGCCGAGAATACTCGGGCGGCGAATGTAATCGGCCACCTCCGGCAGCAGCACCAGCAGTTCGATCCGGCGATTGTCCGCGCTGCGAGGGTCCGTATCCGGCAGCTCCACCCGGTCGGCAAAACCGGAGACCCGCAGCAATTTATCCGAATCCAGCCCACCCACTACCAGTTCCCGTCGCGATGCATTGGCCCGATCGCTCGAAAGCTCCCAGTTGCTGTACCCACGATAACCACCGGCATAAGGCAGGCTATCGGTATGGCCACTGATGCTGAGGTAGTTGGGCAGCTCATTGAGAAGCGGCGCAATGGTACGCAGCAGGTTGCGCATGTAGGGTGCGACCCGGTCGCTGCCGATGTCGAACATCGGACGCTGTTCCGTATCCAGCAACTGGATCCGCAGCCCTTCGGGTGTCAGGTCGAAACGCATCTGCTGGCGCAGCTCGCGCAGTTCGGGGTCGGCCTCGATCACCGCCTCGATGCGACGCTGCAGATCCATGAAGAAGCGACGCTGCTGGTTACTGGGACGAGTCTGGCTGAGGGTATCGACACGGGCTCGCTCGCCATCGCTGTGAACGGCATCGGGTCCGCCGCCGGGAATGACCCGGGTGCTGCCCGAACGATCGCCTCCGCCGATAGCCGTGGTCAGGGGGGTGCTGAAGTAGTCCGCCACGCCCTGCCGCTGCTCCTCACTGGCGGTGGACAGTATCCACATGACCAGAAACAGGGCCATCAAGGCCGTCATGAAATCGGCCAGTGCGATCTTCCAGCTCCCCCCATGATGGGAGTGCACCACTTTCTTGCGCCGAATGATGATCGGGCGCTTGTCGCCTTGCGTACTCATTCGCGGGCCGCACCCGCCTTGGCATTGCGAACGTAATCCTCCAGCTCACTGAAGCCCGGACGCTCCGCCGTGTGCAGCGCCTTGCGCCCGAACTCCACGGCCAGCTGCGGTGCGTAACCGTGCAGGCTGGCAAGCAGGGTGACGCGAATGCACTGCAACATCTTTTCCGCCTCCTTGGCCTGACGTTCCAGATTGCTCGCGACGGGATTGATGAAGCCGTAGCCCAGCAGGATGCCGAGGAAGGTGCCGACCAGGGCGTGGGCGATCATCTCACCCATCTGGTCCGGCCCGGCATCCGCCGTACTCAGTGCCTTCACCACCCCCATGACCGCCGCCACGATCCCGAAGGCCGGCATGGCATCCCCGACCTTGGCGATAGCGTCGACCGGGATATGGGCCTCCTGCTCGAAGGCCTCGATCTCGTGGAGCATCAACTCGTCGATTTCCATGGGGTCCATTCCCCCACTGACCATCAGGCGCAGATAGTCGGTGAGAAAGTTCATGATCATGGGATCGGCCAGCACCTTGGGGTGCTCCTGGAACAGAGCGCTCTCCTGAGGGTTATCGATATCCCGCTCGATGCCGAGCATCCCCTCGCGGCGGATCTTGCCCAGCAGCTTGAACTGAACGGCAAGAAGCTCCATGAACATGACTTTCTTGTACTTTTTCGTTCGCTTGAGCTTGGGGAACATCTTGAAGGTGGCCACGATGGCCTTGCCATTGTTCGCCGCAATGAAGGCGCCGACACCTGCCCCGCCGATCATCAGCAGCTCGGTGGGCTGGTAAAGAGGCCCCAGACTGCCCCCGGCAAGCACGAAGCCCCCGAAGACACTGAGTGTGACGACGATGTAGCCAATCAGAATCAGCACAACCGATATCCTTTAATGGGTGCGACTTGTCTATATTTCTGGTTATCGGCCAGGCACGCGCTGACTTGAGCCCCCACGGGAAAAAAGCATGGAGAGGACAGACAGAACGACGCCGCCCCGGTGATGAAATCGGGGCGGCGACAGAGGCTTCGGCCAGGGCCGGGAGGCTGCAAGAGTGTGCTACGGAGGCACTCAGGTACCGCAGCGAGCGACAGGTGCCAGCTCGACACCCACCAGTCTCGCCTTGGCCGCCTCGCTCTCGCGACGCTTGCGCGTCTTCCCGGCACGGGAGGGCGGCATGCAGATGCCACACACGTAGTCGTGATCGGGCGCGTGGGCATGCGCCACGAAGTGTCCGCTGCATTGCGTGCATGAAGAGAGCTGCAACAGGTCGCTTTCGAAGAACCGCACCAGGGTCCAGGCACGGGTCAGGCCCAGCACCGGCTCGACCTGATCGATGTTCACCTGCTCGTTGTAAAGCTTGTAAGCGGTCACGAAAGCCCGCATCCGCTCGCACTGCTGCCCCTCATGCAGGTTCAGGTAGATGTTGTAGAAGAGGGAAGCATGCACGTTCGGCAACCAGGTGATGAACCAGTCCGTCGAGAACGGGAGCATCCCCTTGGGCGGCGACATGCCGCGCACTTCCTTGAACAGGCGAATCAGGCGCGCCCGGCTCAAGTCGGTCTCGGTTTCCAGTACCTGCAGACGCGCACCCAGCTCGATCAGCTCGATCGCCAGTTGAACCTGGCGCATTTCCGTTACGAGGCTCTTCTGCTGTGTCATCCTCAGCCCTCCCTCGCCATCGATACAGCCCCTCGCCCAGCCATCAGAAGCGAGGCATGGAACTGGGACAGCCCATTGTCACGGGGGTTATCAACGACCTGACGCAACTGATCCGCGCCCTCGAGGCCGAAATGGCACAGCAACTGGTTGGTACGCGCCAGGCGAGTCAGCTGCACGGCGCCCAGCGAAAGCAGCAGGTCAGCCGTTTCTTCCTCGATCTTCAAGCGGAACATCGCCGCCGTGCGATCGTCGTTGAGCAGCCGCTGGGCCAGCAGCAGATAAGCGAGATTGAGTTCCTGGATATCGTCCAGGTGATTCATGTTCTTCATTTTTCGAGTTCCCTGCACGCGACAAGCGCATGTGCCTATTATTTTTTATGCTTTTCGGGGCGCCGACGGCTGCTGGCAAAAAGGAGCGACCTGCGAAAGCCGGAACAACGCCCGATCAAGGACTTTCTTTATACCTTTCCATTGTGATGTTTTGAAACAGCGTTGCCAACCGACCAAAAGACCACGAAAGTCATCCTGCAGCATGACGAATCTCAAACTGCACGATTAAATCGTTAAGCATTTGGCCGGTAACGTAAAAAAACAGATCAGTTTCACTTGACAAACAAAAGAGAACAAATTCCGTATACAAATCGACACTATTTTTTACATACTGTTACTTTGTTGAAGGGAAGCACGCTCCTCGGACAGCTCGTAAACCCAGACCAGCAGCTCGGCAATCACCTCGTAGAGCACCGGTGGGATCCGTTCATCCAGATCAAGCCCCATCAGCAGTGCCACAAGCTCGGGGGCATCGTGAACATAGATGCCCTGGCGCTGTGCCTCGGCCAGAATGCGCTCGGCCATGTCACCGTAACCCTTGGCCAGTACTCTCGGTGCATCATCACCGTCCCGGTAGGCAAGGGCTATGGCCTGTCGACGATGCTCAGGACCGGGCTCAGCCATGGGACTTGCCCTCCTCCAAGAGGCGCGCGTCGATCAGGACGCGGGACATGCCTGCCGCCTGAAGTCGTTGCTCCAGTGTCGGCACGCCACCCTGCAGTATCGCCAAGGTCGGCTCATCAGCCGCTTTCAACTCAAGCCTGACATCCACGTCACGCAGCCACATGGCCACACGGATCTCGCCCAGGCTGGGCACCGTCAGCCGGAGTTCCGAATGCCAGTATCCAGGCGAAGAATCCCCTTCCTGCTCACCCTCGTCTTCGTGCCTGGCACCCACCGGCAACTGCACCATCAGCGCCATGAAGATGCCCGACCAGACATCCCCTTCCCAGCGCAGGACAGGCGTCACCAGCATCTCCAACTGATGGCGAACGACCCCCTGGAGGCTCTCGTGCACCGGCTCTCCGGCACCCGGGCGCATCCGCGCAGCGTTTTCCAACGGCTCGCGCCCCGCCGTTTCCGGGCCAGCTCCCTGACCAGGCATGGCGGCCGCGCGCGATGACGCGGCCGCCGTGTCGCGCGGTGCCGCACTGTCACCCCCGCCAGATGAAGTGGCGGGAAGCAGTGCGCCGGTAACGGCATAGGATTGGGCCTGGGCAGCCGGCCCCTGGATGGGGCCGCCCCCCGTCACGGGTGGCGGCGTCAAACCCGCTCCTGCCGCCACCTGGGCACCTGGCAGCCCCGCGCCACCAGCGGCCGGGCCCACCATGGCGCCGGGTGACGTTGCGGCACCGCCTTGAGTCACCGCTGCTGGAGAGAAACGCAGCGTTCGCCACATTTGTGGCTCCCGCTCCAGTTGCTGGCGAGTCAGTTCGCCGCGATACCAGCGGGACAGGTGAGACTCGTAGAACAACCCACTGTCACGAATACCCACCTGCAGCCGGTTGGCCAGGGTGGCGGCGCTGGGTGACTCATCGGCGCCCATGAGCGGCCCCGTCGCGCTCAGCACGGAGGGGGGGGCGGGAAAACGAACCAGAAGGTCGGCGATGGTACGCGCCGAAGGACTGAAGTGGGTCTGGAAAGAGGCCGGGGGGCGCGCCGAATCAGCCTGGCCACCCGGCGCGTCCCCGCGCGGCAATGGACCGGTCGAACCGGGTACGGGTAACGGCGTCGTGCCCGGGCGGCGACCTTCCAGTCTTGAATCGCTGTGCAGGGCCCTCGGACCCTCACCGGCGTTGACGGGGCGAACCGGCTCGTTCAGATCACGAGGCGGCTGGGTATCGACACGCTTGCCCAGCACCTGATGGAGCAGGGTGTCCAGCAGCGGCGTGATGCCACTCACGGGGTCCCCTGGTCATAGTGGTTCCCAGCAGCATTGGTCGATGACGCCTGCTTGCCATAGCTGCGATGCAGGTCGCGCTGACGACGTGATGAATCCATCAGCTGTCCCAGTTCATTGCGGCGCACCAGCAGGTACTCGCGGATCGCCAGGTCATCGGCCAGGATCGATTCCAGCAATTCCGCCTTGCGCGAGGCATCCGCCTCGCCCAGGGGTTGCTCGGCATCCAGCCGCCTCAGCCGCTCGGCAAGCTGCAAATAGTCGGCCTGACGCTCGATCAGCGCCTCCCAGTCACCGGCCCGCGCCAGCTCGAGCATGCCAGACACCAGCTCCTGAAGCTGGACATAACCGACGATCACGGTTGCCGGCTTCCCAGCGTTTGACGTCGCCATTCAATCCTGCGCTCCGGCGCTGCCGATTTCCCGCCAGGCGGAGGCGATGTCTTCCAGCAGCCGTTCCGCCTGGTCCAGGCTCTCCTGGTCATCGTGCAGGTTGGCTGCCAGCAGCAGCCGGACGACATAGTCGTACAGAGAACCGAGCCGCTCGGCGATTTCGCCGCCCTTCTCGGTATCCAGCGCTGCCAGCAGCCCGTTGTTGACGATATCCAGCGCCTTGGAGATCGCCCTGCCCTTCTCGGCCACACTGCCGGCCTGCATATGAATGCGAGCGGCACGAATCGAGCTCAGAGCACCATCGAACAGCATGACGATGAGCTGATGCGGGCTTGCCGACATCACCCCGCTTTCCACGCCAACCCGGGCATAGGCCCCGGCTCCACGGCCGTAGGCGGCGGCCCCTCGCATTGCGGTCATGGCACTCATTCTCCTGTGTTGTGACGGCCAGTCACAGGCTCGAGGGCCTGGGCCGATTATCTACTGCGCCCCAACTGGGCGTTCATCATCTCGAACTGCTGGAACAGATAGTCGCTGGTCTGGTTCATGCTGGCGATCATGACGTCCAACTGGCCAAACTGGATACGATAGCGCTGGATGGTCTGCTCGATGCTGCGCTCCATGCGCTCGTGGCGGTCGTCCAGGTTGCTGATCCGCGTCTCGAGCCCGCGCTTGGCGTTGTCCAGCAGGCCCTCGTCGCGCAATACCTGATCGAGGGCTTCATTCAGCTTGCCCGCCATGCCGCCGGCCTCGCTCTCGCCGGCAAAGAAAGCCGCCAGCGCCTCGGGCTCACTGGCCACGATCCCGCTCAATTTTTCTTCGTCGAGCTTGAGCTTACCGTCACGCTGCAGGGTGATGCCGATATCCGACAGCATGCGGAACTCACCTTCAGCCACGCCGCCGCTCAGGGTGCTACGCATCCGGTTCTCGATGGTGCGCAGGGTGCTGTCACCCAGGAGTTCGCCGGCATCACCGGTTTCGGCATTGAAACTGGTCAGGCCGTTTATCGTGGCCCGCACCTCGTTGTATGCCTTGACGAAGTCGCTCACCGCTTCGCGAATCGCCAGGGTATTGCGCTCGACCGTGACCGTGGTGGTAGAGCCGTCGGCAGTGGTTTCGGAAAGATCCAGGGTGACGCCCTGAATGGCACCCTTCACCTGGTTGGACTGGCTCGTGATCGCAATGCCATTGACTTCCAGACGGGCATTCTGGGCCGCCACGGTCTGAGTCATGCTGCCGGTGGCGTTACCCTCTGCATCGAAGCCGAAGCTGAAGCCGTTCTCCCCGCCGAGCGACACCGACTGCACCGCCGCGTTGGTACCGGTCTCGTTGGCGGTCAACACCAGACGATAGGGGCTGTCGGGGTTGCCATCGTTGACGATGGACGCCGTGACTCCCCCCTTCTCGGCGTTGATGGCGTCACGCAGGTCGGCCAGCGAACTACCCTCATCGAGGTCGATCGTCAGTTCCCTGGCCTCGTCGCCCATCCCCACGGTCATCGTCAGCTCGCCGCCAAAGGTGGCATCCCCGGCAAAACCGCCCGTCGCAATGCTCTGGGAGCGGGCCAGCGCCTCGACGTTGACGTCGTAGCGCCCCGGCGGCGCATCGGCGCTGGCGGCCGCCTTCACGCCACTGCCGGTTACCGTGCTGCTCACGCTCTGGAAAAAGCCCGGATCGTTGAGCTTGGCGGCTGCGGTCTGGAAACTCGACAAGGCGCCCTGCAGCGTGCCGTAGGCGGATATCTTCGCCTGGTGGCTCTGCTGCTGCAGCTTGATCGGCTCGAGCTTCTTGCGCTCGGCGGCGTTGAGCTGATCCAGCAAACCGTTGAGGTCCAGCCCCGACCCGATACCCAGAGAAGTGATTGTGCTCATGACACGTCCTTTTTCATTCCTGACCATTCTGACAGGGCCGGCACCAGGGGGTTTCGGTGAAAAGCCCAAGACCTAGCGGTTATTTCCCTGTATCGGCATCCGCGCCGACAACTTTAATCGCTCGTTGCATTACCTTGCCACCACCGAGCCGGCTCGTCCCTCTGCCGCGAGCAGCCTGTCGGCAGGCATCATGTCGAAACAGGGATTTCCTCGACCGGTTCGCCCAGTCGAGCGGTGACATCGCCACGCACGATCTCGCCGAGTGACTCTCCCGGCGGCTCGAGGCTATCGGTCAGTTGCACCTGGAACGGCTTGCCCTGCTGGTCCAGGCGCTGGATCCAGGCCATGTCGCCGTTGGCGAAACGCGCCAGGGAGCCTACCGGCCGCAACCCGAAGCGCTGGATATAGCGCTTGACCCAGCGCGGATCGAACTGCCCGGGCTCCTTGAGCAGATGTCGATACACCGCATCGATACGCCAGGCCGGCCGATCGGGTCGGTCGCGGCGCATGGCATCGACGACATCCACCACCGCACTCATGCGGGAGAGTTCCTGGAGTTGGTCGCTGACCAGTCCGGCTGGATAACCACTGCCATCCAGGCGCTCGTTGGCGCCCTCTATGACCGCCTTCGCCACGCTGACGGAAAGCCACTGGCAATGCCTCAAGCCCTGCAGCAGCAGCGGCACATGCTCTTTCAACTGCTCGTACTCGGGGGGCGCGAGCGATGTCGCCGAAAACAGCGATGCCGGCAACAGGCCCTTGCCCAGATCATGCACCATGGCACTGGCGGCCAGCGCCTTGCGCACGTCTCGCGGCACCGAATTCTCACTGGCCAGTGCCAGCATGTGAATGGCGACCGACAATCCGTGGCGTACCAGCAGCGGTTCACGGCCGAGACAGCGACTGGCGAACAGTAGCGCCTCGATGTCCTCTTCCGCCAGCGTCAGCAGCATGTCCGCATGACGGGAAAGCTGCACGGAGTCGATCGCGTCACCCTGCTGAAGCTCGAGCAGTTGTGAATCCAGATAACCGGCCACACGCGACAGGCGTCGTGCCATGGGGGTGGGATAGGTCAACAGGTTGCGTCGCCCCACCGGCGCCGCCACGCTGGACTGGCTCTGGAACAGCATGGAGGCCAGGCGTCCCACATCGGCCTCCTCGGCATGACGCGAGGATTCTCGTTCGATCTCCCGAACGAAGAACCACAGCTTGCGCTCCTGCTCGGAGCTGCAGTTCTCGAAGCGAAAGCCCACGCTCAATACCTGTCGCTCGGTATCCGTCGTCCGGTGGCGCGGCGATGCCTTGACGACGAAACGCGTCCCATCGGGAAAGCAGAGCTCGATCTCGAGCGGGGACGAACCGGACAACAGGGCAGCGGCAGAGGCGGGCAGCTCGAGCTGGCACCCTTCCTGGGAAAGATCCTTGAGATCGCCCTGGGCCGTCATTTCCCCGGCGCCCCTGAGGATGGCCCCCACTTCCATGCCCAGCCGCAGTCTGGCCCGAAACGCCTCGCGACGCTGCAGCTCTTCCAGGTAGAGAGGATACTCGCAGTAGCAGGTCACACGGCCACCCGAGGTGTCCGTTTCCACCACCTTGAGCAGGGGGGTGCGAATCATCTTGCCCTGTACCTGCCCTATCAGCCTGAACGCCAGGCCATGCTTGAGCTCCACCGCGATCTCGCGAACGGCGGTGATATCCATCGCCAGCGACTCAGCCGGCACCTGCTCCATGAGCAGTACCGGCAAGGGGGTGCTGTCGGGTTTGTCGAGCAGTAGCGAAGCCCCGCCGGGCTGGATCAGTTGATCCAGCAGCATCTCGATCTCGGCTGGTCTGCCGACTCGAATGAAATCGTCTTGCTTTGCCATCCTCGCCTCGTCTGACCTTGCTGCGTCTAGGTGGAACTCGACCGGCCTGGCGGGAGCCAGGCCAAGGGTCGACTCTGCTATCTATCGACCGGCATCAACGGTTTTTTCATACCGGACACCTTTCTCGGCCGCCGCACCAGATAGGCCTTTAGCTGATCCAGTGGCATCGGCCGAGCAAAGAAGTACCCCTGGAAGACATCGCAGCCGTGCTCCAGCAGGAAATCACGCTGTTCGCTCTCCTCGATGCCTTCCGCCACCACCCTGACGCCGAGATGGTGCGCCATCGAGATGATGCCCTGCACGATCGCACTGTCATGAGGGTTCGTCGTGACATCATGAATGAAACTGCGGTCGATCTTGATCTTGTTGATCGGCAACTGTTTCAGATAGCTCAGGCTGGAGAACCCGGTACCGAAGTCATCGATCGACACCTCGACGCCCATGTTGCGCAACGCCTGGAGCGTTTCGATGGCGCCGATCGTGTCGCTCATCAGGATACCTTCGGTCAGTTCCAGCTCCAGACAGGTGGCATCCAGGCCGGTTTCCCTCAACGTTTGCCTGAGGTTTGCCAGGAAATTGGGACGATGGAACTGCAGCGGCGAGAGGTTGACCGACACCCGAAGGCGCCCCAGCCCCTCTTTCTCCAGCTGATACATGTCACGACAGGCCTTTCTGAGCACCCTCTCGCTGATGGGTCCGATCTGGCCGGTTTCTTCGGAAAGGGGAATGAATAGAGCAGGAGTCAGGTAGCCCTTGTCCGGGTGATGCCAGCGTACCAGTGCTTCGACCCCTTCCACGGAGCCGTCGGCGACATTGAGCAGGGGCTGGTAATGCAGCTCGAAATTCTCCGCTTCGATGGCCTCCTGAAGATCATTGCGCAAGGCCATGCGCGAGCTCACGTCCTCATTGATCTCACTGGTGAAGCATTGCCAGGTATTGCGCCCCTGCTGCTTGGCACGGTACATGGCCATGTCAGCCTGCTGGATCAGCTCCAGCGGGCTGGCAAGCGCCTCCACCAGGAAGGCCACGCCAACGCTGGCACCGATATAAAGTTCGTGCCCCTCCACGCAGTAGGGCCGGCCGACACAGAGAATCAAGCGTTCCGCCAACTCCAGCGCGGCCCTTTCGTAACTCAGTTCGGGAAGCAGAACGATGAACTCATCTCCACCGAATCGAGCCAGGGTATCGCCAGGCGCCAACTCCTCGGCCAGCCGCTGGCCAACCTGCTTCAGCACCTGGTCCCCCACTTCATGCCCCAGGCTGTCGTTGATCGGCTTGAAGTCATCCAGATCGATGAAGAGCACGGCGAGTTGCCGCTCATGGCGCCGCGCCAGTTGCACGTCGTGTACCAGACGCTCCTCGAACAGGGCACGGTTTGCCAGGCCGGTCAAGTCATCATGGCTGGCGTGGAATGCCAGTTGTGCTTCGTAGGCCTTGCGCTCGGTCGTATCCTTGGCAATGCCGTACACCCCCACCACCTCGCCATCGATGATGATCGGCAGATGGGTCAGGTCCACCGACACCGCCTCACCGCTCCGGCGCTTCACCTCCACCGAGTAGCGGAGGGCTTCACCCTGCAGGCTGGAGGAAAAGCGATTCTCGACCTGCTCCCGGTCTTCCTCATCGAACAGCGCCCTGACATGCATGCCGATCAGTCGATCCAGCGGGTACTCCGTGAGCTTGCTGCAGGCGGCGTTGGCACTGATGAAACGGCCCGACAGATCCAGCGAGAACACCGCATCCGGATGGTAGGTGAACAGCGAGCTGTAGCGCTGCTCGTTCTCGTGGAGAGCCTGGCGGTTCTCTTCACGCTCCACCGCCAGCGACGCCAGCTCGGCCGCTTCGACGAGACGGCGCCGGTCGCCGCGGGAAGGTTCTCCAGGCTGGCGGTAGTAGATGGCAAAAGTGCCCAGCACGCGACCGTTACTGGCCATTACCGGGCAGGACCAGCAGGCACGCAGCCCATGGGCTTCCGCCACCTCACGGAAGCCCGCCCACAGCGGATCAGTGGCGATGTCGCGGCAGATGACGAAGTCCCGCTGATAGGCAGCGCGGCCGCAGGCGCTCGATGCCGGGTCGATCCGCGCACCGCTCACCTTGTCCAGATAGCTGGCGGGCAGACTGGTGCTGAAGGCGCGATCCAGCGTTCGCTGCTGCCGGTCGCACAGCATGATGGAAGACAGCGCTCCCGGCGACTGGAACTCCACCAGCCGGCAGATGGCCCTCAGGGTTTCCGGCAGCGGACGATCCCGCGCCACCATGGCCTGCACCCGCTGCTGCGCTCGGCGATGGCGCTGCGCCTGGGCCAGCATCAACGAACGGCGCGAGCTGAGGCCGGTGACGCCAAGACTGAACGCCAGCAGATAGGTCAGCGTCAACCCGCCTACGGCCACCCCCAGCGGCACCAGGCCCCCAAGCGTAGGCGCCACCGACGCCGGCGCGTATCCTCGAGCCTCGAGCGTCACCCCGCCCGGCAGCACGATACCCGTCGTGGCAAGCTGATGGCCGAGTTCGTCCTTGCCACCCCGGTTGGAAAACAGCAGATGGGAGTCACGATGCACCGTCAGCGCCAGGGGGCTGACGATGGTGCGCACCTCTTCGCTCAGCAGCCGCCCCAGATCCACCACCCCGACCAGGCGGCTTTCCTGGCCACGGCCGAGCGGCACCGACACCAGCGCCAGTCCGGGGCGCGCCGGGTCCGGCAGCACCCAGCGCGGTGCCAGGCCCCCCACCGCCAGCCAGTCCATCAGCCAGCCATCCTCCTGCTGCACCCAGTGCGGCAGCACCAAGCTGGTATCACGGTCCACTCCCCAGTGGAAACGCTCCTCGCTGTTCTGCCAGTAGAACGATACGAGGCTGGGCGTGTCGCGGAAATAGGTAGCGAGCTCCAGCTCGCGGAAGCCCGCCTCGGGCAGGCCGCCCAGGTGCGTCCAGCGCTCCGCCATGCGCTGCAGCAGCAATTGGCTGCTGCCCACCACCTGCTCGGATGACGTCTTGAAGTTGGCCAGCAGCTCGGCGCCCTGCCGTCGCTGGTCATCGTAATGCTGCCAACTGAGGCCGTACCAGGTCAGTACGCTGGCCAGCGAGCCACACAGCAGCGCCACCAGCACCACCCGGGGAATCTCTGCCCGCCGCAGTGGCGGCAAGAAGCCGTGCAGCAGCATGGCGGTACCGCACAGCAGCGCAGGCAGTGCGGTGAACGCACTGTTGAAAGAGCCGCCCAGCCGGTCATGCAACGTGGTGTCGGGCCAGATATCTCCCACGACGCCGAGACCGCCGAGCAGCGTCAGCACAAACCCCAGCATCACCCACAGCCAGCGCACCCGCTCCGAACCGGCGCCGGCCAGCAGGCAGACCGCCACGCAGAAGATAGCCACGCCGGTGGCAACCCGAATCGGCAGCGGCCAGGGGATCGGCACACCAGGCATATGGGCCGCCAGCGCCGCCAGCAGACAAAACAGAACCAGCAGGCCACCGCACAGCCGTGCGAAGACCATACGGCCAAAGGTCACGGACAGCAGCCCCATCCCCGCCAGCACCAACAGCGGCATGCTGACAAGCGACGGCTTCCATGCAGTCGCCAGTTGCCACGCAGCCAGGCCGTTGATCAAACCCATCACGATGAGCAGGACTGGCACCATGATCAGCCAGGTATGAAGCGCTACCTGCTGAGTATTATTGGGCATGCAGTCCCCACTCTTGCAGACACTCTGTAGGGGATATCGGCCATGGGCCCGGTTACTTGAATGTCGGCGACGCCGCTGCACGCCCGGCGCAAGGCGCCTATCGCCCTAGCCGCTCAGGCGGGGAATCATGCCGCACCGCCTTCCACGACCGGCATTTCCGCCAGCGCGATCCGGTTACGGCCCTCGTGCTTGGCACGATAGAGCGCCTCGTCGGCTCGCTTGATCGCGTTCTGCGGGGGCTCGTCCTGGCGCAACTGGGTTACCCCGATGCTGGTGGTGACCGGCACGCGCTGCCGCTCGTGGTTCCTGAACTCGTGGGATTCCACCGCGTAACGAATGCGCTCGGCCACTTCTGTCGCCTGCTGCTCATCGCTGCCCAGCAGGATGACCACGAATTCCTCGCCGCCATAGCGCGCCGCGCAGTCGTGCTTGCGCGTCTGACCCAACAGGATGGCGGCAAACTTGCGCAACACGGTGTCGCCTACCGAATGGCCATGGGTGTCGTTGATCCGCTTGAAGTGGTCCAGATCCATCATCAGCACCGAACAGGGTGCCTTGCCTGCACTGGCCCTGCCTTCTATCTCGCGCTGCCAGGCCTGGATCTTCTCCAGGTGCAGCTCCAGCGCCCTGCGGTTGAACAGCCCGGTCAGCGAATCGTGGGTGGCCTGGCGGTAGAGCCGCAGCAGCAGGCTGAGCTGAAAGTGGTTGGCCGCCAGCGACACCGCCAGCAGGCTGGTCAACAGCCACAGCGACTCCACGCCCCTGCCGGACATCCAGCTGCCATCCATTACCTGGGAGAACATCAGCAGCGTCAGCATGGCCATGCCGGCAAGGAAGGATTCCAGCAGGGTGAAGGGAAAGACGCTGAGCGACGCCACCAGCAGGAAAGGAATGAAGCCGTAGCCCACCAGGCTCTTCAGTTCATCGGATGGCAGCATGACAAGCACCAGCACATAGAACGCCGCGGGCAGCGCCAGCAGCATACCGGCCGAGAACCGGATACAGCGGATGCGCTCACGGCTGACCAGCGCCAGCAGCAGCAGCCCGACCAGCCCCAGCATCAACACCATCCTTCCTGCCAGGGTGTACTTGAGCAGGCTGGAAGGCAGCACCAGCGCGTCCACCACGATCCACAGCGGCGAAAGCAGCGCAAAGATCAGCCCCACCGCAAGCACCCGGCTGCGCAGATAATGGGCGTGGGCGAAGGCGAAGTCCCGCGAGTGGTGCCGGCTGCTGCAGGTATCGCGCAGGGAGTTGAGCCCCACGAACAGTTCCTGACCGATCTCGGGCGGCTTGGCCACCGTGTCTACTGAATCGAGACGGCGCTTTCTCTGCCGCCTGCCCGCACGCTTCTCTTCAGCCACCCCTGACAACATGGCAATGCCTTCTTTTCATAGTGAATTATTTTTTATAAGCAGTTGATGCCTGATGACCCCGCCCGAGCCCTGGGACGAAACGCCCGGGGGCTCCGTCTGAAAAGCCGGAGGGGAGAATGGTATCTAAGTTGCGCCGATGAAACAGCATGATGCAAAGACCAATAGCCCACGGTCTTGACCTCGGTCATCTTATTTTCCGGATCGATTCGAAACGGCCTTCCACAGTGAAGGTCAGCCGGTAGATTCCATGCACACCCTCGCGGGTCACGACCCGGCGCAGCGCCTCGGCCGGAAAGATGACCCGTCGGCCATCCAGACTATGGGCATGAACCTGCCCGACTCGCCCTTCGTAATGGGCCAGGCAGGATTCCGGGGAAAGTTCGATGATGACGTCAATGGTCGGCATGAGCTGTCGGTCATGATTGCGTGGGGCTTGCCGTCAACGCAAGGGTCGCCAATACTTTACCGGATTACGCCCGCCTTACGGACATTCCTTAATGCACGCTTCCACCGTTATCGGCCCCGTACCCTTCACCTCGAACAGCTGGCAACCCGGCGGCAGCCACCTCGGCAATGCCGACGCCGCACGCCGCGTGGGAGAGCCCGCCAGTGGCGAGGCAACCGGCATGGCCGCCGAGGAAGCGGCCCAGGGCAAGGTTGCCGAAAGCGAAGCGGCGCAGAAGCCCAACGGCGAAACCCTGAGCGAAGAAGAACTGCGTCAGTTGGAGCAGCTCAAGACCATCGATCGCGAGGTGCGCCAGCACGAACTGGCCCATCAGATTGCCGGCGGCCAGTACACCGGCGTTGCCAGCTACGAATACGAACGCGGGCCAGACGGGCAACACTACGCCGTGGCCGGTCAGGTGCCCATCGACTACGGCCCCGTGCCCGGCGACCCCCGGGCCACCATCGGCAAGATGCAGCAGGTGATCAGCGCCGCCCTTGCCCCGGCCGACCCGTCACCCAAGGATCACCAGGTGGCCGCCACCGCCCGCCAGTATCTGCTCACCGCCCAACTGGAAATGGCACAACAGGCCAACCAGCGGCACAGTACCGAACGTACCGAACCCAATACCACCGAGGGTACCCGGGCTCGCATCGCCGCCGACAGCGGCACACTGGAGTCCCCGCCTGAGCTGACTCAGTACGACATCATCGCCCGGGCCGTACAATCCACGGGAGGCAAGAGCACACTGAGTGGCCGAGCGTGACTCTGGCTAGCCGGGCATGGCCGCCACTGGGCACTCATCCGCGCAGCGCCACTCGCTAGTTTCACAGCGCCAAGTGGCGGCGCATTCACCATCGCCCCCCGCGCCTTGCGGCGATCATCGAGCAACCCGCCGATGCCACCCTGCTAGAGGTGGCGCAATAGCTCCAGCACCATCGCCGGCTGCTGGTTGGCCTGGGCCAGCACGGCCATACCCACCTGCTGCTGGATCTGGGCGCGCACCAGATTGGATATTTCCCGGGCGTAGTCGGCGTCCTGAATGCGCGAGCGCGCGGCGCTGAGGTTGAGCGAGGTGTTCTGCAGGTTGTCGATGACCGCCTCGAAGCGGTTGTGCAGCGCACCCAGCCGGCTGCGCTGGCGATCCACCTGGTTGAGGGCCTTGTCCAGCGTTTCGAGCGGGGATTCGGTGGCGCCGCCCGCGCCTTCGGCAACGCGGAATTCACCAAGGCCCAGGGTGTGGCGGTCGAAGCGCGGCAGGTCGATGGCGATGGTCTGGCCGTCGTTGGCTCCCACCTGGATGTGCACGCGGCGCCCCTCCCCCAGCACGCCGATGCCATTGAATCCGGTCTGTGCGGCAATGCGGTCGATCTCGTCCAGGCGCATGTCGATCTCTTCCTGTATCGAGTCGAGATCGGAAGGGCTGAGGGTTCCGTTGCCGGCCTGCACGGTAAGCTCGCGAATGCGCTGCAGGTTGTCGTTGACCTGGTTGAGGGCGCCCTCGGCGGTCTGCACCAGGGAAATGCCGTCGTTGGCGTTACGCGCGGCCTGCTCGAGGCCGCGTATCTGCGCGGTCATGCGATTGGCGATGGCCTGACCGGCCGGGTCGTCCTTGGCGCTGTTGATGCGCAGGCCGGATGAAAGACGCAGCATGGCCGTGTGCATCGCGGCCTGGCTGCTGCGCAGGTTCGCTTGCACCTTCAGGGAAAGGATGTTGGTGTTGATGACGGCCACGGCGTGACACTCGCAAGGGCGCGACACGGCCCTGTGGGAAGGTTATCGGCCGGAAGCGGCAAGACTTTAGGCCTGGCAGGTCATCCGGCACTTGCCGAACGGGTCGGCTTCACTCGCTGGCGCGAGACGCAGCATGGCCGTGTGCCGCGGACTGGTACCGAGCAGGGCGGCTTGGTGCGCGAAGCCCGACGGCATATCCCATTGACATATCCAGGCGCCGCGCTATTCTTTTGCCATATACATTTGACATATCCATGGAGGGCCGATCATGGAACAAGGCGCCGTATTCAAGAGCAATCGTAGCCAAGCGATCCGCTTACCCAAGCTTGTCGCTCTACCCGATGACGTCAGACGTGTCGACATCGTCGCTGTCGGCCGTATCCGCATCATTACACCAGCAGGCGAATCCTGGGATAGCTGGTTCGACGGTGAGAACGTCAGCGCTGATTTCATGGCCGAGCGCGAGCAACCCGAGGGGCAAGAGCGCGAGGCGATCTGATGCTGAAGTACATGCTGGACACCAACATCGCCATATTCACCATCAAGAACAAACCCGAGGAGGTTCGGAAAGCCTTCCGCCTCCATCAGGGCCAGATGTGCATCAGCACCATCACGCTGATGGAACTGGTATATGGAGCAGAAAAGTCGGCGGCACCGGAGAGAAACCTGACGGTCGTCGAAGGTTTCGCCGCCAGGCTGGACATATTGGATTACGATACCAATGCCGCTGCCCATACTGGCCAACTCAGGGCTGAACTCGCCAGGCACGGCACCCCTATCGGCCCCTATGACCAGATGATAGCCGGCCATGCCAGATCGCTTGGGCTGGTCGTCGTCAGCAATAATCTGCGCGAGTTCGAACGTGTGCCCGGATTGAGGACTGAAGACTGGACGAACGGGGAGCACTGAGCTCCCCGTTACCCTTCAGTTCACAAAGGCCACCTCAATTCCGGCCAAGCTGGGCGTTCATCATGTCGAACTGCTCGGTCAGATAGCTGCTGGTCTGGTTCATGCTTGCGATCATGGCGTCGAGCTGGCCGAACTGGGTGCGATAGCGGGCAATTGTCGCGTCGATGCTCTGCTCCATTCGCGTATAGCGGTCGACGAGGCTGTCGATGCGGGTCTCGGCACCGCTGATCGAGTTCTCCACGATGCCGTTAGTACCGAGTAGTTGCCCCAGGGTCTCGCTCAGTTGGCCGGCCATGCCGACGCTTGTATCCTCGACGTCGCTATCGGGGTCGCCGGTAAAGAACGCACCCAGGGCATCCATGTCCTCGCCGATCACCAGGTCGAGGCGGTCCTCGTCCAGTGCCAGGCTGCCGTCGAGCTGCATCGAGATACCGATATCCGCCAGCATCGACATCCCACCCTCTTCGCCACCCTGCATCACGCCGCCAGCCAGGTCGGCACGCAGCCGGGACTCCACGGTACGCAGGGTGTTGTCGCCAAGCAATTCACCAGCCTGGCCGGTTTCGCCATCGAAGGCGGCCAGTTCGCCGGTCGTCGTCCTGAAGGCGTTGTAGGCCTCGACGAAATTGGTCACTGCCTCGCGCACGGCGCGGGTGTCGCGCTCCACGTTGATGGTGCTGCTGCCTTCCTGGGTCAGGCCGAGGGTAACGCCCTGGATGGCGCCTTCGACCTGATTGGTGGCGCTGGAGATGGCGATGCCGTTAACCTCGAGAGAAGCATCCTGGCCCGATTGAACGATAGTGTCGTCCGTCAGGCTGGCCTGGGTCGCCATCGCAGCGAAATCCGTACCGGTAATCGCGGCCTGCTCACCGGTATCCTTTGACATCAGCGCCAGGCGAAAACCCTCGCCATCATTGACGATGGAGGCCGTGACCGCCGCCTCGGGGTCCGCGTTGATGGCATCGCGCACGTCTTCCAGCGTGCTGCCGGCTGCAATGGCAACGCCATGATCGAGTTCGCCGTTCTCGAAGGTCAAGTTGAGCGTGGTATCGGCGTCGGTGAGTACCGTGTCCAGGCCCTCGACCCGCTGGGTGGCCAAACTGCCCGACATCGCCAGCTGATTCACGGTGACGTCATAGCGGCCGGGGCTGGCATCCGAGCTGGTGGCTGCCTGTACCGCCTCGCCACTCACGTCGGCCGACAGGCTCTGGTACAGCGAAGCGTCATTGAGCGCATCGACGGACGACTGGAAGCTGGACAGCGCCCCCTTCAGCTCACCGTAGGCGGTAATTCGTACCTGCTGGGACTCTATCTGGTGCTCGATGGGTTCGAGCTTGCCGCGTTCGGCTTCGTTGAGCTGGTCCAGCAGACCATTGAGGTCCAGGCCGGAGCCTATGCCGAGGGATGAGATCGTTGACATGGGGAACTGCCTTGTCTGTCAGGTGAATGAGCCTCCTCACCTGTATGGTTCGGCTTATCACCGAAGAACTTTAGGGTGACCCGCAAAAAAAGGCTCTTGGTAGCGCTGATTCCATCGCGGCCGGCGCCCTGGCGGAGGCAACACGGTCGCGAGCTGAAGCCACCTCTCAAGCATGCCCGGAGCGACCAACCTCCCCTGCCAATGCCTGCCAGTCGGCGCGATTGGGCCATTGCGCCAACCATTCTTCCAATGATTCCGGCGGCATGGGCCGCGCAATGCCGTAGCCCTGCGCCAGGTGGCAGCCGCGTGCCAGCAGTTCGCTGGCGTGTTCCAGGGTTTCCACCCCTTCCGCCAGCAGCGAACGACCAAAACGGCGCGACATGTAGATCACGCTTTCCACGATGGCGAGATCGCTCGGGTCGGCCAGCATGTCGCGGACGAAGCTCTTGTCCACCTTGATGAGGTCCACCGGTAGCTGGCGCAGGTAGGTCAGCGAGGAGAACCCCGTGCCAAAGTCGTCGATGGCCATCTGCACTCCCATGTCCTGACAACGGGTGATCACCTCCAGCGCCGCCTGGATATCGTGCATGGCGGCGGTTTCCACTACCTCGATCTTGAGACGACTGGGCGAGACATTGGGGTGCTCGGCGAGCAGCGCGGAAAGCCGTGTGACGAAATCACGAGTGAGCAGGTGCGAAGGGCTGATGTTCACGCTGGCCGGCAGCGTGATGCCCAGCTCCTGCCATCGATCGAGCTGGGTCAGCGCCGTTCGCAGCACCCACTCGCCCAGGGCCTCTTCCAGGCGGGAGCCTTCGATCAGGGGGAGAAAGGTGTGCGGTGCCAGCAACCCCTCGCCCGGCCTCTGCCAGCGCACCAGGGCCTCGACCCCCACTACCTGGCCAGTGGCCATGTCCACCTGGGGTTGGTAGTGCAGGCGCAGCTCATCCTGGTCGATGGCCCGCTCGAAACGGCGACGTTCCACCATGAACTGCTGTACCTGGCGATCGTGCCGGGGATCGAAGCGACTCAGGATGTTGCGGCCGTTCTGCTTGGCGCGATACATGGCCTGCTGGGCATGGCGCAACAGGCTGTCCCCTTCGGCCTGGTCATTGGGAAAACAGGACACGCCCATGCTGGCAGTGACCCTGACCTGCCGATCGCCCAGGGTGAAGGGGCGACTGATGACCTCGAGCAATGCCTGCAGCGCCGTATCGTCGGCCATACGCTGCATCAGCAGCACGAATTCGTCGCCACCGGTACGCATCACCATGTCGTCGTTTTGCAAGTAGTGGCCCAGACGCTCCGCCAGCAGCACCAGCAGCCGGTCAGCCTGTTCATTTCCCAGGGTATCGTTGATAGCCTTGAAATGGTCGATATCCAGCGCGCACAGCGTCAATGAACCGCGACGCTCGATGGCGATGGCCAGAGCGTTGTCCAGCACCCGCGACAGGCGGGAGTGGCTGGGCAGTACGGCATGCTCGGAATCCAGCACGGTAGCGCCTGCACTCCCCTGGTGCGAGTCCTTCGCCGGACGCCTTCCCGCCGACGATGTCGCGGGGAGTTTAATGATGCCTTTCGCACTGGTGCCGAAGGCCCTTCGCTCCAGGAAAGGCGGCAGCTCGGAAGCATCCGGGGTCATGACTTCCACCCGATTGCGGCCGTTCTGCTTGGCGCGGTAGAGCGCACGATCCGCACGGGTCAGCAGGTCGCGAGCGCTGTCGCCGGGCTGGAAACGGGTCAGGCCAATGCTGATCGTCACGGTCGGGCCGGGAAAGATGGCTCGGGCCACGTCGCGGCGCAACCGTTCCGCCAGCTGCAGTGCACCGCTCAAAGGCGTATCCGACAGCAGCAGGGTGAACTCCTCACCACCCCAGCGGGCCAGCAGATCCGTCTTGCGCAGGCGGTCCTGCACGCAGCGCGCGAGCAGCAGTAGGATCTCATCGCCGACATCGTGGCCATGAATATCGTTGACGCGCTTGAAGTGGTCGATGTCGAACAGCACCAGCACCAGTTCGCGCTCTTCCGCCTGGGCCGATTTCACCGCCTTGACCAGCGCCCGGTCGAAGCTGCGACGATTGGCGACACCGGTCAGGTGGTCGCTGCTGGCCTCCCGCGCCAGGGCGCGCTCGATACGCTTGCGTTCGGTGATATCGTGAAAGACGGCCACATAGTGCAGAACCTGGTCATCGTCGCCTTTCACCACCGTGATCGACTGCCAGATCGGGTACACCTGCCCATGCTTGTTGCGGTTCCATATCTCCCCCTGCCAGTGCCCCTTGGCCATGAGCCTATTCCACAGCATGGCGTAGAACCCGGGGCCATGGCGGCCGGACTTGAACAGGTGGGGGGTCTGGCCGAGCACGTCCTCAAGGCGGTAGCCGGTGATCCGGGTAAAGGCCTGGTTGACGCGTATGATGCGCGTGTCGGTATCGGTGATCAGGGTCGCCTGGCCGGTCTCGAACGCAGCCGCCATCAAGCGCAGCTCTTCCTGCTGCCGTCGATAGAGCGGGCAGGCTTTCTGCTCGCTGGCAGGACGTGTGGATGAGTCTTCCCGAGGCTCGCCGGGTACCTGCTTCATGCCGTCTTTCCCTGCTAAGGTGTTAAGGCTTTGTTATTGGTGCATCTGGGACCTGCTGTCGCCCATTGTCGCTTGAGAGTGTTGCCTGAGAGAAGGGATGCGCAACCGTTGGATTGGTTCATCCCATAAGAATTGATTCACATCATGATTGCCCTGCCTGGATGACATGGCCGTTTCATTCAAACGTTTGTCGACAAGGGGCTATCTCGCATGGATCGTCACCTCGACCCGGCGGTTCTGGGCGCGACCTTCCACCGTGTCGTTCCCGGCCAGGGGCTGGGTATCGGCAAGCCCCACGGCACGCAGGCGATGGGAGCTGACGCCCGCCTGCTCCAAGGCGTGGACGATGGCGATGGCCCGGGCGCTGGAGAGCACCCAATTGGAGGGAAACTCAGGGGTCTGGATGGAACGGCTATCCGTGTGGCCTTCCACCGCCACCTCACCGTCGTGGCGCTGAATGACCTCGACAAGACGCTGCACCAGCGACTGGCCTTCATCGGTCAACTCGGCCTCCGCGGTGGGAAACAGCAACTGGTCCTCCACGCGCAGCTTGATGCCCTCCGCCACCCGCGACACCTCCACTCCTTCCAGGTCGGGCAGATAGGGGGCTTCCTCGATTCGTTCGCTCAACGACCGGTTCAACGCCATGGCACCGGCAATCGCTTGCGGCATCACGCTCAGCGCGCCCGTTGGCGGCCGGTCGGTCAGCACCAGCATGAAGTCGGCAAGGGGCGCCGCCATCTCGGTGTCTCGGGGCAGGACCGGCTGCGGAAACGGTAATGCATCGGGCGGCGGACCCGCCAGGCGGGGTATCCGTGAGAGCAGCTCCAGTGGCGTCGGCGGCGACGCGAATGCGACGGGCGCCGTGGGCTCGGGCCGAGCCGAAGGAAGCGCCAGCAGCGCGGGGGCTCCCTTCGGGGCAGGCTCCACAAGGCCGCGTCGTACCGGCAGACCGGCAACGCCCAGGGCGGCGGAAATGGCCCCTGGGCTCAGTTGATCGGAAGGGAGCAGGGGCCGCGCCGCCATGGCCCATGTCAACTCGCTGGGCAGGGGGATGGTCATGGGCCATTCGGCATCGAGGGCCCGTGCGTCACGAGGCTCGCCGTCGTCCATGAAGGAAATGCTGAACAGCAGTACCATCAACGCCACCAGCAGGGTCATGATGTCCAGATAGCCGATCATCCAGGTGTTGTCCTGGTCTGGATCATGGTGGGTCGCCATCAGCGATTCGTGCCGCATGGGGCCACGATGGTCGCTGCCGCCGCTGGGGCTGATTCGGGTCATCAAGGGCTGCCGGTTAACCGTAAACAGCCGCCTAGCCTACCCGCAGTGCAAACCATATGAAACCGGGAAAAGGGCCGTTTCATGCCGCCGTTCTTGAATGTGTCTTTCTGGAACGCCCCTTTCCAGAACGAAGCACGTCTAGCGCGAGTCGGGCAGCACCGTTGCCTTCTGCTCGTTGTCCGGCGAGTTCCATTCGGTCCGATAGAACCGGAAGGCATTGCGCCCGCTCTGCTTGGCATGGTACATGGCCACATCGGCATCATGCAGCAGGGCCTCGGCGTTGTCGGCATCGTCGGGATAAAGGCTGATGCCGAGGCTGCACCCCAGCGTCAGTTCATGGCCGCCAATGAAGCAAGGCTCACCAAGAGAGCCGATCAGTCGCCGGGCGACCGGGGTCACCTCTTCCACACCACGGAGATCGGGCAACAGTATCAGGAACTCGTCACCGCCCAGCCTCGCCAGGGTATCGTCCTCCCTGAGCCGGCTCTGCAGCCGCTGGGCAACCAGCACGAGAAGCTCGTCCCCCACCGCATGGCCCAGGCTATCGTTGACCTGCTTGAAGTGATCGAGATCAACGAAGATGACCGCCAAACGGGACTGGTTGCGATGCGCGTGGCGAATCGCCAGGTCGAGCCGATCTTCCAGCAGGCGACGATTGGGCAGCCCGGTCAGCGGATCGTAGTAGGCCAGCTTGCGTATTCGCTCTTCGTTCTCGCGGATATGGGTGATGTCGTTGAACAGTGCGGCATAGTGGGTCACGGTGCCGCTGTCATCGGTGATGGCGGTAATGGTCAGTAGTTCCAGATAGAGCTCGCCGCCCTTGCGCCGGTTCCAGATTTCACCCCGCCAGTAGCCGCACGACCTCAGGGTCGCCCACATCTGATGATAGAAGCCGGCATCGTGGCGTCCCGACGAGATGAGGGCCGGTGTCTTGCCGATTGCCTCCTCTGCGGTATAGCCGGTCATGTGGGTGAACGCCGGATTGACGAATTCAATCCGGTTGTCGGCATCGGTGATGAGGATGCCTTCCAGCGAAGAGTCGATGACTCGCTCCGCCAGCTGCAGGTTCTGGCGCGACTGGGCCAGGGCACGATCACGCTGCTCCAGCGCCTCGCGCAGGTCCTGCATATAGAGGTGTTCGGCCCCGACCAGCATGTCGCGGAAGCCTAGCAAGCCGACGACCGCCCCGCCCTCATCCTTGACCGCCAGGTGGCGCACCCGGTGGTTCAACAGCAGATCGCGGGCAAAGATCAGCGTGTCGCTCAGCCGTACGGTCAGCAGGGGGCGGCTGGCCAGGTCCGAGACCGGGGTATTGCCGGGATGGCGCGCCACGAAGCGTACCAGGTCACGCTCGGTGAGTATCCCCAGCCCCTCCTGTTCGCACTGCACCACCGCGGCATCGCACCCGCTCTGGCGCATGTCGTCGGCCGCTTCGGCCAGCAACCGGTCACCGGCAAGCACCAGTGGGCATTGCCGCATGGCGGCCCGTACTTCCCGCAGGCGCAGATAGGGTTCGAGCCCTTGATTGAGCGCCACGTCGGTCTGGGACAGGATGCCCTGTGGCGCACCGTCGTTGTCCACCACGAGAAAGTGCCTGCGCCCCTCGGTGCCGAAACGCATGGCGGCTTCGCTGATTGACGTGGTCTTGTGCAGCGTTGCCACCGGCTGGCTCATCACCCGGCTGATTGGCACATATACGGCATCCGAGTCGGCAAAATTCACCGACAGCGCATCATGCTCGGTCCATATCCCTACCGCCTGCCCTGCCTTGACCACCAGGATAGAACTGCACTGGCGTTCGGCCATGCGATCCGCCGCCATACACAGGGGGGTCTCCGGCTCACAGGTCAGCAGGCCAGATTGCATGATGCGTTCGATAGGTAGCTCGTGACTCATGACGCCTCGCTGGCAAGGTAAGCGCTTGCTGCCTGATGGGCCTGACGCGAACTCCAGCTGATCAACATCAAGCCATTACCATCAGAATACCCCAGCCACTCCACGATTCACACTTGGATCAGACCCTCTTGATCGGGTACCCCGGATCGGCGCTCCCGTGTCAGACGGGCTCGTTTTCCAGCCGCAGTGACTCGTAGTCGTCGAGCTGAGATACCTCACGGGCAGCGCCCCGAAAGCGCTGCTCGCGGCTCACCCGCTCCTTGCCTTCACCGGCCTGGCGCAGGGCCGAAATGGCCACCGTGAGCCGCTCCACCTGCTCGGCCAGCAGCTCGCCGAGGGCGGCGGAATTGGACACTCTCTCGGCACTCTGCCGCGTGGCGTTGTCCATTGCCACCACCGCCTGATTGATCTGCTCGAGACCGATGGCCTGTTCCCGGGAAGCGATGGCCATTTCACGAATCAGTTGATCGATGCCGTTCACCGCCTCGACCACGCCGCGATTGTTCTCGGCCAGTTGGCCGATGCGCGTCTCCCCTGTCTCGATGTCATCCTGAGTGCGATCGATCAGCTCACGCACGCGATCGGCCGATGTGGCGGAACTCTCCGCCAGCCGACGAACTTCCTGCGCGACAACGGCAAACCCACGGCCATGCACCCCGGCACGGGCGGCTTCAACGGAAGCGTTGAGCGCCAGCAGGTTGGTCTGGAAGGCCAGTGCCTCGATGGCCTCGATGGCCTCTGTCATCTTGCCGGCGCTGGATGCGATATGGCGAATGCTCTCGACCAGTTGCCCGACGTCATGGCCACTCCGGCCTACGGCGTCACGTACCCGTCTTGCCTCGTTTTCCGCCTGCTCGGTGCTTGCCGCGTTCTGCTGAACGGTGGTCGTGAGCTCTTCCATGCTGGCGGCGGTCTGCTGCAGCGAGGTCGACTGCTGCTGGGCCCGCTCGGCAAGGTTGCGGTTGTCACGTTCCAGGTCCAGGGTTCCCCGCTCGACCACGTCCAGAGTACGGTGAATGTCCCCTGAAATATTGGCCAGACTGCACTGCATGATGGCCATGGCGTCAATGACCTCGCGCATTCCATCCCGGCGTGCGGGTGGCGGTGACGCCGCCAGATTGCCCGCGGCCACCTGCATGGAGAAATGGCGCACGCGCGCCACGGCAGTATCGAAGCGCCGCCCGCCCGCAAAGGCCATTGCCAGGATCGCCACGGCCCCGGCCAGCCGGCCCTGCCAGCCGATGAAGTCGCTGGCGGCAATCACGCCGATGGCCACCAGGGCCATGGCGAACAACGCTCCCCCGAGCCCCGATGGCAGCAGCCTGACCATGCGGCTCAGCGGCCCGGTGGATACGATCCGACCGCGGTCGAGGCGGATGCCGCGGGTGCGGCCTTCGCGCAGCCGGGCATAGATCGCTTCGGCTCTTTCACAGGCGCCAGGTACCGGTTTGACGCGCACCGAGGTGTAACCCCGCATCTCGCCGTTCTCCAGAATCGGCACCACATGGGCATGCACCCAGTAGAAATCGCCGTTCTTGCGCCGGTTCTTGACCACCCCCGACCAGATCTCGCCGGCCTCGATGGTCTGCCACAGGTTGGCGAAGGCGGCTTCCGGCATGTCCGGGTGGCGTATCAGGTTGTGGGGCGAGCCGATCAGTTCCTCGCGGGAGTAGCCGCTGACCTCGCAGAAGGTAGGAGATGCGTAGGTAATGCACCCCTTGGCGTCGGTACGTGAAATGAGGTTCTGATCGTCGCGTATCTCATACTCGCGGTCGGTCACCGGATGATTGATGCGCATCGTGTCTCTGCCCATGTGTTGTCATTGCTGTATTGGCAGCGGCGCTGTTCCCTCATCTTCCGTACCCCTGCCCCGCTCGGCTTTCCGAGGCTACTCAGTCAGTAACAATGTTGCCATGATCTGGATCATAGTCAGGCTCTATGATGTATTGACAGACGTAAAATAAACGACTTATACGTCAGCGCAGTGGCCTTCGCCGAGGTGCCTGTGGCGCCAGTCGCGATGCGGAGCGGCGCTCCAACAGGGTGGAAAAGGCAGGTCGAGGCGTCGAGCCGGGAGAAAAAACAAGGTCGTGATGCCGACTTTTCATACAAAACCTAAAGTTTCTCCGCTCGGCTGCCGATAGGGTCTCTACCGATGGATTTTCAGGGGAATGCGGCCTTGCGCCGACCAAGAAAGGAGAGAGCACCGATATGGGGTCGGTGCTCCTCAAGGCATACATAAGGAAAATTCGCCATGTCATCACCATTGACCGATGCCACCAGCACACTCAGCGCTTCCTACCTGCATGATCTGACACCGCGCGAGCGCAAGGAGTCGGTGATCGCGTCGCTACCCACCGCAGGCGGCGTGCTGGCCCAGACCGAAAGCGCCCAGGCGATCAACCCGGCCGAGCTGGTGGAGCCGATTCAGCGGATCAATGAGGTGCTGCGCCAGTATGGCGTGGAGTTCAAGCTCAACGACGTGCCGTCACGGGTGATCACGCAGATCGTGGACCGCGAATCCGGTGAAGTGCTGCGCCAGATTCCTTCCGAGGAGGTGCTGGCCATCGCCGAACGCCTGCAGGAGCTGCAGGGCAACCTGATCGATCTCAAGGCCTGATGCGTAAAGGCATACGGCAGGACAATCAGACCTGCATGTTCATGACATCGCGATAGGCGGAAACCAGCCGGTTTCTGACCTGCAAGCCCATCTGGAACGCCACGCTGGCCTTCTGCATGTCGACCATGACATCGTTGAGCTCGACATTGGGGTCGCCGGCCTGAAAAGCCATGGCCTTGGTGCTGGCCGTGTGCTGCAGCCGATTGATACGCTGAATGGACGCCTGCAACTCCCCAGCGAAACCGCCCTGCCCCACCTGTGTGGAAACCAGCTGCCCCTTGGTGGCTTGTCCGCCGGCCTGAGTGGCCAGGGTCTGCATCTGTGCAAGTGCGGATTGAATGGCAGGTGAACTCATGGCCCGCGGCCCCCTGTAACGTCATTTTTCGAAGTGTAGCGCAAGGCTACCAGCTACAACCCGATGACCATACTGGCAATTGGCATGGAAAAACCGGGCTTTTCCCGCATTTGGTCTGGACGGCGGTTCGCATAATAGCGTTCATCACAGTTGCGCCCCTTGTGGGCAGCCAGAACGCGGTGGACGGATGCAGTCAATGCCATCTTCTAGGATCAGGATTCAAGCGGCGGACGGGCCACTCTCGAGGGGGCGTGCATGAGCAATGGCGCCACGACGCAGGATCGTCAGGAGTCCACGCCCAGCCAGCCGGCAAGCGCCCTACTCGGGCGCATTCAGGAACAATTGCGCGGTAACCCGCTGATTGCCATACTGATTGGCGGCGCCGCCGTTATCGCTATCATCGTGGCCCTATTGCTGTGGGCACGCGAACCCGATTACCGGGTGCTCTACAGCAACCTCACGGAAGTCGATGGCGGCCGTATCATCAACGAGCTGGACAGTCGTGGCGTGCCCTACCGTTTCAGTGAGGGCGGGACCGCCCTCCTGGTGCCCGGGGATGCGGTGCACGGCTTGCGCCTGCAACTGGCGGAGCAGGGGCTGCCCCGCGGCGGCAACGTCGGCTTCGAGCTGATGGACAGCCAGGCCTTCGGCATCAGCCAGTTTGCCGAGCAGGTCAACTTCCAGCGCGGTCTCGAAGGCGAGCTGTCCCGTTCCATTGAATCCCTCGGTCCGGTTTCGCGGGCCAGGGTTCACCTGGCCATGGCCCGCTCGTCGGTATTCGTGCGCGACCAGGAGCCGGCCAAGGCATCGGTCATCGTGACGCTGGAGCCGGGTCGCGTCATTGGGGATGGCCAGATCAATGCCATCATCCACATGGTGTCGAGCAGTGTCCCGGACCTTTCCGCCGAAGACGTGACCGTGGTCGACCAGAACGGCCGCCTGCTCTCCATGCCCAGCGCCAACGGTCGCGACCTGGACGGCACTCAGCTCGACTACATCGCCGAGGTCGAGCGCTCCTACCGACAGCGCATCGAGAGCATTCTGGCGCCGATCCTCGGCCAGGAGAATGTGCGGGCCCAGGTCGCCGCCCAGATCGACTTTTCCCGCCGTGAGGAAACGTCCGAACGCTTCGGGCCCAACCAGCCACCCAACGAGGCTGCCGTGCGCAGCAGTCAGTCCAGCCTTTCCTATAGCGGTGGCGACGACCTGGCACTGGGCATTCCCGGCGCGCTGAGCAACACGCCTCCCGGAGTGGCTCCCTCCCCCATCAACCTGCCGGTCGATGAGGATGGCGAACTTCTCGAGGAAGCCGAGCAGGGGCTGCAGGCGCTGAGCAACCTGCGCCAGGACGACGTCGTCAATTACGAAGTGGATCGCAATATCGCCCACATCCAGCATCGCCAGGGCCAGGTGCAGCGGCTCTCCGCTGCAGTCGTGGTGGATTTCCGGGAAGAGCGGGACGAAGACGGCGAGTGGCAGCGCGTACCGCTTACCGAAGTCGAAATCGCCCAGATCGAGCGTCTGGTACGCCAGGCCATGGGCTTTTCCCAGGCCCGCGGCGACGAAGTCGAAGTGGTCAACAGTCCGTTCAGCCGCCCGGTCGAGGACAGGGAGGAGCTGGAGTGGTGGCAGTCGCCCGAGCTACACAACCTGGCGCTGACCTTCGGCCGCTACCTCCTCGTCGCGCTCGGCATCCTGCTGGCCTACCTGCTGATCCTGCGTCCGCTGATCAAGCGGCACGTGCAGCAGCCTGCCCTGGCGGCAGCGCCAGGCACCGGCCTGCGGGCCCAGGTCGGCGATGAGACACTCGACGGTACCGACGGCCAGCTGGAGGAGGATCTGGAAGCCGAGCGGACCTACCAGAAGCCCAAGCGCAGGCGCAAGTCCTCGGGCTATGAGGATAACCTCGCCGAGCTTCGCGAGTTGGCCCAGGAGGATCCTCGCATGGTTGCCATGATCATTCGCAGTTGGATGAACAAAGAATGAGTACCGCTACCAAAGCCATCACCGGCGTACGCCGTAGCGCCATCCTGATGCTGGCCCTGGACGAGGACAGCGCGGCGGAAGTGTTCAAGTTCCTGGCGCCAAAGGAGATCCAGAAGCTGAGCATGGAAATGGCCGATATGGACCAGGTCTCTCATGAGGACATGCAGAAGGTATTGCAGCAGTTCCATGACGAAACCGAGGAGTTCATCGCCCTGAACCTCAATTCCAGCGACCACATCCGCTCGGTGTTGACCAAGGCGCTCGGCAGCGAACGCGCTACCAGCCTGATCGAGGACATCCTGGAATCCTCCGGCAGCAGCAGCGGCATCGACTCGCTGAACCTGATGGAAGCACCGATGGTGGCGGAACTGATCCGCGACGAGCACCCGCAGATCATCGCCACCATCCTGGTCCACCTGGACCGCCACCAGGCGGCCGATGTGCTGGAGCTGTTCGACGACAAGCTGCGCAACGACGTGGTCCTGCGTATCGCCACCTTCAGCGGCGTGCAGCCAGCGGCACTGCAGGAGCTGACCGAAGTGCTGACGGGAATGCTCGACGGCCAGAATCTCAAGCGCAGCAAGATGGGCGGCGTGAGAACGGCAGCCGAGATCCTCAACCTGATGAATTCCACCCAGGAAGAGACCGCCATCGAGACGGTGCGCGCCCACAGCGAAGACCTGGCCCAGAAGATCATCGACGAGATGTTCCTGTTCGAGAACCTCATGGACCTGGACGACCGCAGCATCCAGCTGGTGCTCAAGGAGATCGACACCAACTCCCTGGTCGTGGCGCTCAAGGGAGCCCCGGAAACCTTGATGGAAAAATTCCTGCGCAACATGTCGCGGCGTGCCGCCGACCTGATGCGCGAGGACATGGAGGCCCGCGGACCGATTCGCGTCTCCCAGGTGGAGGCCGAGCAGAAGTCGATCCTGCAGGTGGTCCGCAGACTGGCCGATTCCGGCGATATCGTGCTGAGCGGTGGAGACGACACCTATGTCTGATCGCTCGACGCCCCACTCGGAACAGCAGAGCTCTTGGCGACGCTGGCGGATGGGCGAGCTGCAGAGCGAGGCACGTCACGAGGGTGGCGAGGAGCGTCGGGCCGCCGATATCGCCGGAGAAGCTCGTCGCCAGGAGAGCTTTCGCCGCCAGGCCGAACTCAAGGCCATGCGCGAAAAGATTTTCCGCGAGGCCCGGGAGGAGGGCTATCAGGCCGGCTTCGAAGAAGGCCGCGCCCAGGGCCATGCCCAGGGTCTGGAGGAGGGCCGCCAGGAGGCCCAACGCGAGCTCGAGGTGCTGACCCATGACGCCCTCGCCCCTCTCAAGCCCTTGGCCGAGCAGTTTTCCGAGGCCTTGGCGGTACTGGACGAAGAGATCGCCAACGACCTCGTGGAACTGGCCCTTTCCACCGGTCGCCAACTGGCCGGCGAGGCCTTGAAGGCCCGGCCTCGCCAGGTGCTGGAACTGGTCAGGGCCCTGCTGCATACGGAGCCGCCGTTGACCGGTCATCAGCGTCTGTGGCTACACCCGCAGGACCATAAGCTGGTGGAACAGCACCTTGGACAGGAGCTGGGAGCCGCTGGCTGGAAACTGCAGCCCGACGACCAGCTCAGCCGCGGCGGCTGCCGAGCGACCAGTGCCAGTGGCGAACTCGACGCCACCTGGGAAAGCCGCTGGCAGGCCGTGAAGGCCCAGGTACGTCGACGCCGGCCACCACCCGCCTCGGCGACCGATGATGAGCCAGTTGAATAAGCAAGGAGAGAAAACGGCATGACAGAAGCCCCGGTTCAGGCCCGCAATGCGCATCAGACGCGCTGGCAGCAGACGCTGCAGCACGTTCGTGAGCGCGTGGATGCCGTGCCGGCGTTTCGCGCCAGCGGTCGCGTACTGCGCGCAACCGGCATGGTGATCGAGGCGATCGGCCTCCGGGTGGCACTGGGCAATGCCTGTCGTATCGAGCTGCCGTCGCCAGGCGGCAACGAGCCCCCCCGCTTTGCCGAGGCGGAAGTCGTCGGCTTCGCCGGCGAGCGCCTGTTCCTGATGCCGCTTTCCGAGATCACCGGCCTCATGCCCGGCGCGCGGGTCTTTCCCCTGGGCGACGGCCCCGACCATGCCGCGCGCCGCTTTCCGCTCGGCGATTCGCTGCTCGGCCGGGTGGTGGATGGCAATGGCGACCCCCTCGATGGGCTGGGTCCGCTGGACACCGCCCCCCGCTTCCCGCTTTCCACGCCACCGCTCAACCCCCTGGCCCGTGCTCCGATCAACGAACAGATCGACGTGGGCATCCGCGCCATCAACGCCCTGCTCAGCGTGGGCCGCGGTCAGCGCATGGGGCTGTTTGCCGGCTCCGGCGTGGGCAAATCGGTCCTGCTCGGCATGATGGCACGCTATACCGGTGCGGATGTCATCGTGGTGGGGCTGATCGGTGAGCGGGGGCGCGAAGTTCAGGATTTCATCGACAACATCCTCGGCGAGGAGGGACGCCGCCGCGCGGTGGTCGTAGCGGCACCGGCCGATACCTCGCCGCTGCAGCGCCTGCAGGGGGCCGCCTACGCAACCCGACTGGCGGAGGGTTTTCGCGACCAGGGCAAGAACGTGCTGCTGATCATGGATTCCCTGACCCGCTACGCCATGGCCCAGCGTGAAATCGCCCTGGCCATCGGCGAGCCGCCCGCCACCAAGGGCTATCCGCCCTCCGTCTTCGCCAAGATCCCCAGCCTGGTGGAACGGGCCGGCAATGCGGAGCGCGGAAGAGGCTCCATTACCGCCTTCTATACGGTACTGACGGAAGGCGACGATCAGCAGGATCCGATCGCCGATTCGGCACGGGCCATTCTCGACGGCCACATCGTGCTGTCGAGGACGCTGGCCGAGGCCGGCCACTATCCGGCAATCGATATCGAAGCGTCGATCAGCCGCGTCATGACGCACATCATCGACGACGGGCAGCTGCGGATGACACAGACGTTCAAGCGGCTGTTTTCCCGCTATCAGCGCAACCGCGACCTGATCAGCGTGGGCGCCTACAGCCCGGGCCACGACTCGCAGCTGGACGAAGCCGTCCAGCGCTATCCGCTGCTGGAGAGCTTCCTCCAGCAGAACATTCATGACAATGCCTCGATCGAGGCCTCACGGCTGGATCTCGCAGAGACCCTGGGAGTCGGGCAATGAGCGCGTCATCACAGCTCGCCATGCTGAGCGATCTTGCCCGCGACGCCCGCGACCAGGCCGGTCAGGTGCTGGCGGGCGAGCGACAGAGTGAACGCCAGGTGGCCGCACAGCTCGAGTCACTCACCCGCTACCGGCTCGAATACGCGGAACGCCTTCAGGCTGCCATGAGCGAGGGTATCGACCCCGCCAGCATGCACAACTACCAGCATTTCCTGGCGTCACTGGATGCCGCGCTGGAGCGGGCAAGAGAGGCATTGAACTCGCAGCGGCGGCGCGTACAGCAGAGCCAGCAGCAGTGGCAGCAGGAGCAGAAGCGCCTGTCGGCCTATGACACCCTTTCCTCGCGCCGCCATGCCGAGAAGCAGAGGCAGGATGAGCGGCGCGAACAACGCAACAGTGACGACATGTCAGCCGGACGACTACTTCGGCAACGCAACACGCGTGATTCGTGATTCGAATCGGGAGATCGCAATGGATATTCAGATGATACTGTCCGCCCTGCCGGGCAAACCCATGGGCAAGGCAGAGCCGGACAACAGCACGCAGGGCGGCCATTTCGCCCTGGCCCTGGCCAACGCCGGCCAGTCCAGGGGTGACCATGCCAGCGATCTCGCCGCTCAGTTGGCCGACGGCGCCACTACCGGCATGCCGCACACCATGGCGGCGCAACAGGCGTTGCTGCAGGCGCTCGCACATCACGATGCCGCAACGGAACATGGCCTGGCGTCGGCCGACTCGCTGCCGCTCGACGAGATCATGGAGCGTCTGGCGCTGATCGAGAGCACCCACCGGTTCGACCCGCGTCAACTGCCGGAAAAGACGCCCGACGTGACCGAGGTGCCACCCGAGGATAGCGAGGCGGTCATACTGGCTGCCCTGGCCGCGAACGAAGGGCTCCGACATGCCATGGACGACCCGGCCCGCCCCCTCGAGGCACGCTCCGGCGCGGCTCGCTCGGGTGACGTCCCGCCGCCCCCGGCCGGCCTTCAGGACGCCCTTCGCCAGGGGCGGCCGAGCCCGGGGCATGAGGCTGCCGATACCAGCCAACGCCAGAACGCCCCGATCGAGCGGGACACCCGTAGCGCCAACCCGCCACTGCGTTCGATAGAGTTCAGCCGTTCCGCCGACCTGCCCCCGGCTTCGCCATTGGGCGGCAACGAGCTGCGGGTGGCAATGCCGGAAACCGCTCGTGCCGGCCTGATGCCCGCCGAGTCCATCAACCCGCTGGCCCCGCAGGCAGGCCATCAGCCAGGCACGTCGGCCGCTCAGCCCATGCCGGCCCAGGCCAGCCTTGCCACGCAGGTGCAGAGCCAGGCCTGGCCCGGGCAACTCGGCCAGCAGTTGATCCAGTTTGCCCGCCTGGGTGGCGAACAGCGCATCGAGATGCAGCTGCATCCGGCCGAGCTGGGCCCCCTTTCCATCACGCTGAAGATGACCGAACAGGGAGCCCAGGCGCAGTTCCTCTCTGCCCATGCCCAGGTTCGCCAGGTCATCGAGCAGGCCATACCGCAACTGCGTGACGCACTGGCCGAGCAGGGCATCACGCTCGGCGATACTTCGGTCGGCGAACAGCGGCAGCAGGATGCTCAAGCCTTTGCCGGCCAGGACGGACAGCGTCAAGGCGGCCCGGGCCTGGCTTCCGATGCGGATGACGCGCTGTCGGACATGGCCGAACCGGGCATGGCCGACTCGGCAATCGGCATGACCCTGGATGGGCGAGTGAATCTCTACGCCTGAAACAAAAAGCCAAGATAGACCCTTTCGCGCGGTCTGTTCATTTCATCATGGCTCGTATGAATTGCGCATAATGCGGCTTTACGGCTGGACCAACACTTCACGATAGGCAAGGCAATGGCGAAATCGACGGGTAGCTCCTCCAAGCTGCTGTGGCTGATGATACTGCTGGTACTGATCTCCACGGCTGCGGCCGGGGTAGCGATCTACATGGTCATGAACGATCGGGATGGCCAGGTTGGTCAGGGCAACATGCAGGGCCAGCAGTTCGAGCGCCAGGCCCCGATATTCCTCAAGATCGACCCCTTCACCGTGAATCTCGCCGACGACGACTTCGGCTCCCGGCTGCTGTATGTCGGCCTTTCGCTGAAAACCGGCGATGAGGAGACCCGGTCGGTCCTCGAGGAGCACATGCCCCAGGTTCGCAGTCGTTTGCTGATGCTGTTTTCCGGCAAGCAGGCGGGCGAGCTCACCTCACCGGAAGGCAAGCGTCGCCTGGCCGCTGAAGTCACGGCGGCACTCTCCGAGCCACTGACCCAGCCGCAGCCGCCCCTGGACATCCAGGACGTGCTGTTCACCGAGTTCATCGTGCAATAACCGGGTGCCCTGGCCACCATGTCCCAAGACGATCTGCTGTCACAAGATGAGATCGACGCCCTGCTGAAGGGGGTCAGCGGCGACGACGAACCCGTTGCACGCAGCGATAACGAGTCTCGCATTCGCCCGTATGACCCGGCCTCCCAGCATCGGGTCATTCGCGAGCGCCTGCAGGCCCTGGATATCATCAATGAACGCTTCGCACGGCATTTTCGCATGGGGCTGTTCAACCTGCTGCGCCGGAGTGCCGATATCACGGTGGATTCGGTGCGCTACCAGAGCTATAGCGATTTCTCGCGCAACGTTCCGGTGCCGACGAATATCAACATCATCGCCATGAAGCCGCTGCGCGGCTCGGCGCTGATCGTGTTCCCCCCGAACCTGGTGTTCATGGTGGTGGACAACCTGTTCGGTGGTGACGGGCGTTTCCTGACCAAGTCGGAGGGACGCGAGTTCACCAATACCGAGCAGCGCATCATCCAGCGCCTGCTGCGACTGGCCATCGAAGCGTACGAGGAGTCATGGAAGTCGGTCTACCCGCTCCAGATCAGCTACCTGCGCTCGGAGATGCAGTCGAAGTTTGCCAATATCACCAACTCGCCCAACGAGATCGTGGTGAACACCAGCTTCAATATCGAAGTGGGCAACCTTTCCAGCAGCTTCCAGATCTGTATACCCTACTCGATGGTCGAGCCGCTGCGGGACTTGCTGACCAATCCGCTGAACGATGGGCATCAGAATCAGGACGGCAGCTGGACGAAACGCATGGCCGGCGAAATCCGCCATTCAGAGGTGGAACTGATTGCCAACTTCGCCGACATCCCCAGCCGGATCGCCCACGTGATGGCCCTGAAGGTGGGTGACGTATTGCCGCTGGATCTGCCCGAAACCGTGACCGCCAGCGTCGATGGCGTGCCGGTCATGGCATGCGACTACGGCAGCCAGCATGAACAGCGTGCGTTGCGTGTCATCCGCATCATCGATCATGGTGCGCAGAACTCGGTGCCTACAGACGCCTTCATCAAGGGCGCTGCGCCTCAAGCCAAGGAATCCAAGCATGACTGATCCCAAGAAACCCGATCAGAACGTTTCCGACGATGACTGGGCGGCCGCCATGTCGGATCAGCAGAGCGACCAGCCAGCTCCAGAGGATGACCCCTGGGCGGAAGCCATGGCCGAGCAGGAGGCGGCCGAAGCGGCAGCCGAGGACGATCCCTGGGCCGAGGCCCTGGCCGAGCAGGAGTCCGCCGACGCGGCTGAACAGGGAGCCCCTGTCGACAGCGGCGCGCCCGTTTCGGCACCGCAGTCGGCCGGAGAGCGTATTTTCCGCCCCCTGGACAAGGGAACCGAAGGTGGAGCCGCCCGTGATCTCGACATGATCATGGACATACCGGTCAAGCTCACTGTCGAGCTCGGCCGTACCAAGCTCACCATCAAGCAGTTGCTGGAGCTTGCCCAGGGTTCCGTCATCGAACTCGACGGCCTGGCCGGCGAGCCCATGGATATCCTGATCAACGGTTACCTCATCGCCCAGGGCGAAGTGGTCGTGGTCGATGACAAGTACGGTATCCGTATCACCGAAATCATCACCCCCTCCGAGCGGGTTCAGAAACTCAACCGATGAGCGATACCCCTTCCACCGAGGCCACGGCAACCGGGCTGGAGGCACTGTCCGTTGGTGGCGATGCCCTGGTGGGCATGGCAACGCTGGGCAAGACCGCCGCCGCCCTGGCCCTGGTCATCGCCATCATCCTGGTGTGCACCTCACTGCTCAAGCGCTGGGGTCCCCAGCGCCGGGCAGCCGGTGGCCACCTGCGGGTGATCGGCAGCACGGCGCTGGGCCCCCGTGAACGCCTGGTCCTCGTGGAAGTGGAAGGCACCTGGCTGGTACTGGGCGTGGGCGGCGGGCAGATCAGCAAGCTTCACGAGCTCGACGCGCCGGAACGTCCCGTCGTCGATTCCATACCCGATCCCGTTCAGGGCGAGCGTTTCGCGGCTCGCTTCGCCCGTGCCCTGAAACAGAACGCCGGCCTGGGAGGCCCTGGCCGGGGAGAGTCATGACCCGCCCTGTCTCGTTGAAGTCCCTTTTCATACTGTCAGGGCTGTTGCTGCTGACGCTGCTGCCGCTGTCGGCTGCCGCCCAGCAGATCCCCGGCATCGTCAGTCAGCCCCTGGACGATGGCGGTCAGCAATGGTCCATCCAGCTGCAGACCCTGCTGCTGCTCAGTGCCATGGCTTTCCTGCCGGCGGTCCTGCTGATGATGACGGGGTTTACCCGCATCATCATCGTGCTCAGCCTGCTGCGCACCGCGATCGGCACGCAGGCCACGCCACCCAACCAGGTACTGCTGGGCCTGGCCCTGTTCCTGACGTTCTTCGTGATGTCCCCGGTCTTCAACCTCGTCTACGAAACGGCCTGGCTGCCGCTGACCGCTGACGAGATCGGCTTCGAGGAATTCCTGATTCTGGCCCAGGACCCGTTCCGCGAGTTCATGCTGGCCCAGACCCGGGAGCCCGACCTGGCACTGTTCGCGCGACTGGCGGACATCGGCCCGATGCAGGGACCCGAAGACGTCCCCCTGCGGATCCTGGTGCCGGCGTTCGTGACCAGCGAACTGAAGACGGCCTTCCAGATAGGTTTCACGATCTTCATCCCCTTTCTGATCATCGATCTCGTGGTCGCCAGCACCTTGATGTCGCTTGGCATGATGATGGTGCCTCCGGCCACCATCTCCCTGCCCTTCAAACTGATGCTATTCGTACTGGTCGATGGCTGGCAGCTGATCATCGGCTCGCTGGCGGAAAGCTTCTTCATATAGAAGCAAGGAGTAAAGAATGACACCGGAAATGGTCATGGGCATCGCCTATCAGGGCATGCGCGTCACGCTTTTCCTGGCAGGCCCGCTGTTGATCACGGCCCTGCTGACCGGCCTGACGGTCAGCCTGTTCCAGGCCGCCACCCAGATCAACGAAATGACCCTATCCTTCATTCCCAAGATCCTGGGCGTGTTCACCGTGCTGGTATTCGCAGGCCCCTGGTTGCTGAAGCTGATCACCGACTTCACCCGCAGCCTGTTCACCAGCATTCCCAGCATGTTGATGTGAGGCAGCCATGGTCGAGGTGACCTTTGACCAGTTGCATGGCTGGCTCGTGGCACTGCTGTGGCCCTTCGTCCGCATCACCTCGTTCCTGGTCGCTTCCCCCCTGTGGGGGCATTCCAGCGTACCCAACCAGGCCAAGATCGGCCTCGCCTTCCTCGTCACCATGGTGGTTGCCCCGGTTCTGCCGCCGATGCCGGACGTGCCCATCGTTTCCTGGGCCGGCTTTGGCCTGATGGTGGAACAGATGCTGATCGGTATCGCCATCGGCCTGGTCATGCACGTGGTGTTCGCCGTGGTTCAGGCGGCGGGGGAATTCATCGGCCTGCAGATGGGCCTGGCCTTCGCCAGCTTCTTCGATGCCGGCAGCGGCACCAATACCATGATCCTGTCGCGAATCTTCTTCATGGTCACCCTGCTGATGTTTCTCGCCATGGGGGGGCACCTGATGGTTCTGGAGGCATTGGCCAGCAGTTTCCACAGCCTCCCCATCGGCATCGGCGCCTTCAATCCGGCCGCCTTCGAAATGCTGGTGCGCTATGGCGGCACGATCTTCATTTCCGGTATGTCGCTGGCACTGCCGCTGGTCGGCTCGCTGCTGATCATCAACCTGGCCATGGGCATCCTCAACCGTTCGGCGCCCCAACTGACCGTGTTCAATATCGGCTTCCCCACGTCCCTGACCGTCGGCTTGATCCTGCTGATGGTGCTCATGACCGACATGGGCCGCTTCCTGCAGCGCCTGTTCAGCAATGGACTGCATGTCATGCACCAGTTGATCGAAGCACTGGCACCGCTCACCACCTGATGGCTGCCTGATCCCTGTTTTCCACCTGCCCGGGCGCCTGCGGTGCCAGTCGGGACCGGGTCCGAATTGACGAACCAAAAAAAACCGCCCAGGCAAGCCGGAGCGGAGAAAAGAGGCCATGGCAGAAAAACCATGACCCGCAGGGAACGTCAGAAAGTGCATCAGAAGCCGGCCGGACGTTCCGAGACGGATCAGCAGGAACGATTCGATCGGGCAAGCGGCGAACGCCCTGGACAGAGCATTCGCTTCAGGCGCACTACAGGAAGTTGAACAGCGACAGCCCCCTGATATCGACGAAGGTCCTCTGGGCCGCCTGCAGCCCTACCTGACGCAGGCTGTACTCGGCAATGGCTGCGCTGTAGTCGAGATCCACCAGGTCGGACAGGGTCTGATCGTAGTTCATCATGCGGTTGGTGCCCACGGCATCCACGACGTCGAGCTCGTTCAGACGGGCACCCATGGAGGCGCGAACCGTCAGGACGTTGTCGAGGCTGTTGTCCAGTTCGCGCATGACGGAGTTGATGGTATTGCGATAATGGGCCCGGTTTTCCGGGGTGCCCTCCTGGTCCATTTCCAGGACGTCAATGGCGTCCTTCAGGGACTTGAACAGGTCCTGGTTGGCGCCTTCGTCATTGGCCGGGCGCAGCTGGATCTGGTCACCGTCTGCCGGGGTGCCTTCCAGCGTGATGCTGACACCACCAAAGCTGACGGTCTCGCCGGATACATAGGGAGCATCGTAGAGAAAGTCACCCGGATTGGAGGGGTCCTCGACCTGGATGTGCATCTCGCCCGCGACGTCGACGAACGCGATGGTGAAGTTCTCGCCAAAGGCGGGGTCGCCAGGATCGACCCGGTTAGGACCGCTGGTGAAGGTGACCGAGCCCTCATTGGCGGAGTAACCCGTCTGGACCCCAAGGGACGTGGCATCAGCGGCTGCGGGATCGCGCTCCGCCCGCGCCACATAGCCGGCACCGCTGGGCACGCTCTGGAAGATGGCCTTGCCGTTGTCGGCCACCGACATCAGGCGCGATGCGTCGATGCGCTGTTCACGGGCGTTCTCGTCACCGTTGTATTGGGTGCCGGAGACTCCGCCTTCACTGGTACGAGCGAAGGGAGGGGCATCATCGTTATAGCCGCCGAACAGGTAGCGACCGTTGCCGTCGGTGGCGTTGGCCTGGCCGATCAGCGTCTCGTAGATGCCTCGCAGCACGCTGGCTTCGGACTGCCGGTCGACGTCGCTCAAGGTATCGCTGGCCGCCTTGACCAGAAGCGTCTTGGCGCTGGTCAAGGCATCGCTGACACTGTTGAGCACGCTTTCCGCCTGGGAGAGCGTGTTTCGCGCCGATATACGGGCATCGGCGAATTGCTGGGTCACGGCCATGGACTGGGAAACGCCCACGGCGCGAGACGCGGCCTGGGGGTCATCCGAGGGGTTGACCACCCGGCGCCCGCTGGCGACCTGCTGGCTGACCCTGAGGAAATCGCTCTGCTGGCGGTTCATGGATGCCACGCTCTGATCGAACATGGTCACGGTGCTGATACGCATCGCTATGACTCCCTGAATCAGTTACGCAGGCCGAGGATGGTATCGAACACCGTGGAGGCGGTATCGATGACTCGGGCATTTGCCATGTAGAACTGTTGATAGCGGATCAGGTTGGCCGCTTCCTCATCCAGGTTGACCCCGGACTCGGACTGCTGCACGGCCTTCAACTGGGCGGTGAGCCCTTCGCGGGCATCGAGGTTGACCTGAACGATATTGGTACGGTTGCCCACGTCGCTGACCATGCCGCCATAGGCCTGGCTCAGGGTGGCCCTGCCCCCCACCAGGGACCGGTCCTGCAGGTCCTGCAAGGCCAGCGCGTTGCGGTTATCGCCGGTGCCGGACTCAGCAGCTCCCAGAGTCAGTGTGGCAGTTCCAGCCTCGGGACGATTGACCTCAAAGCTGACACCGTCGACCGTCAGAATTGCACCGGACGCGACAGGATCCCCGCCGATCTGCCCGGTACCTGGGTCCACGGTACGCGTCTCGCCATCGACGATGATCGTGGCGGGTATGGCCGCCCCATCCTCGGTGCTGAACGTCAAGGTACCGTCACTATCAAGCGACAGCTCGTAGGCGGTGCCGGATGGCAGGCCGCTCAGGGCGCCCTCTTCAGCTCGCATACCGCTGGTGGCCATATCGCCATCAATGGCCACCAGGCTGCCCGCGGCAATCTTGTCCAGATCGCTGATAGTCGATTCCATGCTTGCCGCGGCACGCCGCACCGGCTGGACTTCAAAACGGTCGCCCGGGCTGGGAGCCCCTTCAAAGGTAAGGGTGATGCCACCAAAGCTCAGCACGCCTTCGTTTTCGTCACCATCCCACTCCCATTCGATTTCTTCAGCCGGCACCGCCTGGCCATTGTCCTTGCGAATGACCTGTGGCGGATCACCCGGGTCGCCAAAGCGAACGGTGTAATCAGTGGCCCGCAGCTTGTCGATATTCGCCGCATCGAAATCGGTTGCGGTGACCTCCGCGTCGCCGGTATTGCGAACGTGGGAATAGGCCTGTGGCTTGCCAATGCTGAAGAAGTCCCCACCCTGCTCGCCGTCGAGGTCGACGCCCAGGCGGTGCTGCTCATTGAAACCCACGGCCATCGATATGGCCAATTGACCGATCTGGTTCTGCGTCTTGTCCAGGGTCTCCGAACGGAAGGTCATCAGCCCGCCTAGGGTGCCGCCCTTGATGGTGTCTTCCGGTATCGCCACCAGATTCCCGCCGGAGTCCCGATAACCGACCACGGTGCGCTGCGGGTCGTAGGGGGCATCCATGGCCTCCATGCGATAGTGATTGGTGCCGGACACCAGCGGCTGGCCGTTGGGCAGGCTGATGTTGTAGGTCTTGCCATCCTGGATGTTCACCCGGATGTCCATGCGCTCGCTGAGCTCATGGACGAGCTGGTCACGCTGGTTCAGCAGGCTGTTGGGGGCGTCACCGCTGCGCGCCCGCGCCAGGGCGATTTCCCGGTTCAGCGTTGCCAGCTGCTCGGTCATGTTGTTGATCTGGGTGACTTCATCCTGGATCTGACCGTTGATGCCCTCCTGCATGTCCTGGAGGTAACCGTCAAAGGCCCGGAACTGGGAGGTCAGGGTGTCGGCGGTGCCCAGCAGGCCTTGCCGCGCGGCGGGGTCGGAGGGCGCCCCGGCCAAGTCTTCCAGCGACGAGAAGAAGTTCTGCATCAGCGGCGCCAGGCCGGCATCGCGGTCGGCCAGCAGGTTGTCGATCTGACTGATCTGATTCTTGTAGGTGCTGAGCGCGCTGGAGGAACTGGTGGCGGCATTGAGCTGCGACGCCACGTACTGGTCGAATTGACGCTGTATGTCGTTGACCTGGACCCCGCCGGCGGCACGGCCCTGGCCAAGAATCGTCAGCTCGCGATTGTAGCCGGGCGTATAGACGTTGCTGATGTTGTTGCTGGTGGTGTTCAGCGCGTTCTGTGCGGCATTGAGGCCGCTCAGGCCGATGGAGAGAATGCTCATGGTGTCGGTTCCTTTCGCCAATGCCTTGTCTATCGGCCTTCACGCCCAAAACTTTAGGCATTGTACGAAAACTGTCTGCGCTCGCCCATACAGCGTTAAAAATCGGCTCAAAGTACTCATT
>NZ_PNRF01000019.1 GCF_002879615.1 Billgrantia endophytica
TCGCGGCCCGAGCCTTGGCACATTCGAGGGTGAACAAATAACTGGAGCGGGAAAGGAGATTCGAACTCCCGACCCTCGCCTTGGCAAGGCGATGCTCTACCACTGAGCTATTCCCGCACTCCGGTACCTTGATGAAAACGAGTGGCGTCCCATAGGGGGTTCGAACCCCTGTTCCCGCCGTGAAAGGGCGGTGTCCTGGACCACTAGACGAATGGGACGCAGCCGTCTCGCCTCAACGAGGTGGCGCAAATGTTACTCAAGCCCCCCCATGCTGTCAACCGTCGCTCTTGCGCCTCGGGGTCCGGGAAATAGAGCCGACCACTCGATGTCTCATGGAAAACCATGCTAGAAAGAGAATAACGACAAGAGACTGACGACAGATTTGGATAGCCCCGACCCAGAAGGAGAGACGCGATGCGCAAGAAAATCGAGAAGAGCGATGCCGAATGGCGCGCGCAACTCACCCCGGAGCAGTACCAGGTAACCCGGGAGAAAGGCACCGAGCGTCCCTTTACCGGTCATTACCAGGTCACCGACGAGCACGGTATCTATCACTGCGTCTGCTGTAACGCCCCGCTGTTCGAGAACGAGCATAAGTTCGATGCCGGCTGCGGCTGGCCAAGCTTCGATCGCCCCCTGGGCAAGGCGGCCGTAGAGGAACAGCACGACGACACCCACGGCATGCAGCGTACCGAAGTCGTCTGTTCCCACTGCGACGCCCATCTGGGCCACGTCTTTCCCGATGGCCCGCCCGACACCACCGGCTTGCGCTACTGCATCAACTCCGTTGCGATCAGTTTCCACCCGGGCGAGTGAATCACACCGGCATACCGCCCTGAAAAGGCCGCCTTTCTGCTATGATAGGCGGCCTTTTCCATTGGTTTGCAGGAGTGGCGACATGCTCGGCTGGTATCCGGGACACATGAACAAGGCACGCCGCCAGATTCAGGAGGCACTGCCTGAAGTCGACGTGGCGATCGAAGTGCTGGACGCCCGTCTGCCCTACTCCAGCGCCAATCCCATGCTTGCCGGACTCACCCGCCACAAACCGGTGCTGAAGATCCTTTCGCGGGCCGACCTGGCCGACCCCGAACGCACCCGCGAATGGGTCGCCCATTTCGATGCCCAGCCCGACATGCGCGCCCTGGCCGTGACCACGACCAATGTCCGGGAGCTCAAGCGCATTCCCGGGCTGTGTCACGATCTGGCCGGACAGGTCCGCGCCGATCGGGACGTACGGGTCATGGTGATGGGCATTCCCAACGTGGGAAAGTCGACCCTGATCAACGGTCTGGCCGGTAGAAGCATCGCCAGGACCGGCAACGAACCGGCCGTCACCAAGCGCCAGCAGAAAGTTCGTATCCAGGGGCGTGTGGCATTGACCGACACCCCCGGCGTGCTGTGGCCCAAGATCGAGGATCAGGCCAGCGCCTATCGGCTGGCCGCGACCGGCGCCATCCGTGATACCGCCATCGACTACATCGACGTGGCTATCGTCACCGCCGCCGAACTCGCCAGGCGCTACCCCGAGGCACTCAAGGCTCGCTACAAGCTCGAGTCGCTGCCGACCTATGCACCCAACCCCGACGCGGCGCAGGTCGAGGCCGATGGCCCCGCACGGGTCGATCTGCTGGCCCTGGCCGGCTTCGATGGCCATGCCATCCTGCGCGACATCGCCAGCCGCCGCGGAGGGCTGCGCCCCGGCGGCGAAGTCGACCTGCACCGTGGCGCGGAGGTCCTGCTCCATGAACTGCGCGACGGCAAGTTGGGCCGTCTCACCCTGGAAACCCCGGCCGACATCCCCGCCCCCCCGGAGGAGGAAGACACCGCCGCCGAAGCAGCGAACAACGATGGCGGCGGCGCTCACAACTCCGCATAATCACCGAGTTCCGGCAGCCTGGCTGACCGGAACCACCGGACACCACTGGAATCTCGGACACCTCAATGGACACGCCCACCCCGTTCAGGAAATCGCACAAGCTCGACAACGTCTGCTACGACATCCGCGGCCCCGTGCTCGAGCACGCCAAGCGGCTGGAAGACGAAGGCCAGCGCATCCTCAAGCTCAATATCGGCAACCCCGCACCGTTCGGCTTCGAAGCGCCGGAAGAGATCCTCCAGGACGTGATGCGCAACCTGCCGACCGCCCAGGGCTACTGCGACTCCAAGGGGCTGTACTCGGCACGCAAGGCCATCATGCAGGAGTGCCAGCGCAAGGAGATTCCCGGCGTCGGCATCGAGGACATTACCATCGGCAACGGTGTGTCCGAGCTGATCGTGATGGCCATGCAGGCGCTGCTCAACGATGGTGACGAAGTCCTGATCCCGGCGCCGGACTACCCGCTGTGGACCGCCGCGGCCAATCTCTCCGGGGGCCGGGCCGTGCACTATCGGTGCGATGAACAGGCCGACTGGGCGCCGGACATGGACGATGTGCGTGCCAAGGTGACCAGCCACACCCGGGCCATCGTCGTCATCAACCCCAACAACCCCACCGGCGCCGTCTACCCGCCGGAGGTCATCCGCGAGCTGCTGGAGATCGCACGCCAGCACGACCTGGTGGTCTTCTCCGACGAGATCTACGACAAGATCCTCTACGATGAGGCCGAACACGTCTCCACCGGCGCACTGGCGGGCGAGGATCAGCTGGTGGTGACCATGAACGGCCTGTCCAAGAGCTACCGCTGCGCCGGTTTCCGCTCCGGCTGGATGGTCCTTTCGGGCACTCTCGCCAAGCAGCGCGCGGCCGACTACATCCAGGGCCTGACCATGCTGGCCTCGATGCGCCTGTGTGCCAACGTTCCGGCCCAGCACGCCATCCAGACGGCACTTGGCGGCTACCAGTCGATCAACGACCTGATACTGCCCGGTGGGCGCCTTCTGGCCCAGCGCGATATCACCATTGAGAAGCTCAACGCCATTCCCGGGGTCTCGTGCACGAAGCCCAAGGGAGCCCTCTACGCTTTCCCGCGGCTCGATCCCAAGGTATTCAACATTCAGGACGACCAGAAGCTGGTACTGGACCTTCTGCTTCAGGAGAAGATCCTGCTGGTGCAGGGCACCGCCTTCAACTGGCCGGAGCCGGATCATGTCCGCATCGTCACCCTGCCCTGGGCCGATCAGCTGGGCGATGCCCTGGATCGCTTCGCGCAGTTCCTGTCGCGCTATCGCCAATGAAGGCGGCGCCAGGCGCGAGAATTTTTCACCAGGCTTGAAACCTGGGGTAACTGGCCGTATCTAATCAGCAGCTTCTTGAGGCTGTTGTGATGGCAGCCCAACTTGAATGACCACCGGAGTTTTGGACGATGATGAGAATTCTGCTCTTCCTGGGCACCAACCTGGCGGTGATCCTGGTCGCCAGCATCACCCTGCGCCTGCTGGGGGTGGAGGGTTACCTGCGCGGCCAGGGCCTGAACTTCAACGCACTGCTGATCTTCTGCTTCATCGTCGGCATGGCCGGCTCGATGATCTCGCTGTTCATCTCGAAGTGGATGGCCAAGCGCTCCACCGGCACGGTAGTGATCGAGACGCCGGGCAACGCCACCGAGAAGTGGCTGCTGGATACCGTCGAGGAGCTGTCCCGCGAGGCCGGCATCAAGACACCGGAAGTGGGCATTTTCCCGGCCCAGCAATCCAATGCCTTCGCCACCGGCTGGAACAGGAACGACGCCCTGGTGGCCGTATCGGCCGGCCTGCTCAATCGCATGCGGCCCGAGGAGGTACGTGCGGTACTGGCCCACGAGATCGGCCACGTGGCAAACGGCGACATGGTCACCCTGGCATTGATCCAGGGTGTCGTGAACACCTTCGTGATGTTCTTCGCCCGGGCGATCGCTCATCTGGTGGATAATTTCCTGCGCGCCCGCAACGACGGCGCCGGCCTCGGCTTCATGGGTTATTTTGCGGTGGTGATCGTCGCCGAGATCGTGTTCGGCATCATCGCCTCGGCCATCGTCGCCTGGTTCTCGCGTTTCCGTGAATACCGCGCCGACGCAGCGGGTGCCCAGCTCGCCGGCACCAGCGCCATGATCGGCGCCCTGTCTCGGCTCAAGGCGGAAACCGAGATGCCCGACCAGATGCCGGAGACCCTGACGGCCTTCGCCATCACCACCGGCCAGACCCGCAAGATCATGGAACGCCTGTTCGCCAGCCACCCGCCGCTGGACGATCGAATCCGCGCATTGAAGGAGGCGGGTTACCGCTAGCTCCATCCCGAACGGCAGGGCCCGCCAACCGGCGGGCTCCGTTTCCCGTAAAAACAGCAATTTGATACCTGCTTAACAAGGATGTATCGCCCACCATGTTCCTGATCGACCAGGTCCTTCTGCTCGCTGCCATCCTGATTCTAATCGGCATTATTTCAAGCAAGATCTCGGCTCGATTAGGGCTACCCGTCCTGGTGCTCTTCCTGATCATCGGGATGCTGGCCGGTGAGGGGGGTATCGGCGGTATCGTTTTCGACAGCCCAAGTGCAGCCCACGCACTGGGCACCCTGGCGTTGGCGATAATTCTGTATGACGGTGGGCTGCAGACTCCCTCCGCCTCGATCAAGAAGGTTTGGAAACCCTCTGCCCTGCTCGCAACGGTGGGGGTATTGGTGACTGCCCTCGTTACCGGTCTGGCAGCATCCTATGTCTTTGGCTTACCCCTGCTGGAGGGGATGCTGATAGGTGCCATCGTTGGCTCGACCGACGCTGCCGCGGTTTTCTCATTGCTTCGCAACGCGGGTATCCACATCAAGCCGCGCATCAAGGCCACTCTGGAGATCGAGAGTGCCTCCAACGATCCGATGGCAATCTTCCTGACCATCGGTTTGCTCGAAGTGCTGGTCAACGACATGAAGCTTGGTGTCGGCCTGGGCACCCTGTTCCTGCAGCAGATGGGGGTTGGCGCGGTCATCGGCCTGGGCGTTGGATGGGCAGCCGTGCGGGTAATCAATCGCATCCACCTGGTTTCTGCTGGATTGTATCCGGTGTTGGTGGCGGCCTGCGGGCTCCTTGCCTTTGGTCTGGCGGCGAACCTGGGTGGCAGTGGTTTCCTGGCCATTTTCCTTGCGGGCGTCATCGTCGGCAACAGCCAGTTCGTATTCCAGCGAAGCACCTTTCTGTTCCACGATGGCCTTGCCTGGCTCAGCCAGATCACCATGTTCGTTGTGCTGGGCCTCCTCATCGACCCCAGGGCACTGCTGGACGTGTGGTTCGAAGGCCTCATCATCGCTTTCGTGCTGATCTTCCTGGCACGCCCGCTTGCTGTCATACCGATCCTGATGCTGTTCGGCTTCAACCGACGTGAGATCACACTGGTTTCCTGGGTTGGACTCAGAGGATCGGTACCTATCATCCTGGCCATTTTCCCCCTTCTTTTCGGGCTTCCCGGTGCCGCATTGATTTTCAATGTCGTTTTCTTCGTCGTGCTGATATCGGCGGTCACACAGGGCTCTACCCTGCCCATCGTTGCGCGCAAGCTGGGGCTTGCCGAGCAGCCACCAGCCACCCCGGCCGCCACCCTCGAAATCACCGCTCTCGGGGATATCGACGCCGAAATCGTTGAGTACACCCTGGGGGAGGATTCACGCGCCGCCGGAAAACGGCTTTCCCAGATGGCCCTCCCAGACAGCACCGTGGTTGCCATGATCACACGCAATAGTTCCGTCATCCCGCCGCGAGGATCGACGGTACTCCGGGCCCATGACCACCTTTTCATCGTATTGCGGCCCGAGACCAGGGTTTTCGTTGATCGTGTTTTCTCTCAAATATCCGATTCAGGGGAAGAATTCCCCAATGCCGAGCTTCGCGTAAGAGGAGCGAGCACCGCGAATGACATCCAGAACTCCTACGGCATCAGCCTGGGAGCCTCAAACGGCCACGAAACCCTCGACCAGATCTTGCGCCGGGAATTGGCCAGCGAGCCTTCCGTCGATGACAACATCGTCATGAATGACGTGACCCTGTATGTTCGAGAGATGGTAGGCAAGCGCATCGCCACGATCGGTCTGGCCTCGAACCGGCCGATTGCCGAATAGTCGTGTCGTGAGCCGTGGTCAGCCGAACCACGCGCCCACCGCTGGGACCCTATCCGCGCGCCACCCGGAAACCGGCCCCTTCCAGCATCGGCGCCAGCTCGTTCGCCCCGGCACGCAGCTCGACACGAAGGGTGCCGAATTCACGGCGCAGGGGGTACTGGGCCCGGCAGGAATCGAAACCGGATGTCATTCCCTGCCGGCGCGACTCCCGGTACAGCGCGACATGATCGCGGCGCACGTCATAGACCGTCCGCAGACACAGCCTCAGGGCATCTTCTGGCTCCAGCCCGCCATCGAGCGTCAGCCCGGCTACCGGGGGCTCTGCCAGCAGCGACTCCAGGGAGTGGCGTACCGGCAGGCCCAGGTGGCGCGACATGGCCGCATAGACCTGATGGGTGCCACGAAGCTTGCCGTCCAGGCTATAGCCGGCGATATGCGGGGTGCCGAGATTGACCAGGTCGCGCAGGGCACCGTCGATGCCCGGCTCCGTTTCCCAGACATCCAGCACCGCGCTGATGTCGCCCGGCCCGGCCAGGCGGCTGCGCAGCGCCAATCCGTCCACGCAGTCGCCACGGCCTGCATTGAGCAGCACGGTGCCTGGCACCAGTTGGGCAATACGCTGGGCATCCAGCAGATGATGGGTCGGATGCGGGCCGTCGCTTACCAGCGGGGTGTGCAGGCAGAGCACATCGCATTGGTCGATCAGGGTATCCAGATCGGTGAAGCCTTTCGTGCTCTCCACGCCCATACCTTCGATGCCGGTGCTACCGGCTCGATCGACTCTCGGCGGATCGCAGGCAAGGCACTCGATGCCCATGGCCGACAGGCGCGCCAGCAGCCGCCCTCCCACATTGCCGACACCGACGATGCCGACACGGCGGTCGGTCAGCCGCCAGCCCTGGTACTCGGCCAGGGTCAGCAGGCTGCTGAGAACGTAGTCCACCACCGCGGCGGCGTTGCAGCCCGGTGCGCTGGCAAAACCGATCCCATGACGGGCGAGGGCCTCCTGGTCGACATGGTCGGTACCTATCGTGCAGGTACCGACGAAGCGCAACCGGGCACCAGCCGCCATGGCCTCGTCGATGAGCGTCTCGTCGAGCCGGGTGATGGAGCGCACTACCAGCGCATCCGCGTTGCACAGCGCATCCAGACCGATCTCGCGCCCCGGCAGGCGCACCAGCCTGCCCAGTTCACCGAAACAGGCCTCGGCGGCGGGCACGTTGTCATCCACGACGATTCGCATACTCACTCCCGCTTGTTCGATGCCGCCAAGTCTTTACAATATTGGCAAAATGACAGGTATCTTGATACCGCAAACCGGGAGAGCACGTGATCGTCCGCTGGGAAAGTGACCATGACTATGTCCTGGTGCATATCCACCAGGACATGTTCGGCGACTGGATCTTCAGCCGCGCCTGGGGACAGATCGGTACCCAGTTCGGGGGGCTGAAGCATCAACTGGCCGACGATTGTGAGCAGGCCATGATGTGGCTGGGCGACGAAACCACCATCCAGTCCTCGCGGGGGCTGCACAAGGTGCTGGAAGTGGAAGCCGGGAGCGTGGCGGGTCAGGAGGTCGTACGCCAGCTATCGCTGCTGGATAACGCTTGACGCCTCTTCCTGGTGCGGGGAAACCGAATGGCCCGGCTTTCAACGCCCGCCAACGAAGCGTGGCCGGTTCAGCCGAGATACCGCCTGCCGTGACGCACTTCAACACGGGGCGCTCCCGCTTGTGGCGCCGGGGCTTCTCCCGCCCGCAGCGTCTGCCACGCGGTTTCGTCAAGCCAGCCGCGTGCGGCCAGCCAGTCCGCCAGCCGCTGCGGCTCGAAGCCGCGATCCAGTTCCGAACCGCCGACATCCCTCAGTACCGGTATGCGTACCCCGTAGCGCTCGGCAAGAGTGTCGTCCTCGCTGATCTCGACTTTCTCCAGCCGGTAGGCACCCCGAATCAGGGCCGCCAGCAATGCTTCCTGCCGCTCGCAGAGGTGGCAGCCCAGGGTGGTGTAGAGCGTCAGGTCGATCATGCCTTTTCCCTATGGTGGATCAGGAAGCAATGGTGCAGGTCCGGACGGCGGGAAAAGTCCGGATCGAAGGTCTTGCTCGAGATGTCCTGCACCGCATAGCGCTCGGACAGCTGCGGGTCGAGCTGGAAGCGACGCTGGTTGTTGGAGAATACCAGGGTGCCACCAGGCGCCAGGCGTGCCATGGCGAGCTCGACCAGGTGCACATGGTCCCGCTGCACGTCCAGGGTACCCTCCATCTTCTTGGAATTCGAGAAGGTGGGCGGGTCGAGGAAGATCAGATCGAATTGCGCTCTGGCGGTTTCCAGCCAGCGCAGGCAGTCGTCCCGTACCACGCGATGACGCGACTGATCGAGCTTGTTCAAGGCGAAGTTGTCACGCGCCCACTCCAGGTAGGTGTTGGAGAGGTCGACGCTGACGCTTTCGCTGGCCCCGCCGGACGCCTCCGTGCCGAGCGCAGCCTGCACCGTGGCCGCTGCGGTATAACAGAACAGGTTGAGGAAACGCTTGCCGGCGGCCATCTCCCCCAGCATTCGCCGTACGGGGCGATGATCGAGAAAGAGTCCCGTATCGAGATAGTCGCGCAGGTTGATCCATAGCCGGGCGCGCCCCTCGCGAACCTCGAAGCGCTCACCGCTGGCACCCTGCTTGCGATACTGCTCCTTGCCGCTCTGGCGCTCGCGACGCTTGATCACCACGCGGGTCGAATCGACACCCAGCACCTCCGGAATCACCTGCAGGGCATCATAGAGCCGCTTCTGTGCCTGGGCGGCATTCACCGAACGTGGCGGCGCGTACTCCTGGACGTGCACACGGTCGCCATAGACATCGATGGCCAGAGAATATTCCGGCATGTCGGCGTCATAGAGCCGGTAACACGGCTCGCCGGACTGCTTCAGCCACTTCTTCAGCCGCTTGCGGTTCTTCTCCAGTCGGTTGGCGAACATTTGCGCCCCGTCACCACGCACCGAACCGCTGGCTTCGGTAGACGACGGGGTGACGGTGGCCACTTCGGTCACCTGCATCAGCAACAGCTTGGCATCCAAGGGCCCGTTCTTGAGCGAGTACTGCTTGTCGGCACGCAGACCAATGCGGTGGCCGAGGTCCGGGTTGCCGGTGAAGACCGCCAGTCGCCAGCCGGGAAAGGCCCGGCGCACCCCGTCACCCAGGTCGGCATACAGGGCGACCAGTTCCGGCAGCTCGCCCAGGCGCTCGCCATAGGGCGGATTGGTGATCACCAGGCCACGGGCGGATTCCTCCAGTTCCGCAGGCCGCTGCAGACGTGCCAGGGATGCCCCCTGGAAGTCGATCATCGCGGGGATACCCGCCCGCATGGCATTGGCCTTGGCGGCGGCCAACGCGGGAGGGCTCTGGTCGAAGCCGAACAGCCGGGAACGGCAGCGCTTGCGGCCGATGCTGGCACGGGCTTCGGCCTCGCGCGTGAGCTCCCGCCACAAGGCTTCGTCGTGGCCGGCCCAGCCATGGAAGCCAAATCGCTTCCGCGCCAGGTTGGGCGCCATGTCGGCGGCCATCAGCGCCGCTTCGATCAGCAGGGTACCGGCACCGCACAGGGGGTCCACCAGTGCCTCACCGCCACGCAGCCGCTCGGGCCAGCCGGCGCGGATCAGGAGTGCCGCCGCGAGATTTTCCTTGAGCGGCGCATGGCCTACGTCCCGGCGATAGCCGCGACGGTGCAGGCTGTCGCCGGAGAGGTCCACGCCCAGGGTCAGGCGTCCACGATGAAGGTGCGCATAAAGGCGCAGGTCCGGGTTCTGCAGGTCGACAACCGGCCTCGGTCGGCCCGCTGCCTGGAGCGCATCGACCACACCGTCCTTGACGGTCTGGGCGCCAAAGCGGGTATGGAGGATCTGCTCCGAGCGACCATGGAAGTCGACGGCCAACGTGGTCTCGGCGGACAGGTGCAGCGACCAGTCCACGGTGGTCACGGCCTGGTGCAGCGATTCGGGACCCTCCATGCCCTCGACACGCGCCAGGCTGAGTACGACTCGGTTGGCCAGGCGAGACCACAGGCAGGCACGGTAGGCATCCGTCAGCTCAGCCTGGAAGTGCACACCCGCCACGGTGGTCTTGATCGGCTCTGCCCCAAGGGCACGCAGCTCATCGGCCAGTAGCTCTTCCAGCCCCTTCGGGCAGGTAGCGAGAAACGCCAGGGTATCGTTACGGGATGACTCGGTCATGTTTGTCGTTCCCGCCCTTGCGGCCGGGTATATTCCTTTCGTTACAAATTAACGTCCGTCTTATGACGAAACATGGGTCGACAACGGCACCCATGATGAGCTAAGACTAAGGGTAGTAGCTACTGTAAAGACGCATGCGTTCATTCAGCGGGCCCTCTCGGGTCTCGCACCCATTCGCTCTGCCGTATTACACGGCTCTGCGGGCGGTGGAACGTCGGGTCGCACATGTCGTGCGTCCCAAATTGGTACCTTTACATGAGGTCATCCGATGAAAAGACAGAAACGTGATCGCTTTCAGCGCGCCTACCTTCACGGCTACAAGGCAGGTATTTCAGGGCGCTCCCGCGACGACTGTCCCAGTCAGGATGTCAATATACGAGAATACTGGATGAGCGGTTGGCGTGAAGGCCGCGGGGATCAGTGGGCCGGCATGACCGGCGTCTCCGGCATTCACAAAAACCCGATGGTGTTGTAACGCTTTTACCCACCCAATCGACTGTCCTTGCCGCCACACCCCGTGGCGGCCACGATCCAAGCCCGTGACTCATGTCGCGGGCTTTCTTTCACTCCCAGGAACGCGCCTTCGGGAACGCGCGGCCCGAAGAGCCCTGGCACACTCCCCGACCAGCCCAGGCCCGCGATAGATGAACCCCGAATAGAGCTGCACCAGGTCGGCGCCAGCTTCCACCTTGGCGAGTGCCGCCTCGCCGCTGTCGATGCCACCCACGCCAATGATCGGCACGCCAGGCAGATGACGGCGCAATTCGCGTATCACCCTGTTCGAGGCCTCGAATACCGGCTTGCCGGACAATCCGCCCTGCTCCTCGGCATGGAGCAGGCCCACCACGGCTTCCCGGGATAGGGTCGTGTTGGTCGCTATGACCGCATCGATCCGGTTGGCGGCAATGCTGCCGGCAACCAGTCCCACTTCCTCGTCGCTCATGTCGGGGGCGATCTTCACTGCCAGCGGCACACGGCGCCCGGTTTCATGGTCGAGCCGGCTGCCCGCCTCACGCAAGGCGGCCAATAACGCATCCAGGTGTTCGCCGAATTGCAGGTTGCGCAGCCCCGGTGTATTGGGAGAAGAGATATTCACGGTCACGTAGTCGGCATACGCATGAACCTTGACCAGGCAGGCCAGGTAGTCGTCGACCGCCTGCTCCACTGGCGTGGTGAGGTTCTTGCCGATATTGATGCCGATGATGCCGTCGTAGCGGCTTTTCCTTACCCGGGTGATCAGATGATCGACGCCGGCGTTGTTGAAACCCATGCGATTGATGATCGCACCCCGCTCCGGCAGTCGAAACAGTCGCGGCCTGGGGTTGCCGTCCTGGGGCTTCGGCGTCACGGTGCCGACCTCGACGAAGCCGAAGCCCAGCGCTCCCAGGGCATCCAGGTGATCGGCATTCTTGTCCAGCCCCGCCGCCAGCCCCACGCGATTCGGAAACCGCAGCCCCATGAGTTCCACCGGATCGTCAACCCGCGTTCCGCCCAGCCGAGACGCCAATTTCAGCCGATGCGCCAGGTCCAGAGCGGAGAGCGCATACCCGTGCGCCGTTTCGGCATCGAGACGAAACAAGATCGAGCGGGCAAGCGAGTACATGGCATCTCCACAGGGCGGCGTAAACGGGGGGCGTCAAGCGGGCGCGATTATAACAGCGCAATTGGCCCATGACGACGCACCCCGCCGAGTCTCAACTCTCGCCATTGCTCTCGGCGAGATCCACCAGTTCACGCACCGCCACGGCATAAAGCGGGAAGCTGGCCTGACTGCTGCCGCTACGCACTTCGGCGACAAGGCGACACCAGCGCTCATGCAGGACGCCATGCATTTCCAGCCAGTTATTGACTCGCTCGTCGGGCTCACGCCCATCTTCCGTCTTGAGCACGCTGACCGTCAGTGCGAGTTGCTGCCGATCGATGTCGTCGCGGAAGGTTTCGCGAGCCCGGGCCTGCCAGCTGTCACGCACCTTGAGGTTGGTAACCTGGTGGATCATCCAGGGCAGTTCCAGGCGGTGGCCGATCTCGTAGAAGATCTCGGCGACACGCTGCGGCCTCTCATCGGACTGGCGCGCAGCCTGTATGATGCCCAGAATGCCATAGAGACTTCCCGCCGACGCCACCTTGGCAGCGAGCTCTTCCGGTACGCCGGCCTCGAGCAGTTCGTCCCGCTTCGCCTCCCAGGTTTCACGCTCCTCGCCACGCAACAGATCGCCGATGCCTTCCTGCAGCTGCGCCACGCGAGGGGCAAAATACTCGATGGCATCCCGAGTGGAAATGCCTAGCCTCTGGCGCAGGAACCAACGCGTGGTGCGGCGAATCAGGTGCATGAGGCCGAGCATCATCGAGTACTGGACCTCGCTCGGGACCTTGTTGTCCAGCGCCTCGATCTGCTCCCAGATGTCGGCCAGCTGGAAACTGTCCCGCGCCACGATATAGGCGCGGGCGATCTCGGCTCGACTGGCTCCGGTGGAATCGATGAGGCGACGCACGAAGACCACGCCCATGTGATCGACCAGGTCGTTGGCCACCTGGGTCGTGACGATCTCGCGCTTCAGTCGATGATCGTACATCTCGTTCCGGAAGCGCTCGACCAGCACTGGCGGAAATATACGCTCCAGGTATTGCTGGACATAGGGGTCGTCCGGCAGGTCAGAGCCGAGGATGTCTCCCTTGAGCACGCTCTTGGAATAGGAGATCAGCACCGCGAGCTCCGGCAACGTCATGCCCTGCTCATTGTTGCCCCGCTCCTGGATCTCCTCGTCCGAAGGCAGGAATTCCAGCTCCCGGTCCAATTGTCCCGTCGTCTCGAGCTCGCTGATGAAGCGTCGATAGGGTCCGATGCCATATTGGGAAAGAATCTGCGACAGGTCCAGCGCCTGGGTCTGGCGATAATTGTCGAGAATGACCAGGTCCGCCACTTCCTCGGTCATGTCGGCCAGCAGTTGGTTACGCTGCTTGTCCGTCAGGTCACCACGCTTGACCACTTCGTCGATCAGAATCTTGATGTTGACCTCATGGTCGGAACAGTTCACGCCGCCGGCGTTATCGATGAAGTCCGTGAAGACACGAACCCCACTGGCGGCGGCTTCCATGCGACCTCGCTGGGTCAAGCCCAGATTGCCGCCTTCGCCGACCACCCGGCAGTTCAACTCACGACCGTTGACCCGCAGCGCATCATTGGCCTTGTCGCCAACCTCGGCGTCGGTCTCGTCACTGCTCTTCACGTAGGTACCGATGCCGCCGTTCCAGATCAAGTCCACCTCCGAACGGAGCATGGCGCGAATCAGCTCGTTGGGGGGCAGCCGGTCCTCCTCGATACCGAAGACTTCCTTCATTTGCGGCGAAATGGGGATCGACTTGGCACTACGCTTGAAAATGCCACCGCCCTCGGAAATCAGCGCACTCTCGAAGTCTTCCCAGCTGGAGCGCGGCAATGCGAAGAGCCTCTGCCTCTCGGTGAAGGTGGAAGCGGCATCCGGAGTCGGGTCAACAAAGATATGCAGGTGGTTGAAGGCACCCACCAGACGAATCTTGTCGGAAAGCAGCATGCCGTTGCCGAAGACGTCTCCGGCCATGTCGCCGATGCCCAGCACACTGAACTCTTCGCGCTGGGTGTCCAGGCCCAGGTTGCGAAAGTGACGCTTCACCGACTCCCAGGCACCGCGTGCGGTGATGCCCATCTTCTTGTGGTCATATCCGTTGGCCCCGCCCGAGGCAAAGGCATCGCCCAACCAGTGCCCGTATTCGGCTGAAATTTCGTTGGCGATATCGGAGAATGTCGCTGTGCCCTTGTCCGCTGCCACCACCAGATAGGCATCGTCGTCATCGTGGCGCACGACATTGCTCGGCGGTACCACCTCTCCTCCCACCAGATTATCGGTGACGTCGAGCAGCGCCCGGATGAAGGTCTTGTAGCAGGCAACACCCTCCTGCTGGATCGTGTCGCGATCGGCGCCCTCGGGCATACGCTTGCAGATGAAGCCGCCTTTGGCACCCACCGGCACGATGACTGCGTTCTTGACCTGCTGGGCCTTCACCAGGCCGAGCACCTCGGTGCGGTAGTCCTCCTGTCGGTCGGACCAGCGAAGCCCGCCACGGGCCACCTTGCCACCGCGCAGATGCACGCCCTCCACCCTTGGCGAACAGACAAAGATTTCGAAAGCCGGGCAGGGCCTCGGCATCCCGGTCACCTGCCTGGGATCCAGCTTGCAGGCGATATAGTCCTTGGTCCGTCCCTCCGCATCACGCTGGTAGTAGTTGGTGCGCAGCGTGGCCTGGATCAGCTCCATGTAACGCCGCAGCAGTTGATCGTCATTGAGGCTGGCCACGCCGTCCAGATGCCGCGTGATACGTTCCACGCAACCGCTCGTCTTATCCTCGCCGGGACGGTGCTGCGGGTCGAAGCGAAGCGTGAACAGCTTGACCAGTTCTCGGGTGATCTCCGGGTGGTTGGCCAGGGTGGTCGCGATATAATCCTGGGACATGCCGAAGCGGATCTGCTTCAGATAGCGTGCGTAGGTGCGCAACATGGCCACTTCGCGCCAATCCAGGTTGGCCACGATCACCAGGCGGTTGAAGGCGTCGTTATCCGCCTCGCCTACCCAGATGCGACGGAACGCCTCGATGAAGGGCTCTCGCATCTGTTGGAGACTCACGTCGATGCTGGTGTGGTGTTCCAGGTCGAAGTCGTGGAGCCAATATCGGCACTCCGGCGTCACGATCTCGTAGGGCCGCTCGCCGATGACACGCAACCCCAGGTTCTCCATGACCGGCAGGACATCGGAGAGCGGGATCGGCCGGTCACGCCGGAACAGCTTGAGATTGACCCCGCTCCCCTCTTCTTCCACCAACCGGTACAGCGATAGCGCCAAGGGTTTGCCATCGTCCAGTTCGCTCAGGTGCTGCAGGTCGTATACCGCGGTACGTGAACCGAAGTCATCACGGTAACTGGCCGGAAAGGCATCGCGGAAGCGATCCAGCAGATGGTTGGCCTGCTCCTCGCCAAAGCCTTCGACCAGGGCCTCTTGCAGCTCGTCTCGCCAGCTACGGGCCAGCCGTGCCACCTTGGCCTCGAGTCGCTTGAGATTGATGTCCCGGGGGGGAGCGTCGTTGAAGCGCAGAATGAACTGGATTCGGGCCAGTACCGACTCGGAGAGATAGGTATTGAAGTCGCCAAAGGTAGCATCGAGCTCCTCACACAGCAGGTTCTGGATGCGCAGGCGAAGGTCGGTGGAAAACACGTCTCGTGGGACGAATACCAGACAGGAGTGGAAGCGTCCGGAATGGTCGGTTCTCACGAACAGGCGAACGCGCCGCCGTTCGCGAATGTCGAGGATGCCCAGCGCCGTCCTGGCCAGCTCATGCGTATCGATCTGGAACAGGTCGTCACGGGGATAGACTTCCAGGATCTGCAGTAGCTGCTTGCCGTTGTGTCCCTTGGGATTGAAGCCCGCGATCTCCATCACCGCCTTGAGCTTGCGGCGCAGCAATGGAATGTTCCGCGGCGACTCATTGTAGACGGCGGAGGTGAACAGCCCCAGAAAACGATGCTCTCCGACGACCCTGCCCCGTTCGTCATACCGGTCGATGGAGATATAGTCGGGATAGGTAGGGCGGTGGACACGCGCATGATGCGCGCTCTTGGCAAACGACAGCAGCTGCGGCACCAGCACGAAACGATTGCCCTCGACACCCTGCTCGGTACGAATGCGCTCCTGATAGCGCGGCAGATTCAGTCGGAACACGCCCAGTTCACTATCCGGCACCTTGGCCAGGTGATCGCCATCGGCTTGAGATTCGATGGTGTATTCGTCGTAACCGAGGAAGGTGAAGTTGTCCCGTATCAGCCATTCGATGAAGGCAACGGCTTCTTCATGGTCGCCGGCATCTATCTGCTCGGGACACCCCTTCCTGAGCTCGACGACCGCCTGGCTCGCCCGTTCACACATTGCCTCGTAATCGCCGACCGAGATGCGCACGTCCTCCAGGACATCGTGCAAGGCATTCTCGATATCGGCCAGCACCGCCGGACTGGAGTGCCGATTGATCTCGATGGCGATCAGGGATTCCCGGTTATCGGGTGCATTCTCGGCTCGCGGTGAGCCGACCCATTTCAGGTCATGACCACTGTCTCGTTCCACCGCCAGGACGGAGTTGTGGATGGCATGCACGGTGAGACCACGGCGATTGAGCTCGATACGCACGGAGTCGACCAGAAACGGCATGTCCTCGTGCAGTACCGCCACGAAGGTATGCGACGACTGCCAGCCATGCTCCTCGAAATCGGGATTGAAGACACGAACCTTGGGTGCGGCCGGGTCATGATGCTGAATGAAGTGCCAGACCGATACCGTGGCACCATAGAGGTCATCCAGACGGCGATCTATCAGGTCCTCCAGGGGCATGGTGGCATAAAAATAGCGGGCGAAGGCATCCACTGCCTCGGCCCGCTCCTGATCCAGGCGGCTATCCAGGCGCTCACGCAACTGTTTCAGAATATCCAGCCTGCCCGCTTCGATCGTCTCGTATTGCATCCCTCACCTCGGCTGCCTGGGACCGCGGTTTCGACGGCCCTGGGAAAGATTCACCTCGGCCTGCTGGCCGTGTGGTGCCAAGCTTACTGCAGCCCCGGCCCGCATCCTACTGACATGCCAGCCTTTTCATGGAGCATGTTGGTTGCGCATCGCCATTTGAGGTTTCGCCACTTGACTTTCCGACGATTCATCCTTCCTCAAGGCACAAGGCATGCTCAGGGAGCCCGCTTTTCCAACAGCACACCGCATTCGCAATGATGGGTCCAGGGAAACTGATCGAACAACGCGAAACGCGCGATCCGATGGGTGCGGCACAGGATTTTCAGATTACGCTCCAGCGTATCGGGGCTGCATGAAATATAGACGATACGCGGATACTCGCTCAGTTGCCGGCAACTCGCCTCATCGAGGCCAGCCCGTGGCGGATCGACCAGAACGGTAGAAAATTCGTACTCTTCCAATGCCATATCCGCCACACGGCGTCCGCCTTTCTCGCCTTTCAGGGCTGCGGCAAACTCTTCGGCGGACATGCGCCCGACCACCGCATTATCGATACCGTTGGCCGCCAGGTTCTCACGGGCGCTGGCCACGGAGGTGCGCGAGATCTCGGTGGCCAGTACGCGCCGGAAATTCTCGGCGAGTGCAATCGTGAAATTGCCGTTGCCACAATAGAGTTCGACCAGGTCCTGATCCTGGCTGCCACGGGTTGCCTCCCGGGCCCAGGCCAGCATTGAGCGGCAGATCTCGGCATTGGGCTGCGTGAAGCTGTTCTCCACCTGCTGGTAGACGAAGGTACGCCCCTCCACCTCCAGACGCTCCCAGACATGGTCGCGCTCGAGCACGAGACGCTGCTTTCTGGAACGCCCGATGATGAAAATGCCCAGCCGGGACTGCAGCTCGCGCGCGTCGGCCTCCCAGGCCTCGTCCAGCGGGCGATGATAGATCAGCGTCACCAGCGCCTCGCCGGACAGGGTGGTCAGGAACTCCACCTGAAAGAGGCGATGGCGAAGCACGCGACTGGCCTTCAGCGCCTCGCGCAAGCGGGGCATCAACTCGTTGATCCGCCGGCTGGCTACCGGATAGTCATCAAGACGGACGATGTTCTTCTGCTTCGGGTCGTCCGGATCGTCATCGGAACCCGTCACCTCGAACATGGCGTAGAAAAGGTCGTCGCCTTCGTGCCAGAGCCGGAATTCGCAACGTTGACGATAATGGCTCGGCGGCGAAGGGTAGACTTCCAGGGGCGGCGGCATGAAGCGCGTGAATTGCCGGGTCAGGCGCTCGCGCTTGGCCTCGAGCTGCTGATCGTAGCGCGCGAGGTCGACAACGGGAATGGACAAGGCATCTCCTGGCGTTTGCTTGGTTGGAAAGAAGGCGTGAATCACGTCAGTCGAGGGTCAGCAGGCCCGGCTCGGCGAAACCGAAGCCAGCCACCGCCCTGGCCAGGCGGGCATCGGGAGCCGTGGCATAGCTCTTGTCCTGGCCGCAGCGCGGTGAGGGGTCGACCGCTATCTGGGCGGTGCGGCGGGCAATGGCCTCGCTGGAATCCACCAGGGATACGGGACGAGGCGCCGCAGCGGCAATGCAGGGGCTCAGCAGGGGGAAATGGGTGCAACCCAGCACAACGACATCCAGGTCGGGCGCCCCCCAGAGTGGTGCAGTGGCCTCCTGGATGATCCGGCTGTCCGGCTCCTCGCCCGCCAGCAATCGCTCGGCCTGACGAACCAGAGGGTCGGCGGCGACACGAGTCACCCTGCAATCAGCGGCAAAGTCGTGGATCAGGCGATCGGTATAGGGCCTCGCCACGGTCGCACTGGTGGCCAGCAAGCCGATATGGCGGGTGCGGCTCAGCTCGGCTGCCGGCTTGATGGCCGGCACGGTACCGATCACCGGCACGGCCAGGCGAGACCGCAAGGCATCCAGCGCCAGGGTACTGGCCGTGTTGCAGGCCACCACCAGGACACAACAGCCGCTGGCGGCCACCGCGGCCTCGCAGACCGCCAGGATGCGCTCGACCAGCCAGCCATCGGGCCGCGTGCCGTAGGGCATCATGGCATTGTCACAGGCATAGGCCAGCGCAGCATCGGGCAATCGGCGGCGCAGCGGTTCGATGACCGACAGACCGCCGACGCCGGAATCGAAGATCAGGACCGGGCCGGGCATGGGAAAGAGACGATCATGCTGAATTGCTCTGCTGCAGTGAGTCGCTCATTCTAGCAGCAAGACGAGCAACGGTAAGCCCATGCCCGGCCGGGTTCCGTCAGGTGGTGGGTTCCGGTGCGGCCTCCCTGAGCTCGGCATAGAGTTCAGGATAGGCTTCCTGTAGGCGCAGCAGCTGCTCCGCCGCCCCTTCCGGCAGCTCCGCTGCCAGCAGTTCCAGCTCCTTGTCATCGAAACGCTCACGCAGCAGAGGGAAGAGCAGCTCCCGCTCGTCACGGAGATAGCCCCGGTGAGCGTCGAGATACGCTCTGAGATCCTCTGCAAAGCGATCCATGGGTACCACCGCATCCATCAGGATCATGTCGATATCATTGGATAGCCGCAACAGGCGCTGCCGCAATGCCTGGTAGTCATTGGAAAGACGCTCGGTCAGCTCATGGCTTTCTGGAGCCAGGGCTCTGAGCCGCTCGGTGCAGATCCGTTCCAGGGGAACGGTGAAACCCTCCATATAGTCGAGTATATAGTCGACGACCTCCCGGACCAGCTTGAAGTTGGGCCGTTCGCCGGCTGCAAGGGCCTTCTGCTTCAACTGAAGGACGTGCAACATGCGCGCCATATTGGCATGATCCTGACGCAGTTGGGTCAGCATTGGCATGCGAAGCCTCCTCTACCATCGGATGAGCGGGCATATGGATTTGATACGCGGGACAGGTGCAGGTTCATTATTGGACCGCGTTATCGATGGCGGTCCGAATGGGCAAGGTGCTGTATCACCCTAGCGCCTTTGGCCCGATACCGCATACCACCCAAGGTCGTATTGCATAATGACAGATTATCGAGATGGCATCGACAATCCGTCTCACGTCACAAGGAGATGACTATGGACCTGTTCGGTCAGGCCTCTGACGATGCGGCCCCGCTGGCCTATCGAATGCGCCCCCGCCGCCTGAATGACTATGTGGGGCAACAAGCCCTGGTGGGGCCAGGCAAGCCCCTGCGACGCATGGCTGAAACCGGAATGGTTCGCTCCATGATCCTGTGGGGCCCTCCGGGCGTGGGCAAGACCACGCTGGCCGAAATCCTCGCAGCGGAGTCTGGCGCCCGACTGGAACGGCTTTCCGCGGTCATGGCAGGCGTCAAGGATATCCGTGAAGCCGTCTCCCGGGCGCAGATTGCCCGGGACCAGGGGCAGCAGACGCTGATGTTTCTCGATGAGCTTCATCGGCTCAACAAGAGCCAGCAGGACGCCCTGCTGCCCCATGTGGAATCGGGGCTGCTGACCCTGATCGGCGCCACGACGGAAAACCCCTCCTTCGAGGTCAATTCGGCCCTGCTGTCCCGGGCCCGCGTTCACGTGCTCAAGCCCCTGGAGGAGGCCGAACTGGTCGTCGTGTTGCGCAAGGCCCTGGAGGACGAGGAGCACGGCCTGGGGAGCCGTCGCATTGCGGTAGCGGACGACATACTGATGCTATTGGCCCGAGCTGCCGCCGGCGATGCCCGCCGCGCGCTGGGCCTGCTGGAGACCGCCTGCGACTTCACGGTTGACGAAGGGGACGGGGAACGGCTGCCCCGCGAGGCGCTGGAGGCGGCGATGGGTCACCAGACCAGCGCCTTCGACAAGCAGGGCGACTACTATTACGACCTGCTTTCGGCGATCCACAAGTCGGTGCGCTCCTCCCGCCAGGATGCCGCCCTGCTCTATATCGCCCGTTTCCTTCAGGGCGGCGGCGACCCGCTGGATGTCATCAGACGCCTTGCCGCCATCGCTTCCGAGGACGTGGGCAACGCCGATCCGCGCGCTCTGCCCCTGGTCATGGCCGCCTGGGACGCCTATCTGCGCCTGGGCGACTACGAAGGCCAGCGCGCCATCGCCCATGTGGCCATTCACCTGGCAATAGCGCCCAAGAGCAACGCCATCGACCGGGCCTGGAACGCGGCCAGGTCCTTCGTCGCCGCCCAGCCGAGCCTGGAGGTGCCCACCTACCTGCGCAATGCGCCGACCAAGCTGATGGAGTCCCTCGGCCATGGCCAGGGGTATCGCTATGCCCACAACGAACCCGATGGTTATCCGGCGGGCAGTGAACACGACTGCTGGCCCGAGGCATTGCCCCGCAAGCCCTTCTACCAGCCCACCGAGCACGGCCAGGAGAAACGCTATGCACAGCTGATGGCCTGGCGGGCAGAGCTGGACGCCAGGGCGGATGAGGATGGGTGAGGATGGATAGTGAAACCGACCGCGCCGCCTCGGGGCGGCGCGGTCGTCATTCAGGTGGGAGCCGCAGGCTTAGTGCGTATCGCGAATCACGTCGGTGCCGTCGGGAATCTCGAAGGCAAATCGGCTCTCGTCGATGGACGCATTCATGCTGACGTCACGAAACTCGATGGCGGTCCGCTGCCCGGTACTGTCGGTCATCTGCAGACCCCGCAGTTCGTTGCCGCGGAAGGTCATCTCCAACTCTTCGAACAAGGTGTCGGGGGACTTCGGCACCAGCGTGAAGGTCTCGTTACTGCCCTGTTGCTGCCGGGTGACCTCGTAACTGCCGGTCAACTCACCGACGCTGCCGGAAAGCAGCAGCGCCGGCGTATGCGTGACCCGCTGGTCCAGCGCCTGCACCGTCACCTGTTCCAGGTCGGGATCGTAGAGATAGACCTCTTCTCCGTCGGAGATCACCTCCTGCTGATAGGGTGCATCCACTTCCCAGCGGAACTTGCCGGGGCGCGACAGCCACATGCGACCGCTGGCTTCCTGCAGGCGCTGGCCGCTGCCGTCGAGGATCTGCTGTGCGAAGCTCGCTTCGTAGGTCTGCAGGGGCTCCAGCATCCGGGTCAGGCGTTCAGCGCCTTCGCTGGCCAGAGCGGTGACCGGTACGGCAATCGCCATGGCAAGGGCGGCGAGGGTCTTCTTTACTGTCATCGTTGCTGTCTCCCTGGACGGCGTCCACATTGGAATCCTGCTGATCGGACCCGGGAAGGGCCCGCGGGTTGCATTCCCCGCCGCCGCTTCCACGATTGCTGCATGGTTGAGTGCCGACGTCATGCGGGTCAGCCACCTACCGGCGGTGGTGCCAGCACTTCGCGAGCGCCGTTGGTACCCATGGTGGAGACCACCCCGGCCATTTCCATGGCTTCGACCAGCCGCGCGGCTCGGTTGTAGCCGATCTTGAAGCGACGCTGCACCGCCGAGATGGAGGCACGGCGGCTCTCGGTGACGAACTGTACCGCCTCGTCGTAGAGCGCGTCCTGCTCGGCATCGCCGCCATCGCCGCCTTCCGCCTCCAGGCCGGTCAGCGCTTCGGCCGACACCCCGCCGGAGAGGATCTCGTCGATGTATTCCGGCTCGCCACGGCGCTTCCAGTCCTCCACGATCCGGTGCACCTCATCATCGTCGACGAAGGCGCCATGGACCCGGGTCGGCAGGCCGGAGCCCGCCGGCAGATAGAGCATGTCACCGTGCCCCAGCAGGTTTTCGGCACCGCCCTGGTCCAGGATGGTGCGAGAGTCGACCCGAGAAGAAACCTGGAAGGCCATGCGGGTGGGGATGTTGGCCTTGATCAGGCCGGTGACCACATCCACCGACGGGCGCTGGGTGGCCAGTATCAGATGGATGCCGGCGGCCCGGGCCTTCTGGGCCAGGCGAGCGATCAGTTCCTCGACCTTCTTGCCGACGATCATGAACATATCGGCGAATTCGTCGATCACCACCACGATGTAGGGCAGCTTCTCCAGCACCGGCGGCGACTCATGCATCTCCCAGGGCTGGGGGTCCCACAGCGGGTCGGCCACCTGAGCGCCCGCCTGCTCGGCCTCGTCCAGCTTGCCGTTGAAGCCGGTAATGTTGCGCACCCCCATGGCCGCCATCAACTTGTAGCGGCGCTCCATCTCGGCCACACACCAGCGCAGCGAGTTGGCGGCTTCCTTCATATCGGTGACCACCGGCGCCAGCAGATGCGGGATACCGTCGTAAACCGACAGTTCGAGCATCTTGGGGTCGACCATGATCAGCCGCAGCTCCTGGGGAGTGGCCTTGAGCAACATGGAGATCAACATGGCGTTGACCCCGACCGACTTGCCCGAACCGGTCGTACCGGCCACCAGCAGGTGAGGCATCTTGCCCAGGTTGGCAACAACGGGGGCACCGCCGATATCCTGACCCAGCGCCAGGGTCAGCGCCGATGCTTCCTGCTGATAGCGATCCGAGTCGATCACCTCGCGCAGGCGAATCATGGCCCGATGCGGGTTGGGAATCTCGATGCCGACCGTCGGCCGTCCGGGTATCACCTCCACCACCCGCACGCTCTTGACCATCAGTGAACGTGCCAGGTCCTTGGCCAGGTTGCTGATCTTCGAAACCTTCACCCCCGCAGCGGGCTTGATTTCGAAACGGGTGATCACGGGCCCGGGCCAGGTATTGACGACCTCGGCCTTGACCCCATATTCGCGCAGCCGGGTCTCGAGCAGTTCGGCCATGTCGATCAACTGCTGTTCGGTATAGTTCTGCTGATGCGGTTCCGGCGGCGTCAGCAGGCGCAGGCTGGGCAGGTCACCATCCGGTTCTTCCAGCATGTCGAACTGGGGCCGCTGGCTCTGCAGGTGCTCCACCGTCCACAGGGTGGGCCCTTCGGGCTCTTCCGCCGCCGCACGCCCCTGCTCGGCCGTCGCCATGCGCCCTTGCGGTGCCTCCTCCCGCACCTCCACGGTTGGCGCCTGTCGCGCCCTCAAGCCGGCCGCCTGGTCCTGACTTCCCATCGACTCCCGGTTCTGCACGGCAGAACCCGACTGCCGCTCGACGTGCCGGATCGCGTCGCTGTCGGTCTCTTCGGTTTTCTCGGCGCGCTCGGCAACGCCGGCACCCTCTTCATCGTAATCGTCCCAGCCCAGCCGAGGCTCCTGTTTCGGCTCGTCGATCGGCTCTACCGGCTGCCAGTCGCTCAGACCCGGTTCGCGGCGCCCCACCATGGTGGGTTCGGCCGGGGGAAGCGAATCCACCGGAGGCTCCGGTTCGCCGGGCTGAAGGACAGCAGCCTCATCCGCCCGGAGTGGCCTCTGGCTCTCTCCCGCGCTGGAGCCGTCTTTCGCTCCCTCTTCGGACTTGGTGGCCCGCAGCGGCATGGAGGAGGCCTGGACCGGCTCATCGTGACGGTTCGCACTCAGCGGGTAGGCCGTCGATGCGGCGGCAATTCCGGCCGCGCCAGCGGCCAGCCCAGAGGCCGCCGCGTCTGGCCTTCCGACAGTCGACCCAGACGGCGAACCACCGATACCGGACGGCATCCGGTCCGGGCGAGAGGTCGCCTCACGGGCGGTATAGGCCGCTTCCGGACGCTTTGCCGAAGGGGTACGTTCGGGGACTTCCCAGGGGATGTCCGTGTCGCCATCGTCGCCGAAGCCGGACGACAGGCTCGGTTCACGCAGGGCAGGGGAATCGAAGGCCGGTTCCGCCTCACGGCCACGCCAGAACATCAGCCGGCGCCAACCACGACGCGCCCCCGGGCTTTTCCCATCGTAGACGTCAGGGTCGTCAAGACGCTCTTCGTCATGCTCTTCTGCTTGCTCGTCCGCTTCAGCACGCCTGGCTTCCTGGCGTTCGCGAGCCAGACCGAACGGTATCGCCGCCCACCGCCACAGCCGCAGGGCACGATGCCCCAACTCGTCCATCACGGCCAGCCACGATACCCCGCTGAACAGCGGGAAGCCGCACAGGACGGCGGCAAGGGCCAGTAACCCAGCGCCGCCCGAATCCACCAGGGGCACCAAGGCGCCCACCAGGCCTTCGCCGAGGATCCCGCCAGACGAGTAAGGCAGTATGCTGTCCGGATTGTAGAAATGCAGCGCACCCAGTGTCGTGGTACCCAGCAGCAGCAGGACCAGCCCACCCAGGCGCACCGCCACCGCCGTGGCGTCCCACTCGAGGCGAACCTGGCGCGAACGGATCAGCCACCAGCCGGCGAGGCCCAGCATGCCGGGCCACCACAGCGCGCTGGCCCCGAACAGTGAATAGAGCACGTCGGAAATCCATGCCCCGATGGGCCCCATCCAATTGTCGACATCGGTTTCAGGGCCACGACGGGACCAGCCGGGATCCGCCGCTTGATAACTGAACAGTGCCAGCAGCAGGAAGACGCATGCCGCCAGCAGTATGATGACGACACCTTCGCGGGCTGCACCGTGCAGGCGGAGCCCCATGCGCCGCGCGGTGTGCCGGGCATTTTCCGCCGTCGCGCGCCGAGGCGCGCTCTTTTCCTTTGCACTCAACTCGCCAACCCCCTCGCGCCGCACCGGGCGGCGCCTTGCAGAAGCATTCACATGCAGAACTCGTTTCAGCCGCCATCATACCGGGACAGCAGGTCTTGGCACAGTGGCGTCAGCGGCGGCTTGAGCCAGAGCGGCAGCAAGGTCAGACTAGGAGCTCCTCGCCGATCAAGGAGCGCCGCTTCCATGCTGCCCTGGCTGCCTGAACAACCGGTGACCTTTCCACCCGTGTCGCAAGCCCTGCGTGACCCCGACGGCTTGCTGGCAGCTGGCGGTGACCTGACGCCGGATTGGTTGCTGGCGGCCTATCGACGCGGGATCTTCCCCTGGTACAGCGATGGCCAGCCCATTCTGTGGTGGAGCCCCAACCCGCGAATGGTGCTTTTCCTTGACGAGCTTCGCATCAGTCGCAGCCTTGCCAAGCGGCTGCGCAATGGCGCGTTCCAGGTTACCTACAACCGCGCCTTCGATGCCGTCGTCGAAGCCTGCGCAGCCCCCCGGGAAGGACAACCGGGCACCTGGATCACCCACGAGATGCACCGGGCCTATTCCGCCCTTCATGACCTGGGCTACGCCCGTTCAGTGGAGGTCTGGCGGGAAGACCGGCTGGTCGGCGGCCTCTACGGCGTCGCCATGGGCCCGGTGTTCTTCGGCGAGTCGATGTTCTCGCGGGAGCGTGATGCCTCCAAGGTGGCTCTGGTGCATCTGGGACGCGCCATGCAGGCCAGCAACGGACACTTGATCGATTGCCAGATGCATACCCGACACCTGGCCAATCTAGGGGCGCGTGATATCGCCCGTAGCGAGTTCATCGGCTATCTTGAAAAAGACCTGACGACTCCTTCATCACCGGGCGGCATCTACCCCCTACCCGACTGGCCACTACCCAATGATGCCTCGCTCGCCGAGACACCATCCGCTATCTCATAGGAGGCGGCCGACGTGAGCAGCAACGCGCCTCATCACCCGGTACGAGATCTTCGATTCTTCCTCACGGTGCCTCACGCGTGCAGCTACCTGGAGGATCAGGAAGCCACCACGCTTTTTCTCGATCCCCAGGAGTCACATAGCCAAGGGGTCTACGATACCCTTGCTCTGCTGGGTTTTCGCCGCAGTGGAAAGCACCTCTATCGGCCCCATTGCGAGGGATGCAGCGCTTGCCTTTCCGTTCGCATCCCGGTCGCCGACTTTCAACCCAATCGCAGCCAGCGCCGCACCGCCCGGCGAAATGCGGACTTGCGGCTGATCGAACGCCCGGCCCTGTTCAATGCGGAACACTATGCGCTTTACGAACGCTACATCCATGCCCGCCACCACGATGGCGACATGTATCCACCGAGCCGGGAGCAATACCGCACCTTCCTGACCCTGGATGAGCCTTACTCCAGGCTGCTGGAGTGCCGCCTCGACGATCGCCTGCTGGCCGTGGCCGCTTTCGACCAGCTGGAGCATGGCCTTTCGGCCATTTATACCTTCTTCGAACCGGCACTGGAGTGGGAGCGCCGTTCGCTGGGCACCTTTGCCGTGCTCAGCCTGGTGCAGGAGGCACGCGAGCGGGGCCTCCCCCATGTCTACCTGGGTTACTGGATCCGCGAATGCCGCAAGATGGCTTACAAGGAGGCCTATCAACCGCTGGAGATACTCGATGGACGGCACTGGAGGCGGGCCATTCGTATCGAAAATCACTTCTTTAAGTGAGGCCTCCTTTGCCTTGACGCCCAGCTTGCGGCACAATACCGCGCTATCCTGTCGGCATGGACAGTGGTTTACTCTGTTGCCGATGAGACGCGCCGGTCGCCATGAACGGCTCAAGCATCGTCTCTAGTCCTTTGTCATCACCAGCGAGGAACCGCCTATATGGCACGCGAAGACCATATCGAAATGGAAGGCGTCGTCGTCGATACCCTTCCCAACACGACTTTCCGCGTCGAGCTGGAGAACGGCCACGTCGTGACTGCCCACATCTCGGGCAAGATGCGCAAGAACTACATCCGCATTCTGACCGGTGACAAGGTCAAGGTCGAACTGACCCCGTACGACCTCACCAAGGGCCGCATCGTCTACCGCTCCCGCTGAACGCGACTCCGCGCCCGCATACTGATCGCCTCGCAATCGCCGCCCTGCACACAAGACAACGCCCCGTCCGGAAGGCAGGGCGCTGTGTCGTGCGGGTACTGGCGCAGCCCCTCAGGGAGCGTCGGCCAGCTCCGCCTCGGTGGAAAGATGCAGTTCGCCATCTTCCACGCTGACATGCACCACTCCGCCATGCTCGGCCAGTTCGCCGAACAGGATCATCTCGGCCAACGGCTTCTTCAGCTTCTCCTGGATGATACGGGCCATCGGACGAGCCCCCATGCTCGGGTCGTAGCCCTTTTCGGCCAGCCAGTCACGAGCGTCCATGTCCACATCCAGTTGGACCCGCTTCTCGTCGAGCTGTGCCTGTAGCTCCACCAGGAACTTGTCCACGACGCTGCGCACCACCGAGGTGGGCAGGGAATGGAACTGGATGATGCCATCCAGGCGGTTGCGGAACTCCGGCGAGAAGGTCTTGCGAATGACCTCCATGGCATCGGTGGAATGATCCTGGGTCTGGAAGCCGATGGATCGACGCGCCTGCTGCTCCGCGCCAGCGTTCGAGGTCATGACCACGATCACATGACGGAAGTCCGCCTCGCGGCCATTGTTGTCGGTCAGGCGACCGTGATCCATCACCTGCAGCAACAGGTTGAAGACCTCCGGATGTGCCTTCTCGACCTCGTCGAGCAGCAACACGCAGTGCGGCTGCTTGGTGATCGCCTCGGTCAGCAACCCACCCTGGTCATATCCCACATAGCCCGGGGGGGCGCCGATCAGACGGGACACCGTATGGCGCTCCATGTATTCGGACATGTCGAAGCGAACCAGCTCGATGCCCATGATGCGCGCCAGTTGACGAGCCACTTCGGTCTTGCCCACCCCGGTGGGGCCTGCAAAGAGGAAGCTGCCCACCGGCTTGTCCGGTGACTTGAGGCCCGCACGCGACAGCTTGATCGCTGCCGACAGGCTGTCGATGGCCTCATCCTGGCCAAACACCAGCATCTTGAGGTCGCGGTCGAGGTTTTCGAGCAGCTTGCGGTCGGAACTGGACACGCTCTTTGGAGGAATCCGCGCGATGGAGGCGACCACCGCCTCGACCTGGTCGACGTCGATGGTCTCGACCCGCACCTCCGGCGGCAGCAGGCGCTGGTGGGCACCGGCCTCGTCGATCACGTCGATGGCCTTGTCCGGCAGGTGGCGATCATTGATATAGCGATCCGCCAGCCTGGCCGCGCTCTCCAGTGCCGCATCGGTGTACTTTAGGCGATGATGCTCCTCGAAGCGTGAACGCAGCCCCTTGAGGATACGGATGGTGTCGTCCACCGAGGGCGCCATGACATCGACTTTCTGGAATCGACGCGCAAGCGCCCGATCCTTCTCGAAGATGCCACGGAACTCCTGGAAGGTCGTGGACCCGATGCAGCGCAGCTCACCGGAAGAGAGCAGCGGCTTGAGCAGGTTCGAGGCGTCCATCACACCGCCCGACGCCGCCCCGGCGCCGATCACCGTATGGATCTCGTCGATGAAGAGAATGGCATTGGGCTGCTTCTTGAGTTCGGCCAGAAGCCCCTTCAGCCGCTTCTCGAAGTCCCCCCGGTACTTGGTACCGGCCAGCAGTGCGCCCATGTCCAGCGAGTATACGACCGCATCGCTGATGACGTCGGGCACGTCCTCCTCGACGATCCGCTTGGCCAGTCCTTCGGCAATGGCGGTCTTGCCCACCCCGGCCTCCCCGACCAGCAGCGGATTGTTCTTGCGCCGGCGAGCGAGAATCTGGATCACCCGTTCGAGCTCATGCTCACGCCCGATCAGGGGATCGATCTTGCCCAGTCGCGCCTGCTCATTGAGGTTGGTGGCGTACCCGGTAAGCGGATTGGTGCTGGTCTCGACACCGCCCTCTTCCGCCTCTTCCGAATCCGGCGAGGGAGATGACGGGTTGTGGCCATGGCCGGCCACCTTGGAGATCCCGTGAGCGATGTAGTTGACGGCATCGACCCGTGCCACGTTCTGCTGCTTGAGGAAGTAGACCGCCTGGCTCTCCTGCTCGGAGAAGATCGCCACCAGGACGTTGGCACCGGTGACTTCGCTCTTGCCCGATGACTGCACGTGGAATACCGCCCGCTGCAGTACACGCTGGAAGCCCAGAGTCGGCTGGGTTTCGCGGTCACTCTGATCCTCGGGAATCAGAGGGGTGGTGGAATTGATGAAATCCTGCAGATCGGACCGCAGCTTGTCGAGGTTGGCCCCACAGGCTCTCAGCACGTCTGCCGCGGAGGCGTTATCAAGCAAGGCCAGCAGCAGGTGCTCCACGGTCATGAACTCGTGCCGCTTGGAGCGGGCCACGGTAAAGGCCGTGTTCAGGGTCAGTTCAAGTTCTTTGCTCAGCATGGCAGTCCCCTTCTCGCCGCTTAGGGCTTGCATCGGATCTTTCGTGGTCCGGCATCATCAACATCGGGCACAAACGCCGCCGTTGCAAGTCTCTATCCTCAACGACTGCCATTTAGATCCCGTCTCGACCATGTCCGGGAGGTCAGTCAGCCGCTTCGATATCGCAGAGCAGCGGGTGCTGACATTCTCTTGCATATTGATTGACCTGATGGCTTTTGGTTTCCGCGATGTCGCGGGTGAAGATGCCACAGGTGGCCTTGCCCCGGGTATGGACCGTGAGCATCACCTGAACGGCGGTCTCGCTATCCATGTGAAAGAAGCTCTGCAGCACTTCCACCACGAACTCCATGGGAGTGAAGTCGTCGTTGTGCAGCACCACCTTGTACATCGGTGGGCGTGCCACGTCAGGGTCCGACGACTGGACGGCCAGATCACCGTCGCCTTCCTCGTCAGGATGCGGCGGCTGCGTCATACCTGCGATCACACCGGCAAGCCTCCACGCGTTCGGGTCTTCTCTATAGAACATAAAAGCCACACACCATCTCGACAAGCCGGATGTCTCAGGCGCCCCAACTTTCCTTGGACGCCGAGAAACCGACAGGGTTCATGGTTCGGACGCAAAGGGCCCTCGTCCGCATGGCGGACGAGGGCCCCGTCAGGACGCCGGACCAATTACATGTTGTCAGCGACGGCCTGGCCGAACTCGGAGCATTTCAGTAGCTTGGCATCGTCCATCAGGCGATGGAAGTCATAAGTGACCTCGCCCTTGGAAATGGCCTTTTCCATGCCCTTGAGCACCAGATCGGCAGCCTCGACCCAGCCCATGTGACGCAGCATCATCTCGGCGGAGAGAATCAGCGAGCCCGGGTTGACCTTGTCCTGGCCGGCGTACTTCGGCGCAGTACCGTGGGTCGCCTCGAACATGGCCACGTTGTCGGAGAGGTTGGCGCCCGGTGCAATACCGATGCCGCCGACTTCTGCCGCAAGAGCATCAGACAGATAATCACCGTTGAGGTTCAACGTAGCAATGACGTCGTACTCTGCCGGACGCAGCAGAATCTGCTGCAGCATGGCGTCGGCGATGACGTCCTTGACCACGATGTCCTTGCCGGTCTTGGGGTTCTTGAACTGCATCCAGGGGCCGCCGTCGAGCAGCTCGGCGCCGAACTCGTCCCTGGCAATCTCGTAGCCCCAGTCCTTGAAGGCACCTTCGGTGAACTTCATGATGTTGCCCTTGTGCACCAGGGTCAGCGACTCGCGGTCGTTGTCGACGGTGTACTGCAGGGCCTGACGCACAAGGCGCTTGGTGCCTTCCACGGAGACCGGCTTGACGCCGATACCGCAGTTTTCCGGGAAGCGGATGTTGGTGACACCCATTTCCTCGCGGAAGAACTTGATGACCTTGTCGGCTTCGGGAGAACCGGCCTTCCATTCGATACCGGCATAGATATCTTCGGAGTTCTCGCGGAAGATGACCATGTCGACATCACCGGGCTTCTTCACCGGGCTCGGCACGCCTTCGAACCAGCGAACCGGACGCTGGCAGACGTAAAGATCGAGCTTCTGGCGCAGGGCCACGTTCAGGGAGCGAATGCCACCACCCACGGGGGTGGTCAGCGGGCCCTTGATGGAAACGACGTAATCCTTGACGGCTTCCAGGGTCTCTTCCGGGAGCCAGGTGTCGGCATCATAGACCTGAGTGGCCTTCTCACCGGCGTAGACTTCCATCCAGTGGATCTTGCGCTCACCGTTGTAAGCGTGCTGCACGGCTGAATCGATGGCAATCTTCATTGCCGGCGTCACGTCGACGCCAATGCCATCACCTTCGATGAAAGGGATGATCGGCTCGTTCGGCACGTTCAGGGTGTTGTCAGCGTTGACGGTGATCTTTTCGCCGCCTTCAGGTACGACAATTTTCTGGAACCCCATTGAGAACTCCCCTGTCTGGTCTGTTCAGTGGAGCGCGGAGTATAGCATTCACCCGGACAGTCGGAGTAGGCTTGCCCCCACATTTGTCGACAATCTATGGTAGCAAGACCTTGGTCGAATGAGCATTCTCTATCTCCTGCACAAGCCTTACCGCATGCTTTCCCAGTTCACCGACCGGCCGGCCGACGCTGATACGGAGGGCGGCGGGGACCGACGCGCCACCCTGGCCGATGTCATCCCCGTGCCCGGTATCTATGCCGCCGGCCGGCTCGACTACGATTCCGAAGGCCTGCTGCTGCTGACCGACGACGGTGCGTTGATACACCGCATCAGTGACCCTCGCCACAAACAGCCCAAGACCTATCGGGTACAGGTGGAAGGCCAACCGAGCGATGCCGCCCTGCAGGCACTGCGCAATGGAGTAAAATTGAAGGATGGCACCACGCGACCGGCCAAGGCGAGACGCCTTGGGACAAGCGGCCTGCCCGAGCGCAACCCGCCTCTGGACACGAAGCGCCATCCGGTCACCACCTGGCTGGAGTTGACCATCAGTGAAGGCCGCAACCGCCAGGTGAGACGGATGACCGCCCATGTGGGCCACCCCACCTTGCGACTGGTGCGCGTGGCCATCGGTCCCTGGCGGCTCGACGGCCTGGCTCCGGGGCAGTGGCGCCAGGAAACATTGCACGCCCCTCGCCCCAACGCACCCAGGCGCTCGAGGCGCCACACAGGAGAGCGCCGATGAATCGCTGGCAACCGCACGTTACCGTAGCCACCGTCGTGGAACGCGCCGGACGCTTCCTGTTGGTGGAAGAAGCTCCCGATGGTCCCCGCAACCCGTCCCTGTTCAACCAGCCGGCCGGCCACCTCGAGCCCGGCGAGCGCATTCGTGATGCCGCACTGCGGGAGCTGCGCGAAGAGAGTGCCTGGCAAGTCGGCATCACCGATTATCTCGGCATGTATGTCCATGAGGCCCCCAATGGCCTTACCTTCCATAGTCATGGCTTCTTCGGCATGGCCCTTGCCCACCTGGGCAATGACCTGGACTCGGGCATCCTGGCCGTCCACTGGCTGACGCTGGATGAGATCGAGGAGCTGGAGCGCCAGGGCCGCATGAGGAGCCCCTTGGTGATGCGCCGCATCCGTGATGCCATGGCGGGTCGTTTCTACCCCATGGATACCATCCACGAGCGTTGAGGTTTCATGACCAGGCGATAGAGTGCCGGGATCACGAACAGCGTCAGCAGTGTCGATACCATCAGCCCCGAGATGATGGCCCAGGCCATCGGCGGCCATAGCGTCGACTGGGTCAGGGTCAGGGGAATCATCCCGGCAACCGTCGTCGCGGTAGTGAGCAGCACCGGCCGGGTTCGTCTTGCCACTGCGCCGACCACCGCCTCGTTCAGTTCCATGCCCTGCCTGCGATTGGCGTTCATCACGTCGATCAGCACGATGGCGTTGTTGACCACGATGCCCACCAGGGCCACGACGCCCAGCATGGCGGTGAAACCGAACGGCTGGCCGGTCAGCCATAGGCCGGGGATCACGCCGATGGCGGCCAGCGGTACGGTGGTCAGCACGATGCCCAGTTGACGGAAGGAATTGAATTGTGCCAACAGGAAGACGACCAGCAACAGCGCGCCGAACGGCAAGGTTCGGAACAGGGCCGTATTGGCGTCGTCGGCCGATTCCGCCGCGCCGCCCACGGTATAGCTCACGCCCTCCGGCAGTTCGAGCTCGGCCAGCCGGGGCAGGATCACGTCCAGCACACCGGCATAGGTGTACCCTTCCCCCACCTCGGCCAGTACCGCGGTCATTCGCTGCAGGCTGCGGTGCTGGATGACCGCCGGCTGCCAGACCGTGTGCAGGGCCGCCACCTCACCGAGAGGGACCGACTCGCCATTGTCGGTGGCCAGACGCAGCCCCTCGAGGCCGGCCGCCGGGAAGCGCTCGCCTTCCGGCGAACGGACCAGCAAGGGAGCCGGATCGCGACCGGCACGCCAGGTGCTGACCTCGACACCACGGCTGGCTCCCGCCACCGCCATGGCGACGTCCTGTCGCGCCAGCCCGAATTGCGCGGCGCGCGCATCATCCACCGTGACTCGCAGCGTGGCCAGCCCTTCGCCCAGCAGATGTCGCGCATCACGTGAGCCCTCGGCCGTGCGCACCACGCTCAGGATGCGACTGGCCGCTTCCGCGAGCCTTGCCCTGTCCTCGCCGAATACGCGAATCTCGATCGGCGCATTCACGGGGGGCCCCTGCCCCAGCCGTCGGGCCACCACGTCGGCCTCCGGCAACTGCTCTGGTGCGACAGCCCTCGCCCACTCCATCAGGCCGGCCAGGTCGTCGGCACTTTCCGCCTCGACGACCAGGCGGGCCAGGTGCGGCTGACGCGGCTGTTCGGCCAGGTTGTAGTAGAAGCGGGGACCACTGGAGCCGACGAACCGGTGCACTCGCAGCACTCCCGGCCGGGTACGGAAATCGGAAGCCAGTACACCGGCGTGATGGGCGGTGTAGTCGAGATGGGTGCCCTCGGCAAAGTGCAGATCGACGACCAGCTGGTTGCGGTCGGTATCGGGAAAGAAATCGTGGTTGAGCAGCGGTAACATGGCCAGCGCACCGGCCAGCAGCCCCACGGCACCCACGAGGATCCAGGCCGGCCAGCGGACGGCGCACCGGGCGATGCAGGTTCCCATATGCTGCAGGCCACGACGTCCCGGGGTGCCCCGGGGCTTCAGGAGGCCGGCCGCAAAGACGGGCGTGACGAAGACGGCATAGAGATAGCTGATGACCAGGGTCAGCATCACCATCACCGGGATGGCCCGCGTGAAATCGGCGGTATTGCCACTGGACAGCAGCAGCGGCACGAAGGCCGCCAGGGTCGTTCCGGTAGCGGCCAGCAGCGGCTTGGCCAGCTCCGATACCGAGCGTGTCGCCGCTTCCGAGGCCGACGCGCCTTGGTCACGATGCCACTGGATGTTTTCCACCATGACGATGGCGTTGTCCACCAGCATGCCCAGCGCGATCACCATGCCGGCCACGGCAATCTGATGAAGGACTCCACCTCCCATGGCATAGATGGCCAGGGAGGAAAAGGTCACCAGCGGGACGATCAACATCACGGACAGCCCCAGCCTCAGCCCCATGGCCAGGAACAGCAGAACCCCAAGAATCGTGATCCCCAGCAATAGCGAGAAGCCAAGCTCGGCCAGACGCTGCTCGACCCAGCGCGGCTGGTAGAACATCTCCTCTATCTCGAGTGGTGCGTAGCCGGGACGCAGGTCGTCGAGCAGCGTGCGCAACGTTTCGCCAAAGCGAACCGCATTGACCCGATCCTGGGACAGGATGATCCCGAGGGCCACGGCCGGCTTTCCGTCATGCCAGAGACGCTCCACGGCAGGCTCCCGTGCCATGATGTGGATGTCGGCCAGTTCTCCCAGCGGCACGGTATCATAGACATGCTCGTGCATCTCGATCTGCACATGGGCCAGGCCCAGCCGGGCGGTGCCGATGATCTCGTTGACCTCCTCGACCTGGGCCAGCTCCTCTTCCAGGGGATTGAGCACCAGTCTTTCCACCTGCTCCGGTTCCGCCCCGGGATAGGGGACCATGACCTGCCCGAAGCGGTAGGGAAAGAAGGGGTCCTCCTGACGGTCCATGGCCAGCCAGGCTGCCAGCCCCAGCGAGGCGAGCAGGGCCGTGACGGTCAATACCAGGCGACGATGCTGCAGGGTCGACAGTACCCAGTTCATGGCAGCACCCGCACCCGATCGCCCTCTTCCAGGCGTCCCTGGCCGGCCGTCACCACCCGGTCGCGGGGGGTGAGCGTCGCCGCCACGGCTACCCAATCGTCGACCAGGCGGCCCGGCACCACCGGCACCCGCCGAACGACATCGTCCTCGGACAGAGTGAGCACATAAGGTGCGTGCCCGCCGGGGTCTAGCACGGAGGAAAGGGGCACCTGCAGCGACTCCGCGGCAGGCACGGCCAGGTGCACTTGTACCGACTCCCCCGGTGCCAGGTAGGCGTCGGCATCGGTATCGAGGGAGACGATGACCGGCGCCAGGGCGGAGTCGGCCCGCCCTACGGTATCGATTCGCCCAGTGAAACGGGTCTCGTGCAGGGTTGGCATGATATCCACCGGCATGCCCGCCGACAGCCTCTCCCCGAGCATGGCGGGCACACGAACCTCGATCTCCAGCCCGTTGATTCCGGAGAGCGCGAGCACCGGCTGGCCCGCCGACACGAAGTCGCCCGGCTCGACATAGAGGTCCGTCACTGCGGCATCGAAGGGAGCCTTCAGTGTCATCTCCTCGACCTGGGCCTGTGCATCGGCCCGGCGGGCAACGGCCTGTTCCCTGGCTTGGGCGGTCGCCTCCTGCTCCGATACCAGGCGGTCCAGCTCTTCCTCGGCGATCAGGTTTCGTCCGCGCAGGGTGCGGGCCCGCTCAACATCCCGCCCGAGCCGGACAAGATGGGCATCGAGCTCCTTCACTTGCCCCCCGGCAATCGCCAGGGCCGGCGGCAGCGCCGGGTTATGCAACAGCGCCAGGGGGTCTCCCTTCTCGACCCGCTGGCCACGTTCAACCAGTCGTTCACGCAGGACACCCGCATGCAGAAAAGCCGGTGTCACGCGCTCCTTTGCCCGCACCGTGCCAGGAAACCGAAGCCTTTCCTCCCGGGCACCGATGCGAACCTCCATGACATGCACGGCTGCCCGTGTATCACCACTTGCAGCGTCCACCGCGGCGGGCGTCGGGTCACAGCCCCCCAGCATCACCGCAAGCCCGAGGACCAGCAGCACCCCTGTGCCCTTTCGCCCATGAATCATGTTCTTGCTCCCCTATCAACAAACTGGCCGACCAGTCAATTAACGGATCAAATATAAAGGGGCTCAGTCGCGGGGCACGACCCCTTCCATGAATATCTTCAGAAAATCGTCCAGGAAGGCCTCGTCATCGCCCATTCCCGGCCAATGCTGGTGATGGCACCTGGCCTCGAACCATTGGGTACAGGTCATGACAAAGGTCGCCACCAGGTGGGCCGGGTTGACGTCGGCACGCAGCAATCCGCGCTTCTGCGCCTGACGTACCCACTCGGCTCCGGCACCCATCAGTTGCGCGTCCATGTCACCGCAGCTCGTGTCTCCCTCCAGGTGCGTCCAGGCAAACAGCCTTACCGCGCTGGGATTCGCCTGCAGGTAATGAAAATAGGCGACCACCGACTCCCGAAGCAGGGCTGCGTCGGGCTCTCCCGCCTCCTGCAGCATCTCCATCTGGGCCCGAAAGTACTGCTCGAAGGCGTGTTCCTTGACGGCTTCCCAGAGCTTTTCCTTGCTACCAAAATGGTGGTGGATCAGACTCTTGGTCACGCCAGCCGCTTTCGCCAGCTGACTCATCGTGACACTGGAAAAGCCATGTGCCACGAAGAGATCCGTCGCGGCATCCATGATGCGCAAGCGGGTCAGGTCCGGATCTCGGGTCGTCGTTGGATTCGTCATGCAGACACGCTAATGCTAACTGGTCGGCCGGTCAATTATTTTTTCACCTTCGCTCGACCATAACGCCAGCAGCCCTGCCCACCCTGACGCGATGGTCGAAGCCACGAAGCAAGATAGGGTATAATCCTCGCCCATTTGCGACCCACTCAATCCGAGAGCGCCCATGACCGCCACCTCAGGCAAGGTGATCGTCGGTATGTCCGGCGGCGTCGACTCCTCCGTTTCCGCCCTGCTGCTGCTGGAGCAGGGGTACCAGGTCGAAGGCCTGTTCATGAAGAACTGGGACGAGGACGACGGCACCGAGTACTGTACCGCCAAGGCCGACCTGGCGGACGCCCGGGCCGTCTGCGAGAAACTCGGCATCAAGCTGCATACCGCCAATTTTGCCGCCGAATACTGGGACAACGTCTTCGAGCACTTCCTGGCCGAGTACAAGGCCGGGCGCACACCGAATCCGGATATCCTGTGCAACCGGGAAATCAAGTTCAAGGTGTTCCTCGAATACGCCGAGATGCTCGGTGCCGAGAAGATCGCTACCGGCCACTACGTTCGCGGCGGCGTGCGCGATGGGCGCCCCCGGCTGCTCAAGGGTATCGACGTCAACAAGGACCAGAGCTACTTCCTGCATGCCGTGCCGGAGGCCGCCATCGCTCGCACCTTGTTTCCGGTGGGTGAACTGGAAAAACCCGAGGTGCGCGCCATCGCCGAGCGCCACGACCTGATCACCGCCAAGAAGAAAGACTCCACCGGCATCTGCTTTATCGGCGAGCGGCGCTTCAGCGATTTCTTGAAACAATACCTGCCGGCACAGCCAGGAACGATCGAGACACCCGAAAGTGACGTCATCGGCGAGCATATGGGGCTGATGTACTACACCCTGGGCCAGCGACAGGGGCTCGGGATCGGCGGGCTGGCCGATTACCCGGAGGAGCCCTGGTACGTGGCCTTCAAGGACCTGGAGCGCAACGTGCTGGTCGCCGTACAGGGCAAGCACCACCCCCTGCTCTACAGCGATTCGCTGGCCACCGAAGCGATGGACTGGGTGGCGGGCGAAGCGCCCGCCGATGCCGGGCGCTTCACCGCCAAGACCCGTTATCGCCAGGCCGACGTGCCCTGTGCCATGCGTACCCGGGACGACGGCGGTGTCGAGGTGCGCTTCGACGATCCTCAGCGCGCCGTCACCCCCGGCCAGTCACTGGTCCTTTACGATGGCGACATCTGCCTCGGCGGCGGGGTGATCCACGACACATGGAATGCCATGGAGCCAGCTGCATGACTGCGACCCCGATCCACCGAACCCCGGACTCTCCCACCGCTCGCCAGGCCCTGGCCCTGGCCGGGGTGTTCCAGGCGGCCAGCCTTGTCGACGAACTCGCCCGTACCGGCCAGGTCGACCAGCGTGCCTGGGAAACACTGATCCGTGCCACGCTCGACACCAACCCCGAAAGCTTCGAGGCCATCTATGGCGGCCACCCCAATAACCTGCGCCGCGGCCTCGAGGTGCTCGAGTCGGTGGTGGGGCGCAAGCAGGCCAATCCCGTCGTACTGCGCTACGGCTTCTCGTTGCTCCTGTTGATGAACAAGCTGCGCCAGGATGACGACATGATGGCCGGACTGGGTCAGCACCTGACGCGCATTCAAGGGCAGGCCGAACACTTCGATGCCACCCACGAGAACGTCATCGCCAGTCTCGGCGGGGCCTATCAGGACACGATCTCCACCCTGAAGACACGTATCGTGGTGCAGGGCGACCCTTCCCTGCTGCAGAGCCGCATGATGCCCGAGCGTGTTCGCGCCATCCTGCTCGCCGGCATTCGTTTCGCACTGCTCTGGCACCAACAGGGCGGCCGCCGCTGGAAGCTGGTCTTCCAGCGCGGCGCCCTCAAGAAAGCCCTGGATCAACTGGGCTGACCCCGCTGACCGGGCCACTCTTCTCCACACCGTATCGGAAAATCGACCATGCAAGCCGCAACCCTGCCTCTCTCCGCTCTCACCGCCCTCTCCCCCGTCGATGGCCGTTACGGCAGCAAGGCCGAGGCGTTACGCGAGCACTTCAGCGAATTCGGCCTGATCCGCGCCCGGGTCGTCGTCGAGATCCGCTGGCTCCAGCGCCTGGCCGAACAGGCCGGCATCACTGAAGTGCCGCCGCTCTCCGCCGAGGCCACCGCCTTCCTCGAGACTCTGGTCCGTGAGTTCTCGCTTGCCGACGCCGAGCGCATCAAGACGATCGAGCGCACCACTAATCACGACGTCAAGGCGGTGGAGTACTTCATCAAGGAGAAGATCGAAGGCCAGCCGGAGCTACATGCGATTACCGAATTCGTGCATTTCGCCTGTACCAGCGAGGACATCAACAACCTCTCCCATGGCGTGATGCTGACCGATGGGCTGAAGACCCTGCTGCCGGTGATGCACCAGATTGCCGATGACATCACCCGCCTGGCTCACGAGCATGCCGCCCTGCCGATGCTCTCGCGCACCCATGGACAGACGGCAAGCCCCACCACCCTGGGCAAGGAGATGGCCAACGTCGCCTATCGCCTGCGTCGTCAGCTGAAGCAGATCGAGAGCATCGAGATCCTCGGCAAGATCAACGGCGCCGTAGGCAACTACAATGCCCACCTGGCTACCTACCCGAATGTCGACTGGGAAGCCAACGCCCGCACATTCGTCGAGGGGCTGGGGCTGACCTTCAACCCCTACACCACCCAGATCGAGCCCCACGACTACATTGCCGAGCTGTTCGACGCCATCTGCCGTTTCAATACCATTCTCATCGACTTCGACCGGGACGTGTGGGGCTACATCTCCCTGGGCTACTTCAAGCAGAGGACCGTGGAAGGCGAGATCGGCTCATCCACCATGCCACACAAGGTCAACCCCATCGATTTCGAGAATTCCGAAGGCAACCTGGGGCTGGCCAACGCCATCCTCGGCCACCTGGCCCAGAAGCTGCCCATCTCCCGCTGGCAGCGCGATCTCACCGACTCCACGGTATTGCGCAACCTGGGGGTGGGCCTGGCCTACGGCCTGATCGCCTATCAGGCATCGCTGAAGGGTATCTCCAAGCTCGAAGCCAACCCGGAGCGACTGGCCAGCGACCTGGATGCCAGTTGGGAAGTGCTCGCCGAGCCAATCCAGACGGTGATGCGCCGCTACGGCATCGAGAAGCCCTACGAGAAACTCAAGGAGCTGACCCGTGGCAAGCGCATCGACCAGGCCGGCTTCGCCGCCTTCATCGACAGCCTCGAGCTGCCGGCCGAGGTGAAGACCGAGCTCAGGGCCCTGACGCCTGCCACCTATATCGGCAACGCCGAGGAGCAGGCCCGAATACTTTGAGGCCCAGACCATTTCCTGAAACCTGTCCAGCTTCTCTGTGCCCCACTGGACCCACTACCGGGCCTAAATGGGGCACAGGCACGCCCTACTTCCTGGCGCGCATCACGCCCCGCACCTGCTTGCCCCTCCCGCGACCCGACATCAACCGGGTGCGATAGAGCAGCAGCCCTGCCGCAATGCAGAACCCGCCAAGCAAATCCAGAAGCAGGCCAGGCGTGGCCATGACAATGGCGCCCCCGCCAATGAGAAGTCTGGATGTCACGCCAAGCCGCTCTCCCAACTGGCCGATGGCAGCGATCGACAGGAAACTGATGCCGACCAAGGCACTAAGCACGGCGAACACGACCGTCAGCGGGTCGCCCGCTAGCGTCAGTTCGGGATTGAGGATGAAGAGGAAGGGCAGAAGGAACAGACTGCATGCCAATACCAACGCGTAGCGGGCCGTGCCGAAGAAGGTACCGCCGCTGATGGCAATGGCCGCAAAGATGCCCGCCGCAACGGGCGGCGTGATCGCTGACAAGCTGGCAAAGAAATAGAGGAAGAGATGCGACGGCAGGCGGTCGAAGCCAAGGTTGAGCAGTGGCGGCGCCAGTACGGCCGCGCCCACGGCATAGGCGGCTGGAGTCGGCATGCCCATCCCCAGGATGATCGCGAGCGCCATGGTAAGCAACAGGGACACGAACAGGAAGTCGCCGCCGATGGCCAGGATGATCTGTGACAGCGTTACCCCCAGGCCGGTCAGATTGATCACCGACACCATGATCTGGGCAGCAGCGATGATCATGGCGATGTAGACCACGCTCACCGCGGCGCTATACAGGCCTTGATAGGTTTCCCGGGTAACGTTGCCCAGCCGCTCTCTGGCGGTGCTCCCCTCGCTGCTGCCCTGCTCCGGCCCTGCCTCGGCGCTCTTGTCTTCCAAGCCAGCCATCCTCCTGGCTTGCTCGCTGGCCGTGTGCTTGGCGGGGCGTGGATTCACCAGGGCACTGACCAGCATCATGCCGATGATCGACATCAGCGACCAGAACACCGCCGTCTGGATCGTATAGCGCTGCAGGATGAAAAACAGCAGGATACCGATGGGCATCAGCAAATTGGCCATGGCCATCGGCTCGAAGGCCTCTCTGCGCGAGGGGATCAGCTCTGCCGGCAGCGCCTCGAGCTGGTAGCGCCGCGCCATCAGGTAAACCCCGAATAGCAGGGCTGTGAAGAAAAGGAGCGAGGGAACGAGGGCGGCCTTGGCCACGTCCAGATACGCCACGCCCAGCAGTTCCGCCATCAGGAAGGCGCCCGGCCCCATGATGGGAGGCATGATCTGCCCGCCGGTGGAGGCAACCGCCTCGATGGATCCCGCCAGATTGCGATTGAACCCCAGGCGCCGCATCAGCGGGATAGTCAACACCCCCGTGCTGGTGACATTGGCCACCGTGCTGCCATTGATCATGCCCATGAAAGCGCTACCGATCACTGCAACGATGCCGGCTCCACCCCGGATGCGCCCACCGAGTCGCATGGCGATGCGTATGAAGGTGTCACCGGCTCCGCTGGCATTGAGTAGTGCCCCCAGGATGAGAAACAGGGTCACCACCGTCGCAGAGATGCCCATCAAGGTACCGAGAATGCCGTTATTACCGATGTAGAAGACATAGATCATCCGGTCCAACGTGAGCCCCCGGTGCCCCAGTGCACCGGGAAGGTACGGGCCGAAATAGGCATAGGCGCAGAAGGACAGGATCAGTCCGACGAAGAACCAGCCGAGTGTGCGCCGGATCGCCTCGAGCAGCAGAATGAACAGGGTGACGCCGAAGGCCTTTTCCACTGACTCATTGACATACCAACTGCTCGTCACGATGGCGTCGTAGTTGACGAAGACATAGCCCAGCAGTACCACGCAGGCCAGAGCGCAGGGAATGTCGAGTAGCAAGAGCTGCAGGCGGGGCGCATGTGTACGCCCCTTGTATAGGAGAAAGACGAAGAACAGCGCGCCTCCCAGGTGAACGGCACGCTGTTGATAATTCGGCAGCGTCCCCACCCCGGCCGTGACGATATGAAACAGGATCCAGGCCAGGGCGAGCCCACCGAGCAGCCAGCCGGCCACACCGCTGAAGTGGCGCAGGTGCGTCACGCGTTCATCAGAACTCATACGAAATGCTCCCGAAGGCTCCGCTCCTCGGCCGACGCGACAAGGAAACCCCCTCGCCACGCCGCCGGTCGAGACGAATGGGTTACTCCGCGTATTCCGGAGGCACCAGGTGCTCGGGAACGTCGTGTCCGTGCTCTTTCAGATAACGGATAACACCCGCATGTAACGGCGCCACACTGACATCGAGTGTCAGTTGAAGCGGATCGATACGGGATGCGGGCACATAGCCATCGGCGGCGGCTTTGATACCCTCCTCCGAGAAGGCACGCTCGACGATGCCATAAGCGATCTCCTCGGATAGCTCGGACGTAGTGTTGATACCGATACCCGTCTGCACGGTCGCTAGCGGGCTCGTCTGCTCGCCGTAGTGGTCGCCAGGGTCGATCTCGCCGACGCTGAAGTAAGGATATGCCTCAGCCACCTGCTCGGCTTGCTCGCTGTTCATCGATAGCAACCGAATGGAGCGCGAGGAATGAGCCTGCTGGATATAGCCGTCGGGATGAAGGCCTGCCTTGACGAAGGCATCGAGGTTGCGGTTCTGATAGGCGTCCAGTGCGTCATCGCCGCCGGCACGATAGTAGTCGGGTTCAATGCCCAGGACATCGAGCACGGTCTGCGTTTGGCCTTCTGTTGCTGTGCCGCGCCCACCCGGGTTCAGCTCTGCGCCGTTCAGGTCGTCAAGGCTCTGAATGTCGGAATCCGCCGATACAACCCAGTTCAGCGGCAATGGCGCGAAGAAATAGAGAGTGCGCAGGTTTTCAGCTGGCGAAGAGAAGTCTCCTTCACCTTCGACGGCCTGATGATCGGAGGAAGTGACCGCAATACCCATGTCAATCTCACCGCGGAGCAGACCCTGGGTCGATGCGTCTGCCCCGCCCAATTCCTGGATGGTCATGCCGACCCCTTCAACGTTGTCATTCCAGTCGGAGACCACCGCAACCTGGTAGGAGTAGAATGAGGAGCCGCTGTGCGTGCCACCCATGGCCAGCCGAACCTGGGCTTCGGCTGAAAGTGGCAGCATGCCGCACATGACCACCCCAGTCGCACCCAGGACGAGGGGTTTCATGGAATTGCCGTTCGAACAAAGTGTCGTGAGTCGCATTATTGTTGTACCTCTCTGGCGTTCGTGGGTTCCTGATGACATGCCCCAGGGGCTCCTTCCCTGGACAACGTGCCCCCGGACGGCAGCCTGCCTCGGCCGACGCCGGATGTGTTGTTATTATTAGTCCAAACTTATCATTTTTTCCTGTTTGTGTAATATTATTCATAAATGCGAAACTTCACGCTAAAACCAGCCCCAGTGATGGCCTACTGTCAAACGGACCGACCTGCGACTGCGATAGCGGCCTGGCTCAGGTAAGCTATCGAATCAGGTAACCGGACCGAAAGAGGCGAATGTGATGAAGCAATCTCCCCGGCCTGCCGGAGAGTCATCGGAACGCGGCAAGCCCGAAAGCGTGAAGACGGCCGCCCGCACTCTGAGTCTTTTCGAGACCTTCGCCGAGGATCAGGCCCCGCTTTCGCTCACAGATCTGGCCAGACGCATCGATGCCCCGATCAGTAGCTGCCATGCATTGATCAAGACCCTCCAGGCTCTGGGGTACGTCTATGTGCTGGAGCAGAAAAAGCGGGTCTACCCCACCAAGCGACTGCTCCAGGTCGCCCAGGCTATCGCAACCCACGACCCCTTGCTGGAGAGCGTCACCCCGATCCTGCTCGAGCTTCGCGACGACCTTGGAGAAACGGTGATACTGGGCAAGCGCCAGGCCAGCGGCATCGTTTATCTGGAAGTCATCGAGGGGACACATACCGTGCGCTACGCCGCTCGCCCCGGTGACGCCAAACCGCTTCACTCCAGTGCGATCGGCAAGGCCATGCTGGGCCAGGAGTCCCCCAAGCGGCTTCAGGCGCTGCTCGAGAAACTGCCACTCACCGCGGCCACGAACCGCACGCTGACTGACCGCGCCCAGTTACTGGACGATATCGAGGAAGGACGCCATCACGGTTATTTCATCACCTGCGGCGAGAACGTCGACGACGTCATGGCCATCGCCATCGCGCGCACCGTCTATGGCGAAATGCTGGGGCTCGCAATCGCTGGCCCCATGGAGCGAATGGCACGCAACCAGGAGCGTTACCGGGAAACCCTGCTGCATTACGGAGATCGCCTGCTGGCGCTATGAGAGCCCTTCCGTTTCCCTGCCTCTTGCAGAGAATCATGCCAAAACCAAGGAAACCCTGAACGATAATCGCGGCCTCAGGCGCAACCCCCGTTGACTCAGGGCCAGAAACAGCCAGCCCATCAACACCACCAAGCCCTCCAGCACCCTGACGCCGCCCCGACTCGATCCACCAGCATGACCCGACCCACACATCCCGACACCGCCGGATGCCCTCTCTTCGTTTCTATTTATCGCACCCCACTGGCCAGTCTGTATCTGTTGACCTTGACACGAAAAATTTCACATATAAGTATAACAATTCAAAATGGCGTAAAATAAATCACAAGAACCACCCAGGAGAACCCCGATGGCTGCCGATCACCTTGTCGTCGAATCGGATGGCCCCCTGCTGCGGGTCACCATTAACCGTCTCGAGAAGCGCAACGCACTCTCCAGGGCGGTGCTCAACGAGATCGCCACGACCTTTACCGAGCATGCCGGCAATCCGCAGATCAAGGCCGTGGTATTGACCGGCGCTGGGGACAAGAGCTTCGCCGCAGGCGGCGACCTGCACGACCTGGCCAATGTGCGTACTGAAGCGGAGGCACTGGCAATGAGTCGTGAGGCCAGGCGCAGCCTAACTTCGGTCGCGCAATTTCCCGTGCCGGTCATCGCCGCCCTGAACGGTGATGCGCTGGGAGGGGGCGCCGAACTGGCCGTCGCCTGCGATTTCATCGTTGCCGCCTCCACCAGCCGTATCGGCTTCATCCAGGGCAAGCTCAACATCTCGACCGCTTGGGGCGGTGGCATCCGCCTGCGGCAGCGCATTGGCATGACGCAGGCTCTGCGCCTCCTTTCCCGGGCCGAGCTACTGGGCGCCAGCGATGCCGAGCGCATCGGGTTGGTCGATTGCACCGCGGCGCCGGATCAATCCCTCGACGCGTGTGTGCATGAGTTCTGCCATCCCATCCTGCAGCAGGCGCCCCAGGTTCTACGTGCTTTCAAGGCATTGACCACGGCACACGACAAGGACACGTCAGTGGACGTCCTCAAAGACATCGAGACCCGCCACTTCGTCTCCACCTGGATACACGACGACCACTGGGCAGTCGCCGACGAGGTACTGAACGCAAGGAGATCTCAATGAGCGATTCCTCTTCTCGTCATCGCACCCCGCCGATACCCGAGCCGCGCACCGCCTCCGGTATCGAAATCCCCGAACTGGTCACGGCTGACATGCTCAAGCATCCCGACCCGGGCGCACCAGGAGAGCCACCCTATACGCGAGGCATCTTTCCCAACGGTTATCGTGGCCGGCTGTGGACCTTTCGCCAGTACTCGGGCTTCGGTACGGCGGAAAACACCAACGCCCGCTATCGTTTCCTGCTCGAAAGCGGACAAACCGGCCTGTCGGTGGCACTGGACCTGCCTACCCAGTGCGGCTACGACCCCAACGACCCGATGGCACGCTCCGAGGTGGGCAAGGTCGGCGTCTCGCTCTCGAGCCTGGCGGAAGCGGAAATCCTCTTCGACGGCATCGACCTGGGGGACATCTCCACTTCCTTCACCATCAACGGAACCGCAGCGATCATCTATGCGATGTATTGTGCCGTGGCCGACAAACAGGGAGTGCCAAGGGAGAAACTTACCGGCACCATCCAGAACGACATCCTCAAGGAGTATGTGGCCCGGGGCACCTGGATTTTCCCCGTGCGCCCCTCCATGCGCCTGATCGCGGACACAATCCTGTTCTCCAACCGCGAGACACCACGCTTCAACCCGATCAGCATTGCCGGTGCCCATGTCCGCGATGCCGGCGCCACAGCGGTCGAGGAGCTGGGCTACACCCTAGCGAACGGCCTGGCCTACGTGGAAGAGCTGATGAAACGGGGCGGGGATGCCACCAAGTTTGCCAATCGCCTGAGCTTCTTCTTCTACGTGCACATGGACTTTTTCGAGGAAGTCTGCAAATTCCGGGCGGCGCGACGCCTATGGGCCAAGCTGCTCGAGGAGCGCTTCGGCATCACCGACCCAAAGGCTCAGCGCCTGCGCTTCGGCGTGGTGTGTGGAGGCTCGTCGCTCACGGCCGCCCAGCCGTACAACAACATCGTGAGGGTCGGCATCGAGACACTTGCCGCCACCCTCGGAGGAGCGCAGTCGGTATTCACCTGCGCCTATGACGAGGCCTTCCAGATCCCCACGGAGTTCAGCGCCGAAATCGCCCTGCGCACCCAGCAGATCCTGGCCTATGAGAGCGGTATCTCGAAGACCGTGGACCCACTGGGCGGCAGCTACTACGTGGAGTGGCTGACCGACCAGATGGAGCAGGAAGCCCGTCGGGTCATCGTGGAGATCGATGACTACGGTGGCGTCGAGAAAGCAATCGAGGATGGCTATCTGCAGGCGCGCATTGCCGAGCGCGCGCATGAGCGCAAGCAGAGGGTCGACCGGGGGGAAACAGTGATAGTCGGTCAGAACTATTTCCGCCGCGAAGGCCAGAAGGATGATTTTGGCGAAGTGTTCAAAATCGATCCGCAGGCCTCACAGCGGGTCCAGGAGAAGTACGAGCGCCTCCTCGGCCAGCGCGACCAGGCCCAGGTCGGCCGCACCCTCAAGTCCCTCGAAAAGGCGGCAGCAAAGGACGACGAGAACATCCTCCCCTACCTGATCGACTGCTGTCATGCCTACGCCACCGTGGGCGAGATGGTCGCCACGCTCACGTCTCAATGGGGCGAGTTCCAGGAGCCCATTCGCCTGTGAGCAGGCTTGGTGGCCCCAGGCAACCGTCAATGGAGAGATCCCATGAGTTTGAAGGGCAAGCGTATACTGATCGCAAAACCCGGCCTCGACGGCCATGATGTGGGCGCCAAGGTCATCGCCCTGGCCCTGCGCGATGCTGGGGCCGATGTCATCTACACTGGGCTGCGCAAGAGCTCCGAGTACATTGCCAAGGTCGCGGTGGATGAGGATGTCGATGTAGTGGGGCTGAGCATGCTCTCCGGTAGCCACATGGAGCTGGTGAACGAGACGATGCGTTGCCTGGAAGCCTACGACGCCGGCGACATCAAGGTCTTCGTGGGCGGCACCATTCCCGAGAAGGACCGCGAGGCCCTGCTGAAGGCGGGTGTCTGCGGAGTCTATACTTCGGAGATGCCTCTGGAGGAAGTCTTGAGCGCCATAGAGAGGCAGCTGTCATGAACAATGATGCCCCGCCCACAGGCCCCCTCTCCGGCATTCGTATCCTCGAGGTCAGCCACATGCTGGCCGGTCCCTACTGCGGCATGCTGCTGGCCGACCTGGGGGCTGAAGTGATCAAGATAGAAGCACCCGGCAAGGGCGATATCGGCCGCCAGATCGGACCCAACTACATTGGCCCCCACAATACCTACTTCGCCAGCCTGAACCGTAACAAGCGCAGCATCTGCCTCGACCTCACCAGCAGAGAGGGGCAACAACGGCTCGGCGAGTTGGCCGCGAATTCTCATGCACTGTTGACCAATATTCGCCCAGCTGCCATCCGCAAGCTCGGCCTGACCTACGACGCTCTGCACGCGCATAACCCCAAGCTCGTCTGCCTGGCCCTGACGGGATTTGGCCTGGAAGGGCCTTTCGCTGACAAGCCCGCCTATGACTATGTGATACAGGCATTGGCAGGCATCATGGCCATGACCGGCGACCCCGACAGCCCCCCAGTGAAAACGGGCTATTCCGTCGTCGACAATTCGGCAGGCATCATGGGGGCATTGGGCCTGGCCGCAAAACTGGTGGAAGGCCAGGGGGGGCAGGTCGACGTCTCGCTCTACGACACCATGCTCTCGCAATTGAACTACCTGGCCAGCGCCTACCTGAACGCCGGCCAGAAGGTTCAGCGCTACCCGGGTGGCGGACACCCCTACATCGTGCCGGCACAGATATTCAGCACCCGGGACGGGCACTTGGCCCTGTTCATTACCCACGATGGCTTCTGGGCCGACTTCTGCAACGAAATAGGCTGCAGCGAATGGATCGAGGAACCTCGCTGTTCGACCATGGAAGCGCGGGCGGCAAACCGCGAGTCGGTCATCACCGCGATTCAGGAAGTGCTTTCCACGGGCACCACGGACATGTGGGTGGGACGACTCTCCCCATTGGGCGTAGTAGTGGCGGGCGTCCAGAGCATGGAAGCAGCTCTGGAATCGGAACTGACCCAGTCACGACATATGGTGGTATCGGTGCCTACCCTCCACGGCGAGATCCGCATGGTTGGCAACCCGATCAAGCTACCGGGGCAGCCTGCCCGCTATGGCCCGCCTCCCTTGCTTGGCGAGGACTCCGAACAGTTGCAGGGCCTGGAGTGGGAAGTGAAGGGATACCACAACGCGACCGGAGGCTAACATGACACGGCTCGACCCAATCGCCCGTCGCGCCCTTGGCCGCACCCTGAGCCGGCTGGCAACGGCCTCGGTGGCAGAGAGTGTCAGTCAGGATCCCGGCCCGGCACCCATGCCCTTCGAGACGGCACGCATCGGTTTCACGGGAGCCCCGGGCGCAGGCAAGAGCACCCTGATCAGCCGACTCGCGAAACGACGCCTGGCGGTTTGCCGGGAACGGGGTGGTGTGGCTGTCATTGGCATCGACCCAACTAGCCCGCTCAGCGGCGGATCGATCCTGGGCGACCGCATTCGCATGGATAACGTCGCCAACGAGTCCGATCTCTATATACGCTCCCTCTCCAGCCGCGCATCCCATGACGGACTGACAGATAATATCGCGGACCTGCTCAATGCCGTCGAAAGCTATGGCTTTCGCGAGATACTGCTCGAGACGGTGGGCGTCGGACAGGCGGAGCATGCCGTCCGCCACGCCGTGGACACGCTGGTCATGGTATTGCAACCCAATGCCGGCGATGCCATCCAGGCAATGAAGTCCGGCATACTGGAGCTTGCTGATATCTATGTGATCAACAAGGCGGATCTGACGGGTGCTGCCCGGACCGCCGCGGAAGTGCGCGGCATCGTCCAACACCATCGTGGCGAAGGGAAGTGGCTGCCGCCGGTCATCAAGGTGGCCCGGGATCGGCCGGAGGATATCACTGCCCTGGACAATGCCGTCAGTGACCATCTCGACTGGTCGAGCCGATGGCGCGATAGCGCTGAAATCCTGCGCCTGCGACGGCGCTATCATGTACAGTCGCTTATCGCGCGCCGGGTATTGGAAGTCCTGTCTGATAGACCGGAGCTGCTCGAGGAAGTCTCGGTACGGGACAGCTACTTGAGAACCGTCCAGGCTTTGACCAAGGATAGGCATCTCCTGTCCGAGACGAGAGAGAACCCGCCAGACGGAAAGAAATAATGGTCAAACTCACCAAGATCTATACCCGTACCGGGGACAAGGGCGACACCGGGCTCGGCGACGGCAGCCGCGTAGCCAAGCACGACCCGCGGGTGGAAGCCTTTGGCACCGTGGACGAGACCAACGCCACCATCGGCCTGGCGCAGCTGCATGCCGAGGGCGAGCTGCGCCAGGTACTGGCCACGGTGCAGAACGACCTGTTCGATGTGGGAGCCGACCTCTGCACACCGGAGCAGGAGGCCCCGGAGTACCCGCCCCTGCGGGTCACGGCGTCGCAGGTGGAATTCCTGGAGAGGCGGATCGATGCCTGGAATGCGGATCTCGCCAGTCTGCGCTCGTTCATCCTGCCCGGGGGGACCCCCCTGGCCGCCCATCTCCATATGGCCCGCACCACCGCCAGGCGAGCCGAGCGTCTGATCACGCACCTGATGGTCGGCCAGCAGGTGAATCCCGAGGTACTGCGCTACATGAACCGCCTTTCCGATCTACTGTTCGTCGCCGCACGCAAGGCCAACGACAACGGGGCGGGTGACGTGCTGTGGGTGCCCGGCGCCAACCGATGACCTCGTCCTCTCCTGCCATCGCCTCGCCCCGCATTGGCGTATGCCGCCTCGAGCCGGACGGCAACGCCTGCCTGGGCGGGATGCGCTACCATACCCCCTCCAACTGCAGGGCAGTGTTCGGCCAACCCTGCTGACGTTCGTGAATGCCGTTGTGCCCATCTGCTGGAAATCAAGAGACTATGCAAACCGACACCCCTCGCCTCCTGCTGGGAGGCCTCACCGCCGCCGAGTTCCTGCGCGATTACTGGCAGCGCAAGCCGCTGTTGATACGCGGCGCCTTTCCCGATTTCGCGTGCCCGCTGGAACCCGACGAACTGGCGGGGCTTGCCTGCGAAGAGGGTGTCGAGGCGCGCCTGGTGGAGGAAAACGGTCGCGATGGCCCCTGGCAAGTGAGCCACGGCCCCTTCGACGAAGCGACTTTCTCGAAGCTGCCCGAACGCGGCTGGACCTTGCTGGTACAAGCGGTGGACCACTATGTACCCGAGGTGGCCGAGTTGCTCGAGCATTTCGACTTCCTGCCCCGCTGGCGGCTTGACGACATCATGATCAGTTACGCTCCGCCAGGCGGTAGCGTCGGTCCCCATGTGGACCAATACGATGTCTTCCTGCTTCAGGGCGGCGGCACGCGACGTTGGCAACTGGGCGGCAAGGTGGCGGACGACACCCCGATACTCCAGGGCATCGATCTGCGTATTCTGGAACGATTTGACATCGAACCGGGCCAGGACTGGGTGCTGGAGCCCGGTGACATGCTCTACCTGCCGCCGTCCTGGGCCCATCACGGCGTCAGCGAATCCAGCGACTGCATGACGATCTCGGTGGGCTTCCGGGCCCCTTCCGCCGATGAGGCCGTCACCTCGTTCGCCGACTACCTGGGAGAGCAGCTGCCGCCATCCAGGCGCTATACCGATGCCGGCATGACCACGCCCGAGGATCCGACGGAACTCGATGACGCCGCAATCGCCCGCATGCGCTCTCTGATACTCGACACCCTCGATGACCCCGCTCAGCTCGCCCAGTGGTTCGGCCGGGTGATGACGCAGCCCAAGTACGTGGACCAGTTGACACCGACAGACGAACCGACCGAGGTCGATGAGCTTGTCGCTGAACTACAAGCAGGAGAGGAATTGATGCGCAGCCCCGGCTCACGCTTCGCCTGGCGAGCCCTGCCGGATGACATGGCAACGCTTTTCGTCGACGGCGATGGCGTGGTTTGCGCAAAGGTACTGGCCCAGTCGGTTGCATCGGATACAGCGCTGGATGCCCACCTGCTGCGCCTTCCCGGGGCTGCCGGGCTGCTCGTGGCTCTGATCGACGCCGGCAGCCTGTGCTGGGCCGGCGAATTCGAAGAAGAGTGAGCAGGCAACATGGGCAAGAATGGCAGCCAAGGGAGTAGCCGATGAAGGATATCGAGATTCGCGAAGGGGACTGGACCACGCTTGGCGAAGCGGCCTCCGAGATTCGGCGCGTGGTGTTCATCGAGGAGCAGTCCGTACCGATCGAGGAAGAGTGGGATGGCCTGGACCCGGCGTGCCGGCACTTCCTGGCCCTGCTGAATGGCGTGCCCATCGGCACCGCCCGGCTGCTGCCCGATGCCCACATTGGCCGTGTCGCCGTACTCCAGGAGGGCCGCGGGCTGGGGATTGGCGCCTCGTTGATGCAGGCGGCCATCGACACGGCACGGCGCCTGGGCCACGAAAGGGTGGAGCTGGCGGCCCAGACGCATGCCCTCGCCTTCTACGAACGGCTGGGCTTCATGGCGTGTGGGGGCGAGTTTCTGGACGCCGGTATTCCGCATCGCAACATGCACCTTCGCCTAAGCCAATGACCCTTTTCATGCCGACCGACTGATCAGAAATTCGACTACACAATTACCACCATCCCGGCTGGTCATGTAGTCGAGTTACAACCCTCCTTCCCCCCAAGTGTCAATTGCTATGCTTAGGCTGCATGCGTCATAGTGGACCCAAGACGAGGTTAAAACGCTCGTTCGATATTCGACGAAAAGTTGTAGACCCGACGACCTTTTTAATTTTGGAATCGGTTCGACCAAGGCCGTAGAGACTTCTCTCTTGCTCTGGTGGAACCTGGTATCACTTCGCAGATGCAGCATGACCGGCGTGCCGTCGGTACGATGCAGCGAGCGATCGACAAGGCAGCGAAGCGCCGCGGCAAGGCGACCGAAGCCGACGACTACACCTCTTATCGGAAGGATGGCTCCCCATGTCATACAAAGACGATATCAAGGCACTGGCTCAACTGCGTGAAGCTCAGCAAGGCAAGTGGGCGAGCATCAGTCCAGAGAACGTTGCCCGCATGCGTGCCCAGAACCGTTTCAGGACCGGACTGGACATCGCCCGCCATACCGCCAGGATCATGCGTGAGGACATGGCCGCCTACGATGCCGATACCGCGCAGTACACCCAGTCCCTGGGCTGCTGGCACGGCTTCATCGGTCAGCAGAAGCTGATTTCCATCAAGAAGCACTTCGGCACCACCAAGCGACGCTACCTGTACCTCTCCGGCTGGATGGTCGCCGCCCTGCGCTCCGAGTTCGGCCCGCTGCCCGACCAGTCCATGCACGAGAAGACCACGGTCTCCGGCCTGATCGAAGAGCTCTACACCTTCCTGCGTCAGGCGGATGCCTGGGAACTGAACCACCTGTTCCGCGACCTGGAAGAAGCCCAGAAGGCTGGCGACACGGCCAAGGCCGACGAGCTGATCGCCAAGATCGACAACCACGAGACCCATGTGGTACCGATCATCGCCGACATCGACGCCGGCTTCGGCAACGCCGAAGCCACCTACCTGCTGGCCAAGCAGATGATCGAAGCCGGCGCCTGCTGCATCCAGATCGAAAACCAGGTGTCCGACGAGAAGCAGTGCGGTCATCAGGATGGCAAGGTCACCGTGCCCCATGAAGACTTCCTGGCCAAGATCAACGCCGTGCGTTATGCCTTCCTGGAACTCGGCGTCGAGGACGGCGTGATCGTTGCCCGTACCGACTCCCTGGGCGCTGGCCTGACCCAGAAGATCGCGGTCACCAAGGAGCCGGGCGACCTGGGCGACCAGTACAACAGCTTCCTGGACGGCGACGAGATCGAAAGCGCCTCGGATATCGACAATGGCGACGTGGTCATCAAGCAGAACGGCAAGCTGGTCAAGGTCAAGCGCCTGGCCTCTGGCCTGTTCCAGTTCAAGCCGGGCACCGGCGAGGATCGCGTGGTTCTGGACTGCATCACCAGCCTGCAGAATGGCGCCGACCTGCTGTGGATCGAGACAGAGAAGCCCCACGTCGGCCAGATCGCCAGCATGGTCAACCGTATCCGTGCAGAAGTGCCGGATGCCAAGCTGGTCTACAACAACTCGCCGTCCTTCAACTGGACCCTGAACTTCCGTCAACAGGTATTCGATGCCTGGGAGAAGGAAGGCAAGGACGTGTCGGCCTACGACCGCGCCGGCCTGATGAGTGCCGAGTACGACGACACCGAACTGGGCAAGCTGGCCGATGAGTGGACTCGCAACTTCCAGCGCGATGCGGCTCGCGAAGCCGGTATCTTCCACCACCTGATCACCCTGCCGACCTACCACACTGCGGCCCTGTCCACCGACAGCCTGGCCAAGGGCTACTTCGGCGACGAGGGCATGCTGGCCTACGTGGCGGGCGTCCAGCGCCGCGAGATCCGCGAGGGTATCGCCACCGTCAAGCACCAGGACATGGCCGGCTCCAACATTGGTGACGACCACAAGGAGTTCTTCCACGGCGAAGCGGCGCTCAAGGCCGGTGGCAAGGACAACACCATGAATCAGTTCGGCTGATGGCGGCGTTGCGGTAAACGACTGGAACCCTTGGGAGGCCTCGCGCCTCCCTTTTTTCGTTCTTGCCACCTCATTCTCTTGCATGAGAACGATTTTTCACATTGTTTGAACGCTTGAACACTACACTGCAGGGCACTAGAGCGACCGGGACTGGTCAAACATCCCAGCACTGGTTAAGCTGGTTAGCAAACAGCGTTCCGTAACCCGGCAGCCCGATGCGCCTCGCCAGACAGCCAGCCATCGGTTCATGCCTCAGGAGGTTTTCATGAAGCGTCTCATTCCCGTACTGGCCATTGGTGTCCTGACTTTGGCTGGCTGTGCCAACACCGCCCCTTATGGTGGCGATGTCTACCGCGGCAGTCAGGCGCAAACCGGCCAGACAGTCACGTTCGGGACCATTACCGCGCTGCGCCAGGTACAGATCCAGGCTGACAGTCGCGCCGGGGGCATCATCGGCACAGGCGGTGGCGCCGTTCTTGGCGGCCTGCTGGGCAGGCAGGTCGGTGGCGGCTCCGGGCGTCAGCTTGCCACCGCCGCTGGCGCAATCGGTGGTGCCGTGGCAGGCAGTGGCATCGAGGAGTCTGCGAACCGGGTGCGCGCCTGGGAAATGGAAATTCGTCGCGATGATGGCCAGGACATCGTGGTGGTCCAGAAAGCCGATCGCAACTTCCAGGCCGGCCAGCGCGTACGCCTGATCGGCAGCGGTGCCAACCTGAGCGTGGCTCCCTACTGAGGCATGAGCCGGCCTCGTTGGCCGGCTCAGGCTCCTGCCAACACAAGCAATGCACCTCGACTTGTCGGCAGCAAACAAACCGTCGTGAAGTCATTGCCGTATGGCAACGACCAGAAAGCCCGCGGCACGTGCCGCGGGCTTTCTGTCATGCCGGGTGTGAGGTTGGTCTCAGTGGAACTTGGCCCGGTCCATTGCCCAGCAAGCGATTTTCTTGCCAACCAGCACCACGATCGCAATCACGATCGCCGTCAGCAGCATATCGACCGGACGTACCAGGGTGGTCGCACCCAGCACTGCCAGGGCCAGACCCCATACCCAGCGGTTCTCGTCATCGCTTTTCAGGATGCTGGGTATGACCTTGCTCAACCCGGTGCTGACGGAGGATTCCCAGTATTTGATGCAGTAGAACAGGATAAGGGCGAAGGCGATCAGCCAGATCACGATCTCGATCATTGAGCATGCTCCATGGGAGGGTGGACGGCAGGATGACAAAGGAATCCCGCTAGGGTAACTGTGGGGCCACGGGTGCGCAACCGCGCCAAAAGGCGTGAATGATGCTCAGGATCGCCGGACACAACCTGAAAATTCTCCCGCCCCCCTGACAGTCCCGGAATGGCGCGTTACCATGGTTTGTACATGCACTCACCGAAAGGTTAATCAATGCAGATTGCGCAGAATTCTGTTGTCGCGTTCCACTACACCCTGACCAACGACGCAGGTGAAGTGCTGGACAGCTCGGAAGGCCGTCAGCCGCTGACCTATCTCCATGGCGCCGGCAACATCATTCCGGGCCTGGAAAAGGGGCTGGAAGGTCGCGAGAGCGGAGAGAAGCTCAATGTCACCGTCTCCCCGGAAGAAGGCTATGGCGAAGTCCAGCCGCAGCTGGTTCAGGAAGTCCCCCGTGATGCGTTCCAGGGTGTCGAGGCCGTCGAGCCGGGCATGCAGTTCCAGGCCCAGACCCAGGGCGGCCCGCTGATGGTCACCGTGACCAAGGTGGAAGGCGACACCGTCACCGTCGACGGTAACCATCCGCTGGCCGGCCAGAAACTCAATTTCGACGTCGAGATCGCCGAAGTGCGTGAAGCCAGCCAGGAAGAGGTCGAACACGGCCACGTGCATGGCGAGGGTGGCGTCGAGCACTGAGCCTGACACGCCAGTATCGACCGATCGAGGGGCAGCCGGATGGCTGCCCCTTCGTCATTACGGCAATGATATTGCACGGGCGGCCAGGTCACTGCTGCAGGCCACGAAGGGTGTGGTAACCGCCCCATAGGCGGGTGGCCGTGGTGACCAGACATGCCACGGCAAACAGCGTGGCCAGCAGGGCGAAGTGGGCGGGAAAGAGGCAGAACAGGATGAAGGCGAGTATGGTCTCGGTGCCTTCGGTCAAGCCGTGCAGGTAGTAGAACGCCTTCTGCTGGAATCGCGGGCGCTCGAGTCCGTATCGAGTCGCCATGATGGCAAAGGCCAGGAAAGAGGTGCCGGTGCCGATGAAGGCGAACAACAGGAAAGCGGCCGCCAGCGCGTTGGCTGACGGATCCGCCAGGGCGAACCCCAGTACCACGGCGGCATAGAAGACGAAATCCAGGCCAATGTCGAGAAACCCACCGGCATCGGTGGCCTGTCCGGTCAGACGGGCCAGAGCACCATCCACACCGTCGCCCAGACGATTGAGCAAAATGGCCACCAGCGCCAGCCCATACCATTCCAGGATCAGTAGCGGCAGCGCCAGCATACCGATCAGGAAAGCCCCCAGCGTCACCTGATCGGGCCGGGCTCCCCACTTTGCCAGGCCTGCCGCCAATCGACCCAAGGGGGCCTGGGTCAACGGCATCGTCCAGCGATCCAGCATATCAGTTCCCCTTTTTCTCCCGGCTGCCACGCCCCGCCCTCTTCGGCGTGTCGGGTTGTACCGCCGCCGGCTCGCCCCGCCGCCATCTGAAATATCGCTCCAGCCACCCCAGTACACGCTGCGGCTTGTGCGCATTCTTCCATACCCCGGCGCTGGCCTTCACCGCTTCCGACCAGGTCGGATAAGGGTGCACCGTCCCCAGCAGCTTGTTAAGCCCGATTCCATGAGTCATCGCCAGGGTATACCCGGCCAGTAGTTCACCGGCGCCATGCCCCACTACCGTGGCACCGAGTATGCGATCCTTGCCGGGAACCGTCAGGATCTTGACGAAACCTTCCGTCAATCCTTCGGTGATGGCCCGGTCCAGCTCGGAGAGTTCATAGCGGGTCACTTCGACATCCACCCCACGCGCTTGCGCCTCCTTCTCGCTGAGCCCCACCCGTGCCACTTCGGGGTCGGTGTAGGTGACCGCCGGCAGCGCGCTGTAGCTGACCCGGAAGCGCTTGAGTTCGCCGAACAGAGCGTTGACCGTGGCATGCCAGGCCTGGTGAGCGCCGGCATGGGTCAGGTGGAAGGGGCCCGCCACGTCGCCACAGGCCCAGACATTGGGCAGCACGCTCTGCAGCGATTCGTCCACGGACAGAGTGCCGTCCGGACAAATTTCCACCCCCAGCGACTCGAGGCCCATTCCCGCGACATTGGCTTGCCGCCCTATTGCCGCCAGAAGTCGGTCAAAGACGATTCGCTCGGTCACTGCCTCTCCAACCGCATTGCGACGTTCGACCACCAGTACATGGCCGCCCCCGTCTCCGGCGTCCGCATCCACCCGTATTGCCCGGGTATCGAGCCATACCGTCAACCCCTCGCCATCGAACCTCTTGCACAACGCCTCCGCCGTATCGACGTCCTCTCGAGGCAAGAGCTGGCTACCCATCTCCACCAGGCTTACCTGGGAACCCAGCCGGGCAAAACTCTGACCCAGCTCACAGCCGATGGAGCCGCCACCCAGCACGACCAGTCGCGACGGCAGGGTCGCCAGCTGCCAGAGAGTATCCGAGGTCAGGACCTCGACATGCTCCAGGCCCGGCAAGTCGGGCATGCGCGGGCGGGAGCCACTGGCGATGATCACATGCCTGGTGGTCAGCAAGCGCTCACCATCCTCCCCCACGACACGCACCCGCCAGGGGTCCTCGAGACGAGCCTCCCCCGCCACCACCTCGACACCCAGCCCCTCATAGCGATCACGGCTGTCATGGGGCTCCACCTCGCGGATGGCCCGATGCACATGCCTCATCACCGTGGGGAAATCGACCCGTGGCTCCCCGGCGTCGATGCCATAACGCTGCGACCCTCGAATCTCGGTGACGATGCGTGCCGCCCGGATCAGTGCCTTGGAGGGCACGCAGCCGGTATTCAGACAATCGCCGCCAAGCTTGTCGCGCTCGACCAGGACGACCCGGGCCTTGACCGCCGCCGCGATATAGCTGGCCACCAGCCCTGCCGATCCCCCGCCGATCACCACGATGTCATGACCGAAGCTGGCGGGCCGGACGTACCGCCTGGCCAGACGCTTACGCTTGGCAATGGCCACCAGGCCACGTGCCAGCCACGGAAAGAAGCCGATCAACACGAAGGAACCAATCAGCCCCGGCGACAGGATACCGGAGAGCGTTTCCAGGTTACCGAGCTCCCTGCCGGCGTTCACGAACACCGCGGTACCGGGCAACATGCCCAGTTGGCTGACCCAGTAGAAGGTAACCAGACGCATACGCGTCAGCCCCATCACCAGGTTGATGACGAAGAAGGGAAAGAGGGGGATCAGGCGAAGCGTAAACAGGTAGAACGCACCCTCCCGGCGCATGCCGGCATTGATCCGTTCGAGCTGGGATGCAAAGCGCCTCTCCAGCGGACCGCGGGCCAGGGTACGGGCTATCAGCGCCGCCAGCGTGGCACCCAGGGTGCTGGCAAACGAGATGATCAACAGCCCCCAGCCAAGGCCAAACAAGGCACCGCCCAGCACCGTCATCAGGGTGGCCCCTGGCAGCGAGAGTGCCGCCATGGCGATGTAGATGGCGAAGAATCCGCCAATGACCGTGACAGGATCGTCGGCCAGCCAGGCCTGGAAGCGAGACTGCTCGGCCTTGAGATTGCCCAGTGTCAGGTACTCGTTCGCCCCGCTGAGGAAGAACCCCACCACCAGCAGCAAGATAACCGCTATCAGCACCACACGTCGCGTTGTCACCGACACCTCTCTCCTCTTGTATCGAGTCGCCCTGCGCCATACTGCACCGACCGGACGAGGCTCCTGCGCCGCCATCCGGTCCAGCCGTTTCGGCCCGTTTGGCCGTCGTCGGGAACCTGGCTATCATGATGGCATCCAACCCGATACCTCCGACAGCCGAGCGCCCTCCCCATGACGATGCCCCTGCGGCTCCCCAAGCCGCCAAGCGTACTGCTCACGCTGGTCCTGGCAGCCCCTGCGCTGGGTGATGACCATGCAGCCACAGCCACGGCCATCTTCGGTGGAGGCTGCTTCTGGTGCGTCGAGGAGGCTTTCGACAAGGTCGAGGGAGTCGTGTCGACCACCTCCGGCTTCAGCGGTGGCCATGTCGAGAATCCCAGCTACAACCAGGTGGTAAGCGGCGCTACCGGCCATGCCGAAGTGGTCAAGGTGGAATATGAGCCGATGCGAGTCGACTATCCGACACTGCTGCATGTCTTCTGGCGCAACATCGATCCCTTTGCCGAGGATCGCCAGTTCTGCGACCAGGGCAGCGCCTATCGCAGCGCGATCTTCTTCCGCAGCGAAGAGGAGCGGGAACTGGCCGAGGCCTCCCGTGACGAGCTCGTCGAGCGTTTCGGACGTGATATCGCCACCGAACTCAGCCCCTTCGAGGCGTTCTATCCGGCTGAGGACTACCACCAGGGTTACTACCTCAGGAACCCGGTGCGCTACCAGTATTACAAGGCGGCCTGTGGTCGTGAGCGCCGTCTGGAGGAAATATGGGGAGACGAGGCGGGAGGCCTGGGGCTCCCCTGAACCAGACCCTTGTCAGTTTCCGGCCAGTTGGACGCGCTGTGCCGACCACTCACGGCGCCATAGCCAGACGGCGATGGCCAGGGTAACGACGAGCATCATCCAGGAGCCAAGCACCACCCCCGACCAGCCGCCAAGCTGCCAGAAGGGCTCCAGCCAGGCGCTGCCCAGGCTGGCCCCGACATAGTAAAACACGAGATAAAGAGCCGAGGCGCTGCCCCTGGCCTTTTCGGCATGTCGGCTGACCCAACTAGAGGCCATGGAGTGGGCCAGGAAAAAACCGAACGCGTTAATGGTCAGGCCAGCAATGACCCAGGCCAGTGAGCCAGACAGGGTGACCAGCGTTCCGCCCATCAGGATCAGAATACCCAGAATCATGCACACCGGCTGCCCCAGGCGTCCAGCCAGTCGCCCCGATAGCATGGAGCTCACGGTACCGCCCAGGTAAGTCAGGAAAATCATGCCCAGCAGCCTGGCTCCCAGGCCGAACGGTTCGTCGGAAAGACGGAAGGTGATGTAACTGTATTGGTTGATGAATATCAGGAAGTTGATGCCACCGAGCAGGTAGGCGGCCAGCAGCAGCGGATGACGCAAGTGTCCGGCGAGATCGACCAGGGCACCGCGCAGCTCGAAGGGACGTGACGTAAATGCCCTCGCTGGCGGCAACAGCTTCCAGAACAGGGCAACGCCGGCCAGGGTCAGCAACCCGACGGCCAGGAATCCCGCCATGGCACCGCCCAGTTCGCCGGCACCGCCACCAATGAGACGCCCGCTGATGCCCCCCAGCGAGTTGGCACCGATATAGAGCCCTACCGCCGACAGCAGGGCCGGACGATCGAATTCATCGCCCATCCAGGCGATGGCCACGGCAGGCAAGCCGCCGAGCAGGAACCCCTGCAGCGCACGCAGGGCCAACAGGCTTTCGAAGGTTGGCGCAAAGGCCAGCGCCACTGAACACAGCGCGGTCAGCAGCAGCGTCACTCGCATGATGGCCGCGCGCCCGATGGCGTCCGACAGCGGCCCGAAAACCAGCAGGGCCCCCGCCAATGCCAGGGTCGAGACCGACATGATGAGGCTGATACCCAGCGTCGAGACGCCATACACGTTACGTAGCTCGGGTAGCAGCGGCTGTGGCGCATAGAGATTGATGAAAACCAGGAAAGAGCCCAGACACAACGCCAGGGTGGCGCGCCACCAGGCGGGGGAACGTACGGTAATCATTCGGCTTCCTGCATGGGAAAGACATTGCAGCGCATGATCACCTGTGCAAAATGATAAGACAAACAGAATAAAAAGATGATAACGATCTTTTTTTCTTATGAAAGCCGCGACCCACGGGTGAACAGATGGCCCTTCCCTTCGACCTGCGTGCCCTGCGAGTCTTCCTGACGGTGGCCAATCGGGGCGGTTTCAGCGCCGCGGCACACGAGCTGCACGTTGCCCAGTCAGCCATCAGCCAGACCATTGCCAACCTGGAGCGGCGGCTGGAGCTGACCCTGTTCCACCGCCATGAACGACGCATCAGCCTGACAGCGGAAGGCCAGAGCCTGTACGTTCATGCCCACGAGTTGCTGGAGCGGGCCGATGCCGCTCACCTCGCCATGCGTGAGCTGCATGGGTTGGTAAAGGGGGAAGTCCGCATCGGTATTCCCTCGATGCTTGGCTCTTACTATTTTCCGCCACTACTGATGGGGTTCAAGGAACGCCACCCTGGCATTCAGTTGACCGTGGTGGAAGCCGGCGCCAGGCAACTCCAGCGAATGATCACCGACGGCGAACTGGACCTGGGGGTGGTGATAGAGGATAACGAGAGCCGCCAGATGGAACGACGCCACCTGTTACGCGAGGAGATGGTCGTGTGCGTGCCGCGTGATCACCCCTTTGCCGGTCGCAATGGGGTGACGCCGGAGGAATTCTTCGGCGAACCGCTGGTACTGTTTCAGGAAGGCTATTTTCACCGCGAGTTCGTCGACACCCTGGCGCGGCAGAACGGCTTGTCGGCCAATGTCGCCTTTCAGTCGAACCTGATCCCGCTGACCAAGGCGATAGTGCACAAGGGTTTCGGCATTACCACATTCCTGCGTCGGGTCATCGACGGGCCTGACCTGGTAGCGGTCTCCTTCGACTCGCCGGCATGGCTCGATCTGTCGCTGGCCTGGGGGAAAGGGGCCTACCTCTCACGCGCCGAGACCGCATTCGTGGAGTTCGTCAGCGCCCACCCACTTTAGCCCCGGCGTACGGGGTCCGGGCCTTGGCTTCTCGTATTGGCGCCGACGCTAGCCTTCACCGACGCTGTTCACCCGCTGGGCCAAGGTCGCCGGCGCCAGGGTTCGGCGAGCCTGCCAGTAATGCCGCTGCCAATAGGCGTTGTTCAGCTTGGAGAGTCGCACACCCCGTGAGGTCGAGGCGTGCAGGAAATAGCCCTCCCCCACATAGATGCCCACATGATCATAGGCGCCCGGGGGGCGGAAGAACACGAGGTCGCCTACCTGTAGTTCGTCACGGGCGATGGGGGTCCCCTGCCGCACCTGCTCGCTGGTCGAGCGTGGCAGCTCGAGACGGAAGGTGTCGCTGAACACGTTCTGCACCAGGGCGGAACAGTCGATGCCACGATCGGAAGTGCCGCCAAGCCGATAAGGGGTGCCGACCCAGCGTTCATGCTGGGCAAGCAGGGCCTGGCGAACCCGTTCGGGGGGAGGGTTATGCAGGCTGCTCGCCTTGAGGATGGGGTTGTCCACCGGGGACATCATAGGGTTCCAGGAGGTCGGCAGACCCGGGAGCTGCCGGGCGAAATAGTCTTCCGGCGCGGTCATCGGCGTTTGCGATGGGCCGGCACACCCGGCCAGCAAGGCCATCGACATACCGAGCAACACGATACGACTCGATTTCGTGGCAACCATCCTGACGACGTCCTCGTTCCCTGAGCCGCGCCCATCCTCAAGCCGAGCAACGGCTCGTGCCTGGTGGACCCCAAGGGCTATCGTTGTGGTAGTGATGCCTGGCGGAAAATTGCCCGTACCACTGCCAAAACGGCCTATCGGCGGCTCTCTTGTCTGGTGAACGCCCCATGGAAAGGAGGGGCAGTGGGTTAAAACCGATTGACTATAATCCACATTTTCCTGGCTGGCGAGTCCAAGGCGAAATCTAATGCAGGGTCCGGGTGTCTCCCGGCAGGGTATCGATGTGCATGGGCGCCCAGTGCCGTGGGCGAGCACCTGGAAAGTCGAGGCTCGCCCATGGACCCGCCAGGGGCGGTGCGCCCGACAGCCAGGCCACCAGCGCCTGGCGGAAACCGGCCAGGAAACCGTCCCGCTCGGGTGTATCCCCCATGAAGAACGAAAAGCCGGCATACAGGCCCTGCGCATACGCTTCCCAACCGCCATAGTGCGCTGCGGCCAAGGAATGGGCCCGTTCCAGGATGGCACTGAAGGCGCCCGCATCAAGCCACCCCAGCTGTCGCCCTGCAATGGCCAGGTCAACGACCTGAGCCAGGTCCCAGGCGGTCAAGTCCAGTTCGTTGCAGCCATCCTCGTTGTCGCGAACCCGCTGGAGCCTGAGCAGGTGGTTGCGATCCTCTTCGCTGCAGTCACCCGACTCCAGCATGGCAATCTCGGAAGCCAGCCGCTGCGCATTCAGGGTATAGGGCGCGTAGTTGATCTGGTATTCCTGGCGGTCCCCCGCCTCGAGCAGGAAGTCGAGAAATTCGGTCAGCTCCGCCCGGCCGTGCAGGCTGTAGTGTCCGTCAACCCACTCCCGGATCGAGGCGGCCTCTCGTTCACTCTCCACATGGGGTTCGCTCCAGGCCGCGCTATTGAGCGGCCCGACCAATGCCATGGCGGTGAATCGCGACAGCGTGGGGCGCGGCCCGGGCTCGTTCCATTGGACGGCATGCCAGTCCAGCCAATGGAATGGGCTGCCCGGATCCTCGAGATGCCAGCGGATCTCGGCAACCAGCGGCGGCTGCTCTCCCTCGGGCAACAACGCCTCCCAGTGCGCCCAGGCATCGAGCAGCCGCCTCGCATCGGGATAGAAACGGCACAGGGCACCGCGCAGCGCTTCAGCGAGATCATCGAGTTCAGCCGCCTCGAATCCTTCGCTATCCATGGCCATCTGCAGGTAGAACGCGTACTTCTCGGCCATATGGATGGTGGCGGCATAGCGGCTGCCCTGCCGCAGCGCCTTCAGACTGGCCAAGTCGGCCGTTTCCGGGCGCCCGAAGGGAGTCTCGGCCCGAGGCAATGCATCATGTGCCGCATCGGCCGCCAACTGGTTGAGATGATGGGCCTGTGCCGGCAACCAGTAACGGGCAAGGGCTCCCGCCCCCTCGTCGGGATGCAGGCCCAGGGTCTCATCCAGATAGCGCAGGGCATCGTGACGCCGCTCGGCGGACACTGCCGTCATCGGCCCCTGGCGGGTACCGAGTTCCGGCTCTCGCACCGAGGCCAGTGCCAACACCCAGTGCCGGGCCGGGCGGCGCCAGGCGGCGATTGCCTGACGAGAGGCATCGCGCTCTTCATGACCCAGCAACTCCTGAAGCGCCCCTTTCCAGGGGCTCACCGACGACTGCAGGAGCAGCTGCCAGTCGGCTTTCACCTCGTCGAGCCGATCACGACCCTCGAACAGGCTGCGACCCCGCTGATAAGCGCGAACCAGCGCTGACCAGTCGCTGTAACGTCGCTGGATCAGATCGGCCCCATGAGTGGCAAAGTCCCGCGCTTCCACGTCGTCGAGCCAGCCCACACAGGCGCCCGCCCAGGCCAGGTCGATCAACCTCAGCCAGTCCCATGCTGCCCACTCCAGAGGCTCCCCCTTCTCGAGAAAGGCCAACATGACCTGGCCATAACCCCGCTCGGTGCCGGCCAGCCCCTCTTGCCACTCCCGATGAGCCGCTGAGTCCTCAGACAACAAGCGGAAGGCATCGAGATCCCAGCCTTGGCGATCCCCCTGCCCCGCCAGCCACAGCAGGCTCTGGATCAACTCCTCACGGCTCCCGATCTGCCAGAACTCGTGCAACCAGCGCCCGGCATCGAGCCAGTCACCAGGCACGGCAGGCACAGCCAGCACCGGGGCGAAGGCGGCCCGCAGCCGCCAGGCTCGCTCGCCCGGCTCATTGGGCCACAGTGTCAGATCCTTGCGCTGCCGGGCGACCCATTCGGCAATGAAGTCCCAGGCAATGCCCTCTCCGTCATGCTCAAGTATCGAGAGCGCCTCGCAGGCCTCCCAGAACCCATCGTCACCGCGCACCCAGCCTTCGACACCACGTGCCTGCCGCAAGGCTTCCAGCCAGGCATCAAGGTTGGCGTAGTCGCGGGTGATCTCATCGGCCAGCCGCAGAACCCAGTCACGGACCCTTGGCTCGGGCAGCCAGCCGGCGGCGCCCGCCAGCGCCACGAGCTCGAGCGCTGACAGCAACGCTGCCGGCTCGGGAGTCTTGATACCGAATGCCTCGATCAGCCGCCAGCCGAGTTCGCCACGCTCGGCGATCCCCAGGGCCGCCAGCCTGGAAACTGCCGCATCGGCCTCAACCGCGATGGGTTCAGGTTCGAAGGCCCAATCACAGAGCACCAGCTGTTGCGCCCACCAGGCGTTCAGGGGATCGACCAAGGCTCACCTCGATGTTCAGCCACGACGGAAATGGTACAGACCAGCCATACCAATTGAAATCGGCGCCTAGTGTAGCGGAAAGCGCAGCGCACGCCGATGGTAGCAGGACCGAAAAAAGCGCTACGGAACATCCGATTTTTCTGAATGCTTGGCGCATCGTTTTAAATAATGCACACTCAGCTGACAAGATAATCAACACCCTGGAGCCCCTATGCCTCTCCTCCCCGAATCCATCATCGACAAAGCCTTCATTGCCGGCCAGTGGCGCGGCGCTGAACGTCGCTTTGCCGTGACCAACCCCGCCACTGGCGAGGTACTCGCCGAAGTGCCCGACCTCGATGCCGATGACGCCCGCGACGCCGTGGCCGCTGCCGATACCGCCTGGCCAACCTGGCGCAGGCAGACCGCCAAGCAGCGAGCGTCCTTGCTGCGGCGATGGTTCGAGTCGATCATGGCGAATCAGGAGGCCCTTGCCCGGTTGATGACGCTGGAGCAGGGCAAGCCACTGGGCGAGTCCCGTGGTGAAGTCGCTTATGGCGCTTCCTTCGTGGAGTACTACGCCGAGGAAGCCAAGCGCATGGCCGGCGAGACCCTGCCCAGCCACGGCGCCGACAAGCGCATCCTGGTCTTCCGGGAGCCCATTGGCGTGGTGGCGGCCATCACGCCATGGAATTTCCCGCTGGCGATGATCACCCGCAAGTGCGCCCCGGCGCTGGCTGCCGGCTGCCCGGTGGTCATCAAACCGGCCGAGGCCACTCCGCTCACCGCTCTCGCTCTCGCCTGGCTGGCCGAGGATGCCGGCTTCCCGGCCGGGGTATTGAACGTGGTAACCGCCAGCCGCCCCGCCGAGATCGGCCAGGTGCTGACGACCGACCCCCGCGTACGCAAGGTTTCCTTCACCGGTTCCACCCCAGTCGGCAAGCGGCTACTGGCGCAGTGTGCCGGCACTGTCAAGAAAGCCTCCATGGAACTCGGCGGCAACGCTCCCTTCATCGTCTTCGACGATGCCGACCTGGACGCCGCCGTGGAAGGCGCCATTGCCTCCAAGTACCGCAACTCCGGCCAGACCTGTGTCTGCACCAACCGCCTGCTGGTGCAAGCCGGGGTCTACGACGCATTCCTCGACAAGCTGGCCTCCCGGGTAACGCAGATGAAGGTCGGCAATGGTCTTGAGGATGGCGTGGTGCAAGGGCCCCTGATCAACCGGGCCGCGGTGGATAAGGTCCAGGCCCATATCGACGATGCCCTGGCTCATGGAGGGCGCCTGGTGTGTGGCGGCAAGCCCCACGCCCTGGGAGGTACCTTCTTCGAGCCCACGGTGATTGCCGGTGTGACATCACGGATGCGTGTGGCCACGGAGGAGACGTTTGGTCCGCTGGCGCCGGTGTTCCGCTTCGACAGCGATGAACAGGCGATCGAGATGGCCAACGCCACCGAATTCGGCCTGGCCGCCTATTTCTACGCCCGGGATTATCGGCGTATCTGGCGTGTCATGGAGGGGCTGGAATATGGCATGGTGGCGGTGAACGAGGGGATCCTTTCCACCGAGCTGGCTCCCTTCGGCGGCGTCAAGGAGTCGGGGCTGGGCCGAGAAGGATCGCACCACGGCCTGGATGAATTCACTGAACTAAAATATGTCTGTGTCGGCGGCCTTTGATCGCCCGCATGTCTTCCATGGAGGTAGGTTTGATGAACAACGCACAGCTCAATGAACTCAAGCAGCGCTATGTGGCCAAAGGCGCGGCAAGCCCCGCCACTCATTTTGCCGATCACGCCAGGAACGCGGAAATCTGGGATGCCGACGGCAAGCGCTTCATCGATTTCGCCGGTGGCATCGGCGTACTCAACATCGGACATTGCCACCCCAAGGTGGTGGAAGCGGTCAAGGCACAGCTCGACAAGGTCATGCATACCTGCCAGACGGTCATGCCCTATGAAGGCTACGTGAAGGTGGCGGAGAAACTGAGCCAGATCGCCCCGGTTCGCGGTCACGCCAAGGTCATGCTGGCCAACTCCGGTGCCGAGGCCCTGGAAAATGCGGTAAAGGTGGCTCGTGCCGCCACCGGCAAGACCAACGTGATCTGCTTCGATGGCGGCTACCATGGCCGCACCTTCATGACCATGGCGATGAACGGCAAGGTCAATCCTTACCAGGCCGACTTCGGCCCCATGCCGGGGACGGTCTTCCGCGCGCCCTATCCGGTCCCCTACCACGGCGTCAGCGAAGACGAGGCCCTTCGTGGCCTGAAGATGGCGCTGAGAACGGATGCCAACCCCAAGGATACCGCCGCGATCATTCTCGAGCCGGTGCTTGGCGAGGGCGGCTTCTACCCGGCCCCGGCAACTTTCCTGAAGGCGATTCGCGAGATCTGCGACGAACACGGCATGCTGATGATCGTCGACGAGGTGCAGAGCGGCTTCGGACGAACCGGAAAGATGTTCGCGATCGAGCATAGCGGCGTGGAGCCGGACATCATGACCATGGCCAAGAGCATGGCGGACGGCATGCCGATCTCCGCCGTGGTCGGCACCGACAAGCACATGGACGCTTCCGGCGGCAATTCGCTGGGCGGCACCTACACCGGCAGCCCCGTCTCCTGTGCGGCGACCTTGGCGGTACTCGAGGTGTTCGAGCAGGAAGGCATACTCGAGAAGAGCCAGGCGCTGGGCGACAAGCTCGCCAAGCGCTTCTCCAGCTGGCAACAACAGTTCGACTGCATCGACAACAGTCGCAACATGGGTGCCATGGCGGCCTTCGATGTGGTGTCGGACAAGGCCAACCATACCCCGGATGCGGAGCTGGCCGGCGCGCTGTGCAAGAAGGCTCGCGAGAAGGGGCTGGTTCTGCTCTCCTGCGGCATGTACGGCAATACCATCCGCTTCCTGATGCCCGTCACCATCGAAGATAGCGTACTCGAGGAGGGCTTCGGCATCATCGAGGAGTGTCTCAAGGAACTGGTCGGCCACAAGGCTGGCGCCACCGCCTGAGCCTGACCGCATCAAACGGATACCGAGACGACGACCGCCTGGCTGGAAACAGCCGGGCCGGCCACCCCGCTTCAGCCACACAAGGAGAGTGACGTGAGCGATACTGATCTGGGAACGATGGATGCCGGGCAGCTCGTTGAACACTTTCGCTCCAGGCAGGCATCTCCACTGGAGGCCAGCCGTGCCGCATTGGAGCGCATCGACCGGTTCAATGACACGGTCAACGCCTTCACCCATGTCGACCATGAAGGGGCGGAGAAGGCCGCTCTAGCCTCGGCCCGACGCTGGGGTCAAGGCAAACCACTGAGCGACATCGACGGCGTGCCGGTCTCCTTGAAGGACCTGACCGAAGTGGGGGGCATGCCCGCGCGCAAGGGCTCGCGGCTCGAGTCGGACACGAACATCGAACGGGACGCCCCCCTGGCGCAGATGCTGCGAGAGGCCGGCGCCGTGCTGCTGGGCAAGACCAATACCCCGGAATATGGCTGGAAAGCCTTGACCGACAACAGGGTATTCGGGACGACCTACAACCCCTGGGACACGCGCCTGACACCGGGAGGCTCCTCCGGCGGCGCCGCTGTCGCCGCCGCCCTCAACATGGGGGTGCTGCATCAGGGAGGCGACTCAGGTGGCTCCATTCGTATTCCGGCCGCCTTTACCGGCACCTTCGGCTTCAAGCCCTCCTTCGGCTGGGTACCCCAGTGGCCCCCGTCGACGGAACCCACCCTCTCCCATATTGGCCCCATGACACGCAATGTCCGCGATGCGGTGCGCATGCTCAACGTGATCGGTCGCTACGACTATCGCGATCCCTACATGACCCATGGCATGCCGAAGGACTGGGGGGAGGAGATGGACCTGGGCCTGCGTGGCCTGCGTATCGCCTACTCCGAGGACCTGGGCTATGCCACCGTGGACAAGCAGATCGCAAGGCGAGTTCGCCAGGCCGCGGAGCGCCTGGCAGCGCTGGGCGCGGAAATCGTGGAAATACATCCTGGTTTCGAATCGCCCATCAAGACCTTCCAGACGCTATGGTTCACCGCCTCCCTGGAGGTATGGGACCGGTGCAGCGACAGCGAGCGCCAGCGACTCGATCCCGGCATGGTGGCAACGGCGCGCCGGGCCCAGGAATTCACCGCACTCGATCTTTTCCGCGCCCTGAAGGAACGTGCACGACTGACCGAGCGGCTCGAACATTTCAATCAGAAATACCACCTGCTGATGACACCAACGGTGCCGATCGAACCCTTCGAGGCCAATCATGACGTACCGCCAGGAAGCAATATGCGCGATTGGGAGGAGTGGGCACCCTTCTCCTACCCTTTCAATCTCAGTCAACAGCCTGCCGCATCGGTGCCTTGCGGTTTCACCGATGCCGGCCTGCCGGTCGGGTTTCAGCTCGCTGGCGGCAAGTACGATGACGCACGGGTACTGCGGGTCAGCCACGCCTACATGGAAGCCTATCCGCCACGATTCCCCGCCATGCCGAACCCCACCCAGCATTGAGGTGGCCAGCTTGAACGAGAGGCGCCCCATGGGCCAGGAAAGCCCGTGGGGCGCTTCTCGCTGACTGGCTTTCCCGGCGATCAAGCGGGCATGTCGTTGGCCTTGGCATCACGCGACCAGACCCGATGTTGCCCCATGGCGTCACGGAAGGGCGTGAAGATATCATCCACCGAGCTGCCCACCACGATGCCGTCCTCTGCCGTGGGGACATTGGCGGCAATCAGCAGGCCCTTTCCCTCGGCGATAGCGGCGATGGCCTTGAGGTGCTTATAAGCCTCCTGTACGTAGTATAGCCCCAGGCCGGACCGGGAGAGCGCCGTGGCACTGTCGTCGCCGCCGGCGACGATCACCGCATCCACGGCCACCGACGGCATGCCGTTGAGCATGGCGTCGGGCACCACCATCTGTCCGTTCGTGGCCTTGACCGGTGCCATGCTGGGTGCGATGACCAGTCCTTCGGCGCCTTCCGCCTCAAGCCTGGCCTTGGCCGCTTCAACCTGGTCGGCATCGACGCCATCCGCCACCAGGATGGCGACCTTGCGGTACTTGATATTGTCCGGCAGGCGTGCCATCAGGCTCAGCGCAGGCGACTCCTTGAGTGAGCTGCTGCCCAACTGTTCAGGCGGAGCGGGCTTGGTGGACGGTGTCTCGACACCGTGCATCTCGCCCACCCGGCGCGCCAGCTCCAGATCGATGTTGGGCAGGATCTCCTGGATCACCCGCTCGCGAATCCAGGGGCGCTGGACCTTGGACAGCTCGAAGGCGTAGGCGGCGATGATGTGCTCCTTTTCCACGTCGGTCTGGCTGTTCCAGAACAGCGTGGCCTGGGAATAGTGATCGCCGAACGACTCGCTGCGGGCGCGGATCTTGTTGGCGTCGATTCGCTCGTGATAGCTCTCGAACCCACCATTCTCGGGCGCCGGCGGGGTTTCGGTCGGCCAGCCACCATCGATCGAGTTCGGCTCGTAGGACGCCTGCCCCTTGTTGATCGTCTGGCGATGCATCGAGTCGCGCTGGTTGTTGTGGAAAGGGCACACCGGCTGGTTGATGGGAATCTCGTGGAAATTCGGCCCACCGAGACGCAGCATCTGGGTATCGAGGTAGGAGAACAACCGCCCCTGCAGCAGCGGATCGTTGCTGAAGTCGATGCCAGGCACCACGTGGGCGGGGTTGAACGCCACCTGTTCGGTCTCGGCAAAGAAGTTGTCCGGGTTGCGGTTGAGCACCATCTTGCCGATCAGCGTGACCGGCACCTGCTCTTCGGGAATGATCTTGGTGGGATCGAGGATATCGAAGTCGAACTTGTGCTCGTCCTCCTCCTCCACCACCTGGATACCCAGCTCGTACTCGAGGTAATCGCCATTCTCGATGTCCTCCCACATCATGCGGCGATTGAAGTCGGGATCGCGCCCCCACAGCTTCTGCGCCTCATCCCAGATCAGCGAGCAGGTCCCGGCCAGCGGCTTCCAGTGGAACTTGACGAAGCGCGACTTGCCCTGCTTGTCGATCATGCGAAAGGTGTGTACACCGAAACCCTCCATGTTGCGGTAATGCCGCGGGAAGCCCCGATCCGACATGGTCCAAAGCACCATGTGGGTGGACTCCGGCATCAGTGAAACGAAGTCCCAGAAGGTGTCATGGGCTGACTGGCCCTGGGGTATCTCGTTGTGCGGCTCGGGCTTCACAGCGTGCACGAAGTCGGGAAACTTGATCGCATCCTGGATGAAGAAGACCGGCATGTCGTTGCCGACCAGATCCCAGACCCCCTCGTCGGTATAGAACTTGGTGGCGAAGCCGCGTACGTCACGAACGGTGTCGTTGGAACCGCGCGCGCCCTGTACGGTGGAAAAGCGTACGAAGACCGGGGTCTTCTTGCCCGAGTCCTGGAACAGCCCGGCCTTGGAATACTGGGCGGCATCGTCGTAGGGCTGGAAGTAGCCGTGGGCCGCCGCACCACGAGCATGCACGATACGCTCGGGTATGCGCTCGTTATCGAAGTGATTGAGTTTTTCGCGGAAGACGAAATCTTCCAGCAGCGTGGGGCCCCGTTCGCCCGCCTTCAGCGAATTATGGTTGTCGGCGATCCGCGTGCCATGATTGGTACGCAGGTCGTGTCCCGTGGCATCGCTACGGTAGCCTTCCAGGTTTTCCGACTTGCTCTGCTCGGTGGTCTTGAACTCCGTGTCGTTGGCCTCGCCGCTGTTGGGTTCCGTATGGGGATTGTTCGCCATATTCTAAGCACTCCTTGTCGGTGATGTCGCTCAACCCTTCCTTGCGTATTCCGCACCATCCAGGCCATGTCGACTTCCTGTGAGCCTGGTACCGACGATGCCATGTGGTGCGGAATCACTGTCTCACTTGACAAGGTAGTCGCCCCCATGGAGATGGCCTAATCGAGAGGGACTATGACGCTGAAAGTTTTTCGCTTCATATCCTATCCCTCCCTCGACTCCCCCGGCGCATCGCCGGTACACCAGTGAGCCGAGCGCACAGGGCGCGAACGGAAACCAAAAAGGCCCGAGCCCTGTGCAGTACAGAACTCGGGCCATGGCCACCGGCTGAAAGAGCCAACCGGCCAACAATTGGGTCAGTTCACGATGACCCGAGCCGTTCGTGTTCCCATCAGGGGCGCTTGCTCAGGCTACGCCTGCCTGACTTTCGAGATGATCCACAACAGCAACACGGCCCCCACGGTCGCAGTCACCAGCGAGCCGATGAAACCGCCGGCCTGCAACCCCAGCAGGCTGAACAGGAAACCGCCGATCACCGCGCCCACGATTCCCACGCCGATATTGGCCAGAATGCCAAAGCCACCGCCACGCATGATGTTGCCGGCGATCCAGCCAGCGAGACCACCGATGATCAGCCAAGCGATCAATCCCATATCGTCTCTCCTTGCCTTATGGTCGATTTCGATGTGTTCGGGTCCCATGGTGCCTCAGCACGGCGCTTTGGGAAAGCGTAGTTCAGAACGACGAACCGGGCTCCTGAAGGAAGTCCAGCTCGGCGGGCGTCGATTCGCGCCCCAGGATGGCGTTGCGGTGGGGGTAGCGGCCGAAGCGCAGGAGAATGTCGCGGTGCCGATGTTCGAAGTCCAGGTTGTCTTCCAGGCCAGGCTGGTCGAACAGGCGCAAGGCTTCGTCGTGAATCTTGAGCGACTCGCTGTGCATATAAGGCATGTACAGGAACACACGCCAGTTCACGGCCAGCTCCTGATCCAGGCCCCGGGATACGGCCTCCTGGGCCAGCACCAGTGCCATGGGATCCTGGGCAAAGGCCTCCGGCATGTCGCGGAACAGGTTGCGGGAGAACTGATCCAGTATCACGACTTCAGCCAGGCGCCCCACTGCCGACCCGCGCCATGGCCATAGCTCACCCAGGGCCGCCGACCGATGAAGGCCGAAGAAGCGCTGGCCGATCCGCGCATCCAGCTCCAGGTCCTTTTGGAACCACTGCACGGGGGTCAGCTCCTGAAACCAAAAGGCAATCACCTGCTCGGCGGTGGGAGGTATGTCGGACATGTCAGATTCTCCAGGCTGGAGTCGCTCGCAATCGGAAGTGCCGGAGCGTGCCGCTCGGTCAGGCTTCAACATCCTGATAACATGACATTAGCAGCCATTGCCCGATTCCCCCAGCACTCAGAGTCACCCGACCCCAGGAGCCAGCATGTCCCCTCAGGAACTGATCGAAATGTCCACCTTCGCTTTCAACCTGATAGGGCTGGTCATCTGCCTCATTGGCCTGACCCTGGTCCAGCGCATGACGCAGCGCTGGCCGGGCTACGCCCTCGCCGTCGCCGGTTTCCTCATCGCCGCCCTGCCATTGTTCTACAAGATGCTGGCCACGGCGCCATGATGCCCTATTGAGCTGACAACACCTTGCCAGACGCGGCCAACGCCCTCACATTAGCGGCTGAGCTTGCTGCGAAGGGAATTCTCACTGATGCGCCAGCCTTTGGCACGGGAACTGACCAACCTGATCGAACGCGGTCGCGACCGCCAGCTCCGCCTGGCGGTCACCGGCCTGTCGCGCGCCGGCAAGACCGCCTTTCTCACCTCGCTGGTCAACCAGCTTCGCCATGCGGGCCTCGAGGCCCGCCTGGACCTGATGCCGGCCGCCCGCGAAGGCCGTCTTCTGGGCGCCCGCCGGGTCAGCCAATCGAACCTCGGCGTGCCGCGCTTCCCCTACGACCAGGCCATGGCGGCGCTCGATGCCGTTCCACCCTCCTGGCCCGAACCCACCCGCGGCATCAGCGAGCTGCGCCTGTCGATCCGCTACCGGCCGGCCCGACGCGGCCTGCTGCGGGGCGAAACCGCCGAGCTCAACCTGGACCTGTTCGACTACCCCGGCGAGTGGCTGCTGGACCTGCCGCTCCTGGGTCACGACTACCGCAGCTGGAGCCGGGCAATGCTGGCCAGCGCCGGCGAACAGCGCCGTGCCCTGCTCGGCGAATGGGAGAGAGTGGCGGCGGCACTCGACCCCGCCGCCGAGGCCAACGAGGCCGAACTGGCCGACATCGCCAACCTCTATGCGCGTAGCCTGCAGGCCGCCCGGGAAGCCGGGTTCGCCAATCTGCAGCCGGGTCGATTCCTGTTGCCCGGCGATCTGGATGGCGCACCGGTACTGCAGTTCTTCCCACTGCCGGCCCTCGGAAACGTCGAGCCCGCCAACCTGGCAAAACTGGCCAAGAATAGCGTCTACACCACTCTGGCCACCCGCTTCCGCCACTATCAGCAGCATATCGTGCGCCCCTTCTACCGCGACCATTTCCGCCGCTTCGACCGGCAGATCGTGCTGGTGGACGTACTCGGTGCCCTGAATGCCGGACCGGAGCGCTTCGACGACCTCTCCCAGGCGCTCTCCACGCTGATGCAGAGCTTCGACTATGGCAAGCGCAGCCTGCTGTCACGCCTGTTCGCCCCACGCATCGACCGCCTGGCGATCGCCGCCACCAAGGCTGACCATGTCACCCCGGAGCAACACGGCAACCTCACCGCCTTGCTGGAAGCGTTACTCGCCGAGCCCCTGAAGGACCTGCGCTATGCGAACGTGCCGGTCAAGGCGCTGTCGTTGGCGGCGATACGCGCTACCGAAACCCATGAAGTGGTTCACCAGAAGCAGCGCTCCCCTGCACTGCGCGGTACGACGCTTGAAGGCGAGGAAGTGTTGGTATTTCCTGGTGAAGTCCCCGCTCAACTGCCAGGAATCGAGTTCTGGGCTCGCCAAGGGTTCGATTTCCGTGCCTTCCGCCCCGCTCCGCGGGAAGGGGGCGCCCTACCTCATATTCGATTGGACGCAGCCCTTGACTGGCTGATCGGAGACAAGCTGCGATGAGTGATCCACGCCACGGCAACCATTCCCCCGGGGAGCCTCGCCCCGTCGACCCGCGCCCCGGACGCCAGTTCACCCTGGATGAGCCCGCCCGGACGCCGACGACCGACACCCCGCGTCCACGGCAAGACTTTGCCTCCGAGCTGCCGACACGACCCCTGGAAGAACCCGCCGAGGGCCCCGCCGAGCAGGCGCTGGCGGTCAGTCTCGGCCGGCCTCGGAAGCGCCGCTGGGGACTGCTGACACTGCTGGGCGGCGGCCTGACGCTGGGCACGGTGGAGTTCGCCCAGCACCTGCCCGCGGCGCTGACCGGCGGCGATTGGCTCAGCGGCGGCTGGGCTCTGCTTGGGCTGGGTGCGATCGCCCTGGGCGCCGGTGCCCTGCTGCGTGAAGCCTGGCGACTGCGCCGCCTGCGTCGGCATGACACGCTGCGTGCGCGGCTGGGCACGTTGCAGGAAGTCGGTACCGACGAGGCCATGGGCCTGGCCAGACGACTCAAGACGCAATTGAAGCTCGACGACGACCATCCCCACTGGCAGGCCTTCCTGGCCGCCCACCAGACGCATCACAGTGGAGCCGATGTGCGTCAGCTACTGGCCTACCATCTACTGGCGCCCCGCGACCGGGAAGCGCGACGCATGATCTCGCGGATGTCCGGTGAGACCGCCATCATGGTGGCAGTCAGTCCGTTGACCCTGGTGGACATGGCACTGGTGGCCTGGCGCAACCTGGCGATGATCGATCGGATATGCCGCCTCTACGGCCTGGAGCTGGGCTACGCCAGTCGCCTGCGCCTGCTCAGGAGCGTGCTTTACAACATGGCCTTCGCCGGGGCGACCGAAATGGCCAGCGAAGCCGGCATGGAGATTCTCTCGCTGAACCTGGCCGGACGGCTCTCGACCCGTGCGGGACAGGGCATGGGGGTGGGCCTGCTCAGCGCCCGGCTCGGCCTGCGAACCCAGCGACTGACCCGGCCAATCGGCTTCGATAGCGGCGAGGCACCGCGCATGGCCGACCTGCGTAGCGAACTCTGGCAACAGCTGCGTCGACTGGAAGTGAAGAAAGTAGAGTGACCTTCGGGGACGGAAGGATTCTTGACCCCGGTCATGACAGTGGCGCCACGAGACGCTAGTCTCTAACATTAAGGATTCGCCCTCACCCGCCCAGAAGGAAAACAGCCATGTTCAACACCATCCTGGTTCCCGTCGATGGCTCCGAAGGCGCCAAGAAAGCCCTTTCCGTTGCCTGCCTGCTGGCCAACCAGGCCGATGCCACTCTGCATATCCTCCATATCCCGGAAGAACTCTCCCATGAGACGACGCTGGTATGGGGCATCGGGGCCATCGCTATCGAGGCCTCCCGCTCCGAGCGCGAGGGGATTGGCCAGCAGGTGGTGGAAAAGGCCGCCGAAGCCGCTCGCGAGCAGGGTATCACCAAGATCGAAACCATCATTGGCCACGGAGACCCTGCCCGCACCATCGTCAGCGAGGCAAAGAAACGCGGGGTGGAAGCCATTGTCCTGGGTAGCCGCGGGCTCAGCGACCTGAAAGGCTTCGTGGTCGGCAGCGTTTCCCACAAGGTCGGCCATGCGGCCACCTGCTCGGTCATTACCGTTCGCTGAGGCGGCCTCTGGCCCGGCAGCAGTGCAGGCGTTCCCGTCATCTCCCCAGGTAGCCGTTATCGTTATCGGGGCGTGGTGATTCCGCCCGGGCCAAGTCACGACGTTTGGCGCCGGCCGCAGGAATCCGTATAGTAGCTCCCTTATCCCGCCACACGTTCGTGACCATGCTGCAGAACAACCCGCTGCTCGCCCAGCTCAAGCAACAGATCCGTGAGACCACGCCTCGTGCCGAGGGCGTGATCAAGGCCACCGACAAGGGTTTTGGCTTCCTCGAAACCGATGACGGCCAGTCCTATTTCGTGCCGCCGCCCGCCATGAAACTGGTGGTCCACGGTGATCGTGTCCAGGCCGTCATTCACGAGAATGGCGACAAGACCTCGGTCGAACCCGACACGCTGGTGGAAGCCGGCCTGACCCGCTTCATCTCCCGGGTGCAGAAGCGCGAAGGTCGTCTGGCAGTGGTCCCCGACCACCCCTCGATCAAGAACGTGCTCAAGGCCCGCATCAAGAACAGCCTCGACGAGGCGAGCATCGGTGATGGCGACTGGGTCGTGTCGCGTCTGGTCCGCCACCCGCTCAAGCCCGAAGACCGCGCCTTCTTCGCCCAGATCGACGAACTGGTTGCCAAGGCCGACGATCCGGCCGTGCCGTGGCGGGTCACCCTGGCCAGGCACGCCCTGGAGCAGGAGTGCCCTGACGCCGGCAGCGACTGGCCCTTGCTGGATGAAGGCCTGGAGCGCAAGGACCTGACCACCGAACCGTTCTTTACCATCGACAGCGAGAAGACCCGCGACATGGACGATGCCCTGCGCATCGAGCCACGACCGGAGGGCGGCTGGCGCCTGACGGTGGCAATCGCCGACCCCACTGCCTATGTGGAAGAGGGCCATGCCACCGATCTGGAGGCGCGCACCCGCGCCTTCACCGTCTACCTGCCGGGGCAGAACGTCACCATGCTGCCCGAACAGCTGGCCGACGATCTCTGCTCGCTGTGGGAGGGAAAGGAACGGCCAGTGCTGGCCTGTATCCTCGAAGTGGAAGCCGACGGCAGCCTGGGCGACTACCGTTTCTTCGCCGCCACCGCGCGCTCCCACGCCAAACTGGCCTATGACACTGTCTCCGACTGGCTAGAGGAGCAGGGCGACTGGACGCCGGCGGCGGAGATCGCCCCTCAGTTGAAGGCGCTTCGGGACATGACCGAGGCGCGCAGCGCCTGGCGCGCCGAACACGCACTGGTGTTCAAGGACCGCCCCGACTTCGTCTTCGAACTGGACCGGGCCGGCAACGTACTCAACGTTCGCACCGAGCAGCGGCGCATCGCCAACCGCATGATCGAGGAGTCGATGATCGCCGCGAACGCCTGCTGCGCCGATCTGCTCGCCGACAAGGTCGGTCACGGCATCTTCAACGTACACCGGGCCTTCGAGCCGGAGAAGGCCGAAGCCGCGCACGAGTTCCTGACCGCCCAGGAGATCGAGGTCGAGCTCGAGGCGCTTTCCGAGCTGCCCCGTTACAAGGAGCTCAAGCGCGCACTGGAGAGCCGCGACGACGCCTGGCTGGACGCCCGCCTGCGCCGTTTCCAGGGTTTCACCAGCATGTCCGCGCGTCCCGGCCCGCACTTCGGCCTGGGCCTGGCCGCCTACGCCACCTGGACCTCGCCGATCCGCAAGTATGGCGACATGGTCAACCACCGCCTGATCAAGCGGGTACTCAAGGGCGAGCAGGCGCCGGCGGAAGCCACTCTGGCACTGACCGAGCAACTGACCGAACGACGTCGTCTCAATCGCATGGCCGAGCGCGACGTCAAGGACTGGCTCTACGTGCGCTACCTGACGCCGGCCGCCAAGGCCCAGGAAGCCTTCGAGGCCGAGATCATCGCCATCAACCGTGGCGGCATGCGCGTGCGACTGACGGCCAACGGCGCCACCGCCTTCGTGCCCGCGCCGATGATCCACAGCGACCGCGACAAGGTAGCCATCGACGACAAGGAAGGCCGTATCCAGGTGGAAGGCGAAGAGCGCTACAAGCTCGGCGACGTCATTCGCGTGGAGCTGGTCGAGGCCCGCGAGGAGACCCGCTCGCTGGTGGCCCGCCCCGGCGCCTGAGCCACTCTCGCCCCGTAACGAAACCATGCCCCGGTCATCGTGACCGGGGCATGGTCGTTTGAGGTGTGGCGTGTCGGTCAGGGCGGCTCAGTCGCCACGCCTCTGCTTCTCCGCCGCCCAGTCGATGGCCGGGCCACGCAGGCCATGGCCGCCGGCATAGGGAGACGGCTCGGGTGGCCGCCAGCCTTCGAGTAGCGCTGCCTCCAGGCGGAATACCTCCACCCCGATGGGGTGACAGGTCGTCAGCGGATCGCGGGCTTCGGGGCCCCACAGGTCCACCGACAGGTCGCCCCCCGGGCAGCACGACAGCGCGCACAGCAGGTCGATCTCGGCAAACAGTTCGAGATAGTCGCCCTCCTTCGCCGGGCACGCCTTCATGAAATACCGGTCGTCGTCGTTGAGCCCGGTGCACTGGAAAACGTTGAGCACGTCGTGGACGTCGAACTCGGTCAAGCCGAACGGCGCCACGGCACGCACCAGGTTGGAATGGCAATGGTGGTCGAAGTCCTCGCCGGTGAGCAGGCGATTGACGTAGGGGTCGCAGCGGGTGCCCAGCAGGTCGTGGATACGGCCGCCCTGCTCGTCGACTCCACTGCCATCGACGCCATAGCCGGCCAGGGTATCGTCGATGATCGTCGCCATGGGTCGCAGGTAGGGCAGCGTCGACCACAGCCGGTCGAAGGTCGAGACATGAGCACGCTGCAGCTGGCGGGTGCGCGAGGCCCAGAAGCGCTCGCGGGGATTGTGCAGGTTCCAGAGATTCAAATCGCCGACCTGGGGCCCCTCCAGGGTCGAGAGGCGCAGCACATGCCCCGCCGGCACCTTCCACGCCAGTCCGTCGCGTATCGGTACGGTCAGCCGTTCGACCCGTTCGCGGGCAGCGGGGTCGGTCAGCCGGGTATAGAAATTCCGATCCACGTCGAGAATCGAGCCACGGGTCGCCTGGTAGGCGGCGGGTACCTTTGCCATGTCACGCTCCTTGGCGATGAAAACGCCTCCAGCCTAGCCCATGCCCATAAAAAAGAGCACCCGAAGGTGCCCTTTTCCGTGAAGCGGGTAAAGCGATGCTTACCAGCCGGTCACTTCCTTCAATGCATCGCCGATCTGGGCCAGCGAACGCACGGTTTTCACGCCGGCGTCTTCCAGGGCGGCGAACTTCTCGTCCGCGGTGCCCTTGCCACCGGAAATGATCGCACCGGCATGGCCCATGCGCTTGCCCGGAGGCGCTGTCACACCGGCGATATAGGAGACAACCGGCTTGGAGACGTTGGCCTTGATGTAGGCGGCAGCCTCTTCCTCGGCGGTGCCCCCGATCTCACCGATCATGACGATCGCTTCGGTCGCCGGGTCCTTCTCGAACAGCTCGAGGATATCGATGAAGTTGGAGCCCGGGATCGGGTCGCCACCGATGCCCACACAGGTGGACTGGCCAAAACCGTGATCGGTGGTCTGCTTGACGGCTTCATAGGTCAGAGTGCCGGAGCGGGATACGATGCCGACCCGGCCCGGCTGATGGATATGACCCGGCATGATGCCGATCTTGCACTCGCCCGGGGTGATCACGCCGGGGCAGTTGGGGCCGATCAGCCGCACGCCCAACTCGTCGCACTTCACCTTGACGTCCAGCATGTCCAGGGTCGGAATGCCTTCGGTGATGCAGACGATCAGCTTGATACCGGCGTTGGCGGCCTCGAGGATCGAGTCCTTGCAGAACGGGGCCGGGACGTAGATCACGCTGGCCTCGGCGCCAGTCTGCTCCACGGCTTCCTTGACGGTGTTGAAGACCGGCAGGCCCAGGTGCTCCTGGCCACCCTTGCCCGGGGTCACGCCGCCAACCATCTTGGTGCCGTAGGCGAGCGCCTGTTCGGAGTGGAAGGTCCCCTGGCCGCCAGTGAAGCCCTGGCAGATGACCTTGGTGTTCTTGTCGATCAGGATGCTCATTACTTGCCCTCCGCTGCCTTGACAACCTGCTGAGCCGCATCGGTCAGACTGGTAGCAGCGATGATGTTCAGACCGCTGGAAGCCAGCTTCTCGGCACCCAGCTCGGCGTTGTTACCTTCCAGACGCACCACCACCGGCACGTTGACACCGACCTGCTCGACGGCGCCAATGATACCCTCGGCGATCATGTCGCAACGCACGATACCACCGAAGATGTTGACCAGAACGGCCTTGACGGAATCGTCGGAGAGGATGAGCTTGAAGGCTTCCGCCACGCGCTCCTTGGTGGCGCCGCCGCCAACATCGAGGAAGTTGGCCGGCTGGCCGCCGTTCAGCTTGATGATGTCCATGGTGCCCATGGCCAGGCCCGCACCGTTGACCATGCAGCCGATGTTGCCTTCCAGGGCCACATAGTTGAGGTCCCAGGCGGCCGCTTCGGCTTCGCGCTCGTCTTCCTGGGACGGGTCTCGCATGGCCTGCAGGTCCGGGTGACGGTACAGGGCATTGCTGTCCAGGTTGAGCTTGGCGTCCAGGCAGTGCAGGTTGCCGTCGTCGGTGATCACCAGCGGGTTGATCTCGAGCAACGCCAGGTCCTTTTCGTGGAACAGGCGGGAGAGGCCCAGGAAAATCTTGGTGAACTGCTTGACCTGGTCACCCTTGAGGCCCAGGGCGAAGGCCAGCTCACGCGCCTGGTACGGCTGAGCGCCGACCAACGGGTCGATCTCGGCCTTGAGGATCTTCTCGGGGGTTTCCTCGGCGACCTTCTCGATCTCGACACCACCCTCGGTCGAGGCCATGAAGACCACGCGGCGGGTGGCGCGGTCGACCACGGCGCCCAGGTAGAGTTCGCTTGCGATGTCGGTGCAGTTCTCGACCAGGATCTTGGCAACCGGCTGACCGTTCTCGTCGGTCTGGTAGGTCACCAGATTCTTGCCCAGCCACTGCTCGGCAAAGGCCTTGGCCTCTTCCGGGCTCTTGATCAGCTTGACGCCGCCGGCCTTGCCGCGGCCGCCTGCGTGGACCTGGGCCTTGACGACCCACATCTCACCGCCAATCTTCTTGCACGCTTCCGCGGCTTCCTCGGGAGTGTCGACCGCGAAGCCCTTGGATACCGGTAGACCATAATCAGCAAACAGCTGCTTGCCTTGATACTCGTGAAGGTTCATCGATTCATGCCATTGGTTGCATGTGACTCGAACGGCAACCGCGAAATACCGCCTGTTGCGGTCTATTCCGGGCTACCCCCGTTCGTACCCGATACATGGCCGGGAACGACGCGCCATCCACATGGATGGCGCTTGTTGTAGCGTTACGCGAGCTGGATTACTTGCGCTTCTTGCGGTTGGCCATGTGGATCGCATGCCCCTCCACCGCCAGGGCGGCTTCGTGCACGGCTTCCGACATGGTCGGGTGGGCGTAGCAGGTCAGTGCCAGATCCTCGGCGCTGGAGCCGAATTCCAGGGCAATCACACCCTGGGCAATCATCTCGCCAGCATGCTGGCCGACGATGTGCACACCCAGGATGCGATCGGTTTCGGCATCGGCAATGATCTTGGCCTGGCCTTCCGTTGCGTTGTTGGCCATGGCACGACCACTGGCGGCAAACGGGAAGGAGCCGGTCTTGACCTCGATTCCCTTGGCCTTGGCATCCTGCTCGGTCATGCCGACCCAGGCCACCTCGGGGAAGGTGTAGATGACACAGGGAATGGCGTCGTAGTTCATCTCGGCCTTGTGGCCGGCGATGATGTCGGCAACCATGATGCCCTCTTCGGAGGCCTTGTGGGCCAGCATCTGTCCGCGCACGCAGTCGCCGATGGCATAGATGCCCGGCACGCTGGTACGGCACTGGTCATCGACGTGGATGAAACCACGCTCGTCCAGGCCGACGCCGACGCCATCCGCCACCACGCCCTGGGTGTAGGGACGCCGACCGACACAGACGATCAGCTTGTCGAAGGTCATTTCCTGGTCGCCGTCGGAATCGGTGTACTTGACGACCACTTCCTTTCCCTTGACCTCGGAGCCGGTAACACGGGCACCCAGCTTGATATCCAGGCCCTGCTTCTTGAGCAGTTTCTGGGTCTCCTTGGCGATGGCGGAATCGACTATCGGCAGGAAGCTGTCCATGGCTTCGAGCACGGTGACGTCACTGCCCAGCCGGCTCCATACGCTACCCAGCTCCAGGCCGATGACACCAGCCCCGATCACGCCCAGACGCTTCGGGGCCTCCTGGAATTTCAGGGCGCCGGTGGAGTCGACGATGATATCTTCGGTCAACGGAGCCGGCGGTATCTCCACCGGCACCGAGCCAGCCGCGATGACGATGTTGTCGGCATCGTAAGTGGTTGCCTTGCCATCCTTGTCGGTGACTTCCACCTGCTTCGAGGCGATCACCTTGCCGGTACCCGCGATGGACGTCACGCCATTCGCCTTGAACAGGCCGGCGATCCCGCCGGTCAGGTTCTTAACGATCCTGTCCTTGCGGGCCATCATCTTCTTGACGTCCATGGTGACGTCACCGGCCTCGATGCCCAGGTCGGCGAAGTCGTGCTTGGCCTCGACGAACTTGTGAGAAGCCTCGAGCAGCGCCTTGGAGGGAATGCAGCCGACGTTCAGGCAGGTACCGCCATTGACGACGGTGCCATCCTTGCCGACCCACTTCTCGACACAGGCGGTCTTCAGCCCCAGTTGGGCAGCGCGGATGGCGGCCACGTAGCCCCCGGGGCCCGCACCGATGACGATCACATCAAATTTATCGGCCATTTGCTTTTCCTGTAAATCGGTTCGCGTTTGAGTCCGTTGAATCGGGCGTCGGTCAGACGTCCAGCAGCAGGCGTGCCGGGTCTTCCAGCAGCTCCTTGATGGTGACCAGGAACTGTACCGCATCCTTGCCATCGATCATGCGGTGATCATAGGAGAGCGCCAGGTACATCATCGGACGGATTTCGACCTTGCCATTCACGGCCATGGGACGTTCCTGGATCTTGTGCATGCCCAGGATGGCGGTTTGCGGCGGGTTGATGATGGGCGTCGACATCAGCGAGCCGAAGATGCCCCCATTGGTAATGGTGAAGGTACCGCCCTGCATCTCGTCGATGCCGAGCTTGCCGTCGCGGGCCCGCTTGCCGAAGTCGACGATGCCCTTCTCGACGTCGGCGATCTTCATGCTGTCGGTGTCACGCAGCACCGGCACCACCAGGCCACGGTCGGTGGAAACCGCCACGCCGATGTCCTGATAACCGTGATAGACGATGTCGGTGCCGTCGATGGAGGCGTTGACATCCGGGAAGCGCTTGAGCGCCTCGCTTGCCGCCTTGACGAAGAAGCCCATGAAGCCAAGCTTGACATCATGCGCCTTGAGGAAGGTGTCCTTGTACTGGGCCCGTAACCCCATTACCGCGCCCATGTCCACCTCGTTGTAGGTGGTCAGCATGGCGGCGGTCTGTTGCGCCTCGACCAGGCGCTTGGCGATGGTCTTGCGCAGACGGCTCATGGGCACCCGCTTCTCGGGGCGTTCGCCCTCGACCACCGGTGTCGCAGGTGCGGCCTGTTGCCGGGCGCTGGCGGGCTTTGCGGCGGACTTCTTCGCGGTGCCTTCCTTGATCGCTTTCTGCACGTCTTCCTTGAGGATGCGGCCACCCTTGCCAGTGCCCTGGATGGCGTTCACGTCGAGGTCATGCTCTGCCACCATCTTGCGCGCGGCCGGCGCGAGGATCTTGTCGCCAACCTTCTCGTCGATGCTTTCGTCACCGTCTGCGGCTGCCGTCTCGGCCGGCGCGGCGTTATCACCACCGGCACCTTCGACGAAGATGGCCAGCACCGCTTCGGACTCGACCTGGCTACCCTCTTCGGCCTTGATGTCGGCCAGGGCACCATCGGCCGGCGCCACTACCTCGAGCACCACCTTGTCGGTTTCGATATCGACCAGTACCTCGTCGCGCTTGACCGCCTCGCCGACCTGCTTGTGCCAGGTGGCCACGGTGCCTTCCTGGATCGATTCGGGGAAGGTCGGCGCCTTCACCTGGTGCTTCTTGCCACCACCGGCGGAATTTTCCGCCTTGGCATCGCTCGGCGCTGCCGCTTTCTGGTCAGCCTTCTTGTCGCTCTTGTTCCCGCCGCCGGCGGCCTTGCCTTCACCGAGCCTGCCCAGCACCTGCTCTGACTGAACGGTATCGCCCTCTTCAGCCAGCATCTCGGTCAGGGTGCCGGCCTCGGGCGCCAGCACCTCGAGCACCACCTTGTCCGTTTCGATCTCGACAATCAGTTCATCGCGCTCGACGCTATCTCCCGGCTTCTTGTGCCAGGCAGCCACACTGCCTTCGGCAACGGATTCCGGAAAGGTGGGCGCTTTGATCTCGGTAGCCATGTTGTTTCCCTTGTATGTTCTCTCTCGTCCCGGTGGGTCGCCTTAGAGGTTGAAGGCGTCTTCCACCAGCTGGCGCTGCTGTTCAGTGTGCACGGACATGTAACCTGCCGCGGGTGCCGCCGATGCCGGCCGGCCGGCAAACTTCAGTTCTCCGCCCAGGCCATTCTTGAGCATGTCGGCCACGGCTCGCATATGGTGCTGGCTCGAGTACCACGCACCCTGGTTGAGCGGCTCTTCCTGGCACCACACCACGGTCTCGAGGCTGGTATAGTCCTTCAGCGCCTCGAAAAGCTCCTCCTTGGGGAAGGGGTACAGCTGTTCGATACGCAGGATGACGGTGTCGTCGCGTTCCTGTTCTTCGCGGCTGGCGGCCAGGTCATAGTAGACCTTGCCGGCGCAAAGGATGGCACGCTTGACCTTCCCGGCCTCGAGCTTGCCCTGGTCGGGCAGCACCATCTGGAAGTGACCGCTGGCCAGATCGTCGAGACTGGAAGTCGCCTCCTTGTGACGCAACAGGCTCTTGGGTGTCATTACCACCAGCGGCTTGCGCAGTGGGCGGATCACCTGGCGACGCAGCAGGTGGAAGATCTGCGCCGGGGTGGTCGGCACGCAGACCTGCATGTTGTGCTCGGCACACATCTGCAGGAAGCGCTCGAGACGCGCCGACGAGTGTTCCGGCCCCTGCCCTTCGTAACCATGCGGAAGCAGCATGGTCAAACCGCAAAGCCGCCCCCACTTGGTCTCACCGGAAGAGATGAACTGGTCCACCACCACCTGCGCACCATTGAAGAAGTCGCCGAACTGGGCTTCCCAGATCACCAGGTCGTTGGGTGCCGTGGTGGCATAGCCGTACTCGAACGCCAGAACCGCTTCCTCGGAAAGGAAGGAGTCGTGGATAGTGAAGCGCGGCTGCCCATCGGCCATGTGCTGCAGTGGCACGTAGACGCTGCCGTCCTTCTGGTTGTGCACCACCGCATGCCGGTGGGAGAAGGTGCCGCGGCCTACGTCCTGGCCGGTAATACGTACCGGATGCCCCTCATCGAGCAGCGTGGCGTAGGCCAGCGTCTCGGCGAAGCCCCAGTTCAGGCCCAGGCCACCAGCCTGCATCTTGCGACGGTCTTCATATATCTTGGTGACCTGACGCTGTACCTCGACCCCGTCGGGAATCTCGCACATCCTGGCAGCCAGACGCTGCAGGCGCTTCATCTCCACGCTGGTATCGGCGTAACCGCTCCATTCGTGACCGAGGTAAGGCTTCCAGTCGACGAACAGAGAAGTGTTGGGCTGTTGCACCAGGGCATTGGCCACGTGGTTGCCAGCCGTCAAGTCCTCACGGTAGGTCTCGATCATGGCCTTGGCATCGTCCTCGGAGATGACGCCCTGCTCGACCAGACGCCTGGCATACAGGGTCCGCGACGAGGGATGATCCTTGATCTTGCGATACATCATCGGCTGGGTGCCGGACGGCTCGTCGGCCTCGTTGTGGCCACGGCGACGATAGCAGACCAGGTCGATGACCACGTCCTTCTTGAACTGCTGCCGATAGTCCAGCGCCACCTGGGTGGCATGCAGCACGGCGTCCGGATCATCGCCGTTCACGTGGAAGATCGGCGCCTGGACCATCTTGGCGATATCGGTGCAGTACTCGGTGGAACGCGTGTCCTGCGGATGCGACGTGGTGAAGCCGACCTGGTTGTTGATGACGATATGCACCGTGCCACCGGTCTTGTAGGCACGGGTCTGGGACATCTGGAATGTCTCCATGACCACGCCCTGGCCGGCAAAGGCCGCGTCACCGTGGATGTTGATCGGCAGTACCTTGGTGCCTTCCAGGTCGTCACGACGATCCTGGCGAGCCCGCACCGATCCTTCGACCACGGGAGAGACGATCTCCAGGTGGGAAGGGTTGAAGGCCAGCGCCAGGTGGACTTCGCCGCCCGGCGTCATGACGTTGGAGCTGAAGCCCTGATGATACTTGACGTCGCCGGAGCCCCGCTCGATGAGCTTCTTGCCGTCGAATTCGTCAATCAGCTCGGAGGGATTCTTGCCGAGGATGTTGACCAGCAGGTTGAGACGACCGCGGTGGGCCATGCCGATGACCACCTCCTTGATGCCGTAGCCACCGCCCCGCTGGATCAGCTCGTCCATCATCGGGATAAAGGACTCGCCTCCCTCCAGGCCAAAGCGCTTGGTACCGGGATACTTGGAGGCCAGGTAGTTTTCCAGGCCTTCGGCCGCGGTGAGTCGTTCCAGCAGATGCTGACGCACCTCGTCGCTGTACTTGGGCGCGGAACGCACCGACTCGAAACGCTGCTGAAGCCAACGCTTCTCCTCGGTATCGACGATGTGCATGACTTCGCAGCCGATCGAGCGGCAGTAGGTCTGCTCCAGCGCCTCGACGATCTCGCGCAGGGTCGCCTTGTCCACTCCCAGGAAGAAGGAACCGGTCTGGAACTCGATATCGAGATCGGCCTGGGAAAGCTGGTGGAAAGAAAGGTCGAGGTCGGGAACGGGGATCTGACTGCGCAGATCGAGCGGGTCGATATTGGCCTTCTGATGGCCCCGGAAGCGATAGGCGTTGATCAGCTGGAGGACCTTGACCTGCTTCCTGTTCTCACCGCTATCGGCAGCGCCAGCCACCTGCGTGGTGCGACGCGCTCGTGCCAGTTGATGGAACTGGTCGCGAACAGGGCCGAGGGGAACATCGTGGGTGGGGCCGCCTTCCGTGCCGGGCAGCTGGTCGAAGTAGGTTCGCCACTCTTCGGGGACGGAACCAGGGTCGGCGAGGTATTGCTCGTAGAGCGCTTCCACATAGTGAACGTTGCTGCCGCTCACGTGGGAGCTGTTCCACATCAACTCCATTATGCCTTGTTGCATCTCTCGGTCACCCTACACTGATGGGGTGTTGTCGGCGCCGTCACGGGCCAGCCGCGGCGGCTTGGCTGGTGCCCTGCCGGAAGGGCGTCTTCATATCCGGCGGCTCCGGCCGCCAGGCCGGAATCCTTGAAATCCATGGTCAAGAGCCGGCACCTATGGCACCGGCTCTTGTCCAGCTGTTACGGGAACCAGCCGCGACAACTCGCCGCGGCCGAATTCCGCTCGCCATGATAGCAAGCCCTTGGCCACGATTTAAGTGGCATCGGCCAACAGCATGTCACGGATCTTGCCGATGGCACGAGTCGGGTTGAGCCCCTTGGGGCAAACCGCCACGCAATTCATGATGCCACGGCAGCGAAACACGCTGAACGGATCCTCGAGCTCGGACAGTCGTTCCTGAGTCGCGGTATCGCGGGAGTCCGCCAGGAAGCGGTAGGCCTGAAGCAGGCCGGCCGGTCCAACGAACCTCTCCGGGTTCCACCAGAACGACGGGCAGGCGGTCGAGCAGCAGGCGCACAGGATGCACTCGTAGAGCCCATCCAGCTTGTCGCGTTCTTCCGGTGACTGCAGGCGCTCGATGGCCGGAGTTGGTTCGTCGTTCTGCAGATACGGCTGGATGCGCCCGTACTGCTTGTAGAACAGCCCCATGTCGACCGCCAGGTCGCGCACCACCGGCAGACCCGGCAGCGGACGCAATACCAGCTTGTTGTTCTTGACCACCTGGGACAGCGAGGTGACGCAGGCCAGGCCATTCTTGCCGTTCATGTTCATACCGTCGGAGCCACACACGCCTTCACGGCAGCTGCGACGGTAGGCCAGGGTCGTGTCCTCGGCCTTGAGCATCTCCAGGACGTTGAGAACCATCAGGTCACGGCCCTGGGTGTCTACTCGATACTCCTGCATGTAGGGTGCGGAGTCGGTTTCCGGGTTGTAGCGGTAGATGGATACCTGAAGCATGGACATCGTGACTCCCCCTTAGTAGGTACGGATTTTCGGCTCGAAGGTGTCAACGGTCTTCGGCTTGAAGTTCACGTCGCGCTTGCCGACCTTCTTTTCGGTCGGGAAGTACATGGAGTGCTTCAGCCAGTTGACATCGTCGCGCTCCGGATAGTCGTAGCGGGAGTGAGCACCACGACTCTCCTTGCGCTCCAGAGCCGCAATGGCGGTGGCTTCGGCCACTTCCATCAGATTGTCGAGTTCGAGTGCCTCGATACGCGCCGTGTTGAAGGCGCCGGATTTGTCGACCAGGTGCGCCTCGGCGATACGGCCGCGCAGGTCAGCCAACTTCTTGACCCCTTCCTGCATGTTGTCTTCCTGGCGGAACACGCCGAAGGCGTTCTGCATGATGCCCTGGAGCTCGGTCTTCAGGTCGGCCACCGATTCGCCGCCGCCGGACTCGTTCCAACGATTGATGCGCTTCATGGCGCTGTCGATATCGGATTCCGAGGCGTCGAGGTACTCGATGCCCTCGTTGAGCGCACCCTCGATATACATGCCGGCGGCGCGGCCGAACACCACCAGGTCGAGCAGCGAGTTGCCGCCCAGGCGGTTGGCGCCGTGAACCGAGACACAGGCCGCTTCACCACAGGCAAACAGGCCGTTGACGATACGGTCGTTGCCATCGGCGTCCTGCATGATCGCCTGGCCATGCACGTTGGTCGGGATCCCGCCCATCATGTAGTGACAGGTCGGCACCACAGGAATCGGCGCTTCGGTCGGGTCGGCATGGGCGAAGATCTTGGACAACTCGCTGATGCCGGGCAGGCGCTTGTTGAGAACCTCCTCGCCCAGGTGATCCAGCTTGAGATAGACGTGATCGCCATTCTCGCCGCAACCACGGCCTTCGAGGATTTCCATGACCATGGAGCGGGCCACGACATCGCGGCCGGCCAGATCCTTGGCATTGGGGGCGTAACGCTCCATGAAGCGCTCGCCATCCTTGTTGACCAGGTATCCCCCCTCGCCGCGACACCCTTCGGTGACCAGCACCCCGGCACCATAGATGCCGGTGGGATGGAACTGCCACATTTCCATGTCCTGCATCGGGAAACCGGCACGCAGCGCCATGCCGATGCCGTCACCGGTATTGATCAGCGCATTGGTGGTAGAGGCGTAGATGCGACCGGCACCACCAGTGGCCATGACGGTAGCCTTGGACTTGATGTGCACCACTTCACCGGTCTCGATGCACATGGCGATGCAGCCCACCACATCGCCATTGGCGTTCTTGACCAGATCGACCGCAAACCACTCGTTGAGGAAGGTGGTGTTGTTCTTCAGGTTATTCTGATACAGGGTGTGCAGCAGCGCGTGGCCTGTGCGGTCTGCCGCGGCACAGGTACGGGCCGCCTGACCGCCTTCACCGAAGGCCTTGGACTGACCGCCGAACGGACGCTGGTAGATGCGACCGTTGTCGAAACGCGAGAACGGCAACCCCATGTGCTCCAGCTCGAATACGGCCTTGGGGCCCTCGGAGCACATGTACTCGGCGGCATCCTGATCGGTGATGTAGTCGCCGCCCTTGACGGTGTCGTACATGTGCCAGCGCCAGTCGTCATTGGGATCGGCGGAAGCGATGGCGCAGGTGATGCCGCCCTGGGCGGAAACGGTATGGGAGCGGGTCGGGAAGACCTTGGACAACACGGCGGTCTTCTTGCCGGACTTGGCCAGCTCGAGCGCGGCACGCAGGCCAGCGCCGCCACCGCCGATGATGATGGCGTCGAAGGTCAGACTACGCATGGTTGACATGAATCAGGCTCCCCACAGAACTTGAATGCCCCAAATCAGGAACACGAAAATGGCCAGGATGATGGCGATTTGGGCGCCAACGCGAGTGCTGGTCGACTTGAGGTAGTCGGTGGTCACGGTCCATAGGCCGATCCAGGCATGAGCGGCAAGCGAGACGAAGGCCAGCAAGGAGAAGACGCGCATCCAGGTCTGGGCAAACAGGCCGCTCCAGGTGGCGTAATCAAGCCCCGGATTGAACAGCAGGTAAGCAACGATAAAGAGGGTATAGAGCGCCAGGATAACCGCCGACACGCGCTGGATGAGCCAGTCGGACAAGCCACTGCGACCGAGACTTGTGATGTTGGTTACCATACCCAGACTCCCGCCAGAATGATCAGAACGGCACTCACCACCACGGTGATCTGCGCCTTCTTGACGCCACCCTCGAGGGTCACGCCGATATCGGCATCCATCAGCAGGTGCTTGATGCCGGCCACGAAGTGGAACGCCAGGGCTGACAGCAGCCCCCAGGCGATCAATTTCGCCAGGATGTTGTTCGCCAGGGCATCGTTCACCGCTGCAAAGCCAGCCGGGGACGACAGCGACTTGTCGAGGGCCCAGAAGGCAAAGATGAGTCCGATGAAGAGGATAACGCCAGTGATACGATGGGCGATCGACGTCAGGGCGGGAAGTGGGAACTGTATCGTGGTGAGGTCGAGGTTGACGGGTCGTTTGCTATTCACGGCTCTATACACACTCTCTTGGCTCGCTCCTCGCCAATGGCACGTTGGCTAGAGCGGGCGGTGGTTTGAGGTAGGGGGCTCGCCGCTGCCGGGACGGGCATGACAACGAGTACCTGCCAGTCGCGCGCTGTGGATTATAAGGACATGAAGCGCCAGTGACAAATGAACACCGGTTGAACTCGACCATGGTTCAAGCCGGCTCGCACCCAGGCGAGCGGCAAGCATTGGCGGCGATGCCCTGAACAAGCCACCCGGCGCGGCACTCATGGTGCATGGCATCATTTATTATACGGATAGCTATACAAAAAACATCAGCATGTATAAAAACACCCTGGCTTAAGCCCAATTGACAATCCCGGGAACGCTTCTATAGTGGGCAAACCTTTTTTCGCGGGCCCAGCTTTAGAAAACACTGTTTGCGAAATAACGACTTAACGAACCAATTCGACTTCGAGAGGAGGCCAGCATGGCTGACAGGAAAGCGACACTGACGGTAGACGGTCTGGACAAGACGATCGAACTGCCGATCTACTCCGGCTCCCTGGGGCCCGACGTAGTCGATGTACGCGGCCTCGGCGCCGAAGGTCTGTTCACCTACGATCCGGGCTTCATGGCAACCTCCTCGTGCCAGTCCGCCATTACTTACATCGATGGCGCCAAAGGCGTCCTGCTGCATCGCGGCTACCCGATCGACCAATTGGCCAAGGAGTCCAACTTCGTCGAGATGTGCTACCTGCTGCTGTTCGGCGAACTGCCGACCGATGCGCAGTACGCCGATTTCGAGTCGCGAGTCCGCAACCACACCATGGTCCATGATCAGATCAACAACTTCTTCAAGGGTTTCCGTCGCGACGCTCATCCGATGTCCATCCTGTGCGGCGTGGTTGGCGGCCTGGCGGCCTTCTACCACGATCACATGGATATTTCCCAGGAAGAAGACCGCGTGATCAGCGCGATCCGGCTGGTCGCCAAGATGCCGACCCTTGCGGCCATGTCCTACAAATACAACGTGGGCCAACCGTTCAACTATCCGCGCAACGACCTGAGCTATGCCGAGAACTTCCTCTACCTGATGTTCAGCAACCCTTGCGAGGAGTACAAGACCAACCCGGTATTCGCCAAGGCCATGGACCGCATCTTCATGCTCCATGCCGACCATGAGCAGAACGCTTCCACCTCGACGGTACGCCTGGCTGGCTCCACCGGCGCCAACCCGTTCGCCTGTATCAGCGCCGGTATCGCCGCCCTCTGGGGCCCGGCACATGGCGGCGCCAACGAGGCCGTGCTGAACATGCTGGACGAAATCGGTGACGACTCCGAAGAGAATATCCAGCGCTTCGTCGACAAGGCCAAGGACAAGGACGATCCTTTCCGCCTGATGGGCTTCGGCCACCGCGTCTATCGCAACTTCGACCCTCGCGCCAAAGTCATGAAGGAGACCTGCGACGAAGTATTGGCCGAACTGGGCATGGCCGACGACCCGCAGCTCAAGATAGCCAAGCGCCTGGAGCAGATCGCCCTGGAAGACGAGTACTTCGTCGAGCGCAAGCTCTACCCGAACGTCGACTTCTATTCCGGCATCATCCTCAAGGCCATGGGCATTCCAACCAATATGTTCACGGTGATCTTCGCTGTGTCCCGCACCATTGGCTGGATCTCCCACTGGCACGAAATGCTGAGCGACGACTACAAGATCGGTCGCCCTCGCCAGCTCTATATCGGCCACGACAAGCGCGACTATCCTGCCAAGTAAGCCGGCAGGTCGCGGCTCCGTGTCGCTTCGCACCGAAGGCCGCCCACGGGCGGCCTTCTTCGTATCGCACTCTCAGGAGATACCCGATGAGCCAACCAATTTCCACCGTCGCCTTTATCGGACTGGGTGTAATGGGCTACCCCATGGCCGGGCACCTTGCCAGCCAGGGATTCCCGGTGCGCGTCTATAACCGCACCCCCGCCAAGGCCGAAGCCTGGGTCGCCGAACATGGCGGCAGCCATCACAGCACGCCAGAGGAAGCCGCCCGGGGGGCCGATCTGGTACTGGTTTGCGTGGGCAACGATGATGACGTACGCCAGGTCACGACCGGCTCACAAGGTGTCCTGCACGGCATGGCACCGGGCAGCCTGCTGGTCGATCACACCACCGCGTCCGCCGACCTGGCCGAAGAGCTCGATACGGCCTGCCGCGAGAAACAGATCGGCTTCATCGATGCCCCGGTCTCCGGTGGCCAGCAGGGGGCGGAGAACGGCGCCCTCACCATCATGTGCGGCGGAACCGGGGCCGACTTCACACGGGCCGAAACCACACTTGGACACTACGCCAAGGCCGTAACCCTGATGGGCCCCCCCGGCAGCGGCCAATTGACCAAGATGGTCAACCAGATCTGTATCGCCGGGCTGGTGCAGGGGCTGGCTGAGGGCCTGCACTTCGCCGAACAGGCCGGGCTTGACCAACAGCGCGTCGTCGATGTGATTTCCAAGGGGGCCGCCGGCTCCTGGCAGATGGAGAATCGACACAAAACCATGATCGACGACAAGTACGAGCACGGCTTTGCCGTCAACTGGATGCGCAAGGACCTTGGCATCTGCCTGGAGCAGGCTCGCCGACTTCAGGCCCGCCTACCCGTGACAGCCCTGGTCGACCAGTTCTATGGGGACGTGCAAGGGATGGGTGGTGGGCGATGGGACACGTCTTCTCTGCTGCGCCGTCTACGGGCATTCAAGGACGGCTGACAGTTCCGGGGCGCCTCCCCACAGGCGGTGCCCTCCTGCTCCATCACGTATTAGAAAACTACGCCTCGAGGTTCGACACCCCCTCACTATCGGACCTTAGGCACCACGCTTTCCAAGGTCTTAGCGTTTTCCACACATTCTGTGGATAACCCTGTTTACAAGTGCGAGGAAACATCATCAAATCGGCATGGGCAGGGGGCTGCTCTTAGATTGGCTACTTTTTGATCAATTTTAAGTGCATGAATTAAAAGGATTTATTGCATAACGCCTGCTCTGCAGCCCGCTACCCATGACAGCATGAACGAGAGAGGCCACAGGACTGTACGAGTGGACAAGTCAAGCCCTAAAACACCGAAAAATCGGCACTTCAATGCGTTTTACACGCAAGCGGAAGCCGTCACCGTAAGAGGCGACAGGATGACGAAAAAAGACGCACCAGGCGTCTCGGGGGATCATTGACAAGGATCGTGTTCAGAAAGCAAATTCGAAATGGCGTCCCATAGGGGGTTCGAACCCCTGTTCCCGCCGTGAAAGGGCGGTGTCCTAGACCACTAGACGAATGGGACGCAACGTCGCACACAAGAGGAATTGGTGGAGCCTAGCGGGATCGAACCGCTGACCTCAACACTGCCAGTGTTGCGCTCTCCCAGCTGAGCTAAGGCCCCGAATGTCTCGTGAAGACGAGGCGTATAATACTGATCCGCCTCGCCTTCGTCAACAGGAAAAACGCCAACTTCCTGTCGCGCCCTCCCGATTACGGCAGCTCCCTGTATTCCTTCTCGAATCGCTTGGCCTGCTTCTTGGAAACCCCGCCCAGCACCTCGATGGCATGACGCAGCCGTGCCCGCGTCATGTCCGAACCCAGTATGACCATGGCATCCATGACCGAGGTGCTTGCCGAAGAGCCGGTAATCGCAATGAACACCGGCGCCAGGAACTCCTTCATCTTGAGCTCGAAGTGGTCGGCCAGCATCTTGATATCGGCCAGCAAAAGCTCCTTGTCCCAAGTCGGGACCACCTCGAAACGCCATATGAGTAACTGCAGCAGCCTGACCAGGTCCTCTCGACCCAACTTGATGCTGTCGAAGTCACTTTCGCTGATTTCTGGCAAACCGGAGAAGAAATGACCCGCCAATGGCACCACCTGGGAAAGCGTCTCCACCCGGGTCCGCACCTGAGGGAGTATCTGGTTGACATATTCCTCGTTGAAGGACCATTCCATCAGGGCCTTGAGGAAGGCACGGTCATCCAGGTCCTCTCGGATATAGAGCCCATTGAGCCAGGTCAGCTTCTCGAGGTCGAAAACCGGTCCACCAAGCGAGACACGCTGGATGTCGAAATGCGCCATCATTTCGTCAAGACCGAATTTCTCACGCTCGTCGGGCATGGACCAGCCCATGCGACCCAGGTAATTGGTCACCGCCTGAGGCAGGAAGCCCATGCGTCGGTAATAATTGATCGAAGTAGGATTCTTGCGCTTGGACAGCTTTGACTTGTCTGGATTGCGCAGCAGCGGCATATGACACAAAACCGGCATCCGCCAGCCGAAGTATTCATAGAGGAGCTGGTGTTTAGGTGCGGAATTGATCCACTCTTCGCCGCGCAACACATGGGTAATACCCATCAAGTGATCGTCCACCACATTGGCCAGGTGGTAGGTCGGCATGCCATCCGACTTGAGCAGGATCTGAGCATCCACCTGCGCCCAGTCGACCTCAATGGGATCACGCAGCATGTCGTCGATCATGCAGGTACCGCTGGACGGCACCTTCATACGCACCACATGGGGCCAACCCTCGCGCTCACGGCGGCTTTGTTCTTCGACCGGTAACGCCAGATCGGCAGGCTTCAGTGCCAGATGCATGCCAGCCGCCTTGCGTGCGTCACGTAGCTCGTCCAGCTCTTCGCTGGTCCGATAACACTTGAACGCGTGTCCCGCCTCGAGCAGCTGACGCGCATGCTCGGCGTAGATATCGCCACGTTCGCTCTGGCGATAAGGACCGTGCGGCCCGCCCACATCGGGACCCTCATCCCATTCCAGGCCCAGCCAGCGCAGCGAGTCGAGAATCATCTGCTCGGACTCGGAGGTGGAGCGAATCCGATCGGTGTCCTCGATACGCAAAATGAACCGCCCGCCATGCTGACGGGCGAAGCAGAGGTTGAACAGGGCAATGTAGGCGGTGCCCACATGGGGGTCACCGGTCGGTGAGGGCGCAATACGGGTACGTACGGTCATGTCGTCCTTTATCCGTTGGGGGATGAGCATGCGAACATTATACGCACCTGCGGTGAATGAATGCAGGCAGCCGCAACCGGATATCAACACACCTAACCGAGACCCATGATTCGATGCAAGACTCGCTCCCAGGGTTGTTGTATCGTTGAAGCGTCAAATTTGCACACTCAACGGGGATCATCGACTATCCTCTCCTTGTTAACTGTCGCCAGGATGACGAGATGGATTCATTGGGCCCACGCATCAAACAGTTACGTCTGGAGGCAAGCCTCAACAAGGCCGCGCTGGCAAGAAAGGTTGGCGTTTCCGATGTCACGATCTCCTATTGGGAGTCTGGCGCCATCAAACAGATTGGGCACGAGCGTCTCGTTGCGCTGGCAGAGGCCCTGAACTGTCCTCTCAGCCGACTGCTGGAGGGCGATGACGCCGTCTTGTCGTCCCCGCTCTATCTTTATGGCAAATCGCCTGCACCATGGCTCGATCCTGCCGCCAATCGCATCGCTCTCCCTGGCGAATACCTGCCTGGCACGAACTGGAAAGGTAAATGCTATCTCGTCACACCCGCGCCGGGTGAGCACTTCGACTATCTCGCTTTCGGTGATCTGGCCGCAGTCGGCCCCACCGCGGCATATGAAATGCCGGGTCGTTATCTGATTGAAGGGGGAATGGGGCTGTTCATAGGTCAACTGGAGCGCGGCGGTAGTGGCGAACTGCTTTATAGTGGCGAAGCCAAGACAGCACCCAAGGCCACACCGTTGCCGGCAAGTGATCGCCTGATCGGAAAGCTGTTGATGTGCTGGCGTCAGGAAGGCGCCTGAACGGCACCCTGCCCCTCGCCCGGTCCTGTTACTCGACTTCCAGCACCTCGACTTGATCCGTGGTTCTGCGCGGCTCACTGCCAATCAGGTAACGTTGTGAATAGCTGGCAACCAGCCCAAGCCCGTGGCGCGATCGTTGTACCAACGGCCCCGTGAGGTGTTCACCCTGATCACCAATCCGCTCTCTCACTGCCGATGGCTGAACGCTCGCCTCGGGCAGGTTGACGGTGATGGTGTAACCGCCATCGGGCAACCCGCTTCCCGGGCCAAAGGGCCCGGCGACAAAGCGCCCTTCCTCGACACTGGTTCGTGACTGCCAGCGCACCCCACTGAGCTCCCGCTCCACTACGATCAACAGCCGTGCGTCCTCCGGCAAATTGGTTTCACCATCGACCATGAGACGTCGATCACTGCGTAGCGTCGTCGATGCTGTGATCATCACCGGTACATCGAAAGGCTCTACCGTGGTAGTCGCTTCGACGGGTTCTGCACGAGGCGGGGCTTCAGCCTCCACGTTCGATTCACCCGCCTCCTCCTGGAGGGGCGCGTCCTCATCATCGGCCCCGCACCCCGAAAGCACCAGCAGTACCACCAAACCCATGCAGGACAGTCGACGCGTCACCTTCATGAACTCCTCCAGACCGATCAATGACCATCTAGACTACCACTGGCCTTGAGGGTTCGTCCCAATGGCGCTGCATATATCGACAAGCCCAGACGCCATGCCATGCTTCCCCAAGGGCCTCGTCCTCTTCAATGCCTCCTCCACTCATACCGGGCGCCGACACCCAAGCATCGAGACAATCCCTGAACGAGCCCTTTATTCTACCTTCGTCCCGCACCTCCAAAACACGCTGTATACGCCAATTGACTATCAACGAGATCGACTCCTCCGAGCGGGAGCCTTCACTCCTTATCTTGCGGCATCCGCCAAACAGGTCGAATATCACCTTGGTTATCATGACAGCCAGCGAACGAAGACAGCTTCAAGCTGTTACTGCATTGAGATGGCATTAGACGCACTACCAGTGGCTGATCAACTTCTCGCCCACCATGCCGGATTATATCATCTCAACAACTTGCTTAGACCAAGGCTTTCTGCAAGAAACAACCTATAACTCCAGAAACCAACAACTGCGAAATATAACCCCTGACATAAAGATGCCACCCCTGTCCAAGCAGCCTTCCTGGCTGGGGCTCCTGTCTTTCCGCGACGCATCCTTTCCAAATACAATTTTAAATCATATTGATTTTTTTGTATCGACGGCTTTATACAGTGACGCACCGCCAGAAAAATTTACACGCCTGCGGCCCGCAACCGGTCGAACCGTCCGAGAGATGGGCTGCCACATGCATGAAGCCCGGCCTTGCGGCCGGGCTTCAATTCTACCTCCTTCTCCTGCCCACCACGAACATCCTGTTCATGCATCCTTGGATCTTTTGAGCCTTCCTGGCCAAGTCTTCCCTGTCGAGCCCTCCGTTGCCCGAGGAATACACAATGACATTGATCAACAGGGAATTGATTAACATAGATCAAGTTTTTCAATAAATTACATTCCCGACTTTTTAAAAACCCACAACCTGAAAAAGAAAGCCCGGCCGTAAGGCCGGGCTTCGATCTCAACATCCTTTTACTACCACCGTGAACATCCTGTTCACGCATCCCTGGACAAAAGCCTTCCTGGCTTGATCTTCCCTGCCGAGCAATCCGTAGCTCGTTGAATACACAATGACAGCTTAAGCAGGGTAAATAATTAACTCAGGTTATGAATTCTTGTAAGATATTTCCTACACAGAATGTAGGCGATCGACGCAAAGCCGGGATAGCTGGCGCACAGCAAGATCCGAACCTGTCGCAGCAGGCTCTAGCCAAGCTATCGGCCGCTGCAATGAATACTTTAACCTCTCCCGTGTGATGGTCCGCCATGCGACAGCTCTCCTATCCAGAAAGCGGGGCGTGGCACCATGCCCCTCGGTATATTCAACCGGAGGCGGCCCGGCATCTGCGCTGTGCAAACCGGAGGCATCGCTGGAGCAACGACGAGAAGAGTTTGCGACAGTGAAAACATGGTAGACACCCTGCCAAGCCGGCAAGAGAAAGCCCGACGCGTTGTGGCCGGGCTATAAAACCGGATTCCTTTTCCTGCTTTTCACGACCGTCCTGTCGTGCATCCCTAGCAACAACGAGCGTTCCGTGCCCGACCTTCCTCTGTTCCCGCATCCCTGCGAGCTACCCTGCAGCCTAGGTTCATGACCGACTCACCACAAATTGAAAGAATTCATGGAAAATCACCCAGTTCGGCATATGTCCCCTGGCCCAACGACCAAGCCGGCATGATGGCGGTGCCAGCGTCGATAGCCTTTACCTACGCCAGCAGCATCGTATTCGTTGATATCGAAGCCTTGATGGCCGCCTGGGCGACGAGATCCGTGCTGAATGTCTTACTCTGTGCTGGACACCCTTTCTTGCGTACAATGGCCCGCCACCGGGTACCGCGCTTCTGACATGTCGCCATGGTGTACCACCCCTAAGCCGGAAACGGGCCATGCCCGCACTTTGGTACAAAGATGGTACAGCAAGGAAGGTTTCAAGCGGTATTCAACAGGATTAAACAGTGTAAATTTACAGTATATCGCGCACGGTAAGCAGTTGATATGACAGTAAAGCACCCTATTTCAGAGGCTCGACGGTTCGCAGTTGCCCCCATGATGGATTGGACGACACGCGAACAGAGAGCCTTCGCCCGGACGCTGACCCGGCGTGCGCTGCTGTATACCGAAATGGTGACCACCGGCGCCATCCTGCACGGTAGCCCGCGGTCGCGCTTCCTCGGCTACAACGAGGTGGAGCATCCTCTGGCGCTGCAGTTGGGCGGCAGTGATGCCGGCGAGTTGGCCGAATGTGCGGCCATCGCCGAGGAATGGGGTTATGACGAGGTCAACCTGAACGTAGGCTGTCCCAGCGACCGGGTACAGAACAACCTGATCGGTGCCTGCCTGATGGGGTATCCGGACAAGGTGGCAGCGGCAGTACGCGCCATGCGTGAGGCGGTATCGATTCCGGTGACGGTGAAGTGTCGTATCGGTATCGATGACCAGGACGAGGATGCCGATCTTGAGCACTTCATTTCCCAGGTGGCCGACGCCGGCTGCGAGGTGTTCATTGTCCACGCCCGCAAGGCATGGCTACAGGGGCTCTCGCCCAAACAGAACCGCGACGTCCCACCGCTCAACTACCCTCGCGTACACCGCCTGAAGGCGAGCCGGCCGGAGCTGCATATCGGCATCAATGGGGGTATCAAGACGCTGGAGGAGTGTCGGCACCACCTGGCACGGGTCGACAGCGTGATGATCGGCCGCGAAGCCTACCAGAATCCCTGGCTGCTGGCCGGGGTGGACCAGGCCCTCTACGGTGAGCCCGGCCCCGCCATCAGCCGCCACGCGGCAGCACGGGCCTTCCGCCCCTACATTGCCAAACGGCTGGAGGAAGGCGCCAAGCTCAATCACATCACCCGTCACCTGCTGGGCCTGTTCCAGGGTCAGAAAGGCGGGCGCCGCTTCCGCCGGCATCTTTCCGAGTACGCTCACCGCGACGGGGCGGACCTGAAAATCTTCGACGACGCGCTCAGCCTGGTGCCCGAAATCACGCCCGTTGCCGAGATCGCCTGACGATCAGTAGAGAGAATCCAGAGGCGGCTCCAGGCTGGAATGGAACCCTTCCACGGCACTTTCGGCTTCTTCGATCACATCGAAGCGCGCGATATGAAAGAGCGCCTCGCCTTCGTTGGCCAGCGGCAGCCGGCTCATGCCGATGACGATGCCGTCGGCAATGGCCGTTACGGCGGCCTCCGCATTGCCGAAAGGGTCAGCCACCTTGCCCAGCACATCCCCCTTGGCGACCCGCGCGCCCAGGCGCACCTTGGGCCGCAGGATGCCATCGATGGGGGCCCGTGCCCAGCTCGAACCATTTGCCAGCTCCGCCGCCGGTGGTGACCGACGACGATGCTCGCCGGTCAGCATTCCCAGTCGGCGCATGGCCCGAAGCACACCGCGAACCCCCGGCGTAATCGCCCATTCGTCGAAACGCAGCGCTTCACCCGCCTCGTAGGTCAGCACCGGTATCCCCTTGTTCTGGGCATAGTGCCGCAAGCTGCCTTCGCGCAGCTCGGCATTGAGGATCACCGGCGCGCCAAAGGCATTTGCCATGCGCTCTGTCTCGCTGCCGGGACTCAACTGGGCACGGATCTGCGGCAAGTTGGTACGATGAATGGCACCGGTATGCAGATCGATGATATGAGTAGCGTGGTCGACGATCTGCTCACGAAACAACGCGGCAATACGGCCTCCCAGGGAGCCTGTCTCACTGCCGGGAAAGCAACGGTTCAGGTCCCGCCGGTCCGGTAGATAGCGGCTGTGCTGCATGAAGCCGAAGACATTCACAATGGGCACCGCCACCAGCGTGCCCCGTAACCCCTGGATCTGGCGTGAGCGCAGCAGCCGGCGCACGATCTCGACGCCGTTGATCTCATCGCCATGAATGCCGCCGCATACCAGCAATACCGGACCATGCTGCCGGCCATGCACCACTTCCACGGGGATATGCAGCGGAGCATGGGTATAGAGCTTGGCTACCGGGACGTCGATCTGGATGCGGCTGCCTGGCATTACCTTGATGCCGGTGAGTTCGAAAGGGGCGCGGGCCATGGAGCGGCTTCCTGTAACAGAACAGTGTTCTTCCTGTTATACCCCGACGACTTCCAAATGACGAGGCGTGTCACAAGGTCACATCCATACACTCATGAATGTAAAAAGCCGCTCATTCGCGTAGAATAAGGGAAGATCTCCATTGTTTGAGAATGACGCCCCAACATGGCCCGACGCACGAAGGCGGAAGCCGCCGCCACACGAGAAGCCCTGCTCGATGCTGCCGAGGAGATATTCCTCGAACGCGGTGTTGCCCGTACCTCATTAGAGCAGATCGCTCGCCATGCCGGCATGACCCGCGGTGCGGTCTACTGGCATTTCCGCAACAAGGCCGACCTGTTCAGGGCCATGCTTGATCGTGTACGCATGCCGTTTCAGGAGCTGATCGACGAGATCGGCGACCCCAATCTTGCCACGGCCCCACTCGAAGCCATTCATCAGGCCTGTCAAAGGGGCTTTACACGACTGGAGCAACCCCGTTATCGCCGTGTGCACGCCATCCTGATCCACCACTGCGAAGTCTTCGGCGAGATCGATCCGCTGAGCATGCAGAATGAAATGGCGGAAGAAGCCCTTGGGGCCCTGGTCGATTACTTCGGCTGCGCGGCCCGTCTCGGGCAATTGCGAACGGACCTCCAGCCCGAACTCGCCGCACGACTCCTGCAGTCCAGCCTGAGCGGGCTCTTCCATGACTGGCTGCGTAACCATGAGCAGTTCTCGATCCACCAGCGCGGCATGGAACTGGTCGATACCCTGTTGAAGCTCTTGGCTCGCGAGTCGGGCTGAATCTCATGCATCGGCTTCCCAGCCGCCGCCCAAGGCCTTGAACAATGTGGCGGTGGCTGTCAAACGGTCACGCATCGCTTCCGACAGCGAGAGTTCCGCCGAGAGCAACGCCCGCTGGGCATCGAGCAACTCGATGAAGCCGACGAACCCTTCCCGATAGCGGACTTCCGCCAGCTCCAGCGTACGCTCGAGCGCCTCCACTTGTGCCTGGGTTGCCTCGATGCGCTCACCGCTGGTCTCGAAGATCACCAGGGCATCGCGCACCTCGTTGAAGGCCAGGTTCACCGTGGCACGGTACTGGACCTCGGCCTGCTCGGCCAGTGCTTCGGCTGTCTCGATCCGGGAGCGGGAACGACCGAAGTCGAACAGCGGCCCCATCACCGTGGCGGACAGGCCCCAGGTCTGCGCGGCGGTCGTGAACAGATCACTGGTATCACCCGCTGCGGTGCCCAGCAGCCCACCGAGATTGAGGGTTGGCAGCCGGCTTGCCTCGGCCACGCCAATGGACGCATTGGCGGCGATCAGCCCCGCCTCGGCGGAGCGGATATCCGGGCGGCGCTGCAGCAGGCTCGACGGCAGCACCGCCGGCACGCCATCAGGCAGGCCGATATCCGATAGCTGCGTATCGCCGAAATCAAGCTCGGCCATCAGTTCCGCTGGACTCATTCCTGCCAGGATGGCCAGCGCCCCTTCCAGCATTCTGACCCGCTGTTTCTGTCCAGGCAGTTGGGCACGAGTCGTTTCCAGCTCCGACTGGGCCTGGCGCAGGGCCAATTCCCCCGTTTCGCCGGAATCAAAGCGGATCCGTTCGATCCGATACGTTTCTTCCCGAGACGCCACCGTGGCCTCGGTTATCCGCAGTTGCCACTCGGCATTGCGCAGGTCGAAGTAGGTGGCCACCACTTCGGTAATGACATTGAGCTGCACGGCATCGTGAGCGAACACGCTCTGCTCGAGTAACGCCTCGGAGGCCTCGCGCTCGCGAGCCAACCGACCCCAGAGGTCGATCTCGTAGCTCAGGTTGCCAGCCACCGAGAGCATGGTGTCGGTGGACTCCATGCCGAACGGAGAGGCGGTGGCGGGAGTACGCTCCCGCGACGCCTCGGCCTGGGCGCCTACAGAGGGAAGCTGCTCGGCCCGCGCCAGACCGAGCCGGGCGCGTGCCTCCTGGATCCGCCCCAACTGCAGACGGAGATCCAGGTTCTCGCGGGTGGCCCGCTCGACCAGGGCATCGAGTCGCGGATCCCCGAACTGGCGCCACCAGTGCTGCCAACCGGCTCGCTCCGCATCGGACAACAGCACATGTTCGGGCCACTCCTCGGGCAGGGCGATATCCGGACTGCGGTAGTCAGGCCCCACGGCACAGCCGGCCAATAGGGCAGCAAAGACCAGCGGCGCAGCCAGACGAGCCATACGACGCTCACCAGCGTGGATCTGCTTAGGCATCTTTCAGCTCTCCCTGCTCGAGACGGCGAGAACGACGCTGCTGACGCCAGGTCTCAATGTCATCCATCAGCTTATAGAACATCGGCACGAACAGTAGCGCCAGGGAGCTGGCCAGGAGCATACCGCCCACCACGACGGTGCCGATCTCCTGGCGACTGGCGGCACCGGCACCCGAGGCGAACACCAGCGGTAACATACCAACGATGAAGGTCAACGCCGTCATCATGATAGCGCGAAAGCGCTGCTGAGCGGCGGCCATGGCCGCATCGAACGCCGTCATGCCATTGCGTCGGTTCTGAGCGGCGAACTCGACGATCAGGATAGCGTTCTTGGCCGCCAGCCCGATCAGCACCAGCAAGCCAACCTGGAAGTAGATATCGTTGGGAAAGCCACGCAGCAACGCGGCCAGCGCCGCCCCCAGCACGCCAAAAGGCACCGCCGTGACAACGGCTAGCGGCAGCGTCCAGCGCTCGTACTGAGCCGCGAGAATCAAGAACACCATTACCAGACCAAGGCCGAATGCCGCCCCCCCCGCACCGGCAGCAGCATCGAGCTGGTAGGCCTCGCCAATCCAGCCCAGCGAGCTGTTGCCATCGTCAAGCACGTCAGCCGCGACCGCTTCCATCGCCTCCTTGGCCTGACCTGTGGTATAGCCCGGCGCGGCATCGGCAAGGAAATTAGCGGCACTGTTGACGTTGAAGCGATTGATGATATCCGGTCCCGAACCACGTTCCAGGGTCACCAGGGTACTGAGTGGCAGCATCTCGCCATACTCGGAACGCACGAAGACCTTGTTGAGATCTTCCGGCTGGCCGCGGAACTCGCTCTCCGACTGCAGATTCACCTGCCAGTTACGCCCGGCCAAGGTGAAATCATTGACGTACAGGGACCCGAATGTACTCTGCATGGTCTCGAAGATCTGGTTGATCGGCACACCCATCGCACGCGCTTTTTCGCGGTCCACCTCGGCGTTGTAGCGAGGGATGCCGGTATCCAGGGTAATGCGCGCATTGGTCAGCTCGGGGCGGTCGTTTGCCGCCGCCATCAGGCGTTGGCCGATCTCTTCGATTTCCTGAGGCGTCACATCGCCACGAATCTCGAGATACCCTTCAACGCCGCCGGTCAGCGACAGACCCTGAATCGGCGGAGGTGTGAAGGCCAATATGTTGGCTTCGGGAACTTCCGCTCCGATGCCCATGATCCGGCCCGCGATTGACATCGCGTCCTGACCAGGCTCCGTGCGCTCGCTCCAATCGCTGAGATTGGCGAACGCGACCCCGGCATTGGTACGCAGGGAGCCGGCGATGATGTCAAAACCGGCAAGGGCCGTCAGGTCCTCCATTTCATCGAGAGCGAGCAGCCTCTCCGCGAGATCGTCCCGAGCCTGCTCGGTACGCGACAGCGCGGATACCGGGGGTAGTTGGTACACGACCATTGCCATCCCCTGATCCTCCTGGGGCACCAGGCCCGAGGGCAGGCGTGTCATGGCGAAGAGTGTCACGGCCAACACCCCTACGAATAACGCACAGCCGATCACCGCGTGCCGCAGCAGCTTGCCGACCAGCCAAACGAAACCGTTGGTCAGCTTGTCGAGGCCGCGATTGAACAGTTGGAAGGGCTTGGACACCGTATGCTTTTGGCCATCCAGCAGCAAGGCGCACATCGCTGGCGTCAGGGTCAATGCAACGACACCGGAAACCACCACCGAGATGGCAATCGTCACTGCGAACTGACGATATAGCTCACCACTCAGCCCCCCCAGGAAGGTCACCGGCGCGAACACCGCCACCAGCACCAGGGTAGAAGAGACCACCGCACCGGATACCTGCTTCATGGTCTCGATGGAGGCTTCACGGGCACGCATGCCCTGCTCCTTGATCAGGCGGTCGACGTTTTCCAGTACGATGATGGCGTTATCGACCACGATGCCGATCGCCAGCACCAGGCCGAACAGCGTCAGCAGATTGACTGAAAAGCCCAATGCCAGCATGCCGGCGAAGGTACCGATCAACGATACCGGGATCGCCACCACCGGAATCAGTGTGGCGCGCAGGTGCTGCAGAAACAGGAAGGTCACGGCGACGAGAAGCACGATGGCAATGATCAGCGTGACGAACACTTCCCGTATCGAGATCTCGACGAACTCGGTGGTATCGTAGGCAACGGTATACTCGAGCCCTTCCGGAAAGCGTTCGGCCGCCTCATCCAGCGCTTCGCGCACGGCCACCGCCGTATCCAGGGCATTGGCGCCCGGCTGCAAGTAAATGCCCAGAGGCACTGCTGCCTGACCGTTATAGGTAGCCGAGAAAGAGTAATTCTGCGACCCCAGCTCAGCACGAGCCACATCGCCTAGCCGCAGGGTACTGCCATCCTGGTCGGAACGCAGGATGATATGCTCGAACTCTTCCGGGTCGGAGAGCTGGCCGCGAGTGGTCACCGTGAAGGTAAAGGCCTGGTCGTCGACCGATGGCTCGGCTCCCAACTGGCCAGCGGCGAATTGCGCGTTCTGTTCGCGGATCGCCCCGGCCACATCGGATGGCGTCAAGTCGAACTGCGACAACTTGTCCGGGCTCAGCCACACCCGCATCGAATAGTCCTGGGCCCCAAACAGTGAGGCGTCGCCGACCCCCGGCACCCGCACCAGCTCATCGAGCACGTTGAGTAGTGCATAGTTGGAGATGAACAGCGGGTCCTGACTGCCGTCCGGCGAGTACATTACCGGCACCATCAGGATATTGGTCGACTGTGCCTCGACCCTCACCCCCTGATCGCGTACCTGCTGGGGCAGACGGGACATCGCCGACTGCACGCGATTGTTGACATTGATTGCTGCCTGATCCGGGTCGGTCCCCATGTCGAAGGAGACACTGATCTGCAGACTGCCGGCGTCGGTCGCCGTCGACTCCATGTAGATCATGTTGTCGACGCCGTTGATCTCCTGCTCCAGTGGCGCCGCAACGGATTCCGCCAGCACTTCGGCACTGGCACCGGGATAATTGGCATTGACCACGACCTGCGGCGGTACCACGTCAGGGTATTGTTCGACCGGCAGCGCACTCAGTGATGCCAGACCCGCCAGCATGATGATGATCGAGATGACCGAGGCGAAGATCGGCCGATCAATGAAGAACCTGAACATCACGCCTCCTCATCGTCGGAAACTTGCTGTTCGGCTTCGATCGCCGACGCCTCGGCCTCTTCGGCAGCTTCCTCGTCATCCTCGACCTCGTTGACCGAGACATCCATGCCATCCTGCAGCGCCACCTGACCGTTGACCACCACCCGGTCACCGGATTCGAGACCCTCGATGATGATCTGCTGGCCCTGCTGCACCGGGCCGAGTTGCACGGTACGCGACCGGACCTTCTCCTCATCGTCGACGACGAAGACCTGTGGCCCTTCCGGCCCCTGGCCGACCGCCGCCGGCGGTATCAGGAAAGCGTCATCGAGACGCTGGACTTCCACGCGTACCCGCACGAACTGCCCCGGCACCACGTCGCCCTGGGCATTGGGAAATACCGCCCGTGCCGATACACTGCCGGTGCGCGGATCGATGGTGCTGGCGGTGAAGTCGACGACCCCGGACTCAACATATTCACTGCCATCAGGCAGGATCAGCACCGCATCCCGAGTATGGTCTTCACCATTGGCGGTCATGGCACGACGTGCGGCGCGCTGCAGAGCGGCATCATTCTCCGGCAACGAGAAGCGCACGTGAATCGGATTCTGCTGAGTGACACTGGTCAGCAGAGTGCCGCGATCGATCAGGCTACCTTCGGGAAAACTTTCGAGTCCAGTGACACCGGCGACGGGCGCCGTGACTTCCGTATAATCGAGGTTGAGCTGAGCATTGGCGACCCCGGCTTCGGTCAGTGCATAGCGCGCCTCGGCCAGCTCGCGAGCCGACAGCGCCGAATCGCGTTCGCGTTCGCTGACCGCGTTCTGGTCGAACAGCGACGAGATCCGCTGCCACTCACGCCGCGCCTGGTTAAGGTCGGCCTGAGCATTGGCCCGCTCGGCCTGGGCCCTCTGGAGTTCGATCTCATAGGGTTCACGATCGATGCGGAAGAGCGGCTCCCCTTCCTCCACCACTTGCCCTTCGGTGTACAGGCGCTGCTCAAGAATACCCTGAACCCGCGCACGAACTTCCACTTCACGGGAGCCACGGGCACGAGCGGCATATTCCACGACCACATCGACCGAACGAGGCTCGACGCTCAAGACACTGACCTGGGGCGGCGGCTGATCGCCTCCGCCACCCATGGGTCCACCGCCACCGTTATCGTCCTGTCCACAGCCGGCTAGAAACGTGGCCAGCAAACCGAACGTCAGAATCCATTTTACGGGGAGACAAGCTCCCCGGGGTGACAAGTGCATGAAAGATCTCCACTGCCTAGCATCGTCAGAGGCGGCTTGCTCAACCGAGCGCGCCAAACGGCTTTTTCAAATGCGAGCGATTATAGCTACAACCATGTATGTATACTAGTATTGCCTGATCATTTCCCGTCACGGCCTCTAGCGGGACATGCGTGTCTTCATGCGCTTGCGTCAAGCACTGGAGGGGATAGAGACCTCGGCAAGGAATGGGGTATTACGCTATGCTGCTATGCAGCATAGGCTATTGAGCGGATGATTGCATATGGATGCTCTCGAACTGGTTCGTATCCAGGGATTGGAAGTGGCAGTACGTATCTGGCACCCCGACGCACCCAGAACCGTCATCGCCTGGCATGGCTTGGCACGCCACGGCGGCGACTTTGCCGCTTTCGCCAGGGAACTCGGCCCCCAGTGGCGGGTGCTGGCCCCGGACACGCCGGGCAGAGGCCTCTCGAGCTGGTCGCTCCTGCCGGCTCACGATTATCGCTACAGCCGCTACATGAAAGTTGCTATCGCGCTGCTGGATCATTTCCGACTGGAGCAGGTCGCCTGGGTCGGCACGTCGATGGGCGGCCTGGTGGGAATGCTGCTGGCCGCCGACCCCGACACCGCTCATCGTATCGAGCGCCTGGTACTCAATGACGTAGGCCCGGAACTCGACACCAAGGGGCTGGCACAGCTGGGTTTCCACTTCGGCCGGCTGCATCAGTTCAGCACCTTCGGTCAGTTGGAGGAAGAACTGCGTCGTCACTACACCGGGTTCGGCATCGATAGCGACGATGCCTGGCGCCAACTGGCTCTCGATAGTGCCCGCCGCCTGCCCGATGGCAGTTGGACCTACCATTACGATCCCCGTATCGGCGAGCAATTCATCCACGATACGCCTCGCGACATCTGGGCCGATTGGGCCGCGATCCGCTGTCCTCTCATGGTCCTCCGGGGCGCCGACTCGCCCTTGCTGCGCAGCGATAGCGTCACACGCATGACCGAAGTACAGCCCGGCCTGGTCTCCGTGGAGGTGGCGAACTGCGGACATGCCCCGATGCTGGACCGACCCAGCCAGGTGGCACCCATCGCCGACTTTCTCTCACGCCCCCGGTGGCAACTGATACGATCCGACCAGAGCCACCCCATGCCCTTCTGGTGGCAACGCCTGGTCATCTGGGTGAAGGGGTTGGCCGCCCGCTAGGCAGCACGGCTTCGTCCCGGTAGTCCCGGGGAACGATGCCCCAGGTCTTCAACCGCGAGAACAGCGTAGTCGGCTTCAGACCCAGCAACTCGGCGGCCCCTCCCTGCCCCGACACCTTTCCCGCGCACTCCTTCAATGCCGCAATGGCGTTGTCGCGCTGACGGCGACACAGCTCCTGCTCGGGGAGCGGTCCTCCATCGTCCCCCGCCCTCAACGTCTCGATTCGGGGAGCGGAAGGCTCGGCGAGCAGCAGGTCGTCGAAGGTCAGGCGTCCATCCTGGGTGACGATCACCTGGCGCTCGATGACATTTTCCAGTTCACGGATGTTCCCAGGCCAGGCATAGCGCTGCAGTATCTCGAGCTGGGCCGGGGGGATGCGCACACCGGGCTTGTTGAACTTCTGGCAGGCACGCTGCAGGAAATGTCGTGCCAGCAGGGGCACGTCCTCGATTCGGCTGCGCAGCGGTACGGAGTCGATGGGAAAGACATTGAGACGGAAGTACAGGTCCTCACGGAAGCCGCCCTCTTCGATCATCCCGCGCAGCTCACGATTGGTCGCGGCGATCACCCGGACGTCGACCTCTCGGGTACGGTTGTCGCCGACCCGCTCGAACTGCTGGTCCTGCAGCACTCTCAATAGCTTGCTCTGCAGTTCCAGGGGAATCTCACCAACCTCGTCGAGGAACAGGGTTCCACCATCGGCGAGCTCGAAGCGTCCGGGCCGGTCGCTTACCGCGCCGGTGAACGCTCCCTTCACATGGCCGAAGAACTCGCTTTCGAACAGGTCGCGGGGAATCGCCGCACAGTTGACGCGGATCAGCGGCCGGCCGCTGCGCTCGCTACCCACATGAATGGCCCGGGCAATCAGCTCCTTGCCGGTCCCCGATTCGCCACTGATCAATACATTGGCATCCGTGGGCGCCACCAGCGCGATCTGGCGAATCAGCTGGGCAACCGCCGGACTCTCACCGACGATCTCACGGTGGTTGAGTTCAGCCTTGATCTCCTCTTGCAGGTATTGATTCTCGAGCTCCAGACGCTGCTTGAGCAGTTCCACTTCCGAAAGCGCATCGCGCAGTTGCTGCTCGGCGCGCTTGCGTTCGCGAATATCGCGGAACAACACTACCGCACCCACCAGACGCCCCATTTCGAAGATCGGGGTACTGGTGTATTCCACCGGTATCGCCTCACCATTCTTGTGCCAGAACACCTCATCGTCGACGCGATGCACCTGCCCATCGCTGAAGGACGCATGGATAGGGCACTGTTGCACCGGGAAATGGCCGCCGTCGGCACGGGTATGGTGAAACATCCGATGAGCGTCGTGTCCCACCATGTCGTCACTGCTCCAGCCCAGGATACGCTCGGCAGCCGGATTGACGAAGGTGGTCCTGCCCTCCGCATCGAGGCCATAGATCCCTTCCCCGGCAGCCCCCAGGATCAGCTGATTCTGGCGTTCGATCCGTTCGAAGACCTGCTCGACCCGCTCCCAACCCACATGACCGCGACGATGCTGCCGGCACAGGTCGGCCTTGGCGCGGCGCTGTTCAGCCTTGTCACGATCGATCAGGGTCAGCAACAGTTCGCCACTTGCCTCGAGCGACTGAGCGAAGGTTTCGACATGGTGCGGCTGGCGTGACAGATCGAGCAGCACCAGGTCATCGGACCATGCCGGCGACCGGTTCAATGCCTCATCGGTGAAACTGACCCACAGCGGCAAGGCCGCGCCGAAGAAATGGCTGAAGGGGCGTGCCGCCAACGTCTGTACCTCGCCCCCGAGCAGTTCGCAGGCCGCCACATTGGCATCGATCAGGCTGTCACGGAAGGGATCGACGACCAGCATCGCCTGGGGTGACCGGTCGAATACCCTGACGTGGAGCGGGGACGCCACCGGGGAGCCCGGTGCTTGCGCCGGCAGAGAGGAAAATGGGAATGAAGAGGAGGAGTTCATCACAGCTTGCCCTACATAAGAAACCTGTTTCCTGTCATACAAAAGCCACGCCATCTACGAAAATTCGTCATTTTTTCAACGAAATATCGTCAACCACGATATTTCGTCACTTCCCGGCGCCATGGATACAACTCATGGGGTACCTGCCAGACGATTGAAAAAAAAGCCTTATTCCTCCATGCCGGGAATCTGGCACCGAATTCGCTTCATCTGGGTATGCGGCGTCCGGCATTCCTCCCTTGCACCACCCCGGCGCAGCACATCGTCCCACCGCTCCCGTGAGGTGAATGACAACATGACCGATCACAACGACCACAACAGCCTGGGCAATCCTTTCGACCATCGCCAGTCCCTGATCCATGGGCGGCATTGCGACTGCCACGCTTGTCAGGCCGATGATGCACCGCGCATCATGCCGGCCGCGGCCAAGGCGACCGCCGACACCGCGGCCAACAGCGAGGCGATGATGGACCGGGTGGTGGAAAGTGCCCTGGTGCGCGGCATGTTCGGCCATAGCGACATGCATCGCCGCCAGTTCATGAAACTGGTGGGTGGCGGCACCGTCGCCGCGGCGCTGGCCAGCCTGCTTCCAATGGATGCCATCAAGGCGGCGGTCAAGGAGGACCTGGGGCCACTGGAGAAGACCCGCCTCGAGATCGGCTTCATCCCCATTACCTGTGCCACGCCAATCATCATGGCCCACCCGATGGGCTTCTACGAACGCTATGGCCTGGATGTCGACGTGGTCAAGACCGCCGGGTGGGCGCTGATCCGCGACAACTCGCTCAATGACCGCTTCGATGCAGCCCACATGCTGTCACCCATGCCGCTGGCGATGAGCCTGGGCATCGGCTCCAGTCAGCGCTCGTTCATCGCCCCGGCGATCGAAAACATCAACGGCCAGGCGATCGTGTTGCACAACGACCATCAGGACAAGCGCGACCCCGAGCAGTGGAGGGGCTTCACCTTCGGCGTGCCGTTCGAGTATTCGATGCACAACTTCCTGCTGCGCTACTACGTCGCCGAGCACGGGCTCGATCCCGACCAGGATATCCAGATCCGTGTGATCCCACCGCCCGAGATGGTTGCCAACCTGCGCGCCGGCAATATCGACGGTTTCCTCTCGCCGGACCCGTTCAACCAGCGCGCGGTCTATGAGCGCATCGGTTTCATCCACCTTCTGACCAAGGATATCTGGGACGGCCACCCGTGCTGCGCCTTCGCCACCAGCGCCACTTTCGCCCGCGAGAACCCCAACACCTACGGCGCGCTGCTGCGGGCGATCATCGACGCCACCCAGTATTCATCGGACCCGGCCAACCGCTCGGAGATCGCCGAGGCCATCGCCCCGACCAGCTATCTCAACCAGCCGGTCAATGTCATCGAGCAGGTGCTTACCGGGCGCTTCGCCGACGGCCTGGGCGAGGTCCGCGACGTACCCGACCGCATCGACTTCGATCCCTTCCCCTGGCACTCCATGGCGGTCTGGATCCTTACCCAGATGAAGCGCTGGGGTTACATCGATGGCGATGTCGACTATCAGCGGGTCGCCCGCGATGTGTTCCTGGCGACCGAAGCCCAGGAAGTGATGCGCGAACTCGGCTACGACGCCCCGGAAGAGACTGCACGCAACTACGAGATCATGGGCAAGACCTTCGACTACAGCGACCCCGACGCCTACGTGAACAGCTTCGATATCCGCAGGAGCTAAGCCATGGACCGCACGACCACCGAGTGGAAATTCAGCCTCAACGTCCGCGCCGGTATCCTCGCCATGCTGCTGCTGGCCCTGTTTCTGGGGCTATGGGAGGGTCTCAACCGGGCTCCGATCCTCGGCGGCACCGGCGCCGAGCTCAGCGAATACGAGCAGATGATGGGCGGCGCCGACGAAACCGCCAGGGTGCCGCCGCCCTCCGACATCATGCTGCGCGCCTGGGACGAGCTTTCCAATCCGTTCTATGATGCCGGCCCCAACGACAAGGGCATCGGCATCCAGCTCGGTCATTCACTGTTCCGGGTGCTGACCGGCTATTTCGCCGCCGCGCTGGTGGCCATCCCCATCGGGTTCCTGATCGGCATGTCGCCGCTGATGTACAAGGCACTCAACCCCTTCATCCAGGTGTTGCGACCGATCTCGCCGCTGGCCTGGATGCCGCTGGCACTGTTCATCATCCGCGACGCCCAGGCCTCGGCGATCTTCGTGATCTTCATCTGCTCGATCTGGCCGATGCTGCTCAACACCGCCTTCGGCGTCGCCGGGGTCCGACAGGACTGGGTCAACGTGGCGCGCACCCACGAACTATCACCGCTCAGAACCGCCTTCAAGGTAATCCTGCCCGCCGCCGCGCCGACCATCCTCACCGGGATGCGCATCTCCATCGGCATCGCCTGGCTGGTGATCGTCGCCGCCGAGATGCTCGTCGGTGGCACCGGCATCGGTTACTACGTGTGGAACGAGTGGAACAACCTCGACCTGACCAGCGTGATCTTCGCGATCCTGATGATCGGTGTGGTCGGCATGCTGCTCGACCTGGCACTGGGTGCGGTCGCCAAGCTGGTCGCGTACCAGGAATAACCTCGAGGAGACACGCATGAGTCACGCCTTCGTAGAAGTTCAGCAAGCCGCCAAGCGCTTTCCCGGTGCCAAGGGTGGCGAGGATCTGGCGGTCTTCGAGAACGTCAGCTTCACGCTCGAGAAGGGCGAGTTCGTCTGCATCATCGGCCATTCCGGCTGCGGCAAATCGACGATCATGAACGCGCTGGCCGGGCTCGACCGATTCAGCGATGGCGTCATGGTCATGGAGGGCAAGGAGATCGATGGACCCAGCCTCGAGCGTGGCGTGGTATTCCAGAACTACAGCCTGCTGCCGTGGCTCTCGGCATTGGAGAACGTGCGCTTCGGGGTGCGCGCCCGCTGGCAGCAGTGGGATGGGGCCAAGGTCACCGAGCACAGCCTCAGGTACCTGGAGATGGTCGGGCTCAGGGATGTGGTCGAGCGCAAGCCGGCGCAACTCTCCGGCGGCATGCGCCAGCGCGTCAGCATCGCCCGCGCCTTCGCCACCAAACCCAAGTTGCTGCTGCTCGACGAGCCGTTTGGCGCGTTGGATGCATTGACCCGGGGAGTGATCCAGGACGAATTGATCAAGATCTGGACCCGGGATCGGCAGACGGTGTTCATGATCACCCACGACGTCGATGAGGCGATCCTGCTCGCCGACCGCATCCTGCTGATGACCAACGGCCCCGAGGCACGCATCGCCGAGGCGGTGGAGATCGACCTGCCGCGGCCACGCAACCGCGCCGAGATCATCAAGCATCCGCACTTCTATGCCATCCGCAACTACCTGGTCGACTTCCTGGTGAACCGCTCCGCCACCATGCGGCCCGGCGACCTGGATAAAAACGGCCTGCGCTATCCCAAGTCGATCAACCCGGTCGACCTGGGGTCGCCCGAGGCCAACCCCCGCCCGGTGACCGATGACAGCACCAAGGTCGCCGCTACCCCCAACGCCACACCGCTCACCGTCACTCCCAAGGAGACGCATCATGGATAAACTCGAAATGCGCCACACCCTGCTCGCCGCCAAGGCCCGGAAAAAGCTGAGCTGGGACGATATCGGCAGCGCCATCGGCATGTCGCCGGTGTGGACCGCCTCGGCCTGCTACGGCATGAACAGTGCCAATCACGAGGTCGCCCACACGCTGTGCGATGTGCTCGGCGTCGACGCAGACGTCGCCGAGGCGCTCATGGCCTTCCCGACCAAGGCGTGGGACGAGGCGATTCCCCAGGACCCGCTGATCTATCGCCTCTACGAGGTGGTGGGCGTCTACGGCGAGACCTTGAAGGACGTGATCCAGGAGAAGTTCGGCGACGGCATCATGAGCGCCATCGATTTCTCCATGGAAGTCGACAAGATCGAGGACCCCAAGGGCGACCGCGTGCTGCTGACCCTCAACGGCAAGTTCCTGCCCTACAAGTCCTGGTAACGCTCCACCCGCTCGACCATTCGCTCGACCCCGCCGCGATAGGCGCCACCGAACAGCAACAGATGGTTGAGCAACGGATAGAGCTGGAACAGCGCCTCACGCCTCGGCCAGTCGGCCGGGGCGTCACCCTTCCAGTAGGCATCGAAAAAGGCCTCTCCAGGCGAGCCGAACAACGTCAGCATGGCCAGGTCCACCTCCGCATAGTGGCGATACACCGCCGGATCGATGATCGCCGGACCGCGTGGGGTGAAGAGCACGTTGCCCGACCACAGGTCGCCGTGGACCAGGCTCGCCGGCGTGTCGGGCAGCCACTCTTCCAGTGCATGTGCCAATCGCTCGATCCGCTCGCGCAGTGTCGCGTCCATGAGGCCACGTTCATGACAGGCCACCGCCAGTGGCAACAGCCGCCGTTCGCGCTGGAACGCCCGGCCATCGGGCAACGTCGCATTGGCTTGCGGGGTGCGCCTGCAGGCATTGTCCCGCGGCCAGCCATGCGCGTCGCCGACATGGCCATGCAATTCACGAAGCCCCTCGCCCAGCGCCGTGTCCCCCGCCACCGAACGCGGCGCGCTCTCCAACGCCTCCATCACCAGCCAGTCGCCAGCGACACCGAACACCTCCGGCACCACCAGCCCACTGCCAGCGTCGCGCAGGGCAGCCAGGCCCTCGGCCTCCCCGGCCAGCCGCGCGGCGGCATCATGCTTGATCACCACTCCGCCCCGGTTGGTCTCCAATCGGTAGACCGCAGCGATATCGCCACCTCCCAGTGCCTGCAGTGCGCCACGCGGCGTCAACGACAACGACGCCAACAGCGCCTCGAGCGAATCATCCACTTCCACCTCCTGCCATAGCATCGAGCTACCGACATCATGCCATGCCTCCGCCTCTCTCTGGCAAAGGCCTGCCGACTATGGCAATAAGGAGGTTCTTCGACACGTCATATGAATTTGGCCTGCTCCAGCAGCCGCCCGACCGAGCTGGCAACCCATTGGCCAGTGTGGCACAACGGCAGCACCCCCCTGTTTTCAGGTATCAGGAGTCCCCCACCATGTACAAGCTCGCCTTTTTCGTTCCGCTGGACGATGCCGAGTCGGTCAAGGAAGCCGTGTTCAAGACCGGTGCCGGACGCATCGGCGACTACGAAGCCTGCTGCTTCCAGACCCGCGGCCACGGCCAGTTCCGCCCATTGGCCGGTGCCGACCCGCATATCGGCGAGGTCGGCGAACTGGAGCACGTCGAGGAGTTGAAGGTCGAACTGGTGTGCGAGGATGGCCTGATTCAAGCCGCCGTGGCGGCATTGAAGCTCGCGCACCCCTATGAGGAACCCGCATTCGACGTATGGAGGCTGGAAAGCCCTTGAGGTGAAGCGTCCCGATCAACCGGCACAGCCATGGTGCGCCAACAGTGCCTGGCGATAACGCGAATAAACCGACTGGTAGGCGTCGACACGTGAGGCGTCGGGGTCGGCCAGCGAGCGTTCGTCGAGACGCACCAGCCGCGTGCAGAGCGGGTCGAGCGATATCGCCTCTCCACGCTCGTACTGGTGGCACCAGGCCGCCTGCAGGGCAGCGCCCAGGGCAGCGGCATCGGTGACCTCGGGGCAGATCACCTGAGTATCGGTCACATCGGCCACCATCTGTCTCCATACGGGGCTCTTGGCGCCACCGCCAATCAAGCGGATCTGGCTGACCCCCTCGACCAGGGGGCCAAACAGTTCGAGGCCATAGCGTAGCCCGAAGGTAGCACCCTCCATCACCGCACGGCACAGATTGGCCTGAGTGACGTTGACACTGCTCAGACCGAGAAAGCTCGCGGTGGCCTCGGGCAGCATCGGCACCCGCTCGCCATTGAAGAACGGCAGTACGGTGACGCCGCCGGCTCCTATCGGGGCGCTGGCGACACGCTCACCGAACGTCGCCAGATCCAGCCCGAACAGCTCGCGTACCCGCGTGGTCGCCGAAGTCACGTTCATGGTGCATATCAACGGCAGCCAGCCACCGCTGCTCGAACAGAAGTTGGCGACCATGGAGGTATCGCGAATCACCGGCTGCGGCGAGTAGGCGCACACCGTGCCCGAGGTGCCGAGGCTCAGCGTCACCAGGCCGGGCGTGATGTTGCCGGTGCCGATGGCGCCCAACATGTTGTCGCCACCGCCACTGGAGACCAGGACACCGTCGGCCAGGCCCAGCTCGCGTGCCACGTCCCGGCGCACCACGCCCGCCGCCTCATGGGAGGCGATCAGACGCGGCAGCACCCGTTCGGCATCCAGTTCGGGTGCGATGGCGGCGAGCACGTCGTGTCGCCAGCGCCGTGTGCGGGTATCGAAGTAGCCGGTACCCGAGGCATCGCCGGCTTCAGCGACCCGCTCGCCGGTCAACCAGAAGTTCAGGTAATCGTGGGGCAGTAACAGCGTCGCGATCCGGGCGTAGGAGTCGGGATGGACGTCGCGCAGCCAGGCGAGCTTGGAAGCGGTATAGCCGGTCTGCAATACCAGGCCCAGCGTGTCCAGGCATCCGGCTTCGCCCCCCAGGCGTTCGACCAGCACCTGATTGTGTGCCGCCGTCTCGGTATCGCACCACAGCTTGGCCGGGTGTACCGGCTCGCCCCACGCATCCAGTGCCACCAGACCATGCTGCTGGCCGGAAACGCCGATGGCGCGAATCGACGCGGCATCGATACCGGCCTTGTCCACCGCTTCCGCGAAGGCACCGCGCAAGGCCGCGATCCAACCCCCCGGATGCTGTTCACGGCGTCCGTTGTCCCCTTCGACGAGGACGTGCGGCCGACTGGCCTCGCCAAGGATCGACGCCCGTTCGATATCCACCACCATGACCTTGGTGCTCTGGGTTCCGCAATCCACCCCGGCGTACATCATTCCCTACCTCGTGCCTGCACAAGAACTTCAAGGGTAGCGCGTGCACCACACTCGTGCAGCAACGCCAGCGCCTCGAGATAGGCAAGGCGGAAGCGCTCGTCGTCGGCCAGATCGCCAAACAACTCACGGTTCTCGATAAAGGCCGTGGGGCGCTGGCGGCTCTCGGCCGCAAGCGACATCAGTACCTCCTTGAGGCGATCGACCACGACGATGGGCTCACCGGCTTCGTCGTGTCCTTCCACGTAGCGGGCCCAGCTTGCCACTACCGCCGCGGAGCGCCGGATCCCCCCCCCTGCCGCGAGTCGTTCGCGAATCACCGGCACCAGCCATTTGGGAATGCGGTCGGAACTCTCCGCGCACAGTCTGGCGAGGGTGTCCTTGATCTGTGGGTTGGCGAAGCGTTCGATCAATGTCAGACGGTACGCTTCGAGGTCCACGCCCGGCACTGGCGCCAGGGTGGGCGAGCCTTCCAGACGCATGTAATCGAGCAGGAAATCGACGAACAGCGGATCCTGACACACCTCGTGGGCATAGCGATATCCGGCCAGATAACCGAAGTAGCACAGCGCCTGATGACTGGCGTTGAGCAACCGCAACTTCATCAGCTCAAAGGGCTCGACATCCTCGACCACCTGCACCCCGGCGGACTCGAAAGGCGGTCGCCCGGCGACGAAGCGATCCTCCAGTACCCACTGGGTGAAAGGCTCACAGACCACCGGCCAGGCATCGGCGACCGCGAAGCGTGAGGCCAGCTCGTCGATATCGGCCTGAGCGGTCACCGGCGTGATGCGGTCGACCATCGAGTGGGGGAACGCTACCTCGGTGGCAACCCATTCACCCAGCTCGGCATCCCGTGCTCGGGCATAGGCGCTGAACATGCGCCTCGCGATCTCGCCGTTGCTCTGGATATTGTCGCAGGACATTATCGTGAAGGGCGCCAGCCCCCGGCTACGCCGCCGTGCCAGGGCCTCCACCACCAGGCCGAAGGCGGTCGTCGGCTGGGCCGGATGCGCGAGGTCGTCACGCACCTGCGGATTGTCGAGATCGAACTCGCCGCTCACCGGATGGAAGTTGTAGCCCCCCTCGGTGACGGTCAGCGACACGATACGAATCGCCGGGTCGGCCATGCGCTCGATCACCGTCTCGGGGTCGTCCGGTGCGAACAGGTAGTCGATCATGCTGCCGATCACCCGTGGCTCGTGGCGACCGTCGGGATGCTTCACCACCAGCGTGTAGAGGTGGTTCTGGGCCTCCAGTACCTGCTGCATGCGCTTGTCGCCCGGCATCACCCCCACGCCGACGATACCCCAGTCGTGCGCCTCGCCCAGGTTCATCAGCCGGTCGAGATACATGGCCTGGTGGGCTCGGTGGAACCCCCCCACGCCGATATGCACGATGCCGGCGCTGAGTCGCTGGCGGTCATAGGCCGGACGGGCCACCTCAGGGTGCAGCCGAGACAGCGTGATCGTGTCGAGTGTCGTCATGCCATGGCTCCTGTATAGCGACTGTGGCAAGAGAATTCGCCGGACCTGGTCCAGCGTCAGCGCCAGACCAGGTCGGGGGTTCGCGAATGCCGCTTGACCAGACGGACATTCACCATGTCCTTGTTGCGTGCCTTGTCGAATGCCGCCTCGGCATCCTGCCCCATGCCCAGCCAGCGTTCGATCAAGCGCCTCTCGAGCTCCGCATCCTCGACGTCGAGCATCACGCTGAAATCGAACAGTGGCGCCAGATCGCACCATGGCGCCTGGTCGAGCAGCAGGTAGTTGCCCTCGACCAGAACGATGCGATGTTCGAGGGTCACCATTCGGCCGCCGGCCCGGGCCAGATCGAGCAGCCGATCGAAGACAGGTACCGCCACCCCGCCCTCGGCACGGCGGATGCGCTGGAGGTCGGTGCGCAGGCCATCGACGTCGAAGGTGTGCGGCGCCCCCTTGATCGGCAGCTGCGCGTCGCCTATCACGGTGTTGTCGAAGTGATAGCCGTCCATCGGCACCACCACGATCTGCCCCGGACATTGGGCATCGATGGCCGCACACAACCGCTCGGAGAGGGTCGATTTTCCGGCTCCCGGTGGGCCGGCCAGCGCCACCACGAAACGGCTCGCGTCCGCCGCGGCGTCGATGAGTCGCTGTGCAAGGGGGTGCGGTTCAAGGCTCACGGTCTGGATCTCCTGCGTGCGGTGTCGGGCGAGCCATGATGCCCCGCTCAGATTTGCCATCGGACTCTCCGCAAAGGGCGATCAGGTGACGTCGGGAAAACACGCCGCGGCATAGGCGCCGAGGGTCTCGCCGATGTGATGGCGTACCAGCGCCCGTGGCGCGGCGGCGAGTTCACCGCGCCTGATGGCCTGGTACTGTACCGGCAGGTACTGGCTGATCAGGGTCGGGGGGATCGGCACGGCCTCCAGCGCGGCGAACAGCGCCTCCACCGACACCGCCACCTCGGGCTGCGCCCAGTAGTAGCGGCTACGGTCGCTGAGGCTGTAGCGCCGGGCGAAGCCCTGCTGTGCCGGGCTACCCTCGTAGTAGGCCTGCCAGTAGCGCGGCTCGTCCCACATCGCCACCTCCAGCGTCTCGCGCAGCGGCGTCCGCCAGCGGATGTCCGGCGTCTCCAGGGCGATCTGATCGAGGGCGAACAGTGCTTCCCGCATGGCAAACGTCAGCGCCGGCCCCACCTTGAGAATGGCGAAATGGCCGGCCACCAGCTCGCGGTAGGCCCGCGGCGTCTGGTAGTCGGTGGAGTGCGCCTCGAATACCAGGTTGGGCCAGTCATGGATGGTGGCGCTCAGCGCGCCAGCGGTTTCCGGGACGAAATCCACCACCTCGGAATGGCCGAACTCCACGCCCGGTTGCACCACCACCGCGCGGACCCGCTGCCAGGCGTCGTCCAGCCCCTCTCGGGCGAACCTCTCGCGATGCGTGGTCAGCGTCGCGACCAACGCCTCGGTATCGGTCACGGCAAGGGTATCGAGATGTTCCTGGGCACCGCCGGGCACCGGCACTTCGGTGCCGATCACATAGCGCAACTGGCTGCGCCGCTCTCCCGCCGCCTGCTCGGCAGCCCGCGCCAGTCGCGCCGCACGGGCGGCGACCCGGGCATCGTCCATCACGGGCGGATCGTCCGCACAGGGCATGCTGGCATCCAGGTGCAGCTTGTCGAAGCCGGCGGTGGCATAGGCCGCCACCATCGTCTCGGCCCTGGCCATGGCCTGCTCGGCGGGTAACTGCCGCCATGGCGAGGGACCCAGATGATCGCCGCCGAGTATCAGGCGCGCAGCGGGTAGTCCGCGCGCCTCGGCAATGGCCAGCACCCGGGCACGGAAATCGGCCGGCGTCATGCCGGTATAGCCGCCCTCCTGATTGACCTGATTGCACGTGGCTTCGATCAGCAGCGGTGAGCCGGCGGCCAGGGCCCGCTCGATGGCCGCCTCGAGCACCAGCGGGTGGGCCGAGCACACCGAGGGAATGCCGCATGGCCTGCCGCGACGATTGGCGGTCACGATGACATCCAATGGATGGTCGTTCACTCATCGACTCCTGCAGCGACCAGACGCTGCTCCAGGGTGGCGAGGTCGCTGCAACCCTCCATCGGCCCCAGCACGGTAACCGCGTGGGCGCCGGCCGCATTGGCCAGGCACAGTGCCTCGGAAAGTTCGCGGCCGGCGGCCAGCGATGCAATCAGCGCGCCACCGAAGCAGTCGCCGGCACCGGTGGGATCGACCTCTGTGACCGTCAATCCCGCCACCTCGAAACGCTCACCTCCGCGGTAGGCAACACAGCCCGACGCCGCGCGCTTGAGCACCAGCAATGACATGGCATGGCTGGCCATCAAGCGCATGGCGGTCTGCTCGATGTCTTCGCCAGGCTCGCTCAACCAGTCGAGGTCGGCATCGCTGGGCAGGAAGATGTCGCAGCGAGCCAGCAGGTCGAGCAGCGCTTCGCTCACGCCTGGCCGGCCGACCAGCTCCGGGCGCACATTGGGATCGAAGCTGATCTTGCCGCCGCGGGCCCGTACCCTCGCCACCGCGCGCTTGACGATCCCGATGGCGGCCGGCGACGACAGCGACGACCCCATCACATGGAAATAGCGGCACGCGGTCAGGCGCTCGAGCTGGTCATCCTCCAGAGTCTGTCGACCTGCGGCGCTGTGGGCCAGGTTGAAGATGAACTGGCGGCTGCCATCCTGCTGGTAGCTGACGAAAGCGGTTCCGGTGGGTCGCTCGCCGTCACGCTGCACCGCAGCGACGTCGATGCCGTCGGCTTGCAGGCGAGCGATGACCAGATCGCCGAAACCGTCGTCACCGACACGCCCGGCGTAAGCCACCCGTGCGCCCATGCGCGCCGCCTGGGAGGCGAAGATCGCTGGCGCGCCGCTGGGGAAGGGGCCGTGGAAACGGCCCGTCGCGTCGAAGCGCTGGCCGCGGGTCTCGGCCATGAATTCGGCGAGCAGCTCGCCGCTGGTAGCAATATCGAACATGATTCAGCTCATCCAGTTGCCGCCGTCGACGTTGAGCGTCTGCGCCACGATATAGTCACTGTCGTCACAGGCCAGGAATACCGCCGCGCCGGTATAGTCGCCCGGGCGGCCCATGCGGCCATAAGGCACCGCCTCGCCGACCAGGCGTTTCTTCTCGCCCAGCGGGCGGTTCTCGTAGCGGGCGAACAGCGCATCGACCTCGTCCCACATCGGCGTGTCGACCACCCCGGGGGCGATGCCGTTGACGTTGACGCCGTGCTCGATCAGTGCCAGGCCGCAGGACTGGGTGAGGCTGATCACCGCCGCCTTGGACGCGCAGTACATGCTCACCAGCGACTCGCCACGGCGCCCGGCCTGAGAGGACATGTTGATGATCCTGCCGCCCCGGCCGCGGGCGACCATGGCCTTGGCCACCGCCTGCAGGGTGAAGAACAGTCCCTTGACGTTGACGTCGAACTGCCTGTCATAACTCGCCTCCGTCACCTCGAGCACCGGCTGCATATCGAATACCGCCGCGTTGTTGACCAGAATGTCGATACCGCCGAAGCGCTCGGTGACATCGGCCACCATGGCGTCGATGGAATCTCGATCGGCAACATCGAGGTGCACGCCCAGGAGTCGCTCGGCAGGGATACCCTCACCTTTCAGTCCGGTCAGCGCCTCATCGACGGCGGAGCGATCGATATCGGCGATGACAACGGCCGCCCCCTCGGCGAGATAGCGCCTGGCGATTGCCAGGCCGATGCCACGGGCGCCGCCAGTGATCACGCCAACCTTGTCGTTGAGCTTCATGGATGGTGTCTCCTTGAATGGGGAAGCAGGTTCAGTGCGGTGCGCCGCCGCGCCAATCGCCAACCAGTGGCGCCAGTTCGCGCATGTGGCCGATGACGCACCAGGCACCGGCCTCCAGCAGGCGCGCCCGCTGGCCCACCTCGATATGGCTGGCACCGATGAAGCCGATCACGGTCATGCCAGCGGCACGAGCTGCGGTCACGCCGGCAACGCTATCCTCGACCACCAGACACAGCCCCGGAGCACGGCTCAGGGTCTCGGCCGCCAGACGATAGAGCGCGGGGTCCGGCTTGGGTCGCGCGACCTGCTCGGCAGTGAAGATCGGAGCCTCGGCGAGCAGTGGTGCCAGCCCAGTGATAGCCAGCGAGGACAGGACCCGTTGGCGCCGACTGTTGGAGACCACCGCCTTGGGTAGCGTGATCTCGGCAATCGCCGCCGCTACCCCATCGATGGCCGTGAGTTCCTTGGCCAGACGCGCCTCGATGGTGCTGTCGACACGCTCGGTGGCCTGCGGCGGCAACCGATGCGCGCTTTGCGCCTCGAGGTGGCTCAGGATATCGGCGGTAGTCATGCCCAGCGCCTGGCGCAGCACGGTGTCGGCTTCCAGGTCGGGCAGCCACTCGCCGAGCAGTTCGACCAGGGTCGCCTCGGCGATGGCCTCGCTATCGACCAGCACACCATCGCAGTCGAAGATCAGGGTTTGCATGCCGGCGCTCTCCTTCATGCGCCGGCCTCGGGGTCCGCACGACTGTCCCTGCGCCCCAGTTCCGAGAGCGGATGACGTTGCAGACTCTCCAGCGCCTGGCCCTGGCCGTCGAACAGGTGAGCGCGCCCCGGCTCGAACCCGAAGCGCACCCGGTCGTGTACGGCGTGGGCGACATCGCCATCGGCGGTGAGGGTGACGATGCCATCATCCATCCGTACGTACAGTGAGGTCTGTCCACCGAGGCGCTCGATCACCTCGATCCGCCCCGCGAGCGGTCCCTGCTCGTCGAGCAGCAGATGCTCGGGGCGGATGCCCAGTTCAAGCGCCTCGCCGGTACGCGAGCCCGCGCCGTTCACCGCCACCTCGCTGACGCCACCACCAGGCAACGTCACCTCGACGCCACGGGTAGTCACACCCCGCGCCTCCACCGGCAGGAAGTTCATTTTCGGCGAGCCGATGAAGCCCGCCACGAAGCGATTGCGCGGATGGTGGTAGAGCTCCATCGGCGAGCCAACCTGCTCCACGACCCCACCCTGCAGCACCACGATCTTGTCGGCCATGGTCATGGCCTCGATCTGGTCGTGGGTGACATAGATCATGGTCGCGTCGAGCTCCTCATGGAGACGCGCCAGCTCGATGCGCATTTGCACCCGCAGCGCGGCATCGAGGTTGGAAAGCGGTTCGTCGAACAGGAAGATACTTGGGTTGCGGACAATGGCCCGGCCGATCGCCACACGCTGTCGCTGACCGCCGGAGAGCGCCTTGGGCTTGCGGTCGAGCAACGGCTCGAGCTGCAGGACCCTGGCCGCTTCCAGCACCTTGGCACGGCGCTCCTCCCTGGGCACTCGCGCCAGCCGCAGGCTGAAGCCCATGTTGTCCTCGACGGTCATGTGCGGGTAGAGGGCGTAGCTCTGGAACACCATCGCCAGCCCACGATCGGCGGGACCGACCTCGTTGATGCGCTCGCCATCGATGACGATATCCCCCGATGTCGCATTCTCGAGCCCGGCGATGATGCGCAGCAGGGTCGACTTGCCACAGCCGGAAGGGCCGACGAAGACCACGAACTCACGATCGTTGACCTCCAGGTCGATACCCCTGATCACGTCGGTGTCGTCGAAGCGCTTGGCGACCTGCTTGAGTCGTAATGTAGCCATGGTGAGAGTCCTGTTACTTGACGGCGCCGAAGGTCAGGCCGCGCACCATCTGCTTTTGGGTAAGCCAACCGAAGATCAGGATCGGCGCGACCGCCATGGTCGATGCCGCCGACAACTTGGCCCAGAACAGGCCTTCGGGACTGGAGAACGAGGCGATGTATGCGGTCAGCGGTGCCGCCCGCGAACTGGTCAGGTTGAGGCTCCAGAACGCCTCGTTCCAGCTCAGGATGATCGACAGCAGGCCGGTGGACGCGATGCCGGGCAGCGTCAGCGGAATCAACAGAAAGAAGATTTCCTGGGAAGTACTGGCACCGTCCATGCGCCCGGCTTCCAGAATGTCCTTGGGCAGATCCTTGAAGAAGGTGTAGAGCATCCAGATAACGATCGGCAGGTTCATCAGGGTGTAGATGACGGTCAGGCCGATACGGGTATCGAGCATGCCCAGATCGCGGAAGATCAGATAGATCGGCACCAGTACGCCCACCGGGGGCAACATCTTGGTGGAGAGCATCCACAGCAAGGTGCCCTTGGTACGCCTGGTGGGTAGAAAGGCCATCGAGTAGGCCGCCGGGATGCCGATGATGAGCGCCAGAAGCGTCGAGCCGAAGGAGACATGGACACTGTTCCAGGCGAACCTGAAATAGTCGGCTCGGCCCTGCACGGCGACATAACTCTCCAGCGTCGGGGTGAAGAACAACGTCGGGTCGGCGATGGCCTGGGCCTCGGTCTTGAAACCCGTGAGGAACATCCACAGGATCGGAAAGAAGATCACGCAGGTGATGCTCCAGGCCAGCACGGCCAAGCCGAATCGCTGCAAGCGTGACGTGTTCATGGCAAGCTCCTCTTCATGACAAGCACCTCTGGCTAGTCCTCCAGGTTCTTCGCGACCATGCGGATCAGGAAGATCGCCACGATGTTGGCCAGAACGATGGCGATCACACCGCCCGCCGAGGCACCGCCGACGTCGAATTCCAGCAGTGCACGGAGATAGATCAGGTAGGCCAGGTTGGTGGTGGCAAGCCCCGGACCGCCCGAGGTGGTGACATGGATCTCGGCGAAGATGGTCAGCAGGAAGATCATCTGGATCATGATCACCACGCTGATCGCGCGCTTGAGATGCGGCAGGGTAATGAAGAAGAACACCGCCACCGGTCCGGCACCGTCCATACGCGCCGCTTCGACCTGATCGTCGTCCAGCGACTGCAGCGCGGTGAGCAGGATCAGCAGGGCAAAAGGCAACCACTGCCACGACACGATGATGATGATCGACAGCAGTGGAAAGGATGAAAACCAGTCCACCGGGGGCAATCCGAACAGCCCCATCAACCAGGCCAGCACACCGTTGACCGGGTGCATCATCATGTTCTGCCAGACCAGCGCACTGACCGTGGGCATGATGAAGAACGGCGAGATCGCCAGCACGCGTGCCACGCCGCGGCCAAGGAACTCCTGTTGGTACAGCACCGCCAGCAGGGTTCCGCCAATCACCGAGATGGCCAGCACCGAGCCGACCAGCAGCAGGGTGGTGCCCATCGCCCGCCATAATGCGGGATCGGTGAGCAGGTATTCATAGTTTTCCAGGCCGGCGAACTGCTCCATGCCCGGCATCATCAGGTTGTAGCGCTGGAAGGAGAACCACAGGGTCATGCCCAGTGGGATCAGCATCCAGATCAGCAGCAACGTGACGGCAGGTGCCTGCAGCGATAGCGAACGCAGGCCACCCACGGTCCGCCCGGAAGCTCGAGTACGCATGGCATTGACCACTCGGGGTTGGGAGAGAAGGGTCGGCCGGGCACCCACCCGGCCGACTCACGGCCGACGCTCAGTCGTAATATCCCGCCTGACGCATGGTGCGCTCGGCAGTGCGCTGAGCCGACTCCAGCGCCTGCTCGACCGGCATCTGCCCGGTCAGTGCCGCGGCGACCGACTGGCCGACCTGGGTGCCGATCGACTGGAACTCCGGAATGCCGACGAACTGCACCCCAGTGTAGGGGTTAGGCTCGAGGGTCGAGTCGGTGGGATCGGCGTTTTCCATCGCTTCGCGCACGAAGCCGGCGAAGGGTGCCGCATCGATGTAGCGCTCGTCCTCATAGGTCGAAGTGCGGGTGCCCGGCGGAACGCTGGTCCAGCCTTCGATCTCACCTACCAGTTCGATGTATTCCTTGGAGGTCGCCCAGGTGATGAACTGCCTGGCGGCGTCCTGCCGCTCGGAGGACGCCGGGATGGCCAGCGCCCAGGACCACAACCAATGCGAACCCTTGGGTGTCTCGGCGACCGGCGCCTGGGAGAAGCCCAGGCTCTCGGCGACCTCCGACTCTCGTGGATCGTAGATGCGCCCCGCTGCCGAGGTGGCGTCTATCCACATGCCGCAGCGACCGCTGGAGAACAGTGCCTGGTTCTCGTTGAAACCGTTGGAACTGGCGCCTGGCGGGCCATAGTTGTTCATCAGGTCGACATAGAAACCGATGGCTTCCTGCCATTCGGGAGAGTTGATTTCAGGATTCCAGTCCTCGTCGAACCAGCGCCCACCGAAGGTGTTCACCAGCGTCGAAACGAAGGCCATGTTCTCACCCCAGCCGGGCTTGCCACGCAGGCAAATACCATAGACGCGGTTGCCGGGATCGTGAATCCGGCTGGCCCACTCACGGGCCTCTTCCCAGGTGGGCTGCTCGGATACCTCGATGCCGGCCTGCTCGAACAGGTCCTCACGATAGTAGAGCATCGAGCTTTCGCCATAGAACGGCAGCGCATGCAGCACGCCGTCATGACTCAAGCCATCGCGTACCGGACGCAGCAGGTCGTCGACATCGTACTCGTCGGGCAAGTCGTCGAGGGCAACCAGCCAGCCGCGCTCGGCCCAGATCGGCGCCTCGTAGGTGCCGATGGTCATCACGTCGAACTGGCCACCGCCGGTGGCGATGTCGGTGGTCAAACGCTGACGCAGCACGTTCTCTTCGAGCACCACCCAGTTGAGGGTGATGCCGGGGTGAGCCTGTTCGAACTCGCTGGTCAGGCTCTGCATGATCACCATGTCATTGTTGTTGACCGTGGCAACGGTGATTTCCTGGGCGCTGGCCGAGACCGCCACCGCCAGGGTCGCCACTGGCAAGGCGTGGGAGAGTTTCATGGTGTGCTCCTTGGTGACGCTGGGCGTTGTTGTTTTTCTCGAACGATCGTTTTTCTCGAGCTATCTCTTCTCGAACTCTTCTTCTCGAACTCTTCTAATCTTGAAACGATATGATCAATTTGATCATCGATCGATCAAATGATCGTACGTCGATTCAAAAAAAGCAAAGCCGTGGGGCTTATACTTTCGATGCAGACGTCATATCGACGAAGCCACGACACGTCGCCGCTACTCAGCGTATCAGCATTGCTCGACGATACGTCGTGCCGCCACCTGATCGGTCACCAATCCCTTGAGCCACCCCCCACGCAGCGCGGCCAGGATCGCCGGCACCTTGGCGAGGCCACCGGCCAGCGCCACCATCGGCTGGTGGCGGAACATCTCCAGCGGCAGGCTGGTGACACGCCGGGTAATCGAACAGTCGGCCACCTCGCCATCGGCCGTCATCGGCCAGCCCAGCAGTTCCCCCACCGCCTGCATGCCCAGCAGTTCATCGAGCTCGGCCTCGGAGATGAAGTGGTCCTGGAACAGCGTGGCGCGACGGTCGATCTGACCGACGCCGATGAACGCCGCCTCCGCCTCCACCGCAACCTGCGTGATGGCCTGAAACAGCGGCTGTCGCTGCAACGATGCCTTCTCTTCCACCGAACTCGCCACCACCGGTGACGGCAGCAGGAAGCGTTGGCCGCCGGTCTTGTCGGCCAGCACCATGACACCATCGTAGCGGTTCGACGAGCCGTCGCGGGCCACGTTGCCCACCAGTGAGACGAAGCGATGCTGAGGCCGGTCGACACGGCTGACCGACTCCACCGTCGCACGCACCGAGCGCCCGGTACCCAGCGACAGCGTCAGCGGCTCGGCACGTTCGACCAGCCGCGCGACACGCTCGGCACCCGCCACTGCCAGATAGTAGGCGGCGCCCTCCGGAGCGCTCGCTTCGGCCGGCACCACATCACAGTAGTCCAGTCCGAAACGCTCGCGGATGGTGCTGGCCATGGCCATGCAAGAGGCAATGGGATGGTCGATGTGCACCTTGATCAGCCCCTCCTGGCGCGCCAGTGCCAGCAGGCGCTGCACCCCCGGGCGTGACACGCCAAGCTGCGTGGCGATCTCATCCTGGGTGATACCGCCGACGTACGACATCCAGGCCGCCCGTGCCGCCTGATCCAGCTTCACCTCGAACTTGTCCACGTCGAATATCCTTGTTCAGGCCGAGCCGAAATAGCGCTCGCGATCCTCGGCGGTAATATCGCTGATATGCAGGGGAAAGTCGTTGCCACCGCGGTCGGCATAGAAGTGGCGAAGCGTGCGTTCGATGGTCGGAAAGGCCAGTTCATCCCAGGGGATCTCATGCTCCTCGAACAACGCCACTTCAAGGCTTTCGGCCCCGGGGGCGAAACCACCTTCCAGGTCGGCGCGAAAGATCATGTAGACCTGGTTGATGTGCGGCAGGTTGATCAGCGTATAAAGCCCGTGGATGCTGACGTCGGCGCAGGCCTCCTCGCGGGTTTCACGGACGGCCGCCTCGATGGTGGTCTCGGCGTTCTCCATGAAACCCGCCGGCAGCGTCCAGAACCCCTTGCGCGGCGCGATGGAACGACGGCAAAGCAGAATCCGCGACCCGCTCACCGGCAGTGTGCCGGCCACGATGCGCGGGTTCTGATAGTGGATGACGCCACAGGCGTCACATAGATGTCTCGGCCGGTCGTCGCCGTCCGGAATCGCAAAACGCACGGTATGGCCACATTGGCTGCAGAAGTTCATGAGGCTCCCTGACAGGCTGGCGAGCGGCTCGATACCGCCCGGCTTCGAGCTTGACGCCGATGGCGGCGGCCGGGTAGAAGGAATCAAACCCGATGGAAACCCCATGTTAGAGAATCTGCGCGAACGCCTGCAAGCACACACCCCACGCCGCATGCGGCTCGACATGCCGCAAGCCGCCGTGCTACTGCCTATCGTGGAGCGCGCCGAACCGACACTGCTGTTCACGCGACGTGCGGGGCATCTCACTACCCACAGCGGTCAGGTCGCCTTTCCTGGCGGTAAACGCGAGGCAGCCGACCCCGACCTGCTGTTCACTGCGCTACGCGAGTCGCAGGAAGAGATCGCCCTTCCGCCCGAGCGAGTCGAGCTATTGGGCCGCCTGTCGGACGTGGTCTCGCTGCATGGCATCCTGGTCACTCCGTATGTGGGCCTGATACCGCCGGATCTGCCGCTCGCCCCGGACCCCGGCGAGCTGGATGCCATCTTCGAGGTGAAGCTGTCGCTGTTCCTGGAAGATCGACGTCATCACACCGATGTGATCCCGGTCGATGGACGGCTTCATTATATACCCAGCTATCACACCGCCGGCCAGGTGATCTGGGGTCTCTCGGCCATGATGCTGGTCGAATTGCTGGCCGAGGGCTTCGGGCGTCCCGTCAGCTTGTTCGAGGAGCCACCAAGCGGCCGCCTGTGCTATTTTCCCGAGCGGCTACTGCGCGCTCCGCAGGCCGAGACACGCATTTCCTGATTCGCTTCCCGGCTCCCCGGAGGAATACCCCGATGCCCGCTCTCCATCGCCCGGTACTCGACAGACGCGCCCTGCCCAACCTGGTCGATGCCCTGGTGGAACAGGGGTGGTATCTGGGGGAAGGCATTCTGGACGCCGAGCTGTGTCACGACCTGTACCGGGAATTGATGAGCATGGCCGAGTGCAAGGCGCTGGAGGCCGCTGGCGTCGGTAGGGGCCAGCAGCATACGCTGCGCCGGGACATCCGAGGTGACGCCATCCGCTGGCTCGATCGCGAGACCCTGCCCCGGCGACGCTATCTCGAGGCCATGGCCGAGCTGCAAGGCGAACTCAACCAGGCACTCTTCCTCGGGCTTTTCGAATATGAGGCACACTTCGCTCATTATCCGCCCGGTGCCTTCTACCAGCGCCATGTGGACAGCTTCCGTGGCCGCGCCAACCGGGTGGTCTCGACGGTGGGTTATCTCAATCCCGATTGGCCCAAGGACGGTGGCGGCGACATGGTGGTCTTCGCCACCGATGATCCGGAACGCGAAGTGGCGAGAGTTCAACCCGCCGCCGGCAACTTCGCCTGCTTTCTCTCCGACACCATTCCCCACGAAGTGCTACCCACCCGCTTGCCCCGGGCCAGCATTGCCGGCTGGTTCCGACGCAATGCCTCGCTGGGTGGCCTGGTGGACCCGGCACGCTGATGGCCAGCGCCAGCGACTCCCCTCTGCAGCAACGGCTTGCCGCGCTGGAAGCCCGCTACGCCGTGCTGGAGGCGCGCAACGCGACCCTCGAGGCCGAGAAACGCCATTACCAATGGCTGGCAGAGAGCACCACCGACCTGATTTCCCGTCACGCCCGCGATGGCACCTTCCTTTATGCGTCCCAGGCGTCGCGCGAACTGCTGGGTTACGAACCCGAGGAACTGGTCGGCGTGTCCGCCTACGAGCTCTTCCACCCCTCTGACCTGGCCGATCTGCTCAACAAGTCGCCGCGGGTCTACTACCACGACGGGTTTTACCAGCAGACCTATCGCTTCCGCGCCAAGGAGGGACACTACGTCTGGTTCGAGACCACCAGCCGCACCCGCCGTGACCCGACGACGGGAGAGCTGCTGGACATTCTCTGCGTCTCCCGTGACGTCGGCCGTCGCATTCGTGCCGAGGCCAACCGGGAAAGGCTGGCCCGCGTCGTGGAATCCACCACCGACTATGTGCTGTTCATCGACGGCGACGGGCGTCTCTTCTATTCCAACGAAGCGGCTCGCCGGCTGCTTGCCCTGCCCCGTGAGGGCCTCGATGCCCGCCTCGAGCAGGCCTATACGCCGGCATCGCTGGCCATACTTCGCGAGGTCGTGCTGCCCGCCGTGTCGCGTTACGGCTCCTGGAGCGGCGAGCTGGACATGCAGGGCGCGGCGGGTCCCGTCCCGGTGCTGAGCGTCGTGCTGGCCCACCGCGGCCCCGGTGCCGAACCCGACCACCTGTCGTTGCTCAACCGCGACATCGGGCTGCGCAAGGCCGCCGAGGACCAGGAGCGACGCCACCAGGAGCAGATCGCCCATGCCAATCGCCTAGCCACCACCGGCGAGCTTGCCTCCAATATCGCCCATGAGCTCAACCAGCCGCTGGGGGCCATCGCCAACTATGCCAGCGGCGCCCTGATGCAGGCGCAGGCCGACCCGACACGGCCGGCCGGAGACCTGGAGCTGCCCCTTTCACGCATCAATGAGCAGATCCAGCGCCTGGGTGAGCGGCTGCGCCATATCCGCACCTTCGTGCGCAAGGGCCGGACCCGCCCCCGCCCGGTGGCGCTGGCCGACGTCGTCGATGCCGCCTGTCGGCTCTGTGAATGGCAATACCAGCAGGCTGGCGTGATCTTGGCCCATGAACTGCAGGCACCCTTGCCGAGGGTCCTGGCCGACCCGGTGGCGCTGGAACAGGTCCTGATCAACCTGCTTCTCAATGCGTTGGATGCCAGCCGCGACCAGCCGGGCGCCGACCGTGTCCTGATTCGCGCTTACCGGACGGGACCGAGGGGAGTGACCTTCACGGTCAAGGACCAGGGCCCCGGCATCGGTCGCGAGCAGGCGCAGCAGATCTTCACCCCCTTCCACTCCACCCGCCCCGAGGGCCTGGGCATGGGCCTGGCCATCAGCCATTCCCTGATGGAAGCCATGGGGGGCAGCCTGGTACTGGCCAGCGGTTCCGACGGCGCCACCTTTGAAGGTACACTGCAGGCCGAACCCGGCTCGCTAGCGCGGCCCAAGCCTGAATGATCGCCCGACAGGAGACCCGCGTGACTCCCTCCCAGGCCCCCACCTCACGCCCCGCGCCCCGGATTGCCATAGTGGACGATGACGAGGCGCTGCGCGACTCCCTGGCCTGGCTGCTGGACTCCGTGGGCCTGGCCACCCGCGCCTTTCCGGGTGGCGACGCCTTTCTCGCCGACGCACCCGACGGTTTCGACGCCGTGCTACTCGACGTGCGTATGCCCGGTCTCAGCGGTCTCCAGGTGCAGCAGCGACTGAACGAACGCGGCGACAGTGCACCGGTCATCTTCATGACCGGCCATGGCGACGTACCCATGGCGGTGGCCGCACTCAAGGCTGGCGCCTTCGATTTCATCGAGAAGCCCTTCAACCATCAGCAGTTGATCGACGTCGTGCAGCAGGCCCTGGCCGAACACCAGAGCCTGCGCGAAGCCGCCACACGGCTGGAGGCACTGCAGGCTCGCTACGCCGCCCTGCGCCCCAAGGAACGCCGAATCCTGGTACATGTGGCCGAAGGCATGACCAGCCGAGAGATCGCCGAACACCTCGACATCAGTGCCAAGACCGTGGAAATCTACCGCCTGCGAGCCATGAAGGCACTGGGTGCGAACAACCTGGCCGAACTGGTCAGGTTCTGCGTGGCGCTGGGGCTGGTGGAAGCACTACCTGACTGACGTCAAGAAATGGCTTACTAGCGCACGGTCCAGAGCACCAACCCATTGCTTCCATTCGGGTTCATGACGATGATGTTGGCGTGCCCATCCATCCCGCCGCCAAGAGGCTTCGACCCGGCATGCATCGAGCCATCCGCCAACTGGTCTGCCTATGCCTGATTCTCGCCCTGTCAGCGGGAACGGCTGCGCTCGCCGGTTTCGATGCCGCCGCTCATGGTGCCCATACCCTGCATGCGGGCCTGGATGCGGAACACGTGGCCGAACACTCAACCCATCACGACCCGGCCGACGACTGCTGGACACCCTGTCTCGGCGCCAGCCATTGCATGACGGGGGCGGCGAATCTCTATGCCCCTGTGGCGCTGACGGCCATGTCGCAGCATCCGGTTTCCCTGGCGGGCCACCTGCCGCCTCCCCTCTGCTACCTGGACGAACGCCCTCCCAGAACCGCCTGATTACCGCTATCGAAGCGACGCTTGCCGCGTCGCCGACACGATGAACAACGTAATCGGGAGACCATCATGTCCATCAAAGACCGGAAGCGGCCTTCGGCCCAGTCGGCACCATCTGATTCGGCGTCGAGCCATTTTCACTTCGCCGCCCTGCTCGTCGGCAGCCTCGCCCTTTCCTTTGCCCTGGCAAACACCGGCCATGCCGCTGAGCCACATGACCATCATGGCGGGGGGCATTCCCATCCATCGCATACCCCTGATGGTTACACGGCACACGGCAATGAGGGCCGCGACGATGACGACCACTCGACACATGGCGATGGCGGTCACGGCTGGAAGGCACCGCAGGAGTGGGCCGAACGGGAAAGTCCGCTGGAGCCGGATGCGGATACGCTGGCATGGGGTGAGCAGGTTTACCAACGCTATTGTTCGGCTTGCCATGGGCTAGGCGGCGATGGAAATGGCCCCGCAGCCATTGCCGGCCTCGACCCCAGCCCGACGAACCTGGCACTCCACGGCGCCGGCCATCGTGTCGGTGAATACGCCTGGCTGGTCAGGGAAGGGAGCCCTGCCACCGCCATGCCCGGCTTCAAAGAAACGCTGGGCGACGATGACGTGTGGTCAGTGGTTCTGTATATCCGCCATGAACTGGCGAAGGATGACGGAGGCCAGGCGCACCAGCACTAAGCTCGTGGAAAGGCCAGGGCCCTCGAAGCCCTGGCCGATCATCCTGCTAGACGGCGAGCTCCTCCATGAAACGCGACCGCTCCTCATCGGGCTCCTCTTCCGGCTCCGGTGCTGGCTCGAGCGCAACCACCTGCCCTGTAGGATTCTCCAGCAGCCGGCGCAGCGCCTCGTAGTTCAACGGCACGGCGGTCTCGTCGCTGTTGCGCTCGAGCAACGACAGAGTCTCCATCAGCGCTGCCATGCCGTACTCCTGATCCTCCAGCGCCTCATGGACCTGAACATAGGGCATGTCACCGTCCCAGCCGGCCTTGATCGGCTGATTGACGATATTGACCTGCAGGCCGACGGGGATACGGTCGAAGACCGACTCGATATCCTCGGGGAACATGCGAATGCAGCCGCGGCTGGCACGCATGCCGATCCCATCGGGCTCATTGGTGCCATGGATCAGGTATCCCGGTATGTCGAGCAGAATGGCGTGGCGGCCCAGAGGGTTATCCGGGCCAGGCGGCACTACCGCAGGGGCCGGGTCACCTCGTTCGGCCGCCTCCTCGCGTATGGAGCGCGGCGGGTACCAGGCCGGGTCCTTGAGCCGCATCGTGGTCTTGGTCTTGCCCAGGGGGGTGTTATAACCTTCACGACCGATGCCGATCGGATAGGTCTCTACCCGAGGCGTCTCCCCCTCGGCAACCGGGGGATAGTAGTAGAGACGCAGTTCGGCAATATTGATCACGATGCCTTCCCGCTCCACCGGGGGAAGGATGTGGCGGCCCGGTATGACCACTTCCGTTCCTTCACCAGGCACCCATACGCTGACGTCGGGATTGGCGAGGCGAATCTCCTCATAGCCCACATTGTGTTCACGGGCGATGTCCAGAAGCGTCTCATCCTCCTTCGTCTCGACGGTATAGACCTCGCCGATCACGTCTCCGGCTTCGGGCAGGGGGAAATGCCCCTTGGGCCACTCGGCCCTTGCCTCTTCGTCAGCGACCGCTCCAGCCGTAAACAGCAGAGCCCCTGCCATCAAGAGAATCCGGGCACCCGTCATTGCCGATGATCGACACTCGTGAAAACGCCGCTCCACAGTCTCGCCGTTGTACTCCATGTTCGTTGCCTCTTGCGTGACCTCCACCTGGGGACGGGAGGTTTCTGAATCGTTGGTCGCCATCATAGCGATCTCATGACACATGCGACAGGTGGAGCGGCGTTGCTATCCCTGACACCTAGAGTATGGGTGCCAGCAAGTAGGCGCCTCGCGCGGCTACCCGGTGCCAGAGTGGCTTCTCATCAATGTCCTCACGCTCCATCCGGCGTGATCTCGCGAAATCATCCTCGAACATCGCCTCGACATCCGAGGCAAACCGGGAGTCCATCACCAGCGCCGTCACTTCGAAGTTGAGCCGGAACGAGCGGTTATCGAGGTTCACCGTCGTGACAGCTGCACCAACGTCATCGATCAGGAAAGCCTTGCCATGCATGAAACCTTCCTGAAAACGGTGGATTTCGACACCCGCGTCCAGCAACGGGCCCAGGAAGGCGTAGGTGGCATAGTGCATCAATGGGTTGTCGGGCCGCTCCGGGATCAGAATACGGACATCGATCCCATTCAATGCCGCCAACTTGAGCATGGCTTGTACGCCTTCATCGGGAACGAAATAGGGGCTGGAGATCCAGATCCGCTCCCGGGCAGCGTGGATGGACTGCTGCACCATCAGGCTGGCGGTCTCGAAGCGATCGGCCGGGCCCGAGGGAAGTATCAACACCGGGGCATCATGTTCATAGCGTTCGATCGGCTCCCAGGGCAGGTCGAGAACCTCCTCGCTGGCCCAATGCCAATCCTCGAGAAATACCAGCTGAAGCGCCAGCGCCGCCGGACCCTCGAGCAAGAGGTGCGTATCTCTCCACGGCCCGAGATCCGGGTCCCCTTCCAGGTACTCGTCACCAATGTTGAATCCCCCTACCCAACCTCTGGCCCCATCGGCCACCATGACCTTGCGATGGTTGCGGAAGTTGAGCTGAAACCGGCTTCCCGGCCCTCGGGTGGCATGAAAGCGATGGACGTTCACGCCCGCATCCTCGAGGGCCTGCACATAGGAATCCGGCAGGCCGTAGCTACCGATCTCGTCATAGAGGAAATAGACCTCGACCCCCTCCCGGGCCTTGGCAATCAGCCGCTGCTGAAATGCCCTGCCCATGTCGTCGTCCCTGACGATGTAGAACTGGACCAGCAGATAGCGTTCAGCGGAATCGATGCCGGTGAACAGGCTTTCGAAGGTCTCTTCACCATCGATCAGAAGCGACACCTCGTTACCGCCAAGGAGGGGCAGCTTGGCCAGCGGCTCTATTCCGGCAAGAGGATGACCCTCCTCGGGCGGCGCGATACGATGCGAACGCAACCCGGTCAACTTGTCGCCAATCGCGCCGGCCAGCTCCGAGTCTTCTGCACGCCGCGTCGCCGCGTGCCCCTGGAGCCCGTTGCGTCCGAATATCCAGTACGTGGGTACCGCCAGATAAGGCACGGTATTGAGAGAGACGACCCAGGCGATGGCACCCTCGGAAGTCCGGCTCGACATCAAGGCTTCAACGGATGTCGCCAACCCCGCCAGGTGCGCCAGCACCACGAAGATGACAACCTTGCTCCAGGGCTTGCGACGCTTGCCAGATGGACTCGCTGAAGGACTCGACACTAGGGGAGCCCTCGAGTCGCCTGGTCCGACGTGACGCTATCCCGCAGGGTGACTCCTGGCATCCTACTCTCCTTGTCGGTTCGACTCCGTGTGCCGACTGTCACGTTGCAGCAAGGCAGGCTCTCCAGGCAAGCTGCCGTCTTCCCTCGCCTGCCCGCGCGACCAGACGATCCGCGCCACGCCCCAGATGACGATGGGGTTCAAGCCTGATCGGGGAGTGTTTCACCTGCCAGGATAGACGGCAACCCATGGGCGGCCCTGAGGTTTTCCCATCGTCATTGCTTGATATATATCAATGGCCGATACCCGCTTCTGGACTATGGTGAACTAGCCCATTCCATTTCAAGAGGCCTGCTGCATGGCCAGGCACGACACGCACTCCTCATGCCGAACCATGCCTTCCACGGCATGGCCATGCCGTGGACTGCTCGTGCTGCTGGGCCTGGTGGTAATGCTGTTCTCCATGAACGTAGCAGCGCATGACGCCACCCCCGACGATACCGGCCATCAGTTGGCCGGCCATGCGTCACCCCAGGCCGGAATCGCACTTGCCCTCGACCCGCATGACGGACCGCACTGCCACCCCGGCCATGGCCCTCAGTCGACCTCCTACTCACCCCCACGTACCGAACGACAAGATGTCAAGGAGCCTGGCGCTCCTCACTGCCTCGAGCTCACCCCACCGCCCAGGGTGATGGCTGTCACTGGTTCCCCCCATGGTCTGCCAGAAGCCAGTCGTCTCCCTATCTATCTGCTTACCCAGCGACTCCGCCCCTGACGTCACGCTGCGGCAGCACATCCTTTCCGCTCCTTCGATTCCGATAATGATGGGCGGCAGCCTGATCATGGCCGCCCGCCTGGACCCGCAGCCAGGAGACAAGCGATGACTGATACGACCTTGAAAACGATAACGCTGACCGTACCGGGCATGGGCAGTGACCACTGTGCCGGCATCGTGCGCAAGACACTCGAACGCTTCCATGGCGTGAACGGGATCCAGACCAATATTGCCAGCCATCGCGTCAGCGTCACCATCGAGGATGACGGACCCGACGGTGAAGCCCTCCGACGTGCCGTCGAGGGCGCCGGCTATGACGTGGCCGCCGTCAGCAGCCAAGCCGAGAGTGACGGCGAGGCGGATGCCGAGATCGAAGAGGCCTATCTCGGGCTGGCGCGAAAACGGCTGCTCATCGCCGCCATTCCGACCACGCTGATCATGATCCTCATGATACCGCATATGTTCTGGCAGCCGATCCCGGGCTATCTGCTGATCGTGGTGATATTGGCCTTCCCGGTGGTGTTTCTCTTCGGTGGAGCGGCTACCCACAAGGCGTCCTGGCGCTCCTTGAAGAACGGCACCTTCAATATGGACGTGCTGATCTCGATGGGCAGCCTGCCACCTTATCTGATCGGGCTCGCCGGCTTCGTCTATCCAATGACGTCCTTCGTCGAGATGGCTGCCACGATCACGACCTTCCACCTGTTGGGCCGCTACCTGGAGGCACTGGCCAAGGGGCGTGCTTCCCAGGCCATCCGTCGCCTGCTGACTCTGGGCGCCAAGACGGCGCGGGTGGAACGTGCCGGTGAAGAAGTCGAAGTATCGGTGAAGGAGCTCGCCCCCGGCGACATCATGATCGTGCGTCCCGGTGACAAGGTCCCCACCGACGGCGAAGTGATCGAGGGCGAGAGCCACCTGGACGAGTCCCTCGCCACCGGCGAGTCGGTACCGGTCTACAAGAGCGCCGGCGACAGTGTGATAGGAGCGACCCTCAACAAGGAAGGGCGGCTGCGGGTCAAGGCCACCCGGGTCGGCGGCGATACCTTTCTGGCCCAGGTGATACGCCTGATCGATCAGGCCCAAGGCTCGCGGGTGCCGATCCAGGAATTCGCCGACCGCATGACCGGACGCTTCGTGCCGGTGGTGATCCTGATCGCCTTGGCAAGCCTGGTGGCCTGGCTGCTGGCACCCGATGCGCTACGACCGATTCTCGACTGGGGAGCGACCTTCCTGCCCTGGGTGAACCCCGACGCCGCGACGCCGGTACTGGCGATCCTCGCCGCCATCGCCGTACTGGTCATCGCCTGCCCCTGCGCACTGGGTCTGGCGACACCCACGGCCTTGATGGTCGGCTCGGGCATCGGCGCAGAGCGCGGCATCCTGATCCGCTCCGGCGAGGCCATCCAGACCTTCAAGGACATCAAGGTCATCGTGCTGGACAAGACCGGCACCATTACCCGAGGCGAGCCGAAGCTGACCGATGTCGTTACCGCCAAGGGAGTCGACGAAGCCCACCTGCTTAACCTGGCGACCAGCGTCGAGAACGCCTCCGAGCATCCGATTGCCCGAGCCATTGTCGATGGAGCGCGGGAACGTGACGTGACGCCGGGCGACGTCACGGGATTCCGCTCCACCGGCGCACGAGGCGTTTCCGGCAAGGTCGGCAACGAAACCGTGCTGATCGGCAATCGCCGCTTGCTTGATGAAGAGGGCGTGAGCGGACTCGATGCCCTCGACGACACCATGCAAGCCCTGGAGGACAAGGGACGTACCGTGGTGATCGTCGCTGCCGACGGCAAGGCCCTGGGCCTGGTCGCAGTGGCCGATACCTTGAAGCAGGATTCGGTAGAGGCCATCCGCGGCATGCACAAGCTCGGCCTGCACGTGGTGATGATCACCGGCGACAACGAACGGGCAGCCCGTGCCGTTGCAGACGAGGTGGGCATCGATGAGGTCCAGGCCGGGGTACTGCCCGAGGGCAAGGTCGACGCCATTCGCGCCCTGCAGGAAAAATACGGCAATCACGTGGCCATGGTCGGTGATGGCATCAATGATGCCCCCGCCCTGAAACAGGCCAATGTGGGCATTGCCATTGGTGCCGGAGCCGACGTTGCCATCGAGGCCGCCGATGTCACCCTGGTGCGGGGCGAACTGACCGGCGTGGTGGAAGCCATGCATCTCTCCCGCACCACCTTCGACAAGATCGTCCAGAACCTGCTCTGGGCCAGCATCTACAACATGGCGGCCATCCCCATCGCCGCGGTCGGCCTGCTGCATCCGATGATCGGGGTCGTGGCCATGACCGCCAGCTCGCTGTCGGTGATCGGCAACTCGCTGCTGCTCAAGCGCCGCTTTGCCCGTACTCGGACCACAGGAGACGCCTCATGAGCCGACATCACTCGACAGAGCACACCCACCAAGGCAAAGGAGCCGCAGAAACTGGCGCTCAAGATAGTGGAACAGAAGGGAAGCAGCCGGGACAAGGCTCCCGTTCGGGCGCCTTGTCTTCCAGGATGATGATCGCCTGTGTCGTGCTGATGGGCGGGGCCATGCTGCCGCTCCTGTGGCGCGGCCAGACGCCGGGCAGTGGTGTCTGGCTGCTGCTGCCCATGCTCCTGTGCCTGGGCGCGCACTTTCTGATGCATCGCCATGGCCATGGACGTGGGAATGGAAAGGAGAGATAGGGAAGCGCTCTTTGCGCTGGGTCAATGAAGACTTCCTTACCAATATCCACGTTGGCGGCCTATCGGTGATCGACCCGGGACTCGGTGACGTCATCGCCACCTGTGAGACCGGGCTTGGTCCCCACGGCGGACCCGTGTCGTCAACCAAGGAGAGCCACCATGATGACCGAATGCACCATGATGAGCGGCGTTCTCGGTACCGTACTGCCCATCGCCCTGCTGTTGCTGCTGGCACTGGGGATCGCTGCCCTCGGCAAGTACCTCTTCACTTCGAACCCATCGACCGGAGCAAGCTCATGAATCGTCCCGTCATCTCCCTATTGCTGTCCGGAACCCTGCTCATGGGGGCTGCCTCCATGGCCCATGCGGCCCTGCCCGAGACCGCCACCCTCTATATGAATCCGGAATGCGGCTGCTGCCACGAGTATGCCCGCCAACTGGAGGAGCGAGACGTCACGGTCACCCTCATCGACGATGTGGAAATCGGCAAGATCAAGCAGCAGGTCGGGCTGCCCTACGGCAAGGGCTCCTGTCACACCATCCTGATGGGCGACTACGCCATTGAAGGCCACGTTCCGTTCGAAGCCGTCGAGACGCTATTCGAACAGCGCCCGACGATCGGTGGCATAGGCCTGGCCGGCATGCCCATCGGCACCCCGGGAATGCCCGGGCCGAAGCAAGACGACTGGGAGGTCTATCAATTCACCGACCGGCAGCCGATGCCCTTCATGACACGTTGAGGTTCCGCCCCGGCGCCGGCCGAATGCCGGCGTCTCACGCGTGACGTAGCGCCGAGGTGAACACGACCCAGCCCGGCACCGTCGGCACCACACCGGATCTCGCCGGACAGATAGACGTAAAAGCTCAAGCCGCCTCCCGGGGCTGGAAAACTGAATTCAACGGCTGTGTTTCAGCGCATCCCCCACCTGGATCGTCAGCCCTTCCCCCGACAACAAGGTGGCGTTCTGGCCGAAATAGGCCCCTTTCAGCCCCGGCCGAGTCTTCATCTCGACCAGGGTCTGCAACGGCTCCCCGGGAGAAGCGATATTACCCGTCCGCTGATCGACGGTGGTGATCTTGCAGCGCTGGCAGGGCTTTCTCAAGCCCAGACGGTAGCGCCCCTCCGTCGACAGAAGCTCCTGCCACTCATCCTCGGCAAACGCTTCCGCTCCTTCGAAAACGACGTTGGGCCGAAAGCGGTTCATGGGAATGGCATCGCCGCCCTTGCACTGCAGCACTTCATTCAGCGCCGCCAGAGACGATTCCGATGCCACCAGGAAAGGATAGCCATCGGCAAAGGCGGTATGGGCCTGCTCACCCTGCTGATAGTACGGTTCAACAGGACGCCGCTGTTCCGGTGCAAAACGCACCAGGCGCAGGTCGCTGCCCCGCCAGCCGCCCATCACGCTGCCAAGCCAGCGTGATGCGTCTGCTCCTTCATCGAGGGCCGTGCAGTGGTCATCCCAGACATGGGCGGTCATCCGGGCCTGGTCGTTCCGTGCCAGCTCGATAGTCAACGGGTCGGCATGGGGGTGCTCCAATATCAGCCGTTCGTCATCCAGCTTTACCTCTACCTGGGCCATATGCGGCAATTGGCGCTGGGTCACGAAGCGACCGGTATCATTGACTACCATCCAGTTCCGGTCATAAGAGATGCCCCGCTGGCCCAGTACCGCCCGCTCGAGCGAAATGCCTCTCAACGACTTGACCGGGTAGAGATTGATCTGTGTGATCTTCAATGTTTGCCCTCGCGATACCGCTTGATATCATCTATCAGCAAGATTGATGGGCATATCAATTTCTCATAGGCTAAATTGATACGCACTCTTTCTTCTTCTCGCTTTTCTGCCAAGGATGCCGCATGTCGCCGGCCGATACTCTGCGCTTGATTTTGCTCTCTTCCCTGTGGGGCATGTCTTTCCTATTCATGCGGGTGGCCGTCCCCGAATTCGGGCCGATTCCATTGATCCTCGTTCGAATGGGCGTGGGCACCCTTCTGCTCATTCCGCTGCTGCTCAGCCTGCACTACCTGAAGCTGGTATGGGAAAACAAGGGCGGCCTGCTGCTGCTGGGCCTGATCAACCACGTGCTGCCCTTCTGCCTGCTGGCTCTTGCGACGACACGCCTGGAAGCCAGCTTCACCTCACTGATCAACGCCACGACCCCGATCTTTACCGCTCTGCTGGGGGCACTGTTCTTTGCCACAACCGTACAGCGTCAACAGTATCTTGGCCTGGCCCTGGCCTTCTTTGGAGTCTACGTCCTTTCGGCCGATCGGCTCGATTTCGCATTGGGAGGGGATGGCTGGTTCATCCTCGCCGTACTGGGCGCCACCTTCTGCTACGGTATCGCCACCAATTATTCAAAGACCTACCTGTCGCACCTGCCGGTGCGGGTTCTGGCCGCCGGCAGCGTCGCCATGTCAGCCCTGATCCTGCTGATACCCGGCCTGCTGCTATGGCCGACCGAGCCCATCAGCGGCATCGCATGGGCCAACGGGATGGGCCTGGCCGTGCTCAGCACCACGGTGGCCTTCCTGCTCTACTTCGGCCTGATTTCCAGTGCCGGTGCCACGGCAACGTCCACGGTGACCTTCCTGGTACCCGTCAGCGCGCTGTTATGGGGCTATCTGTTGCTTGGCGAAGTGCTCAGCATTCAGATCCTGGTCGGCATGGCGATCACCCTGGCCGGCACCGCCATCGCCACCGGCATGCTTCGTCTACGGCGACGGAAGACGCTGTCCGACGCCTAGCCCTTTGCATCAATCGGTCGTTTCCGTTTCATAGCTCACCAGGTCCACGTCGGCCGCCTGATCACGAAGCGGAATCAGCGCCTGGTAGGCGGGGGAGCGGTACCACTCGGCAACGGAAGCGGTCGTTGGAAAGCGAATCACCACGTTGTCCGTGTGGTCGTGCTTGCCGTTCAGCACGGCCACGCGCACGCCCCTGAACACGAGTTCCGCTCCCCAGGGAACAAGCGTCGCGGAGACCTTGTCGCGATATTCCGCCCACTTCTTCGCGTCCTTTACCGTAACGCTCCCGATGATATAAGCCGCCATGTCCCGATCCTCCTGGTTGGTCTACGCCAAGTCTCTACCGGCATGGACCACGCGCCGGAGAACAGAAAAACGGCAGGGCATCTCGCCACTGCCGTTGACTCTGATGATGGCAGCGCCTGCCGGATCAGAAGTTCGGCTTGCGCTTCTCGACGAAGGCGGTCATGCCTTCGGTCTGCTCGTCGCCGGCGAAGCAGCAGGCGAACAGGGCCGTTTCCAGTGCCAGGGCGCTATCGAGGTCCTGATCCATACCGTCATGCACCGCCTGCTTGGCACCGCGCACCGCCAGCGGGCCGTTGCCGGAGAGCTGCTTGATCAGCTCTTCGGCATAGGCTTCTAGCTCGGCCTGGGGCACCACGCGATTGACCAGACCTATGCGCAGGGCCTCATTGGCATCGATCTTGCGGCCGGTGGTGACCAGATCCAGCGCCATGGCCGGGCCAACGCGGCGCGGTAGCCGCTGGGTACCACCGAAGCCGGGAATGACCCCCAGCAGCACTTCCGGTTGACCGAAGATGGCATTGTCGCTGGCTACGGCCCAGTCGCAGGCCAGCGCCAGTTCGCAGCCGCCGCCAAGACAAAAGCCGTTCACCAGGGCGACCACCGGCACCGGCAACAGTTCGAGTCGCTTGATGGTCCGCAGCGCCTGACTGGCAAAGGCACGGGCCTCTTCCGGTGCCTTGTCACGCATCTCGGTGATGTCGGCACCGGCGACGAAGGACTTCTCTCCCGAGCCGGTAATCAGCACGGCGCGCAGGTCGTCGCGCCGCTCCAGATCCACCAGCACCGCTTCCAGTTCGGCGAGCACGGCGCTATTCAGCGCATTCAATGCCTTGGGCCGATTGATGGTCAAGCGTACGACGCCATCGTTATCGGCAATCTCGATCAGCTTGTCGCTCATGTGGGGCTCCTGATCAATGCAAACGCAGTCTTGTTGAAGGGATACCGACCTACCCTAGCGAACGCTTGGTAGGTCGGCAATCCTTTCTTTCGTCGGGGCAACGCTATCGCAATTGGAAGTCACGGCACTCAAACAACGGGGCTGATCCGCGGGCAGGCCTGCGCGGAGGCGCTGTCAACCCATCCTTTACTCTATTTGACAAGAGCGAATTCAGTTATAGACGTGGAAACCACGACCCGTTTTTCTGCCAAGGTAACCGGCGGCCACCATGCGCCGGAGCAGCGGGCAGGGGCGGTATTTGGGGTCACCGAAGCCCTCCTGCAGCACCTCCATGATCGCCAGGCAGACGTCCAGGCCGATCAGGTCGGCAAGCTGAAGCGGGCCCATGGGGTGGGCGGCACCCAGTTTCATGGACTGATCGATGGCTTCGGCGGTGGCGGCACCTTCCTGAAGCAGGAAGGCGGCCTCGTTGATCATGGGCACCAGCAGCCGATTGACAGCGAATCCGGGCGAGTCGGCAATCGCTACGCCCGTCTTGCCGAGCTCCTTGATCAGCGTCTCGATACGCGCCACGGTGGCGTCGCTGGTCTGTTCGGCTCGAATCACCTCGACCAGCTTGAGCACCGGTACCGGGTTGAAGAAGTGCATGCCCACCACGCGTTCGGGACGCTCGCACACTGCCGCGAGACGGGTCAGCGACAGCGACGAGGTATTGGAAGCGAGTATCGCATCGTGGCTCAGGCGGCTGAGGTCCCGGAACAGCTTCTCCTTCAGCGCCGGCTGCTCCGGTGCGGCCTCGATGATCACTTCGCAGTCACGCAGGGCGTCCAGCGCCGTGGTAACCGTAAGCCTGGCCATGGCCGATTCCTTGTCGGCTTCGGAGAGTTTCTCCTTGGCCACCAGCTTGCCCAGCCCGGTGTCGATGCCCGCCTGGGCCCGGGTGAGCTGTTCGCCGGCCACATCGTAAAGCTGGACCGGAAAGCCACTTCCGACCAGAACCTGAGCGATGCCCTGCCCCATGGTCCCAGCGCCGACTACGCCAATCAGTTGTTGGTTCATCTCGTCACTCTCCTGTTAGGCATTACGACTTGCGCGCTTCTTCACGCAGGACGAATTTCTGGATCTTGCCCGTGGAGGTCTTGGGCAATTCGCTGAAAATCACCGTCTTGGGCGCCTTGAAACGGGCCAGATGCTCGCGGCAGTGCTCGATGATGTCCGCTTCGGTGACCTCACCGTAGCCGATCTTGAGCTTGACGAAGGCGCAGGGGGTCTCACCCCACTTCTCGTCGGGCTTGGCCACTACCGCCGCTTCCTCGACCGCCGGATGAGAATAGATGGCGTTTTCCACTTCGATGGTCGAGATGTTCTCGCCACCGGAGATGATGATGTCCTTGGAGCGGTCCTTGATCTCGATGTAGCCGTCCGCGTGCCATACCGCCAGGTCCCCGGTATGGTACCAGCCGCCCTCCAGCGCCTGTTCGGTAGCCGCCTCGTTCTTGAGATAGCCTTTCATCACATTGTTGCCACGCATCAGGATCTCGCCGACGGTCTGGCCATCCTTGGGTACCGGCTCCAGGGTATTGGGATCGGCGATGCAGAGCGCTTCGAGCATGTGATAGCGCACGCCCTGGCGCGATTTGAGCGTTGCCCGTTCCTCCATCGGCAATTCATTCCAGCCTTCGCGCCAGGCGCAAACGGTTACCGGGCCATAGACCTCGGTAAGCCCGTAAACGTGGGTAACATCGATGCCCATCTTCTCGACCCCGGAGATCACCGAAGCGGGAGGTGCCGCGCCAGCGGTGGTGACCTTCACCGGATGGTCGAAGTCGCGCTTGTCCTCTCCGGGCAGGTTGACCAGACCGTTGAGCACGATGGGCGCGCCACTGAAATGGGTCACCTTCTCGTCGGCGATCAGATTCATGATCTTTTTCGGGTCCACCCGGCGCAGGCAGACACTCACGCCGGCATTGGCGGCGATGGTCCAGGGGAAGCACCAGCCATTGCAATGGAACATCGGCAGCGTCCACAGGTAGATCGGGTGATGCGGCATGGCCCATTCGAGGATGTTGCTGACCGCATTGAGGTAGGCACCGCGATGGTGATAGACCACCCCCTTGGGCTTGCCGGTGGTGCCGGAAGTGTAGTTGAGCGATATCGCCTGCCATTCGTTCTCGGGCAGCCGGTAGGCGTAATCCGGATCGCCCTCGGCCAGCAGCGCTTCGTACTCCAGCTCGCCGATACGGCGGGCATCGCCCTCGTAGAGGCTGTCGGCCACGTCGATCACCAGTGGCTTGATCGCCAGGCGTGAGACGGCCTCCTCGATCACCTCGGCAAACTCGGGGTCGACCAGCACCGCCTGAGCTTCTCCATGCTCGAGCATGTAGGCGATGGCATCGACATCCAGCCGGATGTTCAGCGTATTGAGCACGCAGCCGGCAAGGGGTACGCCGAAGTGGGCCTCGAACATGGCCGGTACATTGGGCAGCATGGCAGCCACGGTCTCGCCGGGCTTGACGCCTCGCTTCTCAAGCGCCGAGGCGAGGCGTCGACAGCGCTCCCAGGTCTCGGCCCAGTTCCGCCGGACATCACCGTGGACGACCGCCGGGTAATCGGGATAGATGGACGCACTGCGTTCAATGAAGGTCAACGGCGATAGCGCCACATGGTTGGCCTGCGTCTTTGGCAGGTCCTGTTCGAAAATCGATGAATCCATTTACATCTCTCCAATTGCAATGTCGTTATCGTTCTGCCCGGCAAATATTCTGGCCGTTGCCCGCTGCCAGCCCCCTCTCCCTATCGGCGCCGTCTCGAGCACGGCTACGGCGAGGTGGCCTCGAAGGCAACCAGGCTCGACATGCCGGCCTCGATCACCGTGCGATTGGCACGGCCCATCGGCAGCCACTGGCGCAGGGCATAGTCGGCACTGGCCAGCTTGGCCTGGTAAAACGGCTCCGAGTTGCCGGCCGCCTGTGCAGCGCTGGCCTTGAGGGCTGACTGCCCCATCTGCCAGGCACACAGCACATGACCGGCCAGGTTGAGGAAAGGCGTGGCGTAAGCCTGAATGGCGTCTGCGCCGCGTTCGGCATCGCTACCCTGCTCGAGCACCACGGCCATGGCTGCGCGCAGGTCCGTGGCACCCGCCGCAAGGCTCTCGCCCAAGGCAGTCAGTTCGCCGTTACCGCCCAGCGCCTCGGCGGTGGCTTCGACCCGGTCGATCAGATCGTTGAGCGCCGCCCCGCCATCACGCTGCAGCTTGCGTCCGGCAAGATCGAGGGCCTGGATGCCGTTCGTACCTTCATAGATGGGTGCGATGCGGGCGTCGCGCAGCAACTGAGCGGCACCGGTCTCCTCTATGAAGCCCATGCCACCATGTACCTGTACACCCATGGAGGCGATATCCACAGCCTGGTCGGTGGAGAAGCTCTTGACCACGGGGATCAGCACGTCGACACGGGCCTGGGCGGCCTGGCGCTCGGATTCGTCACCCCCATGGCGGGCCACGTCGAGCTCGGCGGCGCAGTAGAGCGCCAGGGCACGCAGGGAATCGGTACGGGCACGCATCGAGAGCAGCATGCGGCGCACGTCCAGATGATCGCTGATGGCGCACTCGCCGCGTGTCCTGGCGCTTTTGCCCTGCACCCGGTCGAGGGCGTAGGCGAAGGCGTGCTGGCAGGCGCGCTCGGCCACGCCGATACCCTGTACGCCTACCTTGTGACGAGCCTCGTTCATCATGGTGAACATGTGACTGAGCCCACGCCCCTCCTGGCCGATCAGATAGCCGATGGCGCCGTCGCCCTCACCGAAGCTCAGGGTGCAGGTGGGCGAGCCATGAATACCGAGCTTGTGCTCGATGGAGGCGCAGACCACGTCATTACGCTCACCCGGCGATCCATCATCCTTGACCAGGAACTTGGGCACCAGGAATAGAGAAATGCCCTTGTTGCCCTCCGGCGCATCCGGCTTGCGCGCCAGCACCAGGTGGATGATGTTCTCGGCGGCGTCGTGCTCGCCCCATGTAATGAAGATCTTCTGACCGAACAGCCGATAATGGTCGCCTTCAGGGACGGCACGGGTGCGGACCTTGGAGAGATCCGAGCCGGCCTGGGGTTCGGTAAGGTTCATGGTACCGGTCCATGTACCCTCGACCAGCTTGGGAAGGTAGGTTGCTTTCAGCGTGTCGTCACCATGGTGGGCCAGCGCCTCGATGGCCCCGGCGGTGAGCATCGGGCACAGCCCCAGCGCCATGTTGGCGCCGTGCAGCATCTCCTGCACCGAGCTTGCCACCACCTCGGGCAGGCCCTGGCCACCCAGTGCCTCGGACACGCCAATGCCGTTCCAGCCACCTTCGGCATAGGCCTGATAGGCCTCGATGAAGCCGTCGGGCAGGGTCACACCGCCATCTTCGCGACGGGCGCAGCCCTGCTGGTCGCCGCTGGCATTCAGCGGACCCCATACCTCGCCCGCCAGCTTGGCGGCTTCCTCCAGCACGGCTTCGACCAGGTCCGGACTGGTTTCGTCGAAGGCTGGCAGGGCCAGCGAGCGATGCTCGAGCAGTTCCTCAAGCACGAAACGAAGGTCACGGACGGGGGCAGCAAAGGGAAACATGACGATACCTCGGGAAAAATGATAGCGGAAATAGTAGATTCACTACTTTTCGTTAACCATTATCCCTATGTCGCATACCGACCGCCAGAGCAGAAGCGCCACGCCCAGTACCACCGGGCCACGGCACACAATCCCTGGATAAAGAGAGTCTCAGCGACGGTCGTTATCGGATGTTTCGGCCAGCGTCTGCCCGTCGGGTTCCATGGCGTCTTCGTCATAGTAGACGATATGCGGCTCATCCGGTGGCGGCGGACCCACCATGGGCCTGGCCACCTCCACCTCGGGTACCGCGCTGGAAAGATCCTCCATGTGCTCATGCTCGGTCGCACCCTGGATCAGCTCTTCGGTAACGACCAGCTCGGCGCCCGCAGAGGACATGGGTGTGGAAGGCGCGAAAGGCGCCACGGGCAGCGGTGCCGGGCGCACGCTGCGCCGCCAGCCAAAGAAGGCCACCAGGCCGATGCCGAGCCCACCGAAGGCCCAGAACAGGCCGGCATCACCCACCGCAGCCATGATCGGCGAGACAAGGGGGGGACTGACAGTCGAGCCGATGGCATTGATCAACAGCAGGCCCTGGCTCATACGCACCAGGGCACCGGCCGGGGCACGATCGGCGGCGTGGCTGACGGCGACCGGATAAAGGGCAAAGACACCGCCGCCGAGCATGAACAGCAAACCCGCCAGTATCCAGGTGTTCAGCGGCAACAGCAGCATGCCGGCCGATATCAGCGTGCAGAAGGCACCGATCAGGATCAGCACCATCTGGCGATCGTGGCGGTCCGACCAACGGCCGATGGGGTATTGCAACAGCATGGCCCCCAGGATCACCACCGCCATCATCTGACCGATCTGGTTTACCGTCAGGCCGACGCGCTGCAGATAGAGTGGCAGCAGCGTGTAGACAGCAGCCACCGCCAACCCTGAACCGAAGCTCCCCATGACACCGGTAGGCGTCAAGGTGATCAGGCGTACCGGCGAGAGCGGCTCGGCATGCTCGATCAGCGGCGACACCCGCGGAATCATGGCCATGGGCAGTACCGACAGCGACGCCAGCATGCCGATCACCATGAACGGAGCGGTAACGCCCATGGCATCGGTCACGCCCAGCAGCAACTGGCCCAGCACGCCGGCGGCATACAGCGAGATCATGTAGAGTGCCAGCAGGCGGCCGCGGACCTTCTGGTCGCCAGAGGTGAGCAGCCAGCTCTCGATGACCAGATACACGCCCACGGTGGCCCAGCCACCAATCAGGCGCAGCCCGAACCACGAGACGGGGTCGAGCCACAGGCCCTGCAGGAGTACGGTAACGGCCACCAGCGAGGCAAAACTGCCATAGGCACGAATATGGCCGATGCGCAGCAGCAGCCGATCGTTGAACATGGCGCCCAGTGCCAGGCCGATGAAATAGGCGGACGATACCCAGCCGATCACGACCGGCGATTCGCCGGCAGCATCCAGGCGCAGGGTGATCAGCGTAGCCAGGAAACCGTTGCCGATACCCAGGATGAACAGCCCCAACAAGGGGGCCAGGGCCATGGCCAGCAGTTGCCGCGACATGAACGGGCCTCACAGCAGCAGATGAAAACGGAAAGAGTGGCAGAAAAAGCGCGAACACGCCTTCATGCGGGCAAATCGGAAAGCTGCCGGAATATACCCCTTCTAATGACCAAGTCAACACTCGCTAAAAACGGTTCTTCGACGTTTCATGTGGGTTTTGCCTGATCGAGCAGGCGTCCCCACAGGGTCGCCAGAGCCTTCGCCATCGGCTCATGACCGGAAACGGCGAAGATCACCGGCTCGTGCTTGCGCTGCATGTCGAGGAGCACCGTGACGTAGCATTGGCCGCGCCGGGCCGAATTCCATACCCAGCGACAAAGCGCCCTTTTTCCCATCCTGTCGGAGCATCCGGTTCGACGCCTCGACTTTGCGTCTCGACTGGCGCCGCAGACGCCTCGGCGAAGACCATGGTGCTGGTGGGCAACCCCACACTCGCGAGTTGAAGCTAGCTTATATGGACCCCGACAGCGGCTCGTTCCTCCTGGGTGGAGAATACCGGCTGTAGGACCAGGTACAAAACCTACCGAAAGACGATACCGGCCGTGGCGGTGAAAACACGCGTACCTGCCGTTCCCCGAGCGATCGCTTCGATATCGTCCAACGAGCCGATCACGGCTTCCTTGCCGGTGCGCCTGGCATAGCCGCAGGCCGCCTCTATTTTAGGTCCCATGGAACCGGCAGCGAATTCCAGGCACTCCAGCGCATCCGGATGGGCCCTGGCGATCGCCTTGCGGTTCGGCCCGGTCCAATCGACATAAGCCGCGTTGACGTCTGTGGCGATTATCAACAGATCAGCCTCCAACTGCTCGGCGAGGAGCGCGGAGCAGAGATCCTTGTCGATCACTGCCTCGATGCCGTGCAGCTTGCGGTGTTCATCGTAGACAGTAGGGATGCCGCCACCCCCGGCGCAGATCACAATACTGCCCTTGTCCAGCAACCACTGCACCGGGCGAATCTCGAAGATTCTCTTGGGGCGAGGACTGGGCACTACGCGCCTGAACTTGTCACCATCGGGCGCAATACTCCACCCTTTCTCCTTGGCAAGACGTTCTGCTTCCTCCCGGCCGTAGACAGGCCCGATCGGCTTGCTCGGGTGCTGAAAGGCAGGATCTTCCGCATCCACCTCGACCTGAGTCAACAGGGTCGCGAAGGGCGTTTCGAAAGGCAGTAAATTGCCGAGTTCCTGCTCGATCATATAGCCGATCATGCCTTCGGTCTCGGCACCGAGCACATCCAACGGGTAGGCGCTGACATCGGCATAGGCGGCACCTTGCAAAGCCAATAGGCCAACCTGCGGACCGTTGCCGTGAGCGATGACCAGTTCATTGCCCGGCGCGATCTTGGCGATCTGTTCGCACGCGGCCCTGATGTTGCCACGCTGAGCCTCTGCCGTCATGGGCTCCCCCCTGCGCAGCAGGGCATTCCCGCCCAAAGCAACGACGATTCGCATCTATTTTGTCTCCTCGAACCTCTGATAGCACGGGCCCGCTGATGGCAAAGACTAGATACCATCTCTCCTAACCAGTCACAAACAACCCATTAGGTGGTTTGCGACCGATATTCGGTTTGGGTCTTGAGGATGCCATAGGCGATGTGGATTAGCTTCCGCATCGCCGCCCCCAAGGCCGCCATTGTGCTCTTGCCGTTTCCTGTCAGCCGCCGGTAGAGCGCCGAGATATCTGGGTTTCGCCTCAGCCCTACGACGGCCGCCATGTACAGGCTCTGGCGCAGCTTCGGGTTGCCAGCTTTCGAAAGACGGGGCCGCATGCGCACGGAACTACCCGACTCCCAACTAACGGGCACAAGTCCCGCAAAAGCAGCAGCCTGCCGAGCGCTCTGGAACGCGCGGCTACGTAGCATCGCCAACAACCTGAGTGACACGGCGGGACCAACCCCCGGGATCGTTTGCAACAAGACCCGGTCCCGCTTTAAGCCAGGGTGCTGATCGAGATGATCATCGATCTGTTGCTGGAGGCGATCCCGCTCGCGCGTCAATGCCAGCAGGATGTCATCAATCGAGCGGAGAATATCGGTTGCCATGATGAACTCGGCTTTTTCCCGCCGGTTTCGCTCACGGTGAATGTCTTTGTCCATTGCATCGAGTCGCGCCGCCAGCGCCTTGAGCTTGCGCACTTCCTCAGGCTCTGGCTGCCAGCATTCAGGCTGTTGAGTTGCGCCATACCGTGCCAACACCACGCTGTCCTTCTTGTCCGTTTTGCCGCGTACCCCCAGGCTACGAGAGAAGTCACGTACCTGCGCAGGA
>NZ_PNRF01000018.1 GCF_002879615.1 Billgrantia endophytica
TGGCCTCTCTCGGGTATGGCCAGGTTGGCCTGAACTTGTAGAAAGTTACAGGGCTCGTGCCGGCTGTCGGTCATCTCACGCATGCTGGCCTCTCTCGGGAATGACCAGGTTGGCGAAGTTACAGGGCTCGTGCCGGCTGTCGAGCTGCTCCGCCAGCAGGCCATCCCAGGCAGTGCGGCAGGCGCCGCTCGCGCCGGGCAGGCAGAAGACCACGGTGGCGTTCGCCAGTCCGCCCAGGCAGCGGCTCTGTATCGTGGAGCTGCCGATTTCCTGGAAGGAGAGCTGGCGGAACTGCTCGCCGAAACCTTCGATACGCTTGTCCAGCAGCACCGATATCGCCTCGGGGGTGGAGTCGCGCCCGGTGAAACCGGTCCCACCGGTGGTGAGAATGACCTGGACTCCCGGGTCGGCGATCCACTCGGAAACGACCGCACGAATACGGTAGACGTCATCGATCGCGATTCGGCGATCGACAAGCCGGTGGCCGGCGGCCTCGAGCCGTTCGGCGAGCAGGGCGCCGCTGCGGTCGGTATCCAGATCCCGCGTATCGGAAATGGTCAGTACCGCGATCTTCAGCGGTATCATGGCTTCGCTCATGTCCCTTCCTGCTCCTGCTTGCGTGCCTGGTGTGCCTCGAGGGCGGCGAATTGCTCAGGCGTGGCCTCCTGTTGGTACTTCGCTTTCCAGTCCTCATACGGCATGCCGTAGACATATTCGCGGGCGGTGTCGTAGTCGAGCTCGGCACCACGTTCATCGGCGGCATTCACCAGCCATTTCGAGAGGCAGTTGCGGCAGAAGTCGGCCAGAATCATCAGGTCGATATTCTGCACTTCCTTGTGTTCGTCAAGATGCTTGAGCAAGCGGCGAAACGCGGCGGCTTCGAGTTCGGTGCGAGTGGCGTCATTGAGATGCTGCATGGCTTATCTCCCTGCATGCTATTGACCTGAAGTGGTCATGGACGCGGTCAAGGATAGCAAAAGACACCCCTCGTGGGGGGTGTCCCGGATTGAAGCGAAAGGCCGGAGGATGCCATCATGGTCAAGCCGATCCGGAGGAAAGGGAACGCCCCTCTCATGAGGAACCTGAGCCGCAGCCACGCTCGCCTGCCTACCACACTGGAAGTCGACGTCCTCGACGAGTTCGGTGAGCGCCGTCGTCAGGCCATTGCGGCCGAACGTGCCCTGACGCTGTATCTCAATCGGCGTGAGATCGTCACCTTGATGACGCTGGGTGCCGACCCGGAAGCCTTGGTCGTCGGCTATCTGCGCAACCAGGGGCTCTTGACGACCCGGGACGACCTTCTGGCGGTGCATGTGGACTGGGAGGTGGAGGCGGCTGCCGTGGTGACACGCCACCTTCCCGATGATCTGGAGACCCGGTTGGGGCAACGCACCGTGACGACCGGCTGCGGCCAGGGAACGGTCTTCGGCCGGCTGCTGGATTCGACCTCGCTTCGGGTATTGCCCGACACCTCGCTGTCCCAGTCGGTGCTCTATGAGCTGCTGAAGCGCCTGGGCGACTATAACGAGACCTATCGAAGCGCAGGAGCGGTACATGGCTGTGCGCTGTGCCGCCAGGCCGACGTGCTGGATTTCGTCGAAGACGTGGGGCGACACAACGCCGTGGACACCCTGGCCGGGCGGCAATGGCTGGGCATGTCCCAGGCCCATGCTGCCGATATCTTTTATACGACGGGGCGGTTGACGTCGGAGATGGTCCTCAAGGTGGCCCAGATGGGCATCAGTGTGCTGGTGTCCCGCTCGGGGGTGACGCAGAAGGGCGTGGAGCTCGCCGATCGCTTCGGTGTCATGCTGGTCGCCCGCGCCAAGGGGCGCCACTTTCAGGCCATTCACGCCACTGATCGTCTCGTGCTCGATGCCGTGCCGCCGAAACGGCCGGGCGATCGCCGGTAGTCGGCTGGGGCAGCCGACTAGGCGGCGCTGTCCCCCCGGGTGCAAACCGACAGCACCACGGCGTCGTCCTCGCTGACCGAAACGAGGGCGTGCCCCATGTCGCTGTCGAAATAGATGCTGTCACCCCGGGTCAGCTGCAGCGGTTCGTAGAATTCGGTATAGAGACGGATTTCGCCCTCCAGCACCATCAGGAATTCTTCGCCGTCATGGCGAACCCACTCGTTGAATTCATCGAACTGACGGGCCCGCACGATCGTCTTGAACGGAATCATGCGCTTCTGCGCCAGCTCACAACTGAGCAGTTCATGTTCATAGGTCGGAGTCGGATGATGCTGGCCCTCACCTTGGCGCGTGAGGTCTCGTCGGCCCATGGTGCGGGGCTGGACCCGCGGTGGCGTGAGCAACTGTGGCAGATCGATGCCAAGACCATTGATCAGCTTCTGGACGGCAGTGAAGGTGGGAGAGATCTGGCTGTTTTCGATCTTGGACAGCGTCGAGCGAGCCAGCCCGGTGCGCTGACTCACATCCTCAAGGGTCCACTGGTTGGCCAGGCGAATTTCCTTGAGACGCTCACCCAGGCGCAATGGCTCAACGAATGGCTTGCGGCCGGAAGCGATGCGCAGGGCGGTCTGCTGGTCGGTGTTGGCGGGCATTGGCAGGTTCACTATAGGAAACAGAGTTTCCCCAAAGCGTACCACAAATGGTGCGGTACGCACCGCCAGGGCGACATGGGCACGCCCGCTTGCGACAGCCCGGCACAATGTCTCACTTGCTGAAGGGCAGGCCCAGCAGTGCCTTGACGTGAGCCTCGGCGCTGCGCCCCAGTGACGCCGGGTCGTAGCCCCCTTCCAGCACCGATACCAGGCGATTGTCGGCATAGAGCGCGGCAATTTCCATGGCCAGGTGCGTTACCCAGTAGAAGTCCTCGTCTTCCAGGCATAGCTCCGCTATTGGATCCTCTCGATGAGCGTCAAAGCCGGCCGACACCAGCACAAGCTCGGGCTTGAAGCCATGCAGCGCCGGAAGCCAGTCATCCTCGATGGCACGACGGAAGGCGGCGCTGTCGGTGCCAGCGTCCAACGGAGTGTTGACCACGTTCTGCCATTCACTGCGCAGATAACGCCAAGGATAGAACGGGTATTGGAAACTGGTGCAGATCAGGATATCGGGATCGTCCTTGAAGATATCGATGGTGCCGTTGCATTGATGCACGTCGAAATCGAGGATGGCGATACGTCGTGTACCGTATTTGGCCCGAGCGTGCGCCGCACCAACGGCAACGTTGTTGTAGAAGCAGAAACCCATGGCGTCGGTCGCTTCGGCATGATGGCCGGGGGGGCGCACGGCGCAGAAGACGTTGTCGGCCTGGCCCCGATAGACCTGCTCGACACCTCTGATGACGGCTCCCGACGCCATCCGGGCGGCCTGGAGGCTGTCAGGGTTCATCATGGTGTCACTGTCCAGCGTGACGATACCCGACTCGGGAACGCACTTGTCCAGCGCGCGAAGGTGACGCAGCGGGTGAACCCTGGCCAGTTCAGGCTCGGTGGCCTCGCGGGCATCCGACTGCATGGTCTGTTGCAGCAATCCGGAGAGGGCCAGACGGGCACGAATGGCTTCCAGGCGCAGGGGACTTTCGGGATGCTCCGGGCCCATATGGTGGAGATCACAATTGGGGTGCGTAATGTAGGCCGTTATCATTAATGGGGGCTCCAGAGTGACAGAAGTCACCATAAAGCGCGTAAGCCCTTGCATAACAGTGTCAATAAGTCGTACACAGGGTGGCAGGAAACTGATCTGGTGGGAGGGAACGATTTGGGTACCCGATTTCTGCGGCACTTTTTCGAGCCTCGTACCATAGCGGTGATCGGCGCCTCGGAAAAACCTCATTCGATAGGCGGCCTGGTGATCCGCAACCTGCAAGAAGCAGGTTTTCCCGGGACCATCTGGGCGGTCAATCTCAAGGGATACGAGACGGTATTCGGTCAGCCCGGCGTGGCGCGGATCCGTGAGCTGCCGGAAGCACCGGACCTCGCCGTGGTCTGTACGCCGGCACATACCCTGCCGAAGGTGATATCCCGCCTGGGGCGTATCGGCATCCGGGCCGCGCTCGTGCTGTCCGGCGGGTCGCGCCTTGACGAAGCCCGGGAAGACAAGGGCTCGATCCGGGAGCGGATGCTGGCAGCGGCACGGGAGTCGGGCATTCGCGTGCTTGGGCCCGAGTGCATGGGCTTGATCGTTCCGAGCCGAAAGCTCAATGCTTCCTATGCCAGCCAACCGGTCAAGGCGGGCAAGGTCGCCTATCTGGGGCAGTCGGGCATGCTGGGCAATGCCATGATCGATTGGGCAGCGGGGCGGGGCATCGGGTTTTCCCATCTGATAACCGTGGGTGACAGTGTCGATGTGATGCTTCCCGATCTCATCGACTACATCAATCAGTACGCCCCCACGCAGGCCATCCTGCTGCATCTGGAACGCATCCACGACTCCCAGCATTTCATGACCGCGCTGCGCGATGCCTCGCGCCATCGCCTGGTCCTGGCCATCAAGAGCGGTCGAACGCCCGAGTCCGACCTGTCCAATGTGCCACCCACGCCGGGCGTGGCGAACCGGGATGTGGTGTTCGATGCCGCGTTTTCCCGAGCGGGCGTCGTCCGCGTCAACGACTCGGACGAGCTTTTCGACGCGCTGATGACGCTGTCCCAGATGAAGCCGCTCAAGGGCGACCGCCTGGCCATCGTCTCCAACGGCCTGGGGCCGGCCATGCTGGCCATCGACAAGTTGATCAGTGCCGGTGGCAGATTGGCCCGATTCGGTGACGAGACCCGCCGCGCCCTGAGGAAGGGCGATTCCGACATGAGCAAGCCTGGTGAAAATCCTGTCGACCTGGGTGGCAACGCCACGCCCGAGAAGCTGGTGGAGGTGCTGGAGATCGTGGCCGCCGACCCGGGGGTGGACGCCGTCCTGGTGGTGCACGCACCGACGCGTCTGGCTCCATCGAAAATCACGGCCCAGGCGGTGATCGCCAACCGCAAGCGCTTTCGTCGCAACCTCCTGACGAGCTGGATGGGGCTGGAAGGGGCACTCTATGCCCGGCATGAATGCAGCATGGCCGGCATCCCCACCTATGTGTCGCCGGAAAAGGCGGTCAAGGCATTCATGCATATGGTGGATTACCAGCGGGTACAGGCCCTGCTGCAGGAGACGCCGCCCAGCCTGCCGTTCTCCACCACACCGGACATACGTGCCCGTTGTCGTACCCTGATCCAGGAGGCCAAGGCAGAAGGGCGCGATACGCTGTCGCACTCCGAGACGGCGCAGGTGCTGGAGGCCTATGGGATCCCCATTGCCCCCAGTCATCACGTACAGACACCGGAAGAGGCCTTTGAAGCCGCGAGCAGGATCGATGGCCCCATGGCGCTCAAGGTGGTGCACGAAGGCAATTGCCGTCCGTTCCGCTACCGCAAGCATCCGCATCGGTTATCCGCCGGGCTCCTGCAGGACCTGAACACTCCGGAACAGGCAGCCGAGGGTGTCACCAGGCTCGGCGACAAGGTGCACGAGAAGTTTCCTCCGGTGAGAATCCGCGAGTACTGCCTGCAGCCCATGCAGCGGGGCAAGCATTCCATGCAGATCTGCGCCGGTATCACCCGCGACCCGATATTCGGCCCACTGATCGTGTTTGGTATCGGAGGGTACAAGGTCAACGTGCTGGCCGACCGCCAGGTGGCGTTGCCGCCACTGAACATGACGCTGGCGGCCGATGTCGTGGGCCGTACCCATGCCGCACGCCTGATCCGTGAGCACTCCGGTGATCCGGAGCGGGACCTGGAACGGCTGTGTCAGCTGCTGGTCAAGCTGTCGCAGATGGCTTCCGACCTGCTGGAGCTGCATGGTCTGGAACTCAACCCGCTGCTGCTGAATCGAGACGGCATGTATGCGGTGGACTTCGCCATCGACCTGGGACATCCGGCACGCTTCTCCATCATGCCCTATCCGGAGGAGCTTCGGGAGTGGACCACTCTCAACAACGGCATGGCGGTGGAAGTGCGTCCGATTCGCGCCGAGGACGCACCACTGATTACCAGCTTTCATGGTCAGCTGTCCGAGGAGAGCATTCGCTTCCGCTACTTCCACAACAAGGCCGATCTCAGTCAGCGCGACCTATCGACACTGGCGCATATCAACTATGACCGGCAAATGGCCTTCATTGCGGAACACCGGCGGGAAGATGGCAGCAAGGAAATGCTCGGCGTCGTCAGGGTATGGAACGATCCCGATAACATCCGTACCGAATTCTCGGTCATCGTTCGTGACGACATGGCAGGGCAGGGCCTTGGCAGCCTGCTCATGAAGAAGATGATCGCCTACTGCCGAAGCGTGGGCACTCTGGAGATGGTCGGCAAGATCATGGTCGACAACCACCCCATGCGGGCGCTGATGAAGCACCTGGGCTTCCGCTGCAGCTACAACATGGAGGAGCAGGTGGTCGATGCCGTCATGAGGCTCAATGAACCGCAAAGTGAATGGCAGGAGCATCGACTGGCGAGCCTGCCCGACTGAGGGCCCTGATCGAGGAGACGAGATCAGGGCCCCCCTGGCCATCTGAAGGGTCGCGAGCGCTCAGGGCGCCATCCGGAAGCAATGCCAGCTGCCGTCACGATGTTCGTAACGGATCCGGTCGTGCAGGCGACTGGGCTGACCCTGCCAGAACTCGATCATTTCCGGAGTGACACGATAGCCCCCCCAGTGGACGGGGCGGGGAATTTCCTGCCCCTCGTACGCCTGCTCGAAGCGATGCTGACGCTCCTTGATCCATTGGCGTCCGGGAATCACCACACTCTGTGTCGCAATCCAGGCGCCTAGCTGGCTGGCCCGGGGGCGGCTGTTGAAGTAAGCGTTCGACTCCTCTTGGTCCACCTGTTCGACCCGACCCTCGATCCGGACCTGCCGGCTCAGCGATGGCCACCAGAACACGAGGGCCGCGTGGGGCACGTTGGCCAGTTCGCTGCCCTTGTGGCTGTGGTAGTTGGTGTAGAACACCATTCCCCGGTCATCATATCCCTTGAGCAGAACGATGCGCGCATGGGGCAGGCCCTGGCTATCGGCGGTGGCCAGCGTCATGGTATTGCCGTCGTCACCTTCGGCATCCAGGGCCAGGGTCATCCATTCGTCGAACAGCACCATGGGGTCGCCGGGGACCGAGTCCTCTTCCAACTGGCCACCCTCATAGTCGCGCCGAATATCGGCGATGTTACGTGTCATGGCGTTTTCCTCGTGATTTTTCTCATGGTGGCCGCTGTCGGAGCGCAGCACAACTCCCGTTAGCGAGAGGCTTTCAGTTGGCGGCTGCGGAAGCGCGCATAGAACATGCAGCCGGTGAACAGGCCCAGCGCACTGATGGCTTCCAGGCCGCCCAGCAGTGCCTGCCCCGGCAGGGTGGCGACCATGACCCCCTGGGTGAAATAGAGCAGGCTGACGAAGGCAAGCCAGGCATGCCCTCGCGGGCGTTGGCCGATGATCGACGGCAGGAAGAGTAACAGCGGCAGGACCCGCACCAGGATCGGAGTGAGGGGGTTGTCGCCCGCCTGCATCGACAGGCCGCTCCACACCAGCAGGATCAGGAGCAGAACGAAGCTGCCCAGCACCAGTTGCCTGGCGCGTTCGGTCAGGCTGTCCAGGCCGTGACGCGCTTCCATCTCTTCGAGCCACCGCCTCATGACGCCTCCCGCAGGCTGCGCAGTGCCAAGGCCAGGCGTGCCAATCGTTCGCCCTGCGCACGGGCCAGGCGGCGTTCACTCTCCGTCAGCGGCTGATCGCTGCGCTGGCCGGCGACATGGCTGGCACCATACGGTGTTCCGCCCCCGGTCGTTTCCATCAGTTCGGTTTCCCGATAGGGGAGACCGGCATAGACCATGCCGTGATGGAGCAAGGGTAACAGCATGGAGATCAACGTCGTCTCCTGGCCGCCATGCAGGCTCGAGGTGGAGGTGAAGGCGGTAGCCGGCTTGTCGGTCAGAGCACCGTTGATCCACAGCCCGCTGGTCGCGTCGATGAAATACTTGAGAGGGGCTGCCATGTTGCCGAATCGAGTCGGGCTACCCAGGGCCAGGGCCGAGCAGTGACGCAGGTCATCGAGCTCGGCATGGATGGCGCCTTCAGCAGGGATCGCCGGTTCCACGGCCTCACAGGTGGTGGAAACCGCCGGGACGGTTCGCAGCCGGGCCGCCACACCGGAGCAGGACTCCACGCCGGCAGCCAGCTGTTCGGCCATGGCTCGGGTGGCGCCGTGTCGGGAATAGTACAGAATCAGCACGTAGGGTAGAGAGTCGCTCATCGTGGCTCCTGATAGCGATGGGAAGCTGGGCCCCGTCAGTCATGATGGACGAGGGCGAGCACGTCTTCCGGCGGGCGGCCGATGACGGCGCGCTTGCCATCATCGGCAATGGGCCGCTCCAGCAGCCGTGGGTGGGCAAGGAGCGCCGCGATGACCTGCTCCTGATCCTGGATATTGGCGTCCCGTTCCTTCCATTCGGCCTCCTGGGTGCGTACCAGGGCCTCGCCATCGGCATCGAGGCGTGACATCAGGTCGCGCAGCTCCTCTTCACTCAACGGTTCGTCGAGGTAGCGGCGTATCGTCACCTCGACGCCGTTTTCTTCAAGCAGTGCCAGGGCCTGGCGGGACTTCGAGCAGCGAGGGTTGTGGTAAAGGGTAATGGTCATGCAGGTTCCTCGATCCTTGGAATGGCTGGCGGGTATTGTAGAAGGGTGGTTACCGGGGTTCTACCGTTTCGGGCTCATCGGCCAGCCTCTGATAGACCCACGCCTCGCTGCCGTCGGCAAGACGTCTGTTCATGCGCCCATAGCGGATGCCCAGTCGCTCATAGCGATCCAGCCTTTCCAGTTCCCGGTCGCTGACGACCACCACCTTGCCTTCGACCTGTTCCTCGGGTGCCTCGGCGATGTCGAGGCCATCCCGGCGGAAATCTTCCAGTATGGCGGATCGGGTTTCCCCGGCACGCCCCATCACGACCCATCGCACCGGTGCAAAGCGCAGCGTCCCGTAGACGAAAACTTCATGAGGTCCTCCATCGACATCCGGCAGGTGATCGGGTCGGTCGTAGGTAAAGGGGCTGAGCATGGTGAGCCAGAGCCAGGCCAGAACAGCGAATGGCAGGGCTACCATGCCCGCCAGCAGATAACGCAACCGCCGCATACGCACTCCTTCGCCAATGACGCATGCGCTATCTTGCCATGAGAGGCTGTCGGTGTCTGGTTCAAACGGGAAACCGAGCTCTGATAGGATGGGGCTGGGCTTGATGATCACGGAGGTGGCTCATGACGCAGTCGGCACGTAACGACCAGGACTTTCGGGCACTCATGGGCGATGTGAAGCCATTGACCGGTGTTGGCAACCGAGCGGATCCCGGGACACGCCGCCGCCGGCCCACCGAAGCCCAGTTGGCTCGCCGGGCCAGCGCCCAGGCCATGACCGGGAAGGACAGCTTCCTTTCCGACGATTTCGTTGACCTGCTGCCACCTTTCGATCCCATGGAATATCGGCGTGACGGTATACAGCAGGCCGTGGTGGACCGGCTACGGCACGGCGGCTATGTCGCTCAGTCCCGCCTGCACCTGTTGCGCCGTCCCCTGGCGGAATGTCGCCGGGTGCTGCCGTCCTTCATTCAGGAGGCCCATGCTTTCGACTTGCGCTCGGTCTTGATCGTGCATGGTCGTGGCCGGGAAATCGACAGCCCTCCCAACGTGCTGCGTTCCTACCTCGCCAAGTGGCTGGTTCAGTTCGAGGAAGTGCAGGCCTTCGTGTCGGCCCAGCAGGCCGATGGTGGCCTGGGTGCCACCTGGGTCATGCTGCGCAAGAGCGAGCGGGCGAGGGCGGCCAACCGGGAGCGACAGCAGAAGCGTCGTGGTTGAACCCCATGACGACGCCGGCCCGGTCGGACGGCGTCGTCATGCCGATACCATGTCCCATGCCAGAACAAGGGCTTATGCCAGAGAGGGTTCCGCTTCCCTGATGGCTTCGCGCAGCCGATGCCGGAACAGCGGTTCCGGTTCATCCACGGCCGGTTGATAGGCCCGGCTGAAGGCGTTGAGGGCATTCAGGGCATCTTCCAGCCACTGGTCTTCGCGCAGCGACAGCGCATCGAATCCGCAGCGGGTCAGGAAGAAAACCTGATCGACCAGCACGTCGCCCACGGCACGAATCTCGCCCGTGAAGCCGTGACGCTCGCGCAGCAGGCGTGCCAGGCTGTAGCCCCGGCCATCGGTAAACCTTGGGAAATCGATGGCAATCAGAGGGGCATCCGCCAGTTCGGCTGCCAGTGCCGGGGTCAGTTCGGTATCACTGCCCAGCAGCGGCGCCAATCGCTCATCACCGGCACGTTCCCGCCAGCGAGCCAACGGCACGATGGCAACGGTGTCCGGCAGTGGTGTCTCCAGGTCGCGAATCAGCGCCCAGCGGTCCTCTGCCGGCCGCCCCTGATGGATGAAGGGGCGGCGGGAAGTCTCTTGATCAGGCATAGACCCGCTCCTTGAAGGGTTTGAGACCAATCCGGCGATAGGTCTCGACGAAACTCTCGCCTTCCATGCGTTGGCCGACATAGACCTGCAGTACCTTGTCGATGACCTCGGGCACGTTTTCGCGGCTGAAGGATGGACCGAGGATCTTGCCCAGCGAGGCATCGTTGCCCTGGGCCCCGCCAAGGGAGATCTGGTACCACTCCTCTCCCTTCTTGTCGACGCCGAGAATACCGATATTGCCGACATGGTGATGACCGCAGGCGTTCATGCAGCCGGAAATGTTCAGCTCCACCGGACCCAGGTCGTAGAGGAAGTCGAGGTCCTCGAAGCGCTCCTGGATCGCATGGGCAACGGGGATCGACTTGGCATTGGCCAGGCTGCAGTAGTCCCCGCCGGGACAGCAGATGAGATCGGCCAGGGTACCCACGGTGGGGTTGGCCAGGCCGAGCTCGCCGAGACGCTGCCAGAGCGATTCCAACTGGTCGACCGCGACGTCGGAAAGTACCAGGTTCTGTTCATGGGTGACGCGAAGCTCACCATGGCTGTACTCGTCGGCCAGATCGGCGACCTGGTGCATCTGCTCCCAGGTCAGGTCGCCGGGCGAGTGGCCGCTTCGCTTGAGCGACAGCGTAACCGCCTTGTAGCCAGCCACCTTGTGGCCGTGGACGTTATTGGTCACGAAGCGCGAAAAGGCGCGGTTCTCGTGGCGCAGCCTTTCGAAGCCGGCGATGGCGTCCTCGCTGATCGGGCGCCGTTCGGGATCGACGAAGTACTGCTGCATATTCTCGACGGCCTGCCGCGTCAGGGTCTGGGGGCCATCCTTGAGATGCGCCCACTCGGCGTCGACACGGCGACGGAATTCATCGACACCCAGCGCCTTGACCAGAATCTTGATACGCGCCTTGAACTTGTTGTCACGCCGCCCGAACTGGTTGTAGACCCGAACCAGCGCTTCCAGATACGTGAGCAGGTGTTGCCAGGGCAGGTCCTCGCGAACGACCTCACCGATCATCGGCGTACGGCCAAGGCCGCCACCTGCGAGCACCTTGATCCGGACTTCGCCCTGGTCGTCACGCCACAGGCGCAGGCCGACATCGTGAACCTGGATGGCGGCACGATCCTCGGAGGAGCCGGTCACGGCGATCTTGAACTTGCGCGGCAGGTAGGTGAACTCCGGGTGGAACGTCGACCATTGGCGGATCAGTTCGCACCAGGGGCGTGGATCGACATCCTCATCCTCGGCGACGCCGGCAAACTGGTCGCTCGAGGTATTGCGAATGTCGTTCCCGCTGGTCTGGATGGCGTGCATCTGTACGCTGGCAAGCTCGGCCAGCATGTCCGGGACCGTTTCCAGCTTGGGCCAGTTGAGCTGGAGATTGGTCCGGGTCGTGAAGTGGCCATATCCGCGGTCATAGTCACGGGCCAGATCCCCTAGCTTGCGCAGCTGGTAGGAGGCCAGCATGCCGTAAGGGATGGCGACGCGCAGCATGGGGGCGTGCCGCTGGACATAAAGGCCGTTCTGCACGCGCAGCGGCAGAAATTCCTCTTCACTGAGTCGCCCTGCCAGATAACGGTTCATCTGGTCGCGGAACTGGGCGACGCGTTCATTGACCAGGGTCTGATCGTGGTTGTCGTAGCGATACATTCAGCCGGTCCTGCTGCTATGAGAGTGGCGAAGCGTCAGGGGGCACCTTAACGCCCCGGCATTATTCTATGAAAGAATAAATAGTCATATTTTTTATACGGAAAGTAATATAAAGAGTCAAGTCCACCGCCTGCCACTGCGAGTTTCGCCAGCCGCACCCGCACGGGCCGGGCGCTGGCCAGCTTCGGTCACGCCGGATCGTAGGAAAGCACGGGTGATAGCCAGCGCTCCAGTTCCTCGAGGCTCATGCCCTTGCGGGTCGCCAGGACCTCGACCTGGTCCCGGGTGATCTTGCCGGTGGAGAAATATTTCGACTGGGGATGCGAGAAGTACCAGCCGGAGACCGCAGCCGCCGGCCACATGGCAAAGTTCTCGGTCAGGTCGAGGCCGGCGTTCTTCGTCGCGTCGAGCAACCGGAATAGCGTGCTCTTCTCGGTGTGATCGGGACATGCCGGATAGCCCGGCGCCGGTCGAATGCCCTGGTACTTCTCGGCGATCAAGGCATCGTTGTCCAGCGTCTCGTCGGGCACATAGCCCCAGAACTCCTTGCGGACACGCTCATGCATGCGCTCGGCGAAGGCTTCGGCCATACGGTCGGTCAGTGCCTGTACCATGATGGCACTGTAGTCGTCCCCCGCGGCCTTGTAGCGCTCGGCCAGCGCCTCGACGCCGTGACCGGTGGTCACGGCGAACCCGCCGATCCAGTCCGGCTTGCCGCTGGCTTTGGGTGCGACGAAGTCGGCCAGGCTATAGCAGACGCCGTCCCGGTTCTTGGTGGTCTGCTGGCGGATGTGGTGCAGCCGCTCGACTACCTCCGTCCGTGACTCGTCGCCATAGACCTCGATGACATCGTCATCGACGGTGTTGGCCGGCCACAGGCCAATCACGCCCCGTGCCTCGATATGCCTTTCATCGATCAGTTTGCGCAGCATGGCCTGGGCATCGGCGAACAGGCTCCGCGCCGCCTCGCCGACTACCGCGTCATCCAGAATCTTCGGGTACTTGCCGGCCAGCTCCCAGCTCATGAAGAAGGGAGTCCAGTCGATGCGTTCGATCAGTTCCTCGATATCGTAGTGATCGAACACCTTGAGGCCGGTAAGGGCAGGGCGGGGCGGTGTATAGCTGGCCCAGTTGATGGGCAGCTTGCGCTCCCGCGCCTCGGCATAGCTGAGATCGGCTGCCTTGGGACGCCGCCGTGAGTTACGGTCGCGCACTTGCTCGTACTCGGCCCGGATCTCGGCGACATAGGCCGGCTTCAGGCTTGGAGAAAGCAGCTTGCCCACCACCCCGACGGCCCGTGAGGCATCCGCCACGTAAATGACCGGTTGCGCATAGCCGGGCTCGACCTTCACCGCCGTATGCGCCTTGGATGTGGTGGCACCGCCGATCAGCAGCGGCAGTTCGAAGCCCTGCCGCTGCATCTCCTTGGCCACGTGGACCATTTCATCCAGCGAAGGCGTGATCAGTCCCGACAGGCCGATGATGTCGGCCTTCTCTTCCCGGGCCGTCTGCAGGATCTTCTCTGCCGCCACCATGACGCCAAGGTCGACCACGTCGTAGTTGTTGCACTGCAGGACCACGCCGACGATGTTCTTGCCGATGTCGTGGACGTCCCCCTTGACCGTGGCCATGACGATCTTGCCCTTGGCCTGGGCATCGCCGCTTTTCTCGGCTTCGATGAAGGGGATCAGGTAGGCGACTGCCTGCTTCATGACGCGAGCCGACTTGACCACCTGGGGAAGGAACATCTTGCCGGCGCCAAACAGGTCGCCGACGACGTTCATACCGTCCATCAGCGGCCCTTCGATCACTTCAATGGGGCGGTCGGCGCGCTGGCGGGCCAGCTCGGTGTCTTCCTCGATGAAGGCGGTAATGCCTTTGACCAAGGCATGGGAGATGCGTTTTTCCACCTCCCAGCCGCGCCACTCCAGGTCCTCCTTCTTGGCGGCGCCGCTGCCATCGCCCTTGTAGCGGTCGGCGAGCTCCAACAGTCGTTCGGTTCCGTCGTCGCGACGATTGAGCACCACATCTTCCACCGCTTCGCGCAGTTCGGCCGGCAAGTCGTCGTAGACCGCAAGCTGGCCGGCATTGACGATCCCCATGCTCAGGCCGGCATGTATCGCATGGTAGAGAAAGACCGAGTGGATCGCCTCGCGCACCGAGTTGTTGCCGCGAAACGAGAAGGATACGTTGGAAACGCCACCGGAGACCATGGCGTGAGGCAGGTGCTCGCGAATCCAGCGGGTGGCCTCGATGAAGTCCACCGCATAGTTGTTGTGCTCCTCGATACCGGTGGCGATGGCGAAGATGTTGGGGTCGAAGATGATGTCTTCCGGCGGGAAGCCAACCTCATCGACCAGGATCTGGTAGGCGCGCTGGCATATCTCTGTCTTGCGGGCGAAGGTATCGGCCTGGCCCTGCTCATCGAAGGCCATGACCACCACGGCCGCACCATAGCGGCGGCAGAGCGTGGCCTGCTCGAGGAAGGAGGCTTCGCCTTCCTTGAGGGAAATCGAGTTGACCACCGCCTTGCCCTGGACACACTTGAGGCCGGCTTCGATGATCTCCCACTTCGAGGAGTCGATCATGATCGGCACCCGGGCGATGTCGGGCTCGCCGGCGATCAGATTGAGGAAGCGCACCATGGCTTCCTCGGACTCCAACATGCCCTCGTCCATGTTGATATCGATGACCTGGGCGCCGTTTTCCACCTGCTCCAGCGCCACCTCGAGGGCGGTATTGTAGTCCTCATCGACGATCAGGCGCTTGAAGCGGGCCGAGCCGGTCACGTTGGTGCGCTCGCCGACATTGACGAACAGTGATCCCTTTTCGATGTTGAAGGGCTCGAGACCGGAGAGGCGGCAGGCACGGGGGCGGTCCGGTACCCTGCGTGGCGTCATGCCCCTGATAGCGGCATGAATGGCAGCGATGTGTTCGGGGGTACTGCCACAGCATCCACCAATGATGTTGACCAGGCCGCTCTCGGCAAATTCGGCGACGATGGCGGCCATCTCGTCCGGGGTCTGGTCGTATTCCCCGAACTCATTGGGAAGCCCTGCGTTGGGGTGCGCCGAGACGAAGGTATCGGCCTTGGTGGCCAGCTCCTCCACGTAAGGACGGAGCTCCTCGGCGCCTAGTGCGCAATTGAGGCCGATGGAGAGCGGCCGGGCATGGCGTACGGAGTTCCAGAACGCCTCTGTGGTCTGCCCGGACAGGGTGCGGCCCGACGCATCGGTGATCGTTCCTGAGATCATTACCGGAAGACGCTCGCCGCGATCGGCGAACAGCGCTTCGAGGGCAAAGATGGCCGCCTTGGCATTCAGGGTATCGAAGATGGTTTCGATCAGGATCAGGTCGGCGCCACCCTCGATGAGCGCTTCGGCAGCCTCATAATAGTTTTCCTGCAGCTGATCGAAGGTGACGTTGCGCCTGGCGGGATCGTTGACGTCCGGGGAGAGCGACGCCGTGCGTGAGGTCGGGCCGAGCACGCCGGCAACGTAGCGCGGTACACCGGTTTCCGCCGCTACCGCATCACACACCTCGCGGGCCAGGCGCGCCGACTCCCGGTTGAGTTCCACCACCAGCTCTTCCATGCCATAGTCGGACTGGGATAGACGGGTGCTGTTGAACGTGTTGGTTTCGACGATATCGGCGCCGGCTTCCAGGTACTGCCGATGAATGCGGCTGACCAGCTCGGGGCAGGTCAGTGCCAGCAGATCATTGTTGCCCTTGAGGTCGGAAGGCCAGTCGGTGAAGCGTTCACCACGAAAATCGGCCTCGTCGAGGTTGGCATTCTGCAGCATGGTACCCATGCCACCGTCGAGCATCAGAATACGTTTGCCAAGTTGCTCGGTCAGGGTGGCGGTCACAGCAGAGGGAACGGCGGCCATGGGTAGAGTCGGTCTCCAGCGAAGTCACGTCCAAGGTAGGCGGCCGCTCAAGCGCCTCGAGGCGTCTTCTCATGGGCGGCCGTGTCGGTGGCCATGGTAGCAAAAGCGGCGGCGCTAGGGCAGGGCTGATCAAAGCCGACCAAAATAGTCGGGATTGTCTCGCTCCAAGGTTTTGCTTACCATTGGGGTATGTCACTTACGGCCTCCCCGGTAGGGCGGGCCCGACCAGCGAGAACACCATGAGCGAGAGCATCCAGATTACCGACAGCGCCCAGGAGTACCTGGCCGAGCTTCTCGAGAAGCAGAACGTCGAAGGCATTGCCGTACGCATTTTCATCACGCAGCCGGGAACGCCCTACGCCGAGACCTGCCTGGCCTATTGCCGGCCCGGCGAGGAAGAACCGACCGACGAGCGGCTCGAGCTCGAGAAGATAGGCGTGCTGCTGGACAAGAACAGCCTGCCTTTTCTCGACGAGGCCGTCGTGGATTTCAATGCCGACCGCATGGGGGGGCAATTGACCATCAAGGCGCCCAACGCCAAGATGCCCAAGGTCAATGCGGACAGCCCCCTGGAGGATCGTATCAACTACATTCTCTACAGCGAGATCAACCCCGGCCTGGCGGCTCATGGCGGTGAGATCAAGCTGACGGAGCTGACCGAGGACAAGGTGGCGGTACTGGCTTTCGGTGGCGGCTGCCAGGGCTGCGCGGCAGTCGACCTGACCCTCAAGGAGGGGGTGGAGAAGACGTTGATGGAACGCATACCCGAATTGGCCGGTATTCGTGACGTGACCGACCACACCGATACCACCAACGCCTACTATCGCTAGGCCACCTTACCCGCTCTTGTCGGGTGAGGCTGCCGACGGCTCCGCACTGGCGGAGCCTTCCGCTTTTACAGGGACCGATCGGGCGATCGCCTGGTCCTGCTCGGGCGCTTGCCAGATCCGGCGCGCCATCTCTGACTCCAGTGTGCGCAAGCGGCCGGCCTGTTCATCCAGATGGCGTTTCTGGTCGTCGATGCGTGCCTGCAGCAGCGACTGCTCATGTCGCAGGGTATCGGCCCGTTCTTCCGCTCGTGTCCTGGCCCACTGCGTTTCGCGGTGTTGCTTTTCCTCCCTGGCCAGGGCGTTTTGCGACTCCTGGACCTGTTTCAGTAGAGACTCCTGCCGTTTCTCTAGCTGCTGAAGCGTTGCCGCATGGCGCTTCTCGGCCGTGAGTCGCTCCTGGCGAGACTCGTCCAACAGGCTCATCAGCCTTGCTTCGGCCGCCTCGTGGCGCTGTTCTTCCTGACGCTGCCGCGCCTGATGCTGTGTTTCCCGCTCGGCCAGTGATTGCTGATGGGCCTGGAGTTGCGATTCGCTGTCTTTCTGAAGTCGTTCTAGCTGCTGGATGCTGCGAGCCAGTCGTTCACCCAGCTGTCGTGCCTTGTCGAGAGCCTGGTCGCGTTCGGCTTCGGCCGTGGCCAGGGCGGCACTCCGCGTTTCCAGGCGCTGTTCGATACCGGCCAGGTGGGTGGACAGGGCCGCTTCCCGCTGCCTGGCATCCTCGACCTGACGCTGCGCGATTTGCATGGCCTCGTGTGAAGCGGCGATCTGGCGGTCGGCTTCCTCCCGATAATGGGCCAGCGCATCGCCAGCAGCTTCCTGCGCCTTCTCCCACAATCCTCCGACAAGCCGCTGTACCGGCTCGGGTATGCCCTGGTTCAGCGGCGCATCACGGGTTGTCTCGCGATGCGCGCGCCATTCACGGAGGTGATCACTGATGGTGGTGAAGCTGCCGGTGCCCAGCACCTCTCTGATCTTCTGAACGCTGGGGGTTTCCCCTTTGGTTCGCAGCACATCGATCGCGCGCTTCACGTCCTCGTACTGCACACCACTACGTGCCATGACGTTCTCCTTGCATGTTATTGCGGTCCACTCCATGGGCAGTGACCGGCATCGCCATTCCGCCGTACTCATGCGCCGGGCAATAAGAGGATAGCTGCATTCCGGGTGGAGAGAAAGGAAATTACATATATAAACATTACGTAATTTACATTACAAAATCATAAAAAATTCAAGATTACGCGTCTTATCTTGAATTTATCCGCCGACAGGTCGACACTTTACCGGCAGGGCGAACGGGCGCAGGGTGGACGACCAACCGAGGTATAGAGTGGAAGACGTTTCTGGAAAGGCTGTCATAAGAAAGGTTGCCGAGGAGGAGCGCAGTCACGCCAACCTGCTTCCTGGCGTCCGTATTCAGGCCGGCAGCGATGCGGAGGCCGTTGCCCGCTGGCTGGCGGAGTATCGGGCCAGCCCCCAGACCCTGCGTGCCTATCGGCGCGAGGCCGAGCGTCTGCTGCTATGGTTGGGCGGTCAGGGCAGGGGGCTCGGAGAACTCCAGCGGGAGGATCTCGATGCCTTCGAGGCCTTTCTGGCTTCACCCTCTCCCCGCGATCAATGGATAGGGCCGTCACGTCCCCGGCATGCTCCCGACTGGCGCCCCTTTCGCGGACCGCTGTCTCCAGCCAGTCGCCGGCAAAGCCTGGTGATCCTGCAGGGGCTGTTTGCCTGGCTGGTGGAGGCGGGCTGGGTAACACACAATCCCTTCAGACTGATGCGTGACAAGCGGCGGCGCCTGGATAACCGTCAGGGGAGCATCGAGCGCTACCTGGAGCGTCCGCTCTGGGAGTGGCTATGGCAATGGCTGGAGCAGCCGCCAGGGGAGGGCGCCAGCCACCGGGCACACTATGCCTGGGCGCGACGCCGAATGATCTTTGGCTTTGCCTACCTGCTGGCCCCGCGCATCAGCGAGATGGCAGCGGCACGCATGGCGGACTTCACCCGGCGAGAAGGGCGCTGGTGGTGGCGCGTCGTGGGCAAGGGAAACAAGGCGGCGTGCATACCCGTGCCGAAGGACATGGTGACCCTGCTCGGGGGGTGGCGGAGCCTCCTGGGGCTGGCCGCCATGCCCGAGCCGAATGAAGACGCCGCGTTGCTGCGTGGCCTGAATGGCCAGCGCGGTCTCGGCGACAACCAGCTGTATCGATTGATTCGTGAAACCCTCGGCCAGGCGGCCGATGCGCTGGAGGCGGAGCAGGGGAAGGAGGCCTGGGCGGAGGTCCAGCGATTACGGCTGGCAACGCCTCACTGGCTGCGTCATACGGCCTTGACGCATCAGGCCCAGGCGGGAGTCGAACTGCGATTTCTCGCCAGCACGGCACGCCATTCACGACTCGAAACGACCGCTCGCTACCTGCACGCTGAGGATGAGGAGTGGCATCGCCAGCTCTCGGGGCACGGCCTGAGGCTGAGTGCGGACGCCGCCGGGGATGAGGCGGTATAATGATGCCATCGATACCAACGGAGTTCCCATGACGACCGAAGCAACCGCTGAACAGGCCCAACAGGCGCTGCTGGATGAATTCGAGATGTTCGACAACTGGATGGATCGTTACCAGTACATCATCGACATGGGCAAGCAGCTACCGGACTTTCCCGAAGAGTGGAAGACCCCGAACAAGAAGATTCAGGGGTGTCAATCCAATGTCTGGATGCACCATCGCCGGGACGGCGATGTACTGCACTTCGATGCCATTTCCGATGCCGCCATCGTGTCTGGCCTGATCGCCGTACTCATGCGCATCTACAATGGCCGCCCGGCGCAGGAGATTCGCGACACGAACCCGCATTTCATGCAGGATCTGGGGCTCGACAAGCATCTCTCACCGACGCGTAGCAATGGCCTGCATGCGATGATCCAGAAGATCCATGAGGTGGCGGAACAAGAAGCCGCTTGAAAGGGAAGGCTAGTCGCGCCGGCAAAAATGCTCATCCAGCTCGGGGTCGTCCCGACAGAGCTGCTCGCTGGGACCGCCGGGCACCGGGTCGATGCCGCCTTCGCTGCCGGGATGACAGCGGACGATGCGCCGACCTGCCAGCCAACCGCCACGGATCGGCCCGTGAACCTTGATTGCCTCGACCGTGTAGTGTGAGCAGCTGGGCCAGAAGCGACACCGCGGGCCGAGCAGGGGGCTCACGGTGACCTGGTACAGCTTTACCAGCGCGATCATCGCCAGCCCCAGGCCACGGGTCAGAAGGCGACCAAGCCGGTGCAGCCAGACAGCCAGGCAGGGCATTGGTCAGCTCCCTGCCGGGGGCTTCTGCTTCCGGTAGAGCGTGTCGGGGTCGATGAGCGGGTCGGTGGCAATGCGGGCAACATCACCTTCCAGCGTCACATAGAAGCAGCTGCGTCTACCGGTATGACAGGCGGGACCCGTCTGCTCCACCTGCAGCAGCACGGTGTCGCCATCGCAATCCAGGCTGGCCGACCGCAAGTGCTGTTGCTGGCCCGAGGACTCGCCCTTGCGCCATAGGCGGCTTCGGGAACGCGACCAGTAGCAGACCCGCCCGGTACGCAGCGTTTCTTCCAGTGCCTCGCGATTCATCCATGCCATCATGAGCACGTCGCCGCTGTCATGCTGCTGGGCGATAGCGGGTATGAGGCCGTCGGAATTGAAGCGAATGGCATCAAGGATGGCTACGATGGGGCGGCGTGCATTTTGCTCGGCACGCTCGAGTTCCGTGAAGGTGTCGGCCATGGCATTTCCGTCATACGAGATGAAATCAGGCGTTGGCTGTGGCGCTCAGGCAGGCGTCACAGCTTCCCAATAGTTCGATGGTCTGGCGCTCGACACGAAAGCCGAGGTTGTGGGCCCGAGCGGCGAGCTGGGCATTGACGTCGTCCAGGTGCAGCTCCTCGACCCGGCCGCAATGACGACAGATCAGAAGCTGGAAACCATGGGCATGCTCGGGGCACGGACAGGCGACATAGGCGTTGAGTGATTCGATGCGATGGACCAGGCCCTGTTCGATCAGAAAGTCCAGGGCACGATAGATGGTCGGTGGTCGCGCAGCGGCATGTTCCACGGCCAGGCGATCCAGGAGCTCATAGGCTTTCAGCCCGCCACTGGTGCCGGCGATCATTTCGAGCACGCGGCGGCGAATCGGGGTGAAGCGCACCCCGCGGCGTTGACACTGGCGTTCGGCCTGCGCGAGCAGGGTACTGGAGTCGGTCATGGGTGACCCGGTGCTGGTGAGAACAGGGGTTCATTCTACGCGCTGGGCACGTGCTCGGCCAGCGCCGCCCTCAGCTCGCCGCGGCGGGCAAAGTGATGCTGCGCAAATGCCACACGGGCTTCCACACCCACGCCGTCCGGCTGCTGCTCGATCAGGTCCAGGCGTGGCCTGAGCCCTTCACCATTGGCCATCTGGATCGCCAGCCCGGGACGAGCATTCAACTCCAGCAGCATGGGCCCACGATTCCGGTCCAGGACCATATCGGTCCCCAGATAGCCGAGCCCGGTCATCTCGTAACAGCCCGCCGCCAGTACCAGCAGGTTCCTCCAGTCCGGGATCAGCAGGCTGGCCAGCTCGTGGCCGGTATCGGGATGGTCCTGGCGGGGGCGGTCGAACTGCACGCCTCGCACGGCTGTGCCGGTGGCGATGTCCAGCCCCACACCCACGGCACCCTGGTGCAGATTGGCCTTGCCGTCAGAGGCTGCCGTGGACAGGCGCATCATGGCCATTACCGGATAGCCCTTGAAGATGATGACCCGAATGTCGGGCACCCCTTCATAGGTATATTCGGACAGTTTTTCATCGAAGTTGATCAAGGTTTCGAACATGGCCACATCGGGCGTTCCCCCCAGGGAGTAAAGTCCCGAGAGGATGTTGGAGACATGTCGTTGAAGATCCTTGAGCTCGAGGCGCATCCCGCTGGGCTTGATGAATACGCCATTCTCGACATGCTCGATCACCAGGATACCCTTGCCGCCGCTGCCCTTGGCAGGCTTGATCACGAAACCCTCATGTCCGGCGATCATTTCCTGGATCTGCTTGACGCCAAACTGGGTGGTAACGGTAGCGATCAGTGCCGGGGTGGTGATGCCGAATTTCTCGGCCAGCAACTTGGTCTTCAGTTTGTCATCGACCAGCGGATAGAGCCGGCGGCTGTTGTAGCGCCCGATGTAGCGGATATTGCGCCGGTTCATGCCGATGATGCCGCGACGGAAGAGCTGGCTGGGGCGTGCCCACATGGTGTCAATCCTCGGTCGCGGGCTTGAAGCGTCTCAGCTCGAGCAAGCGATAGCCCGTATAGTTGCCAAGAAGCAGAATCAGAGCCATCAGTATGAGTTGAACGCCCAGGAAGTTGAACGTGATATGGCGAATCCAGGGGTTGTTCATGGCCAGATAGGCCAACACCGCCGTGATCAGGCTGCCGCCGCCCTGAATCAGCACCTCCTTGGGGCCTTCCTCCTCCCACAGGATCGACATTCGCTCGATGGTCCAGGCCAGGATGATCATCGGGAAGAAGGTGATGGTCAGGCCGGCATTCAGCCCCATGCGGTAGGAAAGGACAGCGAAGATGGAGATGATGGCGATGACCGTGATGATCACCGCCGATACTCGCGCAACCAGCAATAGATTCAGGTAAGACAAGTAGTTGCGAATCACCAGGCCCATGGCAACGATCATCAGGAAACCGATGAGACCGGTGAGCAGGGTGGTCTGGATGAAGGCCAGGGCAATCAGGACGGGCATGAAGGTGCCGGAGGTCTTCACGCCCACCAGGATCCGCAGGAAGACCACCACCAGGGCGCCAATGGGGATCAGCAGGATGGTTTGAAACAGTGCCTGCTCTTCCAGTGGAAGGCTATGGATCGAGAAATTCAGCAGGGAATCGCCCGCCAGCTGATTGCGCACCGCGGCGGCGGCGGGCTGGTTTCGCGACAGCATCGAGAAGGTGACCCGGGAATTGGTGCCTCCCTGGACTTCCAGCACGGCGCGATCGCCGCTTTCCCACAGCAACAGGTTCTCTGGCTGGCCCTGTCCCCCGGTGGCAGGATTGAAGAGCGCCCAGCTCTGTTCGTCCTCGTACACCTGGAGCCACTGGGTCAGGGACTGGCGTCGCCGCCCGTCCTCCAGCAGAAGACCGCTCACTTCCCGCGCGTGCACGCCAGCCTGGTTGAGCAGACGAACCAGCAGCTGCGTACGCTCGAATTGCGTCAGGAGCAACCGTGCATTCTCGCCCTGGCGCTCCTCGCTGAAGTCACGAATCAGCTCACGCGCGAAGGTATAGGGGTCGGCACTTCGTGCCCAGGCGCGCTCGATGACCTGCGCCGCGGCCGTATCGTAAGGACGCTCCCAGCCAACATCCCTCAACTCCGGGCGGGGCATGGTCTGGGTACGGGTGTCATCCGTCGACAACATGCGTACGGAGTAATACAGCTGTTGATCGCCGGCCGCATGGCGGATGGACCACTGGGCCCGCCGCCCCGTCTCATCCTGCAGGAACGAGAGGCCGTATCCAGGCGAGGCCGTGTTTTCGGTCAGTATCCGATAGCCTCGCTGGTGGGAGGGAAGGGCGAGGTCGACCCGCACGGGATCGCCCAGGGCGGAAAAATCGACGATAGCCTCGATCTCCCAGAGTTGCCGCTGCTCGCCGGGTGTCCAGGGCACTTCGAATTGCACGTGACGATGCACACTGGTGCCGATGCCCAGGGCTATCAGCAGTCCGACGATAAGATAAAAGGGCAGTCGCGACATGTAACGTCCTTGCTGGGGTACGAGTGAAGGGCTTAACCTTCTTCTTCGTCCTGGTCATTGATCTCGTCCTGGGACGCCTCGTCAGCGGGCCGTCCACCAGGAAATTCAGGACGCGAGTGCAGATAGCTTTCGGCCACATCGATCAGGGCGATGTCCATCAGGAAGCGACGTCCCAGCAGTACGGGAAAATTGAGGTGGGTACGATCATTGAGGGTGAATTCCACCTGCTCACGGATTGGCCCCAGCGTCATCAGAAGGCTGACAACCGGGCGGGATTCGCTACCGGCGGCCTGGAGAATGCGCACTCGGCGAATGACGGGCCTCTCGATCCATTCATCACGAACGTCATCGATCACGACATCGTCATCGTTCACGCCCAGCTTGAACCTCACCCAATCCTCTCCATCACGCTCGAAGCGGGTGATGTCCATGGCGGAAAGCGATGACGTATTGGCCCCGGAGTCGACCCGAGCCCGCAGATAGGTGCCGACATCGGGAAGGCCGATCCATTCGGCGCGTCCCACCAGTTCCTTGTCGTCGAGTGCCTCGCTGGCCTGCTCGTTGCACTCGGCCATGACCACGACAGGCTCGTCGCCGCGCTGTTCGAGTCGTTCGATGTTTCCCTGGATCTGGCGAAGCAGGTAGCCGACGTCCTGGACGTCCGCCATCAGTTGACCCTGGCGCTGGCCCTGCCGGGAGAGACGGTCGTCTTGTCGATCGCAGCGCAGCGCAATGTTGTGCTCGAGCTGCTCGATGCGTGCCTCGAACGCGTCGGGGGAAAGGACGGGATCGGGTTCGGACTCAGCCTGGGGGGCAGGTGCCAGGGCGCAACCGGTGAGCAACAATGGAGTCAGCAACCAGAGAGCAGCAGCGGACAGGCGTGTCGGTCGCATGACGAGTGGAACCTCCGGGTCGGGGGAGTGAGTGGGCGCGACGTGAAATGATAAGGAGTAGACGGCAGGCTTGTCCAACGTCCCGAGTCGAGAGATCCTCAATTTAACATAATATACATTATACGAACCAATGGCCATCCGCGGGACCACGGCCTACCTGACCAATCCACGCAGGCGGATGATAGACGACGGCGCCTCCGATCCAATCCAGGGATTCAGAGGCGCGAGTCTCCCTACCTTGCCACTACCTGGCCCGTGCTCAGATCTCGTCAACCGGCGCGTAGGAACCATCTTCACGGTGGACTTCGTTGCCGGTAACGGGCGGCGTGAAGACGCAAGCCAGGTGCAGGGTCTTGTGAGCGCGCAGCAGGTGCTCGTCGTGCTGATCGAGGATATAGATGTCGCCTGGCTTGATCGGCCAGATCTTGCCATCGGCCAGCGTCTCGACTTCGCCTTCTCCTTCGATGCAGTACACCGACTCGTAGTGATGCTTGTAATGAATGTGGGTCTCGGTACCTTCGTAGATACGCGTGATGTGGAAGGAAAAGTTTCCGCCATCATTGGCCAGCACCAGGCGGGTGCTGTCCCAGGTGCCGCTCTCGGATTTCACCAGACGGTCGGTCTGACGTGCTTCCTCGAGATTGCGTACGATCATTGAGTGTCACTCCCTGTTTTTCAATCGACGGGTAACCAACTAACGGGCCGGCTGCCTTCGCAACCGGCCAATACTCTAGCAGGTGGACTCGTGGGTCCGCTCAGGCGATGACCTGCTTGATGCTCTTTTCGAGAATATCCAGGCCCTGCTGCAAGTCCTCATCGGGAATGGTCAGCGGACAGAGACACTTGACGACTTCGCCATCCTGACCGCTCGTTTCGATGACCAGACCATTCTCGAAGGCCTTGCTCGTGATCCTGTCGGCGATCTCGCCGGTGCCGACATCGATACCACGCATCAGGCCGCGGCCGCGCTCGGTTGCGTCGATGCCATGCTCGCCGAGCCAGGCGGCAAGCTTCTGGAAGCGCTCCTCGACCACCCTGCCCTTGCGCTGTACGTCACGCTCGAACGTATCGTCCGTCCAATACTGTCGCATGGCGGCCGCTGCGGTGGCAAAGGCCAGGTTGAAACCACGGAAGGTGCCGTTGTACTGGCCAGGCTTCCACTTGTCGAGTTCGGGACGCATCAGCACATGGGCAAACGGCAGGCCGAAGCCGGAGAGGGATTTGGAATTGGTGACGATATCCGGCTTGATACCGGCATGCTCGAAGCTGAAGAACTTGCCGGTACGGCCACAGCCCGCCTGGATGTCGTCGACGATCAAGAGGATATCGTTGTCGCGGCAGATCCGCTCCAGGCGCTTGAGCCAGTCCAGGCCGGCAACGTTGATACCGCCTTCGCCCTGCACGGTTTCGATGATGACCGCCGCCGGCACGTCCAGGCCACCAGACTTGTCGGCAAGCAGCTTTTCGAAGTAATCCAGCGTATCGACCTGATCGCCGAGGTAGCCGTCATAGGGCATGAAGGCCGCACCCTGGAGCGGTATGCCTCCCGTGGCTTCGCGGAACTTGCGGTTGCCGGTAGCGGCAAGAGACCCCATGGTCACACCGTGGAACCCGTTGGTGAAAGTCACGATGTTGTGGCGTCCCTTTGCCACGCGCGCCAGGCGAATCGCTGCCTCGACGGCGTTGGTGCCGGTCGGCCCCGGAAGCTGGATCTTGTAGTCCAGGCCGCGTGGCTTGAGGATCACCTCTTCCAGGGTCTCGATGTAGTCGCGCTTTGCAGCCGTCCAGAAATCCAGGCCGTGAACGATACCGTCGCTTGCCAGATAGTCCAGCAGCACCTGCTTCAGGTGCGGGTTGTTATGGCCGTAGTTCAGGGTGCCTGCCCCCGCCAGGAAGTCGATGTACTCGCGTCCATCCTCATCGGTCAGCCGGGCGTTGAGGGCTTTGGTAAACACGACCGGGAAGGATCGGGAATAGGTTCTGACATTGGATTCCATGCGTTCAAGCGTCTGGGTCTGCATCATGCGACCTCCTGGTGAGGGTGGAAAAAGCGTAGGGTAAGCGTAGAGAGCCATGACGACATGATAGCCGCCCCGCTTCCATCAGGTGGGACTCAGAGGCGACCGGTCTCGAAGGGACCGATGCGTACCAGGTTTTCGGGGTCGTGTTCACCGCCAAGCTGGTCCGTGGAGAAGTACTCACGGCTGTTGAGGGGAGCCTGCCAACGATCGGCAAGGCGACGGAAGAGCCCCCAGGATGCCTGATTGTCAGGCGTTATGGTGGTTTCCAGATGGTGGACTTCGCCTAGCTCGGAGCGGCTCATGACCGCTTCGACGAGACGCCGTGCCAGGCCGGTGCCGCGGGCTTTCTCGCCGACCGCCACCTGCCAGAGAAAGTAGGTGTCCGGCGCGTTGCTCTTCACGTAGCCGGAAACGAAGCCGACTACCTCGCCTTCCGCATTGGTTGCGACAGCACAGGTATCGCGAAACTGTGTCGCCAGCAGCAGATAGGCGTAGGCGGAATTGACGTCGAGGGGCGGGCATGACTTGATGAGCTCGTAGATACCCCAGCCATCATCGGGATTGGGCTTGCGGATGAACAGCGGGGCAGCATCGCTGCCCACTACGGCGTCGGCCACGCTGGGGCGGGCAAGGTCGGCGGAGGTCGTAAACGGCTGTGCGGATACGCTCATCATTATGCTCCGCAGTTGGCGAATTTGTGCCATATGATAACAAGCACTTATGGAGAAATCAAAAAGCCCTTTATCATGTGGCATGCGATCCATAATCCTTGGTTATACCCGTGACCAATTCCTCTGTCACGGCGCCTTGGGCCGGGAGGCACCCTGAAACAAGTCTAGACGATCATTGGCTAGCGGCCAGCTATACAAAAGCCGCCTGGCAGTATGCTTATTTTCGTTCCTCCCTCTCCCCCTCTCCGCCTCTCCCCCTCTTCGTCTCGCTTGCCGCTTCGCGCTGCTCTCCGACGCCTGTCTATCACTCACCCATGTCAGGGTCCATGCATCCACCATGTCCGATTCGATTCATGGGGGCCAGGTTCTTGGGAAGGTGGGCCATATCTATTTTTGGAAAGTATATCTTAAAAAAGTTGATTTAATTCTTGACATTCCTCTTCCCCCTACAACACATTGGACCAATGAGGTATTGGTCCGGAACAAATCAAGAAAGAGCCGCTGACATGCATGAAAACTCCAATTTCGCGCTCGAACAGCTTCATGATCTGTTGAAGGCGGACCGGTTCGCCCCCGATGGCAAGCTGCCTACCGAGCGTACTCTGTCAGAGATGTTTGGTGTCAGCCGTCGAGCCGTGAGGCGCGCGCTTGAGGTACTGGAAGCCGAAGGATCGATCTGGCGACGGCAGGGCTCAGGGACCTACACCGGTCGCAAGCCCGATGGCTGGGATGAGCAGGTCGAGACCATCGTCGCCGGGACCAATTTCATGGAGGTGATGGAGGTACGGCTCAGAATCGAGCCGCAGCTGGCACAGCTGGCCGCCATGCGTGCAAAGGGTGAGGAAGCTGCGGCGATGCGCCGATTCGCCGACAAGACATTCGAAGGTGAGGATTCCGATGCCCGTGAGCTGTGGGATGGAGCACTACACCGCCAGATCGCCCAGAGTGCGGGAAATCAGTTCTTCCTCTCACTCTTCGAAGTCGTCAATCGTGTTCGTCAAGACGAAGCATGGCGAGCCATCCGTCAACGCGCCCGGCTGGCTGAAAATACACGGCAACGCTCCTATTCCGAGCACCTCGCGATCATCGAGGCGATCGAGGCAAGAGATCCCGCACGCGCTGGAGAAGCCATGCGCTGCCATTTGCTGAGACTTCAGGAGAGCATCATCCGTCAGACATCGATGGACCATTTGGAAATGAACGACATCGATGAGTCAATCGGAAGTATGCCCGCCCGGTTGCTCTAACCCCAGACCCGACAAACTTCAGCCCGAATAACAAGAATAAATATCTGCAGGACGCCCCAGCCAGGAATGGAACGCAAGACGATCAACAACAACCAGGCTATGACAGAGGGTGGTAACAGTATGAAAAAACTGACTTGCATCGGTGGTGCGCTGACAGGCGTATTGTTCTCGTTCCCCATCATGGCGGCAGAATTGCGCATCGGTCTTCAGGACGACCCGGACGTTCTCGATCCCCACCAGTCGCGCACCTTCGTCGGTCGTATCGTCTATGCGGGGCTCTGCGACAAGCTCGTCGACATTACTCCGGAGCTCGAGATCGTGCCCCAACTCGCCACCGATTGGGAATGGTCGGACGACGCTTCGCAGTTGGTCATGGACCTTCGCGAAGGCGTCGTCTTCCATGATGGCACGCCATTCGATGCTCAGGCCGTCGTCGCCAATATCGAGCGCGCCATGACGCTGCCGGAATCGCGCCGCCGGAGCGAACTCGCCTCCGTCGACACCGTCGAGGCAACCGGCGACTATCAGGTCACCTTCACGCTGACGAGCCCGGATGCATCGCTACTGGCCCAGCTCACCGATCGAGCAGGGATGATGCTGTCACCCGAAGCCTTCGAGGAGATGGGCGCGAATTTTGGCTCCAATCCGGTCTGCTCCGGCCCCATGCGCTTCGTCGAACGCGTGCAACAGGACCGAATCGTCCTGGAGAAGTTCGAGGACTACTGGAACGCGGAGAATATCTTCATCGACCGCGTAACTTATCTACCTATCCCGGATGCCACGGTGCGCCTCGCCAATCTCCGCTCCGGCGATATCAATATGCTGGAACGCCTGGCCGCCTCCGATGCGACGGCTGTCCAGAATGCTGCCAACCTTACCTACGAGGAAGTCGTTGGCCTTGGCTACCAGGCACTCTACGTCAATATCGATAACGGCCCGCGCGCCGACAACCCGATGGGCAACGACAACCGGCTGCGTCAGGCCTTCTCGCTGGCCATCGACCGCGATGCCATCAATCAGGTCGTCTTCGAGGGCACCCAGTCGCCCGGTAACCAACCCTTCCCACCGAGCAGCCCCTGGTATAACGCCGACATTCCCGTTCCCGAACGTGACGTCGAGGCGGCCCGTGCGCTGATGCAGGAGGCTGGCTTCGAGCGACTGGAAGTCGAGCTGCAGGTCGGCAACAATCCCGTGCAGATGCAGATGATGCAGGTCGTGCAATCGATGGTGGCCGAAGCCGGCTTCGACGTACGCCTCCAGGCGACCGAATACACGACACTGCTGTCGGAGCAGACCGCTGGCAACTTCCAGCTCAGCCGTTCCGACTGGTCCGGGCGCATCGATCCAGACGGTAACCTTCACCAGTTCGTCACTTGCGAAGGCGGCATCAATGACGTGCGTTACTGCAATCCCGAGGTCGACGCACTGCTCGATGAGGCGCGCACCTTCACCGAGCCGTCGGCGCGCAAGGAGCGGTACGACGCCGCGACGCAGATTCTTCAGGACGACATGCCAGTCATCTATCTTGGCCACCAGTCCTATATCTGGGCGATGGATGAGGCCATCGAGGGCTTCGTTCCCTCTCCGGATGGCATGATCCGACTGACCGGCATGCAGATCGCCGAGTAGCCTTTTGCCTCGCGGGGGCGCACGGGCCCGATGATCCAAGCGCCCCTTCCAGTCTCTCTGACTCGGTCGATGCTCTCATGTACGCTTATATAGCCAAGCGCTTGCTCGTTGCGATTCCAACGCTCCTGATCATTTCGATATTCGTCTTTCTGCTCCAGAAGCTATTGCCGGGCGACCCGGTACTGGCCATGGCGGGCGAGGAGCGCGACCCCGAGGTCATCGCCTATCTCAGGGAGCAATATCGGCTCAACGACCCGGTAGTCTACCAATATTTCTACTGGCTCGGTGACGTACTGCGTGGTGATCTCGGCACCTCGCTGCGGACCAATCAGCCGGTGACGGAACTGATTCTGCAGAAGTTACCGGTCACCATTCAACTCGCCGTGATGGCGATGATCTTCGCGGTACTGATCGGCATCCCTGCCGGAATTCTCGCCGCCGTACACAAGAATACGGCCCTGGACTACCTCGCCAATCTCGTCGCACTTTCCGGCCTGTCGATCCCGAACTTCTGGCTCGGTATCATGTTGATTCTTCTCGTCTCCGTTCACCTCGGCTGGCTTCCCGCCTCGGGCTACTACCCGTTCTTCGTCGACCCGCTGCGCTCGCTCAAGACCATGGTCATGCCAGCCTTCGTCCTTTCGACACCACTCGCCGCGATGCTGATGCGCCATACGCGCTCCTCGATGCTCGGTGTGCTGCGCGCCGACTATATCCGCACCGCGCGGGCAAAGGGGCTGTCAGAACGCACGGTAGTGATCGAGCACGGCCTCCGCAACGGGTTGCTGCCCATCATCACGCTGTCTGCCCTGCTGTTCGGTGACCTTCTTGCCGGCGCGGTATTGACCGAGCAGATATTCACCATCCCCGGCTTTGGCAAGCTCATCGTCGACGCCGTCTTCAACCGCGACTACGCGGTGGTACAGGGCGTGGTCCTTTGCACCGCGGCTGCCTTCATCCTGATGAATCTGCTTGCCGACATTCTCTACGTCCTGCTCAATCCTCGCATGAGGGCCTCGCTATGATGCCTCTTACCCATGCGCTACCGGTGACGCACGAGGAGACGCCTGGACGCCGCGCCTGGCGCAAGTTCAAGGCCAACAAGGCGGCGCTGGTTGGACTCTGTATCATCTTGATCTCCGCCTTGCTCGCGCTTGCTGCCCCAATCCTACCGATCGCCGATCCGATCGCGACTGACTGGTCGGCGATCCGTCAGCCTCCTTCCGCCGCCCATTGGCTGGGTACCGACGAGATAGGGCGCGACCTGCTTTCACGCTTGATCTGGGGGGCGCAGGCCTCGCTCATGGCGGGGATATTCTCCGTCACGATCGCCGTCGTGATCGGCGTACCGATCGGTCTCGTCTCGGGCTACTTCGGCGGCTGGATCGATATGCTGATCTCCCGGGTGACGGAAGCCTTCCTCGCCATGCCCTTCCTGATCACTGCGATCGCGTTGGCCGCGTTTCTGGGGCCGAGTCTATCCAACGCCATGATCGCCATCGGCCTCTCTGCAATGCCGATATTCGTGCGGCTGACCCGCGGCCAGGTGCTATCGGTCAAAACCGAAGACTATGTCGAGGGAGCGCGTTCGATCGGACTCGGCAACCTGGCGATCCTGCGTCGTTACATCGTGCCTAACGTCTTCCCCCCGATACTGGTCCAGGCGACGCTGACCGTGGCCACGGCGATCATCGCCGAGGCGAGTCTCTCCTTCCTTGGTCTCGGTCAGCAGCCACCCAATCCCAGTTGGGGTTCGATGCTCAACGTTGCCATGAACTTCATGTCACAGGCGCCGTGGATGGCGGTATGGCCAGGTGCTGCGATCTTTCTCGTGGTGATCGGCTTCAACCTGGTTGGCGATGGGCTGAGCGATGCCCTCGATCCTCGCGAATCCTGACGTATAACCGTCAGACATCGGATCAACGCCGTTCAGCACCACGAACCTCTACTGGAAAGGTCCACCATGCCAACATTCACTACCCGTCCCGAGATCCTCGGTACCTTCGGGGTTGTCACCTCCACCCATTGGATCGCCTCTGCCGTCGGCATGAGCATTCTGGAAAAAGGCGGTAACGCCTTCGACGCGGCGGTAGCAACCGGTTTCGTGCTTCAGGTGGTGGAGCCGCATCTGAACGGCCCCGGCGGCGACATGCCTGCACTGCTCTATTCCAAAGCGAAGGACAAGGTGGAGGTGCTATGCGCGCAAGGCACCGCACCGGCTGGCGCTTCCATCGAGCATTATACTGGCGAGGGCTTGTCGATCATTCCCGGCGATGGCTTGCTTTCGACGGTCATTCCCGGCGCTTTCGGCGGTTGGATGTTGATGCTCAAGGAATATGGCCAGCTGTCGGTGCGCGACGTACTGGAACCGGCGATCCATTACGCCGAGCATGGACATCCTCTGCTGCCGCGCGTGGCCGCAACCATCGAGGGGCTGGGCGAGTTCTTTCGCCGCGAATGGCCGACGTCGTTCGCGACCTGGCTACCCAATGGAACGGCGCCCGCTCCATACGCCAATTTTCGCAATCCCACCCTGGCGGCGACTTGGCGGCGTATGGTGGCCGAAGCGGAGAGTCGACAGGGACGAGAAGCGCAGATCGAGGCGGCATGTGAGGCTTTTTATCGCGGCTTCGTCGCCGAGGCGATCAGCGACTATTTCCGCCATGCAGAGGTGATGGACGCCAGCGGTGCGCGTCATAAGGGGGTCTTGACCGCCGACGACCTGGATCGCTGGAAGCCGACCATCGAGATACCGCAGACCTACGACTACCATGGCTGGACGATCGCCAAGACCGGGCCTTGGGGCCAGGGGCCGGTGCTGCTCCAGTCACTGGCGTTGCTCAAGGGACTGAATGTCGGTGACATGGACCCGACCGGTGCCGAGTTCGTGCATACGGTCATTGAAGCGATGAAGCTCGCCTATGCCGACCGCGAAGTCTATTACGGCGACCCGGCCTTCGCCGAGATACCGATCGAGCGACTGCTCTCGGATGACTACAACGATGTGCGCCGCCGGCTGATTGGCGATACCGCATCGCTCGAACTGCGCCCCGGTCGGCTATCCGGCTTCGAAACTCAGCATGACGCCACGATGGCGATGCTGGATACGGCAGGGATGATCGGGGGAGCGATATATGAACCGACCATGGCGCATCTAAGCGAAAAGCGTGGCGACACCGTCCATGTCGACGTGATCGACCGCGAGGGCAACATGGTCTCGGTGACACCGTCGGGTGGCTGGTTACAGTCGTCACCGACCATCCCTGGCCTTGGCTTCTGCCTCAATTCGCGTGCCCAGATGTTCTGGCTGAAGCCGGGACTACCCACTTCGCTCGCTCCCGGCAAGCGCCCACGTACCACGCTCACTCCCAGCATCGCCCTGCGCGATGGTGTGCCGACACTGGCTTTCGGCACCCCCGGCGGCGACCAGCAGGACCAGTGGCAGCTCGCCTTCTTCCTGCGCTATGTCCACCACGGGGGCGACCTGCAGGCGACCATCGATCAACCGCTGTTTCATACCACCCACTTCCCGAGTTCCTTTTATCCACGCACCCGCAGCCCGGGCAATCTGATGGTCGAGGAAACGATTGGCACCGCAGCACTGCGCGAACTGAAGGATAAAGGTCACCTGGTCAGTGTCGCCGACCCTTGGTCGATCGGTCGACTCACCGCCGCACGGCGCGATGGCGACGGGCTGCTCCGTGCAGCCGCCACGCCGCGTCTGATGCAAGCCTACGCCATCGGCAGATGAGTATGATCACCGACAGTAATCCCGAAGGAAATGCCATGACCGACTCAGCGATGACCGAACCGGTGCTATCGGTGCGTAATCTCACCGTCTCCTTCCGTTCCGCCGATATCTGGCGTCCTGTGGTCAGGGACGTCTCCTTCGACGTCGGTCCACGCGAAACAGTCTCGATCGTTGGTGAATCGGGATCCGGCAAGAGCGTGACATCACTGGCCATCATGCGCCTGCTGGCGAAGGGGGCGAGCAGTATCGAGGGCGAGGTGCTGCTCAACGGACAAAATCTCCTCGCTCTTCCGGAGGAGCAAATGCGCGATGTGAGGGGCAACGACATCGCGATGATCTTTCAGGAGCCGATGACCAGTCTCAACCCGACCTTCACTATCGGACGGCAGATCGCCGAGACACTGATCCGCCATCGGCGGATATCGGCGGCACAGGCAAAGGTCGAATCGATCGAGCTGCTGGAGAAGGTGCGTATTCCCAACGCCCGCGCCCGCATCAGGGAATACCCCCACCAATTCTCCGGTGGCATGCGCCAACGAGTGATGATCGCCATGGCGCTGGCATCGAAGCCGAAACTGCTGATCGCCGACGAGCCGACCACTGCGCTCGACGTGACCATACAAGGACAGATCCTCGATCTGCTCAAGCTTCTTCAAGAAGAGGAAGATGGCATGTCGATACTGTTCATCACGCATGACATGGGCGTGGTGGCGGAAATCGCCGAGCGCACCCTGGTCATGTACCGGGGCGATGTGGTGGAGAGTGGACCGACGGAAGGGATCTTTCGCCGTGGCCGCGAGCCTTACACGCGAGCACTGCTCAGCTCCGTGCCACGTCTCGGTTCGATGGGCGATCGAGATTGGCCACTGCGCTTTCCCATCGTCGACATCGAGACAGGCCAGGCCAGCGAGCCGACCGAGGTGGCCGGCACGCTCGATAGAAGCCGAACGCCGATCCTTTCGGTACGCAACCTCGTCACTCGCTTCGATATCCGCTCCGGCTTCTTGCAGCGCAAGACGGCGGCCGTACATGCGGTCGAGAACGTCTCCTTCGATCTTGCCCAGGGCGAGACGCTGGCGTTGGTAGGTGAATCGGGCTGTGGCAAGTCGACCACGGGGCGTTCGATCATGCGCCTGGTCGAGCCATGCAGCGGTGAGGTGCAACTGGACGGCTACGATGTCCTCAAGCTCGGCCCCAGGGACCTGCGCCGCATGCGGCGCAGCGTTCAGATGGTCTTCCAGGACCCATTCGCCAGCCTCAATCCGCGGATGAGCGTGGGCACCGCCATCTCCGAGCCCTTCCTCGCCCATGGTCTCGGCAGCAAGGCGCAGGCGCGCGAGCGAACGGCCGATCTCCTTGAACGTGTCGGTTTGACCACCGACATGATGCGGCGCTACCCGCATGAATTCTCCGGTGGGCAGCGACAGCGCATCAGCATCGCTCGCGCGTTGTCCCTCGAGCCCAAGGTGATCGTCGCCGACGAGTCCGTCTCGGCGCTCGACGTCTCGATCAAGGCACAGGTCTGCAATCTGCTCCTCGACCTTCAGGAAAGCCTCGGTCTCGCCTTCCTGTTTATCTCACACGATATGGCGGTGGTGGAACGTGTCAGCCACCGGGTCGCCGTCATGTATCTCGGCGAGATCGTCGAAATCGGTCCCCGTGCGGCAGTATTCGGCAATCCGCAGCACGCCTATACCAGGAAGCTGATTGCCGCAGTGCCAGTGCCCGACCCCGCTCGCAGGAGCATGAAACGCAACATTGCCGTGGACGAGCTGAAGAACCCCGTCCGTCCACGCGGCTATCAGCCACCCAAGCGCAATTATCGCGAGGTCGCCCCTGGGCATTTCGTGCAAATGGAGTAGACGACGAGCATCGGTCAATGACGTGTAAAGCGCCCCATCGGGGGCGCCCGCCCATCAACGCCGGGTCACGCTGCGCATCGTGACGAACTCTTCGGCTCCCGTAGGGTGAATCCCGACCGTGGCGTCGAAGTCCGCCTTGGTGAGTTTGGCTCGCACTGCAATGGCGATGCCCTGGATCAGCTCACCAGCCTCCTCTCCTACCATGTGAGCGCCTACCACGATGTCACTGGCGTCATCGACGACGAGCTTCATCAGGCAGCGTTCCTGGCTTCCGGACAGGGTGTGTTTCATCGGCCGGAAGTCGGTCCGGTAGACACGAATGGCCCCGCAGTGCTCACGCGCCTGCTCTTCGGATAGCCCCACGGTACCGATATTGGGGTGGCAGAACACCGCTGTGGCGATATTGTGGTAGTCCAGCGGCGGTGCCGGCGAATCCGTGAAGTGTTGCCGTACCAGATGCATTGCCTCGGCCAGGGCCACCGGTGTCAATTCCGGGCCACCCGTGACATCGCCCAGGGCGAGGATGGACGGTACCGAGGTTTCGAAGCGGTCATTCACCTTCAGGGTGCCGTCAGGGTTCAGCTGGATCGTCAGATCGTCGAGCCCAAGGCCCGCCAGATGCGGCTTGCGTCCGGTGGCGGCCAGCACGGCATCCACCTCTATCGTCTCGCCATTGGTCAGGGAAACCAGTAGACCTGTCTCGACCTTCTCGATGGATTCGATAGTGGTTTCGAAATGCAGCCTGACGCCTTTCTGCTCCATCTGCTCCCGCGTGAATTCCCTTACCTCGCGGTCGAAGCCGCGCAGGAACAGCTCGCCACGATAGACCAGGTGGGATTCACTGCCCAATCCGTTGAAGATGCTGGCAAACTCCACGGCGATATAGCCACCGCCCAGCGCGAGGAAGCGTTGCGGAAACTGGTCGAGGTCGAAGACCTCGTTGGAGGTCAACGCAAGCTCGCTGCCAGGAAACTCCGGCACCCAGGGCCAGCCACCCACGGCCACCAGAATCTTGGCGGCACTGAAGGTCTCGCCGGACACTGCCACATGATGGTCATCCACTACTTGCGCCCGCCCGCTGATCAGACGAACGCCGGCGTTTTCCAACAGCCGACCATAGATATCGTTGAGGCGTTCGATCTCTTCCGTCTTGTTGTCGCGCAATGTGCTCCAGTCGAAGACTGGCGGTTCGGGCAGGCGCCAACCGAAGCCTGCCGCATCCTCGAAGGCATCGTGGAAGTGGGCCGCGTAGGAGTAGAGCTTCTTGGGAACGCACCCCACGTTGACGCAGGTGCCGCCCAGATAGCGGTCCTCGGCAACAGCCACTCGAGCACCTGTCGCCGCTGCGGTGCGTGCAGCCCGTACGCCACCGGAGCCGGCACCGATGACGAAGAGGTCATAGTCGAAATCTGGCACGAAGTTCTCCTTGTCACACCGGGCTGCCCGATCCGGAGCCCATTGGGATGGTGGCGATAATACCAGTGCTGGCCCCTGTCAGGGAGAGTGACTGTTGACCACCGCTCCGGCCGGCGGTACAAGAGGTTGGCTGGCTTGAAGACCGCTCCTCTCACACACCGGGTATGCTTTGACATGACGAAGGAAATCGACGCTCTGCTCGAGAACAACCGCTCCTGGGCCGAACGCATGTGCCAGGAAGATCCGGACTATTTCGCCCGGCTCTCTCGCCAGCAGAACCCCGACTACCTCTGGATCGGCTGTTCCGACAGTCGGGTGCCGGCCAACCAGATCATCTCGCTGCCACCCGGCGAGGTGTTCGTCCATCGCAATGTGGCCAATCTGCTCCACCACAACGACATGAATGCCCTTTCCGTGGTCCAGTATGCGGTGGATGTCCTGCAGGTGAAACACATCATGATCGTCGGCCATTATGGCTGCGGGGGGGTCCGCGCGGCGGTGGCCGGTGGCGAGTGCGGCATGGTGGACTACTGGCTCCACTCGGTACGCGAGCTATATAGCCGTCACCGGGAAGCCCTGGAGGGCCTGCCGCTTGACGTCCAGGTCGACCGCATGTGCGAGCTCAACGTCAAGGCTCAGGTGAACAACCTCTGCCGTACCAAGATCCTTCAGATTGCGTGGCAGCGTCGCCAGCAACTGGCTGTCCATGGCTGGATCTACGGGCTCGGGGATGGTCGTATCACCGATCTCAAGTGCACCGTCCAGGGGCTGGATCAGGTGGAGACGCTCTATCGGATCGATCGCATCGACCCCCTGCCCTCCGCTGAGTGAGGCTCCAGTCTCCGCTGAGTTGGCAAGTTCCGGGCTCGCGCGAACTTCGTCCAGAGCGCTACACTGGCCTGGATTCCAGACTGCCGGAAGGCCTCCTCTTCATGACTGACACGATTGCCGATCTCCAGCTCCAGCACCTCGACCGTCTCGAACGGCACTATGCCGAGGTGCTGTCCCGCCTGGGCTACGATGGCGTGCTGATCTACAGCGGTCATCCCGCTCGTCACTACGGCGACGATCAGTTCGCCAGTTTCCAGGCCTATGGCCATTTCCAGCACTGGATCGGCCAGGCCTACCTCGCCTTCAGCTGGCTGCTGATTCGCCCGGGCCACACCCCGGTGCTCTACCTGCACGCTCCCGACGACTTCTGGCACCTGCCCGCCCGGCTACCGGACGAGGCCTGGACGGAGCGTGTCGACATCGTAGAAGGGCGTTTCGAAGTCCCTCCCGCCCTGCCCCACGGTCGGCTGGCGGTCGTTGGGGATGTGAGTGCGACCAGGGCCGAGTCCATGGGCGCCGAAGCGAATCCCCCGGCGCTGCTGGTAGCCCTGGATGAGGGGCGTGTACGCAAGAGTGGGTTCGAGGTCGCCTGCATTGGCGAGGCGAACCGACAGGCCATGGCCGGACATGGCGCGGCGCACGACGCCTTTCTGGCTGGCGGTGCCGAGCTGGACGTGCAGCTTGCTTACCTCAAGGCCTCGCGACAACGGGAAGGCGAAGTGCCTTACGGGAATATCGTCGGCATCAATGAGCATGGCGGCGTGCTTCATTATCAGCACTACGACACGACACCACCCGCAAGACGACATAGTCTGCTGGTGGATGCCGGCCATCGCTTTCGCGGATACTGCGCGGACATTACCCGCACCTGGGCGGGTCCCCAGGCAGACGCGTCGTTTCCAGCACTTGTCGAGGGGGTCGCCGGGCTGCAGCAGCGCCTGATCGCCGGGCTGCGCCCCGGGACCGACTATGTGGAGTTGCATGGCCACATGCACCAGGGGCTGGCAGCACTGTTGGTCGAGCACGGCTTCGTCACGAGCTCTGTCGAAGCCGCAGTGGCGACTGGCATCACGCGAGCCTTCTGCCCCCATGGGCTCGGTCACCTGCTTGGCATCCAGGTGCATGACGTGGCGGGACGTTGCACCGCTGACGGGACTCCCCTGCCAGCGCCTGCCGACCATCCTGCATTGCGTCTGACGCGTGAACTGGAGCCGGGAATGGTGGTCACCATTGAACCAGGTCTCTATGTGATACCCATGCTGCTGAACCCCCTGAGACAGGGGCCGGCCAGTCGTGATGTAAACTGGCATAACGTCGACCGGCTCGCCCCTCATGGAGGCATCCGGATCGAGGACGACCTGTTGATCACGGTGAATGGAGCAGAAAACCTGACGCGCGAGGCCGAGTGACGCCATCATGAGCGAGCCGTATCACATCGCCGATTTCCTCCCCCCACGCGGGCTTTCCAACGCTCATGTGCAAACGTTGCTTCCCCGCCTCATGCCGCGCCCGTTTCTACCGCGTGACGTGGAGGTGCTCGAACTCCCCGATGGCGACTTCGTAGAGCTCAACTGGGCCAAACCGGTGACAGAAGACCCCCTGGCTCCGATATTCGTCCTGTTCCATGGGTTGGAAGGCTCCTTCGACTCGCCCTATGCCCGCTGGTTGCTGGCAGCGGCCATGGGGCTTGGGTGGCGTGCGGTGCTCATGCATTTTCGTGGCTGCGGCGCCTATCCCAACCGATTGCCGCGGGCATACCATAGCGGCGATACCGCCGACGCCTACTGGCTGTTCGGCCACCTGTCCCATCGATTTCCCCAGGCGCTCAAGGTGGCGGCCGGTGTCTCGCTGGGTGGCAACATGCTGCTGAAGCTGGTGGCGGAACAGGGCGGCGACGGCCTCGACCTGGCTGGCGCGATCATCGTCAGTGCTCCGCTGGATCTGGCGGCCAGTGCCGATACCCTGCATCGCGGATTTTCACGTCTCTACGAGTCACACCTGTTGAGAGCACTGAAACGGAAGGTTCGCACCAAGCTCGAACAAGGCGCGCTTCCCTTGCCGCTGGATCTGAATGGATTGGCGGAGCTGGACAGCCTGCGCGCTTACGACGATGCCGTAACCGCTCCCCTGCATGGCTTCGACGGCGCCGAGGACTATTATCAGCGTGCTTCCGCGGGTCCTCTGCTGGGAGCGATCGAACTCCCCACGCTGATTCTGCATGCGGATGACGATCCGTTCATGCCGGCCAGCCTCTACGAGAACCTGCCCGCGCCATCCGATGCCGTGCGCCTGGAAATCGCCCGCCATGGCGGGCATGTGGGCTTCATGGAGTGGCGCAATGGACGCCTGCGACCCTGGCTGGCCCGGCGCCTGGCCAGGGAGCTGGAATCCTGGGGAGACCCCTCCCTGCCCTGGCAGGAGCGCCGGGGCAGGGTTGTCAGCCGATCGGACAGCTGACTCCGGTACCTTTCAATCCACAGTAGCCGCCCGGGTTCTTGTGCAGGTACTGCTGGTGGTATTCCTCTGCCGGATAGAAATCCGTGAGCGGGGTTATCTCGGTGGTGATCTTCCCCTTCCCCGCCTGCGCCAGTGAATACTGGTAGGCATCCCGGCTGCGCCTGGCCGCCGCCAGCTGCGCATCGCTGGTGGTATAGATGGCCGAGCGGTACTGGCTCCCCATGTCGTTACCCTGTCGCATCCCCTGCGTCGGGTCGTGGGCTTCCCAGAACGTTCGCAGCAGCAGCTCGATATCGATTGTCGATGGATCGTAGACCACCTTGACCACTTCGGCATGTCCGGTCTGGCCCGAGCAGGTCTCCTCGTAGGTGGGGTTGGGCGTGACGCCGCCCGCATAACCCACGGCAGTGACATACACCCCCGGAAGCTGCCAGAAAAGTCGCTCCGCGCCCCAGAAACACCCCAGCCCCAGCACGATGCTGTCCGTGCCCTCCGGAAAGGGGGGCAGCATGGATCGGCCATTGACGGCATGCATGCCGGAGATGGCAAGAGGGGTATCGCGCCCCGGCAAGGCGCGGCTTGGGTCGATGATCATGTTCGGTCTCCTGGCGCGAATGTCGCACCGCTTCGGCTATGGGGCGTCAATCAATCCGGGGCGGCCTGCCGGGCCGGCTGAAGGTGTAGACCAGATCAACCGCCTGGGCCGCCCCGGATACCGCCTGCACGTAAAGGTTGCGCCACAGGGTATAGCGCAGGGTCAGCTCGGCGATGGGCGAGAAGATACCCACACCGTAGCTGATACGTAGATCTTCGGTGAGATAGCCGCTCACCACAACCTGGCTTTCATCACCGGTACCGGCGGTCTCGAGCGCGAGGTCGTCGATGCCAAAGGCCTGGCCAATGGCGCCTACGGCACCACCCGTCTGCCCCAGCGTCAGCCCTACCAGCGCCGATGTCAGGGCGCCATCGGCATCACCGTCACGGGGTGCCCGCCCCCGGAGCAGATAGGAGAGCGCCCGTGCTTCGTCCATGGCGGGTTCCGCGAAAATCGTCAGGCTGGGCTCCGCGGCAAAACCCCCGACACGCAGGCCGGCTATCACATCGTCCTCGGTGATGTCCGGATTGCGGATGGCTTCGAAGTCGAGCAGCGGCTGGTCCGGTGGTCCACTGAAGAGCAGTTGGCCCTGGCGGATCAACAGATCCTGGCCGAAGGCACGGAATCGCCCGTCGGTCAGTGTGACATCGCCGAACAGCTGAACCGGCCCATCCTGCTGGCGCACCTCGAGCGTGCCGCGCAGCCCGGTCACCAGCCCCATGGTATCCAGTATCATGTCGGGCCCCAGGTTCAGCTCGATGAGCACGTCCAGAGCCATGCCCGCCTCGCGCAAGGCAACGGCAGCCGCCTCGTCCTGACCGGCATCTTCCGCCAGTTCGGCGGCGCGTCTGGCACGCGCTTCATCGCGGCGTGTGATGATGATCTCATCCGGGCTGGGGCTGACCGCGGCGGGCGGTGACTCGCCTATCTCGAGTCGAGCCCAGGGTACCTGCACCGCGCCGCGGACCTGCAGCAGGCTCGGGTTGATCCGAACGCGGACTGCCGGTGCGACACGCAGGCGACCGAACTCGGGCATCGTGACCAGCAGCGGCCGCCGTGTGCCATCCAGGTCGACGGCGATACGCCAGTCGTCCGGCGATGGCCAGGCGGCGTCGCCATCGATGACGAGCCGCCCCTCGTCACTTGCAACGAAGCCCATGATGCGAGCGCTCTCGCCGGTCAGTTCCACCCGTATGCGGCCATCCTGCACGATCAGCGGTACGTCAATGCCACTCACCCGCAGGCCGGTCAGCTCGATGGCGCCGTCCAGGCGGGGGGCTTCACGGGCACCGGCGATCTGGACGCGGCCATCGAGGACCCCTTCAAGGGTGTCAATACCGGCGGCAAGGGTACGGTAGCGAGACAGGTCCAGCGAATCGAGAGTGAAGCTGCCTTCCAGCTCACCGGCTCCCATGGGATCGTTGATCGCCAGCGCAAGACTCGCCTGACCGGACTCGGCCAGTTGCAGGGTCGCGCCAAGCTCGGCGCGTACCTGGCTGGCATCCAGCGCCACGCTCAATCGGGCATCCGGCAACGACCAGGGCTGACCATAGATATCCAGTCCCTGCAAGGACAGGTCGCTTTGCATGTCACCCACGGCGCGCCATTGGGCTCCACCCTGGCGCCATTCCGCCAGCAACTCCAGGCGTGTCTCGCCAGCGGCGCTCCAGTCCTCCGGCAATAGCTCATCCAGCATGTCCATCGGCAGGTCGCGAATCGTGAGCGCGGCACGACCCTGTTCGGCACCGGCCTGAAGCGTTTCGTCCAGGCAAAGGCGACCACCCTGCTCCCGACGCAGGCAGAATGGCTGCACGGTGGCACTGCCGGCCTCCAGGTCGGCATTGAATACCAGCGCATCGTCGAGACGCATGTCGCCGAAGTCGCTATCCACTTCCAGCGGGTCGATTCGCCCCGCATAGCGTTGGCGGTCCTCGGAGAGGCCGCCCTGCACTGCCAGGGCGGCCCGTGAGAGCGGCATGGCGCGGCCCGCCACGGCGTCCAGCCGCAACTGGTGAGCCGACAGGCGGCCATCCAGGTTGGCCGTTACCTCGCTGAAGCGTTGGCCACCGGCATTGAGCCGCTCGATGGCGAGACTGACATCAAGAGCGGGATCGTCGAGTCCGCGCACGCGCCCAGCCAGGCTCAGGGACTCCATGCGGTTGTCGGCAAAGGCCAGGCTGTCGCCGTCGAGAGAGAAATCGAGCTGAGGCGCCTCCAGGCTGCCCGCACCGGTAAAGCGTCCGACGAGGCTGCCCCCCAACTCGTCGTGCAGGCTGGCAAGGTCGGGCAGATTGATGTCACCGTCCAGGTCCATGCGCTGCTCGGAGAGCGTGCCGCTGGCGTTGAGTCGATTGTCGCCCTGTCGGAAATCGAACTGGGCGATATCCCAGCGCATCTGGCTGTCACCGGTCAGACGGGCTTGCAGGGAAAGCGGCAGCGACTGCAATTCGCCACCGATTTCCAGGCGCGGCACGTCCAACTGCCAGCCATGGGGCCCCTGGGCAAAGGCAAGTTCGATGTCGCCATTCAACCGCCCTTCGATTGCGTCGGTAAAGAGACCGGGATCGACGTTGTCGAGGCGCATGACGGCACCGATATCCAGCCCCTCGGACCACTCGACTCGCCCACGGCTGACCAGTGAGGCATTGCCCAGGGTCAGCGACAACGGCAGCCAGGCGAAATGCTCGAGGTCGCCACTGCCCGAAAGCGCCACCCGACTACGCGGCATCTCGGGCCCTTCCAGCCACAGCGACAGGGAGGCACTGTAGTCCGCCAGGCTGCCTGAGAGGCGCAGCGCCAGGTCCTCGACCACGTAGGGATCGGTGTGTATCGCTTCCACCGGGTCAGGCATTTCGGTGGTCAGGCGGGTTGGCAGAGGCCACTGCAGCAGCTCGCTATCCAGCGCGGCAGTGAACGGTAGCGTTGGCGACAGGGCATCGAGACGCGCCGAAAGGTCGGCATCGAAGGGCCCGGTTGCCGTCATTTCGACCGTGAGGTCTCCCAGGCTGCCATCCAGCAACAGCTCGAGGCGCTGGCCCGCCAGCTCCGGCATGATCTCCGGCGTCCAGAGCGCCGCCTGAAGGCGGGCCTGGAGCGGGTAATCCTCCCGCAGCTCGACCCTGGCCGTGAGATGCGCATCGATATCCAGAGTGGCGACGTCCAGGGACGTTATCTCGACTTCCCGTCCGCTGGCCTCGAGGCCGAGGGTGACATGACGTATCGCATAGTCGAGCGGCCCGGTCAGCTCGATGTCCTCCACCCTGAGACGAGGAATCGATATCGACAGCGGAAGGTGTACCTCCGGAAGTCTCAGCCGCTCCCGCTCGTCCAGTGGCACGTCGGTTGCGGCTTCGGGCACGGTCGCCGGTGACTGTAGCGCGATGGTGGCATCGATGGCATCGGCGGCCAGGCGTGGCATGTCGTCACCGGTATCTTCCAGGGCCAACCGGGCGCCGGGCGACACGGGGAGGTGAACCCCCAGGCCGGCCAGGCGTGTAGGTAGCAGGGTCAGATGCGATGCTCGAGCGTCAATGCCTGAAGAGAATTCATCGACGACAACTCGTGTACCGTCAGCCAGCTCGATGTCTACGTCGACCAGTGACAGCGCCCGTATCGCCACGGGAAACGGCAGTTGGATATCCGCCATGGGCTCGCTTGCCGTTGCTTCCGGTGTCGTGGCAGGGGCGGTTTCCCCGCCCGTCAGTCGTATGCGGGCACCCTCCACGGCCAGGCGCTCGATGCATAGCCGTCCCCTGAGGAGACAGTCGTCGGCCCAGGCCAGCTCGAGACGTTGCAGCGACACCGAGGCTGGGCCGGCTTCCAGCCGCAGGCCGTGGAGGACGAGGCGATCCAGGGGGGCGCCTTCGGCACTCTCCAACTGATAGAAGCCCCGTTTGGCTCCCTCTTCCAGCAACAGCCCCGCCCCCCAGGGCGACAGGGCGATGCCCAGGGCCAGGATCGCCAAGCCCAGAAACCATAGCGGCAGCACGATCAGCAGCCGCAAGAGTGACCAGACCAGCAATCGTGTCCTCAGAACTCCGGGCCGATGGCGAAATGAAGGCGCCACGCGTTATCCTCGTCATCGAATGGGTGGGCAACGTCGAAACGTACGGGGCCGACCGGCGATATCCAGCGAACACCGAGGCCGGCGCCGGTATTGAGCGAGCCGGGGCCCCAGTCATCGAAGGCATCCCCGGTGTCCACGAACGCGGCGCCCCACCAGTTGCCGGTGACGCGACGCTGAATCTCGGCACTGGCCGTCAATAGCTGCTGCCCACCGCGAAGCCGCCCTTCCTCGTTGCGTGGAGCCAGGCTTTCGTAGCTGTAGCCACGTACCGTGCGGTCGCCGCCAGTGAAGAAACGTAGCGAGGGGGGAATCTGCGAAAAATCACTGGTCTCGATGGCACCCACCCCGGCTCGGGTCACGAAGCGCAGGTCCTCGCTCCACATTCGAATCCACTCCGTGTCACCGGTCATGCGCAGGAAATCCGCATCCGAGCCCCACATGGAGTCGGAATATTCGAAGGCGATGCGCTGGCGATCCCCCCAGGAGGGGAAGCGGGGATCGCGGGTGCGGGTGCGGGACCAACTGACGCCGGGGTAATAGAGGAATACGCTATCGGCCTCGCCACCCTGGGTGAAATCCTCGAACGTCGCCCGTACGAAAAGTGTCTGTATCCAACGGTTATCGAACTCCCAGCGCCGGGCAAACTCTATCGTGCTTTCGCTGGTGCGGGTGTCATCGCTATCACGGTGGCGCAGGCCGTACTGCAGTCGATACTGGTCACGCAGTGGGTCGGCCAGCGGCATCAGATAGGTACCGGTCAACTGCTGTTCCGGCTGTGAAAGGAAGAATTCGTGGTTGAGGCTATGGCCCAGCTGGTTTATCCATGGCTGTGACCAGGCGAAGCGCAGCCGTGGTCCCACATCGGTGGCATAGCCGACGCCGACCTCGAACTGATGCCGTTCGGCGGGCGTCAGCGACACGTCGATCGGCATCTCGGGCTGGGAGGGGGCATGCAGATTGGTGACGGCGGCAAGCGCCTCGGCCGAGAGCCGGGGCCCCACGGGGGCTTGCGCCCGGGCCGCGGTGTCACGTGGCAGTGCCGCCTCGCCTTCGGTACCGACCTCGTTCCACCATCCCACCGTGGGGGGCGACAGTGCCAGTTGGCGCCGGGCATCCAGTCGCGGGCGTACGCTGACCGAGCTGAACCAGCCGGCCTGCCCAAGCCGTTGCGCATAGAGCGCCACGTCCCCGGCCAGATAGGGCTCTCCCGGGGTAAAGGGCGTCATGTTGCGTAGCCGCTCTTCCTCGATGTGGCTGCCCTGGATGGTGACGTCGCCGAACCGGTAGCGGGGACCACTGCTCAAGCTCAGGTAGAGCCGGGCGCTCTCGTCGAAGGGCCGCACTTCCATGCGCCGGTCATCGAAGCGCCAATCGAAGTAGCCACGTTCCAGTGCCAGGTTGGCCAGCCGGTTGCGCATTCGGTCCCAGGGGGCATGCTGCAGCGCGTCGCCCTCAGAGAGAGGAAACGCGTCCACGACGTCACGGAAAGGCGGGTCATTCTCAGCGGCCCCTTCAAGGCGTATCTCCAATACCTCGATGACCACCTGGGACCCAGGCTCGATGGTGAGCGTGACATGGCGGGGGGGATCCCGGTCCTCCAACTGCTGGTAGACCTGGGGCTCGTAGTACCCATAGACACGCATCGCTTCCCGGGTTCGCCTCAGGACCTCGCCCTCCAGACGTTGCCTGCCATACTGAGAGGCATCCAGACTACCCAGGTAGTAGCGAACGTTGTCCGCAACATCGCCTTCCAGCCCATCGATGCGGGCTTCGAGGGCCAGCGCTCCATGAGTCATGCCAAGACACAAGGCCGCTGCTCCCAAGCGTGATAACACGCATCTTCCCATATCAACGGCTTCCTGACTGACTCCATGATCACCTGGCGAGCCGACGACTCGCACAGGAAACAACTTACTGCAGGGCCTCCAGCCCGGCACTCAGGGCAAGCTGCGCCTGTCGCAGCTCGATCAATTCCGATTCGATGGCGGAAATTCTACCCTGCAATCCCGAGACGGCTTGCTGGCCATCCTGCTGACCTGACGCCAAGGCATCGAGCTCCTCGGAAACGGTTTCCAACTGTCCTGCCATGCTATCAAGACGACTCTCCAGAACGCCATCCCGCTCCTGGAGTCGCCCTTCCAATGCTACCAGCTCCTGCCCGACATGTGACTGGGCCCGTTCGTCCACGGCCGCAAGTTCCGTCTCCAGCGAAGACTGGATATTCTCTCGCATGTCAGCCAGTTCATCGAGTCGCGATTGCCAGGCGTCCAACTGCTCGGCCTGGCGCTCATTGGTCTCGGCCAGGGTCTCGATGCGCGTTGCCAACACCTGTCGACCCTCTTCTCCGGCCCGTTCGAGCGCATCCAGGGAAACTTGCGTGGCAGAGAGGAAGGCGTCGCGGGTATCGGCCTCGTCGGTCAGCGTATCCAAGCGGACCGCCATTTCGTCCAGCCGCTCACCGAGCGAGCTGAGCTCGGCCCCTTCGCCTTCGGCTACCTGCCGCACGTCGAGCTCCAGGTTCGACGTGCGTGCTTCCAGGGAATCACCCCGGCCTTCCACGGACGCCAGACGAGACGCCAATCCTTCCAGTCGGTCTCCTCGCCCTTCTTCCGCATCGAAGCGGGCATGGACGTTGGATATCTCGGCGGAGAGCTGTTGCCATCGGGCATCGAACCGCTGCTGCTCCTGCCAGCTGAACCATGCCAGCCCGACCAGGCCGATCACCAACAGGAGCACCATGAGCTGCAGCGGCCATAGCCTGGGAACCGGCTGGGCTTGTCGACGTGCGCGTGACAGGCTGGTATCCGGATCGGGCACGATAGGGCGTCGCTCGGGCGGACGCGGTTCGGGCATGGCAGACTCCTTTTAGCGGCGACGACGGGCGCCTGCCCATTGTAGGCGGGAAAGACGCCTGCGCGCACGCCGCCGCCTCAACGAGATGAACGCTGTTCGGGTGGGTCGGCGCGACGGCCGATACCGCGGTAGGTCAGTCCCCAGCCGGCCACATGGGCAGGATCGTAAATGTTGCGGCCATCCAGCAGCAAGCGTTCTTGCAGTTGTCCGGCAAGGCGTGCCCAGTCCGGGTTCCAGTAATGCTTCCACTCGGTTACCAGCATCAGGGCGTCGGCGCCCTCACAGGCTGCGTAGGGGTCGCCATCATACAGCCGCAGCAGGGGATGATCGCCTACCTCGGCACGCAATGCGGGGGTGGCGGCGGGGTCATGCAGCTGTACCCTGACGCCCTGGGCCCAGAGGGCATCGAGCAGTGTCAGCACCGGGGCATGGTCGATGCGTGCCGACCCCGGCTTGAAGGCGGCTCCCCAGATCGCCATGGTGCGCCCTTCGAGGCGCCCCTGGAAATGCGTCCAAAGCTTGCGGAACAGGGTTTCCTTTTTCTGCTCGTTGATGTCCAGTACCTGCTCGAGAAGGGCCGACCGTCGTCCGCTGGCTTCCTGAACGTCCGCCAGACGCATCAGGTCGCGAGAGAAATTGGGGCCACCGAAACCGCAGCCCGGATAGAGATATTCGTAGCCGATACGGGAGTCGGCTCCCATGCCCTGGCGAACGTGCTCGACATCCACACCCAGGCTATCGGCAAGCCCGGCAATCTCGTTCATGTAACTGATGCGGGTGGCCAGCATGCCGATGGTTGCCAACTTGGTCAGCTCTGCCGCTCGGCGAGGCATGCGCTGGACCACATCACGGCGGCGGTTGAAGGCACGCAGCAGTTCGCGCACCTGGGCATCGGCGTGGTCGTCGTCGCAGCCCAGCAGCCAGCGCCCCGGGCGGGTAAAGCTGGCCCAGGCCCTGCCCTCTTCGAGCATATCGACCAGGGACACGGCTCGACGGTCCGCTCCACCAAGCCGGGCCTCCAGGCGTTCGGTCTCCCCCACCGGAAAGGTGGAGTTGTTGATCAGCACGAGGGGGCCACCGTGCTGACGTGCCGCCCGCTCCACCAGATCGCCGGCCCCGTCCCGCTGTTCCGGTGACAGCGCGAGCCAGAGAATATCGATACGGCCGGTCATCCTCGGCGTATCGCTACCGGCTACCGTCAGGGTGCCTTGCTCACGCCCTTCCGCCAGGCTGGCCAGGATATCCGGCTCCCGCCGCAGCCAGTCGGCCTCCATCAGCGCCGGCCAGGGCATCGCTTCGTGGGGAACCCAGTGCACCTGGTGTCCTACCCAGGAAAGAGCCGCGGCGGCCGTGGCCGCCGCCAGTTCGCTTCCATGTACTTCGAGGCGCATGGCATTTACTCCGTCTGGCTGTAGCGAGCGAGCAGCTCACGAAAGCCCTCGCCAAAGCGGGGATGGCGACGAGCATAGACCAGGATGGCTTCCAGGTAGCCGAGCTGGTGACCGCAGTCATAGGTCTTGCCACGCATGCGCCAGGCATCGACACCTTCGGATTGTCGAAGGGTCTCGATGGCGTCCGTGAGCTGGATCTCGTTACCGGCCCCCGGCGGGGTGTCGGCGAGCAGCGTGAAGATGCTGCCGGGGAGGACATAGCGGCCGATGACCGCCAGGTTGGAGGGCGCCTCCTCCCGGGATGGCTTCTCCACCACCCCAGCCAGCGGGCAGGACTCGCCCGGGGCCGGGGCATCCCCCGCGGGATCCACGATGCCATACTTGTGGACCTGCTCCCAGGGCACTTCTTCCACCATGAGCTGCGAGCGCCCGGTGGTCTCGTAGGCGTCGATCATGCCCGCCAGGTCATTATGGGGCTGTCCTTCGTCATCCACCAGGACATCGGGCAGCAGCACCACGAAGGGTTCGTCGTCGCCGATCACGGGGCGGGCGCAGAGAACCGCGTGACCCAGCCCCAGGGGCTCGGGCTGGCGAACGCTGATGATGTTGACATCCTCGGGCACGATGGCACGCAGTTCCTCGAGCAACTCCTGCTTTCCCTTTGCTTCCAGGCTGGCCTCGAGCTCGAAGTGCTTGTCGAAGTGGTTCTCGATGGCGCTCTTGCTGGCGTGGGTGACCAGCACGATGTCTCGAATGCCGGCGGCTACCGCTTCGTTCACCACATACTGGATGACGGGGCGGTCGACGATGGTGATCATTTCCTTGGGAATCGCTTTGGAGGCCGGCAGACAACGGGTGCCGAAACCGGCCACGGGGAGAACGGCCTTGCGAATCATTATGCCTTCCTTGTCATTGGGTGGATGACCACCCGGGCAGGTCGTCGATTCGGTCATGGGAAGCCCGGGCAGCTACGGGTAGAATAAAGCATGATACCGAAGGCGCTGAATGTTGCCAGGGCGCCCGATCAATTCACACGGAGAGAACACATGAGCGCAAGCCTCCATCACCACAATGTCGACCAGGCCGAAATTGCCAAGTTCGAGGCGTTGGCCAGCCGCTGGTGGGACCCGGAGAGCGAGTTCAAGCCACTTCACGACATCAACCCCCTGCGTCTTGATTTCATCGATGCCCGCTGTGGGTTGGCGGGGCGAAAGGTGCTGGATATCGGCTGTGGCGGCGGCATTCTGGCTGAGGCCATGGCCCACCGTGGCGCCCGTGTGACGGGCGTCGACATGGGAGACGCACCCCTCGGCGTGGCGCGTCTGCATGCCCTGGAAAGCGGCGTCGAGGTGGACTATCGCCAGGCCAGTGCGGAGGAAATGGCGGCCGGGCATGCCGGTGAATACGATGTCGTGACCTGCCTGGAAATGCTGGAGCACGTACCCGACCCAGCCTCTGTCATTCACGCCTGCGCCACCCTGGTGAAGCCGGGCGGACACGTCTTCTTTTCCACCCTGAATCGTAATCCCAAGGCCTACGCCCTGGCCATTGTCGGCGCCGAGTACCTGTTGAAGATGCTTCCCCGGGGCACCCATGAGTATCGCAAGTTCATCCGCCCCTCCGAACTGGCCGGCTGGTGTCGTGAAACCGGCCTTGACGTGCGTGAACAGAGTGGCCTGGTCTATCACCCGCTGACCCGCCAGTATCGGCTGTCGCCCCATGATGTCTCCGTCAATTACCTGATGCACTGTCGTCGGGAGTCGGCGTGATGGCGACGCCACGGGCACTGCTTTTCGATCTCGATGGCACACTCGTCGACACGGCCCCCGACCTGGCTCGGGCCACCAATGCCCTGCGTGCCCACCATGGCCTGGTTCCCCTGCCCTACCCGATGATTCGTTCCCAGGTATCCAACGGGGGAAGCGCCCTGGTGATGCTGGCACTGGGATTCGAACAGGCGCATCCGCAGCACGACGATGCGCGTCAGTTCCTTCTGGAAGCCTATGGCCAGGCAGTGGCCGAGGAGAGTCGGGTCTTCGCGCCGCTGGAGCGACTGCTGGCAAGCTGGGAGGCTCTGCGCCGCCCCTGGGGAATCGTGACGAACAAGCCCCGCGCCTATGCCGCGCCGTTGATCGATGCCTTGGGACTGGTGCCCGGTGCGCTGCTGTGTGCCGATGACCTCTCCGTCAAGAAACCGGCTCCCGAACCACTGTGGGAGGCCGCGCGCCGGCTCGAGGTGCCACCGGAGCAGTGCTGGTATATCGGTGATCATCTACGCGACATGCAGGCAGCCCGCGCCGCCGGCATGCCGGCCGTGGCCGTGGGCTACGGCTACATCGAAGAGGGTGACGACTTCCACGACTGGCCCGCCGACCTCTGGTTCGAGACCAGCGAGGAGCTGGTGAAGGCGCTGTTGCCCTCAACCGGCCCTTGAACCCTGGGCGGGGCTTTTTGCACGCGGGGCCTGGCTATGAGCGAGGTGGCTGGGCGTCGAAGCTCTCGCCGTTATGACCACGGCTGTCAGGCCCCATCAGCCACAGGTAGGTCGGCATGATCTCTTCCGGGGCACGCAGGGTCTCGGGGTCTTCGCCGGGGTAGGCGTTGGCACGCATGCGGGTTCGGGTGGCGCCGGGATTGATGCAGTTGACGCGAAGGGTGCCACGGTGCTCCAGCTCATCGGCCAGCACCTGCATGAAGCCTTCGGTGGCGAACTTCGATACCGAATAGGCACCCCAGAAGGCACGGCCCTTGCGCCCCACCCCTGATGAGGTAAAGACCACCGAGGCATCGGCCGAGGCTTCCAGCAACGGCAACAGTGCCTGGGTCATCCAGACCGGGCCGTTCAGGTTGACCTGCATCACCTGTTCCCAAAGCTCGGGGTTGTACTGCTCGAACGGCGTGATACGACCCAGCAGGCCGGCATTGTGCAGGATGCCGTCGAGCCGTCCGAACTCCTTGTCGAGCGTCTCGGCCATGTCGTGGTAATCCTTGAGCGTGGCGCCCTCGAAATTGAGCGGGAAAATGGCCGGCTGGGCGCCGCCCGCGGCTTCGATCTCGTCGTAAACCTTTTCCAGCTTGCCGATGGTGCGCCCAAGCAGAATGACCGTGGCACCGTGGCGGGCAAAGGTCATGGCCGCCGCACGCCCGATGCCGTCCCCGGCGCCGGTCACCAGAATGACACGGCCCTCGAGCAGGTCGCCCGGCGCCTGGTAGTCAATCTTGCAGATCATTTCGGCTCCTAGAGCTAGGCCGGCCCTTACAGGGACTGGCGCAGGAAGTCATTGGCAAGCCCGGCGGCGGCGCTGTCGGAATAGTCGTCCCGCACCCGCTCCAGCAGCGCTCGGCTCTCGTCCGGCTCACCCTGACGAGCCTTGATCAGACCCAGCTTGTAGAGCGCATCGGGCACCTTGCTGCTTTGTGGGTAATTGTCGATCACCTGGCGGAAGGCGGCTTCCGCTTCGCCCAGGTTCGACTCGGCGGAGTGCAGCTCACCCAGCCAGTAGTGACCATTCGCGGTGAGGTTGTTGTCAGGGTGCTCGGCAACGAAGGTTTCGAAGGCCTGGATCGCCTCCTGGAATTCGCGTGCCTGGACCTTGGCAAAGGCGGCCTGGTAGGCAGCCTGGGCATCAGGACTCGCACCACTTGGCGATGGCGTTTCGGCGACCTGTCGGGCGGACTCCTGGTCGACCTCGGGCGTTGCCTCGATACCGGCGCTACCGGCCATGATCCTCTCGTCGAGATCGATATACTGCTGCCGTGTCTGGTTGCGCAACTGCTGCAGTTGATGACGCAGTTCCTCGATCTCGCCACGCAGTTGCTGGATCTCGCGCTGATGCTCCTGGACCTGATTGAAAATCACCAGGCTGCCGCCAGCCTCCTCACGGATTTCCGCTTGGTCGAGGAATCCGCCACCGGACCGGGAGGTCAGGTCCTCGACCACCGGGCCTTGCTGTGCTACCGCCAGGCTCATGACGGACAGCGGGAGCACCAGGGCTCCCGCGCCGCACAGCCTCTTCAGACTGTGTCTCATGCATGTCTCCATCGATGCGCAAAGGCATCTGTTCGATCAATAGGCGAAGACCACACGGCGGTTCTGATCGTATGCAGCGTCATTGTGGCCACGCACCGCCGGACGCTCTTCACCGTAGCTGACGACTTCCAGCTGGGAGGGAGAGACGCCCTGAACTTCGAGAAAGCGCTTTACGGAGTTCGCGCGCCGCTCGCCGAGAGCCATGTTGTATTCACGGGTGCCGCGCTCATCGGTATGGCCCTGCAGCACGACGCGGGCGTTGCCATTGGAGCGCAGGTAGCGAGCGTGAGCCACCAGCACCGATTCGAACTCGGACCGGATGTTGTCGCGGTCGAAGTCGAAATAGATGATGCGGACTTCAGGGATGCGGCCATCGGCCTGCTGGCCGGCACGGTCACCGTTGGTTCCGGTTCCGGTGCCGCTGACCTGGCCCGTGCCAGACACGCCGGTACCGGCGGCGCCACCGTTGGTGCCATCCATGCTGCCGTCCTGAGTGCCGCCCCTGCTGGAACAGCCGGCCACGAGAACCAGGGACAATACGAGTGCCAGGCTCCTGGCATGCGACTTGAATTGCATCGTCAAACTCCTTGATGGATACGAATGACACGTAGATTGAGCGTTAATTCAGAAACGGCGACCACGCGGGTTCGCGTACGTCACCCTGTGCCGATGGCAACCGATAGGACGCGCGTCCATCGGCCGATACGGCTCCCAACACCCCACTGTTTCCTTGCCGGGTGGCGAAGATTACCATGGTCCCGTTGGGCGCAACACTGGGCGATTCATCCCAGTGTGAATCGCTGAGAACCACTAGCCGGCTCGACTCGAGATCCTGCCGGGCTATCTGATAGCCGTTGTTGCTGCGATGGACCAGGAAGAGCGATTGACCATCCGGAGCGAAGCGCCCACGGGCATTGTAGTTGCCGGTAAAGGTCAGACGCTCCACTTGACCGCTTCCCAGATCATGGCGATAGATCTGTGGCCCGCCACTGCGATCCGACGTGAACAGCAGGCTGCGTCCGTCCGGGGCCCACGCGGGCTCGGTGTCGATGCTGGAACTGTTGGTGATCCGCTCGAAACTGCGTTCCGCCACGTCCATCACGTAGATCTCGGGCTGACCGTCCTTGGACAGGGACATGGCCAGCTTCCGACCATCCGGCGACCAGGCCGGTGCACCGTTGACACCCTCGAAGGCAGTCGCCCTGACCCGCTGGCCGCTGGACAGCTCCTGGATATAGATGGCAGGTCGCTCGGTCTCGAAGGAAACATACGCCAGCTTACGCCCATCCGGCGACCATGCCGGCGAAAGAATCGGCTCACGCGAATTCAATACCTGCTGACTGTTGCGGCCATCGGCATCGGCGACATAGAGCGCAAACTGCATGTCATCCCCTGCGCCCTGGGCGGTGACATAGGCAATGCGGGTCGAGAATGCCCCCCGTATGCCAGTGATCGCCTCGAATATCTGGTCGCTGATGTAGTGGGCACCGCCACGCAGCTCATTGCTGCTTGCGGTAACGGTTTCACCCAGCATGCGCCGAGAGCCGCTGACATCCATCAGCTCGTAGCGAATCCGGTAACCCTCGCCTTCACGGGCAACGCGCCCCACTACCAGATAGCGAACATCCAGCGCCCGCCACTGCCCATAGCCCACTTCCTCGCTACTGGTGGGTTGGTCGTACATGGCGCCACGTTCGAGGGGCTCGAAGAAACCGCTGCGCTCCAGGTTATCACTGACAATCTGGGCCACGTCTTCCGGCAGGCTTTCCCCGTCTGCGGCAAAAGGCACCACGGCGATGGGTGTCGCCCGGTCGCTGCCACGGGTGATCTCGATGGTCAAATTAGCCTGCGCCAGAGTGCTGAATATCAGCAACATGGCGCTCAGCAAGGCGGTCGTCAGGGCTTTCATCAGCGTACATCTCCCGGTCTAAAGCGCAGGTTGAATTGACGGAAGTCTCGTTGTGCCGTTGCGGGCAATTGGCGCAGCTCACTGAAAGGTGCGGCGGCTTCCACCGCCTGTATGGCGGAACGATCAAAGGCACTGTCACCACTACTCTGACTAATGGTAACGCCAAATAGCTCCCCTGAGGGGCCCAACTGAACCTGAACGGTGGCATCCAACCCACCCTCTGCCCCCGGCGGGATCACCCAGGCCTGCTCTACGGCCCGTCGTACCAGGTTGATGAAGCTGTTTGCCGCTTCCTGGGCCTGACGAGCATTGGCGACGGCGTCGGATTCGCCCTCTATCGCTCGGTCCAGGCCTTGGCTGGCCGCCTCGGCGGCACGGCGAGCGGCCTCTTCCGCTTCGGCCTGGCGCTGTTCCTCGGCCTCCTGCTGGCGGCGGGCCTCCTCTTCGGCCTGGCGCTGTTCCTCGGCCTCCTGCTGGCGGCGGGCCTCCTCCTCGGCCTGGCGCTGTTCCTCGGCCTCCTGCTGGCGGCGGGCCTCCTCCTCGGCCTGGCGCTGCTCCTCGGCCTCCTGCTGGCGACGGGCCTCCTCCTCGGCCTGGCGCTGTTCCTCGGCCTCC
>NZ_PNRF01000009.1 GCF_002879615.1 Billgrantia endophytica
CGGGCATGGGTAGTGCGTGGTGGGCGAGTCGCGGCCCGCACGGGTCGCGCGGATAGAAACTGGTAGCAGGGAATTCAGTTGCCCAGGTGGCTATTGCGTCGCGGCCCGCACGGGTCGCGCGGATAGAAACAGCCGAGAGCGAGATGATCAGTACCAGCACAGCGGTCGCGGCCCGCACGGGTCGCGCGGATAGAAACATACCGCCAAGGATGCGCTGGCAGCCGGGCTGGGTCGCGGTCCGCACGGCCGCGTGGATAGAAACCTGCCGGCGCCAGCGAGGGCTGTGGCATGCGGGCGCATGAGTGCCTAGCTGGAGCAGGTGGTGGAGGCGCCGGACGAGTTGACGCAGCTTGCGGTGCGTTCGCAGCACATGCAGCGTTGGCAGGTCCCCCGCAACGAGTACCGTCGCGACCAGGGCAAGCGGGCTGGGCCTATCTCGCTCATGCTCGAGCTCGAGCCGCGCAACACCGACCAAGCCGTGCCCTATTGATAAGTGCGGGGTTATTGGGGTTATTAGAATTTGCACATTTCTCATAAGAGTTGCTATAACCCCATTAACAGACAGAAAGGAGCTGGAGGTGGCAAGCCCGTCACCATCACAGTGCCTCACCCGAAGAAGGATGTGAAAATAGGGGTGGAAAAGGCGATCAGGAAACAGGCTGGCCTCGCGTGAGGTCGGCGCTTGGCTTGCCACCTTCGGCTCAATAGGAGGGATAACCATGCACTACCCCATCGCTATCGAGATCGGCGACGAGCAGCACGCCTATGGCGTCGTCGTTCCCGATCTGCCCGGCTGCTTCTCCGCCGGCGATACCTTCGACGAAGCCATTGCCAACGCCCGTGAGGCCATTGAAGGTCATCTTGAGGTGCTTGCCGAGCACGGCGATCCGATTCCCATGACCAAGAGTCTCGAGCAGCATGTGGCGAATCCCGAGTTCGCGGGCTGGATCTGGGCAGCGGTCGAGATCGACATGGCGCCCTACCTGGGCAAAAGCCACAAGATCAACGTCACGCTGCCGGAGCTGCTCATCAAGCGTATCGACACCACCGTGGCAAGGAACAGCGATTACAAGACACGCTCAGGCTTTCTGGCCGAAGCGGCACTACATGAACTGGAGCGCTGCGCGCCCTAACGCAAGCTCCCCAGCCAATGGCCGGGGAGCTTTCTTCTGACGCTTTCCTAAATTCCTATCACCACCCATACCGCCGCGCCTGGCTCACCACCATGCCGCGCACATCGCGCTGCCGCACCGCAAATGCCCAATCCGATCGAGCGGCGGTATCAACCGCAACTGCCCGCCAATCCTATGACTGTGAAAAAGTCTCTGCTCGCCATCCTAATCCACCATCACCAGATCGGCATGCTGCGCCACCCTTGCCTCATTCACCACCAGCACATCACCCTCGATCATCTTCGGCTACATAGGCAACAGGCTCGGCTTGAGCAGCTGATGTCGATTTCGTGGCTCACCGGCATGCATGACCACGTAATATTGGCAGCCATTCAGCCAGTACTTGCCGAGGCGCGTCACCGGCCGTTCGGCATCGACAGCTCAACACTGGGAGCCCTAGCCGGGCGAAGTGTTATGCCCAGCGGCATGGCGTCGAAATCGAAGAAGCTCAGCGCTTGATGGAAACGCCTGCCGCGCGGCAGGTCGCTCTGCCTTTCGTGCAGGTCTGTAGCCGTTCCAGCGGGCAGCGTTTCGCTCTATTCATCGAGCATGGCCAGGGCCTACGCCGACCCCAATCGCAAGGTGATGTCGCTGTGGACCATGGGCATGAACCAGCATACCCGGGACACATGGGTCAACGGTCTGGTCTACAATGTGCATCTACTGATGGGCAAGATATCGGAACCGGGCAATAGCTCGTTCTCGCTGACGGGGCAGCCTTCCGCCTGTGGCACCGCCCGTGAAGTGGGCACGTTCGCCCATCGCCTGCCCTCCGATATGGTGGTGACCGATCCCGAACACCGCGCGTTCGCCGAGCGGATGTGGCAGCTGCCGGAAGGCACCATTCCCGAGACACCAGGTTATCACGCCGTTCTGCAGAGTCGCATGCTCAAAGATGGCAAGCTGAACTGCTGGACGAGGTGCCGGACGACGGGTATGACCTGTGGCTGTGCACCGGCCGGGTACTGGAGCATTGGCATACCGGCAGCATGACCCGCCGTGTGCCGGAGCTGCATCGTGCCCAGCCGAACGCGCTTCTCTACATGCATGATGCCGATGCCCGAGTCAACGGGGAGGGGGTGCAATGTTCGAGGGCAAACGGCTTGAACTGGCGCAGCGCGTGTGGCGCACCATGGAGCGTACCGACTCCCGCGAATGCCGCAATTGTCACGACTTCGAATACATGGACTACATGGATCAGAGTGAACGCGCCCTGCAGCGTCATCTACAGGGCGAGGCGGAGGGCAAGACCTGCATTGACTGTCATAAGGGCGTCGCGCACAAGCTGCCCGACATGAGCGAACTGGATCCCAGCGTGGCGCCCGGCGGGCTGCAGAATGAGGGGTGATTTACGGTTATGCTGTCTTCTGAACCCCATGCCGGAGCTTCGCCATGATCACTGTCTTCCAACAAACCATCACCGCCCTCGATGCTCTCCATGCGGAGGATCCGCGACGGGTGGAGGTCGACGGTGAGTCGTTGCCGCTGGAGCTGTGGCATGCGGGGCGCATGAGCGCCTGGCTGGAACAGGTGGTGGAGTCACCGGACGAGCTGACGCAGCTTGCGGTGCGTTCGCAGCACATGCAGCGTTGGCAGGTCCCCCGCAGCGAGTATCCCGAGGGGCGGGTAGGGTACCTGACCTGGCGTCGCGACCAGGGCAAGCGGGCAGGCGAGACCACGGCGCGGGTCATGGAGGAGTGCGGCTATTCGCCGGAGGATGGCGCGCGGGTGGCGCAGATGATCCGCAAGCAGGGGCTGGGCCGCGATGAGGGTACCCAGGCGGTGGAGGACTGCGCCTGCCTGGTGTTCCTGGAGAACTATTTCGGTGACTTTTCGAAGCAGGTGGAGCACGACCACCTGATCCGTATCGTGCGGAAGACCTGGGGCAAGATGTCGCCACGGGCTCGTGAGCTGGCGCTGAGCCTGCCCATGAGCGATGAGGCGCGTGGGCTGGTGGAGGAGGCCCTGGCGGGCTAGGCTCTGCCGGCTCCCCGCCGATTTCAGGCAGAGCCTGCCGATGCCCAGGCGGTTTACGGGACCAGTGTCTGGGCGGCTTCCAGGTAGGCCTCGCCGTTGCTTTTCACCCGTTCGATATCCCCGGTTTCCGAGCCCTGGTGTACCTCTTCCAGGGTGAAGGCCATGGCTTCCACTTCCTCGGTGATCGTTTCCAGGGCGTTTTCCAGGGTATAGGTCAGCTCATGGATGGTGCCCAGATCGGTCATGCTCAGCTCGTCCTGGGCCAGCAGTGCTGCCAGTTGCTGGTTGTACGCCGAAAAATTCGTGACCGCGTCGGTCAGGGTTTCCGCGGGTTCGCCCTTGAAGTGGGCGGGCCTTGAATCGGCGAGGGTATGTCACAAGCAACGTTTGCCATTGCGGCCTGGCGGCAGGCAGGTGGCAACGAATTGCGCAAAGCGGATTTGACAGGAAGCGGTGGAGGGAACTAGATTCTTATGGCAATGATAATCGTTATCATTAATAAAATCTATTGGAGGTCTCCATGTCGTTCCGCATCAATACCGCGTTCAAGGGGGTGGGTCCCACGCTGCAGATATGTGATGCCACGTCGGGTTCGGTGCGCCTGGCCTGGGAGCATCAGCGTCAGGCACCGGATATTTCCGAAGAGGATCGGGAACTGATGCAGCTATGTCGTGAAGAAGCGACCCACAACCTGCTCCGTCGGCGTTTCCTGCTGACGACCGAGCAGTACCTGAAGGGTGAGCTGGACGCCGCCGGGCAGCCCCGCACGCGCGCTAGATGAGCTGACTCGTCAGGCCAGAGCCAGGCTCAGGCCGCTGGTGGTTTCACACGGCTTGCCATGTCGCAGGGTCAGGCGCCGCTCGCTCAGGTTCATGACCACGGAGAAGAGCGTTTCCATGCGCTCGTCGGGGGGCTGGTCGGGGTTGAAGTGACGGCAGATCGACATCGGGGCGTTGTCGTGGTCGCTGAGGGCCCCGAACAGGGTGGTTTCGTCTATACGGGCGTCAACGGGCAGCCCTTCCCGTATCAGGGTGTCGAGCCTCTCCAGCCGTGGGCGTGAGTCGATGCGCGGGTAGTCTTCCACCGGGCAGGTGGTGGGCAGGGCGTAGAGGTGGTTGGTATGGGTGACCACGCCGTCTTCGGGCGTCAGGCGGCCGGGTTCGCCGGGCTGTACTTCCATCCCCTGTGCCTGGCCGTCGCCGCTGGCCAGCAGGAAATGGGCCGGCGAGCAGATTCGGTCATGGGTGGCCACGCGAAGCGCGCTTTCCAGGTCGGGGCTCTCCAGGATCTTGCGCAGGGCAACGTGGATCGGCAGTCCCTCGCCACAGGTCTGCGAGCGGATGGCATTGAGGCATACGCCGATCCCTCTGGCATTCATGCCGATCTTTCCCACCATACCCGCTTCTCCCACGCTGATCAGCGGGGTCGTACCGGTGCCTTCTATCCTCAATACCACCACGTTATGCAACTGGTCGTTACGCCAGTCCCAGTTCTGGGCCAGCCACTGCTGGCCGTGGCGTCGCAGGGAAAAGGCCGAGCAGCCGCCGCTGGAACGGGTCAGGGCGATCTCGCTGCGACAGTTGAGGGTCAGGATATCGAGGAAGTCGACGCCGGCGCCACGGGCGATGCCCTCCATCTCCTCGATGATCGCCGGGAAGCCACGTTCGATCATGGGCTGGAAGCGAACGGCTTCCTGGCGCGCCTCCTCCCAGGCGATGCCGACGAAATCATGGAAGAGCCGGTCGTAGACCTCGAGGCTGTGCTGGATGAGCCTTGCATGAGTGCTGCCGTGGGCCTCTCCGACAATGTGACGGTTGCCGGCAAGCTCGGTCACGGCTAGGCTGGCGAAGCATGCGGTATCGACTGGGGTCACAGTACCTCCTCGAGCAGGGTCAGGAAGGCCGCCCAGGACCTCTCGTCGGCACGCTCCTGGTAGCGGTCATCGCCGAATACGGTGAACCCGTGGGGGGCGCCGGAATAGACCTGGATCTCGTAGGTAAGCGCTACCGCTTCGAGTTCCTCGGCCAGGGTGGCGACGTCCTCCATGGTGACGGAGCTGTCGGCGCCACCGTGGGCGATCAGCAGTGGCGGGGTGTCCTCTGGCCATTCCTGGTCCTCCGGTGTGCCCAGGCTGCCATGGAAGCTGGTGTAGCCGGCGATGTTCTCGGCCTCGCCGGAACGGGCGAGCTCCAGCGTCACGGCGCCGCCGAAGCAGTAGCCCATCACCACCGTGGCGTCGGCGGCACCCTGCTCGCGGGCTTCGGCCAGGCCGGCCAGGGTCAGGGCACGCATGCGCTCACGGTCGCTATAGAGGGCGCGGGTGGCGGCCTGACGGTCTTCGGTCGTCTCGGGGCGATTGCCCTGGCCAAACAGGTCGATGGCGAAGGCATCGTACCCTTCGGCCGCCAGCATGTCGGCGCGCTGGCGCTCGTAGTCGTCGAGTCCGTCCCAGTCGTGGATGATGAGCACGGTGCCGCGGGCTTCGCCCTCCGCGCTGGCAAGATAGCCTTCGAAGGTTTCCTCGTCATGCTCATAGGTCACGTCCTGGCCGGCGGGTACGAAGGCGTGGACGGTCCCGGCGGCCAGGCCAAGAGGGGCCAGCAGCAGAGCGGACAGGATCAACGGGCGCATGGGAAGCTCCTTGGGTGATCGGCAGTGGGCTTCCAGTATAGATGCTCCTGGCCGAAGCGAGCCTGAGCGTTGAAGCGACGTCCCGCTCGCTGAAGGGCTTCGGCCAGTATGATCAATGAGTTGACGGCCTATTCGCCTGAGCTTACGTTGGCAGGGGGGCTTGTGTTTTAGCCGCGAGCCTTCCAGATTTAGGGGGTGCACTTTCTTTGCAACCAGAGTGAGCAGAACAATCATGAAAAAACGCGTTTTGGCGATGGCAGTGGCGGCATCCAGCCTGATGTTCGCCGGTGCGGCGCAGGCTGAAGTCAAGATTGGTTTCCTGGGCGGTTTCACCGGCCCGATCGAAAGCCTGACCCCTCCGATCTATGAAGGCGCCCAACTGGCGGTCAGGCATGTCAACGAGCAGGGTGGGATCCTGGGGGGCCAGACGCTGGTGATGCCCAGCGCGGATACCACCTGCAGCGATGCCTCGGCGGCTTCCAACGCAGCGGACCGCATGGTGAACACCGAGAACGTGACCGCCATCGTGGGGGCATTGTGTACCGGTGCGACCATTGCCGCGGCCAACAATGCTGCGATTCCCGGTGGCGTGGTAATGGTCTCGCCAGCTTCCACGGCGCCCGCCGTGACCGATCTGGACGACAATGATCTGGTGTTCCGTACCGTGCCCTCGGACTCCTTCCAGGGTGACATCCTGGCCAGGCTGATGCTTGACAAGGGTTTCGATGATGTCGCGGTGACTTTCGTCAACAACGATTATGGCCGCGGCCTGGCTGATGCCTTCGTCGAGTCCTTCGAGGCCGGCGGTGGCGTCGTGTCCGAGAATCTGGCCCATGAGGATGGTCGTGCGGACTATCGCTCCGAGCTGGGCTCGCTCTCTGCCAGTGGCTCCGAAACGCTGGTCGTGCTGGCCTATGCCGATGGCTCCGGTCAGACCGTGCTGCGTCAGGCCTATGAAAGCGGCATGTTCACCCAATATGCCGGTGCCGACGGCATGGTGGGCTCCGCCCTGGTCGAGGCGGTGGGCGCCGATGTCCTCGAGGGCATGATCGCTACCCGCCCGGGCAGCCCCGAGCTTCCCGGTACCGAACTCTTCAACCAGGCAGCCGAGGAAGCGGGCTTCGACCCCAGCGCGGTATTCGCGGCCCAATCTTACGACGCCGCCTTCCTGCTGGCGCTGGCCATCGAACAGAACGGCAGCGCCGAGCGCGAAGGGCTGTCCGAGGCGCTGCGCAGCGTTTCCAGCGCGCCGGGTGAAGTGATCCTGCCCGGCGAGTGGGAGAAGGCCGTGGAGCTGATCGCCGCAGGCGAGGAGATCAACTACGAAGGGGCGTCCGGTAGCCATGAGTTCGACGAGAACGGCGACGTACCCGGCGTCGTGGTCGAGATGGTCGTGGAGGATGGCGCCTTCGTCGGCAAGGGCCAGGTCGATCTCTAGGCGATTGTTACCCATGCCAAAAGGCTGAAAGAAAGCCTGTAAGAAGGAAGCCCCGGCGGGCAGCATCGTCGGGGCTTTTGCGTCGTGGCCGACGTTGTCAGTCGTGATGCTTGATTTTCTCCGGCAGCAGTCCTTGCGGCGCGAAGCGCAGCACCAGCGTGATCAGCAGGCCGATCACGAATACCCGGGCCTGCAGCGCTCGACTGTCCAGGTTGCCGGGTGGCTCCCAGCCAAAGACGCCTTCTCCCACGTAGACCGCCATGTTCATCAGGAACAGTGCCAGGGGCTCGGACATGAGCCAGATGATGTAGACCGCCACGGCGCCGAAGAGGGTGCCCAGATTGTTGCCGGGGCCGCCCAGGATCACCATGACCAGAACCAGGAAGGTATGGTTGAGCGGCAGATAGCCCTGGGGGTCGAACAGGCTGTTGAAGGAGGCCAGGGCTCCGCCGCCGATGCCCATCAGGATGCAGCCCAGCACGAAGATCTCCAGGCGGCGCCTGTTGATATCCTTGCCCATGGCTGCGGCAGAGACCTCGTTGTCCCGTATGGCGCGTATCATGCGCCCCCAGGGGGCATGATAGGCGCGGTGGAGCAGAAAGAAGATCACCGCGATCAAGGCTGCCGTGACCGACAGGTAGAGGGCCCGCGCCAGGGTGAATCCCAGCTCGCTGGGTCCGGGGGTGGGCCAGGGCAGCGGCGAGACGGTGGCGGTACCGCGGGTCAGCCAGTCGGAGTTCTTGAGGAACGCCTTGATGATCTCGGCAATCCCCAGGGTGGCGATGGCCAGATAGTCGCTGCGCAGTCCAAGGCAGATATGGCCGATGAAATAGCCGATACTGCCGGCGAGCGCGCCGCCGACGATCCAGCCGGTCCAGGCCGGCAGCCCCAGCCCGCCGATGAAGCCGGCACGGGACTGGATCTCGCCGGTGACCCCGCGCAGCATGCTGAGCACGACCAGGTAGAGCACCACCGCCAGCACCACGGCAATGACGGTGCGCAGCTTCTTCGGCACCCCGAAGCGGTGAAGCCTGGTGGCACCTATCACCAGCAGCACCGAGCCGATAAGGTAGAGCAGCACGCGGCCCAGCTCGCCGGGCAGTTCGGTACCCCAGAAGGCGTCGTTGACCGGCACGCTGAAGAGCATGGCGGAGAACCCGCCGATCGCCACGAAGCCCATCACGCCGGCGTTGAACTGGCCGGCATACCCCCACTGGATGGTCAGGCCCAGGGCCAGGATGGCGTAGCAGGAGGCTTCCACCAGCATGCGAGTGCTGTAGGCGGCGCCCATGACGGCATAGACACCCAATATGGCGACCAGCAGGGCGCCGAAGAGTATGACTTCGCGTACCGGGAAGCGGCGGGTGGTCGTCGGCTTGGCCGGGGAGGGAGCAGGACTGTTCATCAGATCACCTTACCCTTGAAGATGCCGGTGGGACGCCACACCAGGATGGCCACCAGGATGAAGAAGGGCACCACGATCTTGTACTCGGTGCCGACGAAGGCGAGATTACGCGGCAGTTCCAGCCATTCGGGGAAGTGGTGCTGAACCGGTCGCAGCAGCACCGTCCAGTTGAAGACAGCCAGGGTTTCGGCGAAGCCGACCACGAAGCCGCCGGCAATCGCTCCATAGGGGTGACCGACACCGCCCACGATGGCGGCGGCAAAGATCGGCAGCAGCAGGAAGAAGCTGAGATCTGGCTTGAAGGTCACGTCCAGCGATAGCAGGGTGCCGGCAACGGCGGCCAGGCCACCGGCAATCACCCAGGTCACCGCCACGATGGTATTGGTATTGATACCGGAGGCGCGGGCCAGGTCGGGGTTGTCGGACATGGCGCGCATTGCCTTGCCCAGCCGCGAGCGGTTGAGGAAGAGATGCAGGCTCACTACAGCGGTGATGGTCAGGATGAACAGGATGATCTGCGGCTCGGTGACGATCACCGGCCGGGTGGCCAGTTCGAAGGGCAGGTCCAGTCGGTAGATCTCCTTGCGCTCGCCGATGTAGAGGCTCTGGGCGCTGGTACCGGCGAACAATCGAATCAGCCCCTGCAGCATCAGGGTCACGCCCAGCGAGCCGATGACCAGCACGATGGGTTTGACGCCGTGGGCCCGCAGTGGCTTGTAAAAGGCTTTGTCGATTCCCACGGCCAGTAACGCGGTGAGTACCATGGCCAGCGGTAGCATGACCACGGGTGTGGGCAGGCCGACCACGGCTCCCACGCCCGGAAAGGCCAGGGTCAACAGCAGCACCATGAAGGCGCCGAAGGTCATCATGTCGGCATGGGCGAAGTGGGCGAAGCGCATGATGCTGAATACCAGCGTCACGCCGATGGCGCCGATGGCATAGATCGAGCCGGTCACGCTGCCAGCGATCACCACGTTGTTGATGAAGAAGACCAGTTCATTCACGACATTACTCTCCAGATACTGGCGCCAGGGCTAGCCACCGAGGAAGCTCTTGGCGACGTCCGGGTCGGCGAGCAGCGCCGCGCCGGTATCGGTGAAACGGTTCTGGCCGGCGGCCAGCACGAAGCCCTTGTCGGCAATGGCGAGTGCCTGCTTGGCGTTCTGTTCCACCATCAGGATGCCCACGCCGGCGGCATTGATCTGCTTCACCCGCTCGAAAATCTCATTCATGTAGAGCGGTGATAGGCCGGCGGTGGGCTCATCGAGCAGGAGTACCTCGGGCTCGGCCATCAGGGCCCGTCCCATGGCCACCATCTGGCGCTGGCCACCGGAGAGCTCGCCGGCCGGCTGGTGGCGCTTGTCGTGGAGCGGGGGGAAGAAGTCGTAGACCTGCGTCAGCATGCGCTTGACGTTGTGGGGCTTGAGGAAAGCGCCCATCTCCAGGTTTTCCTTCACCGTGAGACTGGGGAATACGTTCTTCTCCTGGGGGATGAAGCCCATGCCCTTCTGCACCAGCTTGTTGGGGGGCAGGTTGTGGATGGGTTCGCCCCGCAGCAGGATCTCACCCTGGCTGACGGTGAGCAGGCCGAAGATGGCCTTGAGCATGGTCGACTTGCCGGCGCCATTGGGGCCGACGATCACTCCGATCTCGTCGGCCTCGATCGACATGTTCACCCCGTTGAGGATATTCATGCCGCCATAGCCGCCGTGCACGTCGCGTGCTTCGAGTAATGGCATCGTTGGAATCTCTGCGCTGTCGTGACGGTTCTGCTTGTTGTCCGTTGGTGCCGGGCAATAGCGGTTATCAGGCGGCACCGGCCCCGAAGTAAGCCTCGATCACCTGGGGGTTGTTCTGTATTTCCTCGATGCTGCCCTCGACCATCACACTGCCCTGGGCCAGCACGATCACCGGATCGCAGAGCCTGGCGATCATGTCCATGTCGTGTTCGATGACCAGGAAGGTGTAGCCCATTTCCCGGTTGAGACGTTCGATGTTGGTCATCAGGTCGCCGAGCAGGGTGCGGTTGACACCGGCGGCGATCTCGTCGAGCAGTACCACGCAGGCGTTTGTCATCATGGTGCGGCCCAGCTCGAGCAGCTTCTTCTGGCCACCGGAGAGGTTGCCGGCCAGTTCGTTGCGAACGTGGTGCAGGCCGATGAACTCGATCACCTCCAGGGCGCGTTGGCGTACTTCGGTTTCCTGCTCGCGCACCACGCCCGGCTTGAGCCAGGCGTTGAAGAGGCTCTCGCCGGCCTGGGCCGGTGGCACCATCATCAGGTTCTCCAGAGCGGTCATCTGGGAGAACTCATGAGCGATCTGGAAGGTACGCAGCAGGCCCTTGTGGAACAGTTCGTTGGCGGGGCGGTTGGTGATGTCCTCGCCGTCGAGCAGTATCTGGCCACTGTCCAGCGGCAGGGCGCCGGCAATGATATTGAAGAGAGTCGACTTGCCGGCGCCGTTGGGGCCGATCAGCCCGGTGATGGAGCCTTCCTCTACCTGAATGGAGCAGTCGTTGATGACGTTGAGGCCACCAAAGGCCTTGTGGACGTGCCTGACGTCGATGATGGCTGACATGTCGATTATGCTCGGTTTCCGTCCGGTGTGTCTCTGGCGCCCGGAGTATTGTTATGGCGGTTCCAGCGGCGCCTACACTTTGCGACAGAACCCTGCTTTTTGGCCAGTGGTAAAACGTTAAGGATACGTTGGAAACAACTGATGACCGGGGCTTCCGTTCATGAGTGTCACACCGGCTCCTCCTCATCGTTGTCGTCGCGGGCGGAGGGCTCGAAGGCGCGGCTTTCATCCGGCAGTCGCACGGTGTCGCCCGTGGCCAGCTTGCCGGCCAGTTTGTGCCGTTCCCCGCTCTCTGGATCGATCAGCGCGACGACATTGCCGATGCTGGTGCCATTGACGTAGGCTTCGACCCGGATGCGGACTACCAGACCCTGATAGCGGGCCGAGAGAATATCGCCCGGCCCGGGATCGGAGCGCCCGGTGGGGTGCTTCTCGAAGTGACGTGCCACGCTACTCGCGCCGGGGTCGTCCCATTCCACGTGTCTGTGCATCTTGCCTCCTGATATCGAACGTTCGTTTGCTCCATGAAGCATAGACGGCGTTACCGCCACGAAAAAAGCCCACCATTGCGGTGGGCCCTATCTGGGTGGCGCGATACCGCCTTCAGGGGCTCTCCTCGGCAAGATCCATGATCAGCCGTGTCGCCAGGTAGAGGCGCGGTACTACGCTGTCGAGTTCGACGAACTCGTCGCTGCTGTGATAACGGCCGCCCACCAGGCCAAGAGATTCGAGCACGGCGGGATGTTCGGCGTCAGGCTGGTAGGCGTACGCAGCATCGGTGCCGCCGCCGATTTCGACGGCTTCCAGGTCGAGGTCGAGTTCGCCATAGATCGCTTGTGCGGCTTCGGCCAGCGCCTGTGTCTGGGGGTTCTCCGGCAGTGGTGGCCGCCCGCGCTCGAGCCGGAATTCCACGTCGGTGTCCTCGATCAGCCGGTCGGCAATGATCTCGTTGGCCTCTTCGGTCACGCGATCGTATTCGTCGGCATCGAAGTAGCGCATGTCGCCTTCGGCTCGGGCGCTCTCGGGGATGATGTTGCGTGTGCCGCCGCCCTCGATCACCGTCCAGTTGAGGGTGGTCTCCTTGTCGGGGTCGTCGAGGTCGTCGAGCTGCAGCAGTTGGTGGGCGAGTTCCATCACCGAGTTGCGGCCTTCCTCCGGGGCGCCGCCAGCATGCGAAGCGCGGCCGGTGACCTCGAGGAAGGCGTAGTTGATGCCCTTGGTCACGGTGGTGACCGAAGAGACCCCGTCCACGCCAAGGGTCGGTTCGAAGACCAGAACCGCGTCCTGCTTGCCGGCGAGTTCCTGGATGAGGTCGCGCGAGCCCAGCGAGCCTTGCTCCTCGTCGGGATTGAAGACCACCGTCAGGGTGCCGTAGCCGTCGAAGTCCAACTCCTCCAGCATGGCCAGGCTGTGCAGTATGACCGCCACGCCTCCCTTGGCGTCGCCCACGCCGGGGCCGTAGGCGCGACCCTCCTCGGTGCGGAACGGCCGCTCGGCCGCGGTGCCTTCGCCGAACACGGTGTCATAGTGGATCATCAGCATGATGTCGCGTTCGCCGCTGCCCTGAAGGCGGCCGACCAGGGTGTTGCCGCCGAGCTCTTCGGAGGGGTGGGTCTCGATCTCGGCGCCCAATTCTTGCAGCCGCTCCTCGAGAATCGCTTCGACCTCGGCAAGCCCTGCTTCGAAGGTGGTGCCCGAGTCGATGTTGACCAGTGTCTCGAGCGTCTCGAGCAGCGGCGCTTCATGGCGCTCGGCGGCGTCGAGGATCTCCTGGCGGGGCTCGGCGGCGAGAGGCGCGGCGCTGGTCAGGGCGGCCAGGCCCGCGCCAAACAGCAACGGCTTGAAGGGGAATCCATTCATGGCAGGTTCCTTTTTGTCATCGCTTGTCGTCACTCACTTGCTTGGGGTTTGCTTGGCCTTTCGGGCGAAGCGCATACCAAGTCTAGGGCAGGGGGCGGCGAACGCAATGAGCAGGCGGGCTGGCACCGATAGAAAAAGCCCACCTGGACGGTGGGCTCTTCTGTGACTGGTTCGGGCGTTACGCCTTGCTGGCGCGCTTGCGCTCGTTTTCCTTGAGAAACTTCTTGCGTAGACGAATGTGGTTGGGGGTGATCTCGACCAGTTCGTCGGAATCCAGGAACTCGATGGCCTGCTCCAGCGAGAACTTCACCGGCGGGGTCAGGACGATGTTCTCGTCGTTACCCGTGGAGCGCATGTTGTCGAGCTTCTTGCCCTTGGTGGGGTTGACCACCATGTCGCTGGCGCGATTGTTGATGCCGACCAGCATGCCTTCGTAGACCTCGGTAGCATGGTCGATGATCAGCTTGCCGCGTTCCTGCAGGGCATACAGGGCGTAGGCAAGAGCCTTGCCATCCACCATGGAAACGAGCACGCCGTTACGCCGCTCGATGGAGGCATCGGGCTTCAGTGGGCCGTAGTGGTCGAAACGGCTGGTCAGGATGCCGGTGCCCGAGGTCAGGGTCAGGAACTGGCCGCGAAAGCCGATCAGGCCGCGTGCGGGAATCATGAAGTCCAGACGCACGCGGCCCTTGCCGTCGGGGTTCATGTTGGTCAGCTCGCCCTTGCGGTAGCCGAGCTCCTCCATGATGGCGCCTTGATGCTGCTCCTCGCAGTCGATGATCACCTCTTCGTACGGCTCCTGCCTGACGCCGTCGATCTCCTTGATGATCACTTCGGGGCGGCCCACGGCCAGCTCGAAGCCTTCGCGACGCATGGTCTCGATCAGCACCGACAGGTGCAGTTCACCACGGCCGGAAACCTTGAACTTCTCCGGGGTATCGCCCGCCTCGACACGCAGCGCCACGTTGTGGATCAGCTCCTGTTCAAGGCGCTCCTTGATGTTGCGGCTGGTGACGTACTTGCCGTCACGGCCGGCAAAGGGCGAGTCGTTGACCTGGAATGTCATGGACACGGTGGGTTCGTCAACCGACAGCGGCGGCAAGGCCTCGACGACGGCCTGGTCGCAAAGGGTATCGGAGATCGAAAGGTTGTCGATGCCGGTGATGCAGACGATATCCCCGGCATCGGCACGCTCGGCCTGTACGCGTTCCAGACCCATGTGGGTCATCACCTGGCCTATCTTGCCCTTGCGGGTGGAGCCATCGGTGCTGATCACGGTGATCGGCTGGTTGGGTCGCACGCTCCCGCGCTTGATGCGGCCAAGTCCGATGACACCGACGTAGCTGTTGTAGTCCAGTGCCGAGATCTGCATCTGGAAGGGGCCATCGAGCTCGACCTTCGGCGGCTCGACGATATCGACGATGGATTGCAGCATCGGCGTCATGTCGTCGGCCAGCGCATCCGGGTCCATGCCGGCGACGCCGTTGAGCGCCGAGCAGTAGATGATCGGAAAATCGAGCTGCTCGTCGGTGGCTCCCAGGTTGTCGAACAGGTCGAAGATCTGGTCGATGACCCAGTCGGGGCGGGCGCCGGGGCGGTCGATCTTGTTGACGACCACGATCGGTTTCAGACCCTGGGCAAAGGCCTTCTGGGTCACGAAGCGGGTCTGCGGCATCGGGCCGTCGACGGCGTCCACCAGCAGCAGCACCGAATCCACCATGGACATGACGCGCTCGACCTCGCCGCCGAAGTCGGCGTGCCCCGGGGTGTCGACGATATTGATGTGATAGACCTGATCGGAATCAGGCGCCTGCCAACGAATCGCGGTGTTCTTGGCCAGGATGGTGATGCCGCGTTCCTTTTCCTGGTCGTTGGAGTCCATGACGCGCTCTTGCCCCTCGGCCTTGCGGTCCAGCGTACCGGACTGGCTGAGCAGCTTGTCGACCAGGGTCGTCTTGCCGTGGTCGACGTGGGCAATGATGGCAATATTGCGAAGGCTCTCGATCTGAGAGGGGGTTACAGCTGTGCTCATAGGTTATGACTCGTCATCATGTACGCACCTATGTACACGTCTTGAAAAGTACCCTAGGCGCGGGGGTAGGGAAGTGGAGGCGCATTGTACAGACTAGAAAGGTAGGGGAATAGCAGAACCTCCATCATCGTGCTGACGGGGCAGGTTGACGGCAGCCAGCCTCGGTGTCGGAGGATGAGCTCCCCACTACCTGAACAGGACGAAACTGGGGTGGGCGATGCGATAAAAACCAGTCTGTATACACACTTGGATATCTTTATACACTCATTGAAATTTTTTGATACGGTTCTGTAGCCTTTCTCGTCTCGCCTGGTGCGTTCTTGTGGTCAGCTTCGCGGAGTCCGGCCCGTCATGTTAATCAGCGTCCTTCTTGATGCCCGCTCGTCCGGTGCCCAGCTGCCACGCCAGCTGAGTTCCCTGCACAAGGCTTCGCAATCATGGAAAGGATACGAGCTGCTGATCGTGGACGACACCCTGGATGGGCGCTTGCCGGCGCTGGCGAGTCGCTATGGCGTCAGACTGTTGCCTTGTGCGCCAGCCCCATTGGGTAACCGCATGAACACTGCCGTGGGCGCAAGCCAGGGCGATCTGCTTCTCTTTCCCGGCCTGGTTGCACGCCGTTCCTATCACTGGCTGGACGACATGATCAGTGATGTGAAGCACGGGGCCTGGGATGTCGCCATTCTCCCGGCGCGACGACAGAGCGTGCTATTCCGGCTTTGGGGGCTGCTGCTGAGAGTCTCGCCGACCGACACCTTCTGCGTGACCCGTGACTGGTTCGAGCGCATCGGCGGCTTCGATCCGGGTCTCGAGGCTGAGGCGGTGCCGGAACTGCTCGAACGTCTGCACGCCTGCCAGGCCAGGGTGTTGGTTGGGAGTGCTTGATCCTGCGATGGTCAAGCCTCACCAGCGCCCGCGCGAGGCAGTCGCTGGTGAGGCTTGGGTTCAAGGAGCTCAGTCGTCCTCGGGAACCCCACCCATCTCGTCGAGCAGCCGACGATAGTTCTCGGACTGGGAGTACAGCATCTCGGTGGCGTCTTCCTCACCGATGAAGTGCACCGGCATCAGAATGCGTTCTTCGGTAATCTCGATGAAGCGCGGGTCCCGGGTTGCCACTTCCAAGGCTTCCGCCAAGCGCTCGACGTGGGCATCCGGCGTGTTCTTGGGCACTACCACCACGCGGAAGTCAGAGGTGTCGATGTCGTACCCGGCTTCCATCACGGTCGGTGCATCCGGGAAGGCGAACAGGCGCTCGCCATCCATGCTCAGCAGTACCGGCATCTCACCGGTTTCGGCGTAGCCGGAGTGGGTGCCGCCGCTGTAGCCGAAGTCGACGTCACCCGAGAGGATCAGCGGCGCCATGCCGGCGCCACCGGATGTCGGCACGATGCGCAGGTCGAGGTCTTCCTGCTCCATGATGTATTCGATGACCAGGCGGTCCAGGGCATGCTGGGTGGCATAGCTGGTGCCCGGGTTCTCGCGTGCATACTCGATCAGGTCTTCCCAGCTGTCACCGAACGGACGGTTCTCGCCGGTGACGATAGCGTGCTGGACGGTGGTGATGCTGGCCACGTAGCGGAAATCGTCCAGTGTGAAATCGGTATCGTGGGCATGGGGCGCGAAGGTGAGAGTGCCATTCGTACCCGCATAGATGAAGGTATGGCCCTCATCCTGGTTGTTCATCAGGCGAGTCAGCGAGACCGCGCCACCGGCGCCGGGCTGGTTGACCACGTTGACCGGCTGGCCGAGGTTTTCCTCGAGCACGTTGGCCAGGACTCGGGCCTGGATGTCGGTGCTGCCGCCAGCGCCGAAGCCGACCACCAGGGTCAGCGGCTTGGTCGGAAACTCGTCGGCCTGGGCCAGACAGGTGACACCAAAGGCCATGCTGACGGAAAGGATGGCAGTGCTTAGCCGTTTCATTTTCATTGTTGAACCTCTCATTGCGTTATTGGCCTGCGGATGGCGCGAGGCACAGAGTGTGGCGAGAGCAGGCGCTCGGTCAGCGCCTGCCGCGGGCTCGCCGTTGCCGCCGCTCCTGGCGCCAGGAGCGGCGGAAACCGTTGGCGTCAGAGGGATCAATCCTCCGGCACGCCGCCTAGCTCTTCCAGCAGGGTCCTGTAGCCTTCGATCTGATCACGCAGGGTCTGCGTCACTTCATCCTCGGGGATGTAGGTCACGGGCATCAGGATGCGCTCTTCGGTGATCTCGATGAAACGCTCGTCCCGGGTGGCGGCTTCCAGGGCCTCGGCAAGGCGCTCCACACGATCGTCCGGTACGTCCTTTGGCACCATCACCACGCGGATCTCGGCGGCATTGATGTCGTAGCCCGCCTCCGGCAGGGTCGGGGCGTCGGGGAAGGCGACCAGGCGATCCTCGGCCAGACTCAGCAACACCGGCATCTCGCCGGAATCGGCATAGCCTGAGTGGGTGCCACCGCTGTAGCCGAAGTCGACGTCACCCGAGAGAATCAGCGGCGCCATGCCGGCACCGCCGGAGGTCGGCACGATGCGCAGGTCCAGGCCTTCCTGACGGGCGATGTACTCGATGATCATGCGGTCCAGTGCGGTCTGGGTGGCGTAGCTGGTACCCGGGTTTTCACGAGCGTACTCGATCAGGCCTTCCCAGGTGTCACCGAAGGCACGGTCTTCCCCGGTAACGATGGCCGATTGGCCCAGCGTCACGCCGGCCACGTAGCGGAAGTCATCCAGCTCATAGGTGGTTTCGGTGGAGAGCGGGCCGAAGGTGATGGTCATGGACGTGCCGAAGACGACGGTGTAGCCCTCGTCGGCATTGTTGGCCAGGCGGGCCAAAGCCACGCCGCCCCCGGCACCGGGCTGGTTGACCACGTTGACCGGCTGGCCTAGGTTTTCCTCGAGAACGTTGGCCAGGACACGGGCCTGGATGTCGGTGCTGCCGCCGGCACCAAAACCCACCACCAGGGTCAAGGGCTTGCTCGGGAAGTCGTCGGCCTGGGCCAGGCCCGCGGCGCCGAAGGCCATGGCGGAGGAAAGAATGGCAGTACCCAGCAGTTTCAATTTCATGGTGTCTTAACCTCTTTGGTGCTGATGTGTGATTGTTGTGTGAGACAGCTGTGGTTTTACGTGATGAATGGCATGGCTGCCGGAACGTGCCGCAGCGGCACGGCTAGGGGGCCCGGCCCTCGGGGCCGGGCCCGGATCAGGATTGCCTGGCCTTCAGGCGATCGCCCAGCCAGCGTCGATAGGCGGTCCAGGCCAGGTGCAGCACCATGAGAGCCGTGAAGACGACAAAGGCCAGGGCGATGGGCCGCTGAAGCAGGATGCCGATGTCGCCGCCCGACAGAATCACAGACTGACGCAGGTTCATTTCCAGCATCGGCGTGACGATGAAGGCGACCAGGAAGGTGACGAAGGAGTAGTCAAATTTTTTCAGGAAGTAGCCGAAGATCGAGAAGACAAAGACGGTGGCCAATCCAAAGGTGCCATAGCCCTGTACCTGAATCCCGGCAAGGCAGAGAAAGATGACTATCGCAATCACGATGTGTGGTGGCACGTTGGTGACCTTGGCGAAGATGCGTAGGCCATACCAGCCCACCACCAGCATCAGTACGCTCGCCACGATCATCCCCGAGAACAGAGTGAACAGCATTTCCGGGTGTTCGCGCAGCATTAGCGGGCCGACCTGGATGCCGTGGATCATGAAGGCCCCCACCAGCAGGGCTGCCGATACGCTGCCGGGGATCCCCAAGCCGAAGAGCGGGATGTAGCTGGCCGGGATCACCGCATTGTCCGCGGACTCTGCGGCGGCAATGCCGTTGGGGTTGCCCTTGCCGAAGCTGTCGGGGTCCTTGGCGGTGCGTTTGGCCAAGCCATAGGCCATGAAGGCTCCGACAGTGGGGCCGAGCCCGGGCAGGGCTCCGACGAAAGCGCCCACGCCGGTACTCTTGAATATCGTCGGCAGGGTGCTCTTGAACTCCCGATAGGAGAGGCTGTCTTCACTGCTCTTGCCCAGCTTGATGACACTGGCACCCTTGTTGCGTCGATGCTCATCAAGCTGAGCGAACATCTCGGCCAGGGCCAGGGTGCCGATCACCAGCGGCAGGATGGGCACGCCCTCCATCAGCTCGGCGTAGCCGAAGGTGAGGCGAGCGGCACCGGTTTCCGGGTCAAGGCCGACGGTGCCGAGGATGATGCCCATGCCGCCAGCCGCCAGCCCTTTGAGGAACGAGCCACCCGCCATGCCGGCGACGAAAACCAGGGCGAAGACCAGGATGGCAGTGAGTTCATAGGGCCCGAATTTCAGCGCTACCGAAGCAAAGGGAATCACTACGGCAATCAGCAGCAAGGTGGCCAGCAGGTCGCCGATCACCGAGGCCAGCAGACCGACCTTGAGCGCCTTGCGAGGCTTGCCGTTCTTGGCCATGGGGTAGCCATCCAGGCAGGTGGCCGCCGAAGAAGGCTCGCCGGGCGTGTTGAGCAGGATCGCCGACACGGCGCTGCCGGCGGCGGTGCCCTTGGACAGGCCGATCAGGAAGGCGATGGCCGCATAGGCGGACATGTAGAAAGTCAGTGGAATCGCAATGGCAATTGCCACCGCCCGGTTCAAGCCGGGAATGACCCCGACGATGTAGCCGAGCAGCACGCCGCCGAAAATGATGGCAATCGATTCATAGTGGAGGGCGGCAATGAAGGCGCTGAGAATGGCGTCGAATCCGATCATGTCATACCACTCCGATGCGCATCAGGTGGGCGGTCAGCCCGTAGAGGCCGGCGGCGGGGATGATCGATGACAAGACAACCACGTGCCAGCGTCGCTCACCGAGAATCAATAGCAGGGCGCCGATCATGAAGGGGGCTGTCCAGGTCAGCGGGAAGCGGTCGACCAGCACGATGAAGGCCAACACATAGAGAAACGGCCACGTCTGGTGCCAGAAGTGGCCGAACTCAGGAAAGGCGATCAGCGGTTTGCCGTCGCGTTTCAGCGTAATGAAGCTGACGATGGAGAGTGCGGCAGCGCAAGCGAGCATCAGCCAGGCACCCAGAGTGGCGAGCAGTTGGGGGGGCAGGCCGAAGGCGAAACCGCTGCCACCGTAGGTCGGGATGATCCAGGTGATCAGCACCACCGAAACCGTGGCGACACCGAGACCTGACCAGAAGTTCTTGCGTGGTGTATCGGTCATGGCATGTACGTTATTGGATGTTGTATGTATGGGTAGGAGGCTCAAAATGGCCGATTGTGGCGGCCGCGCAGAGAATTTTTTTGAATCCATGCTTGCTGAAAGTATTGTTTTGCTGCGCAAGCCAGTGAGAACGGACAGTATCTTCTGTGACGGAGCGACTCAATCCTGTCATTTGACGAAGCGTCAACGCTGTTGTTCGGCCTGTTCTTGCTGACTCATGGCATCGCCGGGCGAAGTCGCGGCGATCTTGCTTTCTTATGGTGCGAGGATAATTTTTTTCGCACGCTATTGGTGCGCCAGTAAGGGTTCTGGCGACTGCTTGCCACCTTGCATGGTCCGGCTGTTTCAGGGCGGTGCAAGTCTAGCAATGAAAAATGTCCGTCATATCAGAGAGAAAAGAAGACTCTGAGTGCTGGTGGTGCATTATTGGCACGCGGCCTGCATTAACTTGGCAGCTCACCATGCTCGTGCATGGTGATCGTGGGCATCCCTGCTCACCGCGTGCTACAACATGTGCTGGACGAACCAGCGCTAGTGGGTCATTAGCCAATGAATCGAGCCAATGCTCAAACGGAGGACATCATGTCTGCCAAGACTCTCGCCCTGATCGAAGAACACGATGTGAAGTGGGTGGATCTGCGTTTCACCGACACCCGGGGCAAGGAGCAGCACGTCACCATTCCCGCCCGTGACGTGGACGACGAATTCTTCGAGAACGGCCAGATGTTCGACGGCTCCTCGATTTCCGGTTGGAAGGGTATCAACGAGTCCGACATGATTCTGCGTCCGGAAGACGGCACCGCCTTCCTTGACCCGTTTACCGAAGATTCCACCCTGGTGCTGCGCTGCGACATCATCGAGCCGGCCACCATGCAGGGTTATGAGCGTGACCCGCGCTCCATCGCCAAGCGCGCCGAGGCCTACCTTCAGAGCAGCGGCCTGGGCGACACCGCCTTCTTCGGCCCGGAGCCGGAATTCTTCATCTTCGACGAGGTGCACTGGAAGTCCGATATCGAAGGCTCCATGTACAAGATTTCTTCCGAAGAGGGCGCCTGGTCCACCGACCGCCAGGTCGAGGGCGGTAACCTGGCGCACCGTCCCCGGGTCAAGGGCGGTTATTTTCCGGTGCCCCCGGTGGACAGCTTCCACGACATCCGTGGCGCCATGTGCAACACACTGGAAGCCATTGGTCAGAGCGTCGAGGTGCACCACCACGAGGTGGCGAACGCCGGCCAGAACGAGATCGGGATCAAGTTCAACACCCTGGTGAAGAAGGCCGACGAAGTTCAGGAAATGAAGTACGTCATCCACAATGTGGCTCACGCCTATGGCAAGACGGCTACCTTCATGCCCAAGCCTCTGGTTGGTGACAACGGTTCCGGCATGCACGTTCACCAGTCGTTCTGGAAAGATGGGGTCAACCAGTTTGCCGGTGACCAGTACGCCGGGCTGTCGGAAATGGCGCTGTACTATATCGGCGGCATCATCAAGCATGCCCGTGCCTTGAACGCCTTCACCAATGCCTCGACCAACTCCTACAAGCGTCTGGTGCCGGGCTTCGAAGCGCCGGTCATGCTGGCCTACAGTGCTCGTAACCGTTCTGCATCGATCCGCATTCCCTACACCGCCAGCCCCAAGGGAAAGCGCATCGAAGCCCGCTTCCCCGACCCGACCGCCAACCCCTACCTGGCGTTCGCGGCCATGTTGATGGCCGGTCTCGACGGCGTCAAGAACAAGATCCACCCTGGCGATGCCATGGACAAGAACCTGTATGACCTGCCTCCGGAAGAGGGCAAGGCCGTGCCGACCGTGGCCCATAGCCTGGATCAGGCCCTTGAGGCACTGGATGCCGACCGTGCTTTCCTTACCGAAGGGGGCGTCTTCACCGATGACATGATCGATGCCTATATCGAGCTCAAGATGGAAGACGTGGAGCGTATTCGCATGACCACCCACCCGATCGAGTTCGACATGTACTATTCCTGCTAACGATGGCAGGCCACGAGCGGCGAGTCAGCGCTCGGGTACATGAATGCGAAAGGGGCTCCGCCATGGTGGAGCCCTTTTTTATCTTACGCCTTGGAAAGACACGCCAGGTGCCAAGACGTGCAATCTGGCGCGCCTTCGCGGTGCGTTTCAGCTCGTTGCCTGCCATTCTGTCTGCTGCTGGCGTGTTGGCTGCCGGCAAATATGCCCTCGATGCACCATTGATGTGCATCTAAGGTTTGTCACTTTGCCCTGAAACGGCGCCATATCGCCCTTTATTGGGTTGGCGCGCTTCTTGCTTATGCTATGTGATAGAGAATGTGGCCGTGCTGTGCTGCGTCGGCTGGCGCGTTGCGGGTGCACGCTTTCACCAAGGAAAGCCCAATGTACCGACGTTTGATGGAACATCTCACCACTGCGGTGCTGCTGCTGGATGGCAGGCTGCGTCTGAGCTGGATGAACCCGGCGGCTGAGGCGTTGCTGGCTGTCAGTCTGGGGCGGGTGAAGGGACTGAGGCTTTCGGCTTTGGTCACCGAGGGCGACGGCATGAACGAGGTCCTGACCAAGTCACGTGACGATGGTCACCCCTTTACGCAGCGTGAGGTCCGGTTGGCGCTGGTGACCGGGGCCACCGTGACCATCGACTATACGGTGACGCCGCTTTCCGCCAACGAGTTGCTGGTAGAGATGGAGCCCCGCGATCGCCTTCTGCGGATCTCTCGTGAAGAAGCCCTGCTGAACCGACAGGAGGCGATCAAGGTGTTGTCCCGGGGGCTGGCTCATGAGGTAAAGAACCCGCTGGGGGGAATTCGTGGTGCCGCCCAACTGCTGGAGCGCGATCTCAACGACCCCAGCCTGGTGGAGTTCACCACGATCATCATCGAGGAGGTGGACCGCCTGCGTGACTTGGTGGACTGCATGCTGGGGCCGAATCAACTGGTGCGTCACGAACCGTTGAACATCCACAAGGTGCTGGAGCGAGTGCGGGCTCTGCTGCTTGCCGAGACACCGGGCGTGCATGTCGAACGCGACTACGATCCCAGTCTGCCCGACTTTCCCGGTGACGAGGCGCAGATGATCCAGGCGGTGCTCAACGTGGCACGCAATGCGATGGAGGCCATGGTCGAGGCCGGGACCCCGGAGCCGTGCCTGCTGCTGAGGACCCGTGCGCGTCGCCAGTTCACGCTGGGTGCGGAGAGACATCGCCTGGTCTGTGAAGTGGCCATGATCGACAACGGGCCCGGCGTCCCCGAGGGCCTGCAGGAAACCCTATTCTACCCCATGGTATCGGGCCGAGCCGATGGCAGCGGACTGGGACTATCCATTGCCCAAGGCATTCTGCATCAACATCAGGGCTTGATCGAAGGCGAATCACGCCCCGGCCATACCGAATTCCGACTGCTTATTCCGCTGGAGAGGCGCCATGACTGATGTCGCACGTGTCACGATCGTTGACGATGATCGTGCCATTCGCTGGGTACTGGAGCGCGCCCTGGCTCAGCCCGACCTCGACGTCGAAAGTATCGAGCGGGGCGACCTGGCACTGAGCCGGTTGCTGGACGATCCACCCGACGTGCTGGTTACCGACATTCGCATGCCAGGTATCGATGGCCTGGACCTGATGTCGCGGGTGCGGGAAGTTCACCCCGACCTTCCGGTAATCGTCATGACGGCCCACTCCGACCTGGAGAGTGCCGTGGCCTCGTACCAGGGGGGCGCCTTCGAGTATCTGCCCAAGCCATTCGACGTGGACGAGGCGCTGGCGCTGGTCCGGCGTGCCGTTGCCCACGCCCGGGAGCGCAAGCGGCCGGTCAGCGTGCCCGAGGGTCTGGATGCCGAAATCATCGGCGAGGCACCGGCCATGCAGGAGGTCTTTCGTGCCATCGGCCGCCTGTCGCATTCCCATATCACGGTACTGATCAACGGCGAGTCGGGTACCGGCAAGGAGCGGGTGGCCCGCGCGCTGCATCAGCACAGCCCGCGGGTCGGCAAGTCCTTCATTGCGTTGAACATGGCGGCGATACCCCGCGACTTGATCGAGTCCGAGCTGTTCGGCCACGAGAAAGGGGCCTTTACCGGAGCCGCTGCCCAGCGGCAGGGTCGCTTCGAGCAGGCCGATGGCGGTACGCTGTTTCTCGATGAAATCGGCGATATGCCGGCCGAGACCCAGACCCGCCTGTTGCGCGTGCTGGCCGACGGCGAATTCTACCGGGTCGGTGGACACACCCCGGTCAAGGTGGATGTGCGCATCATCGCCGCCACTCACCAGAATCTCGAGACCCTGGTGGAGGATGGCCGCTTCCGCGAGGACCTGTTTCATCGTCTCAACGTGATCCGGGTGCACCTGCCGAAGCTGTCGGAGCGTCGTGAGGACATACCTCGGCTGGCGAGGCACTTCCTGGCCGAGGCGGCCAAGGAGCTTTCTACCGATATCAAGGTATTGACCGCCGACGCCGAGGCGCATATCACTCGCCTGCCCTGGCCGGGCAACGTGCGTCAGCTGGAAAACACGTGCCGCTGGTTGACGGTAATGGCTTCCGGTCGAGAAGTTCTGGTCGAGGATCTGCCGCCGGAGCTACGCGAACCAGAGGCCGTGGACAGTGCCAACGGAGACTGGCGTGCGGCGTTCCGCAATTGGGCCGACCGTGCCCTTGCCGCCGGCCATACCCACCTCCTGGAAGAGGCGGTGCCGGACTTCGAGAAGATCCTGATCGAGACGGCGCTGAAGCATACCGGCGGGCGCAAGGGCGAGGCGGCCGAGCTGCTGGGCTGGGGGCGCAACACGTTGACCCGCAAGCTCAAGGTATTGTTGCCGGCACTGGCGGAGGATTGACCCACTTGCGACACGGATCATCGGCTTCTTGGAACCCTCCATGACAAGCAACAGGCCGAACCTTCGGGTTCGGCCTGTTGCGGTGGGCCCGCCAAGGGTTCAGCCGCCTCCGATACCTTCAATGACGTAGCCGGTGCCGCCGCAGTCGGGGCATTCTTCCCCTTCTATTCGGCCGCTGCCTTGGCAGGCACGGCAGACATTCTGCCCGGTCCCGGGAGTGCCTGGAGGGGCCTGGTCTCCCGGTTGTTCGGGACGTGTCGTATCCGGTTTCTTGGTCATCGTCGTCTCGCTCCTGGTTAGGGGTTTGGCGAATTCCGTCTCTTTTCCTTCAAGGTAGGCGAGCCCCAGCTGGTCCAACAAGCGGTACGGGTATTGGAACGGCTTGACTTGTCTGCGCATGACGTGGCAATCCCTCGTATGCTGATGCCAGAATAGCCTTCTTCAGGAGAGAGAATGCCCATGACCCAGATGACCTGGAAACGGCTACTGGACCCCTCACGACTCTATGGTGGACGGGCCGGACGCGACGAGATCGGGCGTAGTCCCTTCCACAAGGATCATGACCGGATCGTCTTTTCCGGCTCCTTCCGCCGTCTGGGCCGCAAGACCCAGGTCCATCCGCTCACCGATAACGACCATATCCATACGCGCTTGACCCACTCGCTGGAGGTCGGCTGTGTGGGACGTTCGCTTGGCATGATCGTGGGAGAACTGCTGCGCGAACGACTGCCGGACTGGATCACCCCGGCGGATCTTGGGGTGATCGTGCAGGCCGCCTGTCTGGGGCATGACATCGGCAACCCACCTTTCGGTCATGCCGGCGAGTACGCCATCCGGGACTGGTTCAAGCGTGCCGAGGCGGATGGCAGCGGGCTCCTGAAGGGTTTGAGCGAGCGGGAGCGGGCCGATCTCCTGACCTACGAGGGCAACGCCCAGGGGTTTCGGGTGGTGACCCAGATCGAATACAACCAGTTCCGCGGCGGCATGCGTCTGACCACCGCCACGCTGGGTACCCTGTTGAAGTATCCCTGGACCGTGGAGCATGGCGGCAGCGCCGGCAAGTTCGGTTGCTACCAGTCGGAAACGCCGCTGCTGGCCGAGGTGGCGGACCGCCTGGGCCTGCTGCCACGTGGAGAAGGGCGCTGGTGCCGTCACCCGCTGGCCTGGCTGGTCGAGGCCGCCGACGATATCTGCTATGCGCTGCTGGACCTGGAGGACGGGCTGGAGATGGGCATCCTGCGCTTCGACGAGGTGGCGGATGTGCTGCTGCAGATAGCCGGGGATGCGCCGCCGGACTACGCCGGCATGGAACGTGACGGTGTTTCCCAGAGGAGACGTATCGCGGCGCTGCGGGGAGCTGCCATGGAGCGAGCCGTCAACGACGTGGGCGCGGTCTTCGTCGAGCATGAAACGGCCTTGCTCAACGGCACCCTGACCAGCGACCTGCTTGAACTGTGCCACCCCGATCTGGGCTGGGGGGTGGCGGCGGCGAAGCAGTTGGCCCGTGAACGTATCTTCCAGAACGAACGCAAGGCCAAGCTCGAGATCGGTGCCTACACCACATTGGGAATCCTGCTGGAAGCCTTCATTGGTGCTGCCCATGAGCTGCATTACACGGGAGAGTCGAGCTTCAAGCACCAACGGGTGCTGGCACTGGTGGGGGAAAACACCCCGCGCCCCTCCTGGTCGCTCTACGACAGTTACCGGCGCATGCTCGATTTCATCGGGGGCATGACCGACCACTACGCGGTGGATCTGGCGCAGGAAATGGGTGGCCGGCTGAGGAGAGACTGAGCAAATGCGGCGCGGCTGGAGGCAAGTCTGGCTGATTGGGCTGGCGGGGTTGCTGCTCTCAACCGCGGGGCTGGCTGACGAGCCGCTGACACGCCTCGAACAGGATGGCTTCGATCACTACACCCTGGCCCTGACCTGGCATGCCGGCTTCTGCTCCACCCGTTCCGATCCGCCACGGGAATGCCGTGACGCCTCGCTGCGTGAAGGAGTGTCGCAAGGTTTCGTGCTGCACGGCCTGTGGCCCTCGCTGCCGGAGCGATTCGCCAGGCAGGGCATCGATCGCCAGCGCTGGTGGCAGGAGGGCTGCTTTCTCGAGCAGCCGAGGGCCGATGGCAGCTTCTGCCGGGCGCATCCTCCCTTCGACCTGGAAGAGGAACTGGCCGTGACATTGAACAGGGCCATGCCGGGGAGGGCCAGCTGTCTGGATCGCTACCAGTTCGCCAAGCATGCCGCCTGTCTGGACCTGCCCGAGCAGGCCTACTTCGCCATGTCGGTACGCCTTGTCGACAGGGTGAATGACAGCGCCTTTGGCGCGTTCGTGGCGCTCAATCAAGGTGGGGAGGTGGGGCGCAATGACCTGATCGGTGCCTTTGAGGCCGCCTTTGGCGAGGGAGCCGGCCGTGCCCTGCGGTTGGAGTGTCGCGGAAGAGGAAACCGTACCCTGACGGAAGTGCGCATCGGAATTGCCGCCGACCGCTTGCAGGATTTCCCTCATGGCGAGAGTTTCGTGCGCCAGGAGCGGGGGCGATGCGCCACCCGGGTCACCATTGCCACCTTCGATTGAAGGAGAGAGTTCGGCATCGTTGGCCCATGTGCTACATGCGGCTAGACCGACGGTTCATTCAAGGGGGTGTTTTTCTCCAGCTCGGCCGCGCGTTCGATCAAGGCGGCGATCACCTTGTCGTGCAACTCGTCGTCGAGATGGCCGGGCTTTATTTCGCTGAGCAGTTGGGCCAGGCCCTCGCCGCTTACCACCATCAGCCCGTCGGGTGTGCCGGCGCAGGTGATGTCCCAGCCGGGCAGGGCGAGTACGCCACGGACCGGAACCGCCGTATCGCATCGGTTTTCCAACCATTCGGCCAGCCAGCGGGTGGCTCGAAGGGTCTTCACGAGCGGCCGGTGTTCACTCCAGCCCGGAAAGCGCAGGCGCTGTGGTTCTACGGTTACCACGTTGATTTCCCGGCCATCTGCCGTAAAGGGACGGGTACGGGCACGGGTCTCCACCACGAAGACGGCAAAGGGCGTCACGGCCACGTGGTCGATGGTATCGGTATCCGTCGGTACGTCGTGGAAGACATAGTAGGGGTGTGCTTCCGGGTGGATCAGGCGCTCCAGCTCCTGGCCCACGGCCAGCTCGCAGGCCAGGCCCAGCTTGATGCGGCGGATGTGCTGGAAATCCCGGATCAGCAGGAAGCAGTAGATGAGTACCAGCACGGTGCTGAGCGCACCGTAGAGCGCCCATTCCAGCCAGTTCTGACGGCTGGCGAAGAGCATGCGTCCCATACCGTAGACCAGCGGCGCCAAGGTGACGATGGGCCCCAGGGCTCCGTTCAGGAAGAGGTTGGCAAAGGCTCGGTCGAGCCTGTCGCGCAGGGCCTGCCCCGGCTCGCGCAGGGGACGAGCATTGAAGGGAGAGCGTACCCGTGCGTCGTGAAGGTTACGCAGGGCAATCACGATTACCGCCATCGCCCCGAGTGGGAACAGGAAGATGAGAGGAAGCAGGAATTCCAGCCAGGCCATCGGGGGTCCGTCCTTGCCTGTTTAGGGGCACGTAAGCATTACATTCTAGACAACCTGACCCTGTCAGGGCCATGTTCAATGACAGTTGTTTGCAGTGGTTCGACGAACCGGCCGAGACCAGACGCCCAATTTTTCGCTGCGAGGCCATCGAGGCCGGCTGTCAGCAGACCCGGGAGAGACAATGAGCGACCCTCGACACCCGCAGGAGACGATGGATTTCAACAGGCTGATGGACTTCATGTCGCGCTACCCGCGCCTGTCGGTGCTGACCGGGGCCGGCGTCAGCACCGACAGCGGCATTCCCGACTATCGGGATGCCCATGGCGCCTGGAAATGTTCGCCTCCGATGCAGCATCAACAGTTCATGACCAGCCATGCGGCGCGACAGCGCTACTGGGCCCGTGCCCTGGTCGGCTACCGCACGCTGCACCAGGCGCGTCCGGGGCCTGCTCATGATGCGCTGGCACGCCTGGAGGCCCAGGGACGAATCGCTGGCATCATCACCCAGAACGTTGACGGCCTGCACCAGAGGGCCGGCTCACGCCGGGTCATCGACCTGCACGGCCGCGCGGAGCAGGTGCGCTGCATGCAGTGTGGTGCCCTACGCATGCGACATGACCTTCACGCCGAGCTGACCGAGTGCAACCCGCAATGGCTGACCGTGCAAGGTGGTGCCCGACCCGATGGTGATGCCGATCTGGAAATGGATTTTTCAGACTTCCAGATACCTGACTGCTTGCGTTGCGGCCAGGGTATCTGGAAACCCGATGTGGTGTTCTTCGGTGACCGCGTCCCCAGCGAGCGGGTGGCGCGCGCCAGGACGCTCGTCGAGGAGTCCGATGCGTTGCTGGTCGTGGGTTCGTCGCTGATGGTCTATTCGGGGTATCGCTTCGCACGGCAGGCAGCCGAGTCCGGCAAGCCCATCGCCTGCCTGAACCTGGGACATACCCGAGCCGATGCGCTCTATACCCTCAAGCTGGAGCTGCCGGTCGGCGATGTCCTGGCCCTTATGGCGGAGAGGTTCCTGGACGTGGAGAAAGCGGCAGGGTAATGGATTCATCCGATGCATCAGCCCTCAGCAAGACCGGCTCCTCGGTGACATGGGTCAGGCGGCCCTGTTGACGTAGTTCGGCGCTGAGCTGAGGCGCTCGAGCCTCTTCCAGACTTCGGCTGTCGTACCGCAGTACCACCGGCCAAGGGCCGCTGCTCAACTGGCCAAGGGAGGTCTCCGCCAAGGTGCCGCTGGCGTCGTGCAGGCGCACACTGAGCTCCGCATCGGCGCTGGGCTCCAGCTCGGCCGGGGGTGTCACGCTGGTGCGTAGCTCGGTGAATTGAGGGGTACCGGCACAGCCGGCCAGAACCAGCATGGCAAGCAGCGTCAGCATGAGGCGCATGGCAGTCGTCGTACGATTTACAGCGGCATCTATCGGCATACCGTCTCCCTGTTCAGCCACCGGCCAGTTTGACGCCGTAGCCGCGGCTTTGCAGCTCGGCCATGAGTGTCTCGCGATGATCGCCCTGAATCTCGATGATACCGTCTTTTACCGCCCCGCCGGTACCACAGCGTTTCTTGAGATCCTTGGCCAGGCTCTTGAGTTCCGCCTCCGGTAGCGGGACGCCCGAAACCGTAGTGACTCCCTTTCCCTTGCGGCCGCTGGTTTCCCGACGGATGCGTACAATGCCATCGAGCGCCTCGATACGCGCCTGCTCAACCTGAGCCGCACAGCTGCACTCCGCCAGCGGGTATCGACAGCCGGGGCAGATATCGCCGTGCTCGGTGGAATAGACCAGGCCACGCAACTGGTTCTGCAGTGAGGCCATGACAGGCTCCTTTCCGAGTGCCAATGGGTGGCCCCTGATGATAACGCTCGTCGTGCCGCGTTGCATGCCTGTCGTATGCAACATGCTGGACCGAGAGGGTGCCAACGGGCCGGGAGCCTCGGAAGCGGGCAATGGTGCCGGCAGAGAGCCTTGCGAACAGCCGTTATAGAGACGATCAGCGGCTGTGTACGGCCTGCTTGCTGTCCATGATACGTTCATGGGTCAAGTGGCCGATAACCGTGGGTAACTGGTACATGCTGGTGATCATGATGGCCCCCTCCGGTGTTTCCTCCACATCGGGGAAGCGATTGAGGTGGATGACAGTCATGCCCGCATCCAGCGCGGCCTTCACACCGACCAACGCATCATCGATGGCGACGCAGTCTTCGGCATCGAAGCCCATCAGGTTGGCGGCGTGAAGGTAAAGGCGGGGGTCGGGCTTCCAGCAGTTGGCGGTATAGCCACTGAACAGGTGCTTGCCGAAGCGGTCAGCCAGCCCGATTGCCTTCAGGGAAGTGAGAATCTTGTTCTCGGGCCCGTTGGAAACGACGCCGCAAGGATAGTCGACCAGCGCTTGGAGAGCTTCGGCAGCACCGGAAATGGGAACCAGTTCGGTTTCCAGTCGGCGGTTGAGGTTGCTGCGCATTTCGGTTTCTGTTTCGGCCAGGCGCAGAGGGTCCACGCTACCGTAGCGGTTTTCCAGGACCGTCACGATATTGCGGAAGCGGCTGCCCCGGAATTCACCGATATAGTCGCTGGCCTGGAAGGGCAAGCCCAGCCTGGTCAGGCTGATGGCCATTTCGGCGGCGAGCAGTGGCTCGCTGTCGACCAGGGTGCCATCACAGTCAAAAAGTAGGCAGAGGGGCTGCATCATTGCCGATCATCCCTCGCAAGTCAGAGGATTGTCGAAAACAACCATATTGAAGCTAGCGGCATGCTCACGGGAAGTTGGGTTGGCATGCCTTTGCGAACGCTGTTTCCAAACAGTATTGCGCGTTCTGCCAATTCCTTCAAGTAAACCGGTGACATTATGTAGCCGGGCGGCCTGGAGGCATCGCTTCTGGCAAGGGTATGGCAGAGTTACATCGTCTCATGTGTCAGTTCGGATCACCCGATCAAGGGCCCTGAGTCGATCGGGACGCGATTCTGTTTTTTCTCAATCACATGTTTTTAAAGTGATTTTATTGATGTTGGCCCGCCTTGGCCTGGTCTCTGCACCTCTCTGGGGGAGCAAGACATGCTAATCGAGACCTCGGAGCCCCAGGGCAACGGACCCTCACCAGCATGACGAGCGAAGCCTCAGGCTTCACAAGGAAACTTCAAGCTCAGACTCCATTGGAGGTATGACCATGATGTCCAAGGAATTTCTCAAGAAACTCGGTATCGTCGGCATTTCACTTGGCCTGACCGCCAGCCCGCTGGCCTTTGCCGATTTTCATGATGAAGAGGAGCAAGAGCCGATTCCGCAGGAAACCGTTCCTGAAGGCGAAGCCGGTGGCGATTTTGACGGTGGCGCTGACACCGAATATGAAAACGAAGAGGAAGAGTGGGACGAAGATACTTGGGAAGAAGAGAACGAAGAGGAAGAGTGGGAAGAGGAAGACGACCAGGATTGGTAATTCCTTACCCCTGACCCAAGGAGGGTGATCGTTCACAGGGAAGGTGACGGCCTCTTCCTGAGTTGATACAGACTGGATCAGCTCGCTCACCGCCCCCGGCATGCCGGGGGCGGTTTATTTTTTATGGCATGCTTTTCTTTCCCACCGTCTCTTCTCCAGCGCTGGGTTGAGCCGGGCGCAACGCATCAGGCCAGCCGTGTCAGGAGACTACATCAGGCCCATGTGCCAGATATCGCCACTGCTTCCGGTACTTACGAGGGCTTGATGAGCGCGGCTTTGTGCCAATATACTATTGATAATAAACGGAAAATTTTAAACTGACCTAAGTTGGCCCGCACCATGCACCACTCAGTGTGAGCAAGACATTCGGATGTAGCGCTCGAGCAAATCGGCAAGAGCCTGACCGGAATGACGAGAAGCCAAAGGCTTCACCAAGGAAGACACTTCAAGCTCAGACTCCATTGGAGGTGTGATCATGATGTCCAAGGAATTTCTCAAGAAGCTCGGTATCGTCGGTATTTCACTTGGCCTGACCGCCAGCCCGTTGGCCTTTGCCGACTTCCACGAGGAAGAGCAGGAACCGGATCCGGCGCCAATGGAAGATGCTGGTCCGGATGGCAACACCGAGCCGGGTGTCGACTACGACACCACGGAAGAAGAGAACGAGGAAGAAGAGTTCGACTACGAAGAAGAAAATGAAGAAGAGGAGTGGGAGACTCCTGACGAGGATGACGAAGACGCCTGGTAAGGCTGATTCCTTGCTGAGCTGCCATGGAGTGGCGGCCCGAGGCCAGCCCGACGCCTCGACCCTCGACTTGGAATGGAAGAGGACGCGGATGGCGACCAGGGTTGGTAATGCCTGACGCAGTCCAGGGAAGGACGGTCACTGCCAAGGATGGGCGGTGACGCCATCCCAAGTTGGTTTGAAATCGCCAACGACCTCGCCCGCCCCCGATGTTTCGGGGGCGGTTTTTTATTTCTCTGCTGCTATGGCGACAGTTACAGCCAGCCTAGCCATTGCCACCAGAGATAATCGAGCGGCCAGAGCATGATGACACTCAGTACTGCCGTGATCAGGCATAGCCTGGCCGTCTCTCGAAGCGAAATGCGTGCCGCCAGGATACCGACGATCAGCGGCGGCGCCTGGTAAGGTAATAGCACCGTGGAGAAGCCTACCACTTGAGTCATGTAGACCGCTTCTGGGGTCCAGCCGGTCATATTGGCAAGGCCCGGCGCCATCGGGGTGAGGATGGCCGGGATTCCCGGCAGCGTAACCAGGGTTCCCAATACCATGGCGAGCCCCGATAGCATGCCAAATGCCGCTGCATCCGATGCATCGCCAAGCGGCAACACCGCTAGCAACCCACCTGCGACCAGCTCGCCCAGCCCGCTTTGATAGGCCAGGGCGCCGAGACTGACGATTCCCGCCACATAGATAAAGGAGTCGAGGCTGATCGACTGCAAGGGCTTGTGGCCCAGGAGCTGGCTGCCGGGGAAAAGGCAAATCAGCGCCACGAGCATGCCGATCCAGGCGGGGGAAATACCGTGCCAGGCATCGGTCATCCAAAGTACTACCGCAAACGACAACAGCACCGCCAGCCAGCGTTCGGGGCCTGTGAGATGCGATAACGTGGCTGGCTCGTTGGTCTCGTCTGGCGCGTGGTCGGGATAGAGCCATAGCATCACGACGATCAGCAGGCCCGTCTTGAGGAGCCCCAGTACGGGAAAATGCAGCAGCAGATAATCGCTGTAGGTAGGCGGTGTACCCAGTACCGCTTCCGCTGCCCCCATCAGAACGTTATTGGGCACATTGGCTGGCAGGATGGCATAGGTGGGCAGGAACGTGCCCATCATGCCGCCAAGAATCAATCCGGTGTGTCCTCGTTCACCCGGGGTATAGCCCAGGTGATCGGCCAGGGTGGTGAGAATTGGCACCATCAGCAGAATACGTCCCATGCCGGAGGGCATGAAGAATGCCATCGCCAGTCCCAGCAGGATCACCCCGATCAGCGCCTTGCGGTATGAGCCGGCAAGCCATGGCCCGATGCCTCGTGCCAGGCTGCTACCAAGCCCGGTGTACTGGATCGCAGCCCCGATCACCAGCCCCGCGAATACCAGCCAGGTGGCTGCTGAACCGAAGCCGGCAAACACCGTCTCCGCCGGGGCCACGCCTCCCACGGTACAGAGCGTGAAAAACACCAGGGCCGTCAACCATTGAGGCAGCCAACCCGTGGCCCAGAGGCCGATACATAATCCAATCACCACTCCCGCTCGAATGAGCAAGGGGGCTTCTGGCCCACCCAGCAAAAACAGCGTGGTCGCCACGATGGCGACGAGCGATATCCAATGGCGAGGCGTGGGCAGCGTTCTGGCGGCGCTGGCAGGCATGGCGGCTCCGGGCTGGTCGGGACAGCCGCAGAGTTTAGCAGGCGAATGACCTACTTGGGATGGGGTATACCAAAAGGGTGGCCGGACCAGGCCACCCTTTGCATCAGGGCTGCATCGTCATTAGCTCATCATGCGTACTGCGAGCCGAGCCCCCGTCCGGCGTTGCTCTCAGCCCCTGGAAAGGCGGCGGGAGTTGGCACTGCTGCGACGATGATAAGGGGTCATGGTCCGACGTCCGGTGACCCACCAGGGGGTTACCTGGCCGAACGCCATGCCGAGCATGGCCTTCTGGATCTCGAAGGCGGTTTCCAGGCTGGCCTCGAGTTTCTCGCTTACCATGCGCTGATTCTCCTTGATCATCCGGGCACTGGTCGGGGCCTGGGTATGCCAGAGACTGTTGCGCATGACGATGGTGGAAAGCGAAGTTGACCATAGCTCGAACGCCATCACACCTAGCTTCCAGACATCCATCATCGCAGCGGGCGTTTGGGGCATGATGATAAAAGGAGCAGAGTTCTTCATGGCGAACCTCCTTGTCGGGGTGACGGAATGCGGTCTGTGCCGCGTCACGAGACAGTGTGAGGCCATCTCATGCTGCAGCGCAACAACTTGTGTTGCCGTGAGGACGAATGAAGCCTGCCCGTACCCAGTACGGGGGCTCTGTAACGCTCATCGATCAATGGCCGGAAGGCATCCTTGTCGGCCGCATGCAGTCGAGGGCAACCATCCATCACTTCACCTTGGGATCCAGCTCGCCGCGCTCGTAGCGCAGGAACATCTCCTCGAGGTTGATCGGCTTGATCCGGCTGGCGTTGCCGGCGGTGCCGAAGGCCTCGTAGCGAGCAATGCAGACATCGCGCATGGCCGTGACGGTCTCCTTGAGGAACTTGCGCGGATCGAACTCGGAGGGATTCTGGGCCAGGAAGCGGCGCACTGCGCCGGTGGATGCCAGGCGCAGGTCGGTGTCGATGTTGACCTTGCGCACGCCGTACTTGATGCCCTCGACGATTTCCTCCACGGGCACGCCGTAGGTTTCGGGAATCTCGCCGCCGAACTCATTGATGATCGCCAGCCACTCCTGGGGCACCGAGGAAGAGCCGTGCATCACCAGGTGCGTGTCGGGAATGCGGGCGTGGATCTCCTTGATGCGCTGGATGGAAAGGGTGTCGCCGGTAGGTGGCTTGGTGAACTTGTAGGCGCCGTGGCTGGTGCCGATGGCGATGGCCAGGGCGTCCACGTGGGTTGCCTTGACGAATTCAGCGGCCTCTTCCGGGTCGGTGAGCAGTTGCTCCATGTCCAGCTTGCCTTCGGCGCCGATGCCATCTTCTTCACCGGCCATGCCGGTTTCCAGGCTGCCCAGACAGCCCAGCTCGCCCTCCACCGAGACGCCGCAGGCGTGAGCCATCTCAACGGTGCGACGGGTAACGTCGACGTTGTAGTCGTAGTCCATCGGGGTCTTGCCGTCTTCCCCCAGCGAGCCATCCATCATCACCGAGGAGAACCCGAGCTGGATGGAGCGCTGGCACACCGCGGGGCTGGTGCCGTGATCCTGGTGCATGACCACCGGAATGTGCGGGAATTCTTCCACCGCGGCCAGGATCAGGTGGCGCAGGAAGGGAGCGCCGGCGTACTTGCGCGCACCAGCGGAAGCCTGAACGATGACCGGGGAATCGGTGGCATCGGCGGCTTCCATGATGGCACGCATCTGCTCGAGGTTGTTGACGTTATAGGCCGGGACGCCATAGCCGTACTCGGCGGCGTGGTCCAGCATTTGGCGCATGCTGATCAGTGCCATGTATTCACCTGTTCTCTATCCAATCCAACTAAGCAATGACGGCGCGGCCGGAGCGGCCACGCCGATGAGGGACGCCGGTTCGGCATGTCAGCGTGCGGCGTCTTCCAGGGCCTTCACCGCCGGCAGGGTCTTGCCCTCCACGTACTCGAGAAAGGCGCCGCCACCGGTGGAGATATAAGAGACGCGTTCGGCAATGCCGTATTTGTCGATGGCCGCGAGCGTGTCGCCTCCACCGGCAATGGAGAAGCCTTGGCTGTCGGCGATGGCGCGCGCGATCACCTCGGTACCGCGACCGAATTGGTCGATCTCGAACACGCCGACCGGGCCGTTCCACAGGATGGTGCCGGCATCCTTGAGCATACCCGCCAGATGAGCGGCGGTCTCGGGGCCGATGTCGAGGATCATCTCGTCATCCTCCACCTGGTCGACCGGCTTGACCACGGCCTCCGCCGAGTCGGAAAACTCGGTGGCGACGACCACGTCGGTGGGCGTGGGAATGTCCACCTTGGCCATCAATGCCTTGGCCTGGCCGACGAGATCGGCTTCATGAAGTGACTTGCCGACGTTATGGCCGGCTGCGGCGATGAAGGTATTGGCGATGCCGCCACCGACGATCAACTGGTCGCACTTCTCGGAAAGGGCATTGAGCACATCGAGCTTGGTGGAAACCTTGGAGCCGCCGACGATCGCCACCATGGGGCGCCTCGGCGTGGCCAGGGCCTGCTCCAGGGCGTCGAGTTCGGCGGCCAGCAGCGGGCCGGCGCAGGCCGTCGGGGCGAAGCGTGCCACGCCATGGGTGGAGGCCTGGGCGCGGTGGGCGGTACCAAAGGCGTCCATCACGAAGACATCGCACAGCTCGGCGTATTGCTTGGACAGGGTCTCGTCGTCCTTCTTCTCGCCGACATTGAAGCGTACGTTCTCGAGCAGTACGACTTCGCCGTCGGCCAGGTCCAGCGATGCTTCCAGGTAATCCCGGATCAGCGTTACCGGGCGGCCGAGAAGCCCACCCAGGTGTTCGGCGACCGGGGCCAGCGAGAACTCGTTGGCGGGCTCGCCTTCGGTGGGGCGGCCCAGGTGGCTCATCAGCATCACCTTGGCGCCGGTCTTGGCGGCGGCCTGGATGGTGGGCAGGCAGGCCCGCAGGCGGGCGTCGCTGCTCACCCTGCCGTGCTTGACGGGTACGTTCAGGTCCTCGCGGATCAGCACGCGCTGTCCACTCAGGTCGAGGTCGGTCATCTTGAGCACGTTCATCGGAGCGTCTTCCTCATCTGGAGAACCGAAGCAGGTCTCATGGGGTGGCCGGGGCCAAGGCGGCCAGGCGTTCGCTCACGTCGAGCATACGATTGGCGAAGCCCCATTCGTTGTCGAACCAGCACAGCAGCTTGATCAGACGACCACCCGCCACCCGGGTCTGAGTGGCGTCCACGATACCCGAGCGCGGATCGTGGTTGAAGTCGCTGGAGGCCATGGGCTCCTCGGTGTAGCCGAGCAGACCGGTCAATCGTTCCTGGCAGGCGTGGCGCAACAGGGCGTTGACCTGGGCCGCCGACGTATCGCGCCTGACGCAGATCGACAGGTCCATGACCGAGACGTTGATGGTCGGCACCCGCATGTGCAGGCACTCGAAGCGGCCTGCCAGGTGGGGCATCAAGCGGTTGATGCCGCGTGCCAGGCTGGTGTCCACCGGGACGATGGAGTGCATTGCCGAGCGGGTCAGCCGCAGGTCGGTCTGGTGATAGGCGTCGATCACCGGCTGGTCGTTCATCGCCGAGTGCACGGTGGTGGTGACGCCGTGCTCGATGCCCAGGGCTTCGTCGAGCACGGTGAGCACCGGGATCAGGCAGTTGGTGGTGCAGGAGGCCGCCGAGACGATACGGTGGCGCGGTGCCAGGGTATCGTCATTGATACCGCAGACGATGGTGGCGTCCACGTCGCTCTCCGCTGGCTGGGAGAACAACAGGCGGCTGGCGCCGGCTTCGAGGTGTCGCTCGGCGGTCGCACGATCCTTGAAGCTGCCGGAGCATTCGAGAACCAGATCGATGTCCAGCGCCCGCCAGGGCAGGCGTGTTGGATCGGCTTCCGAGAGAATCCGTATCGGCCGGCCATTGACCACGAGCCGCCCGCTTTCCGCCGTCACGCTGCCGGGGAAGCGGCCATGCGTGGTGTCGTAGCGGGTCAGGTAGGCGATGGTGTCCAGGTCGGACAGCTCATTGATCGCCACGACTTCCAGCTCGGGCGCATTGCGTTCCTCCAGGGCACGCAGCACGCACTGGCCGATACGGCCGTAACCATTGATGGCGATGCGATGGGCCATGGGGCTGCCTGAAACTCCTGAAGCGTGAAACACAAGCACGCGATTCTAGCGCATTTGTGGCTTAGAGGCCCACCAGTCGCCAGGCGAGCGGCAGAAACAGCGCGCTGAAGATGCCGGTCAGGCTCATGCCCAGCGACGCGAAGGCACCGGCGGTAGCGCCGTGTTCGAAGGCGCGTACCGTGCCGATCACGTGGCCGTTGACTCCCAGGACGAAGCCCAGTATGCGCTCATCGCGGATTCCCAACTGGCGAGACAACAACCCGACGAAGGCGGTGGCCATGACACCGGTGATCAGCAAGCCCCCCATCATCAGCGGGATCACACCGCCGAGCTGTTCGGTAATGCCGATGGCAATCGGCGCGGTCACCGATTTGGGGGCCAGCGAGGCGAGCACGTCCGGTGAGGCACCAAGCAGCCAGGCGAGGCCGACCGAATAGAGCGAGGCCAGCATGGCCGCCGGGGGGAGGGTGTACAGGATCGGTCGCCACAGCTCCCTGATGCGTGGCAACTGCTGGTAGAGCGGTACGCCCAGGGCCACCGTGGCAGGGCCTAGCAGCAGCATCAGCCACCCGGCGCCAGCGCGGTAGTCGTCATAGTCGATGCCGGTGATTGCCAGGGTCGCGGCCAGCATCATGGCGGCGATCAGGACCGCCGGGCACCAGCCTGGCCTGCCGAGCCGGACGAAAAGGCGGCTCCCGGTCAGGAAGGCGGCTAGCGTCAGGCCGATGGCCAGCATCGGCGTGCTGAGCAATTCCGCTCGCAGCCCGGCCAGGCCGTCACTCACCGGGATCGGCCTTCGGCATGAAGCGCTGCATCAACCACAGCGTGGTGGCGACACTGAGCAGGGTGCCGAGCACCAGGGCCACGCCGATGATGAGCCATTGACCGGCAAACTCGTCGGTGACGAAGAACACCCCCACCACGCCGGGCATGATCAGCATTGCCAGTACGGCAATCAGCGGTTGGCTGGCGGCCTGGATATCCTCACCGACCCGGCCTCTCAGCATCAGCCACAGGGTCATGGTAAGCATTCCCACCACGCCCGGTGAGACCGGCAGCGGCAGCAGCCATACCAGCGCTTCACCCAACAGCAGAAAGCCCACCAGCCAGAGAAAACCACGCACGGATGACATATCGAACCTTGGTAACAGACAGCGGGATCGAAGGGCTTGCTTGCCCAGAGCAGTAGCGTTTGCGTTCGTATCGATGATGCGTTGCGAGTCTAGGCCTTTGCGGCAGCCCTGTCAGCCGATGACGTGGAGGCCTGCCTTTGGGCCGGGGTCCCGACGCCAGGAAGAGCGGTGCCCTGCGCCCCGATTGAAGCGGCTCGGGCGGAGATTCGAATACCGTACCCGGGGCGCTTGCCCCGGGTTTGCAAGCGAGACACTCGCTCGGTACGGTTTCCACTACGCTAGGGGAATTGATACCGAGAAACCAAGGAGAGGAGAGACATGACCGATATTCCCCAATTATTGGGTGACGCCGCCGACTACCTGCTGGATCACCGCTGTCGTGGATTTCCCCGCGAGCAGCTCCACCTGCCCGGCCCCGACTTCATCGATCGCGTGGTGACCGACAGCGATCGCAGCCCCGCCGTGTTGCGCAATCTGCAGGCACTATTCAACCATGGCCGTCTGGCGGGCACCGGATACCTGAGCCTGCTGCCGGTAGACCAGGGCATCGAGCACTCCGCCGGCGCCTCATTCGCGCCCAATCCGCGCTACTTCGATCCGGCCAACATTGTCGAGCTGGCCATTGAAGGCGGCTGCAACGGGGTCGCCTCGACGCTTGGCGTTCTGTCATCGGTGGCGCGGCGCTATGCCCACCGCATTCCGATGATCCTCAAGCTCAACCATAACGAGACTCTGACCTACCCGGCGATCTACGACCAGACACTGTTCGCCGAGGTGGAGCAGGCCCATGACATGGGGTGTGCCGCGGTTGGGGCGACCATCTATTTCGGTTCACCGGAAAGCCGCCGGCAGATCATGGAGATAAGCGAGGCCTTCGAGCGGGCCCATCAACTGGGCATGGTCACGGTGCTATGGGCCTATCTGCGCAACCCGGCCTTCAAGCACGATGGCAGCGACTACCACGTGGCAGCCGACCTCACCGGGCAGGCGAATCACCTGGCCTCGACGATCAAGGCGGATATCGTCAAGCAGAAGCTTCCGGAAACCAATGGTGGCTACAGCGATGTCGGCTTTGGCCATACTCACGCCAAGGTGTACGAAGAGCTGACCTCCGATCACCCCATCGACCTGGCCCGCTATCAGGTGGCGTGCTGCTACATGGGACGCGCTGGCTTGATCAACTCCGGCGGCGGTTCCAAGGGCCACTCGGATCTCGGCGAGGCGGTGCGCACCGCGGTGATCAACAAGCGTGCCGGAGGCATGGGCCTGATATCAGGCCGCAAGGCCTTCCAGAAGCCGGTCTCCGAAGGGGTGGAGCTGCTGCGGGCCATCCAGGATGTCTATCTGGACGACAAGGTGACGGTGGCTTAGACGGCGGCGGATGGCCAGGCAAGGCGAAGGGCACGGCCATTGCCGTGCCCTTCGCTTTTTGGCTGAACCCGAGAGTCGGCTACGCGTACTCTCGGCCCAGCAGTTCACCGGCCAGCTTGACCACGTTGTCGACGGTGAAGCCGAAGTGCTTGAACAGGTCCTCCGCGGGGGCGGATTCGCCGTAGGTGCGCATGCCGATCACCCGGCCGTCCAGGCCGACGTACTTGTACCAGTAGTCGGCGTGGCCGGCTTCGATGGCGATGCGCTTGGTCACGCCCTTCGGCAGTACGCTGTCGCGATACTCCGCATCCTGGCCGTCGAAGCGGTAGGCCGAAGGCATGGAGACCACGCGAATCGCATGCCCTTGGCTTTCCAGCTCGGCCGCGGCGCCCATGGCCAGGCCGACCTCGGAGCCGGTGGCGATCAGGATCAGCTCCGGTGTGTCGTCGCAATCCTTGAGGATGTAGGCCCCTCGCTGGATGCTGGCCAGCTGCTGCTTGGTGCGCTCCTGGTGTGGCAGGTTCTGGCGCGACAGGACCAGCGCGGTGGGGCCGGAGTTGCGTTTGATCGCGGCGTCCCAGGCGGCCGCTGTCTCCACCGCATCGCAGGGGCGCCAGGTGCACAGGTTGGGCGTGGTGCGCAGGTTGGTCAGCTGCTCGATGGGCTGGTGGGTGGGGCCGTCCTCGCCCAGGCCGATGGAGTCATGGGTGAAGACGTAGATGGCGCGCTTGCCCATCAGCGCCGCCATGCGCACGGAGTTGCGCATGTACTCCATGAAGATCAGGAAGGTGGCACCGTAGGGAATGAAGCCGCCGTGCAGCACGATGCCGTTCATGATCGCGCCCATGCCGAACTCGCGAACGCCGTAGTGCAGGTAGTTGCCGCCGGGGTTCTCCTTGGAGATCGCCTTGGCCCCGCTCCAGAAGGTCAGATTGGAGGGGGCTAGGTCGGCGCTGCCGCCAAGCAGCTCGGGCAACTGCGGGCCCAGCTCGTTGAGGCAAGCCAGGGATGCCTTGCGTGAGGCGATGCTTTCGCCCTGCTGCTGAGCCTTCTCGACCATCGCTTCGCTGGTGATCTCCGCGGGAAGCTTGCACTGAACGCGGCGCTGGAATTCCCGCGCCAGCTCAGGATGAGCCTCGCGATAACGATCGAACCGGGTCTGCCAGTCGTCCTGTGCGGACTGACCCCTCGTGCGAGCATCCCAGCCCTGGTAGATGGGTTCGGGCACGTGGAAGGGCGCGTGGGGCCAGCCGAGTTGCTTGCGGGCTGCGGCAACCTCGTCATCACCCAGCGGCGAGCCATGACTCTCTTCCTTGCCCTGCTTGTTGGGAGCCCCGAAGCCGATGATGGTCTTGCAGATGATCAGACTAGGACGATCCTCGTCGCTGCGGGCCAGCTCGATGGCGGCCTTCACTTCCTCGGGGCTGTGGCCATCGACGTTGGGCACCACATGCCAGCCGTAGGACTCGAAGCGCTTGGCGGTATCGTCGGTGAACCAGCCTTCCACCTCCCCATCGATGGAGATGCCGTTGGCGTCGTAGAAGGCGATCAGCTTGCCCAACCCCTGGGTGCCGGCCAGCGAGCTGACTTCGTGGGAAATCCCCTCCATCATGCAGCCGTCACCCAGGAAGCAGTAGGTGTAGTGGTCGACGATGGTGTGTCCCGGCTGGTTGAACTGCGCCGCCAGCGTCTTCTCGGCAATGGCCATGCCCACGGCATTGGCCAGGCCTTGGCCCAGTGGACCGGTGGTGGTCTCGATACCGGGTGCGTAGCCGAATTCCGGGTGACCGGCGGTCTTGGAGTGCAGCTGACGGAAGAGTTGGAGCTGCTCGAGATCGAGCTCGTAACCGGTTAGATGAAGTAGCGAATAGAGCAGCATCGAGCCGTGGCCGTTGGAGAGCACGAAGCGGTCGCGGTCGGGCCATTTCGGGTCGTTGGGGTTATGCTTCAGGTAGTCGTTCCACAGCACTTCGGCGATGTCAGCCATGCCCATGGGAGCGCCTGGATGGCCGGACTTGGCCTTCTGGACGGCATCCATGGACAGGGCGCGAATGGCATTGGCCAGTTCGAAACGGGACGGCATTGGGTTAGCTCCTCGCCTGCGGCAGAATGGGGCAAGTCCACGCGGCGCCCAAGGGCCTGCCGGGTGTGCTTCCTGACTGGGCGCCGCAGGTAGAGCGCGGCGCGGTGGAATTCGGCCGCCTATTGTCGCCGACTTGCCCCCGGTCATCAAATGACGGGTGTCTCCAAAGGTACCAGCGTGTAAACTCGTGCCCCCGAAAACGGTTGATTGCATTTTCCCGCCGTATCGGTTCCACCTGTACCGACAGGGGCTGTTATCCTGGCTTCAACTGCGCTGCAGCGCTTTGCCGTTACACAGATGGTCGAGGATGCCATGAGCGAATACTCCCTATTTACTTCCGAGTCCGTGTCCGAGGGGCATCCGGACAAGATAGCCGACCAGATTTCCGATGCCGTGCTGGACGCGATCATCGCCCGTGACAAGCATGCCCGTGTGGCCTGCGAAACACTGGTCAAGACCGGCGTGGCCATTGTCGCCGGCGAAATCACCACCTCCGCCTGGGTCGATCTCGAGGCGCTGGTACGGGATGTGATTACCGGAATCGGCTATACCTCCTCCGAAGTGGGGTTCGACGGCGAAACCTGCGGCGTGCTGAACCTGATCGGCAAGCAGAGCGTGGACATCGCCCAGGGCGTCGATCGCAGCAAGCCGGAGGACCAGGGGGCTGGCGACCAGGGGCTGATGTTCGGCTATGCCACCAACGAGACCGATTCCTTCATGCCGGCGCCGATCCATTATGCCCATCGGCTGGTGGAGCGTCAGGCCGAGCTGCGCAAGCACGGCCTGCTGCCCTGGCTGCGCCCGGACGCCAAGAGCCAGGTCACTTTCCGCTACGACGTGAGCGGAAAGCCCTGCGGCGTCGAGGCGGTGGTTCTGTCGACCCAGCACGACCCGGAGATCGACCCGGAAGAGCTGCGCAAGATGGTCAAGCACGAGATCATCGAACAGGTCATCCCCGAGGAGTGGCTCACCGATGCCACTCAGTACCACATCAACCCGACCGGCAAGTTCGTCATCGGTGGGCCGGTGGGGGACTGCGGCCTCACCGGGCGCAAGATCATCGTCGACACCTACGGCGGCATGGCGCGGCATGGTGGGGGGGCCTTCTCCGGCAAGGATCCCTCCAAGGTCGACCGCAGCGCCGCCTATGCGGGTCGTTACGTGGCGAAGAACATCGTCGCCGCGGGGCTCGCCGACAAGTGCGAGATCCAGGTCTCCTATGCCATCGGCGTGGCCCAGCCCACGTCGGTGGCGATCAACACGTTCGGTACCGGCAAGGTCGACGAGGCGCACATCATCGAGCTGGTGCGCGAGCACTTCGACCTGCGCCCCTTCGCCATCACCCGCATGCTCGACCTGCTTCACCCCATGTACCAGCTCACGGCGGCCTATGGGCACTTTGGTCGCGAGCCCTTCGAGACCTCCTACACCTGGAAGGACGACAGGGGGCAGGAGCAGACCGAGACGTTCACGGCCTTTCCCTGGGAAAGGGTCGACCGCGCCCAGGCGCTGCGCCAGGCCGCCGGCCTGTAATACGACCCAGGCAGGACGCACTGCCCGCAGCCTACGACGCCCGGCCCTGTGCCGGGCGTCGTCCGTCACGGTCATGGGAATGGTCCGGTACCTTGCGTGGACGGCTGGGTTTTGTCTGAAAAGTCGGCGAGCGAAGGTCAGACAAGGCAAAAATCGGCGAAAAGACGGAGTTTACGGGGTGTAAATGAGTACTTTGAGTCGATTTTTAACGCCTTCTGGCCGAGCGTAGCCAGTTTTCGGACAGAGCCTAGACTTGGCGTGGGCGGTGTCGCTGGGCCTATAGTGAAGGTCACCGATTTCCGAAGGAGGGGTGACGCATGAACCAGGCTGTCGTATCTGCCTTGAAGGACCAGGATCACAAGGTTGCCGATATCACGTTGGCCGACTGGGGGCGGCGCGAGATCCGCATCGCCGAGACCGAGATGCCGGCGTTGATGGCAATCCGCAGGAAATACCATGCACAGCAGCCGCTGGCCGGTGCCCGCATTGCCGGCTGCATTCACATGACCATCCAGACGGCGGTACTGATCGAGACCCTGATCGACCTGGGCGCGACGGTGCGCTGGTCTTCATGCAACATCTTTTCTACCCAGGATCATGCCGCCGCCGCCATCGCCGCGGCTGGCATACCGGTATTCGCCTGGAAGGGCGAGACGGAGGAGGAGTTCTGGTGGTGCATCGAGCAGACGGTGGAAGGGCCCGATGGCTGGACCCCCAACATGGTGCTCGATGACGGCGGCGACCTGACGGCACTGCTGCACGACAAGCGACCCGAACGGCTCGATGCCGTTCACGGCATCTCGGAAGAGACCACGACCGGGGTATACCGGCTGCAGGAAATGCTGCGCAACAGCACGCTCAAGGTCCCGGCAATCAACGTCAACGACGCCGTGACCAAGTCGAAGAACGACAACAAGTACGGTTGCCGCCACTCGCTCAACGATGCCATCAAACGTAGCCTGGATCACCTGCTGGCCGGCAAGCAGGCGCTGGTGGTGGGTTATGGGGACGTGGGCAAGGGCTCGGCCGCATCGCTGCGCCAGGAGGGTATGATCGTCAAGGTCGCCGAGATCGACCCGATCTGTGCCATGCAGGCCTGCATGGACGGTTTCGAGCTGGTCTCGCCCTATGTCGCGGGCATCAATCGGGGCAAGGAGAGCGTCAACCGCGACCTGCTTGGCAGGATCGACCTGGTGGTGACCTGTACCGGCAACATCAGGGCCTGCGATGACGCCATGCTCGAGGCTCTCAAGCAGGGTGCCGTGGTATGCAACATCGGCCACTTCGACAACGAGATCGATACCGCCTACATGCGCCGACACTGGCACTGGGAGGAGGTCAAGCCCCAGGTGCACAAGGTCTATCGAGACAGCAAGCCGGGGCACTTCGACCCGGAAAGCCGCAACTATCTGATACTGCTTTCCGAAGGGCGCCTGGTGAATCTCGGCAATGCCACAGGCCATCCCTCACGAATCATGGATGGTTCCTTTGCCAACCAGGTACTGGCACAGATCCATCTATACGGGCAGCGTTTTGCCGAACTGCCGGATGCAGAGAAGGGGGGTGCGCTGGAAGTCACGGTGCTGCCGCGCCATCTCGACGAGGAGGTCGCCCGCTACATGGTCGAAGGCTTCGGTGGTGTACTGACTCGCATGACCGAAGCCCAGGCCGACTACACCGGCGTGCCGGTGGAAGGACCCTACAAGCCGGATACCTACCGCTATTGACGGGAATCGGGATGAGGGCCCAGTGACGGTTTCGACTCAGGCCGGCCGGGTCAGCCAACAAAGGCGAGAAAGCGCCCGGCCGCCAGAGCGCAGAGCCAGAGCGCCAACGACAGCGCCCCCGTGATACGCAGTCGCCGAGGCGAGCTATTGGCCAGCCCCGGTCCCAGGTTGATCAGCATGGCATTGACCACCGCCAGGCCGATCAACCCCAGCTTGAGCTGGAACAGCGTCATGGCGGCGTAGCCGGCAGGGTCGGCGAGAAACAACAGGCCGCCCATGGTGATTGCCAGCAGCAGCCCGCCGATTGCTACCGCCTGCAGCAGACGTCCCAAGGCCGCCAGGGGAAGCTCGCGCCGCCACCCCAGCAGTCGCAGGTCGAGGGCGGTGATCGCACCTATCAACAGGGATATGCCGACGACATGCAGGGTATTGACGATGGCATAGCCCCAGCGTGACAGGCGCATCCATTGTGCCAGTGACGTTTCAGCCAGTCTCGTCAGTAGCTCTTCCATTGATGGTTCAGATGCGGCCGGGATAGAGGACGAAGTGCGCTTCACCGATCCATAGCTGCTCGGCCTTCAGCAGGCGCTCACCGGCGTGTTCGCCCGAGGCACGAATCGCGACGCCTTCGGCCAGGTCTCCTTCCTCCAACCCTGCGCGCTCGTTACGCCAGGGCTGGCCCACCTCCACCGTCCACTCTTCGCCCTCCACCTCCAGGGTGAGTTCGCCGTGGGGGTTGCCTAGCCGTACTGCCGTAACGGTACCGCTGATTTCGATGGTTTCGCCGCCGACCCAGCCATGGTGTGCTTGTGCCGAGGTGCAGGCCAGTAACAAGACGCCCAAGGCGGCTACCAGCCATGAGACTTGCCGTCGCATGATCGACTCCTTTCACCGGGGTTTCTCTATCAGGCTAGTCATGGCTTCGCTGGCTGCAAGGTTTCCGACAACGCAAGCTATCGCTCCACCCATGAGGGCTGCCTGGCTTTACCCGTTGATGGTGAATGCTTCACTGCAGGCCGGTGAGCCGCGTCAGCCCACCCAGGTAGAGCGGTATCACCAGCGGCGCGGCAAGGGTGGTCAGCAATACGGCTATTGCCCCTTTCTCCGGACGAATCGAGAGCTCCATGGCCACCACCACCACGTTGGCGGCCATGGGCACCACGCCCAACAGCAACAGCACCATGGCCAGTTCGTCGGGCAGTGCGACAAGAGCCTGCAGGCCGAGCACTGCCGCCAGGGCGAGCAGTGGCCACAGCCCGAACCGCACCGCCACGCAAGCGCCGACGAAGCGTGCATCGATCTCCCTGATGGAGACTCGCCCCAGGGTCATGCCGATGATCATCATGCCCAGCAGGGTATAGGTCGAGGGAAACACCTCGAGACTATCCATCAGCATGGCTGGCATCGTGACCCCGAGGCCACTGACCAGCAGTGCCGCCAGGAAGGCATGGATCAGTGGCAGCCGGGTGATCTTGACCAGGCTCTGGCGCACCGAGAACTGCCCTCTGGCGCTGATATAGAAACCTACCGTGAACTCGTAGAGCGTAATGCCCAGCAGGCAGAAGAGGTACTGGGTCACCCCTTCCGGGGGCAGCAATACCATGGCTATGGGCAGCCCGAAGTAGCCGGTGTTACCGGTGCCGGCGGAAAAGGCCAGTACGGCAGCCTCCTCGGCGGGAAAGAAGGGGCGGACGAGGCGGCTTACCGCAATGGCAAGCAAGCTGGCCACCAGGAAAAGCCCCAGGGTCAGCAGCAGATGGCTCGGAGTGGGTCCACCCAGGGTCAGGCCCCGAAAGAAGGTCAGCGGGGCGATGATATAGATCAGCAGGGTAGCGATGGGTCGCGGGTCGATGGCCAGCGGCCGGGCACAGAGCCAGCCCAGGCCGACGAAGGCAAGCAGCATCCACAGGGGAGCCAGCAGGGTGGCACCGAGTTCGAGTTCCACTATCGGGTTTTCCGCATGTAAAGATGACTATCATGCCCGCTTCCGCAGGATTTTCCGATCATATTTAAGGAGGTTGTTGTAGAAGCCGATGCAGAGCAGGGCTGTAACCTTCGGATCACAGATTGTGGGGCATCGCATCCTGGCAGGATGGCACTTGAGCGTCGGGGGAGAGATTCCGCGCCGATATTTCGCATCGTCGGTTCTTGTGACGCCGGAGCCATTGCGCTAGCTTGGAGGTCATTGGATACGCGAGCTATCCGGACCTGTCACTCTTCTCAGATGGTGTTCATGCAACGACTCCTTCTTGCCTTTCTGATCACCCTGCTCTGCGGGGTTCAGCTGTCGACCGCCAGCGCAGTCGGCGAAGGGGCGCATGAGCTCGTCAAGGCGCCGTCCGGCATCTCGCAGGATGCCATCCCCCTCTCTTCCCCCCTGTTCGACGCGGATGCCGACGATGCCGAGCTCATGCGCCTTCCCACGACTTGGGTGGCGCAGACGACCAGCATCGTGCCGGCGGCTCCGGCATTCGTCCGCCGTCATGCCGAACAGCCTCCCGTGCGGGCGCCTCCGCACCGCCTCTGAATCTTCGACGATTTGACGTTTCGGCTCGCCGTGAGCCGCCATGACTCGTTGCCCGATACAATTCCTATACGGGCATATTTCAGAGGCTTGACCCTATGAAAACCTTACCCCTGTCCCGACTCGATCACGCGGATCATCTGGTTACCCCCCAGGAATTCTCCGACGTCGACATGCACTCTCCCGCGCTGAGCCTGATGAGCGACTTCCGGATGCATCAACCCCATACCGTCATCGCTTCGGCTCCGGCCAAGTGGGTCGCCAAGCTGATGATGACGGAGGGCGTGGATGGCAAGCTGGTGGTCGACAGCGGCCGGGAGCTCATCGGCCTGCTGACCCGGGAGCGCCTCTCGGAGCAGAACCTGCTGACGGCCCGGTCGTCCCTAGGCATCGACCTCGACAGCCTGACCGCGTCCGACCTGATGTTGCCACGTTCCGCCATGCCCGTGCTGGACTATGACACCCTGACGGCTGCCACCGTCGCCGATCTGGTGGCCACGCTGTGCGAGGCCGGGGAGCCGTACAGCCTGGTGCGGGATCGGGCCCAGCAGCAGATTCGTGGGCTGATCTCGGTGCACGAACTCTCCGAGCGGCTGCACCAGAACGTGTCGCTCAAGCCCAAGGACTCCGTTCTCGAGGTGCTGAAGCGGACCCGGGGCTGAGCACGCTCCCTCGATAGGGGCGTTCATCAATGGACCGGATGAACGCCCACCTCCATGCCCGCTTCTTCGCCGGCCTCGCTAGCGAAGCGCCGGTCGAGCGTACGGCACCCCCGTGGTGCCGAGGCATGAGTCGAGGCATCCTGCTACCATTCACCGCGGCGGCCCTGGCCCTGGTGTGGTGGGGCTGGCACAACCTGGACGCCGCCCAGCTGAGACTCGGCAGTCGACTCTGCTGAGTTCACCTCCCTCTATTCGAGGGAAGACGCAGCAAGGCCCGAATTCACGGTATGCCTCGTATGAGCGACAACACTCCACCCCTAGCAACCAATCGGGTGAGAGCGTGACAGGCTCAACGTGATGTCTAGAAGGTATCAACCTTATATTCCGATACCCAAAATACCGTCTATATGATTGTTACTAATAGGGGTGGCTCGAAACTTTCATTGGTCAGGCGATTGGTGGGGCGGCAGAATGCAGACTATCCAAGAGCCTCGTAGCAGAGTGCATTGAAACAGGCGCCGCCGTGGCAGGCCTCGCCAGGCAACGAAGAGGGTTTCATCGATGAGCACGCAGGAACATCCGCTGGGCATCAGTTTCGAGTTCTTTCCCCCCAATACCGACGCTGGGCGGGAGAAACTGGTAGGCGTGCGTGATGCCCTTGCCTGCCGCAATCCACGATTCTTCTCGGTGACCTACGGTGCCGGTGGCTCCACCCAGAGCCGTACCCTCGATACCGTAAGGGTGGTTCGCGAGTCGGGCATCACGACCGCGCCTCATCTCTCCTGTATCGGCAGTGAGAAGTCCCAGCTTCGCGACCTGCTCCGTCAGTATCGTGAGGAGGGAATCGACAGCCTGGTGGCACTGCGTGGCGACCTGCCCTCAGGCATGGGGGGCATCGGTGAGCTGCGCTATGCCAATGAACTGGTCGAATTCATCCGTGAGGAAACGGGGGACCACTTCGAGATCGCCGTGGCCGCCTATCCGGAATCCCATCCGCAGGCCCCGAGCTTCGAGAAGGACCTGGAGAACTTCGTCCGCAAGATGAGGGCCGGTGCGAACCTGGCCGTCACCCAGTATTTCTTTACGGCCGATGCCTATTTCCACTTCGTGGAGCGTGCCCGGGCGCTGGGTGTCGAGGCGCCCATCGTGCCCGGCATCATGCCGATTACCAACTACACCAAGCTGGCGCGTTTCTCCGATGCGTGTGGCGCCGAGATTCCCCGCTGGATCCGCAAGCAGCTCGAGACCTATGGCGACGATAGCCATGCCATCGCAGACTTCGGGGAGGAGGTGATTTCCCGGCTGTGCGAGCGCCTGTTGGAAGGCGGGGCGCCCGGTCTGCACTTCTATACCCTCAACCAGGCCGAGCCGAGCCTGAAAGTCCTCGACAACCTGTCTTGAGCGGCCGCTGGCGGCCTGACGAGTCAGCGTCTAGCCTGATGCCTGCATGTCCATGGAATCAGGAACAGGAGACGCTATTATGCGCCATGCATTCTTACCGGGAGTCGCGGCCGCCTCCCTGCTGTTGGCCGCTGCCAGCAGCCTTGCCGACGAACGCCATGACGTCGAGATGAACTGGGTCAGTGCCGATGGTATCGAGGATTCCATCGGCACTATCACGTTGGAAGACAGTGATCATGGCCTGCTGTTGAAACCCGACCTGAGCGGCATGCCGCCCGGCATCTATGGCTTCCACGTACATGAAAACGCGAGCTGTGAGGCGGGGGAGGACGAAGATGGCGAGATGTCCGCTGCCGGTGAGGCGGGCGGGCATCATGACCCCGACGATACCGACACTCACCAGGGCCCCTACGGTGAAGGGCATCTTGGCGACCTGCCGGTGCTGGCAGTCAATGAGGACGGTGAGGCAACGCTACCCGTGCTGGCACCGCGGCTCAGTCTCGATGATGTCGATGGTCGTAGCCTGATGGTGCACGAGGGTGGTGACACCTACTCGGACGAGCCTGAGGATGGCGGCGGCGGCGGTCGCATGGCCTGTGGAGTCATCGAGTTCTGACGTGACGGTAAAGAAAAAACCGCCGGCCCGAAGGCCGGCGGTTGCTTTCCGCAGCATGAACCAGGGCAGTACCTAGCCAGAGACCCCGGACTTGGCCTTGAGGGAAGCCGACTGCCACAGGAAGACCAGCCCGCCAATGCCCAGGCCGACCAGGTCGGTCATCCAGCCGCCGGCGATCATCGACAGGGCCGCTGCCAACAGCAGGACACGCTGCACGAGGTTGGCCGCACCGTTGAGGAACCACCCCTGCACGGCGGCGGCCAGCAGATAGATGCCCATCCCGGCGGTGACGACAACCCGCAGGATCTGCATCCAGGTGCCTTCCATCAGCAGGGCCGGGCTGTAGAAGAACATGAAGGGCACGATGAAGGCGGCCAGGCCGAACTTGAAGGAGGTCAGGGCCGTTTTCAGCGGGTCCGTGTTGGCGATGGCGGCGGCGGCATAGCCCGCCAGTGCGACCGGTGGCGTTATCGCCGAGAGCACGGCGTAGTAGAACACGAAGAAGTGGGCGACCAGCGGCGGGATGCCGATCTGCTGCAGGCCGGGTGCGACCACCGAGGCGGCGACGGCGTAGGCCGCGGTGGTGGGCATGCCCATGCCGAGCAGGATGCTGATGCACATGGCGAAGAACAGTGCCATCAGGTGGCTGGTATCGGCAATACCCAGCAGCATGGAGGCGAAGCGGGCACCGACACCGGTCAGCGAAATGACCCCGACGATGATACCGGCACAGGCACATACCGCGATCAGCGGGATCGCCATGCGCGCACCAAGGGACAACGCGTTGAGCAGTGCCCTGGGGCCCATCCAGTGCGGGGTGAACCAGGAGACCACGGCGGCACTGATCATGGCCAGGGTGCCGGCGCGAATCACCGAGTAACCCATGAAGAGGGTACCGATCAGGATGACGATGGGCAGGAACAGGTAGGCCTGCTTGACCATCTTGCGGAAGACCGGCAGTTCATCCTTGGACATGCCCAGCATGCCATCACGGCGCGCTTCCAGATCGACCATCATGTAGATGGAAAGGAAATAGAGCCCGGCGGGAATCAGTGCGGCAATGGCAATTTCGGTATAGGGAATGCCGGTGATCTCGGCCATGATGAAGGCGCCGGCACCCATGATCGGCGGCACGATCTGGCCACCGGTGGAGGCGGCGGCCTCGATGCCGCCGGCGCTGCGCGGATGGTAGCCGACCTTCTTCATCAGCGGGATGGTGAGTGAACCGGTGGCCACCACGTTGCCGGCGGAGGTACCGTTGATCATGCCCATCAGGCCGGAGGCGAAGACCGCCACCTTGGCCGGGCCGCCCCGTGCACGGCCGGCGGCGGCGAACGCGAAGTTGATGAAGTAGTCGCCGACCCTGGAAGCCTGCAGGAAGGCGGCGAAGGTGATGAAGAGAATGATATAGGTCGACGACACGGCGGTGGTCGGGCCGAGAATGCCGTTGTCGGTGTAGAGATAGGTGAAGAAGCGCGAGAAGGAGTACCCGCGATGTTCGAGCAGGCCCGGCAGGTAGGGCCCGGCAAAGGCATAGATCAGGAAGACGCCGGTGATGAGGATCAGAGCCAAGCCAGCCACACGACGGGTCAATTCCATGATCAGGGCCACACCCACGGCGGCGATCATGAATTCGGTCTGCCCGGCAAAGGGGGTGCCGGCGGCCATGCGCCAGCGATTCAGTACCAGAACCAGATAGGCGGCAACGAGGATCGAGGCAATGATCAGGATCGCGTCGGCCCAGTGGATGGAGCGGCTGGAGCTGCGCCATATCCAGCTGCTGACCAGGGCGATGGCGGTGGCGCCGGCCAGCGACCAGCTCAGGTGCACGACGAGCCAGTTGGCGGGCGGCGTGCCGGTTTCGCGCATGTACCAGGCGTAAAGCGTGCAAAAGACGGCGTAGCCGATGGCAGCGACCGCGGGAATCAGGGCGAACCATTCGACGCGGTTGATACGAACCTCACCGGGGCTGCGATCGAGCGTCATGGCCGCGGTGATGGCGAAGCCGACGGCAAGGCCGCCCGCGACGTGAATGATACGGAATGTCCAGGTCTCGATGGGTGAGACGTTGAGCGCATAGAGGTGCATGGCCGTGAACAGCACACAGGCGGCAAACACCGTCTGGCCGAGCAGGCCCGAGAGCACGCGCTCGTTGTGGGCGATGGGGATGTCGGCAACCCCATCAGTGCCGACTTTGGCAGCGGCTTCGTTGGGTTGGGTTTCGTGAGTCATACCGGAATGCCTAGGAGGTTACGGATGCCTGCGCAGAAGCGAGGCGTTGACGCCGGCCCGGAGACCGGCGTCGATGTCGCGTTGCGGAGGATCAGCCGCGCAGGTCTTCCGGAATGTCGTAGCCCTGCTCCTCGAACCAGCGCACGGCGCCCGGGTGCCAAGGCAGGAAGGAGTTGTATTCGAAGTTTTCGGGCAGCGTCTCGACCGCGGCGCCGTGGATCTGCACCATGCGGTCGTGGTTTTCCAT
>NZ_PNRF01000040.1 GCF_002879615.1 Billgrantia endophytica
TGTGAGCGGATCAGTGGTGTTATTCTGGCCGTCGCGGGCGATGACCTCGACGCCGTACTCGCCTTCGGGCAGGTCGCTGCCCAGATCAACCGACCAGTTACCGTCACTATCCACCGGCACGTTGCCGGAGAACACCTCGCCGTTGGGACCGGTCACCACCACGTCGACGCTGCTGGCGTTGGTGGTGCTGCCGGTCAGCTCACTGCTGACGCTGTTGTCGTTGGAGTCGACCACGAAGCTGTCGATTTCCACCGTCGGCAAGGTGTAGCCGCTCTCGGCACCCGCCGGGTCGCTGGTGTTGCCGCTGTCGTCGCCTGCCACCGCTTCGACGCTGTACTCGCCTTCCGGCAGCTCGCTACCCAGGTCGAGACTCCAACTGCCGTCCTCGCCCACCGTAACGGTCTCGGTGATCGTCAGGCCATCGGGGCCGGTGATGGTGATGGTGACGCTGCTGGCGTTCTCGGCGCTGCCGGTCAGCTCGCTGCTGACTTCGTTGTTCGCAGAGCTGACATCGAACTCGGTGATCTCTACCGTCGGCAGCGTGTAGCTGTCACTGTCTTCCGCCGTGGCGGTGTTGCCATCGGGGGAGGTGGCGGTCACGTCGACGCTGTATTCGACGCCATCCTCGAATTCGATATCGGAGAGATCGACACTCCAGGTGCCGTCGCTCTCGGGGGTGACGGTGAAGGTCTCGTTGAGGCCGCCGCCGGTCAGCACCACGGTGATGGTGGAGGCATTCGTGGAGTTACCGGTCAGGGTGGCCTGAAGGACGTTATCGATGGAGACGAGGTTGAAGTCGGCATCGACGGTGGGAATGATGGGAGCCGTGTCACCGCCAATGCCAGCGCCACCCCCGATCTCGGGCAGCTCACTCGCCAGCCCCACACCGAACTCGAACGCCAAGGGGTCTATCGCTTCTGCGATACGGGCCAACTGCACGAAGTTATGCCCGCCATCGGCGCCACCACCCGGGCCGGCGCCCGCAGCGGTGGCGTCGAGTACGTCAAGCAGGTCGCCGTCACCGTCGTCGATGGCGGCGAGCAGGGCTTCGAGGTCTTCATCCAGCGCACTGAACTCGCCCATGTCGACGGGCTGGTCGGCGTCCAGCTCCAGCGTCATCGCAACTTCCTGGCCACCCTCGATGACGGTGGGGTCGAGGTTGTCGGCGAAGTCGAGTTCCACACGCCCGCTATCGGACGTGACGAGCGATTCGCCCTCGAGCAGGGTGTCGCCGACACGAAGCTCACGCATGTTGCCATCGGCATCACGCGCCCAGGCCTGACCGGTAATGGAAACGACGGTTGCAATACTCATGTGGTGGACTCCCTGCATGGGTAGTAGTTGTCTGTGCCTCGCCGAGTCGGTGCTACACACCAGTAGCCCGGACCCATTGCTGGCCTATGCAGTCACATTAAGTTACGAGAAGGAACAAAAGTATTGGACCGATGGACAGGTAGCACGATGCCTATCGGGTCGGAGGGGCATTATCTGCTGATCCGACTCAGCCGCTCACAGCCGGACGAGCGGGCCTACTATACCGGCCATCCCTCACGTTTCGGCGTATTCGCGAGCAGATCTCTTCAGCCTCTCCAACGGAGTTGAGGGCGGCATCGCCATCCTCATCGAACAGAAAACCTTGATTTTCTTTACAGAATGGCCGCATCTTGTAGCTGATGCTAGGGCCTACATTGCAAGCCATACAAAATTTTATATACTTGCAGCATGTCAGAACACAAGCCCCTAAATTTCCGAGGTAGCGCCCTCGCCGATCTCCGAGCTTTCCCGGCAACAGTCCGACAGGAAGTGGGATACCAGCTCGACAAGGTGCAACGGGGGCTAGAGCCGAAAGACTGGAAGCCAATGGCTACCGTTGGTCAAGGCGTGCGAGAAATTCGCATCAGAGACGCTAACGGGGCGTTTCGGGTGATCTATGTGGCCAAGCTCGCTGAGGCTGTCTATGTCCTGCACTGCTTCCAGAAGAAAACTCAGAAGACGAGTAAGGCCGATCTCGACCTGGCCGAAGCCAGATACCGTGCTTTGCTAAGCGAGGTGAAACGATGAGTAATGAGACATTCGACAGCGTGTGGGACGCCATTGAGGATACTGCCGCCGAAGCGGAAAACATGAAGCTTCGCTCCGGTCTGATGATGGCCCTTGAGCAGCACATTAACCGTCAGGGCTGGACCCAGGGCGAAGCCGCTAAGCGGCTGGGCGTCACTCAACCAAGGGTGTCCGATCTGATGCGTGGCAAAATCCACCTGTTTAGTCTCGATACGCTGGTGAACATGGTGGTAGCAGCGGGGCTGCATGTCGAAATGCGCGTACTAGATGCCGCGTAAGAAAACCTACCATTTCTGTACACAAAAACTTTACGCAATTTCTTTACACGAAACCGCCCCTCCAGGGTCTCCTGGAGGGGCGGTCAGCATGCGTAAAGAAAACGACCATTATCCTGACAGGGCCGCCTAGGGCGCCGGTGTGAGCGTTGGACTATTAGGCTCCCTAAGGTCATTGTCGACGCTGGTGTGCAGGCTGATCACCTTTCTCTGAACCTCAAGATCGGTAAAATTAATGGTTCTTCGCCATCGGGTGTGGAATTCACCCCTTGGGCAGGCAACTCATCGCTACGATGGCGCCTCCGCCGAGGCGCCTGGCAGCGCCAGTCGCGATGGGGACCAGCGCTCCAACAGTGATAGTTGGCGTTAACAACCTAACGATCGGTATCGGCCATATCGACTTCCCGCTGTGACAGGCGCAGGACCAGTTGCATGCGGTCACGAATGTCCAGTTTGCGAAATACCGCGCCAAGGTGAGCCTTGACGGTACGCTCGGTGATATCGAGTTGCCGGGCGACTTCCTTGTTGGTCTGTCCCTCTGCCACCGCCAGTGCAACCGCGCGTTCTCTTTCGGTCAGCACCGCCATCCCGTCTCCCTGGATACGCGGCTTTCCCCCTAGCGCCTTGAAGGCGCCCCCTGCCACCCGGCTCATCAGCTCCGGCAGTACCCAGATCCCCTGGTTGGTCACCACCAGTTCGACCTGCCGCATCAGGGTTGCGGGAGACAGGGCGTGCGTATAGCCGCGGGCGCCGGCATTCAGCGCCTGAGAGGCCTCCGGCATGTTAGGAACATAGCTCAACACGACAAGCACGGTGCCCCGGTCGGCCAACTCACGGACCAGGGCTTCCCAGTCGGGGAGATTGCTCATCACCCACGCCTGGTCATCGCGGCCGATTCCCTCCAAGGCCTGCTCCGCTCCCAAGCAGTGGGAGTCGGGGAAAGCCATGCGCCAGCGCGGGATCTCGTCGTGCCCGTGACAAACGAAGAAATGTGCCATCAGCGTTCCCCCATCGAATCGCTCCAGGCCCGCAGCACGGGCTTGAGCAGAAACTGCATCACGGTGCGTTTGCCGGTCATGATATCGACCTGGGCGGTCATACCCGGAATGACCGAGAGATCGCTATCGACTTCCTCGCCCTCGACGGTACGCACACGCACCAGGTAGTAGGTATTGCCTTCATCATCCGTGATGGTGTCGGCGCTGATGTGATCCAGCTCCGCTTCCAGGCCACCGTAAATGGCATAGTCATAGGCCGTCAGCTTGATGGTGGCCGACTGCCCGGGGCGCAGAAAGGCGATGTCCTGTGGTGCGATACGCGCCTCGACCAGGAGTTGGTCATCGCTCGGCACGATATCCACCACTTCCTGGCCTGGCTGCGCCACACCCCCGATGGTATTGATCGCCAGGCGCTGCACCACGCCCCCCACCGGTGAGCGCACCTCGGCCAGGCGTACCCTGTCTTCCAGGCCGGCACTGGACTCATCCAGTGCGTTGAGGTCGCCCAGCGTCTGCGCCAGGTCATTGCGCCAGTCACTGCGCCGCTCGATGCCCACCTCCCGAAGCTGTGTGCGTGACTCCTCCACAGCCGCTTCAAGCCGGGCCACGGCTGCCGCCGCCTGATTACGCTCGCCGGTAGCCCGCGAAACCTCCCGCTCGAGCCGCAGGATGTCAACTTCCGAAACAGCGCCGGACTGCAGCAGGGGCCGCGTCAGGTTCAGCTCCTGGCTGGCCATGTTCGCTTCACGCTGGGCCGTGTCCCGCCGCGCTATCGCTTCGTTGAGCTCTTCCTCCCGCTGACGAATGCGATCGCCGAGGATGCTTTCCTGCTCACGCAGCTCTTCTCGCCGGCTCTCGTAGACTTCGCGCTCTTGGGCCACGATGTGCGGCGCCTCGATACGAAGATCGTCATCCGGGTTGAAAGGGGTATCCGAGATCAGCGCGCGAAGGCGTTCCGCCCTTGCCTTGAGCGTCAGGGCCTGGGCGCGGTTCTCCCGGAAATTGGCAATGAAGCGCGTGGGATCGATGCGCATCAGCACCTGCCCCGCTTCGACCAGTTGACCCTCGCGCACCAGGATTTCCTGAACCACCCCGCCATCGAAGGACTGGACCTTCTGTAGCTGGCTGGAAGGGATGACACGCCCGGTGCCACGCGTCACTTCGTCGATGGAAGCGAAGTACGACCAGGTGATCAGTGCCAGCACCGAGAGCGCGAAGGTGTAGAGGAAGGCGCGTGCCCGAATCGGATCCTGCTGCATGCGCGCCCAGTCCGCATCGCTGGCCCAGTCGCGATTGAGATGCGCCGACGTGACACGACGGGCAAACAGCCGGTCGATGAAGGGCCGAAACGGCTTTCCTCCCACCTCGGAGAAGCGTCCGATCGCCTCGAAACCGTGCTGCTCGGCAGTCCTGCCTTTCTGCTTCGCCATTAGCCGGCCCTCCCGATCTGACCCCTGCGCAAGGCCTCCACCACCTTGTCGCGGGGGCCATCGGCAACCACCTTGCCGGCATCGATGACGATGATGCGATCGACCAGCGTGAGCAGGGAGGTACGGTGGGTGACGACGATCATGGTCTTGCCGTGGGCATAGGCCTGAAGGTTGGCCTTGAAGGCTTCTTCGCTGGCGTGATCCATCGCGCTGCTCGGCTCGTCCAGAAGCAGTATCTGGGGGTCGTGGACCAGGGCCCTGGCAATGGCCACGGCCTGGCGCTGGCCACCGGACAGCGATTGACCCCGCTCCCCCACTGGCAGGTCGACACCATGGGGATGCGCGTTGACCAGCCCACGCAGCCCCGCCAGCTCGATGGCTCGCAACAGCGCCTCGTCATCCACTCCATCGCTGCCGCCACCCGCCACGACGTTGTCGCGCAGCGAGCCAAAGAACAGGCTGACGTCCTGGGGCACATAGCCGATATGGCGCCGCAGCTGGATAGGGTCGAACTGGCGGATATCCACCCCATCGACCAGCACGGCTCCCGCCGTTGGCTGGTAGAGGCCCAGCATCAGCTTGTTGAGGGTCGATTTGCCGCAGCCGATCCGCCCAAGTAGTGCCACTTTCTCGCCCGGTTCGATCTTCAGGGAGATATCGCGAAGCGCGTCGCGTTCTTCCTCCGGGTAACGCAGCGATACCTTGTCGAAGCGGATTTCACCACGAATGACGGGGCGATCGATGAACTGCTTGCCCTCGGGACGTTCCACCGGTCGTTCCATGACCGCATTGAGCGACTGCAGTGCCGTCGAGGACTGGTGATACTGTGCCAGCAGTGCGGCCGCCTGGCTTACCGGCGCCATGGCGCGGGACGACAACATGTAGGCCGCGATCAACCCACCCTGGGTCAACTGGCCATCGATGATGAGGTAAACACCCGTGATGATGATGGTGACCGCAACGCTATGCTGCGCCCATTGCGCCACACTGGTCACCGATGAACTCACCAGTCGCAGCTGGGCTGCCGTGCGCGACAGGAAGGCACTCGCCTTCTCCCAGGAGCCCTGGAGACGGCTTTCGGCGCGCAGGGTCTTGACGGTTTCCAGATGGGAAATCGATTCCACCAGCGTTGCATTGCGCTGGGCGCCAATGCGCCAGGTGGTCTCGGAGAGTTCGTGCAACTTGCCCTGGGCCGCCATCGCATAGAGCAGGACGAACACGATCCCCGCCAGCACGGGAAGCACCAGCGGCGGGCCGATCAGCGCGATGATACCGGCGAACAGCAGCACGAAGGGCAGATCGACCAGTGACACCACCGTGGCCGAACCGATGAAGGCGCGGACCGATTCAAAGGATTGCAGCGTCGCGGAGAAAGAGCCCGTGGAAGCCGGCCTCGCCTCCATACGCAGGCCCAGCACCCTGGCCATGATGGAGGACGAGAGTTTCACGTCGGCCCTGCTGGCGGCCAGGTCGACGAAGGCGTTGCGCATCAGCCGCAGCACGAGATCGAAACAGAGCACGATGAAGATGCCGGCGGCGAGCACCCACAATGTTTCTGTCGCTTGATTGGGCACGACCCGGTCATAGACGTTGAGCACGAACAGGGGCATGGCCACCGCGAAGAGGTTGATGACCACCGATCCGATGATGACATCGCGATACAGCTTGCGATTCTCACGAATCACACCCCAGAACCAGTGCCGTGCACGCTGCTTCTTGACCTCGGGGCCGCGCTCGTCGAAGTGAAAGCGCGGGCGCACGTAGATGGCCTGGCCACTGTAGCTACTCTGCAGCCCGTCGAGACTGACGTCGGTTACCGCCTCCCCCAGCTCGGGGAAGATGACTCGGGCTTGCCGTGATTTCATGTCCAGCGCGACAAGCACGCAGGCACGCCCCGGCTCAAGAAGCAGGACGACCGGGAACAGGGCGGGGTTGAGCTGTACCAAGCGACTTTTCACGATTCGGGCCGTCATGCCTGCCCGGGCGGCCGCACGCGAAAAGATGCCGGGGGTCAGCTTGCCTTCCTCGAGAGGAAGTCCCGCCGTCAATGATTCGGCAGTGACGCCGTGATCGTGGGCAAGCGCAATGCTTTCCAGGCAGGCGAGCAACTCATCGCGCACTGCGGAACGAGCCGAATCCGGCGCCGGTTCGAAATTTTCCTGAAGGGTCACGACTACCTCTTGCGAAGGCTGGAGCGATAGAAGCCGCACATCGCATACGGCTTGGCATCAGGCAATGGCCCGATCGAAACCGGGCTCATTGGGTGCATCATGCTTCCTTAGCCACGCACCACATAGGTATCGTGATATCCCATCTGATCGAGTCGGCTCTGCAGTTCGCTCAGCTCGCGGGGCTCGAGCGGCCCCAGGCGAACCCGATGAAGGCCAGCGCCGCTGGCAAGCGTTGCAGGGCGATCCAGCACCTTGCTCAGTTCATCCCGCAGCCCGGCGGCCGATTCCTCCTGACTCAGGGCAGCCACCTGCAGGAACACCGCGACGTCGTTAGGTTCGGCTTCCGGCTGCGGTAACGCTACGACGTCGTTCGGTTCGGCTTCCGGCAGCGAGAAGTGACCGGCGCTCTCCTGGCGGGTTTCCAGCGTCACTTCCACGCGCCGGTTCTGTTGGCGGCCCTGAGCCGTATCGTTGGCAGCGATTGGCCGGTGTGAGCCGTAGCCGCGCGTCTCGATCAGGTCACGCGGCACGCCCTGGCTGGCCAGGTAGTCGGCAACGCTATCCGCACGGCGCTGGGAAAGCGGGTCATTGATGGCATCGGTACCCGTGCTGTCGGCATGACCCGCGATGAAGACCCGGGCCAGGTCGTCCCGCTGGCGGATCTGCGCGGCCAAATCGTCGAGTTCCTGACGGGAGGCGACGCCCAGCTCGGCGCTGCCCACCGCGAACAGGGCATCCGCCGAAAGGGTCACGTCTGGCGCCCGGGTAGGGGCGGGAGCGTTGATCCCGCCGGTGAAATCCTCCAGGGTAAAGCCGGCCGGACCTTGCTCCGGGCAGATCACACTGGGGTCGAGCGCCACGCCGTCGCTGCCCATTTCGGCCAGGCTGGGCATGTCGTCACGCGCCACGCCGAGCACCTGCATGAACTGGCCCATGGCGGCAAGGGTGCGGGCATCCGCCAGGACCGCATCGTATTCGGCATTGACGTAGGCACGGCTGGCTTCGAAGTATTCGTTTTCACTGTCCAGCACGTCGAGCAGGGTGCGTTCACCAATGTCGAACTGCTGCTGGTAGGCGCCCCTCACCCTGTCGATGGACTGGCGATGTTCGTTCAGGTATTGCATCTGCTCACGCAGGCGCTGGGTGTCGTTGTAGGCGATCTGGGTCGTCTGGCGAATGTCGGTACAAACCTTTTCACGCAGGTTGATCGACTGCTCGACACGATCACTGGCGGCGCGGAAGGAGGCCAGGTCGCTGCCGCCCCGGTACAGGTTCATGCTGGCGACCAGTTCGATACTGTGCTGATCACGGCGCCCGGCAATGCCACTTTCATTATTGGTGCCAGTGCGACCGCGAAGGTCCAGGCGCGGCTGAAAACCAGCCCTGGCGCCGGCCTGCTCGGCACGCGAGGCCTCGATATTCTCGATGGCGGCGTGGAAATCCGGGTTGCCCTCGAATGCCATGTTGACGGCCTCGGCAACCGAGGGGGGCAAGCGGTCGTCGAGACGAGGCGCCGGCGCCAGGTTCTCGGCGGGCAGGCTGCCCACGATGCGCTGATAACGTGCCGTGACATCATGAAGATTGGAGGCTTCGGTCATCAGGTTGGATTCCGCCAGTGCCAGGCGACCGGTGATCTGCTGAAGATCGACCCCGCGCCCGGCGCCAGAGCTCACCCGGTCTTCGACCTGGTCGTAGACCCGCTGATGATCGGCATAGTTGCCCTGGGCCAGCCGCACGAGTTCGCGGTAGCGGTTGACATCGAGATAGGCGCGCGCGGCTTCCAGGGCAACGTTTTCGCTGGCACCCAGTAACTCGTAGTAACGCACCAGCTTGGCACGGTCCAGGCGCTCCACCTCGCTGCGCGTCGCAAAGCCGTCGTAAATCATCTGGCTGAGCGTCAACTCGGCGAAATCCGTATCGTAACTGCCGCGTCCATCGCCTTCCGTGTCTTCACGGCCGATACCCGCGGCCACATCGAGACTCGGCAGGTAATTACCACGGGCGACACCGACATCATGGCCGGCGGCGTTCAAACCGTTCCAGGCGGCCTGGACTTCGGGGTTGCTGATCAATGCCTGCTGGATCACCGATTGAAGGTCGGCGGAGCCGGGAGACGCCAGGCCGGCGGGAAGGCTTTGTGCGACTGCGGCGGCGATTGGCAACAGCGTCAAGGAAGAGCCCACCACGATCGCCTTGGCGAAGTGCTGGACACGGGACAGGTCTGTTACAGAAGTCATGGTGTTCCCTTTTCATGAGTGCGGACGCCCGTCTACCACGGTGATGTCCACTGGGTAGTTTTTAGCTTAAGTTGTTGTTATTGCGGGGCGCACCCGGACCATGCGGGTGGTGCATCCTTTCCCGATTCCCTTTTTGAAAACCACTCATCTTCGGCAGCATGCTGCCTCATCATGATTGGCCATCGTCACTCGATGGATCGTGATGCAGGCAGTCTTTGTACCGATGATTAATGATTTGTAATCTAGCGTAACCGAAATTGAGCGTTTATCCAATAGCTTCCTCATTCGGCAGGACTAAGAGACTTGTCTTACTGTCCGTGAGACACGGCTTACAAAGCTCAGCCCCAGTTCTGGAACGGGTTGCTCATCGTTCGGCGGCCTCTCCAAGCCAAGGGCAAACATGCTATCGTCACGCCATCACCGACACGGCTTCATCACAAGGAGACCGCCATGTCCGCCTCGGAAATTCAGAAGACTCGCGTCATCAATGAACTGCGTGGCTTTATCAAGAAGCTCCTTCAGGATCCGAAGATACTCGAGCAATCGCTGGAGGTCGCACGCCGCCACTATGGTGAAGGCAGCAGTGAAGACAGTGCGGAAAGTGTCGTGGCGCGTATTGCCAATGAGATTTCCGATACGACCAGCGTTCACATTCCCGAGGACCCGGCGGATCACTCCGAAGCCGACAAGCTGTTCCTGGAGCTGCTGAAGGAAGCCGTGAGCGAAGAGCAAGCCCTCTACTGACACGTCCTTGATTTGGCGGCCAGTGCCCGGCCCTGATTGGGCACTGGCCGTTTCGCGCCGCCCAACCGGCATTCTGACATAGCCTCACCCCTTTGTTTTTCCATAAAATTCACAAGTACCCCACCATGTATTACCTGCTGAAGCTATTTCCCGAAATCACTATCAAGTCACGCTCCGTCCGGCGTCAGATGACACGATGTCTGGTCGGCAATGTTCGCAACGTGTTGCGCCCGCTGGGAGAAGACGTGCAGGTACGGGGCGGCTGGGATGCCTTGGCGGTAAAGGTGCCGGATGGCATGACGCCACATTGGCTTCATCAGTTGGTGGCCCGGCTGACGCGGACTCCCGGCATACACGAGGTACAGGCCGTCGAGGACCTTCCTTTCCTTTCCTTTGACGAGACGGCGCGGCACCTGCTCCCGGTCTGGCAAGACGCCATCGAAGACCGGTGCTTTCGAGTCACCGTCAAGCGTCGCGGCCACCATGACTTCACATCCGAAGACCTGGAACGCCATCTCGGCCAGGCACTGCGCGATGCCGTGCCCAGCGCCAGGGTTAACCTGAAACGTCCGGATGTGGAGGTACGGGTCGACGTGGCCGATGACCGGTTGCGGCTGGTTCGCCAACGCTGGCCGGGACTGGGCGGGTATCCCCTGGGCGTGCAGGGTCAGTCGGTCACCCTCATTTCCGGTGGTTATGATTCGCCTGTTGCCGCGTGGAAAATGATGCGTCGCGGAATCAAGAATCACTTCATGTTCTTCGATCTCGGCGGGGTGGACCATGAGGCGGCGGTCCGCGAAGTTGCCCACCACCTGTGGGAAACCTACGGCAGCTCGCATCGCGTGCATTTTTTCTCGGTTCCGTTCGCGGGTGTCGTTGCCGAAATGCAGCGCAGCATTCCCGATGGCCTCATCGGGGTCGTGCTGAAACGCATGATGGTAAGGGCAGCCAGCCGCATTGCCGACCGGTCCCGTATTCCCATGCTGGTCACCGGTGACGCCATCGCCCAGGTTTCCAGCCAGAGCCTGACCAACCTGGCCTTGATCGACAGCGTCAGCGACCTGCCCATTCTCCGGCCGCTGATTGCCGAGGACAAGCAGGACATCATCAATATGGCCAGGCAGATAGGGACAGCCCGCTTCGCCGAGGTCATGCCGGAGGTTTGCGGTGCCATTTCGCAACGTCCCAATACCCAGGCCCAGCGTTCGAAAGTATTGGCTGCCGAGGAAGCCTTCGACTTCGCCTCGCTTGACATCGCCATCGAGAACTCCACCATCATCCGCTCCGACCGGTTGATGGAACATCTTCCGCGCCGGGAACCGGAGCTTCATGTCATCAAAGGGGTTCAGGCCTTGGCTGAAGAATCCGCCGTCAGCGTCATCGACATTCGCCCCCCTGTCGAGCGTGAGTCGGCTCCCTTGACGCTGCCGGAAACCGAATGCCTGCTGATCCCTTTCTATGATCTGCAGGCCACGGCCGGAACGCTGCCTGACGATCGCCGTTACCTGCTTTATTGCAACCAGGGGATGATGAGCCGGATGCAGGCTCTGCATCTTCATGACCGCGGCCTGACCCACTTCGGCGTTTATAGGGAGCTTAGCGAATAAACGTTTTACGCTAATTCTACGTATGCCCGGCCCGAACTACGCTACAACAATAAGGACAGTCGAGACGTTTAGCGGGGAGGGGGCGCATGGGAACGCATGGTAGTTCATCACGCCGGAACCGTTCCTCCGCATCATGGCTCGAGAGGAGGCAGTTGGGCGAGAAGGCTTCCCTGTTCGTGGAAGAACCCTCGCTCGAACCGGCACCGCCGGTGGAAACACCACACCGGCGGCTGCACGTCATCCTGCTGGTGCTGTTGGCTCTATTGGGCATCACTCTTGCCACCCTGCTGGTTGCCGAAGCTCGAACCTCCCACTTCCAGGCCCAGGAGCTTTCGCGCTATGCGAGTACCCTGCGCTATACTCTTGCTCCAGGTCAAAGCGACAATATCCTGTTCCCGCGCCATGGACCTTTTGACCAGCGCCTGGGCTATACCCGGCTACCCAACATTCAGAATCGCCTGCTTGCCAGTGGCTATGACATAGAACGACAGGCCCGCTTTTCACGGCCTCTGCTCGACTACACGAACCGAGGATTCTTTCCCCCTTATCAGGAAAAGACCCGGGCAGGCCTGACTCTTCAGGAATGCCGTGGCGAAACGCTGTACGAGTTTCGCCACCCGCAGCGTCACTATCCCCACTTTGACGCCATTCCACCGCTGATGCTGCAGGTGCTGCTTTTCATCGAGAACCGTCATCTGCTCGACGCCAGTACGCCTTATGCCAACCCGGCGGTGGACTGGCCACGCTTCACCATGGCGGCGGTATCCCAGGTGGGCCGCGCACTGGATGTCTCTGGCCAGGCGTCAGGCGGCAGCACACTGGCCACCCAGCTCGAGAAATACCGCCACTCACCGAGTGGCCTGACGGGGTCGCCGATGGAGAAGCTTCGTCAGATGGTCTCGGCCAGTGTGCGCAGCTACCAGCAGGGACGCCAGACGCTTTCCACACGCCAGGATGTGGCCTTGGATTACCTCAATTCGGTACCACTTGCCGCGGCACCGGGCTATGGCGAAGTACACGGAATCGGAGACGGGATATGGGTATGGTTCGGAGCCGATTTCGACCACCTCAATCAGCAACTGGTGCCTAGCCACAGTTCGGCTGACGATCTCGATGCCCAGGGCCTGGCTCTGCGCCAGGTGGTGGCGCTGATGATTGCCCAGCGCCGCCCCTCCTGGTATCTCAATGGCGGCCGGCAGGCACTGGAACAGTTGACGAACAGCTACCTGAGACTGCTGGCCGATGACAATATCATCGATGCAGCGTTACGCGATGCCGCTCTCGTCCAGCGATTGGAATTTCGCAACTTCAGCCAGGACCCGGCTCGGTTGAGAGTCGAACCAGACAAGGGGCTGCAGACCGCGCGCGGACGACTAGGCAGCCTGCTCGGCCTGTCTTTTTATGACCTGGATCGGCTCGACCTCAGGGCCAGAACCACCCTGCATGGGAGCTTGCAGGATCAAGTGACCGACTACCTGTATCGCTTGGCCGACCCCGATTTCGCCAACGAGACAGGGCTCTTCGGTGACCGGCTGCTCTCGCCGGAAAAGACCCGGGAGGTACGCTATAGCTTTACCCTTTACGAGCGTGGCGATGAGGCTTTCCGGGTCCGGGTTCAGACCGATAATACGGGCCAGCCTTTCGATATCAATGAAGGCAGCAAGCTGGAGCTCGGCTCCACCGCCAAGCTGCGCGTTCTGGCGACGTATCTGGAAGTCATCGCCGAACTGCACCAGCGGTACGCCGGTGAAACGACGGAAACCTTGCGCCAGGTAGAGGTGGACCAGCAGGACATCCTGAGCCGCTGGGTGCTGGACAGCCTGATCCGACAGCCTGGTCTCGCCCTTCGGGAGATCCTGGAGGCCGCCATGGAGCGCCGCTATTCAGCCAGCCCCAACGAAGCCTATTTTACCGGTGGCGGCCGTCATACCTTCAGTAATTTCCGGCGTGAGGACAATCATCGTAACCCAACGCTCAACGAAGCCATGCGAGAGTCCCTCAACCTGCCCTTCGTGCGCCTGCTACGCGATCTGGTACGCTACAGCACCCACCATAACGAGCATCGCAGCCAACTGCTGGAGGACGACAGGGACCCCCGTCGCCTGGAATACCTGCAACGCTTCGCCGATCGAGAAGGCCGCGTCTTCCTCCAGCGTTTCTGGCGCAAGTACCGTGACCTGGATACCAACGAACGCCTCGACACTTTCCTGGGCGGCCTGAACGTTACCGCCTCTCGCCTTGCAGCCGTGCATCGCTACCTCTTTCCAGAGGCGGACCGGGATACCTTTGCCGCCTTTCTGACCCAACGGCTCCCGGAAGACATGCCGAGCGAGCGTCGTCTCGACGAACTTTACGAGAGCCATGCGCCGGCCAATCACTCCCTGTCCGATCAGGGTTATATCGCCAAGGTCCATCCCCTGGAACTCTGGCTGCTCGGTTATCTGCTGGATCACCCGGACGCCAGCTTCTTCGATGTCGCCGCAGCCAGCCAGCAGGAACGCCAGGACGTGTATGGCTGGCTTTTCAGGACACGGCACCGCAGTGCCCGTGACGTGCGTATTCGCACCATGCTTGAAGTCGAGGCCTTTCTGGATATCCATCAACGCTGGCAACGGCTGGGGTATCCCTTCGAGCACCTGGTACCTTCGCTTGCCACGGCGGTGGGCTCCTCCGGCGACCGGCCGGCGGCGCTGGCCGAACTGATGGGGATCATCCTGAATGACGGGGTCTACCTGCCGACCCTGCGCATCGACGCCCTGCACTTCGCCTCCGACACCCCCTACGAGACTCACTTCCTGCCTTCCGACCGTCATGCCCGGCAAGTCATGGCGCCTGAGGTAGCAACCGTGCTGCGCGATACCCTGTCCGCCGTCGTGGATGGTGGTACCGCTCGACGGCTACAGGGTAGCTTCACCCTGGAAGATGGGACTCCCCTGATCATGGGTGGCAAGACCGGCACCGGCAACAATCGAATCGAAACCGTCAATCGCGGCGGCCAAGTGATCAGCTCCCAGGCACGCAACCGCACAGCGACCTTCGTCTTCTATCTAGGCGAGGATCACTTCGGCACCCTCACCGCCTATGTGGCGGGCAGCGAGTCGGATAGCTTCCGCTTCACCTCGGCGCTACCGGTCCAGGTGCTCAAGGGCATGGAGCCGATACTCCGACCCCATCTCGAACCGGGAGCTCGCAGCCAATGCCTGCCACCGGGGGCTGTCCAGGCAGGCAGCCATCGCCACGACGGCGGCCTCCGCCAAGGCGCCTGACGCCGCCGGTCACAACGCAAAGTCGAGGCGTCGAACCGGGCGCTCCGACAGGGTGGCCATAGCACCTTCATTTATTGAATTGCCACTTTTGACCTGCATCATGCAGCACCCGCCCGACTCCGCCATACTGGAAAAAACCGCACGACACACGCAAGGGAAAGGGAGACCACACCGTTGAAACCCCTGGATGTGACACAGGTGTATCGAGCCTGCCCGGAAGAGGTGTTCGATTTCGAGGTAAGTAGCGAGCTGGCTTCGCTGGACCTGCTCAGCGGCCATCAGCGGGCTCGTGAAGCACTGGACTTCGGTACCACGATGCGCAGCGATGGATTCAACCTCTACGTGCTGGGCCATCCCGGACATGGCAAGCACCAAATGGTGGGTCGTTTCCTGGCCGAGCGTTCCAGCGATGAGCCAACCCCACCAGACGTGGCCTATTGCTACAACTTCGATGACCCGTCACGCCCGCTGAACCTGCTGCTACCCACCGGCATGGGCCGCGTGCTTCGTGCCGACATCGAGCAGTTGGTGGAGGAGTTGAGCACGGCCATTCCCGCGGTTTTCGAAGGGGACGAGTACCAGAATCGGTTGCATGAACTGAAGCAGGCCATGGGCGAGCGTCAGCGGGATGCCATTGAGTCGGTACGGCGCGAAGCCCGCGAGCACGACATCCTGCTGCTCTCGACCCCTAACGGCTTCACCTTTGCACCGGCCACCAGCGACGAGAAGATGATGTCGCCGGAAGCGTTCGAGGCTCTCTCCCAGGATGAACGGGAGCGCATCGAGGGCACGGTGCATGTGCTGCAGAAAAAATTGACGCATGCCATTCGCCAGATGCCTCGCCTGGCCAAATCCCTGCGTGAACAGATCAGTGGCCTGAACGAGGAGATGCTGCAGTCGGCGATTGGCGCCCCGCTGGCCGAACTGGAGGAGCGCTATGCCGATCATGAAGGGGTGCTGAACCACATTCAGGCGCTTCGCGACGCCATCGTGCTGCGCGTGGACTCGTTCATCGACGATGAGCCGGACATTTCTCCCGAGGCGGTGTTCAGCCGTTTCCACCTGAACCTGATCGTGGACAACACGGGCTGCGAGGGCGCGCCGGTCGTCTATCTGGACCTGCCGTCTCACCAGCATCTGGTGGGGCGTATCGAGCATCACGTCCACAACGGCACTCTGCTCACCGACTTTTCGTTGATTCGTGCCGGTGGCCTGCATCGGGCAAACGGCGGCTACCTTGTCGTCGACGTACGCGCCCTGCTGATGCAGCCCGGCGCCTGGGAAACCCTGAAACGCGTGCTGCGCGCCGGTGAGATCCGCACGGAATCGCTGGAGCAGGCCTATGGGCTGATCAGCACCACGACCCTGGAACCGGAGCCGGTTCCGCTGGATTTGAAGGTCGTGCTGCTCGGCGAGCGCCTGTTCTACTATCTGCTCTGCGAACACGACCCCGACTTCCTGGAGCTGTTCAAGGTGCAGGCCGACCTGGAAGATGAGCTGGTGCGCAACGATGGCAACCAGCCGCTGTTCGCTCGCATGGTGGCCACCCTGGCCCGGGAGTCGGCCCTGAGGCCGCTGGACCGCAGTGGAGTCGCCGCGGTGATCGAACGGGCCAGCCGCCTTGCCGATGATCAGAGCAAGCTGACCGCCCGGCATCGCGACTTGAGCGACCTGCTGCAAGAGGCCGACCACTGGGCCGATCGGGAGGCGGCCAAGGTGATCTCCCGCTCCCATGTGGAGAAGGCGGTCACGCAACAGCTATGGCGTGCCAGCCGCCTGCGGGAGCGCAGCCACGAAATGATCACCCGCGGCACGATGGCCATTCAGACCGAGGGGTTCCGGATCGCCCAGGTCAATGGGCTTTCGGTACTCAGCCTGGGCAGTTACGCTTTCGGCCAGCCCAGCCGTATCACCGCCACCGCCCGGCCCGGCCCCGGCCAGGTGGTGGATATCGAGCGCGAGGCACGCCTTGGCGGGCGCATCCATTCCAAGGCGGTGATGATCCTGTCGCGCTGCCTGGCCAGCCGCTACGCGCCGGATACGCCCCTGTCACTCTCGGCCAGCCTGGCGTTCGAGCAATCCTATGGCGGTATCGAGGGAGACAGCGCCTCGGTCGCCGAGGCTTGCGCTCTGATCTCCGCCATCACCCGGGTCGGTATCGACCAGAGCCTGGCGGTGACCGGTTCCATCGACCAGCACGGGAACGTGCAGGCCGTTGGCGGGGTGAACGAAAAGATCGAAGGGTTCTTCGATGTGTGCCGCGAACGCGGTGACGTGACCCGCAACGGTGTATTGCTGCCTGCCACCAACGTGCCTCACCTGATGCTCAAGGCCGAGGTGCGCGAGGCCGTGGCCGCCGGCAACTTCCAGATCTATGCGATTCATCACCTGGACGAGGCCCTGGCGCTGCTGACCGGCATGACGCCTGGCGAGCTGGACGATGAGGGGCACTATCCGGAAGGCAGCATCAACGCTCTGGTGGTCGAACGCCTGGCCGCCTTCCAGAAAGCGGTGAAGAAATCCCGGGGTGATGACAAGGAGGGTAACGGCAAGAACGGCAAGGGCGGTGACGATGCCGGCCAACCGGATGAGGATCACGACAATGGTTGACGAAAGCCTTCCGACTCGTGGCGAGGCGTCAGCGCTCGAGGTCGTCCGGGTGCTGGCGCTGCTGGACGCGTCGCGCCACAGCCTGGCGGCGCTGGCGGCCGCCGTGAACCTGGCCAGCAGCCGACACGCGGAACTGGTGGCGCTCTACGTGGAAGACCTCGAGCTGCTCACTTGTGCTGCCTTTCCCTTCTCCTGCGAAATCGGCGCCCAGTCGGGAGTGACACGGCCGCTATCGACGGAATCCCTGGAGGCCAGCATCGCGCACCAGCTGCAGCGGGTGCACCAGGCGCTGGATGCCGCCGTGGCCGGCCACGACCTGCGCCACCGGCTGGAAGTGAGCCGTGGCATGGTCGCCACCGAAGCACTGGCCAAGGCAGGCCCCGGCGACGTGCTGGTCCTGGGCAAGGCGGGCACTACCGAACGCTGGGGAACTCGGCTAGGCTCCACCAGCCGCCGCATGCTCCTCGAGGCAACCTGCACGGTACTGGTATGGGACGAACATCACCCCTTCCAGCGTGGCCCGCTGCGGCTGCTCACCCAACGCCAGGCGCCCATCGATACCCGTGCCGTACCCGACTGGCTCGCGGGGTTGTTCGATGGCATCGCCGCCCTGCCGATTCGTCATGCCCGGGAACTGGAGCAACGGCTTGCTCACGCCAAAACCGGCGGGTTGCTGCTGCACCGCCCGGAACTCGCTCAACTGCTGGAAGAGGACCCCGAACTGCTCAACCGAGTACCCTTGCCGATCGTGGTGGTGGAGTAGTATCAAGATAGAAAAACGCCGCTGCCCTATCCTGCAGGAGGACGATTTATCGCACGACCGCGGGGTTGCCTGCGTTGCAGTAGCACTTTCATGACAGACTTTACTGGCTTCGGCCTACAGACATTATGGGAAATGGCTTACCAACACATTAGCCCAATCGAATAAGCTAAATGATGGTCGCCAACAAGAGTTTTCATAATGGCAAAGCCCGGTATGCGCGCGCTCAGAGCAGGCCGCCGTTCCATTCCTGGCCACTATTATCACATCACGCTCGTGACGCGTCGCCGATATCCTTTCTTTGATGATTTTCGCTCTGCCTGCCAGGCTTGTCGGACTTTCTCCCTTCCGTCACTCGATGCACAGTGCGAGACACAATCGTTCGTGGTCATGCCGGATCATGTGCATTGGCTGCTTCAGCTCAAGGGTGACCTGGCCCATGCCGCGAGGCTGTACAAGGCTCACGTTTCGATGGCAGTTGGGCTTCGGGTGTGGGACGCCGGTTATCATGACCGGGTGCTGCGATCGGATGAGGACATACGAGCCGTTGCCCGTTATATCGTCGCCAACCCGTTGCGGGCCGGGTTAGTGGACGATATCGGGCAGTATCCGTATTGGGATGCGATCTGGCTTGAGTAGAACGCTGTCGGAAGCGCAGCGGCCGCCGCCGTGGCGCCTGCGACGCCAGTCGCGACGCAGAGCGGCGCTCCCACAGGCTTCTTACGCCAGGTCGCGCATCAGCAGGGCGTATTCGATACGTGCCGGGTCGATGGGGTCGCCTGGCACCGGAATGCGAACGATATGGCCGGAGCCGGGGGCGGCGGCAACGGTTTGGCCGTGTTTGTTCTCGATGTGTTCGAGGGTGAAGCGACGGTTGCCGCCGGGCAGCATCAGTTCCATGCCGTCGCCGGTTTCGAAGCGGTTCTTGACGTCGACGTCGAGTACGCCGCGTTCGGGGTCGTAGCCGATCACTTCACCGACGAACTGCTGGTGCACGCCAACGGAGTTGCCCTGCTCGTAGTTCTGGTATTCGTCGTGCACGTGGCGCCGGTAGAAACCTTCGGTGTACCCGCGGTTGGCCAGGTTGTCGAGTTCGTCCATCAGGCGCATGTCGAAGGGGCGCCCGGCAACGGCGTCGTCGATGGCTCGGCGGTAGACCTGGGCGGTGCGGGCCACGTAATAGTGGGACTTGGTGCGCCCTTCGATCTTCAGCGAGGTAACGCCCATTTCGGTGAGCTGGGGCACGTGCTGTACGGCGCGCAGGTCCTTGGAGTTCATGATGTAGGTGCCGTGCTCGTCCTCGAACACCGGCATCAGTTCGCCGGGGCGGGTGCGGTCCTCGATCAGTGCGGAGAGTTCGTCCTGCCCTTCGACGCCCCCGGCGGTTGCCGTGCTTTCGGTCATGTCGGCAAGCGCCGCACTGCCGCTGCCGGAGGCAATCAGCCCGCCCTGCTGCCCACCCGGTTCCGGCGTCCAGATACCGCTGGCGGCATGCGCCCGGGCGGAGTTGGCCGGCACCAGGTCTCCGGTTTCGTCGGTTGCCGCGGCCACGGTGTTGTATTTCCAGCGGCAGGCGTTGGTGCAGGTGCCCTGGTTGGGGTCGCGGTGGTTGAAGTAGCCGGAGAGCAGGCAGCGCCCGGAATAGGCGATGCACAGTGCGCCGTGTACGAAGGTTTCGATTTCCAGGTCGGGGCATTCGGCACGGATCTCGCCGATTTCGGCCAGCGACAGCTCGCGGGAGAGGATGATGCGGCTGATGCCCTGCTTCTGCCAGAACCGGGCCGCGGCATGGTTGACCACGTTGGACTGCACGGACAGATGGATGACCTGCTCGGGCCAGCGCTCGCGCACCATCATGATCAGCCCCGGGTCGGACATGATGAGGGCATCGGGCCCCGCTTCGATCACCGGTTCCATGTCGCGCAGGTAGGTCTTGAGCTTGCTGTTGTGCGGCGCGATGTTGGAGGCCACGTAGAATTGCTTGCCCCGCTCGTGGGCGTAGGCGATGCCGCGGTAAAGGTTGTCGATCTTGAAGTCGTTATTGCGCACGCGCAGCGAGTAGCGCGGCTGGCCGGCGTATACGGCGTCGGCGCCGTAGGCGAAGGCGTAGCGCATGTTCTTGAACGTCCCTGCGGGGGACAGAAGTTCAGGGGCTTTCATCAGGGTCACCGTTGTCAGGACGATGGCGCCCGGGCACTATCTGAAAACCGTCTGCTTTGCGCTCGGCAACGTTTCAGACAGCGCCCGGGCGCTGGGCAATGAGGGGGGATGAATTCTAACAACCAGAACATGGCCTGGCCAGATGTTGTGGCGTTGCGTAAACTTGTCCCGCGCCGGACCGGACCCCGGCCAGCGGCTTTCTCACCGGTAGGAGCCGCCCGATAAATTCTCCGACAGTGAGTTTTCCCATGACCCAGCCCGTTTCTTCCTCCGTACCCGCCACCGTGGTGATCTACTCCGGCGGCATGGATTCCTTCACCGTTCTGCACCGCGCCCTGCGCGAGGGTCTCGAGGTACACGCCCTCTCCTTCGACTATGGCCAGCGCCACGCCCGTGAGCTGAACGTGGCGGCAACGGTTTGCCGTGGTCTCGGCGTGCCTCACCAGGTCGTCGATATTCGCGCCATCCATGGCCTTATCGACAACTCGGCGCTGACCGATGCCAGCCGCGACATGCCATGCGGCGACTACGCGTCGGACAATCTGTCCGCGACGGTAGTGCCCAACCGCAACATGATCCTGCTCTCCCTGGCGGTTGCCAAGGCAGTGAACATCGGTGCCGGACGGGTGGATTACGGTGCTCATGGTGGTGACCATGTGCTGTACCCGGACTGCCGCCCCGAGTTCGTCGAACGCATGAACGCCGTGGCCGGTATCGCCAATTTCGAGCCGGTCGAGATTCATGCGCCCTACCTGCGTGCTACCAAGGCGGAGATTCTCGCCGACGGCCTGTCCATGGGGCTCGATTATGCCGATACCTGGACGTGTTATCTGGGCGAGGAGCTGGCCTGTGGCCGTTGCGGTAGCTGTCGGGAGCGGCTGGGGGCGTTTGCCGCCAATGGCGTCAGCGACCCCTTGTCGTATGCCGCGCAATCCGACCAGGAGGTCTGATGTACCATGTGAAGGAGGCCTTCTATACCTTGCAGGGAGAAGGCGGCCAGGCCGGGCGCGCCAGTGTCTTTTGCCGCTTTACGGGCTGCAACCTGTGGTCGGGCCGGGAACGGGATCGCGCGACGGCGGCCTGCCGCTTCTGTGATACCGATTTCCTGGGTACCGATGGCCAGAACGGTGGCCGTTTCACGGATGCCGAGACCCTGGCCGGCCACCTGACGGCCCTGTGGCCGGATCAGGACGGCGTCGTGACGCCCTATGTGGTGTTCACCGGGGGCGAGCCATTGCTGCAGCTCGACGAGACGTTGATCCGCGCCATGCATCGACAGGGGTTCGAGGTGGCGGTGGAGACCAATGGCACCATCGTGCCTCCCGCGGGCATCGACTGGCTGTGTGTGAGCCCCAAGGGGGCCAGTGTGCTCGCCGTCACCGGCGGTGATGAAATCAAGCTGGTCTACCCCCAGCGGGACGCCCCGCCCGAGCGCTTCGCGACACTCGATTTTCGTTATTACTTCCTGCAGCCGATGGATACTGGCCCCCTGGGCGAACCCGGGAGTCGCATGGCGGAAACCGTCGGCTATTGCATGGCTCATCCACAGTGGCGCCTGTCGCTGCAGACCCACAAGATAGCGGGGTTCGACTGATGACGCTTTTCGTCAACCGCCTGAGTCATCTCGATGTGTCGCTCTGGTGTCCGCAGCGGGGCCTGATCGGCGCCAGCTGGCATGTGGATGCCGAGCTCGACGGCGAGCTCGGTGAGGATGGCATGCTGTTCGATTTCGGTGAGGTCAAGCCGTGGATCAAGTCGCGCCTGGATGGCGGCGCCGACCATACCTTGCTGATCCCGGCCCGGGCCCCCGATCTGGAGATCGTCGAGTGCGGTGAAGGGCTCTGCGTTCGAGCCACCCGCCCCTATGCCATGGAGATTCGCGCGCCCCGCCAGGCCTTCACCCTGATGCCGTGGTCGGCCATCACGACCGAGCGACTGGCCGACCAGATGGCGAAAGAACTGATGAAGCGGCCGCCTCCGAGGGTTTCCGCCATTCGGTTGCGCCTGCGCGAGGAAGCCATCGAGGGCGCCTCCTATACCTACAGCCATGGGCTGAAGCGACATGTCGGCAACTGCCAGCGCATCGCCCATGGGCATCGGTCGCGGCTGCATATCTGGCAACGCGGCGTGCGCATGCCCGGGCTGGAAGCCGAGTGGGCCGAACGACTCGACGATCGCTACCTGATCGATCAGCAGGACATTGCGACCGGTGACGATGCCGTGGCCAAAGGCATGATGACCACCCGCTACCGCGCCGACCAGGGGCGTTTCCTGCTGCGCCTGCCGGTGGATCGCTGCATCGTCTTGCCCACCCCCACCACCGTGGAGCATATCGCTTCCTGGCTGGCACGACGGATCACCGAGGAAACCGGCCGCACCACGCGGGTGCAGGCTTTCGAAGGCGTGGACAAGGGTGCCATCGCCGAGGCTCAATCGTGATCGCCGAGGCTCAGTCGAGAGTGGAAACCCTTGAGTTCGGGAACGGAGACGCCGGCTGTCGGCCCGGCTGCGGTGCCTGCTGCATCGCGCCGTCGATCAGTTCCCCCATTCCCGGCATGCCCCGGGGAAAATCGGCGGGAATCCGCTGCGTTCAGCTCGATGACGCCAACCTGTGCCGGCTGTTCGGCGACCCGCGTCGCCCGGCCGTCTGTGAGCGCTTTGGCTTCGACCGGGAGCTGTGTGGCGGCAACCGCTCCCAGGCACTGGAGCGAATTGCCGCCCTGGAACGGCTGACCTAGCGGCGCCTGGCGCTGATATCGCGTCGCTCATGGCTCGGCATTGATTGCCTGGGACAGCTTGCGGTCCAGCAGGGTGCGCCAGCGTACCAGTACCGGTGCATCGCTGTGGCTCACATTGCTCAGCAGCTCACGGAACTCCTCCCTGGCGCTTTCGTCATGGCCGTCGATCAGGGTCAGCCAGGCTTCCAGCGCGCATAGCTGCTGGTGGAGGTTCTCATGCAGCCGAGCGAACTTCAGTGCCTGCTCCACCAGCAGGCGGATGTCGGCATGGGGGCGCCCCAGGCGGTGTCGCACACGGGCCAGTTGAATGGTCAGCTCGGGCACGAACAGCGTGCTGCGTTCGCGGGCGATCAACAGGCACTGATCGAGATAGTCCTCGGCACGCACCAGTTCGTCGAGGGCGATGCAGGCGTCGCTATACCACAGGGAGGGGCGATGATAGCGGTCCCGCCCGGTCATCTCGCCCAACTCTTCCTGGGATAGGTCTATTATGCCCAGGCCGTCGCGGTCCCCCGAGAGCGCCCGCCGCCAGCCGAGAACCCCCTGCGCCGATACCTGCCAGAGGTGGAGGTCGGGCATTTCCGTCAGCGCGACGGCCTGTTCGGCACGCCTGGCGGCCAGGTGCACGTGACCGAGCTGGCGGTAGAGTGCGGCGGCAAACAGCAGCGCCATGGCCAGCGAGCCGGGGTGTCCGATACGCTCGGCCAGGCGAATCGCCGATTCCACCTGCTGTTCGGCTCGCGCATAGTCGCCACGCAGGCAGATTGCCCAACCCTGGAAACAAGCGGCGGCGACCTGCGGGTGTTCGGAGAACGGCAGCCATTCGATCATCATGGGTTGATCGAGGGGCGCGATCTCGTCGAGGTGGTCGAAGGCCTGTCCGATGCGCCCGGCCCAGTATTCGCAGTTGGCACGGGCATAATCCGCCAGGCGGCGGTAGCGGGGATCTTCCAGCCGGCTGGCGATGGACGCCAGGCTGGCGGCCAGGGAGAAGGCATCGGCATGAGCATGGCGCTGACTGCAGCCTACCCAGAGACCCCATTTGACCAGGAAGGCCTGTTCGAGATCTTCGGTATCGTCGGTGTCGCACCCTTCCCGCTGTACCAGCAATTCCCGGGCGCGCACGAAGCTTTCATGGGCCGTTGGCGAACCGTGCCCTTCCAGGGCGAACGCGGCCTGCCCGCGCACGGTGAGCAGGCTGATCTCGCGCTCGGCCTGATCCTCGACGTGGCGCAGGCTGGCGATACCGAAATCCGCCATCTTCAACGCGGTACGATTGGCGCTGACCTTGAGCGCTTCGCGGGCGGCCAGTTCGAAGTATCGCGCACCGCGGGCGTAGTGGCCGCTGCGGCGCAAGTGAGTGGCAAAGTCGCCGGGGTGACGACCGATCCACATGGGGAACCGCTCTTCGATGAGACTGACCACCTGGCGATGGATGCGGACCCGCACGTCACGCGGGCAGGACAGATAGGCGGCTTCCTGAAGCAGCTGGTGGCTGAACTGGTATTCCCGACATCCGCCTTCGCCACCGGCGGGCTCGATGATTTCCAGGCGTCGCATCTGCTCCAGGGCGCGATTCAGTTGGGGCATTTCCCAGCCACTGCATTCGGCCAGGAAATCCAGGCGGAAGCGCCGACCGAGCACCGCGGCCACGTGGGCGACTTCGCGATCGCCGTCGAGCTGGTCGATGCGGCTGGCCAGCAGGCCAAGCAGGCCGCGAGGCAGTTCGTCGAGATGGACGCTACGCCCTTCCCGGCGATCCATTTCCAGGCGGCGGCAGATCTCCTGCATGTAGAGCGGCACACCATCGCAGCGTTCGATGATCTGGCCCCGAAGCCGCGGGCTGAGGTGCAGCCGGTAGCGCCGGGCCAGCTGCGAAAGCAGGCGGGACGACTGCATGGCATCCAGGTGCCCGAGCGTAACCTGCTGGTCCCAATGCAGCCGGGTCGGCAGCGCTTCGCGGCCATGGTGACTGGCCACCATCAGGAAGGCGCAGTTGATCGGGAGGCGCGCCTGGAGGCCGGCCAACACGCGGAAGGAGGGTTCGTCGAGCCACTGCAGGTCGTCGATCATCAGCACCTGGGTGCGTTCGGCGGCCTGATGCTCGATGACACGGCACAGCAGGGCCACGACCAGGTCGGCGGCTTCGCCGCTCTTGACCAGCAGCGCCACTTCCGGTGTTTCCCTCACCCCCAGTGCCTCTTCCAGGAGCGCCAGTTGGTCGCCGGTCAGATGACATTCCGGAAGGGAGGCAAGCAACCCGGCCAGGCTGGCGGCATTCAGTTCGCCGTCGAGGCGCCAGCGCAGCAGTGTCCTGGCCACCCCATAGGGTTCGAGTATCGAGAGACGGGTGGTGGGCTGCCAGCAAATGGCGGCGTCGCGGCTTAGCTCCAACTGCCGGAAACCGACCATCAGCGCCGACTTGCCCATGCCGGATGCCCCGCGCACCAGTACGCTCTGACGCAGGCCGATACCGGCTCGCGCCAGGGCGTCGCGCATCGTTCTGAGAGGGGCTTCACGTCCCACCAGGCTAGGCGGCATGGCGTCCCGGCCACCTTCGTTGTGGCCGAGCACCAGGGCGCGCAGGCGCACTCGGCCATCACTCGCCACCAGCCGCGAAGAGAGTCGTGGCTGCAGGTCCAGCGCCGGCGGCATGTGCTGGCTGGCTTCCTGGGAGATCACCAGTTCACTGCCCTCGGCGGCGGTCATCAGCTCGAGCGCGACCTGGGACACCTGTCCAAGCGGATCGACCAGTTGGCGCTCGGGGAGGTAGACCACGCGGCCGCTGTTGAGGCCGGCGGCCAGTTCAATCCGGGGTGGCTCGCCTTCGCCACTCCAGTACCGGGATATCTCGTCGGGCAGTACCCTGCGGCAATGCTCGTAGAGCGCTACCAGTTCGGCCAGCTGGTGCGCCGGGCCATGGGTGCCGAAGCAGGCCAGCCCCAGGCCACCAGTGGCGCCGGGGAGCCAGAAGCCACCCAGGTGGTGACACTGCTGCTCCAGCCAGCGCATCAATTCGATCTGCAGCGCCAGGCAGGCGCGGGTTTCGTCACGAGCCGACAGTTCGCCCTTCACCCGCAGGCGAATGGCCATGACCGAGAGTTGACGCTGTTCGATTTCGTCTTCGCGCAGCGGCAAACTGTCCGCGGCCAGGGTGCGCGAGAAGGCGTTCCGTGGGGACAGCCCCTGCAAGTCCGGGTTGCCGTCGGACCAGTAGCGAGCCAGTTGCAGGAAAACGGGCTCGGGCTGTTGGCCGGACAGTGCCAGCAGTTGCAGGTAGGCGCTGTACTGTTCATGGGCAGCGGCCAGTTGGCCCTGTTCGGCCAATTGCCTGACCAGCCGTTCATGGAACGGGCCGTAACCGGAAAAACGGCTGACCAGCGCCTGCAAGAGGGGACCGGGCACGTCATCGTGCTGCTCGAGCACGCCTTCGGCGAAACGGATGACCCGCTGGCGCCATTCGTTGCGCAATTGCACGAGCCAGCGTTGGAATTCCGTGCAGGACGACAGTTGCAGCTCTTCGACGAGGTCGCCACGATAGCGCTGGAGAAGGCGCTCCAGGGTGGTGACGTCGTGCGCGCCTTCGAGGAGTTCGTGCAGCTCATCGAGGTCGAAACGCCAGGTTTCGGGCAACCGGAACGCGATTGTCTGGCGTGAGACGACCAGCACGCGCTCGGCTTCCTCGCCCAGCGATTGTCGCAGGCAGTGCAGTGCATGGCGCAGGTTGGTTCGGCCCGACGAGAGCCCCTGGTCCGGCCACAGCAGCTCGGCCAGGCTGGCACGATTGACGGGCTGCTGGTGCAGTAACAGATAGACCAGTAGCGCCTTGACCTTGTCGTAGCTGAACTGGGTAAGGACATCGTCCCCCAGGGTCAGCGAGAATTGGCCAAATAGCGCCAACTGATTCCAATCGCTGTTATGAACGTCTTCGGAAGCGTCCTGCATGATGGAACCCTGCATGGCGAAAGCGGCGGCCTCAGGCCGGCACGCCACTATGGAAACGAAACGCCGTGTCCGGCGTGACTATCAGCTCTGCTTCGCGTTCGGCGAAAAAGGCTACCCTCCGGTCGATGGAGCCAGGCGCCACGTGCCTTGCCAGCATCAGGTAGTCTTCATAATGACGGCCCTCCGACTTGACCAACGTGCGATAGAACCTGGCAAGCTCGGTATCCAGGTATGGAATCAGCCGAGCGAAACGTTCACAGCTACGCGCCTCGATGAAGGCGCCAATGATCAGGATATCGACCAATCGCTCCGGTTCTTGAGGGCTGACATGACGACGCAGCCCTTCTGCGTAGCGGGAGGCACTGAGATGACGATAGACGATACCCCTACTCTCCATCAGTTTCACTACCTGCTCGAAATGCAGCAGTTCTTCCCGGGCCAACTGTGACATCTTGGTCAGCAGTAACGGTTCATTCACATAGCGGTAGAGCAGGCTCATCGCCGTGGATGCCGCCTTCTTCTCGCACTGGGCGTGATCGATCAGCAACGTCTCGGGATTCCCGCGTGCCCAGGCGATCCAGGCATCCGGGGTGGCGCAACGAAGAAAAGCCAGCAGGCCCGGGGGCAGCAGGGCGTCGTCGCCGGGCGCCTCAAGGGCCTCGGACAGGGCATTCACGAACATGGTGGTGACTCGATATGCATTTGAATTAACCCACTAATCTAAAGGGACACTAGGCTCTGTACGAAAACTGTCTGCGCTCGCCCATACAGCGTTAAAAATCGGCTCAAAG
>NZ_PNRF01000033.1 GCF_002879615.1 Billgrantia endophytica
CCGAGCAGCGGAGCTGCCCAAATCGGCTTTCCTGCCGATTTGTCGCTGATTTTTGCCTTGCCTGATCATCGCTCGTCGACTTTTCGTACAAAACCTAGCAGCGCTTCGGCTCCCAGCGACTCACCCTCGAACTCCTGCATGGCATCGAGCAGTACCGGCCATAAATAGCAGGCCGAGGCGCTGTCGAACAGCAGGTGGAATCGCGTCATGCCATCATCGCCGACGTTGACGACGATGGCGTTGAGGCGGGCCACCGAGGTCTGGGCGACCCGCCCCGTCGGGAAGGCGGCTGGGCTGAGGTCGACTCCGCATAGCTTGGCCATGACCGCAGGGGCCCGGTGGCCGCTCAGCGTCAGCCAGGCGTGGCTGTCGTGGCGCGGCTGCAGGTAGCAGGCGCGTGCGCCCTGGCGCCAGGCCGTTTCCTCCGCGGCGATCCGGGCCCCTGCGTCGGCCAGGCTCCCGAGCAGCAGGTACTCCGTGGCGGAAAGCCGCGCTGCCCAACTGCCGTCGTCCTGCGCCAGGGCCAGATTGGGCCGCTCGGGCAGCCGGTAGCCTCTCTCGCGCAGGTAGTCGCCGGCCTGGGCGCCGCGAAAGCCGACCCGGGGCAGGGCCGAGAGGTCGAGCAGCGCGCAATGGGTCAGCCGGGCCCGTGCCTCTGCCGGCGTGACATTGCTCGCCGGGGCTGTTTCGTGGAGGTGCTGCAGCGGGCTGCGCGCGGGAGGCAAAACGTCGTTTGGTGTCGTCATGTCACAGCTCCTGGCGGGCGTTGTCGGGGTCGAAGAAGGGCAGCGCGACCACTTCGGCCTGCACGTCCTGGCTGCCTTCCACGCGGAGGGTGATGCGGCTGCCTGGCGTGGCCTTGTCGGCGCCGGCGTAGGCCAGGCCGATGATGGCTCCCACGCTGTTGGAACGCTCGCAGGAGGTGACGTTTCCGGTAATCCGGTCGCCTTCCAGCACCAGGTGGCCCTCCAGCGGTCTGGGACCGTCGAGAGGCAGCTTGAAGCCCACCAGGCGGCGCCTGGGTGGCTGGGCGTCGAGAATATCGACGGCACGCCGGCCGACGAAGAAGGGCTTGCTGCGGTTGACCGCCCATGTCAGGCCGATCTCTCCCGGATGGCTCATGCCATCGGTGTCCTGGCCGATGATCACGTGGCCCTTCTCCAGGCGCAGCAGGCGCTGGGCCTCGACGCCGAAGGGTCGGATGTCGAACTCCCGGCCGGCCTCCATCAGCCGATCCCAGAGAGATTCGCCATAGCGTGACGGCACATGGATCTCGTAGCCTAGCTCGCCGACGAAGCCGACCCGCAGCAGACGCGCCGGAATATCGCCGACATGGCCTTCGCGCAAGGCCAGGTAGGGGAAGGCCCCGGCGGAGAGGTCGGGGTCATGGCACACCTTTTCGAGTACCCGCCGTGACAGGGGGCCGGCCACGTTGACTGCCGCGAAGGCGGAAGTCACGTTGGCGATATCCACCTCGAGACGCCACTGGGCGTTCCACTGCAGCATGCTCTGATGTACTCCGGGCGCACCGCTGGTGGTGGCGGTGACATAAAAGTGATGCTCACCCAGACGGCAGGAGACGCCGTCATCGATGACCACGCCCTGCTCGTTGGTCATCACCGCATAGCGGGTACGGCCCACCGGCTGCTTGAGAAAGCCGAAGGTGTATAGACGGTTGATGAATTCGGCGGCGTCCGGGCCACGAATCTCAAGGCCACCCAGGGTCGAGACATCGATGATTCCCACCTGCTCGCGTACATGGCACGCCTCTGCCTGCATGCAGCGATTCCGCTCCAGCACACCCTCTGGCGTGGGGTAGAAGGCCGGACGCTGCCAGGTGCCGGCCGGCACCAGCCTGGCGCCGAGTTCGACATGGCGGCGGTGCATCGGCGTTTGACGGAAGGGGTCGAAGGCGCGCCCGGCCAGGTGGGCCAGCGTTTCGGCGCCAAACGGCGGTCGTGCGGTGGTCACGCCGGTTTCGGCGATGCTGCGTCCGGTAGCCCGTGCTACCAGCCTGGCGGTGGGCAGCGCCGAATGGCGCCCCTGGGAGGGCCCCATGCCCACCGTCGAGAAGCGCTTGACCAACTGGATATCGCGATAGCCGTGGCGCGTGGCATTGACGATATCGCGAATCTGCAGATCCTCGTCGAGATCGACGAATTCCTTGCCCTTGGGGTGGGCGAAGATCGGCCAGGGGAAATTGGTGCGCAGGCAGGGTGCTTCCGCCGAAACCTCTGGCGCGTTGCGGCCCAGCGCCCTGGCTGCCGCGGCCCCCGCCCGGGTTCCGTCCCGCAGGACCTTCCCAAGATCGTGAAAGCCGTTCACCGAGCCGGCGACATGCAGGTGCGCCGGCAGGCCACCAAGGGTGAACCCGGCACTCTCTTCGTCATAGCCGAGCCTGCCACCGGCCTGACACAACAATTGATAAACCGGCATATAGCCGGCGCTCATGCACAACAGGTCGCAGGCGAGCGTCAGGCCTCCCCCGCCGACCTCGCCCATGCCGGCGATGTGTCGCAGTTCGACTCCGGTCACGCGGTGCAGGCGCTTGTCGTGCAGTGCCTCGTACACGGTATGGTTGAGATGACGGGGAATCCCGAGTACGTCGATGGCGTTGGCCAGATCGGCATCATCGGCGTCCTGGCGCATGTCGACCAGCGCTGCCACCTCGATGCCCTGTTCGTGCAGGTCGAGGGCGGCGAGGTAGCCGTCGTCGTTGCCGGTGAGTATCACGGCGCGCTTGCCGGGGCGTACCGCATAGTGCCGCATCAGTCGCTGGGCGGCGCTGGCGAGCATCACGCCGGGCAGGTCGTTGTTGCGAAACACCGCTGGCTGGTCGAAGCTGCCCGAGGCGACGATGCACTCCCTGGCTCGCACCTTGTACATTCGCTGTCCCTGGATGACTGGCAGATAGTTGTCGCTGAACCAGCCGTTGCAGGTGGCCTCGCACAGGATGTCGATATTGTCATGCGCCTCCACCGCCGCAACCAGCGAAGCCCGTAGCGCTTCGCCGCGCCGGCCCTCGGTGTCGAAACGCGCATAGGTCAGGGCGCCTCCCAGGCGTGGCTGCTGCTCGACCAGCAGCACGCGCACGCCCGCTTCGGCGGCGGTCAGGGCCGCCTCCAGCCCGGCGGGGCCGCCGCCGACGACCATGACGTCGGTGAAGCGGTAGGCCTTGTCGTGATACTCCCCCCTGGCTTCCAGGTCGTAGTGCCCCAGGCCCGCCTTGCGGCGAATCAGGGGCTCCCAGTACTTCCAGATCCCCCAGGGTTTGTAGAAGGCGCGATAGTAGAAGCCCACCGGCATGAACCGTGAGAGTTTGCCAAGCTTCATGTCGCGGTCGTGATCCAGGCTGCCGCTGTAGTTCTGACCCATGACGGCGAGTCCTGGGATGATCGGCTGCGCGTCGGCCAGCACGTTGGGTTCATCGGGTAGCTGAACCAGGGTGTTGGCGTCATGGCCGGCCAGGGTCAGCGGGCCGCGTGGGCGATGATACTTGAAGGAACGCGACAGCAGCAGGCGGCCATTGGCCGCCAGGGCGCTGGCGATGGTATCGCCCTGAAAGCCCCGATAGGCAACCCCCTCGAAGGTGAAGTCGATGGGCCGGTCGCGGTCGATCAGACTGCCCATGGGGTCCGGCAGGCGGTCATCATGCCGGGAGGTGGCGTCGCCCAGGGGTTCGAAACGGGTCATGACCTTGGCTCCCCGGTGGCGAACTCGACACGCTGCTGAAAAATGTCCTGAGGCTCGAAGGTGTGCAGGATCTCGTCGGTCAGGGTGTTGCGCTCGGCGAGAAACCAGTAGCTGCTGGGCGCGTGCAGCCACCATTCGGTCACAACGCCGGGCTGGTTGTCGTGGTAGAAGACGTAGTCGGCCCATTCGCGATCGTTGCACGCTGCGGGGTCGGGCATTGCCTTCAACTCGCCGCCGTAGATGAATTCGCTGATGTTGCGTGGCCCGTTGAGTGGGCAATGCATGATCTTCATGGTTTCGTGCCCCTGGGTGTCAGTAACGTATCAATGACTGGCCGCCGTGGCGCCCATTTCGTTGACCTGCTGGAAATTGGCGAACCGTTCGAGGTGGAAGGGCGCGATCAGCTCGGGCACGCGCCCCGTGGCCACCAGCTCGGCCATGGTCTTGCCGCAGATCGGGGTCGCCTTGAATCCCCAGGTACCCCAACCGGCGTCCAGGTAGTAGTTTTCTATCGGGCTCTCGCCCATGATCGGGCTGTAATCCGGCGTCATGTCGGTGATGCCTGCCCATTGGCGCATGAGCTTGGCCTTGGCCAGAAAAGGGAACATCTCGATGGCGTGGGCGATCAGGCTCTCCTTGAGCTCCAGTGTCGAGCGGCTGCTGTAGAGCGGGTAGGGGTCCGAACCGCCGCCGAACACCACCTCGCCGCGACTGGTCTGCTGGACATAGCAGTGCAGGCCCGAGGAGCTGACCAGTGGGTCGAGGAACGGCTTGACCGGCTGGGTCACCATCGCCTGCAGTGGATAGGAGACGACCGGCAGCCGGAAGCCGGCCTTGCCCGCCAGCACCGAGCTGTGACCCGCCACCGCCTGCACCGCGCAGCCGCAGCGCACCGTGCCACGGTTGGTCTTGACCGCGGTAAGACGTCCACCCTCGACGATCAGCTCCTGGACTTCGGTGAGCTGATGGATCTCCACGCCACGCTTGGCTGCCTGCCTGGCATAGCCCCAGGCCACGGCATCGTGACGCGCGGTGGCGCCATCGGCGTGCCAAAGGCCGGCCAGCACCGGCAAGTGGCCCGGATCAAGGTTCAGGGTGGGCACCAGTTCACGGATCTGCTGGCAGTCGATCATCTCGGTGCGGCCGCCGAAGTGCTTGTTGACTTCGGCGCGCTGGCGAAAGGCGCGCACTGTGGCATCGGTATGCGCCAAGGTGAGTTGGCCACGCTCCGAGTACATGATGTTGAAGTCGAATTCGTTGGAGAGATTCTTGAACAGCCTGACCGACTCGCCGTAGAAGCGAACGCCTTCGGGAGTGAGGTAGTTGGAGCGGATCACCGCGGTATTGCGCGCCGTGTTGCCGCCTCCGAGATAGGCCTTCTCCAGTACCGCGACCCTGGTGATACCGTGATACCTGGCCAGATAGTAGGCGATGGCCAGACCATGGCCGCCGGCGCCGATGATCACCACGTCGTAGGCGGATTTGAGCTCCGCGGGTGGCGGTAGATCCACTTCGTCGGGATAGTGGGACGACAGACCGTACTTGAGCAGTGCGAAAGGCATGGAAGGCTCCTTCGGTGAACGCCTCAGGCCATGGCCAGGGAAGCGGCCCGCCGGTGCAGGGTGCGTGCGGCGATCAGGGTGTTGTGCATCAGGCAGGCGATGGTCATCGGTCCCACGCCGCCGGGCACCGGGGTGAGGGCCGCGACGAGGCGTTCGGCGCTGGCATGATCGACGTCACCCACCAGGCGGGTGCGGTGCTCGCCATCGTGCGTTTCCTCGATGCGGTTGATGCCGACGTCGATGACTACCGCCCCGGGCTTGAGCCAGGTCGCGTCGATCATGCCGGGGCGCCCCACGGCGGCGACCATGATGTCCGCCTGGCGGCAGATCGCGGCGGCATCCCGGCTGCGTGAATGCACCAGCGTGACCGTACAGTTCGCCTGCAGTAGCAGCGCCGCCATCGGCTTGCCGACGATATTGGAGCGTCCCACCACCACCGCATGCTTGCCGGTCAGGTCGCCGCAGGTCTCGTGCAGCAGACGCATGCAGCCCATGGGTGTGCAGGGGATCAATGCCGGCAGACCCTGCCACAGCGCACCGGCGTTCTCGCAATGAAAGCCATCGACATCCTTGGCCGGCACGATGGCCTGAATCACTGCCTGTTCGTCGATATGGGCGGGCAGCGGCAATTGCACCAGAATGCCGCTGACCTCCGGATCGCGATTGAGGCGATCGATCAGCGCCAGCAGCTCCGCCTGACTCAGGTCCGCGTCGAAGCGGTGTTCCAGTGAACGGATGCCAACGGTATGCGCCTGGCGGACCTTGTTGCGTACGTAGACCTGGCTGGCCGGGTCCTCGCCGACCAGCACGACCGCCAGGCCGGGCGTGACACCCTCGCTGGCCAACTGACGCACGCCTTCGGCCACTTCGGCAAGGACGCGCTCGGCACATGCCTTGCCGTCGATGCGCCGGGCGGGGGAGCGTTGCGGGGATTCGAGCGTACTCATCTGAAGATCACCGTCTTGTTGCCGTCGAGGAAAACCCGATGCTCGATGTGGTACCTGACTGCCCGGGAGAGCGCGATGGTCTCGGTATTACGGCCCACCGCCACCAGGTCTTCGGGTCGGTAGGTGTGATCGACCCGCTGGACTTCCTGCTCGACGATCGGCCCCTCGTCGAGGTCCGGGGTGACGTAGTGGGCGGTGGCGCCGATCAGCTTGACGCCCCGCTCGTGCGCCTGGTGATAGGGCTTGGCACCCTTGAACCCGGGCAGAAAGGAGTGATGGATATTGATGGCGCGGCCGGCGAGCTTCTTGCAGAGGTCGTTGGAGAGGATCTGCATGTAGCGCGCCAGTACCACCAGCTCGGTGCCGGTCTCTTCGACGATCTCCATCAGCGCGGCTTCCTGACGGGCCTTGGTCTCCGGGGTCACCGGCAGATAGACGAAGCGGATGCCCTCGCGCTCGGCCATGGGTCGCAGGTCGAGGTGATTGGAGACGATGGCGGTGATCCGCATGTCGAGTTCGCCCTTGCGGTGGCGATACATCAGGTCGCTCAGGCAGTGATCGTACTTGCTGACCATCAGCAGCACGCGCATGGGTTCGCCCTCGTCATGGAGGCTCCAGCCCATGTCGAACTGGCTGGCCACGCCGTCGAAGTCGCGCTTCAGGCTGTCGATATCGCCCTTGATGCCCTCGTTGAAACGGAACCTGGCACGCAGGAAAAAGCGCCCCAGCTCCTCGTCGTCGTACTGCGCCAGTTCGCTGATATAGCACTGGCTTTCGCTGAGGAACGTGGTGACCGCGGCGACGATGCCCGAGGCCGCGGGGCAGGAGATGGTGATGATGTAGCTCGTCGTGGGGGACATGTCGGGCTTCCGGTTGTTGGAACGAAAACGTCGGTGGTCGGTGAGTGGTCCTGGCTTCATCGAGAGATGATTCGTATCGGCAAGTGACGTCATGCCACCTTATATAATTCCTGTAAAGAAAAAAACATTCCTTTCAGTTAAGCAACAAGTCTGCCAGTTTTTAAGACGCTCGCCAGGTATCGGGAAAAATAAATAATTCCATTTGTTATTCAATAAGTTGGAACTTATCCAAAAGAGGGTGCGGTGTGTTTGTGGCGAAGCGAAGCGTGAGAGCCGTCCTCGTGCCGACCGTTTTGGTGCGGTCGGGGAATTTCTTGCACTTAGCTGGTGCGTAAAAGAAGTGGCAACGATGAGTCGGATACAGCCGTCTGCCGATGAAAGAAAATTTATTCCACGCCATATCAAGGTGTTATTTAGCTTTTCTCGTTTCTTGTGGAGTTTGAACGAATGTTGGCACAAGAGATGCTATTCCTAAAAAGAAATATAATTTCTTGATAGGAATTGTTGGGTGGCATAATGTGGCGGGGGGAGAGCGGCATGGGTTGCGTTCGATTATCGCTGCGTTGCGGTTGCAAGAGATGCCCAGCCATTCGCTCTACAACGCTTGGAGGAAGAGTGCCATGACCCCTGAAACCGCAATGCAATTCATCAAGGATCACGACATCCGCTATCTGCTTGCTCAGTTTGTCGACATCCATGGAGCCGCCAAGACCAAGTCGGTACCGGCCAGTTGTCTGATGGATGTGGTTGAAAAGGGCGCCGGATTTGCAGGATTCGCCGTATGTGGCTTGGGTATGGAGCCACACGGCCCGGACTTCATGGCGCGGGGAGATCTGGCCTCGCTGTCCGTGGTGCCCTGGCAGCCGGGGTATGCGCGAATGGCTTGCAGCGGCTACGTGAATGATGCGCCGCATCCTTACGATAGCCGCGTGGTGCTGCTCAGGCAGATCGAGCGGCTCAAGGAGAAAGGCTGGACGCTGAACACGGGGCTGGAGCCCGAGTTCTCGCTGTTCAAGCGTGGCACCAACGGAGAACTGCTGCCCGTCGACGAGAGCGATACGCTGGCCAAGCCTTGCTATGACTACAAGGGGCTGTCGCGTTCGCGGGTGTTCCTCGAGCGGCTCGTGGAGACGCTGCAGACGGTGGACTTCGATGTCTACCAGATCGATCATGAGGATGCCAATGGCCAGTTCGAAATCAATTACACCTTCAGCGATGCCCTGACCTCGGCGGATCGCTTTACCTTCGTGCGCATGGCCGCCGGCGAGATCGCCAATGACCTCGGCATGGTCTGCTCCTTCATGCCCAAACCATGGACCAACCGCCCCGGCAATGGCATGCACTTCCACCTGTCGATCGCCGACGAGGCGGGTAACAACCTGTTCGGCGACGATAGCGACCCTCAGCGACTGGGGTTGTCCAAGCTGGCCTACCATTTCCTGGGTGGCCTTCTGCACCATGCCCCCGCACTGTGCGCCTTTGCCGCGCCGACGGTGAACTCCTACAAGCGCCTGGTCAATGGTGGCTCCAACAGCGGATCGACCTGGGCGCCGGTCTTCATCGCCTACGGCGACAACAATCGCTCGGCCATGGTGCGAGTGCCTGGCGGTCGGCTGGAGTTCCGCCTGCCCGATGCCGGCTGCAACCCCTACCTGGTCCATGCCGCGCTGATAGCCGCTGGCCTGGACGGTATTGTCCGCGAGCTCGATCCCGGCCAGGCGCACAACATCAATCTCTATGCATTGAGTACCGAGGCGTGCCGCGAGAAGGGCATCGGCATCCTGCCGCAGTCGCTCAACGAGGCGATCGAGGCCCTCTCGGAGGACACCATTCTGCGCGAATCCATGGGGCCGGAGATCGTCGATGAGTTCCTCGAGATCAAGCGGCAGGAGTGGGACGAATACAGTCGCCAGGTCACGGCCTGGGAAGTGCGGCAATACGCTGAGTTCTTCTGATCGCCGTCGCCTTGGACACTGGTGTGGTCAGTTATCGAAAGAGGTAATGCTTATGTGTGGAATCGTGGGGCTCTATTTGAAGAACCCGGCGCTGGAAGAGCGTTTGGGCGAGCTGTTCGAGCCGATGCTGATCGCCATGACCGACAGGGGGCCGGACAGTGCCGGGTTCGCGATCTATGGCGACGAATACGATGGTGGGGTCAAGCTGACGCTGCAGAGCGACGAGCCCGCCTACGACTGGGCGGTATTCGCTGAACGCCTGGGAGACGCTCTCGGCGGTGTTGATGGCTGGTTTCGCAATGCCAACGCGGCGGTATTCAAGCTGGCCTGTGATGAAAAGCAGGTGCGTGACTGGTTGAAGCACCATACCCCCGAGTTGAGAGTGCTGAGTGCCGGTCGCAGCATCGAGATCCTCAAGGGTGTTGGGTTGCCGCGGGACATTGCCTCGCGATTCAATCTGAAGGCCATGCGGGGCAGTCATGCCATCGGCCATACGCGCATGGCCACCGAGAGCGCGGTGACCCTGCAGGGCTGTCATCCCTTCTCCACGGGGCTCGATCTGTGCCTGGTGCATAACGGCTCGCTGTCCAACCACAACTGGCTGCGCGCCAAGCTCAAGCGTGAGGGCATCGTGTTCGAGACCGACAACGACTCCGAAGTGGCGGCCGGCTACCTGACCTGGCGCCTGGCCAAGGGGGGCGGCTTGACTCAGGCGCTCGAGGGAGCGCTCGAGGATCTCGATGGTTTCTTTACCTTCGCCATTGGTACGCGTGACGGTTTCGCCGTGGTTCGCGATCCCATTTCCTGCAAGCCGGCGGTGATTGCCGAGACCGACGACTATGTGGCGATGGCCTCGGAATATCGTGCCCTGGCGGGCTTGCCCGGTATCCAGTCCGCCAAGGTCTGGGAGCCTGAGCCAGCGAGAATCCATGTCTGGGAGCGGGACGGCGCAAAGGTGGAGGCAGCCTGAAATCATGAAAACCTACGATCTTTCCAGTGCGAGCCTCCGCGAACTCAACCAGTCGCTGCACGATGTGGACCCGACCATCAGCGAGCGTGAGTGGCGTATCGTCAGCCCCAACGGAGCACACAATATCGCCTGTGGCCTCGACGCCGACATCAGCGTGGATATCGAAGGGCACGCCGGCTACTACTGCGCCGGCATGAACCAGAAAGCCAGCGTGACCGTGCATGGCAACGTCGGCGTGGGCGTGGCGGAAAACATGATGTCGGGGGTGGTGCGAGTCAAGGGGGACGCTTCCCAATCGGCGGGTGCCACGGCCCATGGCGGCCTGTTGATTATCGAAGGCAACGCTGCTGCGCGCTGCGGCATCTCCATGAAAGGGGTGAGTATCGTGGTCAAGGGCGATATTGGCCCGATGAGTGCCTTCATGGGGCAGGCCGGCTGCCTGGTGGTATGCGGCGACGCCGGGGAGGCCCTCGGCGACTCGCTCTACGAGGCGCACCTCTACGTGAAGGGCCACGTGGCTTCGCTGGGGGCGGATTGCATCGAAAAGGAGATGCGTCCAAAGCACGTCGAGGAGCTGGGCGCGTTGCTGCGGCAGGCTGGCCTCGATGAGGATCCTGCCGCGTTCAGGCGCTACGGATCGGCTCGGGAACTCTATAACTTCAAAGTCGACAACGCCTCGGCCTACTGATTCAGGAACCTGCCATGACCGACCAGACTGTTAACCCGTCGCTGCGTGAGTCGGCCACTTTCGGCCGGGACGTGATCGCGGAAATTCAGCGCGCCGCCGAGACCGGCATCTACGATATCCGCGGCGGTGGCGCCAAGCGCAAGGTGCCGCACTTCGACGACCTGCTGTTCCTCGGCGCCAGCATGTCGCGCTATCCCCTGGAGGGCTACCGTGAAAAGTGCGGCACCGATGTGGTGCTCGGCACCCGGTTCGCCAGGAAACCGGTGGTCATCGATACGCCGGTCACCATTGCCGGCATGAGCTTCGGGTCGCTGTCCGCCCAGGCCAAGGAGGCGTTGGGGCGCGGTGCCACGGAAGTGGGGACTTCGACCACCACCGGAGATGGCGGCATGACGCCGGAGGAGCGAGGCCAGTCCTCCAGGTTGGTCTACCAGTATCTGCCGTCACGCTACGGCATGAACCCGGACGATCTGCGCAAGGCCGACGCCATCGAGGTGGTACTCGGCCAGGGGGCCAAGCCGGGCGGCGGTGGCATGCTGCTGGGGCAGAAGATATCCGACCGGGTCGCTCAGATGCGTACCTTGCCCAAGGGGATCGATCAGCGCAGCGCCTGCCGGCACCCGGACTGGACCGGCCCCGACGATCTGGCGATCAAGATCGCCGAGTTGCGCGAGATCACCGACTGGCAGGTGCCGATCTATATCAAGGTGGGCGCCACCCGTACCTACTATGACGTGAAGCTTGCCGTGAAGGCCGGTGCCGACGTGGTGGTACTCGACGGCATGCAGGGCGGCACGGCGGCGACACAGGACGTGTTCATCGAGCATGTCGGCATCCCGACCATGGCGGCGATTCCCCAGGCGGCGCAGGCGTTGCAGGAGATGGGTGTGCATCGCGAGGGGGTACAACTGATCGTTTCCGGCGGCATCCGCAACGGTGCCGATGTGGCCAAGGCGATTGCCTTGGGAGCGGACGCGGTGGCCATCGGCACGGCGGCGCTGATCGCGCTGGGCGACAACCACTCCCGCTTCGAGGAAGAGTATCGCCGCATCGGCTCCGCGGCGGGCTTCTACGACGACTACCAGGAGGGCAAGTGCCCGGCCGGCATTTCCACCCAGGACCCGACATTGAGCAAGCGCCTCGACCCGGTGGCCGGCGGCCGGCGGTTGGCCAACTACATTCGCGTTCTGACGCTGGAAGCCCAGACCCTGGCCAGGGCCTGCGGCAAGTCGCACCTGCATCACCTGGAGCCGGAGGATCTGGTGGCCTTGACCGTCGAAGCGGCCGCCATGGCCCGGGTTCCGCTGGCGGGGACCAGCTGGATTCCCGGCCACTGCCCCCCCGCTTGATTCATCCGGCAGCCGGTGCCCAGTGGGCCGACTGCCGGCCTCCTCCCGAAACACCCTCTTCACAACCCTGTTTCAGGCAGCCCCGGTATTCAATGCGATCAACCGTGAATGCACCCGAATGGTGGAGCGGATTCCGGGATTGCACCTCAGCAAGGCATGTAATTCCTAGCGAGAAAATAAATCACAAAAAATTCATTGGCTTATGGATTGGCACAATTTGTGCTTTATTGATGGTAAATAAAATATCCTGATAAGAACAATCACCGCTTGCCCCGCGGGTAAGCGGTCTCGATAGTCCCGGAGGCCCACACAATGCCCTATGACCCTGACAGCGACGATCCGGCGATCAAGAGCCGACCCGTCTACCACAGCCCCGCGCATCTCCCCCCGGCCAACGACTATCTGTGTGTCATCGAACCGGCGGCGCGCGAAATTCTCTCCACGCTGTTGCGCCAGGCGTGCTACCGGCGCGCTCGGATAGTGATGAGTAGTGCCGGAGCCGGGCGCGAAACCGTGCCGACCGTAGTCGACCGCGATGTCTGGGAGGAGCTTGCACGCCGCCTGGATGACGCCCTGGAAACGGTTACGGTGGGATGCCGCCTGGTCGTGGCCGGCAGCGAGGGCTTTCTCTGGGATGTGCAGACTTTTGCGCTGGAGAAAGGTTTCGTCGACGAGGAGATCGTGCTGTACCCGGTGGCCGGGCAGGGTCGTCGAGTCTTCTGTGTCCACTGCCACACCCTGGCAGAGCCGGTATATGTCTCGCCCGTGAACTGCCCCAATTGTCAGATGGCTTTGGAAGTCCGGGACCACTTCTCTCGACGGCTCGGTGCCTACATCGGTGTCAGGATCGATGCCGAAGTGCCCAGCGAGATTCCACCCCGGGAGGTACTGAGCTGATGAGTGCGTCACTCTCCGTTCGGGTAGCGTCCATCGAGACCATTACTCCCGTCATCAAGCAATTCACTCTCGCCTCCACCGGGACTCCACTACCGCCCTTTTCGCCAGGGAGCCATATTGTTGTCACCCTGCCCATCAGAGAGCGAATGTGTCGCAACGCCTATTCGCTGCTTGGCGATCCTGCCGACAACGGTCTCTATCACATCGCCGTCAGGCGACAGGACGCATCGCGAGGGGGATCGCGCTACCTGCATGAGGAGGTCAAGGTGGGGGATCGGCTGACTGTTTCCTCCCCCGCCAACCTGTTCCTGCCGAGTTGGGAAGCGCGTCATCACCTCCTCATTGCCGGTGGCATCGGTATGACACCTTTTATGTCCTATCTGCATGAATTCCGGCGGCGGGGCGTCAGTTACGAATTGCATTGCGCCTTCCGTGACAGCGCGACGGGAGACTATCGGGCCTGGCTGGAGCAGCAGGCCGGCCAGCGCTTGTACTGTTACGAAAGTGAGCGCCCCGACTTTACCCGATTACTGGCCGAGAAACCGCTGGGAACCCATGTGTACGTCTGCGGCCCGGACGCCATGCTGCAGGCCGTCATCGCGGCGGCACGCGATCTCGGCTGGGGGAGCGGCCGCGTGCATTACGAAGCGTTTGCCGGGCCGCAGCCGGGTCGCCCCTTCGTTGCAAGACTTGCCCGCTCCGGCGGCGAAATCGCGGTGGAGGGCGAGTCGTCGCTGCTCGAAGCGCTGGAGGCGTATGGCGTCGAGGTACCCAACCTGTGTCGTGGAGGTGTTTGCGGGCAGTGCAGAACGGTGGTCGTCGAAGGCCAGGTCGAACATCGCGACAGCTTTCTCGATGACAGCGAGAAGCAACGACACCGGGCCATCATGCCCTGCGTCTCGCGTGCGCAAAGCGACACACTGATTCTGGACTTATAGGAGGAGCAGGTCATGCATCTGGCACCCCGAGATACGCAAGCCTTCCGTGGCAACTTCACCTATCGCAACAGTCGGAAGGCAATCGAGCGCTTTCCCTTCCCGTTTCCCGAAGACGACTACCGGTACTCGGTCAATATCGAGCCGCATCGGCTGCCCGGGCCGAAAGGGTCGGTCTACGAGCACATGCTGGATATCGATGAGCACTATCTCTCGGAGACCGCCGAACGCGACATGGTGCTGATGCAGGACCCCGGCCGCTGCCTGGCGATGCCGCATATGGAGCCGGCCTGTTGGGATCTGGTCGAGTTCGTCATGTCTTGTTACGCCAAGGACTATCCCGAGCACTTCTCCTTCGAGCGGCAGGGTGACGAGTGCCTGTGGGAGAACCGCCCATTGAAGATCCAGCAGCGCTTTCGCTTCGGTGACCCGGCGAGCTTGCCGCTGCCTCCCATGGAGTATATCGGCAGGCAGATGCAGGGTGATTTCGCGTTGCTGGATCAGCGTCACGGCGATCTGTTCATGGATGCCGGCGTGATCACCTCGCCGGCCGACTGGTCGTTGGCCTTCGATGCGGGAATGAGCTTCAAGCAGTGGCATGGCCCCGTTCCCCTGGCCCATGAAATGGGCGTTTTCGAGCGTGCCTTGAAATACCTCTGCGCGATTCAGGCGGGCGGCCCCGTGCGCCGGCTCAACTGGACAATGACGATCCATCCACGCATGGATAGCTCGCCGGAGACTTATCATGAATGGGGCAGGGACCGCACCACCATCACGCCCGACAACGTGGGTAAGGACGTCTTCCTGCGCGTGGAACTGCAGACCCTGGTGCGTATGCCGAGAAGCCATGCGCTGTTCTTCGGCATTCGCACCTACCTGATCAGCCTCGACGATCTGGTGACGAACCAGGTGTGGGCCAGGCGCCTGCATCGGGTGCTGAAAGGACTTCCCCAGGCCTTGGTCGACTACAAGGGGCTGAGCCGTTACCGGGGCACTCTCGTCGAGTGGCTGAGTCAGTACGACGATGACGTGGAGCCTCGCGAATACTCTTCGATTGGCTCCACCACATGACGGAGTATCTGCCCTGCCGGCCTGCTCCCATACACCAGGCTTGAGATTAACTCCGACACCGGAGTATCAAGCAGCAGGGGCGCCGCTTCGCCGGCGTCAACCGACCAGACCCCACTGGGGCTCGCGATCGTTTTCGCGCCGCAGGTAGGGGCGATCGCCCTTGATGGTGACGCGTTCGCCGCGCCGCACCTGGCCGGCATAGTCGAAGATGGCGCGGTGCTGGGTGCAGCGGTTGTCCCACAGCGCGATGCTGTCGGGCTGCCAATGCAGCCGCACGCTGAATTCCGGCGTTTCCTGGTGGCGGTAGAGATACTCGAGCAGGGCCTGGCTTTCGGTGTGCGACAGCTCGACGATCTCGCGGGTGAAGCCACGATTGACGAAGAGGCTCTTGCGGCCGGTCTCGGGGTGCGTGCGCACGACGGGGTGCACCGCTTCCGGGTAGGGCTGGTCGCTGCGGAAACCGAAGCGGCTGCGATCCTGGGCGGCCTGGTTGCCGTAGTGCAGGCGGTAGGTGGCTTCTCCGGAATGCACGGCGGTGAGGCCTTCGAGAAACGACTGCAGGGCGGGAGAGAGCGCCTCGAAGGCGGCATAGCCGCTGGCGAAGAGGGTGTCGCCACCGGCCGGGGGAACGTCGCGAAGATAGAGGATACTGCCCAGCGGGGGTTCTTCGTCGCAGGAGACGTCCGAGTGCCAATTGCCTCCGTTCACGGCGCGCTTGCCGCCGCGAATCGCCTTGGGGTCGTTGGAGGAATTCTTGCCGGCTTCGATGGGGAATATCTCGGGATAGCCTTCCGGTCCCTTGGCCATGGGGTGCACGTGAAGATCGCCGAAGCGTCGTCCCAGGGCGATATGCTGGTCGCGGGTCAACTGCTGGTCGCGCAGGATCAGCACCTGATGCTCCAGGAAGGCTTGCTTCAATAGCGCGAAGGACGAGTCGTCCAATGCGGCCAGGTCGAGCCCATGGATTTCGGCGCCGATATGACCTGACAGTAGGGTGATATCAAGGGTTGTCCTGCTCATGACGATCTCCATGGCGGTAGATGGGCCGACTCACCATTGCGCATGTCACCGGCCGGTTCAATGGGCGCTTCAATCAGTAAATTCGCTAAGCAATTCAGCATGAAGGTATGAAGGGAGGCGCATTGGTCGATGATTTGCTTATCAGGCGACGGCTGAGTTCCATCTGAAGAAAAGTCACTAAGGCGGGAAAGGAGAGGCGGGTACCGTAGGCGTTGCTATCCACCACGAACGCCAAGGTGACTCGATGTCTCAGAAAACAGTCCCACTCGCCGTAGCCGGTATCGCCGGTGTCCTGCTGTCTTCCCTGGCCATGTCGCAACCGGTCCATGCCGAGGGCAAGATACGCATCGCCGAACAGTTCGGCATCACCTATCTGTTGCTGCATGTCGCTCGCGAGCAGGCGCTGATCGAGAAGCATGGCGCCGAGCGTGGTGTCGACATCGAGGTCGAGTGGCTGCAGCTTTCCGGGGGGGCGGCGGTCAACGATGCGCTGCTTTCCGGCGCCATCGACATCGCCGGTGCCGGCGTCGGTCCGCTCTTGACCATATGGGATCGTACCCATGGCAATCAGGGCGTGAAGGGGGTGGCATCGCTGGGTGAGTTCCCCAACTTCCTGATTACCAACAACCCCGAGGTGCGGCACCTCGAGGATTTCGGGCCGAACGATCGGATCGCGGTGCCGGCCGTGGGCGTATCGATTCAGTCGCGCTTCCTGCAGAAGGCCGTTGCCGATATCCATGGCGTGGAGGCGTTCGATCAGCTCGAAGGCAATACCGTGGCATTGCCGCATCCGGATGCCACCGCCGCGCTGATTTCCGGAGGTACCGAAATCACCGCGCACTTCTCGGCGATTCCGTTCCAGTATCAGGCGCTGGAGCATGACGGTATCCATACGGTGATCGACTCCTACGAGATTCTTGGTGGCCCCGTGTCGCCAACGGTGCTGTATGCCACCGAGTCTTACCGCAACGACAATCCCGAGACCTATGCCGCCTTTCTCGATGCCCTGGCAGAGGCGCAGGCGTATATCGAGAGCGATCCTGCCGGCGCCGCCGATATCTACCGCGATGTGACCGGCACCCAGTTGGAACAGGCGTTCCTCGAGTCGCTGATTACCGACGAGCAGGTGAGTTTCTCGCTGGTGCCGCGCAACACCTACCCCATCGCCGAGTTCCTCCACGCGGTGGGTGCGATCCGCAATGAGCCGGTTTCCTGGCAGGACTATTTCTTCGATGACGTACATGGCTGGGAGGGCAGCTGAGATGGTGCCATCCCTTGCACTGAGACGGGCGGCGGATCAGGCCGGCGCAACGCACCCCGAGGTATCGAGTCGCGCTGGGGCTGTGTCGCCGGTCGCCGCGCCGCGGCTCGTGGTGGACAACGTCACGCTGGAATATCGCACGCCGCGCCATGTGGTGAAGGCGACCCAGCAGGTCAGTTTCGCGGTGCAGGAGCGGGATCGCTTCGTGCTGCTGGGCCCGTCGGGCTGCGGCAAGTCCACCCTGCTCAAGGCGGTGGCAGGCTTTCTCACCCCGGCCGAAGGCGAGATTCGCCTGGACGGACGCGCCGTTCGCGGGCCAGGACCCGACCGTATCGTGGTGTTCCAGGAGTTCGACCAGTTGCCACCGTGGAAGACGGTCAAGCAGAACGTGATGTTCCCGCTGCTGGCTTCGAGAACGCTGAGGCGCCGCGAGGCCGAGGCGCGGGCCCTCGAGACGCTGGAAAAGGTCGGCCTGACGCCGTTCGCCGATGCCTATCCGCATACCCTCTCGGGCGGCATGAAGCAGCGCGTGGCGATTGCTCGGGCGCTGGCCATGCAGCCGCGAATCCTGCTGATGGACGAGCCCTTCGCCGCACTGGATGCCTTGACCCGGCGCAAGATGCAGGAGGAGCTGCTGACGCTGTGGAAGGAGGTGGGGTTCACCCTGCTGTTCGTGACCCATTCCATCGAGGAGGCGCAGGTGGTCGGCAACCGTGTGTTGCTGTTGTCGCCACACCCTGGCCGAGTGCGTGCCGAGCTGGGATGCGAAGAAGATAGCCTGGAAAGTGCTGGCAGCGAAGCGACCCGGGCACGCACTCGGCAGATTCATACGCTGCTGTTCGAGCATGCCACCAACGGCAATGCCGAAGGAGCCTACCCATGACACAGCATGGCTTGCCATCAGGCGTTGGCATTCGTCGGGACCGTGTCTTCGACCTGCCGCCGGTGGATACCCGCGACCTGCTGGCGGACCGCCACTGGTGGCAGCGCGTCTGGGATCAAGGTGCCGTGCGCAAGGCGGTCATCCTGGTCGCCCTGGTGCTGCTATGGGAAGCGGCGGCACGCTATCAGGCCAATCCACTGCTGCTGCCGAGCGCCGGCGATACCGCCAGCGCGCTGTGGAACGGCCTGGCATCGGGCGTCCTGTTCTCGCGGATCAACGCTTCGCTGTCGGTTCTGCTCAAGGGTTATGCGCTGGGGGCCCTGCTGGCCCTGGCGCTGACCACCCTGGCGGTCTCGACCCGTATTGGCCGTGACCTGCTCAGTACCCTGACGTCGATGTTCAGCCCGCTGCCGGCGATTGCCCTGCTGCCGCTGGCGCTGCTGTGGTTCGGCCTTGGCGAGGCCAGCCTGATCTTCGTGCTGGTGCACTCGGTGCTGTGGGCCATGGCGGTCAATATCCACCAGGGGTTCCAGGGCGTGTCCGAGACCCTGCGCATGGCCGGGCGCAACTATGGGCTGCGTGGTCTGCGCTACGTGGCCTTCATCCTGATCCCGGCGGCGCTGCCTTCACTGCTGGCCGGGCTCAGGATCGGCTGGGCGTTTGCCTGGCGCACCCTGATCGCCGCGGAACTGGTGTTCGGCGCGTCATCCGGCCAGGGCGGGCTCGGCTGGTACATCTTCCAGAACCGCAACGAACTCTATACCGACAACGTCTTTGCCGGCCTGGTGGTGGTGATCCTGATCGGCTTGCTGGTGGAGAACCTGTTCTTCGATACGGTCGAGCGGGTGACCGTACGTCGCTGGGGTATACAGACCTCGTCCTGATTGAACGTCTCTTGATACCGGAGGCTGATGCCATGCCACTGACCCAGGTGATCGACTACTTCAATGCCCACCTAGAGGCTTTCAACCCTGCCGCCAGCCTGCGTCGCCACGCCTGCTTCCACTATCGGCAGGGGCGGGTATGGGGCGTGCTGCATGAAATGACGCTGTACCCTTCCCAGCATCCCATTCTCGATCTCGACCGTCTGGATATCGCCGCCTGGGAAGCCACCGTGGTGGTCGAGGGCGGGAATGGACAACAACGCCCGCGCCCCGCCGAGTCGCTGTACTTCCTTTCCTGGGACAAGGAAGACGTGATCTTTCTCGATCGCTTCCTGCGCGTTCTGCACGCACTGAATCATCTGGCGGAACACGGTGCGGATGCCGCGCCGTTGGTCGTCGACGTGCATTGGCGACATGTCCAGGCGGTGGAGGCATCGCACGGCTCGGTATTCGAATCGCTGCTGGCGCGACTTGGGCTGTATCCCGAGCAGGTAGTGCTGCGCTTGAGCGGAAGTGTATTGCTGGCGGAGACGCATGCCCGCCAGGCGGCGCAGAGCTTTCACCGCAGAGGCTATCCCTTGCTGGCTCAAGGCGTCGCGCTGGGTACGCGAGACGTGGACTGGCAAGCGTTGAAGGCGAGTGGTGTCCGCTGGGTCACGCCGGATGGCAGCGCTCTGCGTCTGGCGAGGGAAAGCCGGGAGCATTTCCCCAGGCTGGCGCAATGGAGCCGCGATGCCCGGGCCGCCGGCATGCAGGTCTGGTGGCCAGGGCTCGAGCGCCCCGGTGATCTGGGCATCATGTCACAGCTTGAGCCGACCCGGGTCAGCGGTAGCCTGCTGGAGGCGTTCGTGAAGGCCGAGCGAGCGTAAGCGAGGTCATGAAGCCTTGATCCGATGGGATGGGTAGAGGTTGTCGAAGTGGCTGGTGCGAGAATGCCATCGTCTACGCGACGGCGCGGCACCAGGGGGCCGAGCTGCTTACCTGCGATAGCCCTTCAAAGGGCTACCGGACGTGGCGTTGTTTGCCAAGACCGCTTGAGAGGGTGAATGTCGGGAAACGGCAGCGCCATGAAATCGGGGAAGCGGGTTTCCAGGGCTTCCTTCCAGGGGCTGTCGTGGTCGTCGATGAAAGCGCTGGTGACCATGTGCCTGGCTCATGCGGCGGAGTACGTGATGAGCATAACATGGCTGCGTGCCCGCCCTTTTGCTCGACCGGCGGATGTCCAAACCAGTACATTCGGAGTCATCCATTTTCCAGAAAGGTTTGGAGAGTATGCGATGACGCCGCACCGGCCTCCGGGAGACGGCCCTCATGGGTCGCCTTCCGCACAGGCATCCTGGCGCTACCACGCCGGTACTCCGTTGAATCTGCTCATCACATTGGTGTGCATTGTCGCGATTGTCGGTATCTGGCTGGCCACGTTGCAGCGCATCGCGTTCGAACGTGAACAGGCGGTGGCCGCTGCCATGCAATCGAATACGAATCTTGCCATTGCCTTCGAACAGCAGGTCTTTCGCACTCTGAAGGCTGCCGAGCAGGTCGCTGCGTTCGTGCGGGAGCAGTACCGCCAGCAGGGTTCCGGCATCGACTTGCGGCAGTGGGTCGAGCAGCGTGTCATACGAGAGGCGATGTTCACCATCATCAGCGTGGTGAATGAAGCAGGCGACATCGTCAGCAGCAGCCAGGAGACTGGCCGGGTGAACTACGCCGATCGTGAGTTCTTCCAGGCACAACACGAGGGATCCGGAGATGCATTGTTCGTCAGCGAACCGGTACTGGGGCGTGTTTCCGGTCGCTGGCAAATTCCCATGTCGCTGCGCATTTCCCGACCCGATGGTGGCTTCGGGGGTGTGGTAGTGATGTCGGTCGATCCGTCCAACTTCACCGATTTCTATCGCCAGGCCGACCTCGGGGGCCAAGGCCTGCTGGAGCTGACCGGTTTCGATGGTATCGTGCGCGGCCGCAAGATCGGTAGCCAGCACAGTTTCGGCCTGGATGCGCGGAGGCTCGACTGGTTCCAGCGCCGGGCGACGGCGCCCGAAGGTGAGTTCGTGGAGTGGGGTGATGCAACTGATGGTGTCGCGCGCATCATCAGCTACCGGAGCATGGCGGGCTACCCGTTGATGGTGACCGTGGGGACCGCCTATGCCGATGAACTGGGGCCGGTTCTGCAGCGGCGGTCTGGCTACCTGGCGATGGCGGGCGGGGCGACCGCGGCGCTGCTGGTGTTCGCCGCCCTGCTGATGCTGGTGCTGGCGCGCCAACGTGCCGTGGCTGACGCATTGCAGGTCAGTGAAGCGCTGTTTCGGGCCACGTTCCACCAGGCCGCCATGGGTATCGCGCACATTGCACCCGATGGACGCATACTGGGTGCCAACGACAAGTTCTGCCGTATGCTGGGCTACAGCAGCGACGAGTTGCGGGCGCGCACAGTGTTCGAGTTGAGTGACAGGGATCACCGCGACCAGGCCCGGCAGTTCCTGATGCACCGCCTGTCGGCCCATTCGCCAGTCTCTTCGCCGGAAATCGAGAAACCCTATCGGCGCAGGGATGGCTCTGTCCTGTGGGTATGCGAGGCGCTGGGCGTCGTGAAGGACCCGCAAGGTCGTCCGGACTTCCTGGTAGCTGTCACGCAAGACATCACTGCCCGCAAGGATCTGGAGGCGCGCCTTTCGCACGATGCGTTGCACGATGCACTGACCGGATTGCCCAACCGCGTGATGTTTCAGGACCGGCTCGCCCAGGCGCTGGTATCGGCGCGCCGACACGAGAGGCTGACCGCCGTTCTCTTCATCGATCTCGACGGGTTCAAGGCGGTCAACGATAGCCGTGGCCATGCGGCCGGCGATGCGTTGTTGCAGCAGGTCGCCCGACGCCTGGCAGACTGCATTCGCGCCGAAGACACGGTTTCACGCATCGGCGGCGACGAGTTCGGCATCGTGCTGGCGACAGTGGCCAAGGAGGAGGATTGCGAGGTTGTTGCCTCCAATATCATCGACGCTCTATCGATGCCATTCGACCTCGACGGCGTGCCGGTCCACATTTCGGCCAGTGTGGGGGCGGCGTTGTTCCCCGTTCATGGTAACGACATGGCTGCCTTGGTGGCTCACGCCGATACGGCCATGTATTCCGCCAAGAACGCCGGCAAGAACCGGTTCAGTTGGGAGGCTCTGCACAATGGCCGCTAGAAGCCTGTCGGATTTGACCGATCGTCACGAAAGACCGGATCTCGCAGTAGATCAGCGTTAAGTCCGACAGGCTCTCCTGGGGCCGGGTCCGTTGAGGGGCCTCGGCGGAGGCCGCTTCTGGCGCATCGCGAGAACCCGTGCCCCGCACGATCCACTGGTCGCGTTGGAATGCACGGTAGGCCCATTGCCGCTTAGAATGGTCGTCTCATGGAGCATCAATGGAACGCCGGAATGACCGACAAGACATCGCGCGACAGCGTCGTGGCGGACTGGCCGCTCGGTGCCGTGGTCACTGGACTGCGGCAGGTTCGACGGGAGTGGCGTGAACGCCAGGGGCGAGCCCCCGATCTGGGGAGCCGTGAGTTGCCGGCTCATCATGCCATTCATGAGGTGGTCGATGCCCTCTGCGGCATTCTGTTCCCCATGCGACTGGGGCCTCCCGACCTGACCAAGGAAAGCGAAGACTATTATGTGGGGCATCAGCTTGGCCATGCGCTGACGGTGCTGCATGGCCAGGTCAAGCTGGAATTGAACTACCGGGCATCGCATGCCCCGACATCGGAGCACGACGCCGAGGCTCGAGCCCTGGTGAAGCGTTTCGCCACCTTGCTGCCGGAACTCCGCCGGCAGCTGGATCAGGACGTGATTGCGGCCTACCGCGGGGACCCGGCGGCCACCTGCGTCGACGAGATACTCATCTGCTATCCGGGGGTGCTGGCGATCATCCATCACCGGATCGCGCACGAGTTCTACAAGGCGGGGTTGCCGCTGGTGGCCAGGATCGTCGCGGAGAAGGCACACTCGGCGACCGGGATCGATATTCACCCCGGTGCGACCATCGGCCATCAGTTCTTCATCGATCACGGAACGGGCGTCGTCATCGGCGAGACGGCCATCATCGGTGACCGTGTCAGGCTCTATCAGGCGGTGACACTGGGGGCGGTCAGGTTCGACGAGAACGGCGATGGCTCGCTGAAGAAGGGCGAACCGCGCCATCCCATCGTCGAGGACGATGTGGTCATCTACGCCGGTGCCACGGTACTGGGCCGGATTACCATCGGTCAGGGTTCGACCATCGGCGGTAACGTCTGGCTGACCCGCAGCGTACCCGCGGGGAGCCAGATCACTCAGGCGATGCTGCGCCAGTCGCATGAGGGAGATGGCTAGTGTGGGTATCCAGCACTCACCCGATACCACCAACTGGAAGCTGGTATCGGATAGCCCGTGAGTGAACTTGCTTATTCGATGGTGGAAACATTGTGGCTTGCCGTTATTGGTCATTTGAACCTTGGCAGCGGAATTTTGAAGGGTGGTAGCGGTAGCACTCGTTTCAGGCGTCATCTTGGTGAGGGCAAGGACGAGGCCTGCTACCGGGTCATCACGCCTGCCTTCGCCGGCACACCATTGTCTGGCATGGGTGCTGCGCGGCAGGGAGGCCGCTTCAACCGGCCTGGGCAGGAGGCACTGTATCTGTCGGCGGATGATGCGACGGTGCGCTGCAGAAAATCGCTTCCCGCACGGAAGCCTGATGGCTTTCGTCACTCCTCCTTCAGCCACGGCAGACGATGAAGCCGTGCATCGTGGGCGTCGGCGAGTTCGATCAATCCCGCGGCCTGGAATGGATTTTTTGTCATTTGATTCCAGAATTCAAAAGGCTGCAGATTCAGACCCAGGCCATGTAACGCGTTACCGGGTTTCGGTGATTGCCGTTGTCGACGACATCCTCCATGACCTTCGGCAAGATGATGGTAATGGCTCAGTGGCATCGGCATCAGCTGGCGGCTCGCTCGTCGGGCAGGAACACCCGACTGTGAATCGGACGAATCCAGGCGTCGCCGCCCTGGCTCAGCCCCAGTGCCCGGTAACGGTGCTTGGGCAGTTCGGCATGCACCAGATCCTCGCTGTTGTCGGTGCGCAGTTCGAGGCGAACCGTGGGACCGACGACCGAGACTAGCTCGATCCTGGCGTGCAGCGCGTCGGTATGCTGGGAATCGGCGAAGACCTCGATCTCATGCGGCCTCACGTAAGCCTGCCCCTGCTCGTCCTTGTAGCCCTGGTATTCCGGCGCCGGCAACGATACATCACCGATGCGTGCCACGCCGTCGTGCACCCGGGCGTGGAAGAGGTTGACGTTGCCCAGGAACTCATAGACGAAGGGATTGGCCGGGTGGTCGTAGACCTCCTCCGGCGAGCCGTCCTGTTCCACATGCCCCTTGTTCATGACCACCACGCGATCCGATACTTCCAGCGCCTCCTCCTGGTCATGGGTGACGAACACGCTGGTGACGTGAATCTCGTCATGCAGGCGCCGCAGCCAGCGGCGCAGTTCGGCGCGCACCTTGGCGTCCAGTGCGCCAAACGGCTCATCGAGCAGCAGCACCTTGGGCTCCACGGCCAGGGCACGCGCCAGGGCGATGCGCTGGCGCTGGCCACCCGAGAGCTGGCTGGGGTAGCGGTGTGCGGTCCAGTCGAGTTGCACCAGCTCCAGCAGGCGCATCACCTTTTCCTTGATCTCGGCCTTGTTGGGCCGGGTGCTGCGGGGCCTGACGGTGAGGCCGTAGGCGACGTTCTGGAACACCGTCATATGCTTGAACAGCGCATAGTGCTGGAAGACGAAACCGACGCCGCGCTCGCTGACGTGCTTGTCGGTGGTGTCCTCGCCGTGAAACAGAATGCGCCCGGTATCGGGCTGCTCAAGACCCGCGATGATGCGCAGCAGCGTCGTCTTGCCCGAGCCGGAGGGGCCGAGCAGGGCGGTCAACTCGCCGTCGCGGAAGTTGAGGCTGACGTTGTCGACGGCGACGAAGTTGCCGAAATGCTTGTTGATGTGATCGATCTCGATACTCATGAGCGGTCTCGTAAATTCGGCGGATGGGATCAGGCGGCGGCGAGTCGCTGGCGGTGCTCGTCATACCACTCCACCGCACTCTTGATGGCGATGGTGACCAGGGCCAATGCAGTCAGCAGTGACGAAACGGCGAAGGCTGCGGTGAACATGTACTCGTTGTAGAGCACCTCGATATGCAGTGGCATGGTGTTGGTCTCGCCGCGAATCCGACCGGAGACCACCGCCACCGCGCCGAACTCGCCCATGGCACGGGCATTACACAGGATGATGCCGTAGATCAGCCCCCACTTGATGTTGGGCAGGGTGACGTGCCAGAAGGTCTTCCAGCCGTTGGCGCCCAGCGTCAGCGAGGCTTCTTCCTCTTCCTTGCCCTGTTGTTGCATCAGCGGGATCAGCTCGCGGGCGATGAACGGCAGAGTACCGAAGGCGATCACGATGACGATGCCCGGGACGGCGAAGATGATGCGCAGGTCATGCGACGAGAGCCAGGGGCCCAGCCAGCCCTGGGAACCGAACAGAATCACGAAGATCAGGCCCACCACGACCGGGGAGATGGCGAAGGGCATGTCGATCAGCGAGATCAGGAACGGCTTGCCACGGAATTCGAACTTGGCGATGGCCCAGGCGGCGGCGATGCCGAAGAGGGTGTTGAGCGGCACCACGATGACGACTATCAGCAGAGTCAGACGGATCGAGGCCATGGCGTCCGGGTCGCGGATCGCGTCGTACCAGACGCTCAAGCCTCGCTCGAAGGCGCCGTAGAGCACTACCGTCAGCGGCAGTACCAGAAACAGCGCCAGGAAGGTCAGGGCGATGCCGATCAGCACCAGGCGCAGCCAAGCCGGTTCCTCGGTGGCGCGTCGCCAACGCTTGGCAAGCGTGTCGTTGGTCTCGATCACGGTCGATGAAGTGCTCATGGTTCGCTCCTGTTATCCATGTCGCCGGCTGGTCCACCACTGCAGGCCATTGATCAGCAGCAGCATCAGAAAGGCGGCGACCAGCATCACCGTGCCGATGGCGGCGGCACCGTGGTAGTCGTACTGCTCGGCTCTGGCAACGATCAGCAGCGGCGTGATCTCGGTACGAAACGGCAGGTTGCCGGAGATGAACACCACCGAGCCGTACTCACCCAGGGCGCGGGCGAAGGCCAGGGCATAGCCGGTGAGCAACGCCGGCAGCAGTGCCGGTAGAATCACCCGGCGCACCGTGGTGAGGCGGTCGGCCCCCAGGCTCGCCGAGGCTTCCTCGAGTTCCGCTTCGAGATCCTCCAGCACCGGTTGCACGGTACGCACCACGAAGGGCAGGCCGATATAGGTCAGTGCCACCACCACGCCGAGCTGGGTGTAGGCGACACGGATACCGAAGATCTCCAGGTACTGGCCGACCCAGCCGGTAGTGGCATACAGCGTGACCAGGGCAATTCCCGCCACGGCGGTGGGCAGGGCGAAGGGCAGGTCGACCAGGGCATCGACGATACGTTTGCCGGGGAAGCGGTAGCGTACCAGCACCCAGGCGACCAATGCGCCGAATACCAGGTTGATGGTGGCGCCGATCAGCGAGGCGCCGAACGACAACTTGTAGGAGGCCACCACCTGGCGATGGGTCACGGCATTCCAGAACTGCTCCCAACTCATCGTCGTGGTATAGAGTAGAAACGCACCTACCGGGATCAGAAACACCAGCCCCAGGTAGAGCAGGGTGAATCCCATGGTCAGCCCGAACCCCGGGATCACCCGGCGGCGGGGGATGGCAATCGACATAACGAATCCCATATCGGATGGGGAGCCACGTCGGGCTCCCCATGTGTTGATGTCGGTAAGGTTGGCTGTTGGCTAACGCTTAATTGATCTCTTCGAGAATGCGATCGAAGATACCGCCGTCGTTGAAGTGAGTCTCCTGGGCACTCTGCCAACCACCCAGCACCTCATCGATGCCGAACAGTTCCAGCGCGGGGAACAGCTCTTCGTATTCGGCAAGAATCTCCTCGTTGCTGGGGCGGTAGTAGTGCTTGGCTGCGAGGTGCTGGGCTTCGTCGGTGTAGAGAAAGTCCAGGTAGGCTTCGGCGACCTCGCGGGTGCCCTTGCGATCGACGTTGGTATCGACCACCGTCACCGGCGGCTCGGCGAGAATGCTCAGTGAGGGTATGATGATCTCGTATTCGCCCTGACCGAGCTGTTCCACCGAGAGGAAGGCCTCGTTTTCCCAGGCGATGAAGACATCGCCGATGCGGCGCTGGACGAAGGTGTTGGTGGCACCGCGAGCGGCGGGGTCGAGTACCGGTACGTTGTCGAACACCTGACGCACGAATTCGTAGGTCTGCTCCTCGTCACCATCGAACTTCTCAAGCCCATAGCCCCACAGCGCCAGGTAGTTCCAGCGCGCGCCGCCGGAGGTCTTGGGGTTGGGAGTGATCACCTCGACATCGTCGCGCGCCAGGTCGTCCCAGTCCTGAATGTTCTTTGGGTTGCCGTCGCGCACCAGCAGCACGATGGTGGAAGTGTAGGGTGAGCTGTTGTTGGGCAGGCGCGACTGCCAGTCCTCGGGAACCAGGTCGGCACGGTCGTGGATGGCGTCGATATCGTAGGCCAGTGCCAGCGTGACCACGTCGGCGTCCAGCCCGTCGATCACGGCGCGGCCCTGGGAGCCGGAGCCGCCATGGGATTGGCGGACGTTGACGCTCTGACCGTTTTCCCCTTGCCAATGCTCGTTGAACAGCGCGTTGTATTCGCGATAGAACTCGCGGGTCGGGTCGTAGGAGACATTGAGAATCTCGACGTCGTTGGCTTGGGCCTGATTGACCAGCAGGTCAGTGCCGACCAGGCTGGCCGTTCCGAGCGCGGTGACGATGGCGAGGCCCAGGACGTGGCGGCGTAGAGGGTGAGAAGAGTTGCTGGACATGGTGGGCTTCCCCTTGAGTGATACTGTTGTGAGGGCCACCTTACCGCGACCTATTAATCACATTAACGAATAAAAACTGGATTGCTTATCACAAAATCTATTCATGAAGCCATCCACAACACTATCTATGCGGCGCGCCCGGACAGTGCCTGCTGCACGCTGTTCTCGTCCAGGTCCTCACGGCAGAAGGACAGGAACTGGTAGGCGTAGCTGCGCAGGAAATGCCCACGGCGCAGGGCCAGGTAGGTGGTGTTGCGTGGGAACAGGTGGCTGGTGTCGAGCAGCCTGAGGCCCTGATCGCGCTGCGTGTGGTAGGCCACCGATGCGATCAGGCCCACGCCGAGCCCCAGCTCCACGTAGGTCTTGATCACATCGGCATCCAGGGCCGTGAGCACGATATCCGGCACCAGATCGGCGGCCTCGAAGGCGTGATCGATGCGAGCCCTGCCGGTAAAGCCTTCGTGATAGGTGACGATGGGATGCTCGGCGATGCGTTCCAGGGTCAGGAGCGCGCCGTCGTCCAGCGGGTGGCCGTTGGGTACGATCACGCCATGATGCCAATGATGGAAGGGAAAGCAGGCAAAGAGCTGACCCTCTTCATGCAAGGCTTCCGTGGCGATGCCGATATCCACCTTGCCGGCCTTGAGCAGCGAGACGATCTCGTCCGGCCCGCACTGGTGGAGCTCCAGATGCACCTTGGGGAAGGCCTGCTTGAAGCGGGCGATCACCGGTGGCAGGGCGTAGCGCGCCTGGGTATGAGTGGTGGCGATGGCCAGGCTGCCCTGATCCTCATGGGCCAACTGATGGGCCGAGCGCTTGAGGTTCTCGACATCCAGCAGGATCCGTTCGATGACCTCGATCAGAGTGGCGCCGGCGACGGTCAAGCCGAGGATGCGTTTGCCCCGGCGTTCGAACAGCTCGACACCGAGTTCGTCCTCCAGGTCGCGGATATGCTTGCTGGCCCCGGACTGTGAGGTGAACAGCGCATTCGAGGCCTCGGTGAGGTTGAAGTGCTGGCGTACGGTCTCGCGGACGATACGCAGTTGCTGCAGGTTCATAGGCGCGTCTTCTGGCGGATGAATGAGCGGGGGGAACCGTCATATTCTAATTTGAAATATAAATAATTATTTTCATAACAAAAATAATAAATTCAGATATCGATATCGTTGATCTGGAACAGAGGGCTGGTGTTCGGTCATGGGGTGTCTTGACCTGGGGCCCGGGGGCAGTAAAATCGTGTCCTCGATCTTCGTTGCCGGGACGACCCGGTGTACTCCCCTATCTTGCCGGGGACGGCCCCGACCGACCATGGACAAAGCTCATGGCCTGGTTCCTTCTCGTCGTTGCCGGTCTCCTCGAAATCGTCTGGGCCTTGGGCCTCAAGGCCTCCGAAGGTTTCTCCCGACCCTTGCCCAGCCTATTGACCATCATTGCCATGATTGGCAGTTTCTACCTGTTGGCCCAGGCGATGAAATCGCTACCAGTGGGTACCGCGTACGCCATCTGGGTAGGGATTGGCGCCGTGGGCACCGTGCTGCTGGGCATGCTCCTCTACGGTGACAGCACTTCGCCGCTACGCCTGGCCAGCCTGGTGCTGATCCTGGCGGGACTGGTGGGCCTGAAGCTGGCTGGTTAGGTGGTATCCGTTCGGGGGAGGACTTTTCTTAAATGGAGATGATTATGAGCATGGACTCGTTTCCACCTGATAACTATTATTCTAATTGGAGTGATTGTTAATGCACTTTGATCTTCCCGATCTTCGTCTTTTTATTCATGTGTCGGAGGCCTTGAGTCTTACAGGTGGCGCCAGGCGCGCGAGTTTATCTACTGCCGCCGCCAGTACACGTATTAAATCCTTGGAAGGGCAGTTGGGTAGTAGGCTTTTTTATCGTGGTAGCCAAGGGGTAGAGCTAACACCTGCAGGCGAAAAGCTGCTTAAACATGCCAGGGCAATCATGCGGCAGGTGGAATATGTGAAAAGTGATTTTTCCAATTATTCTAATAGTGAAGTGGGGCACATTAGGATATTCGCTAACACGACTGCAGTCACGGAATTTATGCCGGAAGTCTTGGCTGATTTTCTCGGGCGCCGCCCTGGTATAACGATTGACCTTCAAGAAAGGCTGACAAACGATATTTTCAGGGGGGTGTTGGATGGTGCGGCTGACTTCGGAGTGACGTCAGGTGAGATCAAAATAAGAGGGTTGGAGGTGTTGCCCTTCAGCATGGACAGGCTTGTGGTCGTTGTCCCGTCCTCGCATCCGCTTGAGACAGGAGAGACTATTTTTTTCCAGCAAACATTGGAATACCCTCATGTTGGTCTACACGAGGGAAGCACACTTCTGCAATTTCTTAAGGCACAGGTTACTGAGTTGGGTGTTTATTTGCCCTTGAGGATTCAAGTGTTTGGCTTTGAACCAGCCTGTCGCATGATAGAGGCCGGTGTGGGTATAGGAATACTTCCTGAGTCTAGCGCGCTAAGGTATCAGCGTACGATGGATTTAAGCATTGTGCGATTGAAAGATGATTGGGCTACGCGCGAACGCTCTGTTGTAGTAAGGGAACTTGATTCTCTTCCTGAGTCCAGTAAAGAGCTTATCAAGGCTATTAGAGACTTTCATGATTATAAGGAATGAGGTTTGTTTGTTCCTTGTTGGGGCGGCCTGGCAATATGAACCACTTCCATGACATGGACTAAAGTCTATATTTTTCAGGCTCACGGCTTCGGATCATACCCGCCCTTCACCTGAGTGGAACGCCGGGTTATGAAATTCCAAATTCACCCTCTCGTCGCACTTGCGCATCATGGCCCCTATCGCAAGTTGAAGCAGCCAGGAGAGGGCGGTAATGAGCGGTGATCTCTATAGTCACTGGGTTGGCAGGCAAGATCATAGCCGGGACGACTTGTCTCCAAGCATGGTGAAGCGCATCGCCATAACTTTCGGCGAAGCGTGTCCCGAAATGGGCGAGGCCCTGCCCCATCTGTGGCACTGGGCCTTTTTCCAGAAGCCCGTGTTCGAGAGCAAGCTTGGCCTGGATGGCCACCCTGCGCATGGTATCTTCCTGCCTCCGGTGGAGGGGCGAAACCGCATGTGGGCCGGTGGCCGAGTCCGCTTCACGCAGCCGCTTCGCGTCGGCGAGGCCGCAGAGCGACGCTCCACCATCGCCACCGTCAAGGAAAAGCAGGGCAAGACCGGGGCACTCTTGTTCGTCACCGTCGAGCATTGCTATTTCCAAGGCGACGTACTCTGCATCACCGAAGAGCAGGATATCGTCTACCGCGAGCCCAGCCCTCCGAAGCTGGAGAACGCGACACCGCTGCCCGAACTGGTGTGGGACGAAACCTTTCACCCCTCTCCGGTCATGCTCTTCCGCTATTCGGCCGTCACCTTCAACGGCCACCGCATCCACTACGACTTCCCTTATGCCACCGAGCAGGAAGGCTACCCCGGCCTGGTAGTGCACGGCCCCATGATCGCGACGCTGATGCTGCGAAGCTTCATTCGTCAATATCCACAGCGCATCCCTCAATACCTCGCCTACCGCGGGCTTAGACCGCTGATCGCCGATACCTCCTTCCAGGTGGGCGGCCATGAGCAGGGCAACCAACGCTGTGCGCTCTGGGCATTCAACGACAAGGGCCCTGCGCACCAGGCAGAGATCGAATACAAGGAGAATGACGATGTTCAGCCATGATTCCGAGGCACTCGACGCCATTCGCGATGGTGTTCGCGGCCTGTGTGCCAACTTCGATGAGGCCTACTGGCGCGCCGTGGACGAGCGCAAGGGTTTCCCCGAAGAGTTCGTCTCCGCGCTGACCGAAGCGGGTTGGCTGGCCGCCATGATTCCCGAGGAATACGGTGGTTCGGGGCTGGGCCTGACCGAAGCCTCGGTGATCCTTGAAGAAGTCAATCGCTGCGGGGGGAACTCCGGCACCGTCCACGGCCAGATGTACAACATGTTTACCCTGCTGCGACATGGCAGCGAGGCGCAGAAGCGGGAGTACCTGCCGAAGATCGCCGCCGGTGAGCTGCGCCTGCAGTCGATGGGGGTCACCGAGCCCACTACCGGTACGGACACCACCAAGATCAAGACCACCGCCGTACGCAAGGGTGACAAGTACGTCATCAACGGCCAGAAGGTATGGATCTCGCGAATCCAGCATTCCGACCTGATGATCCTGCTGGCGCGCACCACGCCGCTGGAGCAGGTGGAGAGAAAGTCGCTGGGTATGTCGATCTTCCTGGTGGATCTGCACCAGGCCATCGGCAATGGGCTGACCGTCCAGCCGATTGCCAATATGGTCAACCATGAAACCAACGAGCTGTTCTTCGATAACCTGGAAATACCGGCCGACAGCCTGATCGGCGAAGAGGGCATGGGTTTTCGCTACATTCTCGATGGTCTCAATGCCGAGCGTACGCTGATTGCCGCCGAATGCATCGGCGATGGCCGCTGGTTCATCGAGAAGGCCAGCCGCTACGCCTGTGACCGTGAAGTGTTCGGCCGCCCGATTGGCAAGAACCAGGGGGTCCAGTTCCCCATCGCCCAGGCGCACATAGAGGTGGAGGCCGCCGACCTGATGCGCTGGCGCGCCTGCCACGAGTACGACAGCGGCCAGCATGCCGGTGCCAGCGCCAACATGGCCAAGTACCTGGCAGCGGAAGCCTCATGGAAAGCCGCCAATGTCTGCCTGCAGACTCACGGCGGGTTCGGCTTCGCGGCGGAGTACGACGTCGAGCGCAAGTTCCGCGAGACCCGTCTCTATCAGGTGGCGCCCATTTCCACCAACCTGATCCTCTCCTATGTGGCCGAGCACCTGCTCGAAATGCCGCGCTCTTTCTGATGCCGCAGGAGGCACTCATGACCGACCCGACAAGAGAGCTGGCGGACTTTCTGGCCGCCCTGAGTTACGAAGACATTCCCGAGCCGGTAGTGGCGCGCTGCGAGGAGCTTTTTCTGGATTGGCTGGGTTCGGCACTAGCGGGGAAGGACTACGCGCCGATCCCCCTGTTCGAACGCTATGCCCAGCGCATGGGCCCGGCCGATGGCGGCAGCGAGATACTGACCCTGCGACAAGGGACATCGCCCTATTTCGCCGCCTTCGTCAATGCCGCGGCCTCCCATGTGGTGGAGCAGGATGACTTGCACAATTCCTCCGTGCTGCACCCCGGCACGGTGGTGTTTCCCGCCGTACTGGCCGCCGCCCAGGCAGAAGGCAAGTCCGGCCGGGAGATGATCCTGGCCGCGGTGGCCGGCTACGAAGCGGGCATTCGCATCGGGGAATGTCTCGGCCGTTCCCACTACACCATCTTTCATACCACGGGCACGGTGGGTACCCTGGCGGCCGCAGCTGCCGTGGGCAAGCTGCTTGGCTTCTCGTCCACGGGCTTCGTCCATGCTCTGGGCAGCGCCGGCACCCAGGCCGCCGGGCTGTGGGAGTTCCTGCGGGACGGTGCGGACTCGAAGCAGTTGCATACGGCCAAGGCGGCAGCCGACGGCCTGCTTGCCGCTTACATGACCGCGGACGGCCTCACCGGTGCCCAGCGAATTCTCGACGGCAAGCAGGGGATGGCGGCGGGCATGTCCCGGGATGCCGATCCCTCATGCCTGGCCGATCGCCTGGGCAGCCGCTGGGCGCTGACGGAGACCTCGTTCAAGTTCCATGCGTCCTGTCGTCATACCCATCCGGCCGCGGACGCCCTGTTGCATGTGATGCAGCAGCAGGGGCTCAGTCACACCGACATTGTTTCCGTGGTAACTCATGTCCACCAGGCCGCCATCGATGTGCTGGGGCCCGTGGAGGTGCCGCGCACGGTGCACCAGGCCAAGTTCTCCATGGGTACCGTTCTTGGCCTGATCGCGGTTCACGGCAAGGCGGGACTGGAAGAGTTCCAGAACCATGCTCTCGAGGATTCCCGGGTGGCCGATTTCCGTGGCCGGGTCTCCATGCGCCTCGACCCCGAGGTGGACGGTGCCTACCCGAACAAGTGGATCGGCAAGGTGGAGGTGACGATCCACGCCGGCCAGGCCTTCCAGGCTACCATTCGCGATCCCAAGGGCGACCCCGAAAACCCGCTCTCGAGACCCGAGCTGGAGAGCAAGTTCCAGCGTCTCGCCCGCTTCTCCGGTGCGGCCGACGATGGCGAGACCCGACACCTGATCGAGCTGGCGTGGGGCCTGCGCGATGTCACGTCCATGGCGGCACTGCTGCCAGCCCGAGGAAAGGAGTGAGCATGACGGATTCCCCCCAGGCCCCTCGCCCACTCGACGGCGTGACAGTGGTCAGCCTCGAACACGCGATTGCCGCTCCCTTCTGCACGCGGCAACTGGCCGACCTCGGCGCCCGCGTGATCAAGGTCGAGCGACCCGAAGTCGGTGATTTTGCCCGCAACTACGACGAGCGGGTGGACGGAATGGCGTCCCACTTCGTATGGACCAACCGCTCGAAGCAAAGCCTGACGCTCAACGTCAAGGCGAAGGAGGCCGACGAAATTCTCGAACGATTGCTCAGCGAAGCCGACGTGCTGGTACAGAACCTGGCCCCCGGCGCCGCCGCGCGCCTGGGACTTTCCTTCCAGGCTCTGCATGAGCGTTTTCCCAGGCTGATTGTCTGCGACATTTCCGGCTACGGCGATGACGGCCCCTACAGGCAGAAGAAGGCCTACGACCTGCTGATCCAGAGCGAGGCCGGCTTTCTCTCGACCACCGGTGCCCCCGGTGAAGCCGGCATGGCGAAAGCGGGCTGTTCCATCGCCGACATTGCCGCCGGCATGTATGCCTACACTGGTATCCTCTCCGCGCTGATGCTGCGTGACCGGACCGGAGAGGGCAGTCACATCGACGTTTCCATGCTGGAGAGTCTGGTGGAGTGGATGGGCTACCCTATGTACTACGCCTACCAGGGTGCGGAGCCGCCCCCGCGCGCTGGAGCGTCCCACGCGACCATCTACCCCTATGGCCCCTTCCCGGCCGGCGACGGTCAGGCGGTCATGCTCGGTCTACAGAACGAGCGCGAGTGGCAGGCATTTTGCGATGTGGTGCTGCATGATGTCGAATTGGCCACCGACCCGCGCTTCGTCAGCAACTCACTCCGTTCGGCCAATCGGGATGAGCTTCGCGAACTGATCTGCCAGGCCTTTTCCAGCCTCGGCGCCGAGGAGGTCATCGCACGCCTCGAACAGGCGCAGATCGCCAACGCCCACGTCAATGACATGCATGGCGTCTGGGATCATCCTCAGCTCAAGGCCCGCGATCGCTGGGTAGAGGTCGGCAGCCCGACAGGCCGCCTGCCGGCGCTGCTGCCTCCGGGACGCAACAGCGGCTATCGGCCGCAGATGGGCGCCGTGCCGGCACTCGGCGAGCACAGCGTCAGCATTCTCGGTGACCTGGGCTATGGTGCGGAGCATATCCAGCGCCTCAAGGCGCAGGGCGTCATCTGATGGATGGGAGTCACCAATGAAGCAGGGCTTACAGCGTTCCTTTCTTTTTGTCCCAGCGACCCGCCCCGAGCGGATTCCTAAGGCACTGGCCAGTGGAGCAGACGCCGTCATCGTTGACTTGGAAGATGCAGTAGCACACGACAAGAAGGACGAAGCGCGTCAGGCGTTACAGGAGTTCCTTGAGCAAACGCCAGACGCTCGGGTCATGGTTCGCGTCAACTCGACAAGCCGTGAACTCAAGCAGGATCTGGCACTTTGTACCAATTTCCCCGGCGTCGTGGGCGTCATGCTGCCTAAGACGGAAACATGTCATCAGATCGAACAGGTCCGCACGTGCAACAAGCCTGTGTGGCCGTTGATCGAGACCGCGAGAGGGCTGCTGGCGTTACCGAGTCTCGTGTTTACTGCCGGTATTGAACGCCTCTGTTTTGGGGCTCTGGACATGGCAACAGAGTTGAACTTGACCCCGGGAACGAATGGCGCCAGCAAGATCCTTGACCAGTGTCGCTACCAGTTGGTTGTCTGTTCCAGGTCAGCCGGCCTGGCACCTCCCATAGAGAGCGTGGTTCCCGAGATCGATGACCTCACTGCGGTGGAACGCACCGCCACGCATGCCGCTGAAATGGGCTTCACCGGTATGCTCAGCATCCACCCCAGACAGCTGCCGGCCATTCATCAGGCGTTCACCCCCAGCGAAGAGGCTCTGGCCTGGGCGCGGCGCGTGCTGGAAGGCGCCGAGACACTTGGCGGCGCCTTCCAGCTCGATGGGCAGATGATCGATGCGCCGGTGATCTCCCGTGCCAGGGCGCTGCTGGCTCGTGCCGGTCATTGATAAGAGAGAGCCCATGGACCTGAACGTTTTGCACAACCCCTTCATCGACATGCTGGGCGCGCGACTGGTGGAGTGGGAGCCGGGAAGCTGCACCTGGCAGCTCGAGATCGCCGCCCACCACACCAATACCCAGGGCAGTCTGCATGGCGGTGTGATCGCCACCCTGCTGGACGTGGCCTGTGGCTACAGCGGGTTCTGTCCCGAGCAGGGCCGACTCGAACACCGGGCCGCCACTCTGTCGCTGAGCATCCAGTATCTGGCCAAGAGCCATCATGGCGTTCTCCTGGCCAAGGGGCGGCGTATCGGCGGAGGGCGGCGTGTTTTCTTTGCCGAAGCCAAACTGTTGGCGGGCGAGCAACTGATTGCCACCGCCTCGGGCAGTTTTCGCCGTCATCAGCTTTCCATTGACGAAGCGTAACTTCTCATCCCCTGACAAACGATCACGGAACTCTTCTCATGAAAGTACTCGTCGCGGTCAAACGCGTCATCGACTACAACGTCAAGATCCGCGTCAAGGCGGATCATTCCGACGTCGACCTCACCAACGTCAAGATGGCCATGAACCCCTTCTGCGAGATCGCCGTGGAAGAGGCCGTGCGTCTGAAGGAGCGCGGGGTGGCCACCGAAGTGGTCGCCGTGACCATCGGCCCCAAGGCCGCCCAGGAGCAACTGCGCACCGCGCTGGCGCTGGGCGCCGACCGTGCCGTGCATATCGATACGTCAGCCGAGACCGATGAGCGCGTCGAGTCGCTGGCGGTGGCCAAGCTGCTGGCCAAGGTGGTCGAGGAAGAACAGCCCGGCCTGGTGATCCTGGGCAAGCAGGCCATCGACACCGACAACAACCAGACCGGGCAGATGCTCGCCGCGCTGGCGGGCCTGTCCCAGGGCACCTTCGCCTCCGAGGTGAAACTCAGCGGTGACGAGGGTGACAAAACGCTGCAGGTGACCCGCGAGATCGACGGCGGCCTGCAGACCGTCGAGCTGACGCTGCCGGCCATCGTCACCACCGACCTGCGCCTCAACGAGCCGCGCTACGCCAAGCTGCCCGACATCATGAAAGCCAAGAAGAAGCCGTTGGTCGTCACGACCCCGGCGGAACTCGGCGTCGAGGTGGCGAGCAAGGTCACGCTGCTCAAGGTCGAGTCGCCGGCCGAGCGCCAGGGCGGCATCAAGGTGGGCTCCGTGGACGAGCTCGTGGACAAACTCAAGAACGAAGCCAAAGTGCTTTGAAGGGAGCGGATCGCATGAGCATCTTGATTCTGGCCGACCATCACGACGGCCAACTCGCCGGCGCCACCGCCCACGTGGTCGCGGCAGCCCGACAGATCGGTGGAGAGATCGACATCCTCGTGGCCGGCGAGAACGTCGGCGCCGTGGCCGAGGCCGCCGCGAAACTCGATGGCGTGACCAGGGTGCGCGTCGCCGACCACGCCGCCTACGCCCACCAGCTCGCCGAGCCCATGGGCGCACTGATCGCCGAACTCGCCGGCGACTACGGCCACGTACTGGCGGCCGCCTCCACCACTGGCAAGAATATCCTGCCGCGGGTGGCCGCGCTCAAGGACGTGTCGCAGATCTCCGAGATCGTCGCCGTGATCGACGCCGACACCTTCAAGCGCCCGATCTACGCCGGCAACGCCATCGCCACGGTCAAGAGCGCCGACACCCTCAAGGTCATCACCGTGCGCAGCACCGGCTTCGATGCCTGCCCTGATAGAGGGAGCGAGGGCGGCAGTGCCGCCATCGAAAGCGTGGACACGGTGGTCGACAACGGCCAGTCCACCTTCATCAAGCAGGAACTGGCCGCCAGCGACCGGCCCGAGCTGGGCGGTGCCCGGGTGGTGATCTCCGGCGGGCGCGGCATGGGCAACGGCGACAACTTCAAGCTGCTCGACGGCATCGCCGACAAGCTGGGGGCGGCGATCGGCGCCTCGCGCGCGGCGGTGGACGCGGGCTTCGTGCCCAACGACATGCAGGTGGGGCAGACCGGCAAGATCGTCGCGCCGGAGCTCTATATCGCCGTGGGCATCTCGGGAGCGATCCAGCACCTGGCGGGGATGAAGGACTCCAAGGTGATCGTGGCGATCAACAAGGACGAGGAAGCGCCGATCTTCCAGGT
>NZ_PNRF01000042.1 GCF_002879615.1 Billgrantia endophytica
GCGCCAGTCGCGATGGGGACCAGCGCTCCAACAGTGATATTCTCCACCCAGGCGGAGCAAACCGCTGTTGGAGCCAGCTTTAGCTCGCGACCGAGGAGTTGCCCAGGCTGGCAATCATCGCACGGCGGCGGCCTTCGCCAGGGCGCCTGGCGGCGCCAGTCGCGATGGGGGACCAGCGCTCCAATAGCGATATTTTACACCCAGGCGGAGCAAGCCGCTGTTGGAGCCAGCTTCAGCTCGCGACCGAGGAGTTGCCCAGGCTGGCAATCATCGCCACGATGGCGGCCTCCACCAAGGCGCCTGGCGGCGCCAGTCGCGATGGGGACCAGCGCTCCCACAGCGATATTTTCCACCCAGGCGGAGCAAACCGCTGTTGTCGCCAGTTCTAGGGGAGGCGCCTGACGCATTTGATTTTAAGGGATTCCTCCGGTATAACAAAATTTTATTAAGAGGTGGCTCTTTATGGAGACAGAGTGACGTGTCGGCCATAAACAATGGGCTACACTCAAGCATGAGAATTAGCTCGCTAAGCCCTATGGGATGGGTTTTTTGATGCGACGGCTAACGAGATATTGATGAGTCGATGCCCGCACGAGGCTTTTTGTGTAATAATAATTTAACAAACGTTGCCATATGGTAAGGCGGCGACAGGGCTAGGCAGCTGCGATACAGCGGCGCCACGCAGGGGAAAATAATAATGATCAGGGTTCTCTCCAGGCAGGGCCTGGGTCTTTTGGGTGTGCTGGGCATGCTGGCTAGTGCCCAACATGTGCTGGCATCCGGTTTGCTGGAAGTCTATGACCTGGCGCGGGACAACGACCCGCAGTTTCAGGCCGACTTCTTCAGCAAGCAAGCCACCGATGAGCGCTATTACCAGGCCCGTTCGGCATTGCTGCCTCAAATCAGCGCCAACGTCAGCCGCAGTGAAATCAGCCAGGATATCGTCAGTACCGATAATGAAGTCTTTGATAGCGGCAGCACCAGTTACCCCACCACCATCTATGGCATTTCGCTGACGCAGTCGGTCTACGACTACTCGCGCTGGGCAGCCTTTCGTCAGGCTGACCTCGAAACGCAGCAGGCGGCCTCGGAGCTGGAGGTGGCACGCCAGGATCTGCTGCTGAGGGTGTCCGAGCGCTACTTCGATGTTTTGGCCCTGCACGAAAACCTCGGGTTTCTAGCCGCTGAAAAGGAGGAGGTCGGAGCCAATCTGCTTCATGTTCGTGCCCGCTACCAGGATGGTCTGGCCCGCGAAATCGACTTGCTCGACGCCGAAGCCCGCTTTCTTCAGGTTCAGGCGCGTGAGCTGGATCTCGAAAACCGCCTGCGCGACGCCCTCAACGGCCTGGAGGAGGTGACTGGCCTGGCGCCGGACACCTTGCGACTAGTGCGCGATGACCTGCAACTGCAGCGTCCCGACCCCGATGTCGAGTCGGCCTGGACCGAGCTGGCTCTGCAGCGTAGCCCCAGGCTGAAAGCGGTCGAACTGGCCGGCGAAGTGGCCATGCAGGATGTCCGTGTCCGTCGCGGCGGCCACTTCCCCACGGTGGACTTGAGCCTCAACTATGAAAACGACGACACCGAAGGCTCGCTGTTTGGTGGGGGCAGTGAGGTCGAGACGCAGACCATTCGCGTGAACGTCAATATCCCCATCTACCGCGGTGGCCTGGTTGCTTCGCAGGTGCGACAAGGAGAGCAGTTGATCAATGTCAGCCGTTCGACGCAAGAGCAGGTTCGCCGGGATATCGATCGTCAGGCCCAGGCCGGCTATCAGGGCATCATCACCGCCATGGCCCGTGAGGAGGCGCTGAGGGAGTCGCTGCGTGCCAGTGAACGTATTGCCGAGTCTCGCCAGTTGGGCTTCGAATCCGGTTTGGTCCCGCTTCTGGATCTGCTCGACGCCGAGCGTGACCTGTTTCTGGCGCGCAGCGAACTGGCGAATGCGCGCTACGACTATTTACTGAGCGTGCTGCGTCTCAAGCATGCCGCAGGCATCCTCAACGCAGACGACCTGGCCGAGATCGATGGGTTCCTCGGTGAATCGGTGGTCATCCGGCGGGGGGCGTCCATCTGATGACGGCCATGCAGGGGTACCTGGCGGCGCTGACCATACTGCGCGACGCCGTCGATGCCCTGGAGACACCGTGCTTGCATGAGCAGTCGGTCAAGCTGAGACCATCATACTGGGGCGAACAACGGGTGTTGTACAGCGTGCCGCTCTCACGACAGCCGTCGCGCGTGCTGACCGAGCGGTTGGAGGCCTTGTTGACGCAGTGGCAGATGCCGGCGGTTGACCAGCAGCAGGTGTTGTCAGGCCCCGATGATGACGCTGCTGGCAAGCAGCCGCTTCACTATCTGCACCTGGGCCTGGAGGGCGACCGTTGCAAGGTCTACTGGGAGTATCCGCTACCTTCGTCGGCGGCTGAAGCGGGGGAGCGCCATGTCCAGTATCGCGCCTGGAAATGGCGACCCGGACAGACACGCGCCGCCCAATCCGAGTATGTCCTGTTGCCGACGGCCACGTCGGCGCGGGGCGCGATTCGCCAGCAGCTCGAGCTATTGCCACCGTTGGTGGCGGATCTTGTCGAGCAACTCGAGATCAGTACCGCGCTGATGCAGCACCCTTGGCCACCGATGACGGTACGCATCGAAGAAGCCCAGGCGGGCAATGCCACGCCACGCGATTCGATCAATCTGCATATGCATCAGTCTCGACTGCCGCTCGGTACGATTGCCGGGTTGCTGATGGCCTTGGCTCGCGATTGGCAAAGTGCCCCGCGGGACACGCTGGTGCAATGGATGGTGCAGCATGGCAATCAGATGCTGGGCAATGTTTCCTTCGGGCTCGGCGGTGATCGCCAGCCATTCTTCACCTGCTACTACGCAGGGCAACGGCTCGCAGGGCAACGGCGCTCCGTGCCAAACGACAACCTATCTCCGACACGTTAAGAAGGCTCCCATGGCGACACAGCTGCTTATTTACCGCGACGTACAGCCGATTACCCGTGACAAGCACGGCGAACTGTCACTCAAGGTGGGCAAGGATTTCGGCTTTGCCAAAGACATCAACTCGGTGCCGCTGATGGCCGCTGAGTTTCCCACCGCTGCCAGTGATCTACCCATCGTGTTTACCGATGCCGATGATGGCGTGCTGCCCGTGGCAGTGCTAGGCATCGACCAGGATGCCAACCTGATGGTGGATAGCGAAGGCCAGTGGCGGGGCGAATATGTGCCGGCCTTCCTGCGTCGCTATCCCTTCGTGTTTGCTTCCAGCGCCGATGGCAAGACCTTCACGCTGTGCGTTGACGAAGCCTATGCGGGACTGAATGGCGAAGGGCGCGGCGAACGGTTCTTCGACGCCGACGGCGAACGCACGCAATACCTCGCCAAGGTGCTCGACTTCCTGCAGGACTACCAGGCGCATTTCCAGCGTACGCGGGCCTTCTGCCAGCGATTGGTCGAACTCGAACTACTGGAGGCCGTGGAGGCCCAGATCGGTCTGCCCGAGGGTGGCAAGCGCACCCTGACCGGTTTCAAGGCCGTCAACCGTCAGAAGCTCAAGGCGCTGCCGGACGAGACACTCAAGACCATGCTCGGTAGCGATGAGCTGGAACTGCTGTATATCCACCTGCAGTCGATGCGCAATTTCAATCGCCTCAGCCGTTTGTCGCGCGGTGGTGCCCGAGTCGGCTCCCAGCAAAAGGGTGACCCCGCCGAAGAGTCCGTGGCGGGCGAGACAGAGGATACTGGCGACACCACCGCCCCGGTGCATTGAGCAGGCTGCCCCTGAGCGACCCTGACGACGCAGGAGAGATGCCATGAATCACCCCTTCCGCCCCCTCCGGAAGCCGCTTACCGAGTTGGTCGGCAAGCTGACGCGCGAGCGCCGTGCCACGCGCGCCCAGGCCGAGCGTTCGAAGTTCGTCTTCGAAGGGCTCGAGCCGCGCATGCTGCTCTCCGCCGATCCGCTGACGGCGGTGGTGGCCGCCGGCAGCGACATGGTGCTGCGCATGGGAGCGGAAGAGCAAGCGCTCGAACTGGTGGACACCGTCGATGGTGCGGAGCAGGTGATTCATCGTTTCGACCTCGACGCGCTGGAGGATGGCGACATCACGATTCAGGGCAGTGATGACGATGACAGCCTGCGCTTCGATGAGAGCTTGTTGAACCATTCAGCGCTGTCTGGCCTGGTGATCAACTTCCATGGCGGAGATGGTGATGACACTCTCGACCTGGCCAATAGCCAGGGACTGATCATCAACTTCGTGGGGGGCGACGGGGATGACCGGATCAATGGCCTCGAGGCCGATACTCAATGGTCGCTGAGTGGCGAGGGGCAGGGCGAAGCCACTTGGTCCGATGAGAGCGGCTGGCTCAGTTTCAGTGGCGTGACGACCATTGATGCGGCGTTCTACCTCGATGACGAAGAGGGCGTCGAGGACGTCTTCACGCACTCGCTCTCGACCACCATGGCTGAGGCGCAATGGTCGCTGTATGACGAACGTAGCCTGTCGCTGGGCGGTATCGACTTCGAGGGTATCGACATTCTGACCGGCCTGCACGGCCATATCCTCGACTACTCCGAGTACGCCACGTCGGTGGAGGTCGATCTCGGGGAAAGAACCGGCACCGGCTTCCAACGGGTGGAAGGCTTCGGCCATGTGATCGGCACCAACGGCGACGATATCCTGATCGGCGATATCGACAGCACCCAGTCGGTGGTGCTGGACGGTCGCAACGGCGACAACCTGATCATCGGTGGCGGTGGCAACGACACCCTCAAGGCGGGTGCCGGGCAAAGCACGCTGATCTCGCGTGCCGGCGACGACATCTTCGCCCTGAGCGACAGCCTGGGCGACGACTTCACGCCGGAAGAAGCCGAGTTGACGTATGTCATCGAGCGCACCGGTGGCGATATCATCCTGGGCAGCGAGGATGGGGTGGCCACCGTCAATGGCATCCTGAGCTTTACCCACCAGCCCGTCGAGATCGTGCTGGCCGCCGCCGGCGACGGCCAGACGCTGGATGCCAGTGGCTATGCGCTGGGCGGCGTGACCTTCCAGGCCCGTGATATCGCCACCAATACCCGCATGATCGGCAGCGATCAGGACGACCGCTTCATTCTCGGCGCCGGCGGCGGCGAGGTGACCGGCAACGACGGCGAAGAGAATCTGATCGAGGCACAGGCCGATGCCAATATGCTGCTCACCGATGACGACTTGGCCGTGGATGGCTGGGCGCAGTGGGATCTGAGTGGCATCTCCCTCGCTCACTTGGTGGGCGGAGAGAGCGACAACGTGCTCGATGCCAGTGGCTTCTCGGGGTCGGTGCGTCTGGAGGCCATCGCCGGTGACAACACCCTGCGTGCCGGCGGCGGTGATGCCATCCTGATCGGCGGCATCGGCAACGACTCTCTGTATGGTGGCGCCGGCGACGACGTGCTGTTCGGCAATCGTGGCAATAACGTCATCGATGGTGGGGCGGGCACCAACTCGGTGCTGGGCACCACCTCGCACTACCTGCGGCTGTTCGGCGACGAGGGCGATGGCACGCTGGTACGTGGTGATTTCGCCGAAGAGCACCTGCTGGTCTGGGATCGCGCGGCGGGTGATACGGTTGAATTCCACTATGATGGCGAACGGACCATCGCGCTGGGGCTGGACGCCGAGGCGCTGGAAATCCAGCATGCGCTGGAGCAGTTGGAGGGCATCGGCGCCGGCAATGTTCAGGTCGCGCGGGAAGTCGATGACGACGAAGTGCGTTGGACGATACGCTTTGTCGGCGACTTCATGGCCGTCGATGACAGCGGCAGTTTTACCACGGCGCTCGACGGCGACTCTCTCGGGGTGGCTTTGGTGGGTGCGGCGGGTGGCGCAGTCATCTCCTCGACCCAGAACCGTGCGCGTGAAGCGGGCATCGATACCCTCACCAACGTTCAGCACGGCATGCTGCAGGCCGAGTTCGGCAATACCGTACTGGATGCCAGTGGCTTTGCCGGCGATGCCTATCTGCAGGGTGGCTCCGGCAACGACGTCATGCATGGCGGCCAGGGCTTCACCCAATTCGTCACCGTGGCGGGAGATAACGTCCTGCATGCCGGCAGCGGCGAGAACGATATCATCGGCGGTGTCGGCCACGACCACCTGATCATTACGCTGGCGCCGGGCCAGACTGCCGTCAATGTGGCGGGCGACACCTTCGCGGTCGACGGTACGAGCTCGAGCTATCGTAGCGTTGACCAGCTTACCCTGATCGGTAATGGCGACGATAACACCCTCGACGCCAGTGGCTGGCACGGCGTGGGCGAGTACACCTCGCTGATCGAGCTGATGCAGCAGGGCGGCGCCACCCAGGAGGAGGTCGACACGTTCCTGGCCGCACTGGGGGCGGTGCTGCCCGAGGCCCACGAATTCGAGAGTCAGGAGGCCTACGAGGCCTACCTGGCCACTTATATCGAGGGCAGCGGCCTGGAAGACGCCGGAGCAATGCTCACGGTGGCACTGGCCGATGGCAGTGAGCATTGGCTCAATATCGCCGATGCGCGCAGCCTCGAAGACCTGATCCTGCTGCTGGAAACCATCGAGGGGCTGGAAGCCGAATTCGACACCGCCGCAGGGCGTTTGGTGGTCAGCGACACGACCAGTGGCGAAGGCGGCTTCTCGATCGATGCCGACGATACCGCCGGCATTCTCAGCGCCGCGCTGGGCATGGCGATGGAGGGCGGAGAGTGGCGCAGCCAACCGCTGGCGGCCCAGGGCGTGATGATCGATGCTACCCAAGGTGGCAACAACACGCTGCGGGGCAGCCGTGGCGACGATCGCTTTATCGTGGTGGCGGGCCAGCACGATATCGATGGCGGCGACGGTATCAATACGCTGGTGGCGGAGCACGCCGGGGGCGATATCACCCTGTCCGACGATCGACTCACCATGGGCAGTGTCGCGACGGAGGCGCTGGCCAATATCCAGCGTGCCGAACTGCGCCTTTCCAGCGGCGATGGCGTGACCCTGGATAGCACGGACTTCTCCGGGCAGACCCATTTCCGTCTCGCCATTGGCGTCGGTGACGTCGATGTCGAGGCGAATGACGACGATGAAGTGGTGGTCGATTTGGCCGCCGACAGCCTGGCGGGCCTCGAGAGTGTCAATGTCAGCGACAACGTCACTCTGGTGGGTTACTGGACTGGCGATAGCACGCTCGGTGATGACGTCGACGTCACTTTCACCAGCAACACCGAACTGCGCGCCAATGGCCGCCTGACCCTGGAGGGTGCCATCCTTGCCACCGATGGCGGCGACCTGACGCTGTCGGCGCGTCAACTGGTCATCGATGGAGGCAGTGAACTGACCGCCGAGGGTGGCACCCTGCACCTGAGTGCCCAGTTGCCGCCCACCGTGTTGGCGCCGGTCAACAGCTTCGTCGACGTGGGGCTGTTCGACCTCTCGATCAATATCGATGACGCCACGCTGAGCGGCGGCGATGTGATCGTCGACGCCAGGCTGGTCGACCCCGACCGTGACTGGTTCAACCAGCGCACCGGGACGAGCTTCATCGACAAGGGAATCGATGCTGCGCTCGACTTTCTGCAAGGCATCTCGCTGTTCGGCAGCATTTCTACGCTGATCGCCGATGTCACCATCGATATCGGCCCACAGGCGGTGATCGTCGCCACCGAAGGTGACATCACCATCGCCTCCGAGATCGACATCACCGCCGAGGCTTCGCCCAGCAAGGCGTGGGGTATCGGGGTATCGGTCAGTACCTTGATCACCCGCTCCAACGTGCATGTCCACGGCTCGCTGGACGCCGCCAACGATATTCACCTCAGCAGCAGCGTGACCACCACCCAGTCCGTCGCGGCCGAACCCGATGGCCTGGGCGGCGTGGCAGGGGCGGTGGCGGTCAGCGTGCTGGTCAGTGACTCGCGGGTGATGGTATGGAATGACGCCACGCTGAAAGCCGGCAACGACCTGACGGTGGCCGCCACTACCGTTGAAAACAATACCACCAAGGCAGCCTCGGCCCCCGACAAGGGCAAGGTGGGCATCGCCTTGGCCATCAACGTCGAGAGTAGCCGTACCGAAGCCCAGCTCGCCGGTGATGTGACCGTGGGCGGGGATCTCGTGGTCATGGCCGAGACGCGCCAGGCGAGCGACAGTGGCGCCGTCTCGGCGAGTGCTGGCACCGCCAAGCCGAAGGGCCCCAGCAGCCTGATCGATGGGGTGGAGTCTTCGGCCAAGGACCTCTCGCCCACGGCGGTCATCGGCAATACTCAGGAGGCGGTTACCAAAGCCATCGGGGACAAGGTCAAAGCGCAGATTGCCGACAAGGCACCCGGTTTCATTGGCGACCTGTTCAAGGACTCGGGCGAGAAGAAAAACACCTTCGATGTGGCCGCGGCGATCGCCGTCTCGGTCGATCTCAATATCGCCGAGGCTCGCTTGGGTACCACGGTCAACCGTGACGGCGACGCGTTGGACATGCACGATGAGCGCAGCGTCATTCGTGTGCTCGATGGCGAGGTGGTGGTCGAGGCGTTGAGCGAGCATCGGCCTGCCGTCAGTGCGAGTGGGTCTGCCTCCGGTGTGGACCCCAACAAGAAAGATGACAGCAGCTTCCAGGATCAGGTACTCGGCAACACACTGCTCGCCAAGGCACTGGCCAAACCGAAAGACAGCGCCGTCAAGGGTAACGACTCGGCGGAGACGCAGAAGAAAGAGGACAACGCCAACAAGATCGCCGGAAAGGATGCCGCCAAGGTTGGCGTGGCGGGGGCAGTGAGTGTCGGCAAGTTGGACAACGTGGCCAACGCCTCGATCGAAGGCAACGTCGATCTGGACGCCGGCAAGGCGATTCGCGTCGAGGCGCAAAGCCTCAACGCTGTCGACACCGACAGCCTGTGGGGCATGAATCTCTACACCGCGGCCAAGGCGTTCGACGACCTGGAAGGCACCTATGACCACACCAGTCACGATACGCCGAGTGAACTGTCCGCGGGTGGCACGGTGCTGGTCGGGGATGGCCACCAGGCCGGCGGTGTGGGCGGCAACGTCTACAAGTTCGTCGGCGACGACGAGGAATCGCCGGTCGACCTCGCCCAGGAGGATTTCGACGATGAGTCACGTTGGGAGCAGCTGGGCACGCCACTCGAGTTGCGCATCCAGGAGTTCATCGACACCCTCGACGGCTATACCTCGGGCAACCTGGGGTTGCCGGGCAGCTTCGACAGCTGGACCGTGGCCACGGCAGAAGGCAGCAAGTTGGCTATCGCCGGTGCTGCCAATGTCTTCCTGATCAACCAGGACAGCGATGCGCGCATCCGCTCCGGTGCCACCATCAACCTGGGAGGTGCCAGCGATATCGCCGCCGCCGAAGCTCCGCTGGAGGGGCAGGCTGTCAGTGTCGTCGCGCATACCGACAACCACCTGCTGTCGATGATCGGCAATATCAGCCTGCCCAAGTTCGCCGGTGCCAATGAAGCCACCGGGGAAGCATGGAAAAAAGCCTTCAAGAGCGATATCGACAAGATCAAGTCCGGGTTTGCCGGCGTCAAGTCGGAAGGCAGTGCCATCGGCGCCGCGGTGGGCGTGCATCTGCTCGGCGGCAACACGTCAGCGATGGTCGAGAGCGGCGTGGCCATGGTGGCCGATAGCCTCGACGTTTCTGCCAGCAACGATACCGTGCTGCTGGGGCTCGGTGCCTCCGGCGGCAAGGCCGACAACGTGGCCTTCAATGCCACGGCCGTGGCCAATGTGGTCGAGAATACCACCCTGGCGCAGATAGAAGACGGTGTGCAACTGCGTATCGGCAACGGCAGCGTCGCGGGCGAAGACGATGGCCCGTCGCTGCGTGTCAGCGCCAACGACACTACCTACGCTTTCGGTATTGCCGGCAGCGTGGCTTCGGGGAATAGCGTCGGGGTCGGGATATCCGTGGCGGTATCGGTCGTCTCGCGCGATACCACGGCGGTGATCGGCAGCCTGGCCAACGACTTGGGTTACTCGGGCAATATCCACGTTGGCGGTGATGTCCTGGTCGAGGCCAATACGTCTGGTGTGGTGGTCGACCTTGCACTGGCAGGGGCCAAGGCTGGGGGCAAATCGAGCAGCGGTGTGACCTCTGACGGCGGCACGTCCGGCGGTAGTGGCGAGGACGACCCCAACAAGTGGCCGAACAATCAGAGCAACTACGACAACGTGCTGGCTGAGTTGACCGGCAAGCTGGGCCAGGGCGGCGGTAGCGGCGGCGGCGGTGACACCCAGAATAGCTATGGCGTAGGGGTTTCCGGATCGGTCGTTGTCCACATCGGCAACGACAATACCCAGGCGTTGATCCAAGGACTCGATGTGCTCGAGGTCATCGGTCATACCCGAGTGAGCGCCAACGACGATACGCACCTCGGTATCCTGGCCGGGGGGGCATCGCTGGCACTGGGCAGCGATGGGCCGCAGGTCGCAGTGGCCGGTGCGGCAGCGCTGGCCTTCCAGGATGGCATCACCCGCGCGCGCATCGATCATGTCGCTCGTCTCGATAGTCAGGGGGTGATTGTCGAAGCCCTCCGCAGTGGCTGGAGCGTGGTGGCCTCGGCAGGTCTGGCCATCGCCAGGGGACAGAAGGGCTTTGGTTTTGCCGGATCGGCGAGCGTGTTGGTATCCGAGCGTAGCGTGGATGCCAGGCTTCGGAACATTGGCGAAGGTCAGCTGGGCGACGTGAGCGTCACGGCACGTGATGCGGCGAATACCGTGCTGGTCGCCGGTGCGGTGGCGGGCGGTGGCCGGGCAGGCATCGGTGGTGCGGCCGCCTATGCGGATATGGCCCATCAGGTCACGGCACACGGCGAAGCACTGGGCAGCGAGGCATCGGCCGTGGTCGTCGAGGGCATGGCCGTCGCCGCCGAAAGTCGTGCGCTGATCGTCAGCGTGGCGGGTTCGGCGGGTATTGGTGCCAGTGCCAAGGGGGTAGGGCTGGCCGGTACCGTCGCGGTGAACCTGATCGGCAACTCCACGGGTGCACTGCTCGAGGATGCCTATCTGACAGCACCGGCGGCGGAAGGCGGGGGCAGCGGCGATAGCCTGCCGAGCGTGGTGGTAAGTGCGCAAGACGAGAGCAGCATCTGGTCTCTCTCTGGCGCCGTGGGAGTCGGTGGCTCGGCCGGCTTCGGTGCGGGCATCGCCGTCAACCGCATCGCCAACGAGACCTCGGCGCTGATCGAGGGCGGTACCATTGAAGGCGCCGCCAGCGTCGCGGTGCTGGCCACCAATACCGGTTTGCTGCGCTCGTTGACCATCGGGGTCGGGGCAAGCAAGAAAGTCGCCGGGGCGGGCAGCGTGTCGGCCAACATGATTTTCAATACGCTCCATGCCGGCGTGAAGGACGCCGCCCTCGAGGTCGCAGGCGACGTGTCGGTGATGGCGCTCGACCGTTCGCAACTGATCGCCATCAGCGGTGCCGCCGCCGGTTCCGGCAAGGTGGCGCTGGCCGGCAGCGTCTCTGTCAACATGATCGACAATGACACGGCGGCCTCGATCATCTCCAGCCAGGTGGAGGCGGGTGGAAACGTGCTGGTGGATGCCGCGTCCGAGGCCTTGGTGGTGTCGGTGGCGTTAGGCGGAGCCGGGGCCGGCAAGGTCGGCCTGGCCGGCGCGATCACCGTCAACCTCGTTTCGGGTCAGACCGTCGCACACCTGCAGAACAGCGACATTACCGCAGGCGGCGATATTCAGGTACAGGCCACTGACAGTGCACAACTGGTGGTGATCGCCATCGGGGCGGCGGGGGCCGGCAAGGTCGCCGGCGGTATCAGCAGCACCACGGTGCAGACCGATAACGCCATTGTCGCACTGGTCGAGGGCGGAAGGCTCGAGGCCGAGAATGTCAACGTCTGGGCCGGTCTGGCCGACGATGACGCCCGCGAGGCATTCGATCTGCAAGCCCTGATCGGCGTCAACCCGGAGACAGAAGGCACTGAGCTGGCGCCGGACGAGGACCCCGACGAGGACGAACCGGATATCGCCGCGCGGGATCTGGGCAATGTGGATTGGACCGCTGGCGTGATCAATATCAGCATCGCCGGCGCGGGGGCCGGGGCCGCTTCGGGGGCGGCCGCGGTCGGCCTGAACTGGATGCGCAGTTCGGTACGTGCCGAGATCAGCGGAGGCGCCGAGGTGACGGCCGGGGAGGACGTGTCGGTCATCGCCGCCGACGACAAGGGGCTGGTCAATTTCGCCTTCGGTGTGGCCGGGGCCGGCAAAGTGGCCGGTGGGGCGGCGATCGCCTTCAACTATATCGGCGGAGATCCCACCGATCCCTCGCGTACCGTCGACAATACCAGTGACGATGACGTGGACGCCTCAGAGGACATGCTGATCCTCGAGGGCGGCGGCAATACCTTCGACTATCGTGTCGGCCAGGTCGCCGCCGTCATCGATGATGCCACGGTGACGGCCGAAGCGGGTGATGTCACGGTCGCTGCCGCAGCCACGGCACAACTGCTCAATATCACCGCCGGCGGTGCCGGGGCCGGCAAGGTGGCACTTGCGGGCTCTATTGCCATCAACTTCATGCAGCACGACCTGCTGGCCACGGTGCGCAACGGCGCCGAGGTCGAGGCGACGGACGGCGACATCACGGTCAGCGCCTCGGTGGCGCCGATCATGATCAACGTGGCGGGCGCGGCGGCGGGAGCCGGTGCCGTGGGCCTGGCCGGTGCCTCGGCCACCAACGATATGGCGTCCATCGTCAGCGCTCGGATAGAGGGTGCCGATACCGTGCTCACGGCGGGTGGCGATATCCGCGTCGTAGCCGAGCTGATCCGGGTCACCGATGTACCGACGATCGGTATCGGCGGCGATCTGATCGCCGACGAGGAGGAGGACGAGGACCGTCCGGCGTTGCCGGAGCAGGGAGACCAGATATGGAGCTTCGCGCTGAGCGGCGCGGGGGCCGGCAAGGTGGCCGTGGCAGGGGCGCTGTCGCTCAACTGGCTGCGCACCAATGTCGAAGCGGTCGTCGATGCCGCCACGCTGACCGCAGGCGGCGATATTACCCTGCAGGCCAGCGACGATCTGGGGCTCAACGCCTTCACCGCTGCTGGCGCGGGGGCCGGTGCCTTCGCCATGGCCGGTTACATGGCCTACAACTATATCGGTGGCGATCCTGACGATCCCACCAGCGACGCCGCCAACCGAATACAGGCGCTGATCAAGAATGGCGCCAGTGTGACCAGCACCGGCGGCAGCGTAATGCTGTCGGCACTCTCCGACTCGCGTATCAACGCCTATGCGCTGGGTGGCGCCGTGGCCGGCTTCGCCGCGCTCAGCGGTACCACCTCGCTCAATTTCACTCGCAAGGATATCAGGGCCGACGTGCTGGGCGGTTCGCAGGTAAGCGCCGCTGGCGATATCGCCATCGCCGCCGCCGACACCAGCAGGATCACCTCGGCCAGCGCCCAGGTCAACGTCGCGGTGAAGGGGGGCGCGGCAGGAATCTCGGTCTCCTATCACGATATTCAGAACAGCATCGTGGCTGGTAGCCAGGGGTCTGACCTGACCAGCAGCGATGGCGGCGATATCCTGATCACCGCCGATTCGCGCTCCGAGAACCTGATCGTGATCGCCGGGGTGACCTACGGCACCTTCGGTGCCGGGGCCGGCAATGCCGGCAGTTCCTTGATCAACAATGCCACCCAGGCGCGTATCGACGGTGGCAGTGCGACCGCCGATGGCAGCCTGCTGGTACATGCCGACAGCTTCGATACCAGCACCATCACGCTCGGTACGGTCGCGGTCGGCGCCGTGGCGGTGGGCGGTGGCGTCGGTGTCGACCTGATGGGCAGTACCACCGAGGCGTGGATCGGTGGCGGTGCCGTGGTGCATGCCGCAGGCAATGGCGCGGCCCTGAATATCGCCACCCGGTGGGGCGATGGCGATTGGGCCAGCGAGAGTCGCCATGGTGTGGTGGTACTGGCCACCAGCCGCATGGAGTTCCTGAGCCTGGCGCTTACCGTGGCGGGCGGAGCGACCGGGGCCCTTGCCGCCAATGTCACTGTCGACGGCATCAACGGCCATACCCATGCCTATATCGACAACGCCAGCGTTACCAGCGAACGTGACGTGGTAGTGCGTGCGCTGCATCGTAGCGATGCCGACAGCGGCGGCGGCGCGGCGGCCATCGACATGACGGCTGCCTTTGCCGCTGGCGTCGACGTCTCGCTGCTGGGCCACCAGACCCATGCCTGGATCGATGGCGGCGACTATAACGACGATGGCCCGATGGTGAGCGGCGGTGTGGTCGATGTCGACGCTCGCGCCGATATCAGCTTCGTTTCGGTGGTCATCGGCGCCGCCGTGGGCATCGGCGGAACGGCCGCTGCGGGCTCGGCCAGCGCGGTCGATCTGTCGATCAACACCCTGGCCTATGTCCGCGATGTCACGATCTCCGCCGCCAGCATCCAGGTGGGTGCCGATAACCGGGTGGACGGCCGTTACATCGTCGGCGCGGCGGCCGGCAGTGGTGGCGTTGGCATCGGCGCCTCGCTGGCCGTGGGTCTGCTCAACCCGACCGCCATCGCCGACGTGGTGGGGGCGACGCTCATCGCTACCCATGACATCGCGGTGGAGGCGCGCCAGCGTCTGGATATCGGCATTACCGTGGCCACCGCCGCGGTGGGTAGTGGTGCCGTGGCCGGGTCGGTCTCGGTGATGATGGTCGATGCCGTTACCGAGGCCAGGGTACTGAGTAGCGAGACTCGCCATGGTCTGCTGAACGCCGGTGGCGATGTCAGCGTGATGGCTTCCACCACCACGCGCATGAACGAGCGCGAGGCGCCCGCCGATTATCTGCAGGGCGTCGGTACGGTCGCCGTCGGTGGCGTTGGTGCCGGGGCCTCGGTGGATGTGATGGTGCTGCGCGAACAGACCCGGGCCACGATTGGCGATGGCACCACGGTCGATGCCGGTGGCGATATCGTGGTCGAGGCTCAGCTCGACCGTCAGCTCAACTCCAGCGTGGTGGCGTTTTCCGCCAGCGCGGCGCTCAGCTTGAGCGGGGCGATTTCGGTGATCAGCCTGGGCAGTGGGCTGAGCGAGGAGAATTATCAAGAGGTCCAGGCGCTGGACGACCTGCTCGGCAACACCTTCGCGGGTTTCCAGAACGGGGAGTTCAACCTGCAGGTCGAGGCGGGAGACGACGATTCCGGCATCGATGATCCGCTCGATCCCGATGAGCAGGCCGGGTTCGACGATGACTTCGATGCGCCACCGAATGCCGGCAACCATAACCAGGCCAACCGCGAAAAGACCAACGACGCCATGGCCGAGCTGACCTCGACGCTGACGGCCAGCGACCCGTTCGATATCGATTCGGGACAGCTCGTCGGCGATACCGCGGCTACCGTGGGGCGTAACGTGGCGCTCGAGGCCGGTGGCGATATCGTCATCGAAGCCGAAGAGCGGCTCGAGATTCATGCCATCACCGGCTCGGGCGCCGTCAGCGGTGTCGCCAGCGTGGGCGTCTCCATCGCCGTGGTCGAGCTCAACGGTGCGGTGACCGCGACCGTCGGGGCCGGCTCGACGCTCGAGGCCGGTGGCGACATCACGTTGTCGAGCCACTTGGCCAGCAACGTCGACATCGATGCCTACGGCGGCTCGGCGGCACTCTACGTGGCGGTGGGCGGGCAGTCGGCCACGCTGCTCGACCGCACTCAGCAGCTTGCCTATCTGGAGGCCGGTAGCGGGCCATCCAGCGGTGTGACCATTGCATCGGCGAACCATGTCCAGGTGCAGGCCAGTGCCGAGCGGGACTACTCGCTGTTGGCCGCCGGTGGCGCCATCGGCTCGGTGGCGGCGGGGGTTTCCGTCGGTATCGTCCAGGTCGATGGCGCGACCCGTGCCTGGGTGGGCGACGATGCGCGCATCGGCATTGACAGCCAGGTCGCGTCGCTGACGGTGAGTGCCGCCAGCCTGGATCGCATCGACCTGACGGTGGTGGCCGTGGCCGCCGGGTTGGGTGGAGCGGGCACGGCCAATGTCTCCACCGTCACTCTGGGCAACGATGTCCAGGCCTGGCTGGGGGATGGCGTGACCCTCGAGGCGCTGGGCGATGTGCTCATCAGCGCGCTGCACACGCCGCGTGTCAGCGTCGAGTCGGTGGGGGTGGCGGTCAGCGCCGGTGTCGGCATCGGTGCCTCGGTCGTGGTCGGCAACCTCGGCACCCAGGTGCTGGCACAGGTCGGCACTCCGGGAACCGCCAACAGTGATATCAGCCTTTCCGCACGCGATCTCATCGTCAAGGCCGGTGTCGAGCGACTCGGCGACGCGCCTTCACTGTATGCCGAAGCCGTCGGCTCTGCCGGCGGTGCGCTGCTTGGCCTCAATGCCACGGTGGTCACCCTGCGGGACACCAGCTCCGCTCAGGCGCTGATTGCCGATACGCAGCAGCGGCGTGGCGCACCGGGCAATGCCGGGGACGGGGAGCATAATCTCTCCCTCTCGGGCCATTTGCTGCTCACCACCGACCTGGTCACGCATCTAGAAGGCCGTGCGCTGAGTGTCGTCGGCGGGCTCGTCGCCGCCGGTGCCGCGGTGGTCGACGTCCGTCAGAACACGCAGAGTCGCGCCCGCCTGGGCGATGGCCACCTGGTCGCCGCCAATCGGGTCACGCTGGATGCCGCGGGTCACCAGCAGGCCGATCTCTACACCCTGGCGGGTAGCGGTGGCGTGGTGGCAGGTGCCGGAGCCGGCAATCACCTGCATCAGACGGCCATTACCGAAGCGCTGGTGGGAGCGTCGACGCTCGAGGTCAGGGCGGCCGTCGCCTCGCCGGACCCTGACGCCGGCAAGATCCTGCTGCGTGCCGACCAAACCTTCGAGTTGGAGAGCGAAATCCTCGCCGCGGCGGGCGGGGTCTTCGGTGGAACGGGTGCCGAGGCCACGTTCCGTATCGAGGCCAATACGCTGGCTGGCGTGGCGGACCTGGCCGTGCTCACGGCCGACACCATCGACATGCTGGCCGACAGCACCGTCATCCGGGAGCGTCTGGCTGGCGCGGGAAATGACACCATTCGCGGCGTGGCGGGGGGTGCCGTCGCCGGTGCCGGCGCCAGTAGCGATGCGCTGTTCGATCTCGACACGCGCGTCGAGGTGGGGCGCGATGCCGTCCTCACCACCACGCTGGGCGATATGCGCCTCGAGGCCTTCAACGCCATCACCTTCCACGATCAGATCAATCTCACCGCGGCGGGCCTGGGCTCGGGGGCGGGCATCACCTCGCACATTCGCGACGATGACATGGCCGCCAGTGTGTTGATCCACGACAACGCCGTGCTGTACAGCGCCGGTGAGCTGGTGGCCACCGCCCGGGGCACGGGTGACCTGAGTTCCGTGCTGCTGATGGATACCTATGGCGCCGCCACCGTGGGTGTGGGCGACGTACGCGTGATCCTGAGCCCCACCAATCGCATCGTGATGGCCGAAGGCGCCCACGCCACGGCCTATGGCGACATCAACTTCGCGGCGGGGGGCGATATCCGTGGCAACCGCGATGAGTATGCATTGAGCGCCACGCTCGATAGCTTCGCCGGCAGCTTGATCCCCATCACCGACCTCAACGCCCGGGCCGAGATGGACCAGTCGCATCTGATCGATATCCGCAGCGGTGCCGAACTGGTGGGCGCGCGGGATATTACCCTGTTCACCGAACGCTTCGGCTACAGCGACATGAATGCCCAGGCCAAGGGAGTGAATTGGCTCTCGGCGATTGGTAGTGCCATCGACGCCGCTCTGGGCGGTGGCGGTGGGACCGAGATTCTTGACGGTGACGTGGTCACGCTCTCGGACGGTCGCGTCAATATCGACGGCACGGTTCGCACCGGTATCGACCGGCACCAGCGTCTGGTGCTGGAAATGGCCGACATCGAAGCACAGGCGCACGACATTAACCAGGCGCTGGATTCTCTGCGTGACGATCTGCTGGCCATTCGAGGTGCCAATGAACCCGAGATCTTGACGCTGCTTGGCCAGATCGACGCACTCGAAGCCCAGTTGGTTCTACTCGAGGAGCAACTGGAGGAACTGAACGACAAACTGGTGGAACTGGAAGCGGACAGGGCCGAACTCGAGGGCGAGCTCGACGAGCTGGAAGATGAACTCGCTGATCTCAATACCGCGCTCGAGGCCGCTCAAGCGGACGAGGATGACGAGGAGATCGCTCGTCTCGAGGCCGAAATCGCGGACAAGCAAGACGAGATCGAGGCCAAGGAGGATGAGATCGAGGCCAAGCAGGCCGCCATTACTGCCAGGAACGTCGAGATCGCAGACACGGAGCAGGTGATCGCCAGCAGGGAGAGCGAAATCGCCTCCACACAGGATCAGATCGCTACCAAGCAGGCCGAGATCAATGCCAAGCAGGTCGAGATCGACGCCAAGGAAGCCGAGCTGGACGATCTGTTCGTGGGCAATGCGGGCGACTTCCTCGTCGCGCGGGAGGGATACGACGATATCGGCTTCAGCGTGGGCTATACCCGAGGTCAGTCCGAGCTGGTCGACGAGCTTCGCAGCCTCAGGGAGCGCTTTACGCTCTACCGCAGTTCTGGTAACGAGCTATTGGTCGAATTCTATGAAAACGAGATCGAGCGTATCGAACAGCGGCTGCTCGACGAGGGTTTCGCCGAGCGGGTCGGCGACGACATCCTGATCAACGAGGTCGACCAGCTCACCGTCTACATCGATGATATCTGGGCCCAGGCGGGTACCGTCTACGTCTTCGCCAACGATCTCACCGGTAGCGGGGAGGTGGATGCCCCCGGGGATGCCAGCGTCACCATTCTCAATACAGCGCCGTCGCGCATGGTGCTGGGCAGCACCGAGATTCCTCAGGTGGTCGGCGGACTCTACTTCAACCTCACCGAAGTGGACAGCTACGAAGCCATCAACCTGCTCAATGCGAGCCTGACCACGACGCTTTCGGGTCTCAACCCGGCGGGTAGCGAGGAGGCGACGCCGCGCATCACCATCGTCAACAGCCACGGTGTCTCCTTTGATCCCAACGATGGCACCCAGGGGCAGGTGCTCGATGCCCTGGTGCGGGGCTTGCAACTGGAAGGGCTCAGCGACACGCAGCGCGACGCTTTTCTTTACGACGGCACGGACTATGGCAGTGCGCCGCCGCCCAGCGTGTTGTTTGCGCTCACGGGCACCACGCGCAACGTATCCGGTGAGATCATTGCCTACGCGGCGGGTTCGCTGGAGATCGAGGGTGAGATGCGCGCCGAGAGCCTGGTGCTTTCCTCGGCGGGAGAGATTTCCGTGCGCGGGCTTTCCCAGTTCAATCCAGGCGGCAATCCCGATGCTCAGGCCGTGGATGCCCACGACGATAATGGTGTCGGCCAGCTCAGTGCGGAGGCACTGGAGGCGATTCGCAACAGTCGCGGCGATTCGCCGGATCTTTCCGCTGGCGTGATCGTGATCGATGCCGAGTATGTCAACCTCAACGGTTATATTCGTGCCGGTGAGGACAGTTATCGCCTGGTGCTGGGTGATGCCGATGCCCAACGTATCGCTGATCACATCCGCAGCGGCAGCACCAGCAGCATCGTGCTGCCGGCGTCCAGCGGGACTGCGCTGGCCATCTTCAACCCGCGTACCGGGCAGATCGAAGTACAGAACATCGCCATCGAGGGCGGTCGTCTCGATATCACCGGCCATGTGGTCAATACGGGCAATGGTTTGCTGGAGGTGCTGGGGGGCTACGGTACCATCGAGGTGGTCAACGAGACCCAGTATACCCTTGCCGTGGGCGGGCTGGACGTCAGCCGCCCGGGCCAGGGCATTCTGCGTATCAATGACAAATTCACCGGGCTGCATGAATACACCTACGACTCGAACGGCGACAACACCTACACCTTCAAGCCCCGGGAGGATGTTCGCTATGGCTTCAGCGTGGCCCAGGACAGCACCGAGCGGCGCTATGCGCAGAAGGGCTCGAGTAGCTGGCTGGGCATCGATGCACTGGCCGCCGACCCGAGAACGCTGAACTGGGGGGACGTCGAACACAGCCCCGGCAAGCTGCAGGAGGCGCTTTCCTATTTTTACGTCGGCAATGAGAGCGGCTACCAATACGGCGAAACACAGGTAGGTGCGGGCGACGAAGAAGAGCTGCCGGATTGGAACGACATCGAGGCTAAACTGGTGGACAAGTGGTCCACCAGTACCTGGTATGGCAAGAAGACCAACTACGGCAAGTACGTGCAGGAGCGCGAGAGCGTCATTCTGCATACCCATTCGGTGGAGGCCAATCACGACGTCCTGATCCGCTTCATCGGTAACGATACCGGCACCATCAATATCGACTCCCGCGGCGATGTGGTGCTGATCGGCGATCTCGCCAACCATAACGGCACCAGTACGGTGCGCACCGATGGTGAGATTCTCCAGGCGGACGATCAGCGCCGCGACATTCGCATCAGCGGGGCGGATGTCGTGCTGCGTGCCGAGAATGGCATTGGCGCCGGTCGCTCCATCGACCTGTACAACCGGCTGGGACCGGATGCCGCGCAGGCGCCGCCGATGCGACTGGATGCGGTGACCGTGCGCGGCGATATCAACATCGGCCAGCTCAACGGTGACCTGATCGTCGACCGCGCTCATACCGAGTTCGGCGACGTGCGGCTGGTCGCGCAGGGTGACTTGCTGGCCGGTACCCTGACGGGCGGGGAGAGCTCTCACATCGAGGCGGACAATGTCACGCTGCGGGCGGGGGGCGCGATTGGCACCATTGATACGCCGCTGCTGCTGCAACAGGCGGATGAAGGCCGCCTCAATGCCGAGGCTGGGGGTGATATCGCCCTGCGTCAGGTCAGCGGTGACCTGGGCATCGAAAGAGTGGCGAGCGAGGCCGGCAGCGTGTGGATCAGCGTCGAAGGCGATCTGGTTGACCGTAATGACGACAGTCGCCGCGATGAGCGTACCTTCGAGCAACTGCGCGACGGTGTCTGGCATCAGATGGGGCTGACCGACGAAAACCGTATCGAAGACGCCAAGCGCGAGTTGGAGGCGCGCAAGAACAACGAGTACGACACCTACTGGAACTATCGCCTCTCCACCAGTGAGGATGTGTTGGGTGGGCTGGCCGATGGCGACGTCTACGAAGTGCTGGAGGTACGGGAGGACGGCAGCATCCTGCTCGGGGTCCGGCAGGGCGATGAAATCTATACCGTCACCATCCAGGCGCCCGATATCGAAGCCGACGAGCCCCGCGCCGAGCATCGTTTCTATACCGGTGGCGAGACGTTCATCACGATCGACAGCCTCCTGCAGGTGACCGACGAGGGTGGCATCGCCGGTACCGGCTTGGCCGTCGTTGGCCAGGCGCTGACCTACCGCCGTGTCGTCGAGTACGACGAGAATCTTGGCGTCATCCTCACCGAACGGGAGCGCGCCGCCTATGCCGAGGCGTTGCGCCAGCTCGATCCGGATATCTCCGATACGGAACTGGAAGATCGCATCGACGGGATCGAGGCCGACCGCAACACGGTCTATCAGCGCATGCACGACAGCTATGGCGTGGACGGCAACGGTGACGCCGCCTTCTTGAGGGATCTCGATTTCCAGGCGCAGTTGACGGCAGCGGAGATCGCCAATATCGAAGGCAGTATCAAGATATGGACCGAGCAGGAACTACTTTCCCTGATTGGTTCCGGCCTGCTGCAGGAAACCACCAATACCCGTCCCGATATCCAGGCTCCCAATATCGTGGCCGCGGGCGATATCACCCTGATCGCCGGCGGCAACGTCGGTGTTGCCAGCGGGCGCGAAGTGCTCGACATGAGCGGCGGGCTTGCCGGACTCAGCGACGAGGAACGGGTGCTGCTTTCCGCCGCCGAGCGTCAGGACGTCAGCTATCTCAAGCACGAACCTGTCGAGGCGAGGGTGAATTTCACCAGCGTCGAGCGTGAAGACGGTGTGACCACGCTGGTACTGGAGCTCAGCGACGGCGGCGTATGGGATACCGATCACTTCAGCGTGGGTGAGTGGCTCGATATCGCCGGAGCGACCCTCAACGGCACCGAGGGCGGGCTGTACTACGAGATCGTGGGCATCGAGGGTGACGGCACCCGGCTCCAGCTCGAAACCCGACTCGATGCGGTGGCGGAAGCCGGTATCCTGGTCGAGATGGCTACGGTGGTGCTCGATCCGCAGGCGGAGGTCAGTGAAGGCAATGTCATTCGCTACATCGCCATCAGCCAGGTGGAGGATTTCAACATCGCCAATGGCGGCGATGTCTACGTGGAGGCGGGAGGATCGATCTATCTCGGTGCCGATGCCGAAGGGCAAAACGTCGACCTTAGCCTGGCACGGCTGGAGGCCGGCGGCGATGCCCGAATCCGGGTATCGGGCAGCATCTTGGCGGCCGATGTGGCGGGCGACCTGGTGATCCGCAGCAACGACCTGGTGCTGGAGGCGGCCAATGGCCAGATCGGCAGCGGCGAGGAGGCGCCGTTGCAGCTGAATCTGCGCGAGGACGCCAACGTCACCGCCCGGGCCTGGGGGTCGATCTTCCTGCACGAGATCGGGGGCGATCTCAACGTTTCGACGATGTTCTCCCAGAGCGGGGATATCTGGCTCGAGGCGGCGGGCAGCATTACCGACGGGCTCAACCACGACCTGCTCAACATGCTGGCCAATAACGTCACGCTGATTGCCGGTGACAGCATCGGCAGCGCGGGCAACTTCCTCGAGCTGGCGACCCGGGCCGGTGCCCCCGGTGGCGGTATCGTCACGGCCACGGCGGGGAACGACATCTATCTGGATGGCGTCGATGGTCATCTGAGAGTCGGCTTCATCGAGGCCGGCGGGCACACGCATCTGCGTGCGCTGCTGGACATCATCGGCACCCAGGCCAATGAGCTGGCGGGCGATATCCTGACCAAGACGCTGCGGCTGGAGACCCGTATCGGCGGTATCGGTCAGGCCGATCGCCTGCTGGCGATCATGACCGACGACGATGAGGGACGGCTGGACATCGACAGCGCCGATACGGTCTTCGTGCGCGAGGTGCTGGGAAGCGCCGACCTGAATCGCACCGGTGACTTGCGCCTGGGCCAGGTCAGCGCCGGCAGCGATGACACCCTGGCGCTGCTCTTCTCGGAGGTGGGCAATATCCTCAACGCCCTGGATGAGGGCGAGGTCAACATCCTCTCCTACGGCGTCTATCTCGTCGCTCAGCACAACATCGGGCGGCAGGACAAGGTGATCACCACCGCCACCGGAGTGTTGCAGGGTGAATCCCGCGAGGGTCAAGTGTTCCTCGACAACAGCGGCCATTTGATCATCGATGGCCTGGGCCTCACCGCCGCCGGTGACATCGAGATCACCACCAACAGCCCACTGACCGTGCGCGAGGACGTGATGTCAGTATCGGGTAACGTCTACTTCTATGCCATGGAGAGTCTTGACCCCGGCGACATCGTGACGTTCACCAATGGCGTGCGGGTCGAGGCGCAGCAGGGCAGTATCTTCGTTTTTGCCGCCGACGGTATCGTCATCGACGATGACCAAGTAGTGCTCAAGGCCGCCAACGACATCCATCTGCGCGTGGAAACGTGGGAAACCACGCTTCTGGGGATTCTGCTCGATGACGCCCGTGCCACCAGCATATTGCGTGGCACCCTGGAAGCCGGCGATACCCTTCATATGGTCGGTGGCAACGAGAAAGGCCAGGACTGGCTGATCGATGACGACGCCCTGCTCATCGCCACTGCCGTGCAACTGGATACAGGCGATGGGGATAATCGCTTCGAGCTGCAGGGCCGGATCCAGGGCAACGATGTCGAACTCAACGGTGGCAATGGTGGTGACGTATTGTGGCTGTCCGGCGAGATCGAGGCCGACCACGTTCGGGTTCAGGGCGGTGCGGGCGACGACCATGTCACCTTCGACGGCATTCACGGCCTGGGCCGCCTGGAGGTCGGGCTCGGCGACGGCGACGACACCCTGCGCGTGCACGGTACCCTTCATGCCGCCGATGGCATGCTGTTCGATGGCGCCGCCGGCGACGACGACCTGATGCTGCATGCCGACGAGTTGATCGGCGAGATCGTCGTGCTCGGCGGCGAGGGCGACGACCTGATCACCGTGGTCGAGCTCAACAGCCGCGACGACCTGTTGACGCTGGACGGCGGAGCAGGCAGCGATACCTACCGCATCGTCACTCACCAGGGCGGGAACGCCAACTACGAGATCACCGTGGCCGACAGCGGCGCGATCAACGACGGCGTCGACTTCCTGTTCATCGAAGGGCGCGGCTTCGACGATTACACCAACGTGCTCGAGCGTGGATTGAGCGACTACGTTGACGGCAACACAAGCGACCTGTTCCTTGTGCGCAAGAACTTCATTGCACGCCTGGACGGCGATGCCGGTGCCGGGGTGACGGGCAACAACGTCGAACGCATCAACTATGGCGCCGACATCAACGGGCGTGTCACGGTCAATGGCCACGACGGCGACGACGTGTTCATCGTCGACGACACCTCGGCATTGATGACCCTCGACGGTGGCAACGGCGACGACCGTTTCCAGGTCGGGCAGATCTTCGAGGATCACCCCAATCCCGAAGGCACGGCGGTGGATGGGGTGTACGCGTCCGGCGTACGTGTGGGCGATGAGATCCGCGTTACCCAGACGACCCTGGGTTACCTCAGCTACGGCAACAGCGAGGCCATGGTGATCTACGGCGGCGATGGTGACGACGACTTCATCGTCTACAGCAACAGGGCGCTGCTGCGCCTGGAGGGTGAGGGCGGTAACGACAACTTCGTGATTCGCGCCTTCGTCGCCGGCGACGAAATCGAGGTGTTCGGCGGTGGCGGCGACGACTTCATTGAATACAACATCAATGCGCCGGTCAGTATCGATGGCGGCAGTGGTTACAACACCGTCACCGTGCTGGGCACGGAGGCCAACGACAACTTCGTGATTACCGAGGATGGCGTGTTCGGCGCCGGCCTCAACATCGGTTTCAACAACATCCAGCGGGTGCGCGTCGACGGCCTGGAGGGCGACGACACCTTCTTCGTGCTCAGCACGCGCTTCGACGTGGTCACCGAACTGATCGGCGGCGTGGGCAGCGACACCTTCATCATCGGTGGCGACGTCACCGGGCGAGTGGTGGCAGTCGACCCGGAAGGGCGCAGCAGCCTGGTGACCCATGGGGTCGCCTCCGAGGACGAAGCCTACGCCAACCTGCTGGCCGACGGCCTGCCGATCAGCATTGCCGACGAGAGCCGCGGTGCGGTGGTGGTCGACCAGCCAGGTGGGCAGACCCGCGTAGTGGAGGGTGGCAGCGCCAGCGCCTACTTCCTGTCGCTGGCGCTGTCGACCGACGGCATCGCCGACGGTGCCATGGTCACCCTGACCGTCTCGGCGGCGATGGCGTCCACCAACGACCGCAACCGCACGCCCAGTGGTGGGCGCAGCGCGGAAACCGTGCTGCTGTCGCTGGACGAGCATGGCGACTACGCCCAGGCGATCACCGTCGACTTCGTGTTCCAGGATGGTGAATGGACACCAGCGCAGGAGATCTTCGTCAAGGCGCCGGACGATGACGTGGTGCAGGGCACTCGAGAGGTCACCATCAGCTATCTGGCCCAGGTGCAGATGCCGGCAGGGCATGACGGCGAGCTGCCCGATGCGCTGGCGGCACTGCTCGACCAGTCGATCAACAACACCATGATCACCGTCTACGACAACGACCTCGGCGATCTGGTGCTCGATGTACCCAACGACAGGCTTCAGCTCATCGAGGGTGACGCGGAAACCGGCCAGGACGGCAGCTTCGACGTGCGCCTCTCGTCTCCGCCCCTGGCGGGGGAAACCGTGACGGTCACGCTCGATCTATCGGCCTTCGGCGACCGGGTGGTCGCGAGTGAAACAATGTTGACGTTCACAGCGGATAACTGGGATCAGGCCCAGACCGTGACGCTGACGGCGGTCGACAACGACCGGGTCGAGAACCGCCTCGATGCGATGCTCGGCTTCACCATCGAAAGTGACCATGGGGATTCGGTCTACGCCGATGCCGAGCCTGGCATGGTGCGGGTCACGGTGTACGACAATGACAGTGCCTCGCTGGTGGTGCAGAGCGACGGTGGAACCCGAGTCACTACCGAAGGTGGTACCGACAGCTATACCCTGCGGCTCACCCAGCAGCCCGAGGCACCGGTCACCGTGCGCCTCAACACCGATGGCTTCACCGACTTCCGGCTCGGCGAACGGGTCTTTCTCGACGAGGTGTTCAGCGGCAGCATGAGCGTCATGGCGCTGCCCGCCGAGCATGCCGGAACCGTGTTGCAGCTCACCGACGGCAGTTGGCAGGAGCTCGGCGTCACCGTCGGCATGCTGCTGACCCTGACCGATGGCGCCGGCAACGAGCTCGACGGCACCTTCAAGGTCAACAACGTCGATGCCGATGGCCGGCTGCATCTCACCGCCGCCGCCGACCTGCCCGAGGGCGAACTGATCCTGACCCATGTCGGCACGCCGGCGGTGACCTTCGATGCCGGCAACTGGCACCAGCCGGTGGAGATCGTGGTCGCTGCCGACGTTCACTACGTGGCCGCCGAAAACAGCATCGACGACATGGTCTTCGCGCCGCAGCCCAACGCACTGGATCGCATCCAGGGGCCGCTGATCCTCGAAGGTGGCGTAGGCGACATCGACCGCTCGATCAACGCCGCCATCATGCTGCCCGGCGAACGTTCGGCCTACCTCGACAAGGACGGCGACGGCGAGATCGATTCGGTCCTGGGGAGCGGCGATGAGACCGAGGATACCGACACCTTGATCCTGCACGCCGACGCCAGCGTTGCCGACCTGGTCGGCAAGCTGACCGCCAACCACATCACCGGCCTGGGCCTGGGCGAGGGTACGCTGGAACAGGATGACGGCCACGATGGCACGATCGTAACCGAGCGGGGCATCCACTTTCATGGTTTCGAGGTGGTCGAACTGTTGCTGGGCAGCGGCGACGACTTCCTGGAGATCGACCTCGACCCGATCCACTATGCCGGCGACTGGACGCTCGACGAGATCGATGGCCAGGCCGCTTTGCAACGCTCCGATGGCGGCAGTTGGCGCGATGACGGTTTCCGCCGTGGTGACAGTCTGCTGATCGGTGGCGAACGCTTCCTGATCGCCGGGTTCATCGGCGATGGGGGCATGCTGCTCGACCGACCCAAGGCCGATGTATTGCCGCTGTGGGAGGGCGGGCGGCACGAGGTGATCCGCGAAATGCCGTTGACCGTGGTCCACGGCGGCGGTGGTGACGATCATATCGTCATCAGCGGCGGTTACGAGGCCCAGGTCCCGCTGATCGTGTTTGGCGATACGTCCAGAAATGGCGAGCGCTACAGCGCCTCGGGCGGGCTGCCGAATCGGCACGGCCAACCCTTCACCGAACACGGCAACAACATCCTCGACGCCAGCGGTGCGGTCGGCGGTGTGGTATTGGTCGGTGGCAAGGGTAATGACAAGCTCTATGGCGGAACTGGCGACGACCAACTGTTCGGCGGTGGCGGCAACAACCTGCTGGACGCCAGCCTCGGCGGCAACAACCACCTGTACGGCAACGGTAGCATCGATGTCGACATCTCCACGCGCCTGAGCCTGGCCGATGCCGTGATGACGCTCCATTCGGCCACCGGCGATGTCGATCATGCCACCGGCGATCGCCTGGAGGCCGGCGACAACATCCTGGTCGGTGGCGACGGCAACGACATCCTGATCGGCGATCACGGTGTGATCGAGTTGGCCGAGGCCGGGGGCAGCGACAACCTGCGGCTGCTCAACAGCCAGCGTGTCGTTGCCGTGCGCAGCACGGACCCGGGTTCCTTCGGCAGCAACCACCTGTCGGTGAGTGGCGGCAATAATATCCTGATCGGCGGTAGCGGCGATGATCGCCTGATGGGTGGCAGCGGCGACGACATCCTGATCGGTGACCATGGCGACGTGATTTTCGCCAGCACCAACGATTTCCGGGACGTGGCGCGTATCATCGTGCGCGACGAGGGCTATGACGGCAACGACATCCTCGAAGGTGGCAGCGGCGACGACATCCTGCTCGGCGGGGGTGGCAGCGATATCCTCTACGGCGGTACCGCCGACAGTGGCGACGATTCCGGGAACGACATCCTGATTGGCGACTTTGCCGAGCTGATTTTCGTCGATGGCCAGCTACGCGAGCTGCGTACCCTGCCCAGTGGGCGCGGCGGCAACGACGAATTGCATGGCGGCGACGGCCGCAACGTACTGGTCGGTGGCGAAGGCGACGATCTGATCACCGCCGGTCCCGATGGCGATGTCGACCAGCAAGCCGACCCGTCGCCGCTCGACACCATCGTACTGGGCGACCATGGCACCCTGGTCTGGAACCCCGCCGGCGTACTGGTGCAAGCCACGTCGCGGCTCGCGGTGGACGCCGGTGATCCGCCCGGCGACGAAACTCTGGCGGCGCGTGGCGGCAACGACACCATACGCCTCAAGGGGGGCAACAACCTGGTGATCGGCGGTGTCGGTAGCGACGATATCGAGATCCTCCAGGGTGGCCACGCTTCTCGTCAGATCGTGCTGGGTGATCGTGGCGAACTGCGCTGGAACGACGCTGGCGTGCTGATCGCCGCCGATAGCATCGATCACGCCCTGGGCGGTGACGACACCGTCACTATCGAATCGGGGGATGTGCTGTTCATCGGCGGTGCAGGCGACGACACCCTTGAGATCACCCATGCCTCCGTCAGTAGCGAACATGTGCTGCTGGGCGACAATGGCCGGATGCGTTGGGACGACAACGGTGTCCTGCGCGAGATGGTCAGCACCGCGCCGCAGGTGGCTGGCAACGACCGCATTACGCTGAATGCCGGGCGCAATGCCATCATCGCCGGTGCCGGCGACGACGTGATTGCCACTGGCGACCAGCGCAGTATCGTGCTGGCCGACCTGGGCAGGCTGGAGTGGAATGCGCGCGGTATCCTGACGCGAGCCGTTTCCACCGACCCCGGTCGGGGGGGCAGCGACAGCATCACGGTCGGCAATGGCGGCAATCTGGTGATCGGTGGCGACGGCGATGACGTCATCGTCAGTGGCGATGGCAACGACCTGCTGGCCGGTGATCACGCGGAGGCGATCTTCGATGCCAATGGCACCATTGTTTCCTTCACCTCGCTACACGTCACCCATGGCGGCAACGACACGATCGTGAGCGGTGCGGGCAACGACTGGATCATCGGTGGTTACGGCAACGATGTGATTCGTACCACGGCGGGCGATAATGTGGTGATCGGCGATAACGGTCGCATTACCGCCGTCAATGGCATTCGAGCCAGTGTCGAAAGCCTGGACACCGGCGAGACCACGGGGGGCGACGACGAAATCCACCTGGGTACCGGCAATGATCAGGTGATCGGCGGGGTCGGTAGCGACTGGATCACCAACGTGTCGGGAGAAACCGTGATCATCGGTGACGTCGGGCGGATTCTCAGCGACACCGAGGGCCGTTACACGCTGGCCGAAACGGGTGATCCCCGACTCGGCGGCAGCAACCGCCTGATCGGCGGCAGCGATCGCGACATCATGTTCGGTGGCCGTGGCGATGACTACCTCGACGGCGGTGCCGGCGACGACATCCTGCTCGGCGACTTCGGGCGGGTGACCCGGACGCCGACGATGATCACCGTGGAGACGACCGACCATTTCCAGGGTGGCAACGACACCCTGATCACCGGACCAGGGCGCGATATCGCCATCGGTGGCGCGGGCTTCGATCGTTTCGACGGTGACTTCAACCATGACATCATGATCGGTGAATATGCGCGTATTCGTATCATGCTCAGCGGCGACAATGAGATCGAGAATGTCATTTCGATCGTCACTCTGGCCCAAGGCCGCCTGGACCTGATCCGTCAGGCCCAGCAGGAACTCTATACCGAGGAGGGTGAGTCCGCGGGTAGTGTCCAGGCCTGGCTCGACATGACCCCGGGAAGCCTCATCGGAGCCACCAGCAATATGATCGAGCGCGACATGCCACAGCGTGCCATCACCGGCATGGCAGGCCTGCGTCAGTTGATCGACGATTGGGTCAGCCAGCAGCAGGGAGCCAGCGGCACCGGCCAGGCCACGACGACCAGCACCGCCGTCGCCACGGGCGATGGCCTGGACGCCATGCTGCCCGACGACGAGGAAGAAGCCATTGTCGATGCGCCCGAGGAAGCGGATACCGATGAGGGTGACGTCGAAGGGGGCGGCAACGGTGTTGAAGCGGATGCCGAGCCCGACATCGACGCACCGGTCGCCGAAGATGACGAGGATGGTGCCGCGGCGGGCCTGGCGATTGCACTGGCCGGCATGAGTGGCTGGGGCGTGACCAGGGCGGGTCGAGTCGCAGACGATACGCGGCTCAAGACGCTGCGCCGTGAGCGGGCCGCTGATGACTGGCACCGTATTAGCCGCGTCAGTGACGAAGACGGAAGGTAGGCAATGCGATGCCGAACCATGATCACGGGGGCAGCACAGCCTAATGCAACTGGCGGATAACAGCAGCCTGGCGATTCAGGCATGGCAGGAAAACACCCATGGGGCCCAGGCCTGGCTGACCCGCCACTGTGAGCGAGCCCCGACCCCGGAAGGTGTACGGGTCGGTGAAGGGGTAGTTCTGTGGCAGCATGAGCGACAGTGGCTGCCGGTGGCGCTGTGGCCGGCGCAGGCCAAGGGCAGCGCGCTGCTGACGCTGGCCGATGACGTGCGTCGTGCCGGGCGCGGCATGGTGACTCAGCTCGACGAGCAGCATATCGGCCTGGGCTACCCGGTGCGTGATGTGAGTCATGACGATGCCGGCTGCAACGACCGTTCCACCTCAGGCGATGCACAGAGGGAGGCCGGTGGTTTGTTGGGAGCCGTGGCATTGCGTGTGGTGCTACCGGCAGACAAGCCTTCGTCGCAAGGGGTGCTGCAGCCGGCGTTGATGGCCCTGATGGCAAGGCTCGAGGATGGCGTGGCCGTGCTCGAACGCGATGCCCTGCAGCGTCATCACCGGCGCATACAGCGAGCCCAGCATGAACTGGCCGGCCACCTCGAACTGCTGGCCGCCGTGCTCGCCGAGCGCCAGTTCGTCAGTGCGGGTATGCAATTGGTGACACGCCTGGCGGTGAGCCTGGACGCCGAGCGAGTCACGCTGGGCTGGCGGCGAGGAACCTCCACCCGCGTCGTGCAGGTGTCGCACAGCGCCCAGTTCAATCGCAAGATGAACCGCATTCGTGCCACGGAAGCGGCAATGGACGAAGCCATTGACCAGCGTGCCAGCGTGATACTGCCGAGGCCCGACAACCAGCAGCAGGCGGCTCTCGGTCACGGTAGCGTGGTCAGCCGGGCGCATGCCGACCTGCTGAGCATGACCGGTGGTGCGGCAGTGCTGACGTTGCCGTGCCTGGATGAGGCCCTGCCGCGGGGGGCCATCACCATCGAGCGTGAGCAGGCCATCGACCATGACGAGATCATTGCCCTGGAAAGCCTCATGGCGCTGTGTACCCGCACGCTGGAGGAGAAGCGGCTCAATGATCGGGCGCTACCGGTCAAGCTGTTCGCCGCAGGGGGCGATCAACTGGCCAAGGTCGTGGGCCCCGGGCATCTGGGTGTCAAGCTGGCGCTGATTCTGCTGGCAGGCGGGGTAGCCTTCGGCACCCTGGCCACGGGCACCGACAGCGTAGCCGCCGATGCCACGCTCGAAAGCCGCGAACAGCGGATCATGGCTGCGCCGTTCCGCGGCTATATCGAAGAGATCCTGGTGCGTCCCGGCGACCGCGTCGAGGCCGGTCAGCCACTGGCGTTGATGGATGCCCGCGATCTCGCCCTGGAGCGGCTGCAGTGGCAGAGCGAACTGGCCAAGTTTGCCGGCCAGGAGCAGGAGATGCGTGCCATGGGCGACCGCGCCGCGCTGAACGTGATTGCCGCCCAGCGTGACCAGGCAGAGGCACGCCTGGCGCTGGTCGAATCGCGGTTGGCGCGGGCGACTCTGCTGGCGCCCTTCGATGGGGTGCTGGTCTCCGGCGATCTGACCCAGCGGCTTGGCGGCAGCGTCGAAGCCGGTGAGGAGCTCTATCGTATTTCGCCGCTGGAGGGGCTACGCGTCGAGCTTGAGGTGCCAGAGGCACGCATCAACGACATCGCCGTGGGCCAGCGCGGTGAACTGGTCCTGGCGGCGATGACCGAAGCGCGGCTACCGTTGCAGATCGAGCGGCTGACCCCGCAGACGCGCAGTGCCGAGGGCAGCAGTCGCTTCGTGGTCGAGGCGAGTCTCGACGAGGCGGCGCTGGGAGAGCGCATTCAAGTGCTGCGGCCCGGTATGCAGGGCGTTGGGCGTATCGAGATCGGCGAGCGCCGCCGGCTCGAGATCTGGACGCGCGAACTCGTCGACTGGTTGCGGCTGTCGGCCTGGCGCTGGTGGGGCTAGCGTATGGCGGGACCGCTGTTCAGCCAGCACTGGCACCGCGTGGCCGAGCTACGCCTGCGGCTACGCGGCCACGCCAGCCTGCATCGCCATGAATATCGCGGTGAGCCCTGGTATGTGCTTCATGACGGCCTCACCGGTCAGGTGCATCGCTTCACTCCAGAAGCCTATCAGGTCATCGGTCGGTTGGATGGCAAGCGTAGCGTGCGCGAGATATGGGATCAGGTCAGCGCCTCGCTGGGCGATGCCATGCCCACCCAGCAGGAGCTCATTGAGCTGATCGGCCGGCTGCATAATGCCAACGTGCTGGCCGGACAGGGCGAGATCGACATCGATGAACTCTCGCGGCGACAGGCCACCCAGCGGCGCAGCAAGTGGCTACAGATGATTCGCTCGCCGCTGGGCATTCGCATCCCGCTACTCGACCCGGAGCGCTTCGTGGCCGCCAGCTACCCGTTGGTACGGCCGCTGATCGGCCCGCTGGGCGGACTGATATGGCTGGTCACGCTGCTCTCGGCATTGCTGCTGATGGGCATTCACTGGTCATCGCTGACCGCCAACCTTGCCGACCGCGTGCTGGGCGTGGGTAATCTGGTGATGTTGGCGCTGATCTATCCGCTGATCAAGGCACTGCACGAACTAGGGCATGCCTGGGCTACCAAGGACGCCGGGGGCGAAGTCCACGAGGTCGGCATCATGCTGCTGGTGTTCTTCCCGGTGCCCTATGTGGACGCCAGTGCCGCTGCCGCCTGTCCCGACAAGTATCGGCGCATGCTGGTCGGCGCAGCAGGCATCATGGTCGAGCTGTTTCTTGCCTCGCTGGCAATGCTGGTCTGGGTGATGGCGGAGCCGGGCCTGATCAGGGCCGCTGCCTTCAACGTGATGCTGATTGCCGGGGTGTCCACGCTGCTGTTCAACGGCAACCCGCTGCTGCGTTTCGATGCCTACTACGTGTTGGCCGATTTTCTGGAAATCCCCAACCTGTTCAGTCGTGCCAACCAGCAGGTCGGCTATGTGGTCAAGCGCTACCTGCTGGGCCGTCGCGAGGTAACCTCGCATGCCGGGTCCAGGCGTGAAGCCTGCTGGCTGGTCGGCTACGCGGTCACCTCGTTCTGCTATCGCTTGATGATCATGGTGGCGATCGCCGTGTTCGTCGCAACCCGTTACCTGTTCGTAGGGATCCTCCTTGCCCTTTGGTCGGTGAGCATGACCCTGCTACTTCCACTGGCGAAAATGTTCAAGGCGATGACCATGGATGACGCACTGGAAGGCTCTCGCGCCAAAGCCTGGGGGTGGTTCGTTACGGCGACGGGGCTTGTCGGCGTGCTGCTGTTCGCCATGCCCATACCCTATGCCACGACGCTGCATGGGGTGGTCGATAGCCGCGAGCCGGCGCAACTGCGTGTCGGCGCCAGCGGCACTCTGGCTGAGCTATGGGTCGAGGACGGCAGCGAGGTGGCGGCCGGTGAGCCCTTGCTGAGGCTCGAGGCACCGGAGCTTGCCACCGAGGTACAATTGCTGGAAGCCGAGGTACGCGAGATCGAGCAGCAATTGCTGGCCAGCGTGCGTAACGCCCAGGCAGCCAGCCTGCTGCGTGAGACCCTGGCGTTGACCGGGCAGCGCCTCGACGATGCCCGCCAACGCGCTGCGGCCACCGTGCTCAATAGCCCTCGTGACGGCCTGCTGTTGATGCCGGAAGGGACACCGTTGCTGGGCCGCTTCGTGGAGCGTGGCACGGCGCTGGCCGTGGTCGTCAGGCCTGAAGACCTACGGGTGCGCACGCTGGTGCCTACCCATCGTGCCGATCGTGTGCGTGACGACGCCCAGTCGGTGGCCCTGCGCCTGCCAGGGGCAGACGACAGCGTAAGCTCGCGACTGGCCTGGATGGCGCCGAGTTCGTCCTATGAGATTCCCAGCGACGTGTTAAGTGTGGAAGGGGGCGGTAGCATAGCCCTCGACCCTCAGGCCGAGGCACCGCTGACCGCCTTTCGGCGCCACTACCTGGCCGATTTCGATGCCGCTGCACTGATTGCCGGCGAGCGTTCGGTACGGCTGGGGCAACGGGTTCACGTGCGAGTGGCGCATGCACCCGAACCGGCGGGGTTCCGGTTATGGCGCGATACGCGGCGCTCCTTTCTCCGGCTGTTCGATGTATGACCACGCTAAAGCTACCGCGTGATGTGATGGCGCGGCCCGAACGCCGGCTCGAGGCACCGACCAGTCTCGAGAAGCCCTGGCACTGGCTGCGTGCTCGGGTCACGCGCCCGGCACGGGTGAGACGGCTGGCCATGGGGCTGGCGCTGGGACGCATCCATCGCCATGCTCGCTGGTGGGCGAACCTCGACGACGCACGCTTCGACGCCGAGGTGATGACCCTGCGTCAAGCCTTGATTCACCGTGGCCTGACACGTGCGTTGCTGCTGAAGACCCTGGCCGCAGTGCGCGAAGCGGCGGGTCGCGAGCTTGGCATGCGCCACCACGACGTGCAACTGATGGGCGGCCTGGCCATGCTGGACGGGCATATCGCCGAGATGCAAACCGGCGAGGGCAAGACCCTCACGGCTACCTTGCCGGCCGCCGCAGCGGCCCTGGCCGGCACGCCGGTGCATGTGATCACCGTCAACGACTATCTCGCCGCGCGGGATGCCGAGTTGATGACACCGGTCTATGTGCGGCTGGGCCTCAACGTCGCCGCCATCGTGCATGAGATGACACCCGATGAGCGGCGCCAGGCCTATGCCGCCGACGTGGTCTACTGCACCAACAAGGAACTGGTATTCGACTACCTGCGCGACAGCCAGGTACTGGGGCGCTTTCGTCAGCCCATGCTCGCCCACGCCGCTCGCCTGCGCGGCGACCTGCAGCATCAGCAGCTATTGCTGCGTGGCCTGCATTTCGCGATTGTCGATGAGGCCGACAGTGTGATGCTCGACGAGGCCCGCACGCCGCTGATTCTCTCCGGGCCGGCACCGCATGAGGCCTTCGATGTCGAGCTTATCGATCAGGCCATCGCCCTGGCGGGCACCTTCGTCGAAGGCGTTCACTTCGTCAAGGAACGTAGCCAATTGCATCTCACTGAGGCTGGCAAGACTCGGCTGGCCGAGCAGAGCGAGCAACTGATGCAAGGCCAGGGGGCCGGCAGCGGCTGGGTGGGGCGCTCGCGGCGTGAATGGTTGATCCAGCAGGCGCTGGTGGCGCACCACCATTTCCAGCGTGATCAGCACTATCTGGTGCGTGACGGCAAGGTGCAGATCATCGATGAGCACACCGGACGGGTGATGGCCGACCGTAGTTGGGAGAAGGGCCTGCAGCAGATGATCGAGCGCCTGGAAGGCTGTGAGCCAAGTGACCCCAACGTCACTCTGGCGCGCCTGACGTATCAGCGCTTCTTTCGGCGTTACCATCATCTGGCCGGCATGACCGGTACCGCCCGCGAAGTACGCCAGGAGCTATGGGTCACCTACCGTCGGCGGGTCGTCGCGATTCCCCCGCACCGCCCCGGCAAGCGCCAGTATCTGGGTACCACCTGTGTGGCCGATCGCGAAGCGAAGTGGCGCTTGATCTCCCGGCGTGCCGCCCAACTGGCCGCCGAGCAGCGTGCGGTACTGGTGGCCACGGTGACGCTGGCCGATGCCGAGGCACTATCTGACGCGATGCGTGCCGACGGTATCGAGCACGCCATGCTCAGTGCCCGGCAGGATGCCGAAGAAGCCGAGGTGATCGCCCGTGCGGGCACCGCCGGCGCGATCACCGTGGCCACCAGCATGGCTGGGCGAGGCACCGATATCGCCCTCGACGATACCGCCACGGCGGCGGGTGGGTTACATGTGATCATCGCCGGCCACCACGACGCCTCGCGGGTCGACCGCCAGATCGCCGGGCGCAGCGCCCGCCAAGGAGACCCCGGTAGCGTGGAGTTCGTGGTCGCCGACGATGAACTCCTGCTCGAGGAACTCGACGGCTGGCACCGGCACATGGGCAAGCTGCCGGCGCGGCTGCATCGCGCCCAGGCCATCCGGGAGGCGCGCCATGCACGGGAACGGGCGCGTTTACTGGCCGCTGACTGGCGTGAGGGTGAGCTACTCGGTTTCAGCGGTCAGGGTGAGTAATATCGCCTGAGACGCACCTCGGCATTACAGGAGCCATCATGCATCCCATCTATCCTCTAGCCACCGCGCTTGGTGTTCTGCTATTGGTGAGCCCCGGCGGCGCCGAGGAGCCGGATTCGGTCGCCCTGGGCTTTGGTGAGATCAGTTGCCTGGTCGAGCCGGGCCGCCAGGCCACGCTCTCCACGCAAATTCCCGGCGTCATCGCCGAACTGCTGGTCAGGGCCGGAGACGACGTGGAGGCCGGGCAGGAACTGTTCCGTCAGGCGCAGGACGTCGAGCGGGCCAGCATGTCCCTCGAGGGCGCGCGCGCGGAGTATGCCGGGCGCCGTCTACAGCGCAATCAGCGGCTGATCGAGCAGGGGATGCTCAGCGATAGCGAGCGCGATGAACTCGATACCGAACTGCGCCTGGCACGCATGCAAGTCAATCTGGCCAATGCTCAGCTTGGGCAGCGTAGCACCACTGCCCCCTTCAGTGGCCTGGTAACGCGCCTGTACGCTGAGGAGGGTGAATACATCGACGCTACCCCGGTGCTCGATCTGGTGCAGCTCGATCCGCTGCGGATCGAAGCCGTGCTGCCGTTAACGGCCTATGGGCGACTGGCGGTGGGCGATACGCTCGGCGTCAGGCTACATGCGCCCGCTGAACGTGACGTGGGGGCCGATGTCGAGCGTATCGACGGCGTGATCGATGTCTCGAGCGGTACCTTTGGAGTTGGCCTGGTACTCGATAATCCCGAGGATGACATCCCTGCCGGTATCAACTGTTCGCTGTATTGGCATGGTTGAACCGTGTGCTGGGAAACTTGCCGGGTAACCGCATCTCAACGGCCACGATCCCTATGCCTACCTGAAGGACGTACTGGAACGGCTGCCGACACACAAGGCCAGCCAGATCCACGAACTCCCGCCTCAGAATTCTGAGGCAGGAGTTCGTGGAGGGCTACAGCGGCAACTACATCACCCCGCTGTTCGAGGAGAAGTTCGAGGATGTCGTCTGGTCGGTGGAGATCCACTGGCAAGGCGTGGCGCAGCGAGTGTTCCTCTACATCCTGCGGGAGTTCCAGTCCTCGGTGGACCGCACCATGCACATCAGCCAGCGCAGCGGCCCCGCCAAGGCGCCTGACGGCGCCAGTCGCGATGGGGACCAGCGCTCCCACAGCGATACTCTCCACCCAGGCGGAGCAAGCCGCTGTTGAAGATAGCTTCAGCTCGCGACCGCGGGGTTGCGATAGTCGCTATCTCACTCCTGCGGTTGCAGCGCCTGTTCCAGCAGGGCGGGTTGGCGTGGTATGAGTCCGACCTTGAATCCAAGGGGGCGGTAGACGCGATTCATGACGGTGAACGAGATATTGCCTTTGTCGCCTTCCATATCCGACAGCGTGCGTCGGCTGACGCCAGCCAGGCGGGCGTAGTCTTCTTGCGAGAGCCCCAGCGCGTCACGCCGTAAGGTGCGCAGGAGCTGGCCTTCACTGATCTCGCCGGTGAGCAGTTTTCGGGCGGCCTCGATGAGCTTCCGTTCACGCTCATCCGGGGTGAGTTCGCGTTGCTTCATATCAACCCCCAGCGTTTGAGCCTGGCATCCAGCGACCCGAGTCCGACGGCGGGCATGGTGAGGATGCGATCGGGTATGCCGCGGTTACGCAGCCGTTCTTGTAGCCCGGTCAGGCGTTCGGCTAGGGCTTGCAGATCCTTCATGATGCGTTCAGCCGGTGCCAGGTCGTTCAGTGCGTGGGCTATGGCGGCCCAGTCGAAGTCGCCACCCTCTTCGAAAGGCGAGCCCCAGCGCGTTGTGCGCGTTACGCCCTCGGGGTCGGCCTTCATGGGGGCGAAGTCATAGACGGGGGCGTGCCAGATCCCTGCCGGGCGCTTGAGCAGGGCGGCGTTTCGGCCATGGTTGTCCGAGTTTCCGAACGCGACATTGAGCAAGTCGCGCCTGATCCATTCCACGACGAAGGCTTCGCGATCGAACGTTTCTTCGAGTTCCACGACTCGGTGCTGGTGCTCGAGGAGTTCGACCAGACGGCGGATGACCTGGAAATGATCCAGGTGGGTGCCAGGAGCGGCACCGAGCAGGGCATAGACGGATTCGAGTCCGAAGCGGGCCAGGCCTTCGGGGCGCATTTCAACGTCGAAGCGGGGCAGCCAAAGCGAGGGGTATCGTTGGCCTTCGACCAGCCGCATGGTGGCCGTATCGATGGTGTCGATGCCCAGGGCGGCCAGCTCGTGGTAATAGTGATATTCGGTGCGGAGTATGTCGCAGTCGTCCTGGTTGCGTCTGCCTCGAGGAAACTTCACCAGGTAGTGGGTATCGCTGTTGTAGGGGTCGTCCTGCCAGGTGTCGATCCAGATGGCATCGTCCGGGCTACAGCGCAGCAAGAGTTTTGGCGCTTCGCCTCCTGCGCCGGTGGCGCCACCGCTGGCCGCTCCCATCTGCTGGGCGTATTCGAGAAAGTCGCCATGGCGCTCGATGACGTCATCGAGGGTGAAGCGGCGCTCGTGCAATCGTGTGCCGGCCGGTCGTGCCGGTACGGCTTCCTTGATGCGAAGGTTGCCGACTGGGGCTATGGTGCCGTGTTGCAGCAGTGCACTGTCCTGCTGGCCTGTCGGCATGCCTTGCAATCCGAGATGTTCGATCCAGTAACGACGGCTGGCGCCAGCAGGCATGATGTCTTCCATGAAGCCGAACCAGCGCTGGCCATGCTGCTTCAGCATCAGCTCAACGGGTAGCGTCAGGCTGCAGGCATGCTCATCGTCTCGAAACATCCAGTCCAGCGCATACGTCTGCAGATAGGCTAGCCGGGCTGGCCCGTGAGTGCCTTGCTCCGGTTGAGGCACCTCCAGCAAGGCGGCATCGTGCCAGCATTGGCCGTGATAGATCTGTAGGGTTAGCTCCATTGATTCGTTGCCATGTGAACTATTCTGCTCACATCATAGGCGATAACTGCTTTTTTGAGAATAATAATGCTCAGAAAATTACCTTGAGAAGATTTTTGAGCATTATTCAGCTCAGATCATCGCCAACGCTGATGGCACCGCGGTCGCGAGCTGACGCTATCTCCCACAACCTGCTTTTACCACCCTGTCGGAGCGCTGGTCCCCATCGCGACTGGCGCCGTCAGGCGCCTCGATGGCGACCCCAGTATATCGATGGGCTCAGATTTTCCAGGGCAGCGGTGGGGGCATCATGCGTTTTCCCCGATAGGCCGGAATGGTGCCGAAGCGTTCGCTTCCCGCTTCCCAGTCACGCTGGGCCTCGGCGATCTCCGCTTTGCCATGGCCGACGAAATTCCACCAGATGAGGATTTTCTCGCCCAGGGGTTCGCCGCCGACCAGCATCGCCCGTCCACCGGCCGGCAGGGTCGCTTCGAGCGTGTCGCGTCCCCGGCCCAGGTAGGCCAGCTCGTTGGTGGCGAAGCGTTCGCCATCGATGGAGAGTTCCCCTTCGAGTGGCAGCAGGGCGTACTCGAAGTCTTCCCGCAACGGGAGGCTGAGGGTCGTATTCTCACCAGCGGCAATATCGATACCCAGCAGAGGGGAGAACGTGAGGGTTGGGGCGCGGTAGCCGGCATGCTCGCCGACCAGCAGCGTCAGTTCGGCCCCTTGGGCTTGCCAGCGGGGCAATTCGGGGTAGTGGTCGAAACGGGGTGCGGTGTTGCGGTGCGCCTCGGGCAAGGCGATCCACAGCTGCGCGGCATGCAGGTGACGCTCGCCTTCGACCGACTCTTCGGTATGGCTGATACCCCGCCCGGCCGTCATGAGGTTGACCTGGCCAGGGCGAATTACCTGCTCGCTGCCCAGGCTATCCCGGTGCAGGACTTCGCCTTCGATCATCCAGGTGAAGGTTTGCAGGCCGATGTGGGGGTGAGGTCCAACCTGTAGGCCGCTGCTGTCTCCCTTGAAGATTGCGGGTCCGGCATGGTCGAGGAAGCACCAGGCGCCGACCAGTCGGCGCTGTCGTGAGGGCAGGACGCGGTTGACGGGAATGCCGCCGACATCAGCCGTGCGTGGCGATACGCGTTGAATCTGGCGTTTGCCCTCGATGACCGGGCAGTCCAGTGAGGATGACAAGTCGCCATCGTTGACGAGATTGCTCATGGGGTGCTCCTTGTGTCGTTCAGGGCGCCGTACTTGCCACGCTGGAAGTCGGTGAAGGCGTGCTGGATCTCCTCCACGCTGTTCATGACGAAGGGGCCATGGCCGACCACCGGCTCGTCGATGGGCTCGCCGCTGAGCAGCAGCAGCTTGGCTTCGTTGTTGGCTTCTACCTGCAGTTCGTCGCCGTCACGCGAGAAGCACACCAGGCTCGGCTCGCGGATCAGTTCGACCCCGTTGACCAGCACGGTTCCGCTCAGCACCACCAGCAGTGTGGTGTGGCCGCTGGGCACGGGAAGTCGTGCGACCCCCTTCGGTTGCAGGCGCACGTCCCAGACATTGATCGGGGTAAAGGTATGCGCGGGGCCCTGATGCCCGGCGTAGTTGCCCGCCACCACGCGTACTCGGCCCACGTGGTCGGGCAAGGTCACCTCGGGAATCGCATCCGCCAGCAGGGTTTGGTAGGCCGGCGGCGCGGACTTGTCGCGCGCGGGCAGGTTGACCCACAGCTGCGCTATCTCCAGGGTTCCGCCCTGTTCGGTGAAGTCCCGGGAGTGGAATTCCTCGTGCACGATGCCGGCGCCCGCCGTCATCCACTGTACGTCACCTTCGCCGATGAGCCCGCCGCTACCGGTGGAGTCGCGATGCTCCAGTTCGCCCTGGTAGACCAGCGTCACCGTTTCGAACCCGCGGTGGGGGTGCTGTCCTACCCCGCGCGGTTGACCGCCAGCGGAAAAGTCGAAGGGTGCGGCGTAGTCGAGCATCAGAAACGGGCTGAGATGCTCGGCGCCCAGGCGGTCGTAGGTAAAAAGCGAGCGGACTGGGAAGCCATTGCCGACCCAGTGGCCACGTGCCGCGCTGTATACCCCCTTGAGTGTCTTCATGTCGAGGCTCCTGCTTTATCGAGAGGGCACAAGGCCCTGATATGTGAAGCCTAGATAAGGAACGCGGAGAGCAGTAGGGGGTATAATCCGGACTCATCGTTCTACTCATGAGACGATTGTATGCAGGATCTCAATGACCTCTACTACTTCGTTCAGGTGGTCGATCACGGCGGATTCGCGTCGGCGGGGCGTGCCCTTGGCGTTCCCAAATCGAAGTTGAGCCGACGTATTGCCCAACTGGAGCAGCGGTTGGAGACTCGACTGATCAATCGTTCGACACGGCACATTTCCATTACCGAACTGGGGCGGGCGTATTACCGCCACTGCGTGGCGATGCTGGTGGAGGCCGAGGCGGCCGATGAGTTGATCAAGCGTAACCTGGCCGAACCCCGCGGCACCGTGCGGCTGAGCTGTCCGCCCAGCCTGCTGCATTACCTGATTTCGCCTTTGCTGGTGCGCTTCCTGGCGCAGTGCCCGGAGGTGGAGATTCAGGTCGAGGCCACCAGCCGCCGTGTCGACGTGGTCAGGGAAGGATTGGATATGGCTATTCGGGTTCGCTTCCCGCCGCTGGAGGACAGTGACCTGACCATGAAGGTACTGTCGAATAGCCCGCAACGCTTGATGGCGGCCCCGGCGCTGTTCGAGCGTCGCCCGCTGCCGCGTTCCCCCGGCGATCTGAATGGGTTGCCAAGCCTGGACTTCGACCAGAAGCAGCACGTCTGGGACCTCGACGGTCCGGACGGCGTGACCGCCAAGGTGCCGCATCATCCAAGGCTGGTGACGGACAATGCCGAGACTCTGCACCAGGCCGCGAGGGCAGGGCTGGGGATAGTGAAGCTGGATCTGGCCGTGGGCGGTCGGGATCTTCATGATGGCACCCTGATCGATGTGTTGCCTGGCTGGCGCCCCCGCGGCGGCATCCTGCATATCGTGTTCCCATCCCGTCGGGGGCTGCTGCCCTCGGTTCGTGCCTTGCTCGATTTTCTGGCTGACAACATCGATGAGCAGGACATTTCCCAACTGGAAGCCTCCCTTCCGTGATTGGAGATATCGGTGGTTGTCGGCGTGGGCGACCTCCGCCGGGGCGCCTGGCGGCGCCAGTCGCGATGAGGACCAGCGTTCCAACAGTGATATTCTCCACCAAGGAGAGACGGACCGTTGTGGGAGGTGGCCACCGCGCCGGCTTTGGCCATGTCATCAAGTTATCGTGAAAATCCAACAATGCCATTGGTCATACGGTGCGAGGGAGGAGAGCGGATGAGCGGAGGAAAGGGGTTGGATGATAGACAGGCGGGGCCGGAGCACCGGCACGGCGAGAAGGGCGGCGTGGAACTGACCGGGGATCTGCTCTCGGGGGTGAGCTTGCCGGCTGCCGTGGTATTCGAAGGGGCCCTGGTGCACAACCTGGCGTGGATGCAGCGTTTTGCCGAGGCGCACGGGGCGCGGTTGGCGCCCCATGGCAAGACGACCATGGCGCCGGCGCTGTTTCACCGCCAGTTGGCGGCCGGCGCCTGGGGTATTACCCTGGCCACGGCGCCCCAGTGCCGGGCCGCCTTCGCCCATGGCGTGACGCGCCTGCTGCTGGCGAACCAGCTCATCGGCGAGGCCAACATGGCGATTGTCGCGGAGCTGATCGAGGCGGGTGCCCATGTCTACTGCGTGGTCGATAGCATCGCCAACGTGAGCCAGCTGGGGCGCTATTTCGCGGCACGGGGTTTGCGTCTGCAGGTGCTGATCGAGCTGGGGGTCGAAGGCGGACGCTGCGGCTGTCGCGATCATGATGAGGTCATGGCGCTGGCTGAGCTGATCGACAGCGAGCAGGCTCTGGTGCTTGCCGGGCTGGAGGGGTATGAGGGTGTCGTGCATGGGAATGACCCTGAGTCGAGGGTGCGCGGCTATGCCTGGCAGTTGGTGGAAGTGGCGCAGGCGCTGGATCACGATGGCTTGTTCGAGTCGCCGGCACCGATCATCACGGCTTCCGGCTCGGCCTGGTATGACGTGATCGCCCAGGTGTTCGCCGAGGCCCGCCTGGGCGAGCATTTCGTGCCGGTGCTGCGTCCCGGCTGTTACGTGGTGCACGACCACGGCATCTATCGCGATGCCCAGCGTGGCCTGCTGGCGCGCAGGCCCGACCTCGATCGGGGGCTGAGGCCGGCCCTCGAGGTATTCGCACAGGTTCAGTCGCTGCCGGAGCCGGGTCTTGCTGTCATCGCGCTGGGCAAGCGTGATATCGCCTTCGACCAGTTGCCGGAGCCGTTGCGGCGCTACCGGGAGGGTGGTCGCGCCGGTGCGGTGCTCTCCGTCGAAGGCTGGCGGGTCACCAGGCTGATGGATCAGCATGCCTTCGTGCGCTTGCCCATGGACGACCATGAGGCCGGCGAGAGGTGGGATGAGATTCGCGTCGGCGATATCGTGGCGTTCGGTGCGTCGCATCCTTGCCTGACCTTCGACAAGTGGCGCCAGTTGCTGCTGGTCGACGATGCCTTGCAGGTGAAGGAAAGCCTACAGACCTGCTTTTGACCCGAAGGTGTTCCGATCCCGGCTTTTCCTGGCGTTAGCCCGTCTGGGAGCTGGTTCCTTGCCGCTGTGACCAGACGGCTTCGTTTACCAGGCTGATGGGGCGTTCGCCTTGCAGCGCCAGGCAAATGTTGTCGATGGCGCGCTGGGTCATGGCATCGCGGGTTTCATGGGTTGCCGAGCCGATATGGGGCAGGGCCACGACGTTGGCCATGTGGGGCAGGGGCGATTCGGGTGACAGCGGCTCCTGCTCGAACACGTCCAGGCCGGCGGCCTGTATCTCGCCCTTTTCCAGCGCGGCGATCAGCGCGGGTTCATCGACTACCTTGCCACGGGCAATGTTGACGAAGATGGTGGAGGGCTTCATCAGGGCGAACTCACGCCTGCCGATCAGGTGCTTGGTTTGGGGGGTAAGCGGAACCGTGACGCAAACGAAATCCGCTTCGCCAAGCAGCGCGTCCATCTCCCGGTATTCGGCGCCGAGCTCGGTCTCCAGGTGTGGCTTGGGGGCGGCATTGGAGTAGAGCACTTTCATGCCGAAGCCCAGGGCGCCGCGGCGGGCGATAGCGGCACCGATCCGGCCGAGGCCGATCATGCCCAGTGTCTTGCCATGCACGTCCGTGCCGAATTGCGCTTCTCCAATGCTGGCCTGCCACTCGCCGCGCTTGATGTAGTCGGCCAGTTCCAGCACACGGCGTGCGGTGGCCATGATCAGGGCAAAGCCGGTGTCGGCGGTGGTTTCGGTGAGTACGTCCGGCGTATTGCAGAGCAGGATGTTGCGCTGGGTCAGCGCATCGACGGGGTAGTTGTCGTAGCCAACCGAAATGGTCGCGATGGCTTCCAGCTTTGGTGCCTTGTCGAGCAGGGCAACGGGAATTTTAAGGCTCGAATTGATCAGGCCATTGGCGTTTGCCAGCGCCGTCAGGAAGGCCGGGTCTTCCAGGGATTCGAGCTGGATGAAATGATCGAGCTCGAAGTCCTGCTGTAGTTGTGCGATGTGATGAGGCTTGAGGCGGCCATAGGCCACGAGTCGCTTGCGCATGTCATCCTCCTGTCCGATCTGTGGTTTGCCCAGCAGTGTGGATCGCGCTGCACAGGCTTCTTGCAGGATGACATGAAGAAAAGAAAGCGCAAATAATCGTAATATGGGTGAAATATCGAAATTGATGGGGCATTATCCCAGTGGTCAACCGACTGGAGAAAAATCATGCCAACTCAACAGATCGTTGTCACCCTGAATAATGAAGTGTTTAGTCACTGGGCGTCTCATGCGCTTGCCCAGCAAGCCGCGCACGAGGCACTCGTGGCTTACATCCCCTGATGCTTCCCTTTCAGGCACCATAGGACCACGGAGGGTCCTCCTTCCCCCGCTTTCTATCCTATCTGTATCTCTATCTCTAACTTATTGTTATCGCAGAACGTAGCCCGTGGACCGGGAGCCTGTCGGTGTGGCGTTGATGCCTGCCGAGTCGGCCCGCTCCGCTGTCAGGAGGTTCTTGGCCCACTGGCTCGCATCCGTCCACGCTTCTTCCTCGACTGCCGTTGCGGCGAGTGGCGGCATGGGGCGCATGATGGGTTCGGTCGCACCGGGCAAGTGCCAGCAGGCTACGGCTAGCCATTGCAGCGTGATGGGATCTCGTGTGAGAACTAGTTCGATATCGGTTTCGTACAGGTTGTATGTGCGTCGTTTCATATCCGCCCCCTCCCTAGGAGTGCTCACAGAAAGCGTAGTAAGGCGATATGAGAGTGGCTGTGCGACAAGGCGTGGTTTGTTGTAAGCCATTGCCGACAATTGGCGCAGGAGCGCTCCGGGTGGAAACCGAGCCGGCAAGGTGGTGGCTGTAGCGCCTTGCCGAGCACTCAGGCGGAGCGGGGGGGTCAATGACCCTCTCCCACATTTTTCTTCCTTTCCAGGGTGCCCACCTTGTCGATCACTACCTCGGGATGGTGACGTTTGATCGCTGTTCTGAACGTGTCTTCCCTCTCGTCGGGAACGTCGATGATCAGTAGCGTTGCGCCACGCTTGAGCGCATTGTCGAACTTGCTGACTTTGATGTCGCGCACTGAAACGCCGACCATCGTGCTGGTCCAGACGCCGGCCAGCGTGCCAAAGGCCATCATCCCCAGGGTGATCCAGACGATATTCGTGTCGATGAGGATGAAGTGAGAGATCACGCCCAACACTAGACCTAGTGCGGCCCCGACGATGGCTCCTCGCTTCGAGGCATTGACGACATCGGTGGTCTGGATCAAGGTGGCTGTCGGCACCCCTTCCTTCTCCAAGGGCCTCCAGTCCTTGCCCATGACGTGCATGTCATCCTTGGTCAGTCCCATCTCATTGAGTTCGCTGACAATGGTGGAGGTGGTTTCTTTATCGGGTATCAAGAAATACAGACGTTGCATAGCATTCTCCCTTCTCCAAAAGGGCCTCTCGGACATTCCTTTCCCTAGAAGGTGTAGCATGTCAGCAGCGAGTCTGACCATGGTCGTGAGAAAGGAGTGAATCATGCGATCGAGCGCGACATCTCCCATTGCCAACTTCGATTCTGCCACCGGCATGCTGCGCCCACGCACACATGAGGACTGGCCTCTGGTGCCGTTCAGTGGCGGCACCGGTATCTGCCCGGGGCGTCACCTGGTGCTACTGCTGACCAGCAACATGATGGCGAGGCTGATCGAGGGCAGGAATCTGGAGTTGACCTCGCATCGGCTGCTCGACAGCGAACCGATGCCGGCGCTGCTCAACAACTACGCCCTGCGCTTCAAAATGCATAGTTAGGCAACAGCGTCATGCTATGGCGTCTCATCAGGATCGGGCGCTATCACCGGGGCGAAGACGTAAGCCTCGGCATCGATAGGCCGAGAGGACAGCCAGCGTGCCGTGCTGGAAGCCTGGGTGCAGGAGTGCCGTGGCTATCTGGGTATCGCGCTGACCGATACGATCACCCTGGATGCCTTTCTGCACGACTTCAATGGGCAACTGGTGGCCAAGATTTCTGATTCCTCGGGCAAGACCACGTGCCGTGACGAGGGCTACGTCCGCTACCTCAAGAATGCCTTTGGCGTGACGTAGGCGGGTGTCGCTTCATCTGCCGGGAGAGCATAGCCCGGGAAAACCCGGCTGCGCGCGAACGTGTGCGATGACGTCAGCCGGGGTTGACTGGCTACATTGGCTATCGCCAAGGATGTTCAAGCGGCCACGGACGGGACGGCTCAGCCAGCCTTGCGATTGATGTCAGCCTTGGCCAGCTTGGACAGCTTGTCGTCAGCCGCTTTCTCTTCCTTGAGCGTCTCGGCCAGGAGCTGTTTGGCTTCGGTATAGCCGAGCTGTTCGGCCAGCTCGCAGAGGGTGCCGTAGGTGGCGATTTCGAAGTGTTCCACCTTCTGCGCCGCACCAATCATACCGGCGTCGCGAACGGGTCCTTTCTCGGTGGACTCGATCAGTTCCTGTCCTTCCTCGATCAGGCTCTCCATCGCATAGCTCTTGATGCGCTTGACTCGTATGTCCGGAATGGAGTCTGCCGCCTTCTCGATTCGCTCCAGTTGACCTTGGGTCTCCTCGAGATGCTCCTTGAAGGCATCGGACAGCTTGGGGTCGTCGGCCGCTCGCGCCATCTTGGGCAACGCGCGGGTCATCTGTTTTTCCGCACTATTGGTTTCGGATAGCAGGCGGACGAAAAGCTCATTTGCACTCTTGATAACCATGTTTTGCTCCCTTTCGCGATTGCATTCCATGCTCAGATGAGCTGTTTTCAACATAGCAGGCATACGGCGAGAGAGAGGCGCCGTACGGCAGGAAAGTTGTTAAGAGCGGTCGCCAAAAGTTGGCTTGTGTAAAACGGATGAATCAATTGCTGGAGACGGGCGTCAGCGGCTCATCGTCCAGGTCCGGGTCGTGTTGGAAATCCGCCTTGATGGCATTCTGGACGATCTGGACGGTGCCGCTTTTCTCTCCTTCGACAGCAAGTTCGGTGGGCTCGGCCATGCCGTTGATCGCGGTGGTGATCAGTACCAGGTCATACCCGGCATCGCCGGTGTAGCGATAGGTGGCCTCATGACGAGTATGCTCATCGTCGAGGAGTCGTATGCCGCCCTCTTGGTAGGTAAACGCATCCGCGGGAACTTCCGCTTCTCTGTTGTCCGCTTCTCTTCCACGTTCGATACGTAGCGCCACGAAACCTGAAAGGGTGAAAGGCATGGCTTCGGCCTTCGTCCGTTGGGGTCTTGTCAGCGTAGACAAGCGAACAGAACGCCTCAAATTGTCTGCCGACTGCCCGTATATGAAATGCATCGTGCACTGGAACGCGGCCGAATCGACCTGGGACTGTCCCTGTCACGGCAGTCGCTTCGACCACCGATGGCGAGGTGATCGAGGAGTCGGCATATCCTCCTTTGTCACGGGCGGGGGCTCGGGCTGATACGGTGTCAAAGCACTCCGGTGCGAGGGCGACGTGCGCAACCACATCGTGAACAGCACGATGGCCAGCAACACCTCGGCCAGGTCGCCGCCGTAGTACATCAACTGAGCGGCGGCCTGGATTTCCTCCACGTCATGCCCGGTGCCCCGCGGCCATAGATAGCCGTACATCAACTTGCCGAGGATGGCATGGGTGGCCATCGATACGAACAGCACGCCTAGCCGAAAGCGCATGCCGGGGGCATGAGGTGCGGCATCCGGCCCGGCGAGGATCGACCAGCAGAACAGGTAGCCGGCGACTAGAAAGTGCAGGTGCATCCAATGATGCAATGCAGGGTGCTGCAAAGTCGCCGCGTAGAGGGGCGTCAGGTAGAGAAGATACATGCCGCCGATATTCAGCAGCAGCGCGCTTAGTGGGTGGGAGATCGTCCGCACGGGCCGGCTCCGTAACACCATGACGACATGACGTGAGGTCCTGGGCGGCAGCGTGCGCAACAGCAGCGTGACGGGGGCCGACAGCACCCAAGCCAATGGCGCGAGCATCCCGATCAGCAGATGCTGCACCACATGAAGGCGCAGGTCGTGATGGGCCCAGGCCATGATCGGCGGGGCGAATGCCACACCCAGCAGCAGGCTTCCGGCGATGAAGAAGCCGGTGCGCCACCCACTCCAGCCACCCGTGGCAGGCCGCTGGCGATAGGCGGCGCTCAGATAAGCAAGCGTAATGAACAACAGCAGGATAAGCGGCAGCACGGCGAGCAGCGAGATATCGGCCGTGGTGCCGTTCGGTTCGTGCATGGTTATTTCCGTTCGAGGCGGCTTGCCCGGCGATAGAGCCAGATCCCAACCCCGAGCAATACCAGCGCGGACAGATTCCAGGTCAGGTCATAGACCAGCAGGTCGACGCCATAACGGATCTGGTGGATACGCAGCAGTTTGTGGTTGACGATGCCGTCGAAGAGCTGAAAGCCACCCATGCCGAGGAAGACGCCGGCCCAGGCCCAGCTCACGGCCAGCTGACGCCGGCGGGCAAGGTCCGTCAGCAGAAAGAAGCCGGCAACGATGGCCAGCAGCTCTGCGGCATGCAGCAGCCCATCGGACAGGATGCCCACCGCGGGCGTGGCATGGTCGAAGAAGTGGTGCCACTGCAGGATCTGATGAAACAGGATCTCATCGATACCGGCCATGACCCCGGCGCCTACCAGCACGGCATACCAGAGGGAGCGCCTGGGCGATGTGACAGGGGGTGGCGTTGCCATCGTAGCATCCTTGCTCCATGGGAATCGTGACTAACAAGGTAGGCTAGTCGGCGCTCGAAGCAAGGGCGCGACCTGGCAGTGATTTCACCCTGCTGTTCGAGCAGGCCACCATGTCGCTGGTCAAGGAGATGCCCGTGCTGGCTGTTTCCCGGCAGCTGGAGATCACCGACAGGCGCCTGTGCCGAGAACCTGCCTAACGCCGAGGTCACGGTCGACGGGTTCCCTATCGGGCAGACGTTCACCAAGGCGCTGGATCTCGGGCCTGATCAACGCTCGTCTGGAAGGCATGAACGGTCTCTTCCAGGCGGCTAGATCACGCGTACGTGGCTACCGGAACAAGGCCAACTTCATCGCCATGATCTACCTGATCGGCAGCCCTGTGGGGCGCCTCTGGGGGATGGGGCTCTGGGATCAACATGTGGGGCACGATTGTCGGCACTTCATCCACATTTCCCTCATCAATGGAGGTATTTGCACTAGTCATTGGCCCAGGAAGCTATCTCTAGCCATAGTCGTTATCACCACCAAAAGGGAGTGATATGCAACATAGGTGGAAAAAATCGTTGGCTTATAAAAAAGGAGAACAGAAGATGAAGCTTCCGTCACTTATCGAGATTCCCAATGGAGAGAAGGTAACGCCGACCTTCTCGGATGACGAGATGCGGAAACGATTGATGGGCCTAAGGGAGTACATGGCAGCTAACGATATCGATGCGGTCGTCATGACATCCTATCACAACATCAATTATTTCAGTGACTTTGTCTATTGTAAGTTCGGACGCGACTATGGCTTGGTAGTTACCCGGGATCGGTTCACGACAGTGTCCGCCAACATCGATGGTGGGCAGCCCTATCGCCGCAATCGGCTGGGCGACAATATTGTTTATACCGACTGGCAGAAAGACAACGTCTTCAAGGCTGTCAAGCAGCTCTGCGAAGGCCGCAAGCGCGTTGGCGTTGAGTTCGATCACCTGACGCTACAGAATCAGCAGAAGCTCCTGACGGCCCTCGGTGACGTAGAGCTGGTTGATATCGGGTCGCCAACCATGAAGATGCGAATGCTCAAGTCCGCCGAGGAGATTGCGCTGATTCGTCAGGGGGCGCGCATTGCCGATGTGGGCGGCGTGGCCGTGCGTGATGCGATCGTGGCCGGTGTGCCGGAGTACGAGGTGGCATTGGCCGGCCAGCACGCGATGGTGCGTGAGATCGCCAAGACGTTCCCGAACAGTGAACTGATGGATACCTGGGTATGGTTTCAGTCCGGCATCAACACAGACGGCGCGCATAATCCGGTGACCAGTCGTCGTGTGCGGCCCGGCGACATTCTAAGCCTGAACACGTTCCCCATGATTTCGGGGTATTACACTGCCCTGGAACGTACTCTGTTTTGCGAGCACGCCTCCGACGAGCACCTGCGACTCTGGGAGGTCAACTGCAAGGTCCATAAGCGTGGGCAGGAGCTGATCAAGCCAGGCGTGCGCTGCTGCGACATTGCTCATGAACTCAACGCCATCTTCGCCGAACATGACTTACTGCAGTATCGCACCTTTGGCTATGGTCATTCCTTCGGTACCCTGAGCCACTACTATGGCCGCGAGGCGGGCCTCGAGCTGCGCGAAGATATCGAGACCGTGCTCGAGCCCAACATGGTGGTCTCCATGGAGCCGATGATCATGATTCCAGAAGGTCGCCCAGGTGCCGGGGGCTATCGCGAGCATGATATTCTGGTGCTCAACGAGCACGGAGCCGAAAACATCACCGGGTTCCCGTATGGTCCTGAGCACAACATCATCAGGTAGGGGTTAACAGGTGGCCAGAGAGGGTGGGGGCGTAAGATTTGCTAATCCTGCACGCAGGAAATCGAGAACGTGACGGGTTGCCACGCTAAGCTCCTGCTCTCGGTAGTAAAGGCCAATGCTGACCGACCCGAGTAGAGGTAGCCGATCTGTTTTGAGCGCAGTGGCCAAGTGTGGTGGAACCACCGAAGAAGCCATGGCAGTCATGCCTAGCCCCTCTTCAACGGCAGACATTATGCCCGTCAGGCTAGGGCTGGTATAGACGATACGATAGGGCTGGCTGGCTTTTTCAAGGACTCTTTCCAACATTGTGCGATACAGGCACCCCTGGGGGTAAGCCACTAGAGGGGTGGCTCCAGTGTCTGATACGTTGTCGTGGCTCATTACCCAGGCCAGATGATCCAGACGGTAGTCCCGGCTATCCCGGTCCTCATGCTCCTTTTCCGGCTCCATGACCAGGCAAATATCGTATTGGTGTTTCTGGAAGCGTTGATAGATGACTTTGCTGATATCACAGTCTACTTCAACCATGATATTAGGATAGGTTCGCGACAAATTGCGAAGTGCTTTTGGGAGAAAAGCCAGTTCAAAATCATTCGGAATCCCCAGTCTGACCCTACCCGACACGCTGTCTCCTCGGAGCCGGTCAACAATCCTATCATTTATTTCAAGTAACTGCTTTGCGACTTGGTAAAGGTATTCGCCATCTTCTGTAAGTTCCAGGCTGGACCCTCTTAAAAAAATTTGCGTATCGAGTAGCGTCTCAAGTTTCTTGATCTGCAAGCTGATGGCGGGCTGCGAACGTCCCAGTAACTCGCCGGCGCTTGTAAAGCCGCCCAGATCCTTGATGGTTACAAAAGTGCGCAGAAGGTCTGTCGGTATATTCTTCATTATTTCATGCCTATTGTTGTGGCTTATGGAGGTATTTGGCTTTCAAATTGGCCCGATTTAATAGCCATAAATTACCTTGAAAGTGCCAGGTTAGGCAATGCAGTGGCAGGAGGCCAATTCTTTCAATGACAACAAGAGGGTCTGAAAATGAATTCCTGGGTGTTGAGCACCTTTCTGGTGCTGACCTGCTACATGATCATTCATTCTGGTGCAGCCTACTTCCGAAGAGAGCTGAAGAAAAAATCCACTAATGGCTCAATGAGGAAATAGACATGGATGCATACACGCTATTCAACTGGGGTCTTTTGTTCATGACCTTTGGTCTGATGATATACCTCGGTTACCTCTCATCTCGCTACATGAAAAGGGGCGACGAGGGGGGCTTCCTGGTGGCGGGGCGATCCCTCGGTGCCTTCGTGTCTGCAGGCACTATCGTGGCTACGGGTTTCAGCGGCTGGGGGTTCATGGGGTCGCCTGGCGTAACCTACCAGTTCGGTGCCATCGAAGTGCTGGGTAATTTCTTTTTCGCGCCCGCCATGGTGATCGCCGTACTTTACTTCGCCCATTTTCTGCAGCGCCGGGCCATCGAGATGAAAAGCAACACCATTCCGGAGTACATCGCACAGATTCACGGTGGCGGCTCCATGGGGCGAGTACTGCAGGGGGTGGCGGCTTTCCTTACCATTCTTTTGCTGTTGGTCTTCCTGGTCAGTCAGATCAAGGCCGTGGGCTTGCTAGGGGCGAGCTGGCTGGGCATCGTGGCCCTGACGATGATGCTCTACGCCCCGCCTTTCATGCTCTCCTGGCTTGGCATCCTGGGTTCCGGCACTCTGCTGGCCAGCATGATCGGGCCGGTGTTCATCTCCACCTTCTGGCAGGGTAGTGCCTGGGGGGCCCTCACGGCCATGCTGGTGGGCTTCTTCACTAGTGGCTATATGATGCTGTTCGCCGATGTGGGCTGGCTGATCGGGCCATTGACGGGGTGTGTTGTCTCGGCTACGTGCTATATCGGCGTATCGCTCATGATTCGTCCTCGGGTGGCGGAGCGACAAGGCATTTAGCATCAATTGTTACTGCTCATGATCGCGCTGGGGTTCCTGAGAGCTCCAGCGCTGTCAGATCTTCAGCTCACTTTGCAGCAGGTCGCGCAGCAAGCTGAAGCTCGGACTGATATAGGCGGTGTTCCAGGCCGCTATGGTCTCGATGGTATGCTCTCGCTCCGCCAGGGGAACGATCGCAATATCCTCACGCTTGAACTTCTCCACGCATTCAGAGTAGAGGGAGACCCCCATGTTGGCGGCGACCAGCCCAAAGATGCCGCTGCTGGTGCTGGCCTCCTGGAGGATCTTGGGAGTGAAGCCCGCCTGCATGCACATCCGGAAGACATAGTCGCGAAACTCCCGCCAGCCGCTCTCAGTTCCAAGAATGAATTTTTCATCTGCCAACTCCTCCATCCTCACACTTCCCCTCTCTGCTAGGGGATGGCGCTTCGGCAGGATGACGACAATTCGCTCTCTTGCGGAACGGTGGGTTTCGATGCCTTCGAGCGCCAGGGGGCCAATGAGGAAGCCGACATCGATATCATGGTTCTGGATGGCGTTGTGCTGCTCATGTGATGGCATGTAGACAAGCTCGATCGAGATGTCGGGGTGCTTTTCTTTGAACAGATCTAGAATCCGCGGGAGCACGCCATTGATCGAAAAATCATTGTAGGCCACCGCAATATGTCCGATGTCACCCTCCGTGGCGCGTTGTGCAAGGTGGATCCCACGCTCGAAGTGGGTGAAGGCCTGCTGGCATTCCGCCAGAAACAACCTCCCGGCCTCGGTCAGCTCTACCTGCCGGGTGGTGCGAGAGAACAGTTTGGCCTCGATGCTCTCTTCCAACCCCTTGATCAAGCGGCTGAGTGCTGGCTGAGTTATGCATAGTGTCTCGGCAGCTCGCTTGAAGTGCAAGGCTTCTGCGACAGCTAGAAAGGCCCTGAGGTGGCGCAGGTCGAATCGGAAATTCATGCTCACAATGTTATCAATCCAGGAAAAAACGGCATTAGACGGCAATTGATACGCAGCATAGGCTTTAATCAGTCTAGTGACAATGAACAGACCTTAGTATAACGACAACGATTCGCACTCTGGTGGTATGCCATTCACATCTGAATCAATCATAACTCTGATAATGGGTGGATAAGATGTTGAACCGAACTTGCAGAACCGGCCTACTCGTGACGTCCCTGGCCGCACTGACAGTCGCCTCACAATTCGCTCAGGCGACGACAACCTTGCGCTTCCACAGTGGCTATGCCGAATCCCGGCCGGAGGCCCAGCACTTGAACGATTTCGCGGCTTACGTCGATGAACTGTCGGGTGGCGAGTTGAAGATCGATGTCTTTCACGCCGGCTCCCTTGGATTGAGTGAGCCGGACATGTTGCGTGTGTTGCAGCGCGGAAATGTGGATATGGCGCTGCTGTATGGTGAGTACTATACCCGTGACGCCCCTGCACTGGCTGCCGTCTATGCCCAGGGTGCCATCACCGAACCCGGCCAGCACATGGAGATCCTTCCCATCATTCGCGAGATCTACGAGGAGGGCTTCAGCAAATGGGGCATCCAGACCATTGGCGGTATTGTGTCTCCGGTCTTCAGTGTCGGCATTCACTGTAAGGAGCCGATCAATTCCCTGGCACAGCTGGAGCGCAAGGCTATTCGGGTCTGGTCATCTCAACTGGTCGACGCCTTCGACAGACTCAGTATCTCTGCCGAGGTGATCCCGCAGAACGACATGTATATGGCGTTGCAGACAGGTGTCGTGGATTGCGCCTATTACCTCTCTACCGTCGCCGAAACGGTATCGCTGCATGAGGTGGCCGAGTATGAAGCTTATCTTCACCCTTGGGCTGCCGTGCCGGCCATGTTCGGAGTCAGCCAGCAGACTTGGGGGCGGCTGAGCGATGACCATCGCCAAGTGCTGATCGAGGCCGGTGAGTACATGTGGGAGAAGACCGGTGATGCCGCCGTGGATCCTGTGCGGGAGCAGGCTGCCAGGGAGCGGCGCGAGTCGCTGGGCGTGACGATACTTGACGATTTTTCCGAAGAGGATGTCAGTCGCTTCCAGGAAGCCGCCATGGTGGCGTGGCAGCGGATCGCCGAAAGGGCCGGTGACGAGGGCACTAGAAACTATGCCACTGTCACCGAATATCTCCAAGAGATTCATGACTGATACGGAGAGGCCGGTGTCATGCCGGCCTTGTCTTCCTTGGAGGTAGTCTCATGCATATTTTTGGCAAATTGATTGATAAATTGACTTATAGCCTCTTCTTAATTGGAGTAATGGGCGGTATCGGCATGACGCTGCTGGTCTTCGTCAGTACTGTGCTGCGCTATGTGATAGGGAGACCCATCTATTTTTCCAATGAGCTGGCTGGCCTGCTTTTCCTGTCGCTGACCTTCTTGACCATTCCCCATGTATTGAACATTGGACGGCATATCCGTATTGATTTGGCGGTCAATTCTCTCCGACCTCCAATGAAGCGAGTGACGGGTCTTTTTTCAAGCTTTGTGCTGATCGCCTTTTCTTTGATCTTTATCTATGAGTCGTGGGATTTCATGCGGTTCTCGCTGATGATCGATGCACGCTCGGATATTAGCGGCATACTGCTTTGGCCGTGGATGATCCTGATGCCACTCTCCTTCACACTCTGCATTCTGGTGCAGATCCGTCACGGGCTGAGGTCACCCGAGCTCAGCAAGAGCAATACGGTACCGGCGGAGGTGACCTCATGAATTGGGTCATCCTGAGCGTGGGGTTGTTCACCTTGCTGAGCAGCGGGGCCGTGCTGGGCGCCGCTCTGGGGCTAATTGGCTTCATCTTGCTTCACTTCCAGGCGGGTGGGTCTTCGTCGCTCGCCATCAATTCGGCTTGGAATCTGTTGACTGGCTTCTCTCTCACTGCGGTACCACTTTTCATTTTTCTCGGTGATATTCTGCTTTCCAGCGGGGTGTCAACCAAGGTCTATAATGGCCTGACCCCCCTGTTCCGGCGCGTTCCTGGCAGGCTGCTACATACTAATATTGCCGTCTGCACACTGTTTAGCGCCGTTAGTGGTTCTAGTTCGGCCACGGCTGCCGCCATTGGGTCGATCGGATATCCTGAACTGAAGAATCGTGGCTACTCACCCAGTATGGTGGTCGGTACTTTGGCAGCGGGGGGTACCTTGGGCTTGTTAATCCCTCCCAGCCTTGCGCTGATCATCTATGGGGCTACTCAGAACGTGTCAATCGGCCAGCTGTTTCTGGCGGGTATCGTTCCAGGCCTGATGATTTCCGCTACTTTCTCCATCTGGATCATGATTCGTTCCAAAGTTGGTAGTGTTGTGGTGCCAGATGAGCAAGAGCCCGTCTCACGGTCCGAGATATTAAGAGGGTTGCTTCAGGTCTGGCCGCTGCCGATTCTGATCTTCTTCGTTCTGGGCACCATCTATATGGGAGTCGCCACCCCCACGGAAGCGGCTTCACTGGGTGTGATTGCCAGTGTTTTCATGGGTTTTACCTGGGGTGATCTAACTTTATCGAAGCTCTGGTCTGCCTTTGTCAATGCCACTATTATGTTCAGCGCCATCGCATTTATCATGCTGGGTACGGCGATTCTTTCTCAGGCAGTCAGCCTGTTGGCATTGCCAAGAGAGGCTGTAGCCTTTATCGCTGATCTGGGCTTCAATCGCTATGGCATCCTAGTCATGGTTATTATGGTCTACATCATACTTGGGTGTTTCTTTGATGGTATCTCGCTACTGCTGATGACCCTACCAATTACATTTCCCATGATGATGGCATTGGGGTTTGATCCGATCTGGTTTGGCATCATCGTCACCCTGTTGATGGAGATCGGTATGATTACACCGCCAGTAGGCCTCAACCTCTTCGTTTTGACCTCAATTACCAAGAATGAGGTCAGCCTGACATCGGCGGCCTGGGCGTCTTTACCTTATTGGCTGATATTGCTGGGTGCGGTGGGGCTCTACACCCTGCTTCCAGGTATAGTGCTGTGGCTGCCCGGTTTCTGGTAGCACTGATAAACCATTATTGGCTCTCTTGGATAGATGATCAGTATTATTTAATGTATGACTGGACTTGGCTGCAACCACTTTTGTTGCAGCTTTTTTTATGGTGCAGCGAAGATGGAGTTAGGACTTTGGCTCTAGGTTTTCATTGTTGTGATTAGATGCATCAATGCCGGATGAAAATGAATTAGACGGCATTAGACTCCAGACATAGGCTTGGAAGTGCCAAATGGCAAAAATACCTGCTGCCAATGTGCTGGCCGTTCTCGGCAACGGTAATCATCATTATATGGAGTGACCAAGATGTCTCAAGATCTGATGGTAATGTTGGAACAAGCCTTTGAAGAGTCCACCAAGCTTTATAAGGAGCGGGGCTTTCAGCGCCGGGTCGGTTTCGGCAAGAGGCCGGCGCTGGTAAGCGTTGACCTCGCCAATGCATGGACGCGTCCGGGCAATCCCTTCACCTGCGACCAGGAGAAGATGGATAACGAAATCATTCCTGGTATGCAGAAACTCCTCAAGGCGTTCCGCGCCGCGAATCTGCCGGTTATTCACGTGACGACAGCTTATGAAATCACCGACCGCAATGCGTCTTTCACCGACATGGGGCTGTGGCATAACAAGATTCCCATCGATGTCGTCAATCTTGCCGACAAGGAGCTTTGGGCTATCGATTCGCGCATCGCTCCGATCGAGGGTGAATATACGCTTTTGAAGAAGCGCGCTTCGTCATTCCATGGTACCGAACTTGCTGGCATCCTTCGTGCCAATGGAGTCGACACGATACTCGTGACTGGTGTGACGGCCTGTGCTTGTGTACGCCAGACGATCTGTGACGGCATCGCAGACGGTTTCCGCCCTATCGCAGTCAAGGAGTGCATCGGTGACCGGGTGCCGGGCGCGGTGGCCTGGAACCTGTTTGATATCGATGCCAAGTTCGGGGATGTGGAGTCTGTTGATCGCTGTGTCGATTACCTGAACACCATCGGCCAGTCCCGATCCTGATCCTGTCGCCAGCTAAACCCGCAGGCAGCGAGCCCGCAATGGTTCGCTTCCTGCGTTAAGCGGTCGGGCCCGGTGGCAAGGTAGGCTATGATATCGAGCTTGGAACGTGAGAACGCCAACCATGCCTACAGGACGGATTGCCATGACGCCAGGAGCAGCCCCGATTTATCCCTCTCAGGGCGAGCGCCTGTCAGTGGGTTTCGTCCTGCTGCACCGTTTCACGCTGTTCCCCTTTGCGGCTTTCGTCGACTGCCTGCGTCTGGCGGCCGACGAGGGCGATCGCAGCCGCCAGTTGCGTTGTCACTGGACCTTCATGACCAGCGCTGGCCAGGAGGCCGTTTCCAGCTGCGGTGCTGCGGTTTCCCCCTGCCGGACGTTCCGGGATCCCGGTGAATTCGACTACATCGTGGTGATCGGCGGCGTCCAGGACCAGCAGGACCAGGTCGATACCACGGCGCTGGCCTATCTACGTCAGGCGGCGGCTGCCCAAGTGCCGCTGGTCGGGCTGTGTACCGGGGTATTCGCCCTTATCCAGGCGGGGCTGATGAAGGAGCGGCGCTGCTGTGTCAGCTGGTATCACCACCACGACATGGTCCAGCGCTTTCCCGCCATCGAGCCGGTGGCTGACCGGCTTTTTATCGATGATGGTGACCGCATCACCTGCGCGGGGGGCGCGGCGGCGGCGGATCTGGCCGCCTACCTGGTCGAGCGGCACCTGGGGAAAGCCTGGGCGATGAAGAGCCTGCATATCATGCAGCTCGACGAAGCGCGTATCGGGGCTCATGCGCAGCCGCAGCCGGTGGTGTTCGGGAAGATCGAGGATCGCCTGGTGCGTCGCTCCATTGCCCTGCTCGAGCAGCATCTGGGTGAGGCGATCTCCATGGAGGTGCTCGCCGAGCGCGTGGGGACGTCGCGTCGCAACCTGGAGCGTCGCTTCCGCGAGGTGTTGGGCGTCGGCCCCCAGAAGTTTTCCCGGGACCTGCGCCTGCGCTATGGCGTCTGGCTGCTGCACTACACCGGCAAGAGCATCACCGAGATCGGCGAGCGCTGTGGTTTCGCCGATACGCCGCACTTTTCCCGCCACTTCCGTAGCGCCTTCGGCATGTCCCCATCGGAGATGCGCAAGCGTGCCAGCGAGCCCGGCGGTGATCGGGTCGATCCCTTTTTCCTGCATGTCGAGGGACGCCCGGCGCTCTGAGCCGCCGTGCCCCTTCGCCCGCCTCACGCGGCGCCAAGCCAATTTCCCCAAGCGGCTACCAGCCCGACGATCCGGCAATGGCCGCGTTCTGGACCGACTCGTGCGTTCAGGGAGTCTGTCGCATTTATTCAATCTTTCTCTCTCCCGCAGGCCTTTAATCGAAGCATGAGCCGAACCGCCTTCGCGCTGATTATCTGCGCATAAGGATTTCAAATTTTTCACGTCGGCAGGTTGCCGATAGATTCGAAGACACGCCCTGCTACTACCGATAACAACAGGAGTCAGTCATGAACAAGGTTGGCCTCACCACATTCGATTCCCAGGTCGCTGCAGCCATTGCCGACGAGGTGGCGCGGCAGGAAGCCCACGTCGAGCTGATCGCTTCCGAGAACTACGCCAGCCGCGCGGTGATGGAGGCCCAGGGCACTCAGTTGACCAACAAATACGCCGAGGGCTATCCGGGCAAGCGTTACTACGGCGGCTGCGAGTACGTCGACGTGGTCGAGAAGCTCGCCATCGAGCGCGCCTGTGACCTCTTTGGCGCCGACTATGCCAACGTTCAGCCGCATTCCGGCGCCCAGGCCAATGCCGCCGCGTTCATGGCGCTGGTCAAGCCAGGCGATACCGTGCTGGGCATGAGCCTGGCCCACGGCGGCCACCTGACTCATGGTGCGGCGCCGAACTTCTCCGGCAAGCACTACCACGCCGTGCAGTACGGCCTGAACCCGGAGACCGGCGAGATCGACTACGAGGAAGTCGAGCGCCTGGCGCGTAGCCACAAGCCGAAGATGATCATCGCCGGCTTCTCCGCCTACTCCCGAGTGGTGGACTGGCGGCGCTTCCGCGACATCGCCGATGAGGTCGGCGCCTGGCTGCTGGTCGACATGGCCCATGTGGCGGGGCTCGTGGCGGCCGGCCTCTACCCGAGCCCGCTGCTCCATGCCCACGTGGTGACCACCACCACGCACAAGACGCTGCGCGGCCCGCGTGGCGGCCTGATCCTCTCCGCCCACGGCGATGCGGACCTCTACAAGAAGCTCAACGGTGCGGTCTTCCCGGGCCAGCAGGGCGGCCCGCTGATGCATGTGATCGCGGCCAAGGCGGTGGCCTTCAAGGAGGCCATGAACCAGGACTTCGTGCGCTACCAGCAGCGGGTGATCGACAACGCCCGGGCCATGGCCGGAGTCTTCATCGATCGTGGCTATGACGTGGTTTCCGGCGGTACCGACGACCACCTGTTCCTGGTCTCGCTGATCAAGCAGGGCGTCACCGGCAAGGATGCCGACGCGGCGCTGGGCCGTGCCCATATCACGGTCAACAAGAACGCCGTGCCCAACGATCCCGAGAGCCCCTTCGTCACGTCGGGTTTGCGTATCGGCACCCCGGCGATCACCACGCGCGGTTTCGGTGAGAGCGACAGCACCGATCTGGCCGGCTGGATCTGCGACATTCTCGACGTGCTGACCGAGCGCGGCAACACCGACGCCGTGGAGGCCGAGGTGCGCGAAAAGGTCGCCGAGCTCTGCGAACGGCACCCGGTGTACGGTGCCGCCGCCCCGGCAGCGGCCCACGAAACCGCCACCGCCTGAACCCGCATGGGCCGGCCCAGCCCAGCGGAGCCGGTCGAGGAGAGAGTTATGCAACGCTATTCAGGATTCGGGCTGGTGAAACACGCCCTTAGCCACCACGAGAACTGGGAGCGCCAGTGGCGCAACCCCACGCCGAAAAAGCAGTACGACGTCATCATCGTCGGCGGCGGCGGCCACGGCCTGGCCACCGCCTACTACCTGGCCAAGGAGCACGGCATCACGAACGTTGCGGTGGTCGAGAAGGGCTGGCTGGGCGGCGGCAACACCGCCCGCAATACCACCATCGTGCGTTCCAACTATCTCTGGGACGAGTCGGCGGCGCTCTACGAGCATGCGATGACGCTGTGGGAAGGGCTCTCCCGGGATCTCAACTACAACGTGATGTTCTCCCAGCGCGGCGTCATGAACCTGGGCCATACCCTGCAGGACATGCGCGACATCCAGCGCCGGGTCAACGCCAACCGGCTCAACGGTATCGACGGCGAGGTACTCACGCCCGAGCGGATTCAAGAGATCGTGCCGATCATGGACTGCTCGAAGAATGCCCGCTATCCGATCCTGGGCGCCTCCTGGCAGCCCCGGGCCGGCGTGGCGCGCCATGACGCCGTGGCCTGGGGCTATGCCCGTGCCGCCGATGCGCTCGGCGTCGACCTGCTGCAGAACACCGAGGTCACCGGCTTCAAGATCCGCGACGGTCGCGTCTTTGGCGTGCATACCAATCGCGGCGACATCGAGGCCAAGACCGTCGGCTGCGTGGCGGCGGGCAACTCCGGCGTACTGGCGAAGCTGGCCGGCTTCCGGCTGCCCATCGAATCGCATCCGCTACAGGCGCTGGTCTCCGAGCCGCTCAAGCCGGTGCTGGATACGGTGGTGATGTCCAACCACGTGCATGGCTATATCAGCCAGACCGACAAGGGCGACCTGGTGATCGGTGCCGGCATCGACGGCTACAACGGCTACGGCCAGCGCGGCAGCTATCCCACTGTGCAGCACACGTTGCAGGCCATCGTCGAGATGTTCCCGATCTTCTCGCGGGTGCGCATGAACCGTCAGTGGGGCGGCATCGTCGACACCTGCCCCGATGCCTGTCCGATCCTGTCGAAGACGCCGGTCAAGGGCCTGTTCTTCAACTGCGGTTGGGGCACCGGCGGCTTCAAGGCCACCCCGGGCTCGGGTCACGTATTCGCCTGGACCCTGGCCAGGGGGAAGACGCATCCGCTCGCCGCTCCCTTCTCCATCGACCGCTTCCATAGCGGGGCGTTGGTAGACGAGCACGGTGCCGCCGGCGTGGCCCACTGACTTCTGCGAGCTGCGCCACGCGATGGCTGCGTTGTCCGATTCATCGGACGCCTTGCCCTCACGCGGCTCGCTGGCGCAGAAGCTCACAGCTCTTATCCCGACTTACGGGGGGAATAAATAATGTTCCATATCTACTGCCCCTACTGCGAGGAGCTCCGTGAAGAAGAGGAGTTCCACCCCAAGGGCCAGGCGCACATCGCCCGCCCTGTGGACCCCGAGGCCTGCAGCGACGAAGAGTGGGGCGACTACCTGTTCTTCCGCGACAACCCGCGCGGTATCCACCACGAGCTGTGGGTGCACGCCGTCGGCTGCCGCAAGTTCTTCAACATCACGCGTAACACCGTGAGCTACGAGATTCTCGAGACCTACAGGATGGGCGAGCAGCCCCGCTTCACGGCCGGGCACCCCGAAGGGAAACCCGCCGAACAAGTGGCCGCCGAGGCGGAAGCGGTTTCGCGTCAGGAAGGAGTCAAGGCATGAGCCAGTCGTTGAAACAGCCGAATCGTCTTCGTGAGGGCGGGCGCATCGATCGTTCCCACACCCTGCATTTCACCTTCAACGGCAAGCGCTACCTGGGTCATGCCGGTGACACCCTGGCCTCGGCGCTGCTGGCCAATGGGGTGGACATCGTCAACCGCAGCTTCAAGTACTCGCGCCCCCGCGGCATTGTCGCCGCCGGCCCCGAGGAGCCCAATGCACTGGTCCAGCTGGGCAGCACCGAGGCGGCCCAGGTGCCCAACGTGCGTGCCACCCAGCAGGCGCTGTTCGACGGGCTTACGGCACAGAGCACCAATGGCTGGCCCAACGTCCAGCGCGATGTCATGAGCCTGGTGGGCAAGCTGGGCGGGCGCTTCATGCCCCCGGGCTTCTACTACAAGACCTTCATGGCCCCGGCTTCCCTGTGGATGACGTATGAAAAGTACATCCGCAAGGGCGCAGGTCTCGGGCGCAGCCCCATGGTGCCGGACCCCGATGTCTACGATCATCTGAACCAGCACTGCGATGTGCTGGTGGTCGGCGCCGGCCCCGCCGGGCTGGCCGCGGCACTGACCGCGGCGCGCAGCGGGGCCCGGGTGATCCTCTGCGACGAGCAGGAGGAGATGGGCGGCTCGCTGCTGGACAGCCGCGAGCTGCTCGACAACCAGCCGGCCGACCAGTGGGTCGCTCAAGTGCTGGAGGAACTCGCCAGGCTGGACAACGTCACGTTGCTGGCCCGCACCACCGCCAATGGCTATCACGATCATCATTTCGTGACGCTCCACGAGCGGCGCACCGAGCATCTCGGCGAGACCGCACCGGTTGTCGACGATTACCGTCCTTCCCGCTCGCGCATGCACCACGTGCGCGCCGGGCAGGTGCTGCTGGCCACCGGGGCTCACGAGCGGCCGCTGGTCTATGCCAACAACGATGTGCCGGGCAACCTGCTGGCCGGTGCCGTCTCCACCTATATCCGCCGCTATGGCGTGGTGCCGGGCAACAGGCTGGTGCTTTCCACCAGCAACGATCACGCCTACCGCGCCGCCCTGGACTGGTTCGATGCCGGGCGCGAGGTGGTGGCCATCGCCGATGCGCGCCGGGCGCCGGACGGCGACCTGGTGGCACAGGCACGCGAGCGCGGTATTCGTATTATCGAAGGCGCAGCGGTGCTAGAGGCCAAGGGCAGCACCCGGGTGAGCGGCGTCCGCGTTGCCACCATCGACGCCGCGGCCTTCAAGGTCACCGGCCAGGCCGAGACCCTGGCCTGCGACACCATCGCCAGCTCCGGCGGCTATAGCCCGGTGATCCATCTGGCCTCCCACACCGGCGCCCGTCCGAGCTGGAACGACGAGATCCTGGGCTTCGTGCCCGGCCTGGTGAAGGGCGTGCACGCCGCCGGCAGTGCCCGTGGCATCCACGACCTGGCGGCAGGGCTGGCCGACGGCGTCGCCATGGCCGCGCGGGCCCTCGAGACGCTTGGCATGACCTCCAGGGCGATCGAGCTGCCCCAGATCGACACCCGCCGCGAAGGCGCCGCCTGCGGCCTCTATCAGGTGCCCCACGAGAAGCCGACCCTGCGCGCGCCGAAGCAGTTCGTCGACCCGCAGAACGACGTCACCGCCGCTGGCGTCGAGCTTGCCACCCGCGAGGGCTTCGAGTCCATCGAGCATATCAAGCGCTACACCGCCATGGGCTTCGGCACCGACCAGGGCAAGCTGGGCAACATCAACGGCATGGCCATCGCCGCGCGCTGCCTGAACAAGTCGATTCCCGAGGTGGGCACCACGGTGTTCCGCCCCAACTACACGCCGGTCACCTTCGGCGCCATCGTCGGCCGACACTGCCGCGAGCGATTCGACCCCGAACGCTACACCGCGCTGCACCAGTGGCACGTGGAGAACGGCGCCGAGTTCGAGGACGTCGGCCAGTGGAAGCGCCCCTGGTACTTTCCAACCATCGTCAATGGCAAGAAAGAGACGATGCACGAAGCGGTGGCCCGCGAGTGCCGCGCGGTGCGCGAGAAGGTCGGCATCCTCGACGCCTCGACCCTGGGCAAGATCGACATCCAGGGCCCCGACGCCCGCGAGTTCCTGGGGCGGATCTATACCAACAAGTGGGAGAAGCTGGCCGTCGGCCGCGCCCGCTATGGCCTGATGTGCAAGGACGACGGCATGGTTACCGACGATGGCGTGACTACCTGCCTGGCCGACAACCACTTCCTGATGACCACCACCACCGGTGGCGCCGCGGCGATCCTCGAATGGCTGGAGCTTTGGCATCAGACCGAATGGCCGGAGCTGAACGTCACGTTCACCTCGGTGACCGACCACTGGGCGACCATGACCATTACCGGTCCCGAGGCGCGCAAGCTGCTGGCCGAGATCAGCGACATCGATCTCGACCGCGAGCGTTTCAAGTTCATGGATTGGCGGGCCGGCAAGGTGGCCGGGGTACCGGCCAGGGTTTTCCGCATCTCCTTCACCGGTGAGCTCACCTACGAGATCAACGTCCAGGCCAACTACGCCATGCACGTGTGGAAGACGCTGTTCACACATGGCGAGACGTATGGTCTGACTCCCTACGGGACGGAAACGATGCACGTCCTGCGCGCCGAGAAGGGCTTCATCATCGTCGGCCAGGACACGGATGGTTCGGTGACCCCGGAGGATCTCGGCATGCAATGGTGTGTCGGTTACGACAAGCCCTACTCCTGGGTGGGCAAGCGCGCCCTGTCGCGCTCCGATACCCGGCGCGACGGCCGCAAGCAACTGGTGGGTCTCAGGCCCAAGGACCCGGCGGTGGTGCTGGAGGAGGGCGCCCAGATCGTGCTCGATCCCGATCATCCGGTGCCTGTGCCGATGGTCGGCCACGTGACCTCCAGTTACTACAGCCCGACCCTGGATAGCGGCTTCGCCCTGGCGGTGGTCAAGGGTGGCCACCAGCGCATGGGCGAGACCGTCTACCTGCCCATGGCCGACGGCAAGACCCACGCCGCGGAAATCGTCAGCCCGATCTTTGTTGACCCCAAGGGAGAGCGCCAGCATGTCTGATCCCGTTGCGACCACGGCCTTCGATACCCGGCCCGACACGAGCGTGCCGACCGAGTCCCCCCTGGCCTGGTCCTACCATGAAACCGGCTGCCCAGGCGTCAGCCAGAAGAGCCGCGTGGTGTTGCGCGAGCGCGCCATGCTAGGCCACCTGATTCTGCGCGGTGGCGCCATCGCCCTCGACGAGGCGCTGCGCGAGGTGCTCGGCCTCGCCTTGCCTGCGCGGCCCGGCGGGCTGAATCACGACAGCGAGGGCGTGCGCTCGATACAATGGCTCTCGCCGGACGAATGGCTAGTGATCGTGCCCGGCGGCGAAGCGTTCGCCCTCGAGCAGCGCCTGCGCAACGCCCTGGGCGGTGCCCACTACGCCATCGTCGACGTCAGCGGCGGCCAGACTCTCATCGAACTCGAGGGCGAGGCGGCCCGCGAGCTGCTGATGAAGTCGACGCCCTACGATGTCCATCCCGCGAATTTTCCGGTGGGGAAGGGCGTGACGACGGTATTCGCCAAGGCCACCGCCATCGTCAGGCGGCCGACGGAGGATCGTTGGGAGCTGGTGGTGCGCCGGAGCTTCGCCGACTACTGCTATCGCTGGCTGCTGGATGCCGGCGAGGAGTATGGCGTCGGTGTCGAGGCCTGACAGGGGCGGGGCCGGCCGCCGCCGGCCCCTCCAGGAGAGAACATCATGCAAGACAACGACAATCGCTGGATCCTGGCGGCCCAGTGCGCGAGCCGGCTCGGCACTGTGGATGTGGTAACGCGCTTCCTCAAGGAGAGCCGCTGCTATATCACCGAGCAGCACTCCTTCGACGACCGGCTCGGCGGGGGCTTCTTCATTCGCACCGAATTCCGGCCCGAGGCGGAAGGCTTCGACGCTGCGGCTTTCGAGGCCGGCTTTGCCGAGCGCGCCGCCGAGTTCGACATGAGCTTCGAGCTGACCCCGCCGGGGCGGCGGATGCCGGTGGTCATCATGGTTTCCAAGGCCGACCACTGCCTCAACGACCTGCTCTACCGTTACCGCATAGGGCAGTTGCCTATCGACATCCGCGCCATCGTTTCCAATCACCCGGATCTGGAGTCGTTGGCGGCCTGGCACGAGATTCCCTATCACCACTTCCCTATCACGCCGGAGGCCAAGGCCGAGCAGGAAGCCAGGGTATGGCGGGTGGTCGAGGAGACCGGTGCCGAACTGGTGATCCTGGCGCGCTACATGCAGGTGCTGTCGAGCAACATGTGCAAGAAACTCAGCGGCCGTGCGATCAATATCCACCATTCCCTGCTGCCGGGCTTCAAGGGCGCCAAACCCTACCACCAGGCCTATGACAAAGGGGTCAAGCTGGTCGGTGCCACCGCTCACTACATCAACGACGACCTCGATGAGGGCCCGATCATCAGCCAGGGGGTCGAGCCGGTCGGCCACACCGACTACCCGGCAGACCTGGTAGCCAAGGGGCGCGACATCGAGTGCCTGACTCTGGCTCGAGCGATAGCCCTGCATGTGGAGCGCCGTGTCTTTCTGCACGCCAACCGTACGGTCGTGTTCAACCGTTAGCCAGCCGCCAAGCTACATCCCGCGACACGGTACTCGATGCACGTCTCAGATGGCTGGCGATGACCCGGACCGAGTGAGTGGCTCGCATCATCATGATGGCGGCTCGGTCTTCAGTAGTGAGATGGCGGTAGCAATGGGTCATGGCAACACCGTACCTGGTGGGTCAGGTGTTGCACTTGGTCATTGAGACCGTCCTTCCGGGCTCGCCGGAAGCGTCGCGGCGAAGTATTCGCGCATGTAATCGATGAAAGCGCGGGCCACCCGCCGCGTTGGCATTTGCGGTAGCTGTATCGCCGCGATTCGCAGCGGCTGGACCTTTTCTTCGACAGGGAGCGTGCACACAATCGTGCCGTCATAGGTCATGGAAGTCTTTGGCACCAGCCCGAGCAGCCCATACCCCAGCCCGTTGCCCGTGAGCGACCGCACCATTTCGAATGAGTTCGGCAAGTACCGCAGATTGGGCTTGATACCTAGGCTTCTGAACAGCGACAACAGGTAGTCGCGCGAATGCGGCATGTCCATGAGGATAAGGGGTTCCGGTGCGATCTCCCTTAGCGAAACCCGTTGTTGCCGGGCCATGGGATGGTCTTGCGCGAGCACCACATGAGGCGAGATCTCCGCCAGCCAAGTGATCTCGAACTCGTCAAGCTCGCACAAATCGAAGGTCAGCGCGAGCTCATAACGGGCGTCCCTCACACCTTCGAGGATTTCCGCCTGGTCGCCCTCGTCGAACTCCACTCGCACGTCGGGGTAACGGTGCTGAAAACCAGCCAGCAGGGAGGCGAAGTAGGCAGGCGCCATATTGATGAAGCAGGCCATGCGGAGGCGGCCGGAGAGCTCGGCGTCCAAGGCGTTGGCTATGGTCTGAAACTCTTCCGCGTGCGCAAGCAGCATCCTCGCCTCGGGCAGAAGGTGCTGTCCCACAGGCGTGAGTATCACACCCGACGAGCGCTTCCTGACGAACAGCTGTTGGCCTATGGATTCTTCCAGATGGGATATTGCTGCGGACACCGATGGTTGGGAGACGTATAGCCGCCGTGCTGCAGCGGTGACACTGCCTTCCTCGGCGGTCGTCACGAAGTAACGTAAGCCGCGTAACGAGAAGTTCATAGGCTTGTCCTTGGTAGTGAATCAGAAAAAGGTATTTTCTTAAAGTTTACTGCTGCACTAGCCTTGAACCTAGCCTAAGCGAAGCATCGAAGCCTGCAGTAAATCTGCAGCGAATAGATTCCAGCTTATACAGGGGATGTTCGGGTAAACACACTCTCGCCCCTTCATACCGAACCAGTTTGAAATTTGGCATTGGCCGGTTAAAAAAGACTAATTTCTTATATCTCATATGCGTGAGATATACGTTATCTCGACGGTGTCTTACGAGCTTGGCGGGCAAAACAAAAGGAGGAACACATGCAACCGAATATGTACCCGGATGAAAAAGTTGTCCTGACCATCGCGACCACAGGCGGCCTGCATGGCCGAGAGGCGAACTCTGCGCTTCCCGAACAGCCGGAGGATATCATCGCTGCGTTCGAGCAATGCTTTGCTGCGGGCGCGACGGTGGCTCACATCCATGTACGCGACAGGGAGGGCCGCACTTCCGCGGACCCCGCCATCTATTCGGGAGTGATCGCCGGCATCAAGGAGCGCTGCCCGGGGATGATCACCCAAGTCGGCAATGGCATCGGCATACGTCGCGAGGGCGACGGGACGTGGAGCGGGTTTACCCAGGAGCAGCGCATGGCGCTTCTGGATATGGACGTGGTGCCGGACATGCTCACCGTGAATGCCGGCACCTTCCACTTCGCGCACAAGGACGCAGAATTCCTGTTCGACAACTCCAAGGCCTGGAACCGCGACTTCATCACGGCTTGCAAAGAGCGCGGCATCGTCAACGAGCTCGAAGTCTACGACATCAGTCACATCGCCAATATGCTGCAGTTGCGCGACGAGGGCATTCTTGAGGGGACGCTGCACTTCAGCTTCGTGATGGGCATCAACGGCGGTATGCCCGCCGATCCGCGCTATCTGATGATGATGCTCGATGCCATCCCCGAAGACTCGAGCTGGCAGATCGTCTCCGTCGGCCGTTCGCAGCTGCCGCTAACGTCCATGGCCGTCTGCATGGGCGGCAATATGCGCACCGGCTTCGAAGATACCGTGTTCTACCGGCGTGGCGAGCTGGCCGAGAGCAACGCGCAGTTGGTCGAGCGCGCCGTGCGCATCATCCGTGAGCTGGGACGCGACGTTGCGACCATCGATGAGGCACGCCGCATGCATCACATGGCGCCCGTCGGCGCCAAGGCTGCCGTAGGTACCAAAGCTGCCGTAGGTGCCTGACGTGAACGCTGACCTGTTCTCAGTCGAGGGAAAAGTGATCCTGGTCGCAGGCGGTGCCCGCGGCCTTGGCCGCTATCTAGCTGGCGAGTTGGCGGCGCACGGCGCCCACGTAGTGCTGGCGGATCGGCTCGTCGACGAGGGCGAGGCGGCGGTTGCGGAGCTGCCTGGTAGCGGGCACGGTTTCCAGTTCCTGGACCTGCTCGATCATCATGGGGTACACGCGGCCGTGGCCCAGGCCGAGGCGAGCTTCGGTGCGCTGGATGTTGTGCTGAACAGCGCCGGCATCGCGGCCATCGCGCCGGCCATGGAGATGGACATCACCGATTTCGAAAGGACCCTGGCGGTGAACGTCACGGGCGCTTTTGCCTTGTCGCGCGCCGCCGCGGCAGCGATGCGACGGCGGGAAGGAGGCCGCATCGTCCATCTGGCCTCGGTGTCCAGCTGCGTCGTGAATCCGCAGTACGCAGCCTATTCCACCAGCAAGGCCGCGCTTTCCCAACTGGTTCGAATTCTCGCGCTGGAGTGGGCCGAGTCCGGAATTACTGTCAATGCGATCGGCCCGGCGATGACGCCAACGCCGCTGACGGAGGTTCAGCTTCTCGCCGACGAAGAAAGTCGGCGCAAAGCGCTTGGCAAGATTCCGATGGGGCGCTACGGCAGGCCCGGGGATCTGCTAGGTGCACTGCTGCTTCTGGCCTCCCCGGCCGGTAGCTTTATCACCGGTCAGACCCTGTTTGTAGACGGTGGCCGCACCCTGCTGTGAGTCGTATCCAGGACGGCCAGTAATAACAAGAACGGTGCCAAGAGCCGTATACCAACCGGTGCAAAAGTGCCGGAATAAAGGAGAGACGTCATGATAATGATAAAAGCCAGCTTCACTAGGAAGATAAGCACTGTCGTTGCGGCGACCGCGATGGCGGTTTTATCTACGGGAGCCGCAGTCTCCGCTCAGGCGCAGACTCAAATCCCTGTCCTGACTTGTCCGCTCGGCTGCGGACATCCGGAGGCGGTCACGGCGCTATCCGCTCAGATGGCGCGGGGCAATCATGGGGTTATTCCAGCATCTCAGGAAACGCCCGGCTTCATGTACAACATCCGAGCCATGGCGGACGAGTCGAACTGGGATAGAACCATCTTCGGCACCGAGGACACGGTGATCCAGGCCGCCTTCCAGGGCGGCTCCGACGAACTCAGAAAGTTCATTCCTCAGCCGATCCCAATTAATTTCCAACTGCTCTATGGGTTGGGTCTGGTGGCGCAAGGTAAGTTCTTCGTGACCTTCGATCCCAATATCAAGAGCATCGCCGATCTCAAGGGTAAGCGTGTGGCTATTGGTCTGCCCACCCAGAGCGACTGGGGCATGCACGCCAGTCTGTTCCTGGAGCACGCTTACGGCATTACCGAGGAAAATACCCGCATCAACTACGTCACGCCAGAGGTCATGACACAGCAGCTCATCGACGGTAACGTCGATGCCACCCTCATGGCGCTGATCACCAACGCTGACGGTAGCGCCTGGTGGACCGCCCCGCTGACCAGCAGGATGGACGCCTCCGGCAATACGATCCGTTACCTGCCAATCGACGAGGAGGCCATCGACACCATCAACGAGAAGTTCAGCATGACCTTGCTCAAACTCAATGTGCCTGAGGGGACTCTGCCCGATCAGGAGAGCGAGTTCATGGTCGCGGCAAATCGCATCTACGAAGCGGTGCACCCCGACTTCCCCGAAGACGCTGCTTACGAGATGGTCAAGGCGGTGGCCGAGTACGGTCCGCGACTGCGAGATGCCGGGCAGGGCATCTGGCGCTTCTGGTCGCCCGATAACATGGTTGCTGGCCTGACCGAGGAGAACTCCCACCCTGGTGCTATTCGGGCCTATAAGGAGCTGGGCTGGTGGGATCGGGCCGCGCAGTACGAGCCGGTGACCTACCCGGAGGACTGATCGTCAGGAGAGTATTCGTAATCAGGCCGCCCTAGGGGGCGGCCCCTAACTATCCTCCGAATGGTGGTTGTATGAAACGGTCAGGTTATTCAGCACGTGGGCTCTCCACAGCGCTGGAGGGAATGCTCTGGCTGGTCGGCATGGCGCTGGTCGGCTACATCGCCCTTGGCGTATTCGGGCTGGTATCCCACGGCCCTGAGTTTTACGTCAGCTTCGCGCTCGGCATCGTCGCCATGGGCGGATTGCTCTCTCTGATCCACACCGGTGAGCAGTTCGCGGTGGCCCGCGGCGAGTCTAATGCGACCACAGGCGACGATATACCCATTCCTCCTGCCAGCGTCCTGTGGGGCGGTTTCAAGATATTGGTAGCGGTTACAGCAGCTGTTTCGGGTCTGATCGGGCTTGGCTACTTCCTCTGGAACGTCGAGTATCTCGTACTTAACGCGCCCTTTTTTAGCGAAACCGACGTGAAAATGGGCTTTCTGATCATCTATTCGATGATCGCGCTGACCTGGCTGCACTGGGGCTGGTTGCTGGCCGGTCTGTCTGGCGCGGCCATCTTGTACTTCTTCTTCGGCGACATGGTTCCGATCCCGCTGCTGCGTCACACCGGCTACAGCACGGAATTCATCATGAACTACGTGGCGTTGAGCACCAATCAAGGCTTTTTCCAATTCAGCGCCACGGCGGCCGACGATATCTACTTGCTCATCTATTTCGGCGTGACGCTGCTCGGGGTGGGTATGCTGCGCCTAATCATCGAGGTCGGCCGGGCCGCCGGCACACGGGTGCGCGGCGGCGCCGCACTCCCGGCCATACTCGGCAGCAGCGTGATCGGCTCGGTGATGGGTCAGGCGGTATCCAACGTCGCCCTCACCGGGCGCATGACCATCCCGATGATGAAGCGTTATCGTTATTCGCCATCCATGGCCGGTGCCATCGAGGCTACCTCGTCTTCGGTCGGACAGTTGATGCCACCGGTGCTCGGTCTAGCCGGCTTCATGATTGCCTCCTTCCTCGGTATGCCCTACATCACCGTGGCGCTAGCCGCGCTCATCCCAGCGCTGCTTTACATCGTCGGCGTCGGTATGGCCGTCACCGTCTACGCGCTGCGCGAGGAACTGCCGCGCCTGGACGAAAAAGTGGAGACGGCGCTGATCTGGCGCATGCTGCCGACTCTGATCATCCCGATGGCGCTGGTGGTCTGGCTGCTGCTGGGCTTCCGCTCGGCCGGCTATGCGGCGCTGGTGGGCATGGTGGCGGCACTGGTGTTGGCTTTCGCGCTCCAGGGGCCGTATCGGCCGAAGTGGAGCGATCTGCGCGGGGCGCTGCGCGAAGGCATGTACCTCACCACCATTCTATCCCTGCTGATTCTCGCCATCGGCCCGCTGGGCCAGGTAATGGTAACCACCAACCTGTCGGGCCGCTTGGCGAGCCTCCTGGCGACTGTCCTACCGGACACGCAGTTGCTGATGCTGATCGCCGCCATGGTATTGTCCATCATTCTCGGCATGGGCCTGCCCACCCCCATCGCCTATGTGGTGGCCTCTCTGGCTATGGTGCCCTTCATACAGGAATTGGGTATCCCGGCCTTTCAAGCACATTTCTTCGTGTTCTACTTTGCGGTTTTCTCGACGCTGACACCACCGGTCGCAGTCTCGGTGCTGGCAGCGGCCAAACTGGCCGGAACGACCTTCCGAAGCACGTCGATAGACGCGATGAAGATAGCCGGCACGACCTTCATCATCCCCTTCGCCTTTATTTACAACCCGCGCCTACTGGCGTTTCCCGATGTGGATGCGAGCGCCATCATGGCGATCATCGAGGTTCTACTGACCCAGTTAGCGTTGGCAATCGCGGCGTATGGCTACTGCTTCAAGCGTCTCAAGTCATGGGAGCGCTGGCTGTTCCTGATGCTCGCACTTATCGGGTACTGGACGCTGACTACCTACGGGCGGCCAGTGGCGCTCGACATCTTCATGTTCGTCAGCACCTTCGTGCTGATGGGTTGGTGCTGGATGAGTGCGCGATCGGGCAAGGCATCCGGATCCGGCTACGCGCCTCCCGAGCGTGAAAGTGCTTGACAAGAGAGGGGCGCCCGAAAGGGCGCTCGAATGAGGTGTTCTGATGAACCTGAGTTATGAGAAAGTCGCCCAAATTCTCGCCATCATCGACAGCGCCGAAGGTGAGGACTTGGAATTTACCCTCGGCGACAGGCGGCTCTGTCTCGGCAGCTGGCGCCGGGAGGCGGCAGCCTTGGCTGAGCCCGCGCGAGCGCCGGAGGCACGGGCCCAGCCGTCGTTGCCGCGCCCACGGCTTGAGCCAACCATTCTGGTACGTGCACAGCAGATCGGCTATTTCCAGCCCGTGCAGGCACTCGAGATTGGCCGCACCGTGCGGGAAGGCGATCGGCTTGGCGAGATCATCGGGCTCGATGGCCGTACCGAACCCATAGCGGCACCGGCTGGCGGCGTCGTACTCGATCTTGGCCTGAAGGCGGGTGACTTCGCCCAGTTCGGCGACCTTCTGGTGATCCTTGACCCGGAGACGGCCGGGGCCGCTCCCGGCGGGTAGACGCCTGCTCCCGAGCGTTCGGCCACCACCGGCTAAACCTGCCGGCGCGCCGGCGCCGCGACCATTTTTTCGTGGCACACCGGCCCGTGGCCGATGCGGGGCCGCTCGTCCCGAAGAACGTGCCGCCTGTCTGGAGGAACGAACGTGAGAAAACTTGAAGCTCTGCTCAATCCCCGCTCGATTGCCATCGTCGGCGCCTCGAAGAACTTCGCCAAGCTTAATGGTCGGCCGCTGAAGTTCCTGCTCGATAAGGGCTACAAGGGCGCCATCTATCCCATCAATCCCGCCTACGATCATATAGGCGAACTGCCGTGCTACCCGGATGTGGCTTCGCTGCCCGAAGCGCCCGACCTGGCGGTGATCGCGGTGCCGGCGAAGATGGTGCCGGACAGTCTGCGTGATCTCGGAGAGAAAGGAGCCCCGGCGGCGGTGGTGTTCAGTTCCGGTTTCTCCGAGGTTGGCCCGGCCGGGGCTGAGCTCGAGGAGGACGTTCGGCAGATCGTTCGCCGCTATGGTATGGCCCTTTGCGGACCCAACGGCCTCGGTCTGATCAATGCCTTCGAGCATGTGATGGCCACCTTTAGCCAGTTTGCCAACGGCGAGACATCCGCCGGCCCGGTGGGTTTCGTCACCCAGTCAGGGGCCTTCGGTACCGCGATCGCTGCCCTCGCCAGGGAGCGCCATCTCGGCTTGGGCTACTTCGTCAATACCGGCAACGAGGTCGGCTCGGGCTTCGCTGAGATCATGACGGACGTGCTGGCCGACCCACGTATCCGAGTGGGCGCCGGCTACGTCGAAGGTCTCAAGGACGGCAAGGCCTTTGCCGAGCTGGCCGAGCACGCCATGGGCCTGGACAAGCCGCTGGTGGTCACCAAAGTCGGCAAGACCCAGGCGGGCGCGCGCGCAGCGGCCTCCCATACCGGCTCCTTGGCCGGCGAAGACGCAGTGTTCGACGGCGTTTGCTCGCAGTTCGGCGTCATCCGTGCCGCCGACGAGGAGCATATGCTCGATGTGCTGGACGTGCTTTCGCTGGGCGTGCGACCGGACGGGCCGCGCGTCGGCCTGATCACCCAATCGGGTGGCGCCGGCGTCCTGATGGCCGACAAGGCGGAAGAACTCGGCCTCGAGGTAGCGCCGCTGGGCAAGCAGACGACGGCCAGGCTCAAGGAGATCGTGCCGGCCTTCGGAGCGGTCGCCAACCCAGTCGACATTACCGCCCAGTTCATCGCCGAGCCTGAAATCTTCCGCGACAGCATCAAAACGGTATTGGGTGATCCGAACGTGGATGTTGGTGTGGTGTGGTTCCAGCTCATGCACGAGTTCGTGGACACCCTGGTTGAAGTCTTCAAGGACATCCGGCAAGGCATTGATAAACCCCTGCTCGTTTGCTGGGTCGCCGGGCCCAAGGACGGGATCGACGCGGTGCGCGATCTAGGTTTTTCGGTCTTCCGCAGCGCCGGCGCGGCCCTAACGGCCGCCGCCGAGCTCGTGCGTTACGCGGAGCGACGACGCAACTGGCTGGGCGAGTGCGACGTGGCCGACGAGCCCGTCGGCGAGCGCCTCAGCTTCTCGGTCAGCGGCGTCGTGCCGTCGCTGGAGGCCTGCGAGTTCCTCCGGCGCAGCGGTGTGCCCATGGTAGAGACGCAGTTCTGCGCAAGCGAACGGGCCGCGGTGGAGGCTGCCCATCGCATCGGCTATCCGGTGGTGATGAAGGTCGAGTCCGCCGATGTCACGCATAAAACCGACGTCGGCGGCATACGTCTCGGACTGGGCGACGAGGCAGCGGTTCGTGAGGCCTATGAGCGCATCATGAGCGACGTGTCGCGCAGTTGCCCCGGTGCCGATCTCCGTGGCGTCCTGGTCCAGGCGATGGATCGCAGCGAGGCGGTGGAGATGGTTATTGGCCTGCAACAGGACGCGATCTTCGGGCCCGTCGTCATGGTCGGCATGGGCGGCGTTGCCCTGGAAGTCGCCCGAGATGTCACGTTCCGTCGTGCGCCTGTCTCCGAGGCCGAAGCCATGCGGATGATCGACGGCTTGCGCGGCGCGCCTCTGCTCGGACCGGTGCGCGGCCGGCCCGCCATCGACAAACAGGCCTTGGCGGCCATGGTCGCGGCCGTCTCCCGGGTCGGCATTGCTAACGCCGGCAACGTGGCCGAGCTCGATATCAACCCGGTGCGCGCAACCCCGGATGGGGCGCTTGCTGTCGACTGGCTGCTGGTCACGGCAGCACCGAACAACGCGAGCGAACACGTATTCTGACGAGGCGGAGGCAACCATGTTGAACTGCTTTATTTACTCCGGAGTCCGGACGCCGTTTGGCAAGCGCGGTGGTGGTCTGGCCCATATACGCCCGGACGATCTGCTGGGCATGGCGCTCCAGGAGCTCAGCCGCCGCAGCGATCTCAAACCGGCTTCCATCGATGACATCATTGTCGGTTGCGCCAATCAGGCGGGCGAGGACAGTCGCTGCGTGGCACGCCACGCAGCGCTGGTCGCGGGTTTCCCGACCGAGGTGCCCGGTACCGTGATCCAGCGTAACTGCGGCAGCGGTTTGGGAGCGCTGATCGCCGCCTCGCACGCCATTACCGCAGGCGAATCGGATCTGGTCGTCGCCGGCGGCGTCGAGAGCATGAGCCGAGCCCCCTTCGTGATCGCTAAGGCGGAGGAAGCCTTCAGCGCCCGCCTCACCACCTTCGACTCGGCGGTGGGGGCCCGCTTCCCGAACCCGCGTATCACGGAAATGTACGGCGCGGATTCCATGCCGCAGACCGCAGACAACCTGGCCGTCGAATACGACATTAGCCGCGAGGCAGCGGACCGCTTCGCTGAAGCCTCGCAGCGGCGTTATGCCCAGGCGCTGAAGGCCGGCTTCTTCGACGACGAAATCATGGAAGTGGTCATCCCTGGAAGTCGCAAGCGAGGTGAAGCGCGGGTGCGCGAGGACGAGGGCTTCCGGCCCGGCACCACCTTAGAAAAGCTGGCGGCGCTGCCGGCGCTCAATCACGGCGGGGTCACCACGGCCGGCAACGCCGGTGGCATGAACGACGGCGCTGCGGTCTTGCTCCTCGGCAGCCGGGTGGCCGGCGAACAGCTGGGCCACAAGCCCATCGCCCGCGTGCTCGCCAGCGCAGTGGCTGGCGTGGAGCCGCGGGTCATGGGGATCGGACCCGTTCCCGCCGCGCAGCGGGCGCTGCAGCGGGCGAGCCTGGGCCTCGACGATATGGCGGTCATCGAGATCAACGAGGCTTTTTCGGCGCAGGTGCTGGCGTGCGTGAAGGCGCTGGGTCTGAAGGCCGACGATGATCGGGTCAACCCCAATGGCGGTGCGATTGCGCTGGGTCACCCGCTCGGTGCCTCCGGGCCGCGTCTTGCGCTGACGGCGATCCGCGAGGCGCGCCGGCGCGGCGGCCGCTACGCGCTGGTGTCCATGTGCATCGGCGTGGGACAGGGCATCGCCCTGGTGCTGGAGATCCTGTAAGGGCCAGCCATCGAGTCTTTCATTTCAGACAGCTAAGGCGAAGAGCAATGACACTAACCCATAAGGAACTCGTGGAAGTCCTGCAGCACCTTGAGGAGAGCTCCTGTGAAGAGTTCAGCTTGCAGATGGAGGGCGTGGACCTGCTGCTGCGCCGTAAGGTCGACGGTGCCGGCGTCACACCGCGCGCACCGCAGCGTGAGCTGCCGTGCCGGCACGCGGAGCCGCAACAAGCCGCATCTGCCACGGCGTCCGCCCCCGCGGAGCAGGCCGCTTGTCCCCCGGTCGCGTCCGCAGCGCCTGCTGCGGGACATTCGGTTGCCGCACCGATGAGCGGCATCTTCTATCGCTGTTCCTCCCCGGATGCGCCGCCGTTCGTCGAGGAGGGGGCGGAGGTAAAAGTCGGTGACCCACTCGGCATGATCGAGGTGATGAAGCTGTTCTCCACCCTCTATGCCAAGGTTCCGGGGCGTGTGGTGGCGATACAGGTCGCGGATGGTGGAAGCGTTCAGCAGGGTGACGTACTGATGGTTATCGAATAGATCCCGCTGCTGGTTGGTTGTACATCATCAGCGGATCCGAAGAGGAACTGGCATGAAACGAGTTCTTGTTGCCAATCGCGGAGAGATCGCGCTCCGCATCATACGTGCCTGCCGCAAGGCGGGCATGGAATCCGTCGCCGTCTACTCCGAGGCCGACCGCAACTCCCCGCACGTGTGGGCCGCGGACGATGCGGTGTGCATCGGGCCGCCGCCCTCCGCGGAGAGTTATCTGCGCAGCGACAGACTGCTGCTCGCAGCCAAGGCGACCGGTGCCGATGCCATCCATCCGGGTTACGGCTTTCTCGCCGAAAACGCCGGTTTTGCCCGGGCCTGTGCCGATGCGGGTATCATTTTCATCGGTCCCAGCGCCGAGATGATCGACCTCATGGGCGACAAGGTGAAGGCTCGGCAGGCCGCGGTTAGGGCAGGCGTGCGCGTGGTGCCCGGCACTGAGGGCGGCTACGGCCTCGCGGAATTGCCGGAGGCGTTCGCGCGGATGGAAGAGATCGGCTTTCCGTTGCTGCTCAAGGCTGTGGCCGGCGGGGGCGGGCGCGGTATGCGGGTGGTCCGCGCGGCGGAGAATTTCGAGCGGGAGTTCATCCAGGCGGCACGCGAAGCCGAGGCGGCTTTCGGTGACGGCACCGTTTACATGGAACGCTATTTCGACAAGGCGCGCCACATCGAGGTGCAGGTGCTCAGTGATCGCCACGGGCAGCATATCCATCTGGGCGAGCGGGACTGCACTATACAGCGACGCCACCAGAAACTGATCGAGGAGAGCCCGTCGCCGGTGCTCAGCGACGCCGAGCGCAAGGAAGTCTGCGACATGGCGGTGGCTCTCACCAGCACCATGAACTATGAGAACGCGGGCACCGTGGAGTTCCTCTACGACGTGGTGAACGGCGGATTCTTCTTCATCGAGATGAACACCCGTATCCAGGTCGAGCATCCCGTGACGGAGATGGTGACCGGTGTGGACATTGTCTATGAGCAGTTGCGCATCGCCTCCGGTGAGTACCTGGAAGCGATGAAATCAGAGCGGGAATGGGCCCACGCCATCGAGTGGCGGATCAACGCCGAAGACGCCTCGCGCGGATTCCTGCCCTCGCCGGGAATGGTGACGACATGGGACTGCCCGCGGAGCAAGGCGGTGCGCCTGGACTCGCATGTCTACCCTTGGTATGTGGTGCCGACCTTCTACGATTCCCTACTCGGCAAGCTGATCGTCGGCGGAAGGACTCGTGAGGAGGCGCTCGCACGCTCGCGCAGAGTGCTTGCCTCGTTCCAGGTGCAGGGTGTAGCCACGACCGTGCCGTTTTATCTGCTGCTTATGGAACAGCCCGAGTTCCAGAGCGGCGACGTGTACACACGCTGGGTGGACGATAACATTGGGAGGCTCTATGACTGGGCGCAAGCAAGTTAAGCTGATCGACGTGACGCTGAGGGATGCCCATCAGTGTCTCTGGGCGACCCGTATGACCACGGGAATGATGAAGCCCATCATCGCTAATCTCGACAATGCCGGCTTCGAGGCCATCGACCTGGTGGGCGGCGCCGTGTTCGACGTCGCCGTACGTTTTCTTCGCGAAGACCCCTGGGAGCGGATGCGCACCGTCAGTCAGTGGGTGAAGAAAACCCCGCTGATCGTCCATCACCGCGGGCAAAGCTTGTTCACGTTCAAGTACTTCGCAGATGACGTGGTGGCCTTGACCGCAGAGCGGATGGCGGCCAACGGGATCACTTACCACACCACCTATGACGCCCTGAACGACGTGCGCAACCTCGAGGTGCCCATCAAGGCCGCGAAGGCCAACGGACTCTACACCTCGGCCGGTTTCGTGTACACGGTGAGCCCGGTGCATACAGACGGGTACTACGTCGGCAAGATCAAGGAAATGATCAAGCTCGGTGCGGATGCCATTTACCTCAAGGACCCCAGCGGTCTGTTGACCCCCGAGCGGGCGGCCACACTGATTCCCGCGGCCAAGCAGGCCTGTGGCGGGCTGCCCTTGGGGATCCACAGCCACTGCCTTTCCGGGCTGGCGCCCTATGTGTTGTTCCGTTGCGCCCAGTATGGCGCGGATGTTCTGCATACCGCCACTTCCACTCTGGCCAACGGCGCCTCGCATCCCGCCACCGAAAGCGTCACCCGCAACCTGCGGCACGCCGGCTTCGAGGTTCCTGTCGAGCTTGCTGAGATCGAGGAGGCCGCGGACAAGCTGCGCTACATCGCCTGGAAGGAGGGCAAACCGACCGGGACGATCCGCGAATACGACGAGTTTCATTTTCATCACCACGTTCCCGGCGGGATGATCTCTAATCTGCAGGCCCAGTTGGCCGGGATGGGCATGGAGCACCGGCTGGAGGAGTTGCTGGAAGAGGCCGGCCGCGTGCGCCATGATCTGGGTTATCCGATCCTCGTGAGCCCCTTCGCGCAGTACGTGGCTACTCAGGCCTTTCTCAATATCACCAGCAAGAACCGCTACGATGCTGTCGCCGACGAGATCCGCCAGTACGTGCTCGGCTATTTCGGTGCGGTGCCGGGCGAGATCGCCCCCAATCTGTTCGACAGGATCACCCGGGGCCAGGAGCCGGTGACGGGACGTACCGGCGCCTACATCGAGCCGCAGCTGGAAGGGGCGCGCCGGCGCCGCGGGCCGTTCAAGTCCGACGACGACCTGCTGCTGTCCATCTTCTACGATGATAAGGAGTACGATGCGCTCAAGTCGGCGGGCCCGATCAATACCGACTACGTGATCGGCGATTCCGCAATCGGCGTCTTGGCTAAGGGGCTTGCGGAGCGGCCATGGGTACGCTCTTTCAGTATGTCGAACGTCTAAAGGTGCCGGCCGGCCGCCGCCGACCAGCCCGAACACGGAGTTGTGGCATGAAGTTATAGGACATTTTGTCGCTTTTCATGCGTCGAGTCGCGGTCAGTACGTCGACCGATATCGGGAAATGACTGGAATCGACGGAGGGCTAATGCCTGACCATGAGCGCCGCCAGCAGCGCGATCGCCTGCCCGAAATGAGGGTTGAGGTCGGAAATGGGAGGGACCCGTCCCCCCATGTGCCAAATGAGTTTGCAACGCCATCTGGGTGCATGGGGCACTACACGGCATCCTGAAAGTAGGGTCCATCCATGCCTTTAGCTGAATCGGGTGGAATCTGGCCTGATAAATCCCTCTACTGGCGAGATAGTGTCATCCCACCCCCTCCTGCGTGATCGCTATCAGATTGAGGGTGTATACACGATCAGGCTGGGTCTACATCCTGACCTCCGCCAACTCATCCCACCTGCTCGTATACCGCGGCGACCGGTTCTCGCAGCGCAACCGCCATGCGCTGTCCTGTCTCGACAGCCCCAGGCTTACGGCGCCTCGCCCATGTTCACGATTGATCTGGTCCAGCGTGGCCATCAGCCTCTCGTTGCGCTGCCGATCGGCATCACTCTGCTGGTTGGCCATCAGGTCGAGCTGCTCGTTGGCACGGCCGCACAGGTCGGTCAGCATCACCCCACACTTTTGGTAGGCGTGCCCGGGTCGGTAGATGCGTTCCAGCCCCTGCATCGTCGCCTGGACGATCAGCCGGCTGTCGTCGGTGGGGCGTGGCAACGGGACGACGACGCTTGGGCAGTACTGTCGCAGGTCCTGGCGGTGCGGGTTCGTTCGCAGGAACACCATCACCGCCTGGGCCAGGCTGCCCTGGGCGCGCAGCTTCTCGGCGCCGCGGCTGGCATGAGTACGCACCGCCTCACGCAGATCGGCAATATCGCCGGTGAGCCGCCCGAACGACCGCGACGTCATGATCTGCCGCTTGGGCTCGCCCATATCGTCGAGCGGGATGCAGTCGATGCCGCGCAGCTCGAGTACGACTCTCTCCATGACGACCGACATGTGCCGGCGCACGCGCTTGGGCTCGGCCTCGCGCAGGTCCCAGGCTGATTGGATGCCGAGCTCGCTGAGTCGAACGGCGGCCCGCCCGGCAACACCCCATATGCCGGTGACCGGCATCTGCTCGAGCACGCGGCGTGTCATGGGGCTATCTGGCAATAGCGTGGCCACGCCGTCATTACCCGGTGCTTTCTTCGTAACATGGCTGGCCACCTTGGCCAGGGTCTTGCTGGTACTGACCCCTACGCTTACCGGGATTCCGGTGTCGCGCCGCACCTGGTGGCGCATCGCCCGGCAGTGCTCCTCCAGTGTCTCGCGTGCAAACCCATCGAACCGCAGGAACGATTCGTCGATGCTGTAGATCTCGACGTCGGGTGTGTACTGCGCCAGGGTTGCGGTGACGCGGGCGCTCATGCTGCCGTACAGGGCATAGTTGCTCGACAGCAGGATGCACTGCCGCCGGATCGCCGGCGGGATCTGGTGGGGCGGGGCGCCCATGGCCACGCCGAGCGCTTTTATCTCTTCGCTACGTGCGATCACGCAGCCATCGTTGTTCGATAGCACCCCGACCGGCTGGCTCTCCAGCGCGGGATTGAATACCCGCTCGCACGAAGCATAGAAATTATTACAGTCGACGAGCGCGATCACCGGCCGACACCTGGAATCAGGGCATGGATGTTGTGGGTGACGATGCCCCACACCTGACATTCATGCCCGGTGAGCGGAATCGGGGCGAATGCCGGGTTCTCGGCTATCAGGCAGGGTTGCCCGCCGATGGAGCCCAGCCGCTTGCAGGTCAACTCGCCGTCGATGCTCATGATCACGACATGACCCGGGCGAGGATCGAGTGAGCGATCGACGATGAGCAGGTCGCCATCGTAGATGCCAATGCCCTGCATCGACTCGCCCCGGGCGCGCAGGTAGTAGGTGGCGCTTGGGTGTCGTACCAGGTGGGCGACCAGGTCCAGCTCGCCCTCGAGGTAGTCATCCGCCGGCGACGGGAAGCCGGCACGGACTTCGCCGCCGGCCAGCGGCAGTAGCGTCGGCGGTGTCGTCTGATCGACGCGACCAATGATCTCGATCATTCAGCCGACTCCGGCGCGCTCCAGCGTAGCTCGACACTGCCATCCTCCATTGCGACCATCGTCACCTCATCCATGGTTCCGATCTCGTCGAGCAGCCGATCCCAGTCATCCCCGCGCTCATCGGGCTCACGGGAGATGGTGGTGGTGTTCTCGACCTGGGCGCGAGGTGAGTTGATCTGCGCGCGGATGCGGTTGGCCAGCGGCTCGAAGGATGACGTTCTCTGTTTCTTGGCCATGGTGGGGCTCCTAGCAATTACTGTTCATACATACAGTAATTGCTAGGAGGGCCGGGGGCAAGGGCCGAGCCATGCCAGCGAGGCCTTCACGTCGTTGTGCTCCTGCTTTTTTGAATTGGCTAGAGCTCCTTTCCAGCCTATCCACTCTCCTGCTAACGCAGCGGCGACAGGTAAAATCAGGTCTATCGCCATAGCGAGTAAAGGTTCTGTGGGGCCACTAGGTACCATCGTGCCTCGTCTGACGAGATTGCGTTCATACTGCCGTAAAACCCAGCCGGAGCGCTAGCAGCCACGCGGAGCGTATCTTCTGTATCTACTGTAGATGGGTTATGTTTCGCTTATGGAACAGTGTCTTAGGCGAACGGCTATGCAACACTGGCAGTGTTGAGGGGGGAAGGTGGGATTTTACCCGTATTTTGCGAGGATTTTACCAGCGACGAAAAACGGCCACCGCCTTGATAGGCTAAGTGACCGTTTCTCTGATGTTTCTGGTCGGAGCGACAGGATTCGAACCTGCGACCTCTGCAACCCCATTGCAGCGCGCTACCAAGCTGCGCCACGCTCCGGCTCTGGTTACTACCGTGCTTTCCATCGTTTTCAGATCATCCGGCTGGAGCCGGTGGTGCCCTGAGAACGAGGCGTATACTAGCGCGTTCCCGGTTAAATGAAAAGCCTCTTTTGTACTTTCCTTTCAGATGCTTGCCTTTCAACGAATTGACTGGGGCAGGGGTGGTTCGCCGTGTAGGTGGCCGCGGGGTGCTTTATGATGGGCGTCGGCAACCACCCACCATCAGGTCAAGGAATTTGGCTATGTACCAGCAGGCTCAGCGCGGACCTCTCAAGGGGATGAACCCGAGGGTGACACTGATCACGTTCGTGGTCGTGGCCGTGTCGCTGATCTATGGGGCGTTCTTTACCGAAAGGCTGGGGCGGGGGTTGGCGATAGCGCGAGTGGTGCTGGACCCCTTTCTCGAGTGGTATTACGTGCTGCTGGTGGCTTTCTTGCTGTTGTTCATGGTGTGGCTGGGGATGGGACGTTACAAGAACGTGCGCCTGGGTGGCGACTTCGAGCAGCCGGAATTCACTTTCTTCTCGTGGGTGGCCATGTTGTTCGCCGCGGGTACCGGGGTCGGCATCCTGTTTTGGTCGGTGGCTCAGCCCATCCTTCAGTTTCAGGACAATCCGTTCATCAGCGAAGGGATGAGTCCGGATGCCGCCCGGGTGGCCATGCGCCTGACCTATTTTCATTGGGGCCTGAACGGTTGGGCGATCTTCTCGTTCGTGGCGCTGGTGCTGGCCTATTTTTCCTATCGCGGGAAGATGCCGCTGACCATCCGTTCGGGGCTCAAGCCGCTGTTCGGCAAGCATACCGATGGGGCACTGGGCGATGTGGTGGACGCGCTGGCCGTATTCGGCACGGTCTTCGGTATCGCAACCACCCTGGGGCTGGGGGTTCAGCAGATGAATGCCGGCCTCGATGCCGTGTTTGGCCTTCAGTCTTCGTTGGCCCTGCAGTTGGTGGTAACGGCAGTGATCATGAGCGTGGCGACCTTTTCGGTGGTGTCTGGCGTGAAACGTGGCGTGCGCCTGCTGTCGGAAGCCAACTTCTGGTTGAGCATCGCGGTGGTGGTATTCATGCTCCTGTTCGGGCCTACCCAGTATCTCATTGCCATTACCGTGGAGTCGGCGGGAGATTACATCCAGAACCTGATGGGCATGACTTTCCATACCAATGCCACCCGGGCCGATGGCTGGCAGTCGGAGTGGACGGTGTTCTTCTGGGGGTGGTGGCTGGCCTGGTCGCCCTTTGTCGGCATGTTCATCGCCCGGGTGTCGCGGGGGCGCACCTTTCGAGAGTTCGTGATGGGCGTGCTGTTGGTGCCCACGCTGATCACCATCGTCTGGATCGGGCTGTTCGGTGGCACGGCGCTCTATCATGAGCTGTTCGGCGTGGGGGGGATCGTGGCGGCGGTGGATCGCGATGTGGCCACGGCTCTTTTCGCAACCATCGAGGCGATGGGGCTCGGCATGCTGGGGCAGGGCGTTTCGGCCGTCCTGGTGCTGCTGATCGCCACCTATCTGATCACCTCCGCCAACGCCGGGACCCTGGTGATTACGACCATCCTGGCCGGTGGCGACCCCGAACCACCCACCGCTCATCGCTTGCTATGGGGCGCCCTGCTGGGGTTGCTGACCTCGGTGCTGCTGATGGCCGGTGGGCTGGAAACGCTCCAGGCGGCGGTGATCATGGCTGCGTTGCCATTCTCGGTGGTGATCATGCTGATGATCGCCGGCCTGCTCAAGGCGCTGCATCGCGAACGCTACGCGGCACGTACCGGTGAGCGTGTCGAGGCGCCGCGCGAGCCGTGGGCGGATCTCGACGATGCCGGTGTCGAGCCGGTGCCGGTTTCCGATGATGAGGTGTATAAGCCGAACTGAGCCTCGCTGCCGGCTGACAGGGAGCCGCCGCCATGCCGTTGATCCGGGGTGGTGCACGCCCGACTGATCGGCATGGATTTCTGGCCGGTCGTGGTCACGCTACGGGTTCGCCTCAGATTTCTTCCCAGAGTTGCTGCCGAAAATCGTGAGAGAGAGTGGTGACATGCTCCATCCTCTGCATGTGCTGTTCGGCGATCTCCTGGGCGATCTCCCGGTAGCATTCGTTCATTTTCATGGGGTCGCCCTTGCTGTGCTCGTAGCACTTGGCCAGACGTTGGCTGGATTCGGCGAGTGCGGTAAAAAAGCGGGCTTCCTGTTGCATGATTTCCGACAGGCTTTCCATCCAGGCCAGCTGCATACGGGCCATGGGGGTAATGCCCTGTGTCAATTGCTGGGTCCACCACTCCACCATGGGGCGTGAAGCCTCCAGGGGGGTGATGGGGGGATCGGATTGGCGCTTGGTCATGGTGTGCTCCTGAGCCTCATGGAGAAAAAACAAGGCGAAAGTCGGGCAATGGAATCGCTACTCCGAGTGTAGCCTATGGCACTGGTGGCCACCCCGGATTGCTGCAAGGCAACAGGTATGAGCTAGAGCGGTTTTCCCAATCGGATTCCCCGACCTGGCGCAAGCTGTGGCATGCTGTGCGGGCCAATTTTCCAGTCGCGGAGCGTAGCGCATGTGGGGTGTGATCAAATCGGTGCTGGCGGCTTTCCTGGGTGTGCAGAAGGACCAGCAGCGGCGGGCGGACTTCGAGCACGGAAGTGCTGCGGCCTTCATTGTCGTCGGTGTGGTGATGACCGCGGTATTGGTGGGCGTGATCGCCATGGTGGCGATATTGGCGGCTCGCTGAGCGTGCCGGGTCGGTTGCGTTGGTTGGTGCGTTAGCCATTTATCCCTGTCGCGACCAGTGACTTTCGGTGGTTCCCTTCATATACTCAACGGCAGAAGCAGCTGATGTTCTCCTGCTAATGAAGCATTCTTGCATGAGAGCCCCCGTCCCTGACCTTCGGGGTTGCTGTTTACTACGACAACTACAAACATCGGGAGGCGTCGATGCGCACTCTGCTCGTATGGTTGGCAGGGGGCTTGTCCCTTGTCGGCTCGAGCCAGGCGGCTCTGGCCAGTGGCTGGAACATGCCGGTGGGGGTCACAGACCTCAGTAGAGAAATCTACACCCTTCACATGGCCATATTCTGGATCTGTGTGGTCATCGGCGTGATCGTGTTCGGGGTGATGTTCTATTCCCTGATCCGCTACCGCCATTCCAAGGGCGCCAAGGCCGCCAATTTCCACGAGAACACTACCGTGGAAATCCTTTGGACGGCGGTGCCTCTACTGATCCTGATCGGCATGGCGGTACCCGCCACGGCCACGCTTCAAAAGATCTACGATCCTTCCGATGCGGAGCTGGATGTGATGATCACCGGTCAGCAGTGGCGCTGGCGCTACGAGTATCTCGGTGAGGACGTCGCCTTCAACTCCAATATGTCGACTCCTCGGGCGCAGATCCGCGGCGAGGAGGAGCGTGGCGAGAACTACCTGCTGGAGGTCGATGAGCCCCTGGTCCTGCCGATCAACCGCAAGGTTCGCTTCCTGTTCACCTCCGACGATGTCATCCACGCCTGGTGGGTACCGGATTTCGCCGTCAAGCAGGACACCATTCCCGGTTTCATTACCGAGAACTGGGTGAACATCAACGAGCCTGGCATCTACCGCGGCCAGTGTGCCGAACTGTGTGGTGTCGACCACGGTTTCATGCCCATCGTCGTGCACGCCATGGAAGAGGATGACTTCGATACCTGGCTGGCCGAACGCCAGGAAGCGGCCGCCGAGGAAGCCCTCGGGGTCGATCGCGAGTGGGAGATGGATGAACTCATGGAGCGGGGCGAGAGCGTCTACGGCAGCATCTGTTCGTCCTGCCACCAGCCTGAAGGCCAGGGTTCGCCGCCGGCATTCCCGGCACTGGCTGGCAACGAGGAAATGCTCGCGGACATCGAATGGCACAAGGACACCATCATCAATGGCGTGTCCGGTACCGCCATGCCGTCGTTCCGTACCACTCTGAATCCGGTCGAGCTGGCGGCGGTGATCACCTATACCCGCAACGCCTGGGGCAATGACACCGGCGATGCGGTGCAGCCTTCAGAAATCGCTGAACGGCTCGAACGCTGATCGCGGTCACGGCGCGTGCGTCGTGACCGTCCCTGAAGCGCCGCGACATAACAAGATAATGATACTGGAGACTTCCGATGGCCCCTAAGGTACCTCCTCAGCCTACCCTCGAGCAGAGCAGCACCGCCGTGGAAGCTGGGCATGGACATGCTCATGCCGCGCCTCCCAAGGGCATCATGCGCTGGCTGCTGACGACCAACCACAAGGAGATCGGTTCTCTCTACCTGATCTTCTCGCTGATCATGTTCTTCATCGGCGGCATCTTTGCCCTGGTGGTGCGTGCCGAGCTGTTCCAGCCCGGCTTGAACCTGGTCAACCCCGAGTTCTTCAACCAGATGACCACCATGCATGGGTTGATCATGGTGTTCGCGGCGGTCATGCCGGCCTTCACCGGCCTGGCCAACTGGATGATCCCACTGCAGATCGGGGCGCCGGACATGGCGCTGCCTCGCCTCAACAACTTCAGCTTCTGGCTGCTGCCGGTGGCGTTCACGCTGCTGTTGTCGACGTTGTTCATGCCGGGTGGCGGGCCCAACTTCGGTTGGACCTTCTACGCGCCGCTTTCCACGACCTATGCGCCGCCTTCCACGACGTTCTTCATCCTGGCGCTGCATATCGCGGGTGTCAGCTCGATCCTGGGCGCCATCAATATCATTGCCACCATCCTCAACATGCGTGCCCCGGGCATGCGCATGATGGACATGCCGTTGTTCGTCTGGACCTGGCTGATCACCGCCTTCCTGCTGATAGCGGTGATGCCGGTGCTGGCGGGTGTGATCACGATGATGCTGATGGACATCAATTTCGGCACCAGCTTCTTCAATGCCGCGGGCGGCGGGGATCCGGTTCTGTTCCAGCACCTGTTCTGGTTCTTCGGGCACCCTGAGGTCTATATCATGATCCTGCCGGCGTTCGGCATCGTGTCGGCCATCATTCCCGCCTTCGCTCGCAAGCGGCTGTTCGGCTATGCCTCGATGGTCTATGCCACGTCTGCCATCGCTCTGCTGTCATTCCTGGTGTGGGGGCACCACATGTTCGCGGTGGGCATGCCGCTGGCGGGCCAGCTCTTCTTCATGTACTCCACCATGCTGATCGCGGTGCCGACCGGTGTGAAGGTGTTCAACTGGGTGACGACGCTGTTCCGCGGTTCGATCAGCTTCGAGCCGCCCATGCTCTTCGCCCTGGCCTTCGTGGTGCTGTTCACCATCGGCGGTTTCTCGGGGCTGATGCTGGCCATCGCGCCTGCCGACTTCCAGTATCACGATACCTATTTCGTGGTGGCGCACTTCCACTACGTACTGGTGCCGGGGGCGGTGTTCTCGATCATGGCCGGTGTCTATTTCTGGCTGCCCAAGTGGACCGGCCACTATCCCCACCTGCGCCTGTCCCAGTGGCACTTCTGGCTGTCGGTGATCGGCGTGAACCTGACCTTCTTCCCCATGCACTTCGCCGGGTTGGCCGGTATGCCACGGCGTATTCCCGACTACGCCCTGCAGTTTGCCGATTTCAATCTCGTGTCGACGGTCGGGGCCTTCATGTTCGGTTTCTCCCAGCTGCTGTTCGTTGCCGTGGTCGTGCTCTGTGTGCGTGGCGGCAAGAAGGCACCTGCCCAGGCCTGGGGTGAATACGCCGATGATCTGGAGTGGACCGTGCCGAGCCCGGCACCGCTGCATACCTTCGAGACACCACCGACCTTCCAGCGCCCGGCTCATTGAGCCGGGTGTTCGGCCAGTGATAGTGGCAAGGGACAGGAGGAGTGACGCATGAGCCGGAACGAAACGGAGAGTCAGGACGTCAAGGTACGCCGCACGGTGTGGCGGAGCGTGGCGGCACTGGTGGGAATGTTCGCTTTCGCCTTTGCCCTGGTACCGCTTTACGACGTGTTTTGTCGGGTCACCGGCATCAACGGCAAGGTGGACACCACGGCACAGGCCCTGGTGCATGACGAAGTGGACGAATCACGCATGGTCACCGTGCAGTTCATCACTCGCAATGGCTCGGGCCTGCCGTGGCGCATGGACGTGGAAACGCGCCAGGTGCGTGTGCACCCGGGACAAACGTCCGAGGTGAACTTCACGTTCAACAATCAGAGCAACGCCGTGAGTTGGGGGCGAGCCGTGCCCAGTGTCTCGCCGTCGACGGCAACGCGGCACGTGCGCAAGGCCAGCTGCTTCTGTTTCGAGGAGCAGCGGCTGGAGGCGGGCGAGCGGATTGAAATGCCTCTGGTGTTCCAGTTGGCTCGTGACCTTCCCTCTGAGGTCAATACCGTCACCCTGGTCTACACGCTCTATCCCGTCGAGGGAAAACAACAATCACCGCTTCAAGCGGGCGTGAAGACCATTGAAGGAGATGAGGCATGAGTGGCAGCTATTACGTTCCCGCAACCAGCAAATGGCCGGTGCTCGGATCCCTGGCACTTGGCACGATGATGATCGGTACCGGCATGGTGCTGGTGCATGAACGCGGCACCGTGATCATGCTGATCGGCTTGCTGGCCGTCATCGCGGTAATGGCATTATGGTTTCGCGAGGTGGTGCATGAATCTCGCAGTGGGTTGTACGATGCCCAGATGGACCGTTCTTTCCGCTGGGGCATGGGCTGGTTCATCTTTTCCGAAGTGATGTTCTTCGCCGCCTTCTTCGGGGCGCTTTTCTATGTGCGCATGTTCGCGGTGCCCTGGCTGGGAGGTGAAGGCACCAAGGGCGCCACGGCTCTCCTGTGGCCCGAGTTCACGGCTCATTGGCCGTTGCTCAGTCCGCCCGATTCGTCCGTATCCGGGCCGGCCCAGGTCTTCAGCCCCTGGCACCTGCCGCTGGTCAACACCCTGATTCTGGTTTCCTCCAGTATCACCCTGACGGTGGCTCATGAGGCGCTGAAGGAGGGCCACCGGAAGATCTGCCGGAACTGGCTGGCGGGGACCGTGTTGCTGGGCCTGTGCTTCATCGTGATCCAGGGCGTTGAGTACTATGAAGCCTATGCGCACTACGGCATCACGCTGGAGGCGGGTATCTACGGGGCGACCTTCTTCATCCTGACGGGCTTCCACGGCGTTCATGTCATTGTCGGTACCCTGATTCTCATCGTGATGCTCGTCAGGGTCGTGCGGATGCATTTCTCTCCACAGGAGCATTTCGGCTTCGAGGCATCCTGCTGGTACTGGCACTTCGTCGACGTGGTCTGGGTGGGGCTGTTCCTCTTCGTCTATGTGTTCTAGGGTAGCCGTGGTGCCGGCTTCCCGTGCCATGACGACGGATCGCTCCGGCGGGCGGGGAGCCGGCATCCCGCCCTTGGCGTTCAGGCGTTGCCGAGGTCACCGAAGTAGAAGCCGTAGAACAGCAGCCCAAGCAGAAGTGCGGCCAGGCTCACGCGAATTTTCAGCGACACCAGCAGGCGACGCGACTGGGCATCATCGCGTATCAGGAAGCCGGCACCGGCGGCCAGGCTGGCCAGCATGGCCAGGAATACAACGGCGATCAGAGACTTGAGCAGCATGGGTGACTCCTATAAGGGTCGGGTGTCAGGGGACAAAGGGGGCTCGCGTTGGCGCCTTCCCGGCTGGCGACTTGGCCTGTGGTGCGTGCTGTGGTCGCTTCTGGTGGCACTCGGTCTCGCACTGGGACTATGGCAGTGGGAGCGGGCTGACGACAAGCGGGACTATCTCGCACGGCTGGATGCCGCCCCGACGCTGGAAGCGCCGATGGAGGCGCCCCCCGGGGGGACGCGCCTGACACTTCGTGGCGAGTACCTGGCCGACGAAACCCTTTTTCTCGACAATCGTACGCTCGATGGGCAACTCGGGGTGGCGGCATTGACGCCACTACGTACCGAGGATGGGCGGCTGTGGCTCGTACAGCGTGGCTTCATGGCCACCGGGCCTATCCGGGAGACCCCTGAGGTCGAGACACCGGAAGGACCCGTGACGCTGCGGGGCCGCTGGCAGGCGGCCGGTGATTACGCGCCCTTGTACGGCCCCAACCGTGAGGGTCAGCGTGTGCAGCGTATCGAACTGTCCGCCTGGGACATGCCGGCCGGGTTTGCTCATGATGGCTGGATGCACCTGGAATCCGGCCCCGGTGTCCTGAAGCCCTGGTGGCAGCCAAGCGTCATGCCGCCGAGTCGTCACGTGGGTTACGCGGTGCAATGGTGGGGTCTGGCGCTGGCGGCGTTGGTCATCATGATCCTCGGCGGGCGTCGGCTGGTTCGGGATCGCCGCAGCGATACCCGGCATGCCGCGAGAACGGCCGGGCCGAAGCCCACGGACTCCAAAACGGCGGAATGACGTGTGCGCTGTCCAGGGCGAGACGTAAAGAAGGCAAGGTGATCGAAATGAAGACAGCAATACGTGAGGATGGCCCGCCATGCAAGATCCGTCAGTGAAGCCGGGCGAGAGCGGCCACGACCCCGATGATCCGCGCTTCATGAGGCGTCAGCGCCTCAAGTTGCTGGCCCTGATCGCCATCTTCGCCGTTCCGATGATCGTTGCCTGGGCCATGGTGGAATGGCGTATCGGTATTCCCGAGCAGCGTACTGCCCATGGTGAACTGGCGCCGGAAGTGCCCGGCTTGGCCGAATGGCCGCTTGATGGGGGCCGGGATGCACTGAAGCCTGGCGACTGGGTGCTTGCCTTCGACTGCTCCCGTGACTGCGAGATGCTGGCCGACCAGTGGTGGCGCCTACATCGGGCCCTGGGGCGCGAAGCCCCCCGGGTCAGCCGCTTGCGTATCGGCGGAGAGGGGCCGGCCCTGCCTGGCGAGTCCTTGGCTCAGTGGGCTCGGACCCCCGACTGGCAGACGCCGGGGCGCTTGTGGGTGCTGGACCCTCGCGGTGAGGTGGTGTTGACCTATACCGGTGAGGTGGAGGCGCGCGACGTGTTGGATGATGTCAACCGCTTGTTGCGCATGAATCGCGACAATCCCGGCGCGTCCGAGCTGGAAGTCGGTCAGCGCTGACCATGGGTGCCGAATGGCCACCATGAAGATGAGCCGTGGCAGGAATCGTTGGATAGGAGGAAGGGGCCAATGCAGGGAGTATCGATGCAGGAGATGCCGAACCAGAAGCAAGCGACTCGCATGCGTCTGCTGCTTTCCCTGAGCCTGGTGGGAGTCGTCTTCACTGTCGCGGTGATACTGGTGGGCGTATGGACCCGGCTGGTGGATGCCGGGCTGGGGTGCCCTGACTGGCCGGGTTGTTACGGGCGCCTGGTGGTGCCGGACGCGGAACGTGCCATGGCCCACTCGCCGGATGCGCCGTTGGAAGTCTTCAAGGCATGGATCGAGATGATCCATCGCTACGTAGCCTCCACCCTGGGGCTGCTGGTCATCGCCCTGTTGGTATTGGGAATGAGGCTGCGTCAACGCCCCGGTTACCCATGGGGCGTAAGCCTGGCCTTGCTGGCTGTCATCCTGCTGCAGGGGGCCTTTGGCGCCTTCACCGTGACGCTGAAGCTCTGGCCGCAGGTTGTTACCATGCATCTCCTGGGCGGTCTGGCCGTACTGCTGTTGTTTCTGTGGTTGCACCTGCGACTGCGGCGCTTTGCAGCCGGGGATACGGGCGAGAAACCGAGACGCAGGCTGACACCGCTATGGGGAGTGGCCGCGCTGCTTCTGGTCATGCAACTGGCCCTCGGTGGATGGGTATCGAGCAACTACGCGGGTATTGCCTGCCAGGGTTTTCCTACCTGTAACGGGCAGTGGTGGCCGCAGATGGACTGGAGCGAAGGCTTCCACCTGACCCAGACGGTAGGCCCGAACTACCTGCACGGCCAGCTGCATGCCGATGCGCGGGTCGCCATTCACCAGGGGCACCGCATCGGGGCGCTCCTGCTGGGGTTGGCGCTGGTGGTGCTGACGGCCCGGTATTGGCATGAGGCTCGCGTGCGGCCCTGGCTGGGCGGGCTGCTGGCCACCTATGCGGCACAGGCCGGCCTGGGGATTGCCAACGTCTTGATGTGGCTGCCATTGTGGCTGGCGCTGCTGCATACCGCTGGCGCCGTGGCGCTGACATTGTGTCTGGCTCTGGCGATATGGCACTGGCGCGAGGCCACAGGAAGAAATGAGACCGAAACGACAGGACAAGGAGCGGGCGAATGTCTAATGCGGCAATGAAGCGTGCGGGAGTGAAGCGCACAATGATGTCGCACCTGAACGGGCAGGGTGAGGCCGACTGGACATGGCAGGACTTGCTCACGCTGTGCAAGCCAAGGGTGGTCGTGGTCATGCTCGCGTGTGCGCTGGTCGGCATGGCGCTGGCGACTCCGCTGCTGCCTTCGCCGACGACGGTTGTGTTCGGCCTGGCCGGTATCGGCCTGGCGGCGGGTGGGGCCGCGGCCTTCAACCACGTGGTCGACCGGCGCCTGGATGCGCTGATGCTACGTACCTCCAGCCGCCCCCTTGCCAGCCAGCGCATGCCTACGGCCCTGGCACTGGGCTGGGCGACGTTGCTCTCCGTGGCGGGCATCGCGCTGTTGTTGTGGCAAGTCAATGCACTGACGGCCTGGCTGACCCTGGGCTCGTTGATCGGCTACGCGCTGATCTACACCGCCTTTCTCAAGCGTGCGACGCCACAGAATATCGTGATTGGCGGCGTGGCCGGTGCCGCACCGCCACTGCTGGGCTGGACCGCCGTGACAGGCCAGCTCGGCCCGGAGCCGCTGTTGCTGATGTTGATCGTCTTCGCCTGGACGCCGCCGCATTTCTGGGCCCTGGCGATTCACAAGCGGGATGAGTATGCGCGGGCGGGGGTGCCGATGTTGCCGGTTACCCATGGCGAAGCCTTCACCCGCCTGCAGGTATGGCTCTATGGCTGGCTGACCGTGGCGGTGACACTGATGCCTTTCGTCATTGGCATGAGTGGCTCGGTGTACTTGATCGGCGTGATGGCGCTCAATATCCGATTCATGTTCTGGAACTGGAAGGTATGGCGGGGGCAGGATCCACAGGCGCCGCTGGCGGCCTTCTGGTTCTCGATCCGTTATATCCTTGGTGTCTTCGGCGTGCTGCTGCTCGACCACTACGCCGCATTGTGGATGCTGTAACGATTGTTGGAGCGCCCGGCTCGACTCCGCATCGCGACTGGCGCCGTCAGGCGCCTTGGCGGAGGCCGCTGTCGTTGGCGGCTATCGCCAACGCAGGGCAACCCCGCGGTCGCGAGCTGAAGCTGGCTCCAACAAGCCTGCTTTTCCCACCCTTGTTGGAGCGCTGCTCCGCATCGCGACTGGCGCCGTCAGGCGCCTTGGCGGAGGCCGCTGTCGTTGGTGGCTATCGCCAACGCAGGGCAACCCCGCGGTTGCGAGCTGAAGCTGGCTCCAACAAGCCTGCTTTTCCCACCCTTGTTGGAGCGCTGCTCCG
>NZ_PNRF01000047.1 GCF_002879615.1 Billgrantia endophytica
GCTTGTCGAGATCGACGTCGAAGGGCCCAAGGCCGGCGAGGTGCTGGTTCGTATCGCGGCCACCAGCGTCTGCCACACCGACGCCTTCACGCTCTCCGGCGCCGACCCGGAGGGGCTGTTCCCCTCCGTGCTCGGCCACGAGGGCGCCGGCATCGTCGAGGAAGTCGGCCCCGGCGTCACCAGCCTCAAGCCCGGCGACCACGTCATTCCGCTCTATACCGCCGAGTGCGGGCAGTGCAAGTTCTGCCGCTCGGGCAAGACCAACCTGTGCCAGGCGGTGCGCGCCACCCAGGGCCAGGGGCTGATGCCGGATGGCACCTCGCGTTTCTCGCTGGAAGGCAAGCCGCTGCACCACTACATGGGCTGCTCCACCTTCAGCGAATACACCGTGCTGCCCGAGGTGTCGCTGGCGGTGGTCTCGCCGGAGGCCCCGCTGGACAAGATCTGCCTGCTCGGCTGTGGCGTCACCACCGGCATCGGCGCGGTACTCAACACCGCCAAGGTGGAGCCTGGCTCCACCGCGCGGTGTTCGGCCTGGGCGCCATCGGCCTGGCGGTGATCCAGGGCGCGCTGATGGCCAAGGCCAGCCGCATCATCGCCATCGACGTCAACCCGGACAAGTTCGAGCTGGCCCGCCAGTTCGGCGCCACCGACGTCGTCAATCCCCGGGAGCACTCGGACCCGATCCAGCAGGTGATCGTCGACCTCACCGATGGAGGCGTGGACTACTCCTTCGAGTGCATCGGCAACGTCAACGTGATGCGCGCGGCGCTGGAGTGCTGCCACAAGGGCTGGGGCGAGTCGGTGATCATCGGCGTGGCGGGGGCCGGCGAAGAGATCTCGACGCGGCCGTTCCAGCTGGTGACGGGCCGGGTGTGGCGTGGCTCGGCGTTCGGCGGCGTGAAGGGCCGGAGCGAGCTGCCGGGCTATGTGGAGCGCTACATGAACGGCGAGATCAAGATCGACGAGTTCATCACCCACGACATGCCGTTCGAGACGATCAACGAGGCCTTCGACCTGCTGCATGCCGGAAAGAGCATCCGTACGGTGCTGCACTATTGAAGACGACGAAACGGCAACCGGTCGCAAGCGCGACCCATGACCCGGATGACCCCATATGACAACTAGAACGAATGAGGAGTGCATGCCAATGAGCCTGATGGACGCTCTGAAGCGCTGGTTTGGAGGACAGGGAACGGCGCCCCCCACGAGACATCAGCCCACCACGCCACAGCAGCAACGCCATAGCCGGCCAGCGGATCCCGCGCCGACAGCCACCTCGGCCGCCACCACCCAGGGGACAACGACCATGAACCCGACCATCCATCCCGCCGTGGACAACGGCGTACGAGCCGGCAGCGACAGCTTCCCCGGCGGCACCCTCCACTGTCACTGCGCCAGCGATCGGGTCGAAGTCGCCGTCAAGGCACAGTCCGCCCACAATCATGTCTGCGGCTGCACCAAGTGCTGGAAACCCGACGGCGCCACCTTCTCGATGGTCGCCGTGGTGCCCCGCGACAGCCTCAGCGTCACCGCTCATGAGGAGAAACTCGACGTGGTCGACCCCTCCGCCGCCATACAGCGTCATGCCTGCAGGGGCTGCGGGGTGCACATGTACGGGCGCATCGAGAACACCGGGCATCCCTTCCATGGGCTGGACTTCATCCATACCGAGCTCTCCGACGACAGCGGCTGGTCGGCCCCCGAATTCGCGGCCTTCGTCTCCTCGATCATCGAATCCGGCACCAACCCCGGCGACATGGATGCCGTGCGCTCACGCCTGAAGGAACTGGGGCTGCCACCCTACGACTGCCTTTCACCACCGCTGATGGATGCCATCGCCACCCATATCGCCAAGGCCAAGGGAGTACTCTAGGCTCACGCGGGCAATACCGGCATGGGCGAGGCGGTGGCCAGCAGCAGTCATCCCATGCCGGGAAGCTGCTTTCCGAGGCTCGATGAACTTCGATGCCTGCACAATGCCGCCCTGACCATGAGTCGCACTGGACAGCGTGATGACTGGCGATACTATCGGGACAAATCGCTGGTCACCTCCTCGCGCAAGGCGGTCTGCCAAGGTCGATGCAGGACAAGATAGGCGATACCGCCAATCACCACGCCCCAGAAGGCCGAGCCCAATCCGAACAGGCTCATGCCCGAGGCAGTGGCCAGGAAGGTGATGATCGACGCTTCGAGATGATCGGTCTCCGCCGCTGCCTTGCTGATATTGGTGACAATGGCGCCGATCAGCGCCAGTCCGGCCAGCAGTGCCACGAAGGTCACCGGCAGCGAGGTGAACAGGAGCACGATGCTGCCGGAAAACAGTGCGCCAAGCAGGTAGAAGACACCGTTGGCGACCCCGGCCACGTAGCGCCTGCCGGGATCGGGGTGCGCCTCCTTGCCGGTGCACAGCGCCGCGGTGATCGCCGCCACCACCGTGGTGATACCGCCGAACAGTGCCATCGGCAGCGATACCAGGCTGGCCACGGTCAGGATCGGCCGCGCCTGCGTGTCATAGCCTGCCCCGCGCAGGATCGCCATGCCCGGCAGGAACTGCCCGGTAAGGCTGACCAGCGCCAGCGGAATCGCCAGGCTGAGGGTCGCGCCGAGCGTCCACTCGGGACGGATCAATTGCGGCTGGGCCAACTGCCAGGAAACGCCCTGCAGGCTGGCGTCTTCGAACAGCACCGCCAGGGCGATACCCGCGATCAGCAGCAAGACCAGGAAGTAGCGCGGCGACAACCGCTTGAAGAGCAGATAGGCGGCCAACATGCCCACCGCCAGTGCCGGCGCCCGCTCCAGCGAGGTGAATACCCCCACGCCGAACTGGAACAGGATACCGGCCATCATCGCCGCGGCGATACCCGGCGGAATCAACCGGATGATGCGGTCGAAGGAGCCGCTGACGCCAACGACCAGAATGATCGCCGCCGCCGTGATATAGGCCCCCACCGCCTCGTTCAGCGACAAGCCCGGAAACAGCGTCACCAGCAGCGCCGTGCCCGGTGCCGACCAGGCGGTGATCACCGGCACCTTCAGCCACAGGCTGAGGCCGATCCCGGAGATGGCGGCGCCGATGGAGATCGCCCAGACCCAGGAGCTCATCATCGCCGGCGAGACATCGGCGCTCTGCGCCGCCTGGAAGAAGATCGCCAGCGGGCCCGAGTAGGAGATCAGCACCGCCACGAAGCCGGCGGTGAGGGCGGGGATCGACCAGTCCCGGTGAAGTCGCATAAGTGGCCCCCTTGAGTATGCGGTGTAAGGAAAAACGTCTCAGGCGACTCCGAGATGCGTCTCGAGCATCGAGGGATCCTCCCTGAGCCCCCGGGAATCCCCACTGAAGACCACCTCGCCCTTGACCAGCAGGACGTGCCGGTCGGCCACCTCCAGCAGGTTGTCGATGTTCTTGTCGACGATGATGCTGGCGATGCCGGACGCCTTGATCTCCCGGATGATCTTCCATATCTCGTCGCGGATCAGCGGCGCCAGCCCCTCGGTGGCCTCGTCAAGGATGATCAGGTCGGGGTTGGTGGTCAGCGCCCTACCGATGGAGAGCATCTGCTGCTCGCCGCCGGAGAGGAGCGAACCATCGTGGTGGATGCGCTGGCCGAGCCGCGGGAAGGTGTCCAGCACCCGCTCCAGGGTCCAGGGCGACTGGCCGCGCTCGTTGGGGCGCGCGGCCATGATCAGGTGCTCGCGAACGCTGATGCCGGGGAAGATGCCGCGCCCTTCCGGCACATAGCCGATGCCCTGGCGCACCAGTTGCCAGGGGCGGCGCTTCGCGGTGGATTGCCCCTTGATGCTGACCTCGCCCCGGCGCGGCGGTACGAAGGCGAGGATCGACTTCAGGGTGGTGGTCTTGCCCATGCCATTGCGACCCAGCAGGCTCAGGGTCTCGCCGGGCAGCAGGGTCAGGTCGATCCCGTGCAGCACATGGCTCTCGCCGTAGTAGGTGTGCAGGCCGCGCACCTCGACCAGCGGGGTAACGGCGGCCTGGGCAGGATGCGGTTGCTGGATGGCAGTCATGCGTGTACCTCCTCTTGGTGGCGGCCGAGATAGACGTCCCGGACCTTCTCGCTGGCGCGAATCTGGGCGGTGGGGCCCGTCTCCAGCACGCAACCGTCGACCATCACGGTGATGCGGTTGGCCAGGCGGAACACCGAGTCCATGTCGTGTTCGATCAGCACCAGAGTGTAGGTGTCGGCCAGGCCCTTGAGCAGTTCGGTGACCTGGGCGGTCTCCTCGCGGCCCATGCCCGCCATGGGCTCGTCGAGCAGCATCAGCGTCGGTTCCGTGGCCAGCACCATGGCGATCTGCAGCTGGCGCTGCTCGCCGTAGCTCATGGCCGCGGCCGGCGTATAGGCGCGATACACCAGTTGGCAGGTCTCCAGCGCCTGCAACGCCCGCTCGTCAACGGCCCGGGCCCGCTGGCGGGAGCGCCAACTGCCGAGCACCCCGCCCAGGTGGATGCGCGCCGCCAGCTGACAATTCTGCAGGCAGGTCAGCCGTGGGAAGACATTGGTCTTCTGGTGGCTGCGGCCGATGCCCATACGGGCGATCTGCTGTGCCTTCCGCCCCTGGATGGGCCGGTCCTGGAAGCGGATCTCGCCCTCGGAGGGGGGAAACTCACCGGAGAGCAGATTGATCAGCGTGCTCTTGCCGGCGCCGTTGGGCCCCAGGATGGCGTGGATCTCGTTTTCGCGAACGTCGAAGTCGACCTCATTGACCGCCACCAGGCCGCCGAAGCGGCGGGTCAGACCCCGGGTCTCAAGCATGGTCGCGCTCATGGCTCAGCCCTCCCTCGGTGCAGGGGCGGCCGGTTTGACGGCCTCGGAGGCTGGAGCGGCCCGGCCAGGCTTCAGCCACCTGAGCGGCGACGACTTGGCCAGGCTGGCCCGGCTCGGAGGATCGATGATCAGCCCGGCGATGCCCCGTGGCAGGATCAGCACCGCGAGGATGATGGTGATGCCCATCAGGATCGGCCAGTGGGTGGTCAGGTGCTCGAAGGTGTGCTGGAGGATCTCGTAGGCGAAGGCCCCCAGGATCGGGCCGAAGACAGTGCCCATGCCGCCCAGGATCAGCATCATCAGCACCTCGCCGGAGGTGTGCCAACCGAGCTGTGAGGGGTTGGCGAAGCCGTACTGCATGGCTGCCAGCATGCCGGCGAGGGAGGCCATCACCCCGGAGATCACGAAGGCGACCAGCTTGTAGTGGCCGGTGGCATAGCCCAGCGCCTCCATGCGATGCTCGTTGTCGTGGATGCCGTCGAGCACCTGGCCAAAGAAGGAGCGGGTCAGCCAGCGCAGGAAGAGATAGCCGACCACCACCATCGCCAGGCAGACGTAGAAGAAGGTCAGCGGATTGTCGAGGTCGAGCAGCACGGCCCCGCCGACCTCCACGCTGGGCCGGAACATGATGAAGACCCCGTCCGTGCCCCCGGTATGCCGCGAGGTGCTGACGAAGTAGTAGAGCATCTGGCCGAAGGCCAGGGTGGTCATGATGAAGAAGATGCCCCTGGTGCGGATGACCAGGAAGCCCACCACCAGCGCCGCCAGGGCCGCGACCAGCATCACCAGCGGCGCCATCCACCAGATGGCGGCCGGGCTGAAGGCGGGGCTGGCGAGTGCCAGGGTGTAGGCCCCGAGGCCGAAGAACAGGGCGTGCCCGAGGCTGACCAGGCCGACGATGCCCACCAGCAGGTCCAGGCTCATGGCGAACAGCGCCAGGATCAGCATCAGGGTCATCTTTTCCATCATGAAGTCGCTCTGCGCGCCGAACACGGCGGGACCCCAGAGCGGAAAGATGGCGACGATGGCGGTCAACACCAGCATGATGACGACGACGCGCTTGGGATAGGTATGCAACATGACAAGGCTCCCTCAGGCGAACAGCCCGCGTGGTTTGACCAACAGCACGGCGGCCATGATCAGGTAGATGACCATGCTGGCCAGGCTCGGAATCAGCACCGACCCGAAGGTCTCGGCCATGCCGATCAGGATCGCCCCCCAGAAGGCGCCCTTGATCGACCCGATGCCTCCGATGACGACGACGACGAAGCAGGTGATGAGGATGCTGTCCCCCATCCCCGGGGCGATGGAGGTGAGCGGGGCGGCGATCATCCCGGCGAAGGCGGTGAGCGCCACGCCGACGCTGAAGATCAGAGTGAAGAGAGTGCGCACGTTGATGCCGAGCCCCTCCACCATGTCCCGGTTCACCGCGCCGGCTCGGATGATGATGCCCAGCCGGGTATGGCGGATCACCCAGTAGATGACCCCGGCAAGCGCCAGGCAGACACCCATCACGAACAGCCGATAGTGGGAGTACTGCAGGTTGTCGGTGAGCTGGATGCGCCCGCTGAACAGTTCCGGGACCGGCACGCTGTGCACGTCGCCGCCCCAGATGATGCGCTGGGCCTCGTTGAGCACCAGGATCAGGCCGAAGGTGAGCAGCACCTGGTAGAGGTGGTCGCGCTTGTAGAGGGTGTCGAGGAACAGCCGTTCGATGATCAGGCCGAGCGCAATGGCGACGGGAATGGCCGCCAGGATGGCCAGCCAGAAGCTGCCGAGACGGAAGGTCAGGTCGTAGACCAGGTAGGCCCCGATCATGTACATGGCGCCATGGGCGAGATTGATGATGCCCATGATGCCGAAGATGAGCGTCAGGCCGCTGGCGATCAGGAACAGCAGCAAGCCGTACTGCAACCCGTTGAGCAGCTGCACGCTGAAGAATGCGAGATCCATGGAAGACCCCTCCGGAAATGCCGATGAGGGGGCGAGCCGGGCTCGCCCCGTGAGTCCGTGACGCCGCCGTTACATGTTGCAGGCTTCGTCGGGCACCTCGAGGTTCTCGTGGGCGATGCCCACTACCTCGTGCCGGCCGTTGCGGATCTCGCGCAGGTAGACGTTCTGGATCGGATGGTGGGAGTCGGAGAAGGCCAGGGGGCCCCGCGGGCTGTCGAGCTGTATGTTGGACAGGGCGGTGATCAATCGATCCTGGTCGGAGGTGTCGCCCCCCACGGCCTCCATGGCCTGAACCAGCATCATGCCGGTGTCGTAGCCCTGCACCGCGTAGGTGTCGGGCATGTCGCCGTAGGCGGCCTGGTAGGCCTCGACGAAGGCGCGGTTCTGCGGCGTGTCGAGGGTCTCGGCATAGTGCAGGGTGGTCAGCACGCCCTCGCCCGCCTCGCCGATGGCCGCCAGGTTGCCGTCGGTGAGGAAGCCGGAACCCAGCAGCTGGATGGAGTCCTTCAGTCCCGAGGCCGCATAGTCGCGCACGAAGCTGACGCCACCGCCGCCGGCGAAGAAGGTGTAGACGGCATCCGGGCGCAGGCTGCCGATCTGGGCCAGGTAGCTCTGGAATTCGGTGCTGGGGAAGGGCACCAGAATTTGCTGGAGGATCTCGCCACCCTCCTCGGTGAAGGCCTGCTCGAACCCGGCGATGTCCTCCTTGCCGCCGGCGTAGTCCCAGGTGATGGTCACCACCCGGCGGTGGCCGCGGTCGTAGGCCACCTTGCCCATGGGGTAGCTGTCCTGCCACATGCTGAAGGAAGTGCGGAAGACATTGGGCATGCACAGTTCGTTGGTGGCCGCGCCCAGGCCGGCATTGGGGATGATGGTGATGGCGCCGGTCTGCTGGGCCACGCGCAGCATGCCCATGGCCACCCCGGAGTGCACCGGGCCGATCACGAAGTCCACGTTGTCGCCGCGCACCAGGCGGCTCATGTTCTGGGGGGCCCGCGAGGGGTTGGCCTCGGAGTCGAGCTTGACGTACTCCACGCTACGCCCGCCCAGTTGGTCACCGTGCCGGGCAATGGCCAGCTCCAGGCCATTGGTGATCGCTTCGCCCAGCGCCGCATAGGTACCGGTGTAGGGCAGCATCAGGCCCAGTTTTACGGGGTCGTCGCTGGCGTTGACGACACCGCCGATGGCCAGGCCGGCACCGATCAGGGAAGCGAGGGCGGTCTTCTTTACGGTCGTTTTCATTGTTTTCACCAGGGGTGGTTATTTGTTGGTATTGGACTGATGGTGACGCTGGCGATGTCACGGTGATCGGTCACGAGGCATGGTCTGGCGCGGCCTCCCTGCCGCCTGCCAATCGTCCCTCCTCACCGCACCGGGTCAGACGTGGTAAACGTCGATGACCTGATGGATATAATCGTTATTGAGTTGCACGACTTTCTTCTCGATAAGCGGCGTCTCGCCGGACACGTCCAGGGTGTAGCGGGACGTGCCGAAGTAGCCGTCGGTCTGCTTGTAGCGGTGGCTCAGGGTGTGCCAGTTGAAGCGCAGCTCGACCTTGCCACCGTCCTGGCTCAGCACCTCGATATTGGTGATCTGGTGCGTGGTGCGCGGCTCCGGCGTGCTGGCGCCCGAGCGCTCGGTCTTGATGCGGTAGACCCGATCCTCCAGCCCTTCGCGGCTGGGGTAGTAGATCAACGAGATCTCGCTGTGCGGATCACGGGTCAACTGGTCGTCATCGTCCCAGGCCGGCATCCAGAACACTGCGCCCTTGCCGTAGCACTCGAGCCATTCATCCCACTGGCGGTCGTCGAGCAGCCGTGCCTCGCGATACAGGAAGGCCTGGATCTCGGGATAGGAAATGCTCATGCGGAAGCCTCCTCCTCGACAGGTGCGGTGGCGATGAACTGGCTGCGTTCCTTGTCGATGGCACGCAGCATCTCCTCGACCCAGTGCTTGTGATGCAGCACGTAGAGGCCTTCGTCCTCGGGGGAGGCCCCGCTCAGCAGCGGTTTCATGTCGATGGCGCGGGCGTTGTCGTCGGCGCCCTCGATCCACTGCCTGGCACCGCGGGAGAGGTCGTTCCACTCTGCATCGAGCCCGGCATAGCCGGCCTGACAGGCGCGAAACTCCTCCAGGTCGTCCGGGGTGCCCATGCCGGAGACGTTGAAGAAGTCCTCGTACTGGCGGATACGCACGCGACGGTTTTCGGCCGATTCCCCCTTGGGCGCGAAGCAGTAGATGGTGACTTCGCTCCTGTCGACATCGAGGGGGCGGATCACGCGGATCTGGGTGGAGAACTGATCCATCAGATAGACGTTGGGGTAGAGGCAGAGGTTACGGGTCTGGTTGACGATGGAGTCGGCTCGCGCCTCGCCCAGCGTCGCCTCTATCCACTCCTTCTGGGTGTAGACCGGGCGTACCTCGGGGTTGAGCAGCCGGGTCCACAGCATCATGTGGCCGTTGTCATAGGAGTAGAAGCCGCCCTGGCTCTTCGACCAGCCGTCGGCGTCCACCGCCTTGGTGCCACCGGCATCGTAGTTGCGGCGCTCCATGGTCGAGGCATAGTTCCAGTGCACGGTGCTGACGTGATAGCCGTCGGCGCCGTTCTCGGCGCCCAGCTTCCAGTTGCCCTGAAAGGTGTAGGAGGAGGTGCCGCGCAGCACTTCCAGGCCCTGCGGCGCCTGATCGACGATGTTGTCGATGATCTTCATCGTCTCACCCAGGTACTTCTCAAGAGGCTGAACGTCGTCGCTGAGGCTGCCGAACAGGAAGCCACGGTAGTTGGCGAAGCGCGGCAGCCGCTTGAGGTCGTGGGAGCCCTCCTGCTTGAAGCCGTCCGGGTAGGCTCCGGTCTTCTCGTTCTTGGCCTTGAGCAGCTTGCCGTCGTTCTTGAAGGTCCAACCGTGGAACGGGCAGGTGAAGGTGCCCTTGTTGCCCTGCTTGCGCCGGCACAGGGTGGCGCCGCGGTGGGTGCAGGCGTTGATCAGGCCATGCAGCTCGCCGCTCTTGTCCCGGGTGATCACCGCCGGCTGGCGCCCCATGGTCACGGTGAAGTAGTCGCCCGGCTCGCTGATCTGGCTCTCGTGGGCCAGGAACAGCCAGTTGCCTTCGAAGATATGCTTCAGCTCGAGTTCGAAGAACTCGCGGTCGGTGAACATGCTGCGGTGGCAGCGGAAGATGCCGGCCTCGGCGTCGTCGATGACGGCACCGCGCACGCGCTTCTCGAGTTGATCAAGCTTGGTGGTCATGATCAGGCTCCTCAGTATCTCGTCGTGTCGATCCGGCAGGCCCAAGGCGTGGCCCGCCAGGGTCAAGGAATGAGGCCATCCAGCAACCATCGTTCGGGAACTGACCCGGCGGCGCTCCTTGCTGGAGGCCGCGGCGATGGCCCGGTGCCGATCACACCTTGGCGGTAGCGGCCAGCTGGCTGCCGATGTCCTCGACATCTTCCTTGGCCCGCGGGCGAGCGTGGCGGGTCTGCAGCTCGGCCACCTCTGTCTTGGCCAGCTCCACGTCGAACACCACCTCGGTGAAGACACCTTCCAGCCCACGCCTATCCGCCTCGGCGGCGTCCTCGATGCGCTTGCCTTCCACCACCAGCTCCTCGCGGGTCGCGAAGGCGAAGTCGTCCCAGGTGTACTTGTCACCGGCCAGGTTGATCTGGGTGGTCAGGTGCTGGTGCCCCGGCGCCGAGACGAAGTAGTGGATGTGTGCCGGACGCTCGCCGTGACGGCCCAGGGCCTTGAGCACCTGGTCGGTGGGGGCGCCTTCCGGCACGCCGTAGCCGGAGGGAATGATGCTGCGAGCGCGGTAGCGACCTTCGCCGTTGGTGAAAATGGTGCGGCGCAGGTTGTACTCGCTCTGGGTCGGGTCGAAGAAGGAGTAGCCGCCCTTGGAGTCGCAGTGCCACACCTCCACCTTGGCGCCGGCGATGGGCGTGCCGTCCACGTCACGCACCTGGCCGGTCAACCACATCACCTCGGCGTCCGGGTCGCTGCCGTCGTCCATACGCGCGAAGCCCTCGGCCTCCGGGGCGCCGGCCACGTAGAGCGGACCCTCGATGGTGCGCGGGGTACCACCGGTGCGCCGGGCCTCGGCGTCGGCGGCGTCCTGGCGCATGTCCAGGTAGTGGTCGAAGCCCAGCCCCGGCGACAGCAGGCCGAACTGGGTCTCGTGGCCCAGGGCGTTGAGCAGGCTGACGGCGGACCAGTATTCCTCGGGGGTGACGTCGAAATCGTCGATCAGCTTGTAGAGGTCGGAAAGCAGGCGATGCATGATCTGCTTGGCGCGCTCGTCGCCGCCCGCCTGGTCAAAGCCGGCGACTGTCTTCAGGAAATCCTGCACGTCAGGGGTGTCGAAGATCTTCACGGTCATGGTGGAGTGCTCTCTCGTTGTCGTGATGCCCTGCCGGGTCGTCAGCGAAGGCAGGGACAGTTGTCGAGGGCTCGTCCCGTTCCCTGCCGGAGGCGGGCGAGCATTTTCTTGTCATCTCGACTGGATTCTGGCCAGACGCATGAGTGCTCACCAATATCGATTGGGTTCGCCCCTATACCTCCAGGGTATCGCCTGATTCACCCTCGGCGTCCCGCGACCGTCGGCCACGAGACCCAGAGTTCACAAGACAACTATTTTGTAATCAGCGATTTATAAATACATCCCGAGAAGCGCCCAGGGTCTCTTGAGGACAGTTGTCCCAATGCGCCAGGCATCGCACCCCATCTCGCAGAGAAAAAGAGCCTCTCCTGCTCGCTCCGGGGTTCCTGCTGACCGAGGACATTGCGACAAAAGGATAAGGAAGGGTTCGCCAGAGCAGGAGGGTGCTGTCCTGGAGGCCAGCGCCGCCGAACGCAGCACCCTTATCGCAGCACCACGATACTTTCCCACATAGGGAAATCGGCCCTTGGAATGCTCCCAAGGGCCGGAACTCATACCGCTGTGCTTTATGCCGCCAAAGGGCGCCTTCTCCAACGAAGGCTCAGCCGGTTTTCTGCTCAGTGCCATGCTCTGCTGAAGGGTATCAGGCCAAGGCAGTGAGTGAGGTGGCCTCCCATCCCAGGCGAGTTCTGGCCGTGGCCACGTCGTCCTGCGGATCGTGGTTCCACAGCCAGTCGAAGCGGGTCTCCAGCTCAAAAGCCACTTTTTCTTCGTCATCGCCAATGTCGGGGGCACTGTACTCGTAGAGATCCCCCGCCTCGTGGGAGGTACGCTGTACCCTGCAGGTGCGCTCGTGGCGAACCGCCTCGAAGGCCGTCAGGACTTGCTGGGCGTTTTTCCGGGTGCAGGCTTCATCGGTGAGCAGGCTGGCCAGCACATGGGCATCTTCCAGCGCCTGACCGGCTCCCGCCCCCTGGTGGGGCACCATGGCGTGGGCCGCATCCCCCACGAGCAACACCCGATCGCAGTGATAGCGAGGCAGCTCCGGCAGCTCATGCAGCGCCCAGCGCGTCGGCTCGGGAATGCAGGCGAGAATGGCCTGGGAGGCCGCGCCCCAGCCCTCGAACACGCCCAGCATCTCCTCCTGGCTCACGGCATTGACCCACTCCTCGCCTTCGGGAAGCGTGGGGGTCGGGGCAGAGCGGTCGGTGATGAAGGCCACCACATTGATCAGTTCGGACTGCTTGACCGGGAAGGACAGGATGTGACGATCTGGGCCGAGGTACATCTGTGGCACCAGGGCCAGACGCGTGTCGGCGCCCCTGGCCGCCATGGCCGCCTCCAACTGCCCGGCGGGGATCATGCCGCGATAGGCATAGGTACCGCTCCAGTACGGGCCGAGATCACCGTACTGCGCCGGTGGCAGTACATGATCACGCACCGCCGACTTGATGCCGTCGAAGCCGACAAGGATATCGCAGCGATGGCGGCTGCCATCCTCGAAAGCCACCTCGACGCCATCCGCATCCTGCCGCACCTCGATACAGCGCTTGCCAAAGTGGGCGATCCCCTCGGGCAGATTGGCGACGATGGCATCCAGGAAGTCGGCCCGATGCACCGAGGACTGGCCGCAGCCAGGCGCCAGGCTGGCGGTCAGGTAGGCGTCGTCATGCCAGCGCCGCCATTCGAACCAGACGTCCTCATAGGGGGCCGGGGAGGAGTCGGCGATGCGGCGGTACGAACGCTCCAGGCCAAGCAGTTGGATGGCGCGCACGGCATTGGGTCCGAAGGAGACACCGGCCCCGATCTCGGAGAACCGTGGTGCCGCTTCGAAAAGGTGAACGTCGAGGCCGGGCTTCCGCGAGAGGGCCACGGCGAAGGCCACGCCGCCGATGCCGCCGCCGACGATGCCGATGGAAAGACGCTTGCGCGAGATGTCGGATACCATGATGGTGTCTCCTGTCAGGGATGGGATTGTCAGAGCTTGTTGTGGTGCTCCTCACGCTATTCCCCTGACTCGGCTGCCACCACACAGCCCCCTGCATTCACTGCATAAACACAACTAATAAGTCCATAAAACAATAACCTGGGTGATTCCGCGCCTATCGGAACTCGACCTTTGTCCAATGTCAGGGGCGACCGGAAAACACTCCCTTGACGACGAGAACGCCATGATCAAGCTGTCCGAGATCGACGTGAACCTGCTGGTAGTGTTCGACCTCCTCTACCAGGAACAGAACACTCAGCGCGTGGCCCTGCGCCTCGGCATCACCCAACCCGCGGTCAGCCACGCCCTGAAGCGGCTGCGCACCCTGCTCGGCGACGAGCTCTTCGAACGCACCTCGCGAGGATTGATGCCGACGCCACTGGCCTCTAGCCTGCATCTTCCCGTCGCCGAGGCTCTGGCTCAGCTCCAGGAGATCCTCAACCGGCCGGAAGACTTCGAGCCGGCCGTGAGCGAACGCACCTTCAACATCGCCATGACCGACATCGGCGAGATCGTTTTTCTGCCTCGTTTACTCAAGCACCTGGCCCACGAGGCCCCGGGCATCTCCCTGAGTACGGTGCGCAGCCAGAATGAAGACCTGAAGCGGGAGATGGAGGACGGAAGCATCGACCTGGCTATCGGACTGATCCCACAGCTTGGCGCCGGTTTCTATCAGCAACGGTTATTCATGCAGAGATATGTTTGCTTGATGCGCCGCGACCACCCTCTCTCGAAGGGCAACTTCGGGTTCGATGATTTCATGGCCGCCAAGCACGCTGTCGTAGTCGCCAAGGGTACCGGTCATGGCATCGTGGAGGAGCAGCTGACCCGTGCGGGCATTGACCGGCCAGTGAGATTGAAACTGCCACACTTCGCTGCCGTGCCCTACATCATAAGCGAGAGCGACCTGGTGGTAACGGTGACAGACAAGCTGGCCAAGGCAACCCAGCACCGGTTCGGGCTGGAAATGCATGAGCATCCTCTACCGTTTCCAGAAGTCTCCATCAATCTATTCTGGCATCGCCGTTTTCATCAGGATTCAGGAAATCGGTGGCTGCGTAATTTGCTATTCGGTGTGTTCTCCGAGTGAGGCATACCATCCAACAAAGGCCCGTGCCGAACTGGCAGGCACGGACCAGGGAGGATAGGTCCAGCTAGACTCACTTCGCCTGCCCTACTTTAAGCACGTTCCGCTCGGTGACGAACTCGAAGTCCTTTGTCTCGAAGATCAGCGAGACCACCACGCCCAACACCAAGGCCCAGAATGTGGCGCCGATCTCGAGAATCTGGATGCCGGAGGCGGCGATCAGGAAGGCAAACAGCGCCCCCATCTCATGCTTCTTGCCGGAGAAGGCGATGGCCATGGACGAGGTGATCACGCGCATCAGCGCCAGGCCGGCGATGATGACGATGAAGTAGCGCGGCGTCACCTCGAGCAGGCTCACCACATAGCCGTAGAACGGCGCGAAGATCACGAAGATGGCCCCGGCGATTACCGCCGCCACCCAGCGCTTGTCATGGTCACCGGCCTCCGGCGAGGAGCAGACCCCGGTCATTGGCGCGGCAATGCAGGTGCTATGGAGGTTGAAGAAGGCCGAGACCATGGTTCCCAGGCCACCCACTGCGGTAATGCCGTTGGCCGGTACCTGCTTGTAGCCCATACCCTTGACCAGGCCGACACCAGCTGGAGTCTCCATGCCCACCAGGATGATCGCCAGCGGCAGGCCGTAGGCCAGGAAGGCGGCCAGGGTGAACTCTGGGACGATGAACTCGGGGAAGCGGATGGTGGCCTCGATGCCGGAGAGATCCACGCCGGTGGCCACCAGGTAGACGATCCCCGCCAGCATGGCCACGACCAGCGGCGGTATCTTGCGAAACAGCCGCGCCGAGAGGAAGAACGCCAGGATCATGATTGATGCGGGCAATAAGGCGTTCTCCAGCGGCTCTACCATGTTGAGACCGAAACTCAGCAGCATACCGGCGACCATGCCCATCACGATGGGCATGGGAATCAGGCGCATCACAACGCCCATCACCCCGGTCAGTCCGGCAACCAGCGAGATGGCTCCTGCAATGAAGGTCGCTCCCAGTGCCGCCTCCAGGCCCACCACGGGGATTACCGCCGCGAACATCAGCGCGCCGGGAATCGAGTTGGCCATGGGCAGCGGCAGCCGATAGTAAGCCGGCATGAAGAGGCCGAACAGGCCGTTGATCATCAGGTAGCCGATGACCCAGATCATGATGAAAGACGATTCAAGCCCTGCGGCGGTGCCGGCACTGATGTGCACGACGCCGACACTGAGCCCTAGAATACCGGCGACCAAGCCTGTGCTGGCGTTATCAACATTGAGGTCGCGCAGGAAGTCTCCAGGCGCGCGCCTGAGGCTGATGCCCTTTTCGATATGTCTCATGGTGGCTCCAGGGGTTATTGTCGTTGGAATCGTGTTGAGTCGACCGAGCTGGCGCGACGAGGCCTAGCCCAGGTCTCCTCCTGCCACAGGGACCACGGTGCCGGTGATATAGCTGGCTTCATCCGAGGCCAGGAACAGGATCGGTGCAGCCATCTCGTCCAGGGTGCCGTAGCGCCCCATCAGACAGCTGTCCCTGGTCTGATCAATGTGCGCCTGGAACCAGCTCCTTTCCTGCTCGTTACGGGGCTCGGGGGTACCACGTGAGATACGCCGTGGCGGCGCCTCGGTGCCACCGGGCGCGGTGGCCACCACCCGAATGCCATGTTCGGCATACTCGAAGGCCAGCGAGGCGGTCATGGCGTTGACACCGCCCTTGGCCGCCGAATACGGAATCCGATGGATACCGCGGGTCGCCGCCGAGGAGACGTTGACGATGACACCACTGCCCTGCGCCACCATGGTGGGCAGCGCGGCACGGCAGCACCACAGGGTCGGCATCAGCGAGCGGGTGATCTCCGCCGCGATCTCGGTGTCGGTGAACTCGGTGAACGGCTTGAAGTTGATGGCTCCGCCCACGTTGTTGATCAGGACATCGATCCGCCCGAAGCGCTCGACGGTCCAGGTCAGCGCATCCTGAGCGCCTTTCCAGGTCTCCAGATCGGCCTGCAGGGCGATGGCATCCACACCCTGCTCGCAGAGCCCAGCCACCACCTCGTGAATAACGTCGGCGCGGTCCACCAGCGCCAGGCGGGCGCCTTCGGCGGCGGCCCGCTCGGCGACCCGCTGGCCGATGCCCTGGGCCGCCCCGGTGACCATCACGACCTTGTCGGTAAAGCGGCTCATGCGGCCTCCTCCACCTGGTTCGGTGTAAACTTCTCGTAGTGGAAGCTCTGCGGGATGATGCCTTCCCTGTCGAAGTGCTTGAGCACGGCATCGACCATGGGCGGCGGACCGCACAGGTAGACGTCCACGTCGCCATCGTTGAGCACTTCGGCGTCCATGTGGTGCGTCACATAGCCCTTGCGCGGATGCTCGCTCATTTCGTCCACCACCACGGTGGTGTAGCGGAAGTTCGGCAGCCGCTCCTTGAACGCTTCCAGCGCATCCACCTTGACCAGGTGATCGTCCTTGTTGACGCCGTAGATCAGGTGGATCGGCGCCTCGGCGCCCTCACCCGTATCGCCCCTGCGCACCAGCTGCTCCAGCATGGAGAGAAATGGCGCCAGGCCGGTACCGCCGGCCAGCATCAGCACCGGACGCGTTACCTCGCGCAGGTAGAAGCTGCCCAGCGGGCCGGTCAGGCTGAGGCGGTCGCCCACCGCGGCGCGCTCGGAGAGGTAGCCGCTCATCACCCCGTTCGGAATGTTGCGGATCAGGAAGGTGGCGCGCATCTCCCCCGGCAGCGAGCTGAAGGAGTAGGAGCGGTGCACCTCGCTGCCGGGCACGTCGATGTGCACGTACTGGCCGGGCAGGAAGGCGAGTTCGCTGTCCTCATCCAGATCCACTGCCAGTTCGATGCTGTCCTCGGAGAGCCGTTCGACCACGGCCAGGGTGCCCTTCACCCTGCCTACCGCGGTCTTGCACAGGGTGGAGGCCACCGGCACCTGGATGACGCAGTCCGAGGACGGCACCATCTGGCAGGTCAACACCTGGCCTTCGGCCATTTCCTCCTCGGATAGTGCCTCGTCCAGATAGTCGTCGCCCAGGTCGAAGGCACCCTGCTCGCAGCGCCCCTTGCATGTCCCGCAGACGCCGTCGGAGCAGTCCATCGGCAGGTTGACCTTCTGGCGATAGGCGGCGTCGAGCACCGTCTCGCCGGCCTTGCAGCCGATGAAGCGGGTCACGCCATCCTCGAAATTGAGGGCAATGGTGTAGCTCATGGTCGAATCTCCTCCCACCGGCTCGGACGTGGTAGACGTCGATGACCTGGCGGATATCGTCGTTGTCGAGTTGCACGACTTTTTTCTCGATCAGCGGCTGCTCCGGTGCGTGGCGCGCGGTTCGGGCGTGCTGCCACGGATCGTCCCGGATCAGCTGTCGTCCTCACGGATGGAGGAGGGGTGCCGGCACAGCGGCTTGACGCGGATCTCCATCCAGGGAAAGAGCGGCAGGTTGCTGACGATCTCCTGCAGCTCGGCGTTGTCCTCGACGTCGAACACGCTGACGTTGGCGTAGCTGCCAGCGACCCGCCACAGATGGCGCCACTTGCCTGAGCGCTGCAGCTCCTGGGAGTAGGCTTTCTCGGTCGCCTTGATCTTGGCGGCCTGCTCGGCCGGCATCTCCGGCGGCAGCTTGACGGTCATTTCCACCTGAAACAGCATGCGGTTTCTCCTCGTGGTCAGTGCAACGCGCCACTGCGCGTCGAATCGCTTACCGAGCGCGAGCCCGGCCTATTTCGCGTATCGCCGGCGGCGTGCGTAGTGCGCCAGCTTGTCTTCATCCAGGCGGATGCCGAGCCCCGGCCCGCTGGGCAGGTCAACACCGAACTCGTGGTAGTTGAGTGGTTCGCTGACGATGTCGTCCTTGAGCAGCAGCGGGCCGAACATCTCGCTGCCCCAGGCCAGCTCGCCGAGAGTGGCCCAGGCATGCAGCGAGGCGGCGGTGCCGATCGTGCCCTCCAGCAAGGTGCCACCGTAGAGGCCGATGCCGGCCGCCTGGGCCACCTGCGCCAGTGCCAGGGCACCGCGTGGGCCACCGGCTTTGGCGATCTTCAGCGCATAGGCGCCGCTGAAGCCGGCGGCCGCCAGCTCGAATCCGTCGCGGGCGTCGGCCACCGCCTCGTCGGCCAGCATCGGCACCTCGAAGCGGTTGGCCAGGCGGATCAGCCCGGCGTGCTCACGGGCGGGAATCGGCTGCTCGATCAGATCGATCCCGGCGTCCTGCAGCGCAGCGATGCCGCGCACGGCGGTGCTCTCGTCCCAGGCCTGGTTGACATCGACCCGCACGCTTGCTCGCTCGCCCAGGGCCTCCTTGATCGCGGCCACGTGGCGCACGTCGGCATCGACGGAGTTGGCGCCGATCTTGAGCTTGAAGTCGCGATGGCGGCACTGTTCCAGCCGCTGAAAGGCCTCGTCGATGTCCTTGCGGGTGTCACCGCTGGCCAGCGTCCACAGCACCGGCACATGGGTCTGGCGAGCACCACCAAGCAACTCGGCCATGGGCAGGCCCAGGCGTTTGCCCTGGGCGTCGAGCAGTGCCGTTTCCAGCGCCGACTTGGCGATGGCGTTGCCTCGGGCATGGCGATCGAGGCGGGCGCGCAGTGCGCCGATGGCGGCCGCCGGCTGGCCGATCAGCAGCGGCGCCAGGTAGGTGTCGATGTTGTGCTTGATGCTCTCGGGGCTCTCGGGGCCGTAGGCGAGCCCACCGATGGTGGTGCCCTCGCCCAGCCCCTCGACGCCATCGGAGTCGCGCAGGCGCACGATGACCAGCGTCTGGCAGGCCATGGTGGTCATGGAGAGCTTGTGGGGACGGATGGTCGGCAGGTCGACCAGCAGCGTCTCGATGGCGTCGATCAGAGGTGTCATGGCGGCTCCCGCTCCGGGAAATGTGTTGGGGACTGGCAAGCAGTGTGATTGCGCCGCGATGAGGAAACCAATATTGTTTGGGTGCCGAGCCATACCCAGGAGGTATCATGGAGCTACGCCACCTACGGTACTTCTGCGTGGTCGCCGAGGAGCTCAACCTGACCTGTGCCGCCGAGAGGCTGCATATGTCACAACCGCCTTTATCTCGACAAATCAAACAATTGGAAATAGAAGTGGGCGCCGAACTGTTCGAGCGGGGGCCCCGCGGGCTGCGTCTGACGCCCACCGGACTGTTCTTTCAGCAGCATGCACTCCAGATACTTGAAAAGGTGGATGCCACCGTGGAGGCCACCAGGCGCATGGCGCGAAGCCAGCGCGTCATGTTCGGTATCGGTTTCGTACCCTCGGTGTTCTACGGCCAACTGCCCCTGTTGGTACGCGGCCTACGACAAAAGGATAACGTCGAGCTGGCCCTGGTGGAGTTGACTACGGTGCAACAGATCCAGGCGTTGAAGAGTGGGCGCATCGACATCGGCTTCGGTCGCCTGAAGATCGACGACCCGGACGTGGAGCAGGAGGTGCTGTTCGACGAACCGCTGATGGCCGCCCTGCCCGAGGGCCATCCCTTGGCCGACACCACGCCAACCCTGGAGGCACTGGCCCGCTATCCGCTGATCGTGTTTCCCGCCAAGCCGCGCCCCAGCCTGGCCGACACGGTCCTTGGCTTGTTCCGCCGCCGCAGCCTCAAGGTGGAGGTGGTGCAGGAGGCCAACGAGTTGCAGACCGCACTCGGCCTGGTCGCCTCCGATATCGGCATCACGCTGGTTCCCGAGCAGGTCAAGCGGGTCAAGCGCGATGGCATCGTCTACGTCTATCTCGCCGACAAGAGCCTTACCTCGCCGGTGATCTGCAGCCGTCGCAAGGGCGAGACCTCCTCGCCCGCCATGCGGGACGCCAACGCCATTCTCGGCGTGCTGGTGGAGAACCGGCGCAGCGGACGCTACCCGTGATGGCAGTGGCTCCCGATAGCGGCGCACCTTCTCCAGCGGCACGACCGGGACGTCAGGCGCTCGAGCGGGAGGCAGTCGCTCCGCGCGGCTCGGCCAACATCACTTCCGCCTCCTGCTATCAGCGCAAAGCCCAGGCATCTGCCACTACATGGGCCGCCGATTGACTACTGGCCCCTTTTCCTGGCAAAGAAGGCATCTATGGCACTCTGGGCCTCTCGGGAGCGGCACCGCTCCAGCAGTTGCTGCTCTTCTCGATCCAGAGCTTGGCCGATCACCTCGGCGTCGCTTGCACGCAGTAGCGCCTTGGTGGCCAGTAGCGTTTCGTAGGGCTTGGCGATCAGGTGCTTGGCACAATCGATCGCCTGCTCGAGCGCCTTGCCATCGGAAGTGGTATCGGTCAGCAGACCCAGTTCATGCGCGCGGAGCGCCGTAAAGGATTTGCCGAGCATGAGCATTTCAGTGGCCGCCTTGTTGCCGGCCAGCTTGGGCAGCAGGTACGTCGTGGCCCCGAGAGGCGTCAAGGCGAAGTTGACGAAGGGCAGGTAAAACTTCGTCGAGTTGCCCGCATAGGCAAAGTCACAGTGCAGCAGAATCGACGAGCCTAGCCCCAGGGCGATACCTTCCGCAGCGGCGATAACGGGCTTTCGAAAGGCATGCAGGTGGCGCAGGAAGGTGATGGCCGATACACTCGTGGCATCCGCCAACGCCTTGTAATTGGCCAGGTCATTCCCGGCGGTGAAGCAGTTCTCGCTGCCCGTGATGATCAGAACCTTGACCCCATCGTCCGCCTCGGCCGCCGCGATCACCTCGATCATATGCGCGTAGCTCGCCTCATCCAGAATGTTGCGTCGTTCGGGACAGCTGATCTTCAGCAGCGTGATGCCATCATCTCTCCGGGAAGTCGTGATTCTGGTCGCCATGACGATATCTCCGTTGCGGGCAAGAGGCCTGACCCCATCATAAGAATTTTTTGATACAGCCGCTAAGGTTTTCCTGAACGCAACTCACCGCCCTTCCCTGAAACCTACAGCATCTCCGGCAGGAATTGATCGCGACGGCTGATGATCTTGCCAGCCACCATGAAGACACCGTCGCCGGTGTAATGGAGGGTCTCTGGATACTCAGGGGACACCGCCGCCCGGGCCGCCACCACCTCCCAGATGAAGAAGTTGTAGCGCTCCACCAGGGCGTCGTCGAACATCCGGCATTCGAAGTGGGCGTGGCACTCGCCAACCAGCGGCGCGCTCACCTGCTCCGCCGGCTCCGCGGTCAGCCCGAAGCGGGCGAACTTGTCGACCTCGGCACCGCTGCTGTTGCCCACGCCCACCACCTGATCGGTCAAGGTCGTGGTCGGCAGGTTGATGACACACTCGCCGCTGCGGCGAATCATCTCGAAGCTATGGTTGTCGGCCGAGATGATGCAGCCCACCAGTGGCGGCGAGAACGCCATCACGGTATGCCAGCCCATGGTCATGATATTGCGCCGCCCCTCCCAAGCCGACGAAACCAGCACGATGGGCCCCGGCTCCAGGTAGCGGCGCACCTTCTCCAGCGGCACGGGGGCCTTGTCGGTGAATTCACTCATCACTGCGTCTCCCAATCAGTAGGGTATCGACACCCCAGAGGCAGTGTAGCAGTCATCTCTTCTATCCCGAGAGCCTGAAGGCAGCCAGGAGGCCGGTTCAGATCCACACGTCGTTTTCAGCGGTCCGCTCGCCGCCGGCATTGCCCGTATTCACGACCCCGCGCGGCTCGATCAGCATCACTTCCGCCTCCCGCTCGGCGAAGGGCTTGTGCTCGACGCCTTTCGGGACCACGAACATCTCGCCGGCGGCCAGGTCGACCGCACCATTCCGGAAATCGATGCGCAGGTTGCCCTTGATCACCAGGAAGACCTCATCCGTATCGGGATGATCATGCCAGACGAAATCCCCCTCGAGCTTCACGAGCTTGAACTGATAGTCGTTCATCTCGGCGATCACCCTGGGCGACCACTGCTCATCGAACAGGCCAAGCTTCTGTTGGATATCGATTGCCTTGTAGTCCATCGCTTCCCTCCCCTCGTCGGATACCGTGCGAGTCGCCGAATTGGCACATCGCCGCCGCTAGGACGGCGTATGGAAACATTAGCATCAGGAACCAAAGGCAGGACAGGTACAGGCTCGCTGACTTTCCAACATGACAGTTGAGCCGATCCCCTCATGACCCTCTCGGGGTCTTGTCGGGATTATCTTGCAGCGCAACATGACAATCTCTTGTCATATATAGCTCTCCATTTCACCATTACATGGGATACATAGTCAGGCTCATCGTAAATAAAAGACAAGCTATTGACATAAATTTTCGAATATCCTAGCTTGCATTCAAGGCATACCGGGATGGCCCAGCCATCGACCGCCGCACCGACAACAACGACAACGTGTTTTCAGGAGCTTGTATGGCTATCGAGACGAATCTGACCCCGGCGCGCAGAAAGGCCATGACCGAGGCCGGCGCCTGGAATGACATGCTCATTACCGACTACCTCGATGAAGCCGTGGCCGAAGCGGCCAACCGCCCGGCCATCATCACCTATCGCATGGCGGACGGCTCCCGCTCGGCGCTGAGCTACGGCGAGCTGAACGAGAAGGTCACGCGCATGGCGGCCGGCCTGGCCGGCCTGGGTGTGGCGAAGGGTGACGTGGTCTCCTGCCAGCTGCCCAACTGGTGGCAGATGACCGCTCTGCATCTGGCCTGCGTGCGCATCGGCGCGGTGCTCAACCCGCTGATGCCAATCTTCCGCGAGCACGAGCTGCGCTTCATGCTGGCCCAGGCCGAGAGCAAGGTGCTCGTCGTGCCCGGCGTGTTCCGCGACTTCGATCACGCGGCCATGGCCCGCGACCTCGAGGCGGGGCTGGACACACTGCGGCACGTGCTGGTGCTCGGCGGCGAGGGCGAGGACAGCTTCGACGCGGTACTGCTGGATCGCGCCTGGGAAACCGAGACCGACACCGCCGCACTGTTCAAGGCGCGCCGTCCCGCCGGCGACGACGTGGTGCAGCTGCTCTATACCTCCGGCACCACCGGCAAGCCCAAGGGGGTAATGCACACCTCCAACACGCTGATGAGCCACATCCGCCCCTTCACCACCCGTCTGGGGCTGGGCAACGACGACACCACCTTCATGCCCTCGCCGCTGGCACACCAGCTCGGTTTCCTCTACGGCCTGATGATGCCGATCTACCTGAAGGCTACCGCCGTGCTGCAGGACATCTGGAACCCCGGCGAGGCGGTGGGGATCATCCGCGCCGAGCGGCCCAGCCTGATGCTTGGTTCCACCCCCTTCCTGACCGATATCGCCGAACAGGCGGTGGACCACGGCCCCGACCTGCAGTCGCTGAAGCTGTTCCTGTGCGCCGGTGCGCCGATCCCCAGCCCGCTGGTGGAGAAGGCGGCCCGCAACCTGCCGACGCGGATCATCTCGGCCTGGGGCATGACCGAGAACGGTGCGGTGACCACCACCCGCCCCGGTGACGACCCGGCCCGCGCGGTCAATACCGACGGCCTGCCGCTGCCCTACATGGAACTGAAGGTCACCGATATGGAGGGCAACACCCTGCCTCCCGGCCAGGAAGGACCGCTCTACGTACGCGGCGCCAGCCTGTTCGTCGGCTACTTCAAGCAGCCGGGGCTCTACGGCGTCGACGACGAGGGCTGGTTCCCCACCGGCGACCTCGCCCGGCTCGACGAGGAGGGCTACGTGCGCATCACCGGCCGCTCCAAGGACGTGGTGATCCGTGGCGGCGAGAACATTCCCATCGTCGATATCGAGAACACCCTCTACCAGCACCCGGCGATCCAGACCGTGGCCCTGGTGGGCCGCCCCGACGAGCGGCTGGGCGAGCGCCTGTGCGCCTACGTCACCCTCAAGGAGGGCCACGAGACGCTGACGCTGGAGGAGGTCACCGCCTTCCTCACCGAGCGCAAGGTGACCCGCCAGTACCAGCCGGAGTTCCTCGATGTGCTGGACGAACTGCCCCGTACTCCCTCGGGCAAGATCCAGAAATTCAAGTTGCGCGAACAAGCCAGCCAGGTGACGTCTTCGACCTGACGCGACAGCGGCTGGCATTGCATCAGTGAAGCTTCCATTGGACGACAGAGAGAGCAGTCATGAGAGGACTCAAGGACAAGACGGTCATCGTGACCGGCGGCGGCGGCGGCATTGGCCGCGCGGTATGCAAGCGCTTCGCCGAGGAGGGCTCGAAGGTGGCGGTACTCGACCGCGACATCGAGGCCGCCCAGGCCACGGTGGACGTGATCGTCGAGGCCGGCGGCCAGGCCAGGGCCTTCGGGGCCGACATTACCGACTACGCGGCCATCACCACCACGGTGGAGCGCATCGAGGCCGAGCTCGGTGTCCCGACGGTGCTGGTCAACAACGCCGGTTTCGACCGTTTCATGCCCTTCCTCAAGACCGAACCGAGCCTGTGGGAATCGCTGATCGCCGTGAACCTGAGCGGCGCGCTCAACATGCACCATGTGGTATTGCCGAGGATGATAGCGGCCGGCGGCGGCAAGGTGATCAACGTCGCCTCCGACGCCGCCCGGGTCGGCTCCTCCGGGGAGGCGGTCTACGCCGCCTGCAAGGCCGGCCTGCTGGGCCTGAGCAAGACCCTGGCACGGGAGCTGGCCACCAAGGGAGTGAGCCTCAACGTGGTCTGCCCCGGCCCCACCGACACCGCACTGCTGCAGGGCTTCGCCGAGACTTCCCGCGACCCGGAGAAGCTGCTCGAGGCGTTCCGCAATGCCGTGCCCATGCGCCGCATCGGCCAGCCGGAGGACTACCCCGGCATCATCACGATGCTCGCCAGCGATGACGCGAATTTCATCACCGGGCAAGTGATCAGCGTTTCCGGCGGCCTGACCATGGCCGGCTAGGAAAGCGCCGATTCACTGCTGCGCTCGCGCCCTTTGTGAAGAGATGGCCGCCGGCGGTGAACACAATACCGTTTCAGGAGCTCAACAATGAACTATGAAGACATTCTCTACGACGTCACCGAGGGCGTGGCGACCATCACCATCAACCGGCCGGAGCGCTACAACGCCTTTCGCGGCCAGACCTGCATGGAGCTGCTCGACGCCTTCAACCGTGCCGGCTGGGACAAGTCGATCGGCGTCATCGTGCTGGCCGGCGCCGGGGAGAAGGCGTTCTGCACCGGCGGCGACCAGGGCGCTCACGAGGGCCAGTACGACGGTCGCGGCCTGATCGGCCTGCCGGTGGAGGAACTGCAGACCCTGATCCGCCAGGTGCCCAAGCCGGTGATCGCCAAGGTACAGGGTTTCGCCATCGGCGGCGGCCACGTGCTGGCGCTGGTCTGCGACCTGACCATCGCCTCGGAGAAGGCGGTGTTCGGTCAGGTGGGCCCCAAGGTCGGCTCGGTGGACCCGGGCTTCGGCACCGCCTACATGGCGCGGGTGATCGGCGAGAAGCGGGCCCGGGAGATCTGGTATCTGTGCCGCAAGTACAGCGCCCGGCAGGCGCTGGACTGGGGCCTGTGCAACGCCGTGGTGCCGCCGGAGCAGCTCGACGAGGAGGTGCGCCTGTGGTGCGACGAGATCCTCGAGAAGAGCCCCACCGCGATCTCCATCGCCAAGCGTTCGTTCAACGCCGACAGCGAGAACATCGCCGGCATCGGCGCGCTGGGCATGCAGGCGCTGAGCCTGTACTACGAGACGCCGGAGTCCCGGGAGGGGGTCGCCGCCTTCAAGGAGAAGCGCAAGCCGGAATTTCGCAAGTTCTAGCTCCGCAAGTACGACAAGTGACGCCTGTTGCCAGCATGACGGCGCCTGCCGGCCACGATGCCGGCAGCCTGACCCGGTGAGGATGACGCCATGAACTTTGCATTTACCGAACAACAGCAAGCCATTCGCGACAGCGTGGCCAGACTGGCGGCCGACAGGCTGGCCCCCCGCTACCGGGCCCGCGAGCAAGAGGCCGGCATCGAGCGTGGGATCATCGCCGAACTGGGCGAGATGGGTTGCCTGGGTGGCGAGTTGCCCGAGGAGTATGGCGGCAGCGGCCTGGACTGCGTGACCAGCGGCGTGATCGTCGAGGAGATCGCCCGCGGTGACTTCAACGTGGGCTACCTGCCCCTGCTCGCCTCGCTCAACGGCCAGATCATCGCCCGCTACGCCCGTCCCGAGCTGGCCCGCGAATGGCTCGCCGGCATCACCGCCGGGCGCAAGGTGTGCTGCATCGCCCTGACCGAACCCCACGGCGGCAGTGATGCCGCCAACCTGAAACTCAAGGCGACCCGCCAGGGCGAACGTTTCGTGCTCAACGGCGAGAAGACCTCGATTTCCATGGCGGACCAGGCCGACGTGGCCGTGGTCTTCACCCGCACCGGCACCCAGGAGCAGCGCGCCAGCGGCATCAGCGCCTTCCTGGTGCCAATGGACCTGACCGGCATCTCCACCAGCCGTTTCGAGGATTCCGGCCAACGGGCCATTGGCCGGGGCTCGATTTTCTTCGACAATGTCGCGGTGCCGGCGGATCACATGCTGGGCGAGGAGGGACAGGGCTTCAAGCAGGTGATGCAGGGCTTCGACTACAGCCGCGCGCTGATCGGCCTGCAATGCCTGGCGGTGGCCCAGCAGTCGCTGGACGAAACCTGGCAGTGGCTGACCGAGCGCGAGGCCTTCGGCCAGCCGCTGTCGGGCTTCCAGGGGCTGACCCATCCGCTGGCCGAATACCAGACCTATGTGCAGGCGGCTCGATTGCAGTGCTACTACGCGCTATGGCTGAAGGACAATGCGCTGCCGCACACCGCCGAAGCCGCAATGACCAAGTGGTGGGGGCCTAAGCTCGCCTTCGATGTGATCAAGCAGTGCATGCTGGCACACGGCCATACCGGCTGGGGAGAGGACCTGCCCTTCTCCCAGCGCATGCGCGATGTGCTGGGCCTGCAGATCGGTGATGGCACCGCCCAGATCATGAAGAACATCATCGCGCGTCAGTCGGTGCCCCGGTGAACGCCACCATCGAGGCCAAACGCCACCCCGGCCGTCTGACGCTGCCTGATCCTGACCAAGGAGTGTTTCAGATGGTGATCGAGGACGACAAGAGCGTTGCCAACCGGCTGTTCTTTCGGCTCTTCCAGGCCAGCAACATCCTGCAGAAGCAGACCGTGGGCCAGGTCGGCCTGACCACGGTGCAGTGGGCGGTGCTCGGCGCCCTGTCGCGCAAGGGTTACGAGAACGGCATTTCCTTCAACGCCCTGACCGAATACCTGATCGTCAGCCGCCAGAGCCTGGACGGCGTGCTCAAGCGCCTGGAGCGGGAGGAGCACGTGCTGCGCATCCCGCACCCGGACGACAAGCGCGCCCGCATGATCCTGCTCACCGACAAGGGCCGGGCGTTCTGGGAGAGCCTGCAGCCGCGCATCCACGAGTTCTACGCCGACGGGCTGTCGAGCTTCACCTTCGACGAGACCGTGAGCCTGCTGCACTACCTCAACAAGTTCCAGCGCGACCTGGAAAGGATCGCGCTGGCCGACCCCGACGAACCCGACCAGGAGGTGCCGCCTATCGACTAGCCTTCACGCCCCAGCGTCCCGGCCCGGGCCTCGCCCGGCCGCATTCCCGAGCAATAACAACAACAGCTTCGTCATCGACGAGGCAGGAGACCTCATCGTGTCCAAATCATGCCCGATCACCCTCAAGAGCGGTATCCTGGCGCTCGGCGCCACCCTGATGACCGGCATCGCCAGCGCCGATATCAGCGACAACGAGATCCGTATCGGCTACCTCGCCGACATGTCCGGCCCCTACCGTGACCTGGCCGGCCCCGGCGGACTCGAAGCCCTGCGCATGGCCGTGGAAGACCATGGCGGTGCGATCCATGGCGCCTCCATCGAGGTGTTCAGTGCCGACGACCGCAACAGCGCCGACGTCGGCGCCAACACGGTGCGCGAATGGATCGACCAGCGCAACGTCGACATGGTTGCCGGCCTGGTGGCCTCATCGGTAACCATCGCCGCTACACGGCTGCTCGAGGAGCACGACCGGATCGGCATGGTCTCCGGTGCCGCCGCGCTGAGTGTCACCAACGAGTACTGCTCGCCGAACCATATCCAATGGGTCTACGACACCCACGCCATGTCCAACGGTACCGCCAAGGCCATCGTCGAGGAGGGTGGCGACAGCTGGTACCTGATCACCGCCGACTACGCCTTCGGCCACTCGCTGGAAGCGGACGTGGAAGCCATGGTGACGAAGAACGGTGGCCAGGTGCTGGGCACGTCGCGCCACCCGCTCAATACCAACGACTTCTCCTCCTATATCCTCCAGGCCCAGAGTTCCGGCGCCAAGATCGTCGGCCTGGCCAACGCCGGCGCCGATACCGTCAACGCCATCAGCACGGCGGGCCAGTTCGGCCTGGCCGAATCGGGGCAGGCGCTGGCGGGGCTGATGGTGTTCCTCAACGACATCCATGCCCTGGGGCTGGAAACCACCCAGGGCATGCAGCTCACCACCGGCTGGTACTGGGACATGAATGACGAGGCCCGGGAATGGGCCCAGCGCTACTACGAGCGGGTCGGCAGCATGCCCACCATGGTGCAGGCGGGGGTCTACTCCAGCACCATGCACTACCTGAACGCCATCGAGGCCACCGGCAGCGACGATGCTTCCACGGTGCGCGCCTGGATGGGCGAGACGCCGGTCAACGACATGTTCACCACCAACGGTATCGTGCGCGAAGATGGCCGCATGGTGCACGATATGTACCTGGCCGAGGTGAAGTCGCCTGCGGAGTCCGAAGGCGAATGGGATCTCTACCGCATCCTGAGCACCATCCCGGGTGACGAGGCCTTCCTGTCGCTGGAGCAAAGCGGCTGCCACCTGGTCAACCCGTAACCGGCCCCGAGGAAGGCAGCGGCGCGATCGCTGCCTTCCACACGTTTCAAACCGCCACGGAGACGAACATGCACGTCGATGATGCCATCCTGAGCCGCAAGTCGGTCCGCCGCTTCCTGCCCGAGCCGGTGAGCCTCGAGACGGTGGAACATCTCCTGAAGGTTGCCGGCCGAGCCCCCAGCGGCAGCAACATCCAGCCGTGGAGGGTCCACGTGGTGGGAGGCAGGGCCCGGGAGAGACTGAGCGATGCCATTATGGCGGCTTTCGATGCCGGCACGGCCGACCACCGGCCCGAGTATCACTACTACCCCGAGCACTGGTTCGAGCCCTACCTGGGTCGGCGCCGCCGCTGCGGGTACGGCCTCTACGAATCGCTGGGCATCCAGCGTGACGACAAGCAGAAACGCCTCGAGCAGATGCGCCGCAACTACCTCTTTTTCGATGCCCCGGTGGGCATGATCGTCACCATCGATCGACGGCTGGAGGCGGGCAGCTACATGGACACCGGCATGCTGATTCAGAGTATCCTGGTGGCCGCCCGCGGCCAGGGGCTGCACACCTGCGCCCAGGCCGCCTTCGCCTGGTACCACGACATCATTCGCGAACAACTCGGCCTGGACGACAACGAGCTGGTGCTGTGCGGCATCGCGCTGGGCCATGAGGACCCCGAAGCGCCGGAGAACCACTTCATTACCGAGCGTGAGCCCATCGAGGCGTTTACCACGTTTCATGGTTTTGTGTGAAAGAACCCGGATTGCAGGCGAGCACAAGCCTGCCGGCTGCCAGCTCAAAGTCTCTTTCACCTTCCAGGGTGGTGCCAGCCACCATGATCGTTAGCTCAACGCCAATCCAGCTTGGGCAGCACGATCTCCGCCGCGCCTTCTCGGTCGCTGAGGGCGATGGCACGGAACACGCCATCCTGCCACTGGCCGACCTGCCATCCTTCCCAGTAGATGCGTCCATCCAGGGTGATCTCGCCCAGCACCGTGTCGAAGGTGCCGTTCTCCATCTCGGCCACCACCTGCTCGTGATCGATGCTGCCCGGCCAGCTCGATGCCGAACTGGTCGGCCACGTTGACCATGGCCACCCGGCCTTCGATCACGCCGCTCTCGCGTAGCTCCTCGAGCATGGTGACGATGCCCTCGGCGTAGTGGCTAGAGGTACTGAGGAAGAAGAAGATGCGCGACCAGCGGTCCATCAGGTCCTGCTGGCGGTCGGACACTGCCGTCACGGCCAGGCGCGGATAGCCGGCGCGGTGCAGTACGGGTGCCACTGCGAGATTCAGCGCCGTGCCCCAGGGGGGAAGCACGAAGTGCACCTCGTCCTGGTTGATCAGCCTTTCGACGGCGCGAACGGCCTCCTCGGAGCTGCTGCGATCGTCATAGGCCACCACTTCGATAGGGAGCTGGCGATCCCCCACGCGGATACCGCCGGCCTTGTTGACCTCCTCCGCCCACAGCTCGTAGTTGGGGGTAATCGTGGTACCGGCGCCCCCGGCATAGGGCCCCGTGTCGGAGACGGCATAGCCGATGCGAATGCTTTCCGGCAGGTCGTCGGCCATGGCGGAAAAGCTCAGGGCGACACAGGCTCCGATTCCCAGTAACGCCCGGGCAAGTGAGGTCGATGGCATGATGGCGGCTCCGTTTTTCTTGTGGCTCGATAGCTTTTGCATTCTCGTGTTCGAATAACGAACAAATATACGCATTGCATGTCGAGCCTAGAATCGCCGTGGGCCAGCGTACAGTCATGCCAAAGTTGTAGCTGCTGCCAACTTGAAAAAAGAATTGATATTACAATAACATACAGAAATTTTTCCAGATATCTAACTGGCTTATATCGTTTATCGAACAGATCTATCCACTAAAACCTTTACAAGAATGACCACCTGAAAACGAGTGCCGCCACCGGTCGCCGCCAGCCTCATAAAAGGTTAACCACTGAGTATTCACGCATAGCATTTTACGCACTGGCATTCGCAGTCGCGTTTAGTCCTAGAACTAGACTCCGCCACGTTCACCGATTGGCGGCCAGCACTTCCGCGAGGCCTTCCTGCAGGTCCCTGACGAAATATTCCGGCACCTCCAGCGACGGAAAATGCCCCCGCGTTCGGCCGTCCTCCATCGCACGATCTGCCGGTACCGCTGCTCTGCCCAGGGGCGCGGACACTTCTCGATGTCGCGGGGATATATCGTGATGGCCGACGGAACATCGACCCGCAGCTCGGGGTCGAGCGTGTTAACCCCGCCGTGGCTTTCGTAGTAGATGCGGGCCGCCGAGGCGCCGGACCGCGTCAGCCAGTACAGGGTGACGTCGTCGAGAATGCGATCCCGGGAAATCGTCTCGAACGGGCTATCGTCGGTGTCCGTCCACTCGGCGAACTTGTCGAGGATCCAGGCCAGAAGCCCGACGGGTGAGTCGACCAGCGAGTAGCCGATGGTCTGCGGTCGGGTCGCCTGCTGCTTCGCGTACGCCGCGCGGTAGAGCCAGAAATCGCGGGTGTCCTCGGCCCACTTGCGCTCGGCCGCCGTCAGCCCGTCCATGGTCAACCCGGGTGGCGCCTGCGCCAACGTCGAGTGGATGCCGAGAACCTGGGCCGGGAACCTGCCGCCGAGGACCGTGGTGATGACACCGCCCCAGTCGCCGCCGTGGGCGACGAACTTGTCGTAGCCGAGCCTTTCCATCAGTTCTACCCAGGCAGCCGCGATCTTTCCGGCGCCCCAGCCGGTGGTGGCCGACTTGTCGCTGTAGCCAAAGCCCGGCAGCGACGGAGCCACGACGTGAAATGCCGGCGCGCCCGGCTCCTTCGGATCTGCCAGTTCGTCGACGATATCGATGAACTCGGCAATGCTGCCCGGCCAGCCGTGGGTCAGGATCAGGGGAGTGGCATCGGCGCGAGCGGATCGGCGGTGCAAAAAGTGGATGCCGAGGCCGTCGATCACCATGCGGAACTGGCCAAGACGGTCAAGGCGCGCCTCGAACGCCCGCCAGTCATACTCGGTGCGCCAGTAGTTCACGACATCGACGAGGTCGGCGAGAGGCACGCCTTGGTCCCAGCGGCGAGGGTCAGGCGCGGCGCGCTGGACCGTCTCGACCTCCGGCAGCCGCGCCGTGGCCAGTCGCGCGCGCAGGTCGTCGAGGTCGGCATCGGTTGCACGGGCTTCGAATACTTGAACGTCCCTGCTTGGGCGATTCATGAGTTGGCCCCTTCAGCCTCGATGTTGACGCCGACGGTAACGGAGCCGAAGGCATGACATAGCCTTGCGCAATCCGCGCCTGGCAGCACCAAACAGCTTGGCAAAGAATGCGGCGCGCAACCGGGCATTGCGCCGCTCGATGGCGCGCATCTTTGGATCAGGGTTATGGAAGGCCATCGCCACCTCCGCGGTCACTGTAGAAGCGTAGCAAAGGAGGGGCATCGGCACCCGGATCGGCGCCGATCATGGTTTTCATGGCTGCCTGAAAGGCAGAAATCGGCCAAAAGCGGAGCTTCGAAGACTCCTCATTAACGCCCACATAAACGGCGTGAGCTTCGAGCGTCCGGCGACCGAAGGTAGCGGATTTAATGTGCTTGTTATGACTCTTCATCAGGCTTGGTATCTATCACCATTACGCTATAAGACTGCGGGAGAAATTCTTTGACCTCTGCTGCCGAGTACCCTTTTGCGTGAAATATCTTACCATCATCGGTAGTGATCATAACTTCCCTATTGTTTCTGGCTTCGATCCAAGCTACTATCACCTTGGCGATTGCATTCCAAGGCATAGCGTCAGAAACAGCGCTAATCACTTCTTTTACACCAGTGGCCTGTGGGGTTGTAGAAAAAATCACAGTCCGACTGTGAGCAACGCCAGCTTCGTCTAAAGCACGCAGGAAGGACGCTTCACTGTGCTTGTATAGCGTGAACTCCAGGACACTTACGCTTTCTGTTTCCATGACTTTCCTACGACTCCCATACTTAAGATTATAACGACACGCTCTGCGGCAGATCTGGAGCACAGCGGAAAGTTTGTCCGACCGCAGCGCTTTTTTATATTTTTGCCGGTATTCCTTTTCGAGTTACTGATGATGTCCAGTCCTTAATAGTTTCAATAAAAGCCCAAACATCTCCGATTTCTGGCTTTACGTAATCTAGGGAGTCAGGATTTTCTCCCATCTTTTCAAATATCTCTATCAGCCACTTTGGCCCATGGCCTGTTGCTTTTAGCGTTTTCAGCCAAGACTCTAGCTCACCATTAGGCACTACAAACAGACCATATTCTGCCAGTTGATTGAGAAGATTTTCGGCAGCTTCGCGTTCCTCGTCAGGCAGTGCGGATATCCCCCCACCACGCTTCATATCGATACCCAGATCAGTAAACCTCTGCTTTAAAGATTGCCTAATAGTACCAAGTGGCGCCTGAGATATTTGAGGCATGAAGCCTCCAGTAAGAAAATTGCTCCACACTTGACCACCTTCTTTAAGGACATCTATATCTACGATCGCTGCTGCAGGAATACCGAGTTCCCTTAGTGGCTTTATAATCTGGTGCACGGTTTGCTTATTTTGGGCATTGATAAACAGGCAGTTACTGATACCTACAGTTGGCGAATATCTCAAGAGCCGCTCGTTCACCTCTTGATAAAAAGCACGGTCTGCATCAGATTCAGTTACGATTACCGCCTCATAGAACAATCCATCAACAACCCCTGTTGATCGTAAAAGAGGGTTCCGCATAAGTTGAAGCAGCTTATCATCTGGCAGCAACCTCGCTGTCGCACTGCCTTGCGAATAAGTCAATCTGACAATATTTATGGGAACACCTGACTGAACACAGCCCATAATGAAGTTTGCACTATGAGTTGAAACAAAAATATTTTTATTTTGCGATGAAGATGTTACCGATACTTCCCTGCCTAATTTATAGGATAGCGATGGGTGTAGAAATGCCTCTGGCTCATCTATTAGAAGAACCATTGGGTCACCTGCCACCAATTCTAATACGATGCCTGTGAATGCTTTTACCCCATCGCTTAGATCTTCTATTTTCTTTGCCTTACTGTGAAACACTACAGCTTCTGCATGAACTCCACGCTCCTCCATATTATTTTTAGGCGGAGTTTCTGACAACCTAACTTTTAATTTTCCAAGATCCGTCGGATCAATAACAAAACTTAAGCCGAATGCATCACGCACTATTCTTCGCACTTCTTTTCGCTTTTCATCATCACGAAAAAGAGCACTTAAGCTATTTTGAGGGGGAGATTGAAGATTTCCGCCATTCTGCTCGCGAGCTAGCTGCATTCTACCCTGTCCATCTAGCAATAAAGTATTAAACCTTAAAAACCACTGACAGAACCACTGCCTGAAATGCCCAGTGTTAACTTGACCGATAGCTTGCTCTAAGTCTTTCTTTGTTATTTGTATTCTTTCCTGATAATTACCAACGATTATATTACCTTCAGGTAAAGAATCATGTTCGCTTGGTTCTTTTTCGAGATGTGACAGTTTTTCATGGAAGTTTTCCTTGTCCACATTTCTCAGAATTGCTTCCTCTAGAATTACACTCCGAGCATCAAGCTGTCCTTCCCTGCAAAAGTACTGGATCTCTCTCAATACTTTTGATTTTCCAGAATTATTTGGGCCTACAAAAACAGTAATGGGGGTGACATTCAGATCTAACGCCTCCTCCCCCTGCGCACTTCCAAATTTCAACTTAATTCTTTCAAACATTCTTCAATCTCTGATGAAAATATAACGTGCCAGCTCAGCCGCGGCGAAGCCGTCGGCTGCAGCACCTCGTTAGGCACCTATCGATCATGGCTACCCGAAGCACCTGCTAGGGCAGGAGTAGCCAAGTAACCTGATAAACCCTTCCTAAAATGATCTGCGCTCGCTTGACCGGGCTGGCTCGCTCCACCTCCCGAGTGAGCGCCGACCTGAACTTTGAATCCCTTGTGCGATAAAGAAGCTCGTCGCTCAGCGATTCAACGTACTCCTCATCAATCTTGTTTTCCCTCAAATGCGGCGACCGATCTCTCGCGCCAGCGTACGTCTGCTTGAAGGGTCTAGGGTCTGAGTGCAAGGTCGCGTTCATCCCTGCGGGGCAGTAGGTGATGTTATGACGATCCCGATCTAGGATCTCGCCGACGTCAAGGGGATCAAGCAGAACCGCGTGCGCCGCAATGTCGACGGCGCGGAAGCGTGCCTCTAGCTCGTGACTTAAATGAAACCTTGGGGCGCAATAGAAAGCGTTTCCCTTGGTCCGACTAAGGGCGCAAAGCGTGTTGTGCTGCTCGTTGTCGACGCTGAAGCGAAAATAGGGCCCGTTGTGGCAATCATAGAAGCGAGCGTTGCGGCCGGCTCGGTGCTCTGCGAAAGAAGAGACCTTGTGCTGGAAGAACACGGAGCGTGTATAGCGGCCCTGCCGTAGTCGGAACTCGACGTCATACCCAAGATCCTTCTCAAGCTGCTGAGACGGGATATGCGGATGACTAGCCAGCAGCGCCGCATTCGCTTGGCAATACTCGGCGTTGAAGCAAAACTCAAATGTGCGCTCGCTGAAACCCGGATTCAAACCTCACCCCCCAATTGTGCTGGCCTAACGCCCAGCTTAACCCGCCGGCTTCGGAGCGCAGCGGAGAAGCCGGCGGGTTCAAGCTGTTGCTGGACGATCTACACTCGAACGCTCGGACGTGTCACGTGTCGGGGGATCTTCAATGCGCTCCAGAGCGTCCCGAACCCGCTGAAGACCGGCGGAATACTTGTCCACGCCCCATTTTGCCTTCGTCAGCACCGCGAGCAATAGACCGAGTGTAACCGTCAAGGCCCAGTCGCTGTCCCCAAGGAAGTAGGCAGTACCCAACCCGAGCACCCCCATCATCGCGGCGTAGAACTTGCTGTAGACTGCCACGGATGTAGCGTGGGCCTCGGCGCGTTCACTCCAATAGGCAGGGCGCCGCGCCTCCCCACTTTGCTCCGCGAGCGCTACGCGAAGGACTCGGTCAAGACAGGCCACCCGCCCATAATCGGTTTCCCTGACGCGCTGAAAGTGTTCTGAGCTTTCGCGCAGCGCTGCGACAAAAACACAGTAATTGAACCTTGCAGCCTTCCGCTGCCGCTCAAGCTCAGCGATGCCTTTCTGAATAGGATCCATGCGCCACCTTGACTCCTTCACCTACCTGTCGTCCAACAGCGATTAGACAGCACGCTCTAATATTGGATGAACGCGCACGCACATTTAACAATGTTATCGAGTGCGTCATTCATGCCCTAACCTCTTAAAATGCCGAGACACTAAGTATCATTCGGCAGCATAACACCGATCATCGTGCTTGCCTTTGCCAGCATGGCCACTTTGGGTAGTTAGCAGCCATGGGACTTCCGCCCCGCTGACAATGTAAGCAATCCAGCTCAGAGAAACTAACACCATTCAACTTACAAACATTCACATACCCCCAGCCTAGACGTTCGCCCAGCCCCACACCAGAGACCTAGGTCAACGCAACGACAGAATGACGAGAGCCAGCGCAATGGCTGGCTCTCGGTGCTGACTCGCCCGCTGATCTCACCGGTAACGACCTAACTCTCCATCGCCGCGAAAGCCTCGGCGATGGTGGGCGGTGCGGTGGGTCGGGCGTACATGGCCTTCAGGTACTCTGTCAGCTGCGGAGCGGCGTCGAGCAAGTTCTCTTCGTTGGCCCAGTCCAGGGTATAGGCGGCATTGAAGTCGGCGACGCTGAGCCGGTCGCCGACCACGTACTCGCGTTCCTGCATGTGGCGCTCGAGCACCGCCAGCATCTCCCTGCATTCCTGCCTGGCCAGGTCGACGTCCTGGGGCAGGCGCTTCTCGTCCGGGTAGAGGAAGGTGTGGCGGGCAATACGCCACAGCGGCGGCTCGATCTCGGTCATCAGGAAGAAAATCCAGCGGTACATCTGGGCCCTCTCTTCCACAGCACTGGGAATGAAACCCGCCTGTGGATATTTTTCGGCCAGGTAGAGCTGGATGGCGGCGGATTCGGTGATGACCTGATTGCCGTCGACCAGTACGGGAACCTTGGCCGCAGCGTTGAGCGCAAGAAAATCGGGTTGAAGATGCTCTCCTTGCATGAGGGCCACCGGAACCTGCTCGTACTCCAGGTCCAGTTCGTTGAGCATCCAGATCACACGCAGGGTGCGGGTCGGGGGCGTTCCGTAGAGTGTCAGCATTTCCGGCTCCATCGATTGGCAGGCATCCGCTGTGTTGCAGGCCTAATCCAGTCGAGCGAGTGCAGGTGGAATCGACACTGCCTGGTGGAAGGCATCGCTGCCTGGGCTCGAGATTCGGTCGAGCGCGCACACCCATCACGAGAAGAGCCGGCGCAGGGCGCCGGCTCTTCTCGTCGTGTCGCGTTGCCGGGTCCACCTTGGGCCCAGCACGGCCTCAGCCGTTATAGATACAAATGGTTGCGCAAGATGGGCTTGTACTGTTGATAGGCGCTCTCGGTCATCCGCTCGAGCAGACGGTAGGCGGCAAGACCGATGCGCTTGATCAGGGGCGCGCTGGCTTTGGTGGCGGTCGCACTGTGGGGAAGCGTCTGGGTGGTCATGGCGAGGATCCCGGTCATTTCATGAGGATGCTAACAGCACAGTCGAAATTTAGACTTTAGTCTAATTTCTTCGCCTTTAGTCGCATGCGCCGGCTCTCGGTGTCTTTCGGCCCCTTGGGGCAGATTCTCTACAGCGGGTTCAGGAAGACCAGCCCGCCGCCTGGGAGCCGCTACCCAGCCAGGTGGTAAGCGCGTGCTCTGTGATGGCCTCCAGCATGTCGCGGCTGAAGCCGGCCTTGGCCTGCACCGCCATGCCATGCAGCACGGTCATGACATAGGCGGCCAGCACGGCGCTGTTGGCCGACGGCGGCAGATCTCCCTCCTGCCTGGCCCGTTCGAAGCGATCGCGCAGCATGACCTCTCCCTTCGCACGGGCTTCGACCAGGGCCTGACGAATGGGCTCGGCGTCGTCCGAGCCCGCCAGGGCGCCATGGATGCCGAGACACCCCGGGCGGTCGGGGTGACGGGTATGCAGCTCTACCGCCCCGCGAAAGATGTCTTCCACCACCTCTCGAGAGGTCGGCCGCTCCAGCGCAGCCGGGAAGTAGTCCAGGTAGTGCGTGAAGTAGCGTTCGATCGCTCGACGGAACAGCGCCTCCTTGTTGCCGAAGGCCGAGTAGAGCCCGGGGCGCTCGACACCCGTGGCCTGAGTCAGGTCGGTGTACGACGTGCCCTCATAGCCCTTGCGCCAGAACATACAGAGGGCCGCGTCCAGCGCCTGCTCCACATCGAATTCACGCTGACGTCCCATCGGATCGCCTCCTCTTTTTCATACCGATCGATACTAAATTTCTTGACGCCCTCAGTCCAATTCAATAACGTTCATTATAGTAACGATCGTTACTGTTTCAATTCCCTTCGAACGGAATCGTTCTTCCATGTTGAGAGAGGTGGTTATGCAGAAGGAATTGATGGGCAAGGTCGCACTCGTCACCGGCGGGTCACGCGGGCTTGGAGCGGCCATTGCAGAAGCGCTTGCCGAGCAGGGGGCGGACGTGGCCATCAGCTACGTGGCCTCTGCCGAGAAGGCCGAGGCTGTGGTCGAGAAGCTGAAGGCAAAAGGGGCTCGGGCCATCGCGATCAAGAGCGACCAGGCCGATACGTCTTCCGCCGCCGCCTTGATCGATGACGTCGTCTCTCATTTCGGCAGACTCGACATCCTCGTCAACAACGCCGCCATCGCGGTTCAGGGCAAGCTGGTCGACGATCCTGAACTCGATGCCGAGGCGCTCGACCGCCAGTGGCACATCAATGTGCTCGGTGCGGTGGCAACCACGCGGGCCGCCGCACGCCAGCTCTCGGACGGTGGACGCATCATCTTCATCGGCTCGGCCATCGCCAGCCGTGTGGCCTTCCCCGCCGTGGCGGACTATGCGGGCACCAAGGCCGCCATCGTGGGTTACGCGAAAGGGGTCGGGCGCGATCTTGGCCCGCGCAACATCACCGTCAATGTCGTGCAGCCGGGCATCATGCCGACGGATATGGCGGCGGAAGTCGCCCACAACGTGCCGGAAACGTTGATGGATCTTCATCCCATCCGCCGGATCGCCACCCTCGAGGAGGTCGCGGCGACGGTTTGCTTCCTGGCAGGACCCAACGCGGGCTACATCAGCGGCGCCGTACTGGACGTGGCTGGCGGAGTCCAGATCTGAGCATCAAGGATGGGGCGAAGAAGACCCTACACGGTAGAGGAAAAGACATGACTGAGTACTTGGGTGCAAAGACGACCGCCGAGGAGGTGCTTGCCGGCATCGATCTCACGGGAAAGCGATTCCTCGTTACCGGGGTATCGGCGGGCATTGGGCTCGAAACGGCCCGTGCGCTCGTGGCCAAGGGCGCCGGTGTCATCGCTGCGGTAAGGGACCTCGCCAGAGCCGAGGCGGCCACGACAGCGGTTCGTGACGCCGCGTCGCAGGGCGGGGGCAACCTGGCGCTGGTCGAACTCGACTTGGCTTCCCTGCAAAGCGTTCGCGCCTGTGCGGACAAGCTGCTGACTGACGGGACGCCGTTCGATGCCATCATCGCCAACGCCGGAGTGATGGCCACGCCGTTCGAAAAAACGGTGGACGGCTTCGAACTTCAGTTTGCCGCCAACTATCTCGGCCATTTCGCCTTGATCACGCGGATCGGACGGCTGCTCACCGACAATGGGCGCGTGGTGATGCTCTCCTCCCAGGCTCACCGCGTCGCCGATGTCGACCTGGATGATCCTGGTTTCGAGCGACAGGAGTACTACCCCTTTGTCGCCTATGGCAAATCGAAGACGGCCACGTCTCTCTTCGCCGTGGAATTCGACCGGCGGCATCGGGATCGCGGGATCCGCGCGGCCTCAGTGATGCCGGGGAACAGCATGACGGATCTCGGCCGTCACTTCTCTCCGGAGGCGGTGCAGGAGCTTTTCGAGACGGTGGGCAAAGCGCGCGCCGATGCGGGTCTCCCCCCACTCGAGCTGAAAGAGATTCCCCAGGCGGCCGCCACGTCGGTCTGGGCTGCCGTCGTGGCCGACAAGGACGAGATTGGCGGCCGCTACCTCGAAGACTGCGCGGCCGCTCCGATCGACGATACTCCCAACCCCTTTGCCGACGGTGTGAAGTCCTACGCGCTCGACGCCGACAGGGCCAGGCAGCTCTGGTCCCTCAGCGAGAAGTGGATAAACGTGCTGTAACGGCGTCTGGTACGAGCCATCCAAAAAAGCCAAGAGCCAGCGCAGTGCGCTGGCTCTTGATGCTGGCGGGCCGTCCTTGCCTGGCAAACGCCAAAATCGAAGCGCCTAGAAGTCGAAAAAGACGGTCTCGCCTTCGCCCTGCAGCTTGATGTCGAGGCGGTAGCGCACCTTGTCGTCGGCCTCTTCGCGCTTGGCGATGAGGGTCTGGCGGCGGCTCGGCGACTCGATGCGGGAGAGCACCGGGCAGGCGGCGTTGGCCTCGGCTTCGTCCTCGAAGTAGAGACGGGTCTGCAGGTGGATGTTCTCCCCCCGGGCAAAGATCGCCAGGTTGATGTGCGGCGCCATGGGCTGACCGCTCACGTGGGCCACCGGGCCCGGCTTGACGGTCTTCAGCGACCATTCACTGCCGTGGTCGAAGGTAGTGGCGGTGCGCCCGAAGCTGTTGAACGGCTTCTTGAGGTCGTACTCGGGCTGGTAGGCTCCGTTGGCGTCGGCCTGCCAGGCCTCGAGAAAGGCGTCGCGCACCAGGTCGCCGTTGCCGTCGATCACGGTGCCGACGACTTCGATCAGCTCGCCCTCGGCCCCTTCCCGGGCCATCTCGTTCCAGATCTCCTCGTCGCGGGTCGGGTTGCCGACGGCGGCCAGGGCCAGGCCGATATGCACGTAGGGCCCGGCGGTCTGGGAGGAGGTCTCGCGCAGCATCAGCTCGCTGGCGGGAACGCTGTTCGGCTGTTTCATGTGCTTTCCCCTTACTGGTTCTCTGCCCGCTTACTGATTTTCGAAATAGGTCTGCAGCTCGCCGCGTACCACCAGATCGAAGCGGTAGGCCAGGCAATCCATGGGTTTGCTGCGCGCCATGTCGAGGCGCCCGATCATGGTCTCGACCGCATCCGGGTCCTTGATGGTGTGGACGATGGGACACAGTGGAATCAGCGGGTCGCCCTCGAAATACATCTGGGTGATCAGGCGGGTGGAGATCGATGGGCCCATCACCGAGACATGGATGTGCGAGGGGCGCCAGCTGTTGGGGTCGTTGGGCCAGGGGTACGGGCCGGGCTTGATGGTGCGGAAACGGTACCAGCCCTGCTCGTCGGTCAGGGTACGGCCCACGCCGCCGAAGTGCGGGTCCAGCGGGGCCAGGTAGCGGTCGTTCTTGTGACGGTAGCGCCCGCCGGCGTTGGCCTGCCACATCTCGACCAGGGTGTGCGGCACCGGTTTGCCGAACTGGTCGATCACGCGGCCGAACATGATGATGCGCTCGCCGACCGGGAGTCCTTCACCCTGTGTGAAGTTCAGCAGCAGGTCGTTGTCGTGGGGACCCATGCGCAGGTGGCGGAAGTCGGGGCCGGTGAGTTCGGAAACGCTGGGCTGCTGCATGCTGACCAGCGCCTGCTGCGGCGAGCGGGCCACGGTGCCAGCCGCTCGGCGGCCCGGGCGAAACTGCGCTGGCGGGCCACCTCGAGGAAGACCTGCAGATGGCGCAGCTTGATACGGGCGTTGAGCATGCGGGTTTCCTACTGACGTGAGGCGAGCAGCCGCGGGGTGACGACCATGGCCACCAGGCTGATCAGCAGGGTCGGCAGGAAGGCCAGCGCCACGGTTCCCGAGAGGTCGTTGAGCCAGCCGCCCACACCACGTGACCGCCCGGCAGCCACAGCATCAACGGCAGGGCCAGCAGCGCCAGGGCAGTGATGCCGATCAACGGGCGGGCCCGGCCCATCAGCCGGTCGGCGTAGAAGATCAGCAGCGCCGAGGAAAGCATCTGGGCGCCGTTGAGGGCCGTGAGGCTGGGTGCCAGCAGCGAGAGGCGCGCGCGCCTCGAGCAGCGGCGTCAGGAAGACGTTGCCGGTGAAGTAGAGTGCCGCCGCCGAGCCGAGCAGGGCCACCAGGCGCCACGTGCGGCCGTCGCGAACGTTCGGCAGGGTGAGGCTCGCGCTGCGGGAGCCGTTCGCCATGGCCGGAAGTTGCCGACAGCCGACGATCAGCGCCAGCATCAGCAGCGGTACGGGCGCCACCCACAGGGCGAAGGCCCACTGCCAGTAAGCGCCGAGCCAGGCCGCGGCCAGGGGGCCGGTGGCGCCCGCCGCCAGCAGCTCGCTCACCAACATCGGCGGCGGTGTGGTGGTGTCCTGAGTCATGCCCTGCTCTCCTGATTTCAAACGCCCTGCCCATAAAGCCGAAACCGGCCAAAGGCCGGTTCGGATCGTGCCATGCGGCACGTCTTGTTAGCACTCTAAAAAAGGTCCCAGGCAAACTTTCCACGGTCGAATGGCAGCCCGCTTCGCCACCACCGACCTCCCCACAAGTACCTGATAAAAAACTTTATTAGCCAAGCCAGAAGCAGGACTCGCCATTGGCACTACAGACAGCCCGATGACACTTTGTTACGCTAAGCTCCATTAGAGCGCTGATCAGCAAGCGCCAATGCCGCAGGGGCGCGTGTGCCTGGATGCCAGGACCGCGTCCCCCCGAAATAGAAAAAGGGCCGCGTGCAGTACGCCGAGGGAAGGAATGGGCCAGCACCAGCAGTTTGCACCGGGCATGCGCCTGGAAATCCGTGATGCCGAGTGGCGCCTCACGCGCCTGGATCATTCGAGCGACGGCGGCTACCTGCTCGGCTGCACCGGACTCTCCGAGCTGGTGCGCGGCCGCGAGACCCAGTTCCTCAGTCGGCTCGAGGACGACATCCGCATCCTCGACCCGGCGACCACCGAACTGGTCGATGATCTCTTCCAAGGCTATCGTGCCGGCCTACTCAACCTGGCCACCCAACTGCGCGACACCGCTCCGACTGACGAGCGCATCCATCTCGGCCACCACGCCGCCATGGATACCCTGCCCTTCCAGCTCGAGCCGACCCGCCAGGCGCTGGGCCAGCCCCGGGCCCGCATCCTGATCGCCGACGCAGTGGGCCTGGGCAAGACCCTGGAGGCCGGCATCCTCACCAGCGAACTGATCGCCCGCGGCCGCGGCAAGCGCATCCTGGTGCTGGCGGTGAAATCCATGCTCGGCCAGTTCCAGCAGGAGTTCTGGAACCGTTTCACCATCCCGCTCACCCGGCTCGACTCACAGAGCCTGGCAAGGGTCCGGGGCCGCATCCCGGCCAACCACAACCCTTTCCACTACTTCGATCCGGCGATCATCTCCATCGATACCCTCAAGCAGGACATCGAGTATCGCCACTACCTGGAGCAGGCCCACTGGGACATCATCATCGACGAGGCCCACAATGTGGCCGAGCGCGCCGGGGCCCACGGCGCCTCCCAGCGCGCCCGCCTGGCCCGGCTACTGGCGACCCGCTCCGACACCCTCATCATGCTCTCGGCCACACCCCACGACGGCAAGCCCGAGAGCTTCGCCAGCCTGATGAACATGCTGGATCCCACGGCCATCGCCACCCCCAGCGACTACGCCCATGAGGACTTCCGCGACAAGGGCCTGGTGATCCGCCGCTTCAAGAAGGACGTGCGCGACCAGCTCGGCGACTTCCCCGACCGCGAGATCGCCCGCCACCGGACGCCGGCCAGCTCCGAGGAGGAACACGCCTTCGGCGAGCTGATGAATGTCAGCTTCCATACCCTAGACGGCAAACGCACCGCCGGCAGCGGCCTGTTTCGCACCCGCCTGGAGAAGACCCTGTTCTCCAGTCCCGCGGCCTGTCTCTCCGCCATCGAGAACCGCCTGGCAAGGCTGCACAAGCAGGCGCGAAGCCCCGAGCGCGATACCGACATCTCGAGTCTCGAGGGGCTGGCCCTGGCGATCCGTGCCGTCACCCCCGAGCGCTTCGGCAAGTATCAGGCTCTCCTCAAGCTACTGGGCCGCCAGGCCGGCCAGGGGGAACTGGGCTGGAGCCGCGACAGCGACAACCGCCTGGTGATCTTCACCGAGAGCCTGGTCACTCTGGCGTTTCTCGAGAAAAACCTGCCCGCCGACGCCGGCCTGCTCGACGACCAGCTCGCCCACAGCGAATCACCGCTGGAGGCCTTTATCCCCGAGGCGCCGCCCGCCCGGGACCTGGCGGACTTGACCACCCAGCCACCGCGGCTCTATCCCAGCACCCTGGCCTGGCCCCCTGCGGCCATCGACTGGCTGCGCCAGGCCATGCGCGACCAGGGCCAGGAGCTGGAGGCCAGCGTAGACGAGCACGCCCAGCGCCTCGAGTTCGTCGCTCCCGAGGACCTGCGTCAGCGGCTCACCTACCTGCCTCGCGAGATCCGCCCCGAACACGATCGCTTCATCCTCACCGCCGATATCGCCCGCATGCAGCAGGCCCTCGACCAGGCCCGCCAGGAAGACGACCCCTGGCCCACCGTGCAGTACCTCTGGCCGCTGCACCCTCTGCTCGAATGGCTGCGCGACCGCATCCTCAACGCCTTCGGCCGCCACACCGCCCCGGTGATCCGCGTGCCCGGCCATCTGCCCACCGGCCAGGCCCGCTTCCTGCTCCAGGGGGGCTACCCCAACCGCCACGGCCAATCGCTTATCCAGGCCTGGTGCGCCGTACCGGTAGAGACCACCAGCGGCAACGTCGGCGAGCCCATGCCCCTCGAGGAGGTTCTGGCCGAGCTAGCGCTCGATCCCACCGTCCTGCCCAATCCCGGCATCCCCGGTAATACCACGGCCCTGCAGGACGACCTGCCCAGTGCCGTGGCGCTACCTCGAGGCCACCCGTCAGGTGCGCGAAGACGAACTCAACAAACGACTCAACGCCCAGATGCGGGCCATGGACGCCCTCAAGGCCCACCATCAGAACCATATCGAGCTCGACCTCGCCGCCAGCCGCGAGCAGCGCCGCCGCGAGGAACGCACCGCCCAGCTCGAGCGCGTCTTCGACGATTACCTGGACTGGCTGGAAGCCACCCAGCAGATCGAGCCCCGGCCCTGGCTCCAAGTCGCCGCCGTCTTCACCGGCGACCCCGCCTCTCCCCAGGAGGCGCAGGCATGATGCGTCTCATCGAGTTGACTCTCGCTCACCCACCCCTGGCAAGCCGCCACGCTTCGGCCGCTGGCGCCTTGCAACGGGCCGCCGGCGCGACTACCATTGCCATCAATACACCCGCCAAGCCTATGTGGACTTCGGTTCTCACGCTCAAATTGCGCGGGTTTTTTATTGTCCGCGATAAAACCCGTGGCCACCCCTCACAGGAGATGGCCTCATGATGCGCTTTACCAAGCCCGCCCTGACGGCACGCGATCAGCTCGACCTGCTGATCGAGCGAGGCTTGCACATCAATGACCGTGAACGCGCTCTTCGGCTGCTTGAAGTCACGACATCCTTCAGACTCAGCCCTTATATGCGGCCCTTCCAATATCCCGATGACTCAGAGCACCGGTTCAAACCGGACGCCCGGTTATCGGATATCATGCAGGCCTACCGTTTCGACAGCGACCTCCGTCAGCTAGTGATGGTGGCCATCGAGAGGGTCGAGATCGCCGTACGGACGGGTATCAGCAACCATATGGCCTGCCAATACGGTACGCATTGGTACTTGACGCCCGCGCGCTTCAAGGCCCACTTCGATCATCCACGGTTGCTCACTGAGCTCAACGACAAACTCGCCAAGGAAGCCCGTCAGTATCACAAAGAGATAGAACGCATCGAGAGGGCGAAGGTACCCGAGGAAATCAAACAGGCGCGAAAAGAGAGCCGCAAGCGCGACAATTACCCACGCTATTACGCTCTCACCTACGACCAGCCTGCGCACCTGCCTTCCTGGGCGATGGTGGAAGAGCTGAGCCTCGGCACGCTATCCCATCTGTTCGATGGGCTTGACGAGTACCGTGATCGAAAGTCCATCGCACGTCGCTTCGCCCTCCCGCACCATGTGCTCGCGAGCTGGCTGCACACACTGACATTCATTCGGAATGTCTGTGCGCATCATTTCCGACTCTGGAACCGCGAGCTCTCGATTCCGCCCAGTTGGCCGAAACACCTCACTTTTCCGGCACCTCAGGCGGGAAGGGGCGTCCCTCGCCGCCTCTTCAGCGTCCTGATGATGCTGACTCACCTCACCACCCAGATCAGCCCGGACACCCGCTGGCCCGGTCGCCTGCAGGCCCTGCTGGCGGAATTCCCCGATATTCCTCGTCCGCCCATGGGTTTTCCGGACGACTGGCTGCAACGACTGGCATCGCTTCATCCACAACCGCCGGCTGCGGCCGGCGGCGCGCAGACGCGTTAAGGCAAGGAACGCTATGGCAAACGCAGACATCGTCAACGACAACGAGTTCTACAGCGAGCACTACCTCGCCGACATCTTCGAGGGCGATATCCGCGGCGTGCCCGAGGCCTGGCAGCAGCGCGCCACCGAGCACGGCGACAAGACGCCCTGGGCCCTGCTGCACCGCGACGCCCATAAGCGGCTGCGCGAGATCGAGGCGGTGCATGCCCTGGCCCGTCGCGGCCGCGCCCGCGAGGCGGTGGATGCCGTCCGGAACCTGGCCCGCCCGCTGCTTGAGGCCTTCGGCTATGCGGCGCATCCCGAGCGGCTCTCCCGCGAGTGCCTGCGCTACATGTACTGGCTGCTGTTCCTGTTCTATATCTGGGCTGGGAAGATATCAAATATCTGCAGGAAGGCGTCGTCCGCAGACCTACCTCGACGACACCCTCCCCGACGGCCCTTGGGAAAAGACCGTGGAATACCACGCCCCCTTCACCCGCCCGGACCGGGAGAGGGACTACGAGGAAGCCTGGGCGTTTTTTGAGCGAGGAGAACAAGGTTGATTTTGGGTAGTAATATCCCTAACTCTGTCCTCGAGTGAGGCCATCATATAAAAAGGAAAAAAATCATGAAAAAGCGCAAGGGAATCAACATGAAGGGAAAGTTTATGATGGCTGCTGCAGGTGCCACTCTCCTTGTTACAGGCTGCACCAGTGTCGGAGTCACCCCGGTCAATAGCTTCTCCGCCAAGCCGGCCAACTGCCAGCTCGATATCTATGCTAGCGAGGCAGAAATCCAACGCCCCTTCCAGACGGCTTGTCTAATCAATTCACGGACCGGCACCACCGCATTCCACCGCAAGAATGCTGCAGCGGCCATTGATCACGCACGCTCCGAGGCCTGTGGATGCGGCGCCGATGCCATGCTGATACAAGCAACCGATACTCAAGGAGTTACCATGACGACCTGGGGGCAGGGAAAAGCCATCATCCAAGCGATCCGCTATACAGACTAAACGGGAACATCGTCACTCTATCCGCTGATGATGCACGACCTGATTTAACCGAGGAGTCATAATGAATCCTGCAGCAGCTCTCGAATCATTCCTGAGAGGACAGGAGGCGGAAGGTGTCACTTTCCTCTTCTTCTGGCTCATCATCAGTGCCTTCGCTCTTGCCGTGATATGCTACCGAGCCGACAAGGCCAAGGGATTTACTCACTATACCCCTAACCTGCTGACGTCACTCGGCATCCTGGGAACATTCATCGGTATCGTCATCGGGTTATTGCACTTCGACCCTGCCGACATCGACAGCAGTATCACCCTACTGCTCGGAGGCCTTCAGACAGCCTTTATGACCAGCTTGTTAGGGATGGCTGCTGCTATTCTTTACAAGATTATCACTACCAGTGCACCATTCGTGCAGCCGAAGTCTGTTGAAGGCATTGGGCCGGATGAGGTCGGGCCCGAAGATATCCATGCCAGTCTGCAGCATCAGTCAGAAAGCCTGGAAAAGCTTCGGCATGCCATCGCAGGTGACGAGGATAGTTCCCTGGTATCGCAGTTGAAGCTGCTGCGCATGGACAATAAGGACATCGGCGAAAAGCTCGGCCTGCTCGGTGATACCGGCAAGAAGCAACTGGATGTAATGATTGAGTTTCACAAGCACTCGGAGCAACAGTCAGAGCGTTTCGATCGTTTCGCCAATGATCTCGAGCAGCAGCTCAAGGATTTCGCCGATATGCTGTCACGGTCTGCCACCGAGACGGTCATCAATGCCCTGAAGGAGGTAATCGCCGACTTCAACAAGAATCTCACCGAGCAGTTCGGCGAAAACTTCAAGGCACTCGACGCCTCCGTACAGAAACTGGTGGAGTGGCAGGAGAACTATCGGCATCAATTGGAGAAGATGAAGGCTCAGTATGACCAGGGCGTTCAGGCCATCACCCAGACCGAACAGTCGGTAGCCCATATCAGCGAAAAGGCTGGCGCCATTCCCGACACCATGGAAGGATTGAAAACCCTGCTGGAGATCACGCGACACCAGCTCAACGAACTCAGCAACCATCTGGAAGCCTTCAAGGGAATGCGTGATGCGGCTGTTGAGGCCGTACCCACAATCCGCGAACAGGTGGACAGCACGGTTCGTGATGTCAGTGGGGCCGCGCAGAGCGCCAGCGAGCATTACAAGAAGCTGCTCGACGACTCCGACAAGTATATCGAGGCGCACGACTCGATGCTTCAGGAATTTCTCAAGAGGTTCCAATCAACCACCCAGGAAGGCGTTGAAAAGCTGCGCGAGGACCTGACCAATAGCGCCAAGGATGCGTCTGACCGCCTCATTGATGGAGCCGCCAGGGTCAACGAGTCTCTGATTCAAGGTTCGGAATCAATCAATACGAACTTCGGCAACCTGAGCCGAAACCTGACCCAGACTTCCGATACCGTCGCGAGCAAGTCAGAGCAGATCGCCGAGCAGTTCGATGACGCCCTCAAGGATGTGAATAGCCATGTCCGCAATATAGGTGAGACCCTGACCAAGGAGAGCCAGACCCTCAGCCAGACCCTGGCCGATGCCGGGAAGCAAACCGAGCAGCATATCCGCTCCGTGCAGTCCCAGGTTCAGGAAAGCATCGGGCAGATGCAACAGCGCCTCGCTCATTCTGTCGATGAGATGACGAGCATGCAGACACGCCAGATGAACGAAGCCTTCCAACAGATGGATGGCGTCATGCGCCAAGCCGCTCAACGAACCGGCGAGAGTGTCAACTCCCAACTCAAGGCCGTCGACGAGAGCATGCAACAAGAGCTGGAGCGAGTCATGACGGAGATGGGCCGCGCCCTTGCCCAGATATCCGGTCGCTTCACCCACGACTATCAGAAGCTGACACAGCAGATGCAGCAGATCGTCCAGACAGCCAATAGCGGACAGTACTGATGAGCCAGTTGAGATCGCTTTTCGGCAAGGGGCACTCCGGGGGCAGCGGTGATGAACATCACTGGCTGTCGGTGTCCGACTTGATGGCCGGGCTGATGATGGTCTTTTTGTTCATCTCCATCGCCTTGATGCGCCATGCGCTCCTTGAGCGTGACCGCATCAAGGAAGTTGCCGTGGCCTACCAGGAGAATCAGGTCGCCATTTACGATGCCTTGATGGAGGAGTTCGAGGAGGACCTCGAAATATGGCAAGCCTCTGTCGATGATGACACCCTGGCCTTTACCTTCCAGTCTCCTGAAGTTCTTTTTGCCACCGGCTCCGAGGCGCTGCGGCCAAGGTTTCAGCAGATTCTCGACGATTTCTTTCCGCGTTATCTCGACATCCTTCTGGACTTCTCCGATTCCATCAATGAAGTAAGGGTCGAGGGACATACCAGCAGTCGCTGGGCTGCGGACTCGACAGTTCAGGAAGCCTACTTCAATAATATGGAGCTCTCCCAGGGAAGAACCCGATCCGTGCTGGGCTACCTGTACGACCTACCCGAGATGTCGTCACAACAGGAATGGATCAAGGCAAACATTGCCGCCGTCGGCTTTTCCTCATCGCGTGTCGTGCTTGATAGGGAGGGTAACGAGGATCCTGATCAATCTCGCCGAGTCAGCTTTCGTGTCATTACCAATGCCGAGACTCAGATTCGCCAAATACTGGATGGCAACTGATGAAGCTCACGGTTGACTTCTCCGCCCTGTTTTCCGCGGCCAGGAGGATGGGATACCCCATCGAGGATGACTTCGTCCTCGATACTCCACGCGAGCCATGGGAGGACAGGCTAGAGTCTGAAGGCATTGAGATTGATGACATCAACGAGATTGATGTTGTAGACAACTTACTCTCCTATCGTGGCAGGCAGATACTTCTTTATATTAAAGATCATGGATACCGCGTCGAAAATGCCCTAGAAGATGGTAGCACAGGCAACAAATACCATGTGTCTGAATGCAGAAAGTTAAGAGAAATGAGGTCCCAAGGCAGATTTGAGCGTTACGTCGTCACCCAAAATATAAATGGTGAATTTGATATCACTGGATATCGTCACCACTCCAGAAATTACACTGAAGGAAAAACTCGACTAGATGTCTGCAAGCTATGCCTGGGACAAATAAACTACAAAGGTTACAAAAGCCACAGGAATTTCAATGCATTCGTGAAATTCAACCTAGATGAGTTCTTCCAGACCTACAGCTCTTTCTTTACCCATTTGCCTCAACGAAAGATGGGGGAAGGGGAAGGCTATACGGTCGACTGGCCGGAAGTCTCCCGAGCTTTCCGACAAGAGAAGGGTTACACCTGTGAAAAGTGTGTGGTCCGCCTCTCCGATCACCCACGTCTGCTACACGTCCACCATATCAACGGGGTGAAGAGCGACAACCGGAAGGCCAACCTCAAAGCGCTCTGTGCCGACTGTCACAGCAAGGAAGCTTTCCATGAGAGCATGTATGTCTCGCATTCCGACAGGCAGACCATCTCCCGCCGCCGCCATGAGCAGCAGTTCCGGAATCCCGACAACTGGCAGGAGGTCATCGAACTGGCCGATTCCGGGCTCCGGGGGTTCATTGAACGCTGTCACAGCAGACGGCTGCCGGTACCGGAAGTCGGCCTTGACCTGCAGGATGATAGGGAAGAGGTGAAGGGAATGCTGGAGTTGGCTTGGCCACGGCAACGCCTGGGCATCGCCATCAATGAACGGGATCGGCTGCATGCCGAGCGCCTCGGCTGGAAGGTTTTCAGTGTGCATGAGGCACTCGACAACTTCACAACCTTCGTGACTCGCCTATGATCACAGCCCTATCTGTCATATTGCTTCATGGCAGCTCGGCGCAGCGTAGCATTTCTGTTAATTTGAGTGAGCATTACGCCTGCACGACTACCTGCTGGCAGCCTTCCTGATCTCCACGCCGCACTTTCGCGGCGACGGCAACCAGGGCGAGACGGCGCTGATCGATCGTTTCCTGGCCGCGCCGGATAAGCTGCGCAAGGGGCCCTACCTGTCGCTGGGCCTGCCGCGCCTGTGCGGCGAGGTGAAGCTTGCCACCCTGATGGCCACTGCCACTGGCTCGGGCAAGACCAAGTGTTTCCTGCTGCCGATCCTCGACCACTGTGCCAGCCTGCGCGCCGACCCGACGGCGGTTGGGAAGTGCGGCATCAAGGCGCTGCTCGACGACGAACTGACCCTACTGCCAACCGAGTGGATCACCGCCCTGGCCGAACGCGGCCTGCCGCTCCCCACCCCGGGCCTGGACGTGCTGGATGCCGCCGGAGAGGCAGTCCATCACCCTCGAGCTGGCCTGGGAAGGCCCACGGGTGGCGGTGGCCATCGAGGAGGACCTGCCCACCGGCTGGCAGCAGGTCCTGGCCGACTGGCGAGTGGTCACCACCCTGGATGACGCCGCCATCGACCGGTTGGCAGAGTGGCTGAACATTGATGAAAGGAGTGACCCATGAGCGAGATCACCGTCGCGCTGTCCCAGGAGTTCCTGGAAGCCTATGCCCGAATTCCCCGTCGCAAACAGGGCAAGGTGATGGCCATGGTCACCAAGTTCCGCGAAAACCCGCGCTCGCCGGGGCTCAACTACGAGACCCTGGCCACGCCCGATCCCAACCTGCGCTCGATCCGCGTCGACGACGATTACCGCGCCATCGTACTCAAGCCCGAGCGCGGCAACGTCTACGTGCTGTTGTGGGTGGACAAACACGACGACGCCTGGGCCAGCCGTCACCGGGTGGATATCCATCCTCAGACCGGCAGCCTGCAGATTCTCGCCTCCACCACCGAGGAAGTGCCCGCCGAACGGGGAGAAACGACGCCAGAGGCACCAACCAGCGCACCCATCGAACCGCTGTTTCAGACCCGCGACCGCGAGTTGCTGCGGCTGGGTGTGCCGGAGATGCTGCTGGAGCGGGTCGAGGGACTCAGCAGTGAGAGCGCGCTGGAAGCGCTGGCGTCTCGCCTCCCCGAGGAAGCCTTCGAGGCGCTCACCTTCCTGGCCCAGGGGGAGCCGCTGGACGAGGTGCTGGAGACCTACGGGGTGCCCGACAGACCCACCCCGGTGGACCGCGAGGACTTCGCCGCCGCCCTGCGCCTCAGACTGCAGACGCTGAGAACGAGGCTTCTCAGGAGTCACGGCAACAGCCCAAGGCGCTGCAGCTGTTCAAGGAAACGCCCCTTGCGCCGATGCTCGGCCACGATCCTGTCCAGGCGCTCCTCAAAGGCGGCCTGCTCGCCGCGTTCGATGGCCAGCTCACTCAGGTCCGCAAGCAACCCGGCGGCCGTCTCGTAGCCCTTGGGCTGCCGACGGCCAATCTGGCTCAGCGCTTCCTGCCAGGCTCGCTCGCCCAGCCTGGCCACCTGTGCCAGTCGCTCCCGACGCTGCTTCTCTTCTGCCGCCGCCTGCTCCGCTTCCCGGCGTGCCTTCTCCGCCAGATAGGCCTGGCGATGTCGCTCGTTAGAGGCGTTGGCCTGAATCTTCAGCTCGGCCACGCTGCGTCGAGGCGGCTGATCCGCCTGTCCATGCTGGCGAAGACAACGCTGCAGCTCGGCGATCACACTGCCGTCGTCCTCCAGCAGGCGCCGCAACAGCGCATCCTTTTCCTGCAAGGGAAAAGAGGCGACAAAGCCCTCGACCTCACTACCGGCAGGCGCCTTCTCGCCGGACTCGGCAGCGGCCTCCACCAGCATGGGATCAAGCGCCATGAACTCGGCCAGCGCCTGCTGGCTGGGAGTCAGGGGGCCGATGCCCGGCAGCGGCTCCAGGGCCTCTTCACGGATATAGCCGAGCTGAACGGCCCACAGCCAACCGAGGTAGAGCAGCCGCAAGTCACCGGAGAGCAGCTCCTGGCGCAGCCCCGCCAGCGCCCCCATCCAGCCGCTGCCATCGTCGAACTCGTCCCAAGCGGCTTCTTCATCGGCTTCGACATCGATGTCGATCAGCCAACCTTCGGGCGTCTGACGGACCTCCAGCAGATCACACTGATCCAACTAGAAGGCGTCCAGATCCGTCTGGGAAAGTGCCGCCCCGGGCAGCCGAATCAGCAGGCGTTTCGATCCCCAGATCGCCACATAGACATGCAGGTCGAAGAAGCGCTGCAGCAGCTGGGTGGGGTCTGCCTTCAGGTCGCCCCACTGGTAGTGGTTGGTAAAACCAGTCGCCGTGATCCGCGCCCGGCTGGAAATCGCTCGCAGCGCCTGTTGATCATCTGCGCTCAACGGCCGATCCACCGCTAGGAATTCGTAGTACTGGTATTCGCTCATTGAGAAAAAATCGCGGTCTATGGGCCCTCATCACTTATTGCGGTTTCTGTCCATCTCGGCCTGCAGTGCCTGCATCAGCTTCTCGATGGTGCGAAGGTTCTCCTCATGGAGCGAGGCTTCCATATCCCGCCTGGCGGCAATACCCGGTGGCGTGCGCCGATCGGCTGCCTTGCGGCCACCCCGGAGAAAGCCGGCCTGGATCGGTTCAAGCATGAACTCGATCTCGTCCTCATCGAACTTTTGCGGATCAAAATTGCCGCCCATGGCTTCCAGCAACATCTCGCCATGCTCATCCCCGCGTCCGGCGGCGGCTGCCTTGAGCGCCTCGAAGCCACCGGTGCCGCCGATATCCTCCGGCGGGCAGGCCATGGCGCCATCGATCAGCCGCGGGCAGGGGGTGGTCTCGGCCAGCCCGGTCGCTTCCACCACGATGCGATGCTCCCAATCGTCGCCGAAGTCGTAGAGGTAATGGAAGGTGTTGTCGGCCAGCCGCGCGGCGATGGTCTTGAGCTTGGCGTTGCGCGCCAGCGCGATGGGACGGTCGCTCCAGTCGTCCGGCTCGCCGTAGTAGCGGCCGCTGCACTCGAACTCGAAGAGGTGGCAGTCGCACCAGCCCATGGCAGCCTGGATGACCTCGTGCAGGCGGTGCAGATTGATCTGCTCCGGCACCAGCACGCGGCGCCAGACCAGGGGATCGGTGTCGAGCAGTTCGATACGCAAGCGAATATCAGGCATGGTGAGGTGGCTTGATCAGGCTCTCAGCGGGAATACCGAACATGTCGTGTAGTTTCCAGACCATGGCAAGGGTCAGGTTGCGCTTGCCGTTCAGGATCTCATAGACGCGGTTGCGCCGGCCAATAGCAGGCTCGAGATCCTTGGGCGTGAGCCCCTGCTGCTCCATTCGAAACTTGATGGCCTCGATAGGATCCGGCAGGTCCACGGGGAAGTGCTTGGCTTCGAAGGCCTCGATCAGCGTCAGGAGGATCTCGAAGCGGTCGCCTTCCTCGGTGCCGGGTTCCGGCTCATTGTCGAAATAGGCAGAAGCTTCCCGCAGGGCGGCCTGGTAGTCGTCCTCGGTACGAATGGGGCGAATATCCATGGAGTTACTCCATCTCTACGGTTTCGGCATCGACCTTGTCATACTCCGCGTGCGTGCCGATGAACTTGATGTAGACCGCGCCAAATCGGTAGGCAACGGCGACGATCAGTCGATAGTCGTTACCCTTGATGTTGAACACGACGCGCTTGTTGCCCACAGGACTGGCGCTGCGGTACTTGGCCTTGATGTCATGCGCATCTTTCCATTCGGCATGCTTCACCTCATCGACCCAGGCTTCCAATGACGCCTTGGCATCGGGGTGTTGCCGCCAAAAGTCACGCAGATACTTGATGGCGATGATCCTCATAGAGCCATGATGTCCCAATATGGGACCATGCGCAAGATGAGAGGTTCCCAGGCTTCCCCGCCGTATCACCAGACCGCGTGATACGGCGAATCAGCTCATCTCTTCGCCACAGCCCAGCTCCTTGGTCAATGCAAACGCATGGTTCGCCGCCGGTACGCCGGCGTAGATCGCCACGTGCATCAGCACCTGGCGCAGCTCCGCTTCGGAGAGGCCGATGCGCTTGGCGGTCTTTAGGTGAAGCACCAGTTCCTCGCGGCCCAGGGCGGCGAGGATGCCGGTGGTGATCAGGCTGCGTTCGCGGCGGGTGAGGTCGTCGTTGCTCCACAGCTCGCCCCAGGCCAGCCGGGTGATCATCTGCTGGAAGGGGGCGTCCAGGCTGTTGGCGTTCTGGCTGGCGCCAGGAACGCCAGCAGATTCTCGGCAAACTGCGCCGGCACTTCGACGGAAGGCACATGGGCCACGCCCTCGATGATCTCGAGCGGCGCACTGTCGAGCTCGGCGGCCAGGGTCTCGAGGGTCGCCGGCGGCGTGGCCAGATCTTCGCTGCCACCCAGCAATTGCGTTTTCACCTGTTTGCCCGATAGCTTTCCCGTGAAGTCGGTGCGTCCCAGCATCTCGCACAGCCGCGCATAGGATTCGTCATCACCGCGGCCCATCTGGATCATCCAGCCATCCTTGAGCGCCGGGTTGGCCTCGATACGCACCGCGCTGAACCAGCGCGGCACGATCTCGCCTGACATGGCCGCGAGCCCCTCGCTGCGCACGCGCCCGGCGCGGGTGGTCCACAGCTCCTGGTTGCCGATCGCCGCCCCGGTATTGGTCAGGGTGGCGGAAAGCAAGCGCTCGGCGTGCTCGGCGATCAGTTGCTGGCCCACCACGCCGCCGATGGAGGTGCCGACGAAGTGGAAGCGCGAAGCGCCGGCGCGTTCGACCAGCGCCAGCGCCTCGCGGGCCAGCGCCGCCGGGGTGATCCCGCCGCCATCGGCCGGCCAGGCCTGGCTGGCGCCGTGGCCCGGCAAGTCCCAGGTCAGCACGCGGTAGCGCGGCAGCAGCATGGGCAGGACGTCGTCCCACACCGCCTGGGTCATGCCCAGCGGATGCGCCAGCACCACCAGCGGCAGCGCCTCGGCACCGAGCAGGCGGTAGGCCACGCTGCGGCCCTCGATGGTCAGAAATGCCATGATCTCTCTCCCTGCAGTGCAACGGGAAAGGCCGGCAGCTCGAAACCGCCGGCCCTGGTTCCGATCTTCGGTACCACTTATACCTTTTCGATAAGGGTAGCGATCCCCTGCCCCACGCCCACGCACATGGTGCACAGGGCATAGCGCTTGCCGGTGCGCTGCAGCTCATGGGCCGCGGTCAGCAGCAGCCGTGCCCCGGACATGCCCAGCGGATGCCCCAGGGCGATGCCACCGCCGTTGGGATTGACCCGTGGATCGTCGTCGGCAATGCCCAGTTCACGCAGGCAGGCAAGTGCCTGGGCGGCAAAGGCTTCGTTGAGCTCGATGACGTCGATCTCGTCCAGCGACACGCCGGTACGCTCGAGCAGTTTCTTCACCGCCGGTACCGGGCCGATGCCCATGATGCGCGGTTCCACCCCGGCGGTGGCCATGCCGACGATGCGCGCCATGGGCTTGAGGCCGTGCTTGTCCACCGCCGCCTGACTGGCGACGAGCATCGCCGCGGCGCCGTCGTTGACGCCGGAGGCGTTGCCGGCGGTGACGCTGCCACCCTCGCGGAACGGCGTCGGCAGGCCGGCCAGCTTCTCCAGCGTCGTCTCGCGCGGGTGCTCGTCCTGGTCGAAGACGAGCGGCTCCTGCTTGCGCCGCGGGATCTCGATCGGCGTGATTTCGATGGCGAAGCGGCCCGCCTTCTGGGCGGCGGCGGCCTTCTGCTGGGAGCGCAGGGCGAAGGCGTCCTGGTCCTCACGGGAGATGTCGTACTGTTCGGCCACGTTCTCGGCGGTCTCGGGCATGGACTCAACGCCGTAGGCCTTCTTCATCAGCGGGTTGACGAAGCGCCAGCCGATGGTGGTGTCCTCGATCGTCTGGGAGCGTGAAAAGGCGCCGTCGGCCTTGCCCAGCACATAGGGCGCCCGCGACATCGACTCCACGCCACCGGCCAGGGCCAGCTCCATCTCACCGGCCCTGATGGCGCGAAAGGCGGTGCCTACGGCGTCCATGCCGGAGCCGCACAGGCGGTTCATGGTGGTACCGGGAACCGTGACCGGCAGGCCCGCCAGCAGCGCCGACATGCGCGCCACGTTACGGTTGTCCTCACCGGCCTGATTGGCACAGCCCATGAAGACTTCTTCAATCTCGGCGGGATCCAGCCCAGGGGCTTCCGCCAACACCGCCTTGAAGACACCAGCGGCGAAGTCGTCGGGGCGCCGGCTTGCCAGGGTGCCGCCGAAACGGCCGACGGCGGTGCGGCGCGGATGACACAGGTAGACGTCGTTCATTGGGTCTCTCCCTTCATTCACCAGCGTGTTTGCGTGCGGTCCTGTCCTTCAGGTCGCGCAGTATTTCGAGCTCCTTCACCGATGGTTCCGGAGTGCTGTCGAGCTCGCTGGCGAAACGGATCTCCCAACCGGTAGCCTCGATCACGTCCTCGCGGGTCACGCCGGGGTGCAGCGAGACGACCACCAGCTCCTTGGTATCCGGATCGGGCTTCATCACGCAGAGGTCGGTGATCACCCGGGTCGGGCCACGGCCGATATTGGGCACGCCGTCGCGACCCTTGCCGTCGCGGCCGAAGCCCAGGGTGGTAACGAAATCCACGTCCCTGACGAAAGCGCGCCTGGAGTGTTTCAGGGTGATGAAGACCTCTCCCGCACAGGTCGCGATCTCCGGCGCCCCACCGCCGCCCGGCAGGCGTACCTTGGGGTCATGGTAGTCACCGATCAGGGTGGTGTTGAGGTTGGCAAAGCGGTCGATCTGGGCTGTCCCCAGGAAACCCACGCTCACCTTGCCACCCTGTAGCCAGTAGCGAAACATCTCCGGCACCGACACGGTGGTCAGCGCCGATTCGCACAGCTCGCCGTCGCCGATGGAAAGCGGCAGCACGTCGGGCTTGGTCTGCAGGGTGCCGGATTCGTAGATCAATACCACGTCCGGGGCGTGGGTCAGGCGCGCCAGGTTGGCCGCCTCGGAGGGCAGGCCGATGCCGACGAAACAGGTCATGCCGTTTTCCAGCGCACGGGCGGCGGTGACGGTCATCATTTCCGAGGAGGAGTAGTCAAGGCTCATCAGGATTTACCTCCTGCGTTGTAGACGTTTTCGTCAAGCCACTTCGTGAAGGCGTCGCGGTCACGGGCAATGGCGTCCCACTCCTTGTAGAAGCGGTTATCGCGCGGGTAGTAACCGTGGGTATAGGAGGGGTAGGAGCCCTTCTCGGCCACGGCCACGGCGCTGATTGCCCAGCCGGGAATCACGCAGGCATTGGGGTGATAGTCCGACTGCGTGGTCAGGTCATCGACGATCTCCTCGACGGTGACAATGCTGTGCTGCGCCGCCAGTACCGCCTCTTTCTGAACTCCGATGATGCCTTCCACCAGCACGTTACCGGCACGGTCGGCGCGCTGGGCATGGACGATGGACACATCCGGGCGCACCGACGGCACCGCGGCCAGGCGCTCGCCGGTGAACGGGCACTCGATGAACTTGATCTGATCGTTGACGTTGGGCAACTCGCTGCCGACGTAACCGCGCAGCACCGCCAGCGGCAACCCGGCGGCACCCGCCTCGAAGGCGCAGGCCATGGCGGCATGGCTGTGCTCCAGGATCTCGACCTTGTGCGGCCAGCCTTTCTCGACGGCATCGCGCAGGCGGTGCAGCGAACCCACCCCCGGATTGCCGCCCCAGGAGAAGATCACCTTCTTCGCGCAGCCCGCACCGATCATCTGGTCGTAGACCAGGTCGGGGGTCATGCGGATCAGGGTCAGATCGCGCGTTTCCTGGCGGATGATTTCGTGGCCCGCGGCGAAGGGGATCAGGTGGGTAAAGCCCTCCATGGCCACGGTGGCGCCGTCTTGGACATAGCGCGCTACCGCATCATGCAGGCTGAGGAATTCGGCCATGTGGTTTGCCTCCCGGCTTCAACTCGATAAGTGCCAGAGCTATGTCGATCACGGCTTCACCCCATCGCCGGGGATCGCGTGCTGCAGAAATGCTTGCCGCACTGTACGCATTACGAACATAGATTTGTAATGCGAACAAAATACTTCCCTTGGCTCTGAACGTCAAACCATGGAAAAAAAGAAGACCGAAAGCCTTTCCTTGGTCGTTTGAAAGAAATAATATTTTTTATCAAAGGGTTATGAATACACGGAGGAAAAGTGCCGTAGACGAGTCACGGATAATGCGACCAAGGTATAAGAAAAACCGGGTCAGGCATCGCGCTCCGAGTCGATCAGCGAAAGAATGTGGGTCAGCTGTTCCCGCTCCTGTCGGGATTGCGCCGCCAGCTCTGCCTCGCTCCATTCGTAAAAGCCCCTGCCGGCCTTGGCGCCCAGGAAGCCTTCGGCCACGTGATTCTCGAGCAGCTTGGCGGGCGTCCGGCTGGAGCTCAGGTCGTCATAGAGATAGCGGGCGATGTTGAGATGAGTGTCCAGCCCGTTGAGGTCACGCTGGCGCAGGGGGCCATTGATGGCCATGCGGATGCCGATGGAGTATTTCACGATATCGTCCAATGCAGCCGGTTCCACCACCCCCTGTTCGATAAGGTGAAGACATTCGCGCATGATGGCGTGCTGGATACGGTTGGCGACAAAGCCCGGCACACACCGGCTCAATACCGCCGGGCGCTTGCCCAGTCGCCGCAATAGCTGGCAGGCCCGTTCCACGGCAGCCGGGTGGGTCGGGCTGCCCGGTACCACTTCCACTGCGGGAATCACATCGGCGGGGTTGAAGAAGTGGGCACCGACGAAGCGCTCGGGGTGCGCCATCGACTCGCCGATCTCATCGATGGAAAGGCCAGAGGTATTGGTCATGATCAACGTATCACTGTCGACATGGGCCTCGGCCTGTTCAATGACCTGCCGCTTGACCGCGATGTTCTCGGTCACGCTTTCGACCACCACATCGACGGCGCGCCCAGGGCACCACTCGGAGGCAAAGGCGACCCGCGCCGCCGCACCGGGGTCGTGAACCAGGCGATCACGGCAACGCGCCAGCGTCTCCTGGCTGGTATCGATCACCGTGACCGACAGACCGTGTGTTGCCATGAGCCGGGCGAGTGTGGTGCCCATGGTGCCTGCACCTACCACGATGGCGTTCTGTTGACTGCTCATCGACTGATGTCTCCTCGTTTCACACAGCCGACACAAAGGTCGACCGCGACGAAAGTCGCATTGTGGCGCCCCTCTATCGAACGCAACCATTAGGCAATTAGCGAACATATGTCCGCACTACGTACATCCTATCCAGCGATAACTGCCTCGACAACAAGGAACTTCCTCATGACCCAACCCTGTGCAGTCGTCACCGGCGGCGCCCGCAACATTGGCCAGGCCATTGCCCTGCGACTGCAGCAAGACGGCTACCGTACCCTCGTACTGGACATCGTCGAACCGGAAGCCGACTCGTTGAAGGCCGACGCTCGGCAGGTCGACCTCTCCGATACGAACGCCGCTGCCGTCGTGCTGAAGGAGATCGCCGAGGTTCACCAGGTTTCGTGCCTGGTCAATAACGTGGGGGTCGTGGCCCCCGCCCTGCTCGACGAGACCCGTATCGAGGACTTCGATCGGCTGATGCACCTCAATGTCCGTTCGGCGCTGATCTGCACCCAGGCGCTGCTGCCGGGCATGCGGGCCCTGGGGGGCGGCCGCATCGTCATGAATGCCAGTCGCGTCGTCCTGGGCAAGGAAGCGCGCACCCTCTACAGCGCGACCAAGGGCGCCCTGCAGTCGATGGCCCGCACCTGGGCGCTCGAGCTTGCTGGCGACGGCATCACCGTCAACTGCGTGGCACCCGGCCCCATCGCCACGACCGCCTTCTGGGAAAACAACCCGCCGGAATCGGCTCGAGCACGGCGCATCATCGACAACATTCCGGTCCAGCGCATGGGGCAACCCGAAGACGTCGCCCAGGCCGTGAGTTTCTTCTGCGACCAGCGCAGCGGCTTTATCACCGGGCAGACACTGTTCGTATGCGGAGGGGTCACGGTCGGCTGAACCGGCCCGTTCAGGTAGCCAGCCGCAGCAACAAGACCGCGGTCATCAGTGAAGTCCCGAGAAACACCCCGTTCCAATGGAACCCGATACGCCCGGCCGATAGGCCGGTGAAGCGTGACATGATCATCATCGCCGCCGTGAACGGCGAGGTCACCATCGTCAATGACCAGCCAGCCAGCATGGCGGCCGCGAGGAGCGGCAATGGCACGCCGGGCAGGGTCACCTGTGATGCCATGCTGGTCAGGAACGTCACACTGATGATCGGATTGACACCGACCTGGGCCAGTACCACGATCACCAGCATGGCAACCAACGGCAGCCAGGTACCGAGATCGACCATGACGCCAGCCATGCCGGCAAGCTGGGCAGGGTCCATCAGCGCCACACTCAGGTAGCCCAGGTAGGCCCCCGCACCGAGCGCCACGACTTCATTGCCGATGCTGCCGAGCAGTGCGGGCAAGCGTCGCCCGAGCACGACGGTGGCCGGGGCCACCCCCATCAGGCCAAGAAGACGACACTGCCAGGCCAGCCACAGCCAGGCACCCAACGGCACCCCCACCAGTACCGCTTGGGGCAGGCGCAGCTCGAACCACCAGGAAAGCAGGAAGATCAGCGCCATCAGCGCCGAGAGCAGCAGGCTGAAGCGCACCAGCGGCAACAGCGATGGTCGCGGTGGGTTGGCATTGCGCCTGACCGGCTTCGGTCCGGCCAGGTGATCGCAGGCCCAGCCCACCAGGAACAGCACCGTGGCCGCCGCCAGCACGTAGGGGAACAGTTCACGCCATTTGAGTTCGGGCAGATTGGCCAGTATGACCGCCACGCCGATACCCATGGGCGAGACCAGCGGCGCCAGGGTGAAACCACGCAGCGTGGCGAGCAGCATGCGCCGCCGCCGCGCCTGCTGGACCCACTGCCGCCCCTGGGCCGCGCCCAGGGTGTTGGCTTTCTCGATCATCGACACGAACAGGTTGAGGACACCGAAATTGAGTACGATGCCAAACAGGGTCGAACCCACCGAGAGCAGCGGGTAACGCCAGTTGGGCGGTTGCAGCAACAGGCTTTGCCCACAGCGGCGGATCAGGCGGGAGCGGTAGGCCGGCAGCCGCAGCAACGCCAGCGAGGTCATGAAGGCCGCCAGGAAGGCAAAGCTGTCGGCGGCTTCGCGCAGAACCGTCCAAGGGCTGTCAAGGCGCCACATTGTCAGCAGCGAGACCATTATCGAGGCCAGCAACAGCCCTCTCGCCATGACGGAGAACCGTCCCCACGAGAGCGACAGGAAGCCCACCAGCAGAAAGACGGCCACGTCGGCGACGAGGGGCGGCCCACCCAACTGGGACCAGAGAGTCAGCAGTGCAACCAGCATCAACAGGTAGCTGTGCAGCACACCCGCTTTCACTCCGGTTGGCCTACTGGTGAAATGCTGCCACTGCGGCGGCGGAAGACACCTTCTTCCATCGAAAGCCCATCACTCCGCTCGTCCGCCACCTTGACGCTGGCCATGTAGTCCTCGCCACCTCCACCGATGTCGGCCACCCCGCCTCCCTGACCCGTTCGCTACAGCACGCCCTGCTCACGCAGTGCGGCAATGTCTTCGGCGCTCTTGTTCAGCATGCCGGCAAGCACGTCTTCCGTATCACGACCCAGGGAAGGTGGTGCCTTGTGGTACTCGAGCCGTGTCTTGGAAAACTTGGTGGGATTGGCCACCCCCACCACCGGGCCATGCTCCGACTCGGTCTCGATCCTCATGCCGCGGGCCTTGACCTGCGGGTCGTCGAATACCTGGGCGATATTCTGGATCGGGCCGCAGGGCACGCCGATATCGCGCAGCAGTTCCATCCACCGGGAGGCGGTGCGGGTGCGAGTGATGGTCACCATGATCGGCACCAGTTCCAGGCGGTGTCTTACCCGCCCGGGATTGGTACTGAAGCGAGCATCCGTGGCCAGTTCCGGACGCCCCACCGCGCTGCAGAAGCGCTGGAACTGGCTGTCGTTGCCGATGGCGATGATCACCTTCTCCCCGTCCTCGGTGGGGAAAGGCTGATAGGGCACCAGGTTGGGGTGGTATTCACCGGTGCGGGTGGGCGGCGTACCGCTGCAGAAGTAGTTCTGGGCCTGGTTGGCCAGCCAGCTGACCTGAACGTCGAGCAATGCCATGTCGATATGCTGGCCTTCACCGGTCTGATGGCGATGATGCAGCGCCGCCAGAATGGCGGTGGCGGCATTCATGCCGGTCGTCAGGTCGGCGACCGCCATGCCCACACGCTGAGGGCCGGCGCCCGGCTCGCCGTCCGCCACGCCAGTGATGCTCATCAGGCCACCCTGTGCCTGAACCAGGTAGTCGTAGCCGGCCATGTGCGCCATGGGACCGGTATGGCCGAAGCCGGTGATCGAGCAGTAGATCAACCCCGGATTGATCGCCTCCAGCGCCGGGTAATCGAGACCCTTCTCGGCCAAGCCGCCCGTCTTGAAGTTCTCCACCAGGATGTCGCATGTGGCCGCCAGCTCGCGAACCAACGCCTGCCCTTCAGGCCGGCCGATATCCACGGTCACCGAATGCTTGCCACGATTGGCCGAGAGGTAATAGGCCGATTCACGTGTGATATCGCCGGCCTGGTTCGTCCACCAGGGAGGGCCCCAATGGCGCGTATCGTCCCCGATGACGGGACGCTCGATCTTGATCACCTCCGCGCCCATGTCGGCCAGTATCTGGGTACACCAGGGGCCGGCCATGACACGACTCAGGTCCAGTACCCGCAGGCCAGTCAGCGGTCCTGCCATAACGCTATCTCCCTCGATGCCATCAGGTTCTCTCATACCGCAGGACAGTGGTTCGCTACGACATCGCCACTGGCCGCAGTCGGCTCAGCTGGCTTCCTTCACCATGTTGCGGGCGATGACCAGTTGCTGGATCTGGGTCGTACCTTCATAGATGCGGAACAGGCGGACATCGCGATAGAAGCGCTCGACGGCATACTCGGCCATGTACCCGGCCCCCCCATGGATCTGTACGGCACGGTCGGCCACACGCCCGACCATCTCGCTGCAGAACAGCTTGCAGCAGGAGGCCAGCGTCGAAACGTTTTCGCCAGCATCCTTGCGCCTGGCGGCATCCAGCACCATGGTGCGCCCGGCATAGGCTTCGGTCTTGCTGTCGGCCAGCATGGCCTGGATGAGCTGATGCTCCGCCAGCGGCACGCCGAACTGGCGGCGCTCCATGGCATAGCTCAGACTCTCCTCGATCAGCCGCTCGGCGACCCCGGCGCATAGCGCCGAGATATGCAGGCGGCCTCGGTCCAGAACCTTCATGGCCGTCTTGAAGCCCACCCCTTCGCGCCCCCCGATGATGTTCTCGGCCGGTACCCGGCAGTCGTCGAAGATGATGTCGCAGGTATGGGCCCCTTTCTGCCCCATCTTGTGATCCGCAGAACCTCGGCTCAGCCCAGGCGCATCGCCCTCGACGATGAAGGCGGTGATGCCTCGCGCACCCTTCTGGGCCGGGTCGGTGCGTGCCATGACGGTGAACAGGTTGGCCTCCGGCCCGTTGGTGATGAAGCGCTTGGTACCATTGAGCACATAGTGGTCGCCATCGCGTACGGCCGTGGTACACAGGCTCGCCGCATCGGATCCAGCGTCCGGTTCGGTCAGGCAGAAGGCGCTGATGATCTCGCCGCTGGCCAGTGCGGGTACATACTTCGCTTTCTGCGCCTCGGTGCCGTCGATCAGAATTCCCTGGGCACCGATACCATTATTGGTACCGAACCGGGAGCGGAACGCCGGCGAGGTCTTGCCGATCTCGAAGACCACGTAGGCCTCTTCTTCCATGGTCAGCCCCAGGCCGCCGTACGCCTCGGGAATCGACAGGCCGAAGAGCCCCATCTCCTTCATCTCTTCGAGAAGGGTTGCCGGGATCTCATCGTCATCCGCTACCTGGGCTTCGCTGGGGATCAGACGCTCCCTCACGAACCGTGCAATGGTATCGACAAGTTGATCGAGCAGTTCCTGATCGCGAATCATTGGCTCCCTCGCTGTAGCGGCTCTGGCACTCGCCTTGCGTACGCATGGCGAATATATGTGCGCCAGGTATCATTAATATTCTGCATAACATCGAATTACAGTCAATAAATCGACATTCTTTCCTGATGCAAGACACCCTGGCCTGGTTCGACAACTTCGATGGCACGCATGGTGTTCATGAAGCCTCCTGGCTCGTGTCGGCGGCACGGCGAGCCATGCGTTGCGCCATGACGTAACGGTAGATGGCCAGCAGGATCGAGCCTGCCGTCAGGGCGATGAAGAACCAGGTGATGGGACCACGCACGAAGATCGACAGATCGTTGGAACCGATCAGCAGCGAGCGCCGCAGGTTATCCTCGAACATGGGTCCGAGGATGAAGCCAATCAGGAATGGCGCAGCCGGAATCGCGGCACGGTTGAAGATATAGCCGAGTACGCCAAAGGCAAGCATCAGCCAGATATCGAAGGTGTCGTTGTTGACCGCATAAGCACCGTAGACGCAGAACATCAGCACGATCGGAAACAGGATCGACTTGGGAATGTCGGCGATCACCGAAAAGTACTTGATGGCCATATTACCTACCACCAGCAGCAGCACGGAACTGAACATGATGCCGATGAACAGCGCATAGATCAGCGGCAGATTCTCCTGGAACATGATCGGGCCGGGGCTCAGGCCGTGCACCATGAAGGCCCCCAGAATGATCGCCGTGATCACGTCGCCGGGAATGCCCAGTGACAGAAGGGGAATCATGGTGGCACCGGCGACACCGTTGTTGCCGGCCTCGGCGGCAGCCACCCCCTCTACTTCGCCCTTGCCGAAATTGGCCTTGTTGGGAGAGCGGCGACGCGCATCACTGTAGGAGATGAAGGCGGCCGCCGTGGCGCCAGTACCGGGAATGGCGCCGATGATCACCCCGATCAGGCTGCCGCGAACGATACTTTTCATGCTGCGCTTCATCTCGGCCAAGGTCACCCCGACACCGCTGGCCTTGGTCTTGAGATGTGGCAGTGCCTTCTTGCGGTAGAACTCCATGATTTCCGGAAGAGCAAACAGGCCGATCAGCAACGGAATGAAGGAAATGGTATCCATCAGGTTGTAGTTGCCGAAGGTCAGACGCTGTGAGCCATAGACGACATCCAGCCCTACCATGGACAGCAGAATCCCCATCAGCGCCGCCAGCAACCCCTTGATCATGGACCCACTGGCCAGCGAGATGATGATGGTGAGCGAGAAGCAGATCAACCAGAAGAATTCAGGGGCTCCGAAACTCAGGGCAAGCTTTGCCAGGTAAGCGGCAAAGAAGATCAGCGCGATATTGGAAATGAAGTCGGCAATGCACGAGGAATAGAGCGACATTTTCAGGGCTTTTTTCGCATGGCCCTGCTGTGCCATGGGGTAACCGTCGAGCAACGTACAGGCATTGGCAGGCGATCCGGGTGTGCGGATCAGAATGGCCGTGATCGATCCCCCGTACATGCCGCCTTTATAAATGCCCACCAGCAGCAGAATCGCCGCCACGGGCTGCATGGAGAAAGTGAACGGCAGCGCCAGTGCCACCGCCATGGTGGCTGTGAGCCCGGGAATGGAGCCGACCACGACGCCAATCACGACACCGACTGCTATTGCCAGAAAATTATCCAGGCTTAGGAATATGTGTAGAACTTCCGAAAAGATTTCCATAGGTCACCAGAGAAAAGTTGAGTGGCCCGATATCAAAACGGCATCAACGGAAGTGGCACATTCATTACTTCCACGAAAATGAAAGCCACACCAGCGGGAAAGATGAAAGCCAGGCTGTAGACCCACCAGGTTCTGACAGGGTGGGCAACAAACAGGATCAGCGTTGCCAGAATGCCGCTGATTATCGCACCCAGGAGTTCGAACATGGTGACGTACACCATCAGCGCCAGCACCATCAAGGCAAAGCGCAGCCAGGGTCCCTTATCGATGCGGCGCTCGTCGCTCTCTGCCTTGTTCTCGACGAATATCCCCTGAAAGATAAGCAGGACAGAAAAGCCGAGCATCAACCAGCCCACGATCCGGGGGAGCCATCTTGGCGACATCATGGGATTCTGGAGAATAGGCGGCTCGCTGATAAAGTTGGGCACCAGATAAAAGACCAGGACCGCAGAACTTACAAGCAGCACCAGGCCCGCCAGAACGTCGCCGGAGTCATTGACCTGCCTGCCAGGCTTGGGATCAGTTGTCGTCATTGCTACCCTCTCCACAGGGAAACAAGAGAGGCGAGGACGCATGCCCTCGCCTCAGCGTTTATGGGATTCAGCCCATTCGCTTACTGGCGAATGCCCGCCTGCTCGGCCACGGCATCCCACCGCTCGACTTCCTCGGCGATGAACTGCTTGAATTCCTCGCCGGCCACCTGGCCCGGCTCGGCGCCCAACTGCTCGGCGAAGTCCAGGAACTCTTCACGCTGCATCACGGCCGCCAGCGCTTCCTGCATCGCCTCATGGGCCTCCTGGGAGAAGGAGTTGTGAGCGATCAGACCAAACCAGGCGGTGGTCACGAACTGGTCGAGGTTGTGCTCGCCGATTTCGGCCATGGTCGGCACGTCAGGCAGGTATTCGGAGCGCTCCGCGGAAGTGACCGCCAGCGCCCTGAGATCACCGGAGCGAATGTGCGAGTACACGGTCGGCATGTTTTCGAAGGAGACTTGGACATCACCGCCCAGAAGTGCCGGCAGCGCAGCACCGCTGCCCGCGAACGGTACGGAGGTCATGTTGGTCTCGGTCAGGTTCTTGAACAGCTCGCCTGACATGTGGATCGAACTGCCCACCCCGCTGTGGCTGAAGGCCATGTTCTGCTCTTTGGCTGCTTCGACGAATTCGAGCACACTGTTGTAGGGGCTGTTGGCAGGCACCACCATGACGTTGGGAATGTCGATGATGTTCTGGATGAACAGGAAGTCCTCGACCGGATCATATGTCAGGTCGGGGTAGATTGCCGCACCGATGGTATGGCCCGGAGAGGCCATCAGGATGGTGTGATCGGCATCACGGCCGCCACGGGCCAGACGGGCGGTGGCAACGGTGGAACCGGCACCGGGACGGTTCTCGACGATGACGTTGGCGTCCAGTTCGTCCTGCAGGAGGTCGGCTACACGACGAGCCAGCACGTCGGTGGTACCGCCGGGCGCATAGGGAACGACCAGGCGGACGTCGTCAGTCGGCCAGTCATTTGCACTTGCCGTCGAGACAGACATTGTCAGTGCCAGAGCGCTACCACAAGCTGCCAGCCATGCTGCATTGATGAGTTTGTTCATCGCGCCACCTTAATGAGTTGTCAATTTGTTCGCTATGCGTACATGTATTCGCAATACATACCGGGAGAGTACTTGCTTACTCTCATGATCAAAAACCCAACTTTAGTCTTAAAGAAGACAACAACATGACCCGCTCATCTCACCGATGGCCATTGCAGAGGCCGCTTGCTCCCTGTGGGTTTGATTTTCCGGTCCCTGGTGCGAGTCGCTATGCGTTGCACTATGCTCAGCCACGGATTTCGCGACTTTCTGTCGCGTCGGCAGGGACGCGGAGGGGATAGGAGGTGGCCAAGCAGGGTGGGATGGCCGTGATCAAAGGGTACGGCAACACTCATGCGCAGGGCATCGTGATCGTCGAGATCTTCATGGCCCAGCGCCAGCCCGTAGATACGCTATGGTACCAACGCCAGCACGCTGTGCTCGATGCGGTTCGGGTTGCGGTAACCGGTGAAACAGACGGCGATCCGACCCAGCAGCTCGAGCCGCTGGCCGATTTCCCGAAGCCCCCGTCCAAACTGAGCCGGCCGCCATCGACATGCCTGTTTCCGGGCTAGCCAAGTCAGCCCCGGCCAACGGTATCGTGATATCGACTCGGGCCCGCCGTGTGGCGAGCCCGGTGCGCATGGGTGGGCGTCAGGCGTCCTTGTTCCGCACGGCATGGAAGTTCGCCGCGATGCGCTGCTGCAGGTAGTCGTGGGCGGTGATCGGGGGATAGGTGCGCAACGGCCCCTGGATCGTGACGTCCTTATTGGCCTGGCAGAAGAATGCCATGCTGTAGCGAGGCTTGTCGGCTTCTTCCGGTGTCGGCATGCGGACCCGATGCAGGGTGGATTTGAGCGCATCGTCACTCCAGCGCATCAGCATGTCGCCGATGTTGCAGGTGATGATGTCATCGCGGGGTACCACGCTGCTCCAGGCCGGGCCTTCGTCACTGCCGGCGACTTCGTGACCGGGGCAGACCTGCAATCCGCCTTGCCCCTCGCGCTGAAACACCATGGTCAGGCAGTCGAAGTCGGTATGCGCCCCGGCGCGCCACAGCGAGGCATCCGCCAGCGCATCCCGGTCGAGGGGAAGGTAGTGCAGCAGACGCAGCGTACTCTGGTAGTCGGGGGCATGGCGTGCATGGGCATGAGTGAAGAAGTCGCGCTCGAAGCCCAGACGCTCGGCGAAGCACGATAGCACCCGCATCCCCAGTTGCCAGGCCTGGTGCTCGAAGTCGAGCATGATGCGCTGGAACTCGGCCAGCGTGACCTGGTCCGGCCACAGCCCTTCCATGTGCGGCAGGGTGATCTGGTAGGACTCCTTCTGGTCGGCGGTCTGCGTCGACGGCCGTACCTGGGACTTGAACTCCCAGCCAGCGTTCTGCCCCTGCTTCAGCGAGTGGCGCGCCTTGGTTGCGTCGGGCAAGGCGAAGAATTCTTCGGCGAGGGTGAATGCCTGGCGAATGTCGGCGGTGGCGATGCCGTGATTGACCAGTTGGAAGAAGCCGACATCGGTGGCCGCCTGCCATAGTCGATCGATGATCTCGTCGCGCCGGGTATCGAAGTCGGAAAGGTCGATCAGTGGAATCTCGCGCTCGGCCTCGCGGCCCTCTCCGCCCAGGGTGCGCTCCAGTTGCAGTTCCTGCAGGGTGTCATGCGTACTCGTTATCATGAAGGTTCTCCAACGTTGGGGCAGGCGTCGCCTGCCGGTCATTGGAGCAATGCCGGGCGGCTGTGGGGCCGCCTGCCGCTTCTACTCCGTGAAAGGCATGGGCCTTGGCTTTGTCTGAAAAGTCGGCGAGCGATGGCCAGACAGTTTTCAGGCAAAGCCTAGCGTTCGTCGTCGGCAGGAAGACTCCAGCCAAAGAACGTCTGCTGTACCAGTTGCACCGCCTTGAACAGCAACAGGCTGACGGCGGACAGGAAGAACAGTGCCGCAAAGGCCTGGGGAATCCTGAAATAGGAGGTCGAGAACTGCACGAAGTAGCCCAGCCCCTGCTCCGCGGCGACGAACTCGGCGATCACCGCGCCGATGATGGCCAGCGTGATCGCCACCTTCAGTCCGCTGAAGATATGCGGTACCGCATAGGGCAGCCGGACCTGCCAGATCTCCCGCGCCGGAGACGCCTTGAGCGAACGTGACAGTTCGAGCATTTCGCGGGGCGTGGCCAGCATGCCGGTGGTAGTGGCGACGACGATCGGGAAAAACGCGATCAGGCAGGCGATCACCGTGCGTGGCGCGTCGCCTGCGCCGAGGATCACGATGATCAAGGGGGCGACGGCGACGATGGGCGTGGACTGTATCACCACCAGAAACGGGAACAGCGTGCGGGTCAGGAAGACCGAGCGAACCATGAGAATGGCCAGTGGCAGGCTGACCAGAATGGCGAGTGCGAATCCCATCAGGGCGACCCTCACGGTGGCCCAGAGGTGGCCCATCCAGCGCTGGCCGTCGACGTTCAGGAACGCCTCGAGGATCGCCGTCGGGGCGGGCAGCACATAATCGGGCACGCCGAACAGCCGGCATGCCAGCTCCCACAATGGCAGGATCGCGAGCAGGGCCAGGATGGGTAGCAGGCGCTGGCCGAGGACATCGCGCAATGAAACGAGAGGCTTCATGGTGGCTTCCTCAGGAGGCATGACGGATCGCCTGGTGAGTGGCAGGGCGAGGGCTGTCGGCAGCCTGGCGAGTGTTGGCCAGGGGGCTCTCGGTCAAGGCACCCGCGGTCACGTTACTCTCGCCAGGCCCCGGGGGACCGAAGATATGCCGGCGGATGCGCTGGGTATGGACGTTGAACGCCGGTAGATCGATGGTCGCCGGGGTGCGTGGGCGTGGCAGATCGATGTCGAGGCTGTCGACGATGCTCGCTGGGCGAGGGCTCATGACCAGTACCCTGTCGGCCAGCAGCACGGCTTCGGAGATCGAGTGAGTGATGAACAGCACGGTCTTGGGGCGTTCGCCCCAGATGCGCAACAGTTCGAAGCCCATCTGCTCGCGACTCAGCGCATCCAGTGCCGAGAAGGGCTCGTCCATGATCAACACCTCTGGGTCCAGCAGCAGGGCACGGGCGATGCCCACGCGCTGCTGCATGCCACCTGACAACTCGTCCGGACGGCTGGCGATGAAGTCTCCGAGCCCTACCGTATCGAGCAGTTCCCGCGCGCGGGTTCGATCCTGTCGACCCACCACCCTGCCCTGGTGACGTAGTGGAAACAGCACGTTGTCGAGCACGTTCAGCCACGGTAGCAACGTCGGCTTCTGGAATACGATGCCGACCTCTCCGCCAGGCTCCCGTACCGGGTGGCCGAACATGCGCACTTCGCCTTGGGTGGGACGAGTCAGGCCACTGAGCAGCCGTAACAGGGTCGACTTGCCACAGCCGGACGGCCCGACCACGGCGACGAACTCGTGTCGCGCGATGCTCAGGTTCACCCCCAGCAGAGACTGTACCGGTGCCTTGCGCCTGCTGCGATAACAGTGGCCTACCTCGATGAATTCGACGTGTGGCTTCATGAGTCACCTCCTGGCATGAAGGAGCGGTCGATGATGCTCTCCGGATCGAGTTGGGCGGGATCCATGTCCTGGGCCTCGGCGGTCCACTGCCAGGTGGTCGCCAGGCGTTCGGGATCGAAGGTCCCGAGGCCATGCGCGTCGCTGGCGTCGTTGAAGACCAGCGAGCGGATGGCTTCGATGGTGCTGGCGGCCATCTCCACCTCGACTTCGGGCACCACCGCGTGCACCGCTTCGGCTGCTTCCTGGGGGTTCTCCCAGGTGTACTCGATGGCTTTTTCGTACGCGCTGATGAAGCGTCTTGCCACCTCGGGGCGTTCCTCGAGGAAGCGCTCGCTGGCGACCAGCGTCGTGGCATACGCTTCCAGGCCAGCCTCGTGCCAGGGAATGACGCGCAGCGATTCATCGGCGGAGCGTGCATTGGCGGCATAGCGCTCGTGGTCGGTTACCCAACTGATGACCACGTCGGTGCGACCGTTGAGCAGCATCGGACTGAGGGTGCCGGGGTCGCTCTGAATCAGCTCGATATCGCCGTCGTCAACACCGTTGAGTTCCAGTAACAGGGGAAGGAACAGATTGGACGAGGTGAAGGGAGAGGTGGCGATGCGCTTGCCCTCGACATCGGCGACGCTTTCGATACCCGACGACTCGAGCACATAGAAGGCATGCGGTGCCTGGCTGAACACCGAATAGACGCCCTTGACCGGTATTCCACCTTCGGCTTGGGCCACCATCAGCGCGGTGATGTCGGCCAGGCCGATATCGGCCTGGCGCGTGGCCAGCTTGGTCATGGCATCGGTGGAGCCACGTCCTTGAGAGATACGTACCTCCAGGCCCTCCTCCTCGAAGAAGCCTTGTGCCAGGCCGACATAGACCGGGGCCTTGTCGCCTCCCGGTAGCCAGTCGAGCTGAAAGGTCACTTGCTCGTTGGCATGGGATAATGGGCTCATCGACAGCAGCAGAGTGCCGGCCAGAAGCATGGCCAATGGTTTGGCAGACGCGTCGGTAAAGTGTGTCGGTACAGGGTTCATTGTGTTTTTCTCCCAGGTCATCAGGGGCACGGGTCGGTTCATTCAACCGGTGAGTCGGCACGATACCGACTTGACGTGGGAAGGCCATACAGGGGCGGGGCAAGCAAGTCCTGTCGCGGCCACGCCCCGGTTCGCCCACACACGACGACCGGCTGGCGCGCCTAGCAATGACCCGGGTCGGAGACCCTGACTGCTTCTACCAGGACACGGAGGATGACGGAGATATCTCGTTGTTGCCGCCATCGCATTCACGACCAAGCAGATAGTATGCCAAGGTGAAAAAAGTCACTGGCGGCAATGGAGTTGGTGAGTGCTGGCGCCACGGGTGGCCATTCAGTGATGGCATGCAACGCACTTTTCTGGTGCATTGCTGAACATGCTGCGCCGCTGCAGTGCCCACTAACAGTGCTCTTTGCCAATGTTCTCGTCGCGCCGCAGCGATGACCGATGGATGCACCATTCCGTTTCATGCACGACGACGGTGGCAACGAGATTGTGGAAGGCAATTTGCATGGCAAACATGACGGCACCCGATCGCCGTCCAACCTTCAACCATTCATCGGGAGTAGAAGCGGTCAGGGGAACGCCCCGGGACATTGCTCCGATCAGAGATCATATGGGGACATAACCATGGGCTATCTGATTCGCAATGCCAGGGCGATCTTTTCGTCGCAGCAATCATCGGCCACCGACATGCGACTCCAGGGCAATCGCATCACCGCACTTGGCCGTGACCTGGCGCCAATCGAAGGCGAGCGGGTGATCGATGCCAGCGGATGCGTGGTGTGGCCGGGGCTGGTCAACACGCATCATCACCTGGCCCAGTCGATCCTCAAGGGCGTTCCGCAAGGACTCAACCAACGCCTGGGAGAGTGGCTGGGTTCGGTGCCCTATCGCTTCTGGCCGAAGATCACTCCGGAACTGATGTATCACGCCGCGCGGCTAGGGCTATACGAGATGCTGCGTTCGGGCGTCACCACCTGTGCCGATCACCATTATCTCTATCACCGCGACACCAGCCCGGAGGTCGAGGCGGCGGTGTGGCAGGCGGCCGATGAACTCGGCATACGCCTGGCGCTGTGCCGCGGTTGCGCCACCGAGGCCGGCAGCCACAAGGGCATGGCACGTCACGCCATCGTACCGGAGAGCCTGGAGCTGGCGCTCGACCGCCTTGAGAGCTCGCGCCGGCGTTATCATCAACCGGCGGGTGATGCCATGCGGCGACTGGTCGTCGCACCCACCAGCCTGATCCACTCGAGCAATCCGCGGAGCCTCGACGCGCTGGCCGACTATGCGCGGCGTCATGGCTTGCGGCGCCACTCCCATCTTCTCGAGGTGAGCTTCGATGAGACCCAGGCGCAGGAAAAGTATGGCATGTCGGCCATCGACTATGCGGATGCGCGGGGTTGGCTGGGCGAAGACGTTTGGTTCGCTCATCTGGTCAAGAGCGATCCGCACGCCATTGACCGACTGGCGCAAACCGGCACCGGCATCGCTCACTGCCCAACCTCGAACTGCCGTCTGGGAAGCGGTGTCGCGCCAGTGCCCGACATGGCTCGTGCAGGGGTGCCCATCGGTCTGGGGGTGGACGGTTCGGCTTCGTCGGAGTCCGGCTCGATGTTGCAGGAAATGAATCTCGCGTGGCTGATTCATCGTGCCCTGGGCGGCCCGGAAGCCACCACTCTGGAGAGCGTGCTGAGCTGGGGAAGCGCCGGTGGTGCACGCATATTGGGACTGGACGATGTGGGTGAGCTGGTTGTCGGCAAGGCCGCCGACCTGGTGCTCTACGATATCGACCAGCCACGCTTTGCCGGCGTGCACTACCCGCTGATGGCACCGCTGCTATGTGCCGAGCCGGCCACGGTAAAATATGGCTTCATCAATGGCGAACCGGTGACCGTCGATGGGCGAGTGGCCGGCCTGGATGAAGGCGACCTGACCCGGCAAGTCCAACGCAGCGTCGAACGGTTGCTGGGCAGCGCTTGAACTCGAATCGGCTCGGACACAGATGCCGGCAGCATTCATCGCTGCTGGCATCTGTGATTTACCTGACTTTCTCATGGCCATGGGATGCCCAACTCCGCCGGGGATGTCTTGGCGGTAACTGGCGGTTTCATGGCCCAGGCGGTCACCGATTGCCAGCGACGCTGCCTGCCGCGCCAAGTAGCGTGGAAGAACCGGCCCTCTTGGTGGCCATGCGGCGGATCGTCCATGGCATCGAGATCCAACCAGACCTCCCGTGGCACCTTCGGGCAGGGACTCGAGGAAGACACCCACCAGGAGCCGATCCAGTGCGGCGGGATCGGCGACCCGCTGGTAGCGACCACGCGTTATGCACCGGACAGAGGCCTGTTTCCATTCTGTCGGTGAGATTCCCGGTCTAAAGGCGACTTAGCTTATCGCAATGGAGCCATGCTTGAACAACACATGTTCGGTATGCGAACATATGCCGCAAATGACGCCTTGATCAATCAAGCGCCGGGTCAGTCAGCGGAGGCATACGTGACAGACAAAGGAATATCGACAGAGGACCGCGACTTCGTTACTGCCCTGGCCAGCGGGCTGGAGGTGATACTGGCGTTCGACAATGCCCACCCGCGGATGACACTGAGCGAGGTGGCCACTCGAACCAGCATGAATCGTGCCAAGGCAAGGCGCTTCCTGCTGACGCTCCATGCGCTGGGCTACATGCGCAAGCAAGGGCGACATTTCGAGCTTGCCCCCAAGGTGCTTCAGCTTGGCTATGCCTTCCTCTCGGCCAATAACTATCGTAGTGTCATCCAGCAGGTGCTGGAGGACATCACGCTCGAGATCGGGGAATCATCTTCTCTGGGCGTGCTTGATGGTGACGACGTTATCTATGTGGCCCGCTCCTCGGCCCGTCATCGATTATTGGCAATTACCCTGTCGGTGGGCACCCGCCTGCCGGCCGCCCTCACCTCTCTGGGCCGCGTCCTGCTGGCCCAGCTTCCGGATGCTGAGCTGGATGCCTTTCTCGAGCAGGTGAAGCTCGAACGCCATACCGACAAGACCATCGTCGACAAGGCGGAATTGAAACGCCGTATCCTCGATATACGTCAGCAGGGCTATGCGATTGCAGACCAGGAGCTTGATTCGGGCCTGCGCTCCATTGCAGTGCCCGCCTTCGATGCCAACGACAAGCTGCTCGGCGCCATCAACATCAGTACCAATGCTGCCCGGGTCGACTACGAGACCCTGAAGCAGCGGTACCTTCCGCTACTGCAGGAAAAAGCCCGGCAGATCCGCACCACGATCAGTTGAGCCACGAACCTGGGGCGCCTCGGAACTAGTCGGTCGGATGCCCATGCCCTGGCCCATCGCGTTCCAGGTGCGCCACCCAGCCATTCCGCCGTTTCCTGGCAGTGCGCCGGCTGGACATGTACCAGGAAACTGGCGATATGCAGGGGATCGTTCGACATGGGCCATTTCCTCATTTGTCATTCTGATGGCGTCGTTGGGGCACTGGGCAAGACAGGCACCACAGCCGGTACGGGCCTCGCTATCGAGCCGAGGCCTTGGCGGTCGCCCCAACGTCAGGGGTAAAGCGGATAGCAGGCCGTGATGCAGGCATCGCAGCGCACGCACCGGGCGGTGAAGTCGTCACTGGCCCAGGGGGGCCGCCGTACCGGGCCTTGCCAGCACTTGTTACACAAACACAACGAAGCGGGCCCACCGTTCTTTTGGCGGGCCCGAGAGAAGTGGCGAAACAGTCCTTCAGGATTTCGAGGCCGCCTTGATCACCGCATCCAGGGCGGCCAGGTAGCCCTGGCCGCCAAGGCCGGCGATCACGCCATCGGCCCGCAGCGAAACGTAGGAGTGGTGCCGGAAGCTTTCGCGCTTGTGCACGTTGGAGAGGTGCACCTCGATGACGGTCCCCTCGAAGGCATTGAGCGCATCGAGGATCGCCACCGAGGTATGGGTATAAGCGGCGGGGTTGATGATGATCGCCGCGGTACCGTCGAGGCGCGCCGCCTGGATGAGGTCGATCAGCTCGCCCTCGTGGTTGCTCTGCCGTGCCCTGATATCCCAGCCGTTGACCGCGGCTTTCTCGTAAAGGGAGTTGTTGATGTCGTCCAGGGACTCGAAACCATAGATTTCCGGCTGGCGTGTCCCCAGCAGGTTGAGGTTGGGGCCGTGGAGTACCAGTGCCTTGTTCATCGGACTCTCTCTTCTGATGTTGGCGAAATCGGTTGAACTCTCATGTCGACGGCTCGAGCAGTCGCTGCCACACGTCGATCACGGCCTGTCGGTGGGCCTGGAAGTCCTCACTGCGGCCGCGGGCCGACTCACGTGTCAGCGAAGCCCGGTGAACGGCGCTGCGGTAGGCCAGGTAGGCCTCGCGCAGGCACCGACAGTCATCGTCGGGCAGGCGACCGGTGGCCTCGAGGGTCTCGAGGATGCGCATGTTATCGCTGTAGGCCAATAGCTCGGGTGTCTCGCTGCCCATCGAGAGGACGGCGAACTGGCAGAGAAACTCGATATCGACCATGCCACCCGCGTCGTGCTTGAGGTCGAAGCCTTCGGCATCCCTGCTGCCCAGGTGATCGCGCATCTTGTGGCGCATCGCCACCACCTCCTTGCGCAGTGCCTCGACATCGCGGCTGCGTCCCAGTATCTCGCGACGCACCGCCTCGAATCCTTCGGCAATAGGCGGATACCCGGCCACCACGCGGGCCCGCACAAGCGCCTGATGCTCCCAGGTCCAGGCCTCGCGGCGCTGATAGTCGGCGAAGGCGCTGGTCGACGTGACCAGCAGCCCGGCACTGCCCGAGGGGCGCAGGCGCATATCCACCTCGTAGAGCGCGCCTGCCGGCGTCACTGCGGTGAGCAGGTGAATGATGCGCTGTCCCAGGCGGGTGAAGAACACCGGCGTGTCGATGGACCGCGCGCCATCGGTACTGCCGCCGGAGTCGGCATCGTGAATGAAGACCAGATCGAGGTCCGAGCCATAGCCCAGCTCGATGCCACCCAGCTTGCCATAGCCGACGATCAGGAACTCGGGCTCGGCTCCGGCGCGGGAGCCATCACGCCGCAACGGATAGCCGTGCTTGCGCACCAGGTGGCGCCAGGCCATGGCCAGCACCGCCTCCAGCAGCACCTCGGCGATATGGGTGAGGTAGTCGCTGACCTTCATCAGATGCCGGGTGCCGGCGATGTCGGAGGCGGCAACCCGCAGCACATGGGCGTGCTTGAAGACACGCAGCGCCTCCAGGTGGGCCTCGTCGTCATCCTCGGGAATTCGACCCAGGGCCTGGCGCAGCTCGTCGGCGAGTCGTGTCTTGTCGGCGGGGGTGTAAAGTGTATCCGGGGTCAACAGCTCGTCGAGCAGCAGCGGGTAGCGCGCCAGCTGCTCGGCGATCCAGGGGCTGGCGCTGCATAGCCCCATCAGGTGGCCCAGCGCCTCGGGGTTCTCGCGCAGCAGTGCCAGGTAGGCGGTGCGCCGCAGCACGGCCTCGACCAATGGCAGCACACGCTCCAGTGCGATATCCGGCAGCTCGCTTTCGGCAACCGCCCCCAGCAGCAGGGGCATCAAGGCATCGAGTCGCTCGTAGCCGATGCGCTGCATGGTCTGCACCTGACGGGACTGGCGCAGCGTGGTGAGGCGTCGCAACGCTGTCTCCGGGTCAGCGAACCCCGCCCCGGCCAGTAGCGTTCGGGCTTCTTCCTCCTCGAGCTCGTCGTGCCATAGCGACCGCCAGTCATCCAGGGAAGAGATACCATGTTCGGGACTCCTGGCGGGTCCCTCCATCTCCGCTTCCGGGTCGGCAATCACCGCATCGAAGTGCTGGCGTACGCGGGAGCGAACCTCGTCAAGCCGTGCCATCACGGCCGGCCAGTCCGCCATGTCCAGCGCCAGCGCCACGCGCTCCCGGGCCTGGTCGTCGTCGGGCAGGCTCTGGGTCTGGCGATCCTCCAGTGCCTGCAGGGCATGCTCCAGGTCACGCAGGAAAACGTAATCCGGCATGAGCTCGTCGGCCACCGCCTGGGGCAGAAGCCCCAGGCCAGGCAGCCGTTCCAGCGCGGTCTTGAGCGAGGTGACCTGCAACTCGGTGTCCCGCCCTCCGCGAATCAGCTGGAAGGCCTGGACCACGAACTCGATTTCCCGAATACCACCGGGGCCGAGCTTGATGTTGGCCTGCATGCCCTTGCGCTTCACTTCGCGATTGATCAGCGCCTTCATCTCGCGCAGCGACTCGATGGCGCCGAAATCCAGATACCGGCGGTAGACGAAGGGGCGCAGATTCGCCAGCAGTTCATCACCCGCATCCAGGTCCCCGGCCACCGGCCGCGCCTTGAGCATGGCATAGCGTTCCCATTCGCGGCCCTGGTCCTGGTAATAGCCGGCCAGCGAGGCGAAGCTGCCGACCAGCGGGCCGCCCTCCCCCAGCGGTCGCAGCCGCATATCGACGCGAAAGGCAAAACCGTCCGCTGTCACGGCGTCCAGGGCCGTGATCAGGCGCTGGCCCAGCTTGGTGAAGTACTCCTGGTGCTCCAGCGACTTACGCCCACCCTGGGTCTCGCCCTTCTCGGGAAACGCAAAGATCAGATCGATATCCGAAGAGAGATTCAACTCCCCCGCACCGAGCTTGCCCATACCCAGCACCACCAGGTGCTGCCCACTACCGTCGGCCCGCGCAGCGGGCCGACCCCAGCGCGGTTCGAGATACGCCTCCAGCCAGTACAGGGCCCCGTCCAGGCAGAGTTCCGCCAGCCGGGACACGGCGGCACTGGTGTCCCACATGTCGACATCGGCCGGGCGTGTCAGGTCGCGCCATACGATGCCCATCATGCGGGCACGGCGGAAGCGCCGTATGGCCGACTGCATGGCGGCCTCGTCGTCAACCGCCTCCAGCCGCTCATCGAGCCAGTCACGCTGCACCTCTGTGCCCGGGGCCTCGTCAAGCTCTCCACTGGCGTCCAGGTGCAGCAGCCAGTCGGGATGGCGCACCAATGAATCGAGGACGAAATCGGAAATGGCCAGCACCCGGGCGAGCTGACGGCGACGGCCGTCGCCGAGCGCCACCCAGCTCTCGGATGGCGGCTCCTGTCCGGTCAGCTCGGCGACACTGTCGGCCTGGGCCAGACTGTCATGCAGGCGCTGCCAGGCTTTGGCCAAGGCTGGCCTGAGCACGGCGGGAACGTCATCGGTGGGCAGAAAGTCGTCGGGAAGGGGCATCGCCAGCTCGCCTTGTCATAACTCGGGTGCTTCCAGCATAACGAAGGTCGGCATCGCAGGCACTGCCACGAGGCCGGGAAGTGCCGACTATCGTGCTACCTAGGCAAGAAGCTTCTGCCCGATGAGCAGAGCCCAGGTCAGCCCGGCAAGCAGCAGCGCCAGCATGACGGCGGCCGAGCCGATGTCCTTGGCGCGACCGGATAGCTCATGGTGTTCGGTGCCGATACGGTCCACCACACTCTCGATAGCGCTATTGAGCAGTTCCACGATCAGCACCAGCAGGCAACTGCCCAACAGCAGGATCCACTCCACCGGCCCGTCGCCGATCCACCACGCCAGCGGTACCAGCATCACGCACAGGGCCAGCTCCTGGCGAAAGGCCGTTTCATGGCGAAAGGCGATACGCAGCCCCTTGATCGAATAGCCGGTGGATTTCACCAGATGACGCCAACCCGTGCTCCCATGCTTCATGATGACTTCGTCCTGCCTCGGCTCGTTGGTGCGGTTCGGAGTAACCCTCAATGGCTGTCGATCATGCGTTCCAGATCCACGGCCAGCGGGTCGAGTACCTGGGCCCAGTTGAGCCAGGGGGTCGTGGCGGTGCCATTGACCAGCACACTGAAGACGCCCCATCGCCCCGAACGGGTACGAAAGTAGCCACTGACCGCGCGCACGGCAACCGGTTGATTGAGCGTACCGGTCTTGAGCATGACGTGATCCTGGAAGGTGGGCGAGCCTCGGCGAATGAAATTGGCCACGCCGGTGGCTGGCGACTGGAAGCTGGCCACGAAGCTCGGAAAGAGCGCCGTACGGTGGAACATGCTCTCCAGCATCACGTTGGCCCCGTGAGCCGAGATGCGGCTTTCCGGCGTCAGGCCGCTGCCACTGCGCAGCTCCAGCGGGCCGTGGTCGGGAATGCCGCCAACGAAGTGCTCGATGACTTCTCCGCCCTGGAGCAGAGTGCTACGTGGGGTGTCGACCAGATTGAGCGCCAGCACATCGGCCATGAAATTGTTGGAATAGTTCATGGTGCGCAGGAGCAATTCCTGCAACGGCTTGCCGTCGACCGCCGCCAGGGTGCGCGTGGCAGCGGACGGCTCCTCGACGCTGGTGGCATATCCCTGGCGCACCACGATGCCGGCCTGCTCGAGCATGGCTGCCATGGTGCGGGCCGTCTGCCGGGCGGGGTCGCTGCTGGCGCGGTAGACTTCGCGTGGCGAGGCGTTCAGGGAAATCTGTCCGCCCAGCACCATGGTGTCTTCACCCTCGCGGGTGACGCGCTCGGCGCTGAACTCGGTGCCACTGTTGGGTGGGCGAGTCTCGACCCGGTTGTCGATACCGACGATCGGCGACTGACTGTCGCAGCTGGTGACCCGTGCCGGCTCGCCGGCAGCCGCTCCGGGAGCCACGCTGACGCACCAGCTGCCATGATTGACACCCGCCGAGGAGAGTAGCGCACTGTAGGCGTTGGCTGTCCGTGAACTGGCCTGGCAGCGGTCGGTGGTGATGCACTCCACCGGTCCGAAGCGCCATTGACTGACCACCAGGCGGCCCGCCACCTCGCGCACGCCATGCTGGTGCAGACGCTGGGCCAGGCGCCACAGGTCTTCGGTGGCCAGGGCTGGGTCGCCACCTCCCTCGAATATCAGGTCGCCAGCCAGCACGCCATTGCCGTCGAGCTCGACATCGCTGACCAGGCGCGTGGTGAAGCGGTGCTGGGGACCCCAGCGGTCCAGCGCCGCCGCCGCCAGATATGCCTTGGAGACCGAGGCCGGCGATAGCTGGCGCTGGGGTTCGATGGCACCCAGCACTTCACCCGGTGCGCCGCCATCACCCAGCAGCCTTGCTTCGGCACCGATCAGAAATCCGCTTTCGGCCATACGGCCGAGTTCAGTGAAGCCCGCTCCCAGAGCCGTCAAAGGCATGAATAGACCGCACAGCAGGACAAGGCGACGCAACATGGCAATAGGAACCTCGAATCAGGAAACAGTGGACCTGCATGTGCCGCCGGTCATGGGTACCTTATCCAGCGAAGCAGCCGGTACCAGACCGGGAGCGTGGGGCAGGCTGGCCGTCAGGCACCAGAGTGACTGACCGCTGGTGTGATACTTCCGTTCAAAAGGCGTGAGACAACCGTCATCGGGTATGTGGGGCTGCACGGCGACCTCGATCCCCGTTGCCTGCTCGATGGCCAGGGCGAACTCTTCCAGGTAGAGACGCCAGTTGGAACGAAGCTCGAGCCGCCCTCCCAGTGCCAGGATAACGGAAAAAACCGGGTGGCCATGCCAGCGCATCTTGAGGTGCGCCGCCTTGGGATAGGGATTCGGATAGAGCAGGTAATGGTGTGCCGGCTGCCAGCCGGCCGCCAGCGCCAGTCGCCAGAAATCCACCAGGTCGGCACGCACCAGCAAGCCGTTGTCAGGCAGGGCGCCGTGATCGCGCGCGAGCCGGTCGGCGCTTCTGTCCACGCCAATGACCACATGGTCGGGAAAGCGGGTGGCCAGCCGACGCGTCGACAGCCCGACTCCGCAGCCGGCATCGAGGATCAGTCGCGTCCGGCGGAAGCCATCGGGCTGACGAGCGCCAAGCCATGTATCCGCCTGCTCGAAGGCCAGGCGGGTATGGATGGCGACCGGCTTGCGAAACGGATGGCTCAAGGCTCGCTCGACGCGTCGTGTCAGATCCTGATGCGGACCCGGCTGATTGGTCACGATAGTACGAGAAGTGGCGTGCATGCGGCTCAGTTGAATCATGTGCGAAAGCTGACCATTCTAGCAGCCGTATCGTGACGCGCGAGGCGTAAATAAAAATGGCGCGCCCCCGAAGGAACACGCCCACATACCCACTCGTATGACTCAAACAGCACGTGAAGGATAGCTCGATCACCGCCCCATTTCAAACGTTCGTTTTTTCGCAATGGCTGTCCTGTCCTGTTCCGGGAGCCCATGACGGGGTCCCGAACCGGGTGCTATGATCGCCAATCTCATACTTATAACAGCGACTCGCACAAACAGCACAACGAGGAAAGCGGCTTGTCACACTTACCGGTGATCGTCGGCATGGGCGGCATAAACGCCGCCGGTCGAACTTCTGGCCATCAAGCCTTTCGTCGCACCGTTATCGATGCCCTGACCGATGACGACCAGCAGACGCTCCTGCTGGGCCTGGCTGCCCTGATGGGGCTGGGTAGCCATCGAGACGGCGCCTGGCATGATGTCCACGGCCAATCTGTCAGCCCAGCGACGCTGGCCGAGCGGTGCCGCGGGCAGGTGCTGGACCACACCCTGATCCGGCGTATCGAAGACCCTCGCTTCCACGACGATGGCCTGCCAGGCAACCGCCGGGCCAGCCTGGAACTTGGGAGCGAACTGACGTTCCGCATCCGCCGACGCCAGTTGCCCGAGCGTCTGCCCGCCACCTGGCAGGTTCGCGAGGTGGACCGCCATGTCCTCGAGGTCACGGTGCCTGCCGGCGACCTGGACGTGATGCTGCCAGAGACCCGGCAGGCCCAGGTCCGCGCGGCGGGACAGCTGCCTAGCGGTTTCAACCCCAGTCGCTATTATCGCAGCGTGCATCATCCACGCGGTTTGTCGATGTCGATCTTCGCCGCCAGCGACTGCCTGGGCAGCAGCGGATTCGAATGGGAAACCCTGCGCGACCGCCTCGATCCGGACGATGTGGCCGTCTATGCCGGCAACTCCATCGGCCAGCTCGACGACGAAGGCTGGGGCGGGCTGCTCAAGAGCTTTGTCTCCGGCAACCGGGCCACGTCCAAGCAGATGCCGCTGGGCTATGGCCAGATGCCGGCCGACTTCCTCAACGCCTACGTACTGGGCAGCGTGGGCGGCACCGGCGCCGTCCTCGGGGCCTGCGCCAGCTTCCTCTACAACCTGCGCCTGGGGGTGGAGGATATCCGCAGCGGACAGCGCCGTGCGGTCATGGTCGGCACCTCGGATGCGCCGATAACGCCGGAGATCATCGAAGGCTTTCGTGCCATGGGGGCACTGGCCGACGACGAGAGCCTCAAGGCGCTGGATGCCCTGGAGCTGTTGACCGATGCGGATTATCAGCGAGCCTGCCGCCCTTTCGCCCGTAACTGCGGCTTCACCATCGCCGAATCCAGCCAGTTCATCCTGTTGCTGGACGATTCCCTTGCCCTGGAGATCGGCGCCGAGATCCTCGGCAGTGTACCGGCCGTCTTCGTCAACGCCGATGGCTGGAAGCGCTCGATCTCGGCCCCCGGTATCGGCAACTACATTACCCTGGGCAAGGCGGCCGCCCTGGTACGGGACATGCTCGGTGAAAAAGCGCTGCGGGAACGTACCTTTCTCCACGCCCACGGCACCAGCACTCCCAAGAATCGCGTGACCGAGTCCCATGTCTTCGACCTGGTCGCCAAGGCACACGATATCCATAGCTGGCCCGTGGTGGCCGTCAAGGCCTTCGTCGGCCACTCCCAGGGCAGCGCGGCCGGCGACCAGTTGGTCAGTGCCCTCGGCTCCTTCGCCCAGGGCCTGCTGCCGGGCATTCCAACCCTGGATGCCGTCGCCGAGGACGTGTATGCCGAACGACTCTGCTTTTCCCGCGAGCCTCAATCCTTCAGCGCCGACGCCGCCTTCATCAATGCCAAGGGGTTTGGCGGCAACAATGCCACCGGCGTGGTGCTCTCGCCGGACGTGACCGAGCGGCTGCTGCTGCAGCGTCATGGTGAAGCGGCCCTGACTGCCTGGCGAGAGCGCCGCGAGGCGACCCGGGAGGCAAGCCGGGCCTACCTGGCCAAGGCCGACCATGGACACTATCAGGCTCGGTATCGCTTCGGCGAGGGCGTTCTGGAAGGGCCTGAGCTCGATGTCAGTGTGGAACGCATTCTTATCCCGGGCTTCGCGCGGCCGGTCTCGCTGGTGGTGGACAACCCCTTCGGCCAACTGGACGAGTGACCCTCCGTGGCCGGGCAGATATTGTCGGCTCGGCCACGGGCGGTTACCCTGAGCCCCCTTGAGTCCTGCAAGTGAGCCGAGCGCCATGAAGACAGCGGTCTACCCCGGCACCTTCGACCCCATCACCCACGGCCATTTCGACTTGATCGAGCGTGCCTCGCACCTCTTCGACAATGTCGTGGTGGCGATCTCCGCCAGCCCCGGCAAAGGGCCCGCCCTAGACCTCGGGACCCGCATCACCCTGGCCCGGGAAGTGGTGGCCGAGCTCGGCAATGTCGAGGTCATCGGTTTCAATGGCCTGCTGACCGACATGATGATCGAGCAGAAGGCATATATCATATTGCGCGGCCTTCGTGCGGTATCCGACTTCGAGTACGAGCTGCAACTGGCCAACATGTACCGTGCCCAGGCGCCCGAGCTGGAAAGCGTCTTCCTCACCCCGGCGGTGGAAAACTCCTACATCTCCTCCACCATCGTGCGGGAAATCGCCAAGCTCGGCGGCGATGTCACACGGCTGGTCCATCCCAGGGTCGCCGAGACGCTGCGAAGCCATTACAATACCTGACCAGAATGCTCGGCCATACACGCCGATAGGCATCATCCAGGGCGAGGCCAGCCTCGCTGGCCACGCCTTACTCGCGAGGTAGCCCTCATGGCACTGATGATCACCGACGAGTGCATCAACTGCGACGTCTGCGAGCCCGAATGCCCCAACGGCGCCATCTCGGCGGGTGAAGAGATCTACGTTATCGACCCCAACCTGTGCACCGAGTGCGTCGGCCACTACGACGAACCCCAGTGCCAGCAGGTGTGCCCCGTGGACTGCATTCCGCTGGATCCGGAGCGCAAGGAAAGCCGTGATCAACTGATGGAGAAGTACCACATCATTACCGCGGCATAGGCCACTCCGCTCACGCACGGGCTGTTGCGTCGTGGTCACGCGCACGCCATGCTGCAGCGTTTCGTCAATCATCGGAACAGGCCGTGGCCTCCCAGGATCTCGTGACACCCTCCGCCGCCCGACGCCGCATCTGGACGCTGGCCTGGCCGATCATCCTCTCGAATATCACCGTGCCACTGCTGGGTCTGGTGGATACCGCCGTGGTCGGCCACCTGCCGGACTCCCGTTACCTGGCGGCGGTGACGCTGGGCGCCACCCTGTTCAGCTTCCTCTATTGGGGCTTCGGCTTCCTGCGCATGGGTACCACCGGGCTGACCTCCCAGGCGACGGGGCGCGAAAACGACAGCGAGGTACGAAACCTGCTGGGCCAGTCGCTGCTGCTGGCCATCGGCATCGGCTTGCTGCTGATCCTCTTTTCCCAGCCGCTTATCGGCCTCGGCCTGTGGCTGCTGGACGGCAGCGAAGTGGCGACCGGACTGGCTGCGGAATATGCCCAGATCCGCATCCTCTCGGCGCCCGCCGTGTTGGCCAACTATGCGATTATCGGCTGGTTCCTGGGCCAGCAGAATTCCCGGGTCACCCTCGCCATCCTGGTCCTGACCAATGGTGTCAATATCGTCCTGGACCTGCTCTTCGTGGTGGGTTTCGGAATGACCAGCGATGGCGTCGCCTGGGCGACGGTCATCGCCGACTACACGGCGCTGGCCTTTGGTGCCTGGCTGGTCAGCCGTCAGCTGAAACTGCTGGAGGGGCGTTTCCTGCGTGAGCGGCTGCTCAAGCTCGCGGCCTATGCCAAACTGTTCCAGGTCAATGCCAACCTGTTCGTGCGCACCCTGGGCCTGCTCTTTGCCATGGCCTTCTTCACTTCGCGAGGCGCCGTGCAGGGAGACACGATGCTGGCCGCCAATGCCGTCCTGCTGCAGTTCATCATGTTGACCTCCTATGCGCTGGACGGCTTTGCCCATGCCGTCGAGGCACTGATCGGTCGCTCGGTAGGGCGCCGCCGCTGGGATGAATTCGGCGCTGCCGTGCGCTCGGCGGCCTGGTTCTCGCTCATGACCGCCGCCACGGCATCACTGGTCTTTGCTCTGGGCGGCCACTATCTCATCGCGATGTTGACGAGCCTACCGGAGGTGCGCGACACGGCGGGCTCCTATCTGCCATGGATGGTGGTCATGCCGCTGATCGCTGTCTGGAGCTACCTGTTCGATGGGGTCTTCATAGGGGCTACCGCCACCCGTGAAATGCGCAACAGCATCTTCGTCGGGCTGGCGGTCTACCTGCCGGCATGGTGGCTCACCCAGGGCTTCGGCAACCACGGCCTATGGCTGTCGTTCCTGCTCTTTGCCCTGGTGCGCTCGGCCGTACTGTCGGCTTATTTCCTGCATTATCGCCGCACGCGCTGGCAATCGGTGCCCCGTACCCTTTGACAAACCCCTGCGCCCGCCTCACCGTTGACCCGTCGAACAGGGCAACTTCATGAGGTTGCGCTATTTTTCTGAGACGACCCCGACAGCAACTTCCACAACTTAGAAGAAGCGAAACCGCCATGCTCAAATTCCTGTCCAGGCCTGCCGTGAGGCTGGTCGACCGTTACTTGCCCGACCCCTTCATATTCGTGCTATTGCTGACCATCGCCGCCGCTGCCGCTGCCATCGCCGTCGAACGCCAGACGCCATTGGCAGTGATGCGCTTCTGGGGTGACGGCTTCTGGAACCTGCTCACCTTCTCGATGCAGATGCTGCTGGTACTGGTCACCGGCTTCATGCTGGCCAGCTCGCCTCCGGTCAAGCGGGTGCTACAGCAGTTGGCCGGACGGGCCACGAGCGCTGGCGGGGCTATTATCCTGGTTACCCTCGTCTCCCTGGTCGCCAGCTGGATCAACTGGGGCTTCGGGCTGGTAGTCGGCGCCCTGTTCGCCAAGGAGCTTGCCCGTCTGGTGCGCGTCGATTATCGCCTGCTGGTGGCCAGCGCCTACTCCGGGTTCGTGGTATGGCATGGTGGACTTGCCGGCTCCATTCCGTTGACCATCGCCACCGAAGGCCACTTCACCGCTGACCAGATCGGCGTGATCGGTACCGGCTCGACCATTTTCGCCTTCTTCAACCTGGCGATCGTGGTCTGCCTGTTTATCAGTATCCCGCTGGTCAACCGGCTGATGCTGCCCGACGAAAAGGACAGCGTCTATGTGGACCCGAAGCTGCTGGATGACGGACCCGAGGCACGCGCACGGGTGACACGCCCGGCCGAGCGCCTGGAAAACAGCGTGACCCTGGCTTGGCTGGTGGGCATCCCGGGCGTGATATTCCTGCTCGATCACTTCATCCTGCGGGACGGCAGTCTGAACCTGAATGTCGTCAACTTCATGTTCCTGTTTCTCGCCATCGTGCTGCACCGCACGCCCCGCAGCCTGCTCGAAAGCCTCAACGAGGCGATCAAGGGTGGAGCCGGCATCGTCATCCAGTTCCCCTTCTATGCCGGCATCATGGGGATCATGGTGCAGTCGGGCCTGGCCGAATCCATGTCCCAGGGGTTGATTTCGTTTGCCACCGAGACATCGCTGCCGTTCTGGACCTTCATCAGTGCCGGCATCGTCAACCTGTTCATCCCCTCGGGTGGCGGCCAGTGGGCGGTGCAGGCTCCCGTCATGCTGCCGGCAGCCGAGGCCCTGGGCGTGGATGTGGCACGAGTCTCCATGGCCATTGCCTGGGGCGACGCCTGGACCAATCTGCTGCAGCCGTTCTGGGCCCTGCCGGTACTGGCAATTGCCGGGCTGAAGGCCAAGGACATCATGGGCTTCTGCCTGATCCAGCTGTTCATCACCGGCATTATCATCTCCGTGGGCCTGACCTGGTTCTGAGCCGGTCGTGAGCCGCCTATCGGGCTGACATGGCGCCTTGCCCACGAGTCGTGACAACCGGGGCAAGGCGTTATGCTGTCAGGACAACACCACAGGACATCGCTATGGATCACCACGACCTGCCCGGTCAGCATGAATTGAGCATGACCGTGCTGATGACCCCCGATATGGCCAATTTCAGCGGCAAGGTACATGGCGGGGCCATCCTGAAGAAGCTCGATGAAGTGGCCTATGCCTGCGCCAGCCGTTACTCCGGCCATTACGTCGTCACCCTGTCCGTCGATCAGGTACTGTTCAAGCAGCCGATCCACGTGGGCGAACTGGTCACCTTCCTCGCCAGCGTCAACCATGTCGGCCACTCCTCCATGGAGATCGGCATCAAGGTGGTGGCCGAGAACATTCGCGACAAGGTGATACGACATACCAACAGCTGCTATCTGACCATGGTGGCCGTGGACTCGAACGGCCAGCCGGCCAGGGTGCCACCGCTCAAGCTGGCGACGTCGCTGCAGAAGCTACGCTTCGAGAAGGCCACCCTGCGCAAGACGTTGCGCAAGCGGGCGGAAGAGGAAGAGCACCGCACCCAGAAGGACCACTTTGCCAGTCAGGAACCCAAGCCTGGCCGGCACGGAGACGAGTAAGGCGCCATGTCCCATCCCACTCCCGATCTCGGCAGTTCCTCTTCCTCGCTGGAACGCATCCATCTGGTCTGGGATCTGCTCATCATCCTTCTGGTCGTCACCAACCTGGCGCTGCTGCTGTTCGACAGTCTCTTCCTGCTGCCGCCCCTGAACGCGGCCTTCGAGGCAGTTGCCCCGGGGCTGCACAGCGCCTATGACCGTCACATCCATGACAACTTCATCGCCATCGACCTGGTCTTCGTGGCGATCTTCGTCCTCGATGTCCTGCTGGGCTGGGCGGCGGCCATCCTGGAGCGTCGCTACCACCGCTGGTTCTTCTACCCTTTCGTGCACTGGTACGACGTGTTGGGCTGCATTCCGGTCGGCGGCTTCCGGCTATTGCGGATACTGCGCGTCATTTCGCTGCTGCATCGCCTGCATCGGCTGGGAATGATCGATATCCGGCGGTGGCGGGCCTACGCCTTCCTGGCCAAGTACTATGACATCCTGGTGGAGGAGCTGTCGGACCGGGTCGCCCTGCGGCTGCTGGGCAACATCCAGGACCAGGTACGCAGCAGCGATTCCCTGTCACGGCGTATCACCGAAGAGGTGGTGGTACCTCGCAAGCAGCAGCTCATCCACGAGATCAGCCGGCGCCTGGAGGATATGGCCGATAGCGCCTACCGGGCCAATCGCGCGGATATGATGCGCTACATCAGCGCCCTGGTGGGGCGAGCCCTGAGGGAGAGTCCCGAGATCAAGCGTCTCAAGCGTCTGCCGCTGGGAGGGCAGGTGGCCAAGGCGCTGAATGAGTCACTGAGCGACATTGCCTGTCGCCTGGTCCATGAAGCGATGGAGGGACTCCACTCGCCGGACTTCAATACTCTGGTGGAACACCTCGCTGAAAGCGGCCTCGATGCCTGGTTGAGAGTCGACGAGCATACCGACCAGGTCACCGAACAGGTGCTGATCGACATGCTGGAGTTGATCAAGGCACAGGTGGCCCAGCAGCGGTGGAAGGAGCGTTACGAGTAAACAAGCCGGCCGTTGCCGGTCGGCATCTAACCACAGCCGATATCGGTGATGACCTCGTTGTCATCCACACGGACGTTGAGACGATCGGCACGGTACTCGAGGGTGTAGGCATGGCCAGGGCGCATCACGCGAATCGTTCCGGCACCGCTTTGCTCCCGCATCGACTCGCCAAGCGCTTCGTCGAACTGACGTCCCACCCGATCCTGCACCCGGCTCGCGCCGCAGGTGTCGCCCTCTTCACTGACGCGAGGAGGTTCCGGCGCAGGCTCACGCGGGCCATTCGTTTGGGTCATGGCGGTACAACCCGTTATCAGCAGCAGGCTGACTAGTGACAAGAAGGACTTCATGGGTATGGCCATCGCGGGGCCTCAATGGCAAGTCGTGGAAATACAGGAAGGCTGCCCGATCGGGACACACAGGCATGCCCTTCGGCATGCCTGTGTAATGCTCGATCGGTCAAACAGTCCTTACTGCGCGGCATCCTGAACGGCTTCACCGCCTCGCTCGACATCCTCCCCGGCCCCATGCATGGTATTGCAGCCTGCGAGGGCACCGGCAGTCATCAGCAGGGCGAAGCTAAGGGCAATGGCTTTCTTCATGGTCGTTTCTCCTTGAAAAAGTACAGGGAATCTCCATTCCTTTCCTTGAAGCAATGGCCTCGTTCAGCCTAACAGGACTCGCCTCATCTTGCACAATTGCCCAAGCTCAGCTTGCCTGGCGCTGAATCGCTTCGCCGCCCCTTTCGATATCCTCACCGGCGCCACGCATGGTATTGCAACCACTGAGCAGTGATAGTGCGAAGATCGATACCAGTAACAATGCCATTATCCGTTTCATGCTTGCCTTCTCCAGTGGGCAGGACTTCTGCTTCTCTAAATCTAGCACCGACTGCACGCCGCTGCGCTAATTAAGACACAATGCGGCGCTTCGCTTCCGGGGGGCTTTTCTCAATGCGGCTGTGTCATGATGGAGGCTTCGCGACAGACAGCGCGGTATGACGACAGGGGGAAGCCATGGTGTCCATTGAACTCGATGAGCGACTGGTACAGGACAGTTACCCGGTGACCGAGCTGCCGCTGTGCCAGCTGCGGCTGATGGATGATACCCGCTTCCCCTGGTTGATTCTGATACCGCGTCGCGGCGGAGTCAGCGAGGTATTCGACCTGGACGAGGCCGACCAGCAGCAACTCTGGCGGGAAGCCGCCACGGTCGGCAAGATGCTGAAGACCCTCTCCGGGGGCGACAAGCTGAACGTCGCCAGCCTCGGCAACGTGGTTGCCCAGCTCCATGTCCATGTCGTTGTCAGGCACAGAGGCGATGCTGCCTGGCCGGCACCGGTATGGGGGCATGGCGAAGCCGTACCCTACGACCTGGACAGCCTGGCCGCCATGCGGGGCCATCTTCTGGCTCAGATCGAGGTTCTCACGCTGAGATAGACGGCTCAGCCACTCCCGAAAGGGCTGCTCCGGGGAGGCGACTCGACCCCGGCGCTGCGAGAGGGCGGCTCCCCGAACAGCGGGGCCGAGGCGGGTTGCGTCACACCGGTCACGGAGAGTGACACTCCCAGCGCCAGGATGGCCAGGCCACCCCCCAGGGAGGCCCAGCCCAGAACTCGGCCAGCCCGCTGCACGTTGCCTTGGCGCGCCAGCCGACGCTCTGCCCAGCCACGCGCCACGACACTGGCAAGCGCCAGGCCCGACACGGTCAGCGCCGTACCCAGCGACATCACCAGCACGGCTGCCACGCCGACCGGAAACTGCCCCAGAAGTGAGGCTGCGCCCAGCAGCAGCACACCGCCACTGCAGGGACGAACCCCGATGGCCGCCACCGTGGCCAGTGCAGTCCGCCAGTCCGCGGCCTGTTGCGGGTCCACATGGTGGTGCCCCCCGCAGCAATGTTCATGGCCATGATGAGGATCCGCCGCATGGTCGGCAGCGACGTGCGTCCGGTGGGGGTAGCCGTGCGCCGCGGCGGGCACGGGCCTTCTCAACTGACGAATGGCACGCAGGCAGAGCCAGGCCCCCAGCAGCGCCACCATCAGGAAGCTGGCCTGCTCGACCCAGACCACGCTACCCATGGCTTGCCGTGTGACCCAGCCCAGGCCATGCACCAGCACGACGACCAGGCTGATCGCCACCATCCCCTGCAGCAGCGAAGCGGCGAAGGAGAGCGCCAGGGCTCGGCGAATCGCACCGCCCTGGGAGAGCAGGTAGGTGGTCAGCACCGCCTTGCCATGGCCAGGCCCCGCGGCATGAAAGACCCCGTAGCCGAAGCTGATGCCCAGCAGTGCCGCCCAGGTACCCGGCGAAGGAGTCCCGGAAAGTTCGGTGATCGCCATGGTCAGGGCGCGGTGGAAATCCCGCTGCCAGGATACCAGCTGCAGACTCAGCGACTGGAAGCCACCCTGGAAGGCCAGATGGAACAGCAGAGCCGCCAGTAGCAGGCCCGCCCCGGCCAGCCACCATTTGCCCTTCACTCGCATGTCACCTCCCCGGTCTCGGCAAAGTGGCGACCCAGCCCCGGCTCGGCTTCGTCGGTGATATCCAGCATGGCGGCTTCCATCACGCGCTCGGGATCCGGATCGGCAGGCAGGATTCGTGTCGTGCACGACAGCTCGCCATTGACCACCAGGGCATCGTCGAGAGGGGTGTTGCCATCCGCCTCATGCACCACTTCCAGATAGTAGGTCGGATCGAAGACCTTGTAGTTCAGGGTCTTCTCGTTCAATGCCCGTGGCGAGGCCAGGGGCAGCAGGAAAATGAACTCGACTCGTCCCCCACGCGCCATGACGGTGTATTCGGTCACCTCCCCCACGGCTAGCTTCTCGTCGCCCAACCGCAGCTCGGTGAAATAGTCGTGGGGTGCCAGGTTGGCGCGTATCTCGCCACCGAGCTGGTCCAGGCCGGCCTCCAGCCCTTCTTCACCCGCGGCCTGCGTGAGCTCCTCGATCAGCACCAGGCTATAGAAGGGGTCCATTCGCCATGCTTGATGCAGCCCCTCGAGGTGCCCCTGGTCATCGAGGATCAATCGCATGCGGATGTCGATCCAACCATGCGGATGAGCCTGAACCAGTGCCGGAGCAAGCAGCAGCATCAAGGCTGCCAGCCCGGCCGGCCAGCCCCCTCCTTTCCAGCATACCGAAAGGTCACGTGGTCGCGTCATAAGCGTCTTGAAGGGCTCGTCGTCGGGGTAAGCGTTTCACTGTCAGGGGCCCAGCCCCAGCCTGGATTGCAATGCCGCCAATAGGGGATCAAGCAGGTGGGGCTGCAAGGGGCGACCGCCCCGTGTCGCAGTGAAAGAGGCACGGGCAGCGTCACCTTCCGGTGTGACCTGCAAACGGACCTGGTAGCCCGGCCAGCGGGCAAGGGCGGCATCGACCCGCCCTAGCTCCGCATCCGCATGCCGAACCACGTACCCCTCTTCCATCAACAGGGCCACGGCCTCACGCAGCGTCTCCTCGGGCGTGGCGGCAAGCGTGAGCTCCCGGGGCTCGGGAGCCGGAGCGGCAGTGACACAACCTGCCAGTAGCAGGACCGTCAGCAGGATGACGAAACGGCGCATCATGAATCCTCCCCGGCACGAGCAGTGGTCATGGCGTTGCGAAGCTGGGTACAGAACCGGGCATCGCTGGCACTGCGCGACTCGCGAATCTCGCCTCGCCAGTCGATGACCTGAATATCGCGGCTGACCCGAACCCAGCTGTCATCGGCCACCACCGAGACACGTTCCAGGCGAGTGGCATCGTGCATGATGCGTCCGCCTCCACCGCCGAAGCCAATCATCACCCCGCTGGAAACACCGCCCCGGCCGCCTCCCACGCCATAGCCGCCAAAGAGGCCCAGACGATCACGCTCATCGAAACCGCCGTAGCCGGGCACGGTCCGGGTACGCTCGGCATTGACGAGCCCCAGCGTCAGCTCGGTATGACGAACCACGAACCCGTCGTTCTCGAGTGCCGTGAGTGCGCGACGCACCCACTCGTCCGCCTCCGTTCCGTCGGCGTCCCAGCGGCACTCGGCGGCCGGCCGCGGCTCGGCCGATGGCAGCACCGCAGGCGATATCTGACAACCAGCCAGCACCAGCAGGCAGGGTAAAAGCCACCAAGGACGCATGGGCACTCTCCATTTCATGTTGCTCGCAGTCTACGCGGCGCATGGCGCCATGTAACCGCTGTGAATACCACGAGCAGACCAGACCGCTCCTTCTGAGTCTCGCTGCGCCACGGGGTTCCCGCAAGGTCGAAGCCAGTGCGGCAAAGCACCACAGCCCCTTGAAAGGCACGAGTACCACCGGCATGTGATCAATGTGCGCTATGAAAGCGATGATCAGATTTTGCTTATCGGATTCCCCCCGTCCTCTTACACTGGGGGTCCTGACGAATCCGACTGCCAACCATATCCTGCGAACTAAGGAGCTCCGCATGACAGATATCAACTCCATCGGCCTGCACGAAGACAGCGCCAGCCAACTTGCCGAAAAGCTCAACGCCCTGCTGGCCAATTACCAGATCTTCTACATGAACGTGCGCGGCTACCACTGGAACGTGAAAGGACCACAATTCTTCGAACTGCACACCAAGTTCGAGGAGTTCTACACCGACCTGCTGGTCAAGGTCGACGAGGTTGCGGAGCGAATCCTGACCTTGGGACACAAGCCCGTCCATGCCTACAGCGATTACGTGTCCATGTCGGAAATTCGTGAAGACAAGGACGTGCATGACGGCGGAACCTGCGTTCGCGGCGTGCTGAAGGGCTACCAGACCCTGATCGAACTGCAGCGCGAGATCCTGTCCCTGGCTTCGGATGCCGATGATGAAGGCACCGCCGCGCAGGCTGGCGACTACATCCGCGAGCAGGAAAAGACCATCTGGATGCTCAACGCCTACCTGGGCTGAATGCTCCCGGCTCACCCGCACCAGGCCGAGCGCCGCCGCCCACCGGGCGGCGGCGCTTGCATTCGGCCTGTCACCCAGGGCAAAGATGGGTGACGTTTCCCTACATTTTCACCCTTGTGATCTTTCGCGCTCACCACAACGATAGGAAATGAAGGCACGCTTGCCGTGTACTTGGATCACAAGGAGGTAGCCATGAGCCAGAAGCTCAACGGAAAGAAGGTCGCCATTCTCGCCACCGACGGTTTCGAGGAATCGGAGCTTTCTGAACCCAGGGCCGCGCTGGAGCGCTTCGGCGCCACGGTTCATGTGATCGCTCCCGGGAAGGACAGTATTCGTGCCTGGGCAGGGTCGGACTGGGGCAAGCCCCATGACGTGGACGAGCGCCTCGAAGAGGTAAAGGCCGACGACTACGATGCCTTGGTACTGCCGGGCGGACTGTTCAATCCGGATGCCCTGCGCCAGAACGAGCAGGCCCTGGCATTCACCCGCCAGTTCTTCGTCGCCCACAAGCCGGTGGGCGCCATCTGTCATGGGCCGTGGGTACTGATCAACGCCGGCGTGGCCAAGGGCCGCCGCATGACCTCCTATCCCTCGGTCGAGCAGGATCTCCGCAACGCCGGCGCCGAATGGGTGAACCGGGAAGTCGTGGTCGACAGCGGCCTGGTCACCAGCCGCAAACCCGACGACCTGGAAGCCTTCTGCGCCAAGCTGATCGAAGAGATCGGCGAAGGCAAGCACAGCCGCCAGCATGCCTGACCCACACCGCATGTCGTCTGGTGGCCGGATGCCGACCACCGCCCGCTCTCAGCGGGCGGTGGTCACGTCGAGGGCCGTCGAGACGACCTGCGTCAGGCCGCCTTTTCGTTGGCGAGGCTTTCTATCATCCCCTTCAGCAATTTCCAGAACTCCTCCACGGAGTTCAGCTCGACCCGCTCATTGGGCGAGTGGGCACCACGGATCAACGGACCGAAGGAGATCATGTCCAGGTGCGGGTATTTACCAGCCAGGATCCCGCACTCCAGCCCCGCATGAATCACCTTCACCGCCGGATCGCTGCCCAGTTGCTGCTGGTGCAACTGCCGGAAGCGAGCCAGCAGGGCGCTGTCGGGATCGGGCGTCCAGCCCGGATAGGCATTCTCGACCCGGGTGCGAGCGCCAATCAGATCGAAGAGCCCCCGGAAACGGTCGGCGATATCGGCAGCGGCACTGTCACGCAGCGAGCGGACCAGTGCACAGAGATGGAAGCGTCCTTCCGCCAGGTTGACCACACCCAGGTTGTTGGAGGTTTCCACCACACCGGGCACGTCCAGGCTCATGCGCTCCACCCCATAGGGGGCGACATGCAGCGCCGCCACCAGCATACGACTGGCATGGGCATTGAGGGCCTGGGCCGGCGGCGACACCAGCGGATGCAGCGCCAGGGTCAGCCCCTCATCGGCGCCGGCCAGTTCGGCGCGTAGCTCCTGCTGCAACGCCGCGACCTTCTCGCCCGCGGCCTCTGCTTCGTCGGCCGGCAACGCCAGGGTGGCAAACGCCTCCCGCGGCAGTGCATTGCGCAGCGTCCCGCCATGGTAGTCGGCCAGGCGAGCGTCGAAGGCTTCCAGGGCGCGCAGGACCCGAACCAGCAGCCGATTGGCGTTGCCGCGGCCCCGGTGGATGTCGATGCCGGAATGACCGCCCGACAGCCCTGTCAACGACAGCCTCAGGGCCACCTCGTCCTCGTTCAACTCGGCGGTAGGCAACTGGGCCTCCACCACGATATCCGCACCGCCCGCGCAGCCGATGAAGACTTCGCCGCGATCCTCGGAGTCCAGGTTGAGCAGTACCTGCCCCTCCAGCCAGCCCTCCGCCAGGTTCAGCGCTCCCCCCATGGAAGACTCTTCCTCCAAGGTGAACAGCGCTTCCAGTGGACCATGCACCAGGGCTTCGTCTTCCAGCACAGCCAGAGCAGCCGCCACGCCCAGGCCGTTGTCGGCACCCAGGGTCGTCTGACGGGCCTGCAGCCACCCCTCGTTCACATGGGTCTCGATGGGATCGCGGGTGAAGTCGTGGGGGTGATCGGCGTTGGCCTGGGCCACCATGTCCAGATGCCCCTGCAGGATCACGCCCGGCGCCTGCTCATGACCCGGCGAGGCGGGCTTGCGGATACGCAGATTGCCGAATGCGTCGCGGTCATGGGCCAGGCCTTGAGCATCGGCCCAGGCCTCGATCAAGGCCACCAGCCTGGCTTCATGGCCAGAGGGTCTCGGTGTATTGCACAGGGTACGGAAATGCCGCCACAGCGGCTGCGGCGATAGTTGCTCGAGATGTGCGTTCATGGTGAGTCTTCATGAGGATAACCGAGCTACCTTACCGGGCCAATGACGCCGGGGAAAGCCCGCCTAGCTCCGAAGGTCGTAACCCTCGAGCAGAACCGCCACCTCTCGACGCAGCCAAGCCACGACCTCACGCCGTCCGGACACGCCGAGCCGTGACGCCAGCCAGGCCATGTCACGCCCCTGAAATCCCCATGCCAGCATGAGGGAAAGCACGCGATCCCGCTTCCCCTCGGCCGCCGCACAGCGAACCAATGCCCGTAACGCAGGGCGAGCCAGGGCCGGCTCACGGAAACCGAACGCCACGTCGGCGATATCACGACGATCGAGGTCATTCAGGGGCGGCCGTGGCCCTTCGGCCAGCAGTGCCAGGGCAACCATCGGGTCCAGGGTATTCAGCTCGAAGGCCAGCAGCATCGGCAACAGTTGCTGAAAGCCCGCCGTCAATTCGCCTGCCAGGGCTTCGCCTCGGTCACTGACGGGAGCAACCATCATGACGGCATGTTCTCCGGTGGCGGTCTCGCGGGACAGCCCGAGCCGAACCGCCCGGAAGCCCTGCGCCTGCCAGAAGGCGATCAAGCCCGGCTCGGCACCGAAGCTGGCCCCAACCAGGTCGACGCCTGCACGTCGGGCGTCGACCAGCTCCGCCTGTAACAGTCGTCGCCCCAGTCCCTCGCGACGACGTCCGGGATGTACGGCGATGCGCTGCACCCGGCGCAGGCGCGCCATCAAGGCGTCGCGGGAGCCGGCGTGAGCCGCCAGCGACTGAGCCAGGAGATGGCCCTGAGGACGACGCTCCCCCCTGGCGACCTGCTCGGCCAGCCCCGCGTCGAAGCCACCCTCTTCCCCGCAGAGCATGACGGCCTGGGTCTGCTTCCGTGACGCCAGGGTCGCCACCCTCAGCCCTGGCTCATCGAGCAGCCGGCGCAAGTCGGCGGGAGAGGTACGATAATGGGCCTGGACCAGCAGACCGAAAACCGCGCGCAGCTGCTCTTCCTCGGCGGCCAACGCGTGGCGACACCAGCGCCACATGTCCAATCCCCCCGGGGCCGAAGCGGGCGGCGGCTCGGCATCCAGCAACAAGAGGTCGTTGACCAGCCTCTCCAGCGGATCGCCTTCCGCCCAGCGTATGGGCATCGCCAAGTGAAACTCGCGCCAGTCGGGCGCCTGGCGCTCCAGGCGTTCCCGAAAGCGCAGGGCGAAGCCTCTCCCCGATCCTTCGTACCCATGAACCGTGGTGGCGAATGCAAGGCGGGGAAAGCGTTCGAGCCACTGGCCCAGCAGTGCAGCCGGAATGGCTGCCGCCTCGTCTACCAGCAGTCGGCAGCCAGCCCCCCCCGCTTCCCCGCGCTCGACCAAGGTCGACAGTTCGTCCGGGGCCATGAAGTCGACCCGCGCCCCATTCGCCTCGATGAAGCTGTTGTCCTGACGTCGGCCCGACGGGCAGAGCCGTTCAAGGCGCTCGAACAATGCCGACACGGCGGCGGGGCGCGGTGCTGTCACTAGAATCCGACGCTCCCCGGCCAACAGAAGCCGCGCACAGGCGATCCCCAGCGCCGACGTCTTGCCGCGGCCCCGGTCGGCGGTCAAGACCAGCGGGCGGCGCCGCTTCAGCTTGACCAGGCGCGCGACGGCTTCCGCCTGATCGGCGGTCAGACAGTCCGGGTCCTCGCTGGGTGCCGGGGTTCGCTCCGCCACCGTCAACAGGTATTCGGGAAAGGCCGGCCCCGAATCAACCGGCCAGCGGACGACTCCCCCGGCACCCTCAAGCCGTCGGTGCAGCCGCATCAGATAGGGGCTGGCCGCCGCGGGGCGCTTCCAGTCGGGAGGGGTCAGTAACACCAGCAAACCGCCGGCTCGCAGGGTACCGCTCAACGCACCGAAGACGTCGGGATCGAACTCGGCTCCCTCGGAGACAGCGTCCAGCACCACCAGGTCGTGCTCACCACCCAGGCGAATGCGTGCCTTGGCCGACGACAGCCAGCGGGTCCGCTCCAGCGAATCGGGACACATGGGGGATACCCAACAAGGCGACTGCCAGGCCCGCTGCCGCCAAAGCGCCATGGCCCTGCACCTGGTATCGGCAGGCTGGCCGACCACCCAGACAAGCGATCGCCAGCCCAGGCTCGCCATTTGGTCTGACCAATCAAGACATTGATCGACGGATGACTCCTTCAAACGCGCCTCCCCGAAGCGTCAGGCACCGTTATTGACCACCCTTCCTGGTGGCGCTTGCACTCTCGGACGACTCAACTGCGCCTCCTTCATTCAGTCTTTGGTCTAACGCCCCCTGCCATTCAACACTGATATTCCTGTTGAAAGGCAACAAGGGAAACACTCGAAACAGCATGCAACACTTTATTTTAAAAGAATTTTTACCTCATCCAGGGCAAGGAATCGAGTCGCGCTGGCACTGGTGATACACCCGTTGAGCCGGCTATCGATTATGACAACGTCACCGTGCTAGCTTGTCCCTTGCTGCCGAGTCGCGCGCCGGGGCATGCCCTGCTGCCATGTCGTACCCCATGATAATGCGCCACCGGCAAGATTGACCGAATTTGCTACACAACAAGACTAACGGAGCATCACATGAAAAAGATGACCAAATTCGCCCTCACAGGCCTGGCAGCCGGCATCGCCCTGGCCGCCTTCACCTCTGTCCAGGCCCAGGAGCGGTGGACCATGACCTCCACCTGGCCGGACAACCTGGATCTGGTCGAGATTGATCGCCACTGGGCCGACCTGGTCAACAAGCTGGCCGGAGACGAGCTCGAGATCGAGTTCCGCGCCGGCGGCACGCTGATGCCTGTCACTGAAGTGTTCGATGCCACGGAAACCGGCAGCATCGAGGCCGCCGGCGACTGGCCCGGCTATTGGGCGGGACGCAATCCAGCCTTCTCGCCGCTGGCCACCACCACCATGCTGTTCAATGGCGTGGACTATCTGAACTGGATTCAGCAGTGGGGCGGCTGGGATCTCTACCAGGAAGTCTATGGCGAGTACAACATGGTGTACCTGCCCTACGGTATCACCAACAACGAGTCCGGCTTCATGGGCCGTACGCCCATCGAGAGCCTGGAGGACCTCGACGGCAAGCGTCTTCGCCTGTCCGGCCGTGACCAGGGCCGAGTCCTCGAGCAACTGGGCGGCTCCCAGGTCAACCTGGCCGGTGGTGAGATTTACCAGGCTATCGAGCGTGGCGTGATCGACGCCGGCGAATTCTCCACGCCGGGCGTCGACTACAACGCCGGCTTCGGCGAAGTGGTCGAGCACTGGTCAGTGCCAGGCTGGCACCAGTCCGCCAGTGTCTTCGGCGTAATGATCAACAAGGACGCCTGGGACGCCCTCTCCGAAGAGACCCAGGAAAAGCTGAAGATCGCCGCCGACGCCACCATGGCCTGGTCGCTGGCCTGGTCCGAGCGCGGCTCCACCGAAGGCACCGAGAACTTCATCGCGGCTGGCGTCGAGATTCACCAGCTCTCCGACGAGGAGCTCGAGCGCATCCAGGACATCACCAACGAGGTGATCATCCGTGGCGCCTGCGAGGACCCGATGCACGCCAAGGTCTACCACTCCATGGTCAGCTATCTGGAGCACTATGCGACCTGGCGTGACATCTCCGCACCGTTCAACATGAGCCGCACCATGGACAACCTCCCTTCCCTGGAGGAAATCGAGGCCTGCCTGTAAGCGACAGGGTAGCCTCCCGCCAGCCGGGGGGCTTCCTGCCTGTCATACCAAGCGGCGACCTCGTGTCGCCGCTGATCACATCGGCCCGTTGCACCGTCTCCCAGACTCTCGAGAGCTCCCACCATGAATGCCATTGCCAAGGCAATTGATGCCCTCAACGAGGGATTCGGCCGTCTCATTGCCCCCCTGATTGCCGTGATCACCCTCGTGGTGTTGTACGATATTGCACTGCGTTTCTTCGTCGGCCGTCCCAGCGATTGGGCCTTCGATATCACCAAGATGCTCTTCGGTGCCCATTTCATGCTGATGGCCGCCTACGGGCTACGCCACCACGCCCACGTCGAGGTCGACGTGCTCAAGCGCCTGCTGTCGCGCAAGAAGCAGGCCGTCATCGAAATCCTCGCCTATCTGATCTTCTTCGTGCCGTTCATCTGGATGCTGCTGACCTTCGGCTGGAGCTTCTTCATGCGCGCCTTCACCCGCGGCGAGACCACCTACGGGATGGTGTCGATCCCGGTCGCACCCATCAAGGGCGTGATCGTCGTCGCTGCCGTGACCCTCCTGCTACAGGCCATCGCCATCGTCATCCGCGCCATCCAGGTGCTGCGTGAGGAGAAACCAGCATGAGCCTGAGTCCGGAACTGCTTACCCTGTTCATGTTCGGCGGCCTGCTGGTCGGCCTGTTCATGGGCCATCCGCTGGCCTTCGTGCTCGGCGGCGTCGCGGTGATGGGTGCCTACCTCGGCCCCGGCCCGCGGGTGCTCGGCACCATCATCAACAATATCTATGGCAACGCCATGGACAACTATGTGCTGGTGGCCATTCCGCTCTTCGTGTTGATGGCGAGATTCCTCAATGATTCCGGGGTCACCGAGAAGATGTTCGAGGTGATGCGCCTGCTGCTGGCGCAACTGCGCGGCGGCCTGGCACTGACCGTGGTCATCGTCTCGGTGCTGCTGGCCGCCACCACCGGCATCGTCGGCGCCTCCATTGCCGTGATGGGCATGATCGCGCTGGTGCCGATGCTCAAGTATGGCTACAACAAGGAGCTCAGCACCGGGGTGATCATGGCCAGCGGCTGCCTGGGTATCCTGATTCCGCCAAGTATCATGCTGATCCTGATGGCCAGCTACTCGCCGGTGTCGGTGGGCGCGCTGTTTGCCGGCGCGTTGGTGCCGGGCCTGCTGCTGGGGGCCATGTATGCGCTCTACGTCCTGGTGATCTGCCACCTCAAGCCCTCCTACGGACCGCCGGTGGCGGTCGAAGAGCGCGCCGAGTACTCTACCGGCCAACTGATGATGATGCTGGTGAAGTACGTGCTGCCGCCCATGTCGCTGATTCTCGGCGTGCTCGGCGCACTGTTCACCGGCATCGCCACCGCCACCGAGGCCTCGGCCATCGGCGTGCTGATCGCCTTCCTCCTGTTCATGATCTTCGGTGATCGCAGGATCGGCACCTGCTTTCGCACGATGATCGACGCCAGCAAGACCACCACCATGGTGATGCTGGTACTGGTCGGCGCCACCGCCTTCACCGGGGTCTTCTCCCGTGGCGGCGGCATGACCGTGATCAACGATCTGGTCATGGCCATGCCGGGCGGCACGATTGGCGCCCTGATTTTCATGTTCGCGCTGGTGTTCGTGCTGGGAATGTTCCTCGACTGGACCGGTATCGTGCTGCTGAGCTTCCCGATCATGCTGCCGATCATCAACCAGATGGGTATCGACGTGCTGTGGTTCGTGGTGATGGTGGCGGTCGTGCTGCAGACCTCCTTCCTCACGCCACCGTTCGGTTACGCGCTTTTTTACATGAAAGGGGTGTCACCCAAGGGGGTCGAGATCGTCGATCTCTACAAGGCGGTGGTGCCGTTCGTCGCCCTGATCCTGCTGGCCTGTGTGCTGATGGCCTTCTTCCCCTGGCTCATCACCGGACTGCCATCGATCATGCTCGGCTACT
>NZ_PNRF01000004.1 GCF_002879615.1 Billgrantia endophytica
GCTTGTCGAGATCGACGTCGAAGGGCCCAAGGCCGGCGAGGTGCTGGTTCGTATCGCGGCCACCAGCGTCTGCCACACCGACGCCTTCACGCTCTCCGGCGCCGACCCGGAGGGGCTGTTCCCCTCCGTGCTCGGCCACGAGGGCGCCGGCATCGTCGAGGAAGTCGGCCCCGGCGTCACCAGCCTCAAGCCCGGCGACCACGTCATTCCGCTCTATACCGCCGAGTGCGGGCAGTGCAAGTTCTGCCGCTCGGGCAAGACCAACCTGTGCCAGGCGGTGCGCGCCACCCAGGGCCAGGGGCTGATGCCGGATGGCACCTCGCGTTTCTCGCTGGAAGGCAAGCCGCTGCACCACTACATGGGCTGCTCCACCTTCAGCGAATACACCGTGCTGCCCGAGGTGTCGCTGGCGGTGGTCTCGCCGGAGGCCCCGCTGGACAAGATCTGCCTGCTCGGCTGTGGCGTCACCACCGGCATCGGCGCGGTACTCAACACCGCCAAGGTGGAGCCTGGCTCCACCGCGCGGTGTTCGGCCTGGGCGCCATCGGCCTGGCGGTGATCCAGGGCGCGCTGATGGCCAAGGCCAGCCGCATCATCGCCATCGACGTCAACCCGGACAAGTTCGAGCTGGCCCGCCAGTTCGGCGCCACCGACGTCGTCAATCCCCGGGAGCACTCGGACCCGATCCAGCAGGTGATCGTCGACCTCACCGATGGAGGCGTGGACTACTCCTTCGAGTGCATCGGCAACGTCAACGTGATGCGCGCGGCGCTGGAGTGCTGCCACAAGGGCTGGGGCGAGTCGGTGATCATCGGCGTGGCGGGGGCCGGCGAAGAGATCTCGACGCGGCCGTTCCAGCTGGTGACGGGCCGGGTGTGGCGTGGCTCGGCGTTCGGCGGCGTGAAGGGCCGGAGCGAGCTGCCGGGCTATGTGGAGCGCTACATGAACGGCGAGATCAAGATCGACGAGTTCATCACCCACGACATGCCGTTCGAGACGATCAACGAGGCCTTCGACCTGCTGCATGCCGGAAAGAGCATCCGTACGGTGCTGCACTATTGAGCGCTGTCCGGTGACCTGGCACCGGGGTTCAAGGCAGTAACGGCTTCGAACCTCGGATAGAAACAGGCACTATTGAAGGCTGTAACCGGGACGAGCGCTCGACTCCGGGTGCTCATGACGGCGGGAAGCATGACAGGCTGAAGGAGCAAAGCCCTATGACCATGACCGAGAAGCTCGAGATGGTGTCGGCTAACAAGAGTTTCGGTGGCTGGCACAAGCGTTATCGACATTACTCTCGTGCGCTTGATTGCGAGATGGTGTTTGCCATCTATTTGCCTCCCCAGGCCGAGACCGAGCGGGTGCCGCTATTGTGGTGGCTTTCCGGACTGACCTGTACCGACGAGAACTTCATGCAGAAGGCGGGCGCTCATCGGGTGGCGGCGGAGCTGGGCATGGCCATCCTCTGCCCCGATACCAGCCCGCGGGGTACCGACCTGCCCGGTGAACACGACAGCTATGATCTGGGCTCCGGTGCCGGTTTCTATGTCAACGCGTCCCGCGAGCCGTGGAAGAAGCACTATCGCATGTACGACTACGTGACCGAGGAACTGCCTTCGGTCGTGCGACAGCACTTCCCGGTCAATGGCCGCGAGTCGATCAGCGGTCACTCCATGGGCGGCCATGGGGCGCTGACCATGTCGTTACGCCGGCCGGGGCATTACCGCTCGGTGTCGGCGTTTGCTCCGATCGTCAATCCCAGTCAATGTCCGTGGGGGCGCAAGGCGTTCAAGGCGTATCTGGGCGATGATGCAGGAACCTGGACCCAGTACGATACCTGCGAGCTGGTGGCCAAGGGCGCCTCCAGGCAGCCCCTGTTCATCGATCAGGGCGAATCGGATGACTTCCTGGAGGAGCAGCTCAAGCCCGAGCGGCTAGAGGCGGTGTGTGCCGAGCATGATCACCCCCTGACGCTGCGTCGTCAGCCGGGGTATGATCACAGCTATTACTTCATCGCCAGCTTTATCGAGGACCACCTCCGCTACCATGCCGAGTACTTATTCAAACACGGATGAACCAACGCCGACGGGCGTGGCATGATTCGCGCATTACTGCTTCGAGCACTACGTTGGGCGGCCCTGGTCGGGGCCGCCTTCGTCGTGCTGTCGGTGGTACTGGTGCTGTTGATGCGCCAGGTTCCGGCTTATGGCTCCATGGTGATGCTGGAGCGCAAGGTGGAGGCCTGGCTGGGTGGAGAGACGCTACCGCTGCAGCATCAGTGGCGTTCCTGGAACGAGTTGTCCAGTCACGCCAAGCTGGCGGTGATAGCGGCCGAGGATCAGCGCTTCCCCGAGCACCGAGGCTTCGATGTGGCCGAGATGCGCAGGGCCTGGGAGGCCAGCCGCAGCGGAGGTCGCCTGCGAGGCGCCAGTACCATCAGCCAGCAGACCGCCAAGAACCTGTTCCTCTGGACCGGGCGCAGCTGGGTCCGCAAGGTACTCGAAGCCTGGTTTACCCTGCTGATCGAGACCTTGTGGCCCAAGGAAAGAATCCTCGAGGTCTATCTCAACATCGCCGAATGGGATCACGGTGTCTTTGGCCTGGAAGCCGCTGCCCAGCACTATTTCGGCGTGTCGGCCAGTCAGGTGAATGAAGTGCAGGCCAGCCGTCTCGCGGCCATTCTGCCCAACCCGCGTGCCTGGGATGCGGCACGTCCGGGGCCACAAACGGAGCGTCGCAGTCAATGGATCCGTCAGCAGATGCGAAACCTGGGGGGGACGGGTTACCTGGAAAGACTGGCCGCCAACTGACGGATCGTGACGTCACGCTTTCTGCGCCGCCTTGCCGCGCACGGCGAGCACGACACCGACAATGGTAATGACCATGCCCACGAGGCCCGCCAGCGGCAGGCGTTCGTCGAAGAGCCACCAGGCCTGCAGCGCCGTGACGGGGGGCACCAGGTAGAAGAGGCTGGCTACCCGTGATGCCTCGCCACGCCGGATCAATGCCATCAGCAGCAGGATGGCGGCTATCGATAGCACCAGGACCAGCCAGGCCATGGTCAAGACGAAGGTGGGTGTCCAGTCGATGTGGCGTTCTTCCAGCAGAAGGGCGCCTATCCCCAGCAGGATACCGGCCGCCATGTATTGGACCACGGTGCCCGAGAGCAACGGCATGCCGGTACAGAATCGCTTCTGATACAGGGTGCCCAGCGTGATCCCCGCCAGGGCGGCCATGATGCTGGCCAAGGCACCGAGTCCAAAGCCCTGGAAGAGATCCTTGCCCGGATCGAGCTTGCTACCCAGGACCAGGATGATGCCGGCCAGTCCCAACAACAGCCCTAGCCACTGAACGGTCGTGATCCTTTCGCCCAGGAATGGACTGGCCAGCGTGGCGGTCAGCAGTGGCTGCAGGCCCACCAGCAGTGCCGCCAAGCCGGCCGGCATGCCCAGGTGGATACCGTAAAAGACCCCTCCCAGATAGGCGCCGTGTACCAGCATGCCGGAAACCCCGATATGCCCCCACAGGCGGGCGCCTCGTGGCCAGCCCCCTTTGAACAGCTTTACCAGGGGCACCAGCAGCATGAGGGTCAACACGAAACGCATGAACAGGAAGGTAAACGGCTCGGCATGGGGCAGGCCGAACTTGGCGCCGATGAAGCCGGTACTCCAAAGGGCCACGAAAAGCACCGGCATGCCGGCCAACAACATGGCGTCGAGCCGGGAAGGGGCGAGAGCGGTCATTGACAGGCTGTATCCATAGTTGGAAAGTGGTTGACGATACGGTGTCCTGAGGCGGGGCAAATGCTAGCACGTTAAGTATTTGCAGGATGAATGATGTTTCATTCCGTTACATGAAAATTCTGAACCCTTGGTTCTCAGCCGCGTCTCAGTCCCACATACAACGCAACACACCCAACGCAATATGTTTTGGAGGTATTCATGCAACGGATGACTGCACTGTTTTCGGCCGCTCTGCTCACCGCGGGTCTGATGACCGCTCAGGCACATGCCCAACAGGATCCCGCTCAAGATCCGGCAGCCGGTCAGCAACAGCCGCAAGCAGACGCACCGGCTCAGGATTTTTCTGATGATCAGCTGCAGCAGTTTGCTGATGCGTCTCAGGATATCGCCGTAATCTCCCAGGAGTACACCGAGCGTTTGCATGCGGCGGAAGACGAGCAGACCCAACAGGAAGTGCGCATGGAAGCCAACGACAGGATGGTCGAAGTGGTCGAGGACAGCGGTCTCGATGTGGATACCTTCAATGCCATTGGTCATGCCATCCAGCAGGATCCTGAACTGATGCAGCGCGTGCAGGAGATGGCCGAGCAGTCCTGAGCCGGCTTTCATCGCAGCGTGCATGACAAAAGGTCACCTTCGGGTGGCCTTTTTGCGCATCTGGAGGTCGTGTTCAGAGCTTTACAGCGCTAGAGGAGGCTTACACACTGAGCGTAACCATTGGCAGCGACGACAGCGGGGCGATACATGGAAGTGGAACTGCTGGAAATACGACAACACATGGGCCGCTTCCCCCCCTTCGATGGCTTGTCGGACGATTTGCTCGACGACATTGCCAGCCAGGTCGAGGTGGGCTACTTCAAGACTGGCACCGATATCCTGACTCTCGATCAGGAGCTGCATGAGCTCTGCTATATCCGTAGCGGCGCCGTAGAGGTCTATCGTCGCAATGGCGATCTCTACAACCGGCTGGGAGAGGGGGATATCTTCGGCCACTTCAGTCTGCTGCGGAATCATCGTGTGCGCTTCCCGGCCCGGGCCCTGGAAGATACCCTCATCTATTTCATTCCCGAGCCGGCTTTCCATCATCTCTGCGATACCGATGAGCACTTTGCCGACTTCGTCGAATTGGGCCGTCCTCGCATGGAAGCTGCCGTGGAGCAGCACAAGAAAGCCAACGACATGATGATCACCCGGGTGCGCAAGCTGCTGACGCGCTACCCGGTCATGGTCGAAGCCACGACGACGGTACAGGAAGCAGCACGCCAGATAGGTGAGGCCCAGGCCTCGGCGGTGCTGGTCCTGGACGCCCCGGGCGACAACCCACGCTATACGTTTACCGATAGCGAAGACCGTCCCTGGCAGGTCTGCGGTATCTTGACCGACAGCGATTTTCGTACCCGTGTCGTGGCCGAGGGGCTTTCTCCCGATACCCCTGTCGGCGAACTGATCGGCAATCGGCTGATCACGATCCAGTCCGACGAATCGGTACATGAGGCCATGCTGTGCATGCTCCGCAACAATGTGCATCACTTGCCGGTACTCCATCGTCGTCGGCCGGTCGGTATCGTGCATCTCTCCGACATCATCCGCTATGAGACCCATAGCAGCCTGTATCTGGTCAGCAATATCTTCAATCAGTCGAGTGCGGCGGGGCTGGCCAAGCTGGCTCCCGACGTGCGGGCCGCGTTCGTGCGCATGGTAGGGGAGGGGGCAAATTCCCAGATGGCGGGAAGTGCCCTGTCAACGATCGGACGAAGCTTCACGCGGCGTCTACTGGAACTGGCGGAGCAGGAGCTGGGGCCGCCGCCAGTCCCCTACTGTTTCATGGTCAATGGCTCCATGGCTCGCAACGAGCAGACCATCGTCACCGACCAGGACAATGCATTGATACTGTCCGACGATTTCGATGCCAAGTATCACGATGCTTATTTCCTGGCGTTGGCGGAGCGGGTCAGCGACGGCCTTGCGGCCTGCGGCTACACCTATTGCAAAGGGGATGTGATGGCCACCAACAGCCAATGGCGACAGCCCCTCTCGGTGTGGAAGCACTACTTCAGCGACTGGATCGACAACCCGACGCCGGAACGCCTCCTGCATAGCTCGATCTTCTTCGACCTGGACAGCACCTACGGTGAGGAAGCCTATGTGGAACAGCTGCAGGACCTGGTGGCGCAGAAGGCACCGGCGAGCCCTCTTTTTCTGGCTGCCATGGCACGAAACGCCTTGAACCGCACGCCGCCGCTGGGGTTTTTCCGTACGTTCGTCATGGAAAAGGATGGCAAGCAAAATAACACCATCAACTTGAAGCGCCGTGGGACGGCTCCCCTGGTCGACCTCATTCGAGTTCATGCGCTGGCGTGCGGTTCCCGCGCCCAGAACAGCTTCGAGAGACTCGATGATATCGGACAGACTCAACTGTTGGCGCCAGGCGTTGGCGAGAAGTTGCGCTATGCCATGGAGCTGCTCTCCATGGCGCGAATTCGCCACCAGATCATCGATATCCAGCAGGAGCGAACGCCGGATAACGATATCGAACCGGAAAACGTGGAAGACAGTGAACGACACCACCTCAAGGATGCCTTCCAGGTGCTGAGCAACGCCCAGAAATTCCTCAAGTACCGCTATCCGATACCGGCCCGAGCGGGCCGTTCCCGCTGATCATGCTGCCCCGTCACCTGTTGCCACGTTCCAGCGCCGCCGACTGGCCGACATACCTAGAACATCGTGCCGCCGAGGCGCGCCAGCCGGAATTGGCACGATTCTTTACAGCGGGTTGTCCTGAGCCCGATACACCCATCGCCGAGGCACCATTGGTAGCGCTGGACCTGGAAACCACCGGGCTCGATGTGCGTCGTCACGCGATTGTCAGCATCGGTCTGGTGCCGTTCACCTTGCGTCGTATCCGGCTGGCCGAGCGGCGCTACTGGGTGGTTCGACCCAGCCGGCCGCTGTCCACCCAGTCCATCACGATGCATCGCATCACCCATTCTGAGATAGCCGAGGCTCCGGATCTGGCGGAGGTGCTTCCCGAACTGCTCGACGCCCTGGCTGGGCGCCTGGTGGTCGTCCATTTTCGCCACATCGAGCGGCCTTTCCTGAATGAGGCGATCAAGGCTCGCCTGGGGGAAGGGCTGCGCTTCCCGGTAATCGATACCATGTCGCTGGAAGCTCGCCGGCATAGGCTGTCGACCTGGGCACGCTTTCGTCGCTGGATGAGGCGACCGCCCGTCTCGATTCGTTTGAATGACAGCCGTGGTCGCTATGGACTGCCGGCGTACCAGGGACACCATGCCTTGCTCGATGCGCTGGCCACCGCCGAGTTGCTCCAGGCACAGATCGCGACCCACTACCTGCCGCAGACACCGGTTGGTGAGCTCTGGAGCTAGGCAAGGGATAGCCGACCCTGCGTGCTATGGGAGAGAGGTAGACACATGGCCGGTCGGGTCGGTCCGTGTCGTATTAGAGCCAGAGAGCGGCGAAGGCATCGCCATCCACCGGGCGTCCGTAGTGGTAGCCCTGTACGCCGGTGCACCCCAGGTCACGTAGTGCTTCGGCCTGCCCAGCCGCTTCGACGCCTTCGGCGATGGTATCCATGCCTAGCGTTTTCGCTATGGCGATGATCGTGGCGACGATGGCATGGTCGTGGCTGCTCTTGAGCATATCCTGAACGAAGGACATGTCGATCTTCAGCGTATCAGCGGCAAAGCGCTTGAGGTAAGTCAACGAGGAGTAACCCGTACCGAAATCATCGATTGCCAACCCGAAGCCGGCATCGCTCAGGGCCTGGGTAATGCTGACGGTCTGTTCGGGATTACGCATCAGACCGCTCTCGGTGAGTTCCAGGCCGAGCCTCCCAGGGGGGACACGGGTAGCGAGCCGAAGGACATGCTCGGCCAGCCCGGGGTCGTCCATCTGCTGTGCCGATACATTGACACATAGCCGCCCCGGAAATGGTTTCCCTTGAGCGTCCCAGTGATGCAGCTGGCTACAAGCGGCATCCAGTACCCAGTCACCCAGTTGGCGTATCAGGCCCTGCTCTTCGGCCAGGGGGATGAAGATCGCGGGACTGACCTGGCCCAGAACCTCATCGTGCCAGCGACACAGTGCTTCCGCCCCGATAAGACGCCCACTCGCCAGGCTGAATTGAGGCTGGAAATGAAGGGAGAGCTGCCCATGATTCAGTGTGTCACTGAATCGCACCTGCAGTCTCTCTCGCTGACGCAGTTCATCCGCCATAAGGGCATTGAAGAAGCAGGTTCGGCTATCGGCACGCTTGGCATGGTTAAGCGCGATACTGGCATGTTGAAAGAGGGATCGAGGGTTTTCGGCATCACGGGGAAACAGGGCGGCGCCAACGCTGGCAGCCATGGTAAAGCTACGGTCGGCGATCTGGACGGGAGGAGAAAGGCTGTTGCGATAACGCTCTATGGCATGTGCCATGGCCACCGGGTCTGTCCGTGTGAGCAGGACCATGAACTCATCACTCCCCAGTCGTGCAACGAATTCCCCCGACGCGGCTTGAGCACCAAGGCGACCGGCTATGTCGAATAACAGGCGATCTCCCAGTTCGTGGCCCTGAGTATCGTTTATCTGCCTGAAGCGCTGCAAATCGAAATAGAGCAGGCCAAGGCTATGGCCTTGCAGGCGAGCCAGCCCACAAGCCTCTTCAAGGCGCTCCGTGAAATAGCGACGGTTCGGCAGACCCGTCACGCTATCCCAGTAGATAAGCTGTTCGATGCGATGGTCTCTGCTGCGTCGCATCTCTTCCTCCATGCGGCGAGCCATTTCGGCTCCCGCCTGAGCCGCCGCAATGCGTAGTACTTCCGGTGCGTAGTCGCTCTGGGTGAGCGGGCGATTACACAGCACCGCGAGAAGACCCACCAGTTGGCCGTCCGGCGCGTGCAGCGGGACGCCCAGATAGCTTTCTGCGCCAACTTCCTTGAGCAGGTTGTCTTCCGGAAATCGCTGGGTGACGCTATCGGCGTAGTCGCAGACTTGGTCGTTCAATACGTGTTCGCAGGGAGTGCCGGCCAGTGGGTAGACCACGGGTGGTTGAAGGGCCCCACGTGACCAGAAGGCGATGGTCTGGATAGAGGCGCCGTCGGCCAGTACCTTTCCGATCAGTACGTGGTCCCCATCCAGGATAGTCGCGACCCGCTCGACCAAGTGATCGAATGCATGAGGGGTGCCGGCTTTACCCAAGGCATCGGCAAGCAGGCGGAAAGCATCTTCGGGGGCCATCATGGGCGAAGGGCGGCTCCTTTATCATATTTATTGTGCGGCTTTCAGAAATATGCCCGAAGCGTTAATGGGTTGCCAGTCTCTTATCGCCTTATGTCGATGGGCTTGTCGAAAGGCCTTGGTACGGGCCGGCACGAACGGGAGTCGGTGTTGCCGGAATGGAAAAGGCGGCCTGCTGGCCGCCTTTGTCGTAGCGATCCAGGCCTACGCCCTTGGCTCACTCATCAAGGCCTTGATGATGGTATAGCAGCCCGCCAGCAGCACCAGCGTGAAGGGCAGGCCGGTGGAAACCGCCATGGCCTGCAGGGCGACCAGGCCGCCGCCCAATAGCAGGGCGATGGCGATCACGCCCTCGATGATGGCCCAGAACACGCGCTGTGGCTTGGGTGCGTCGACCTTGCCCCCGGCCGTGATGGTATCGATCACCAGCGAGCCGGAATCCGATGACGTGATGAAGAACACCACCACCAGCACGATACCGATGAACGAGGTGATGGCCGCCAGCGGTAGCTCACCGAGCATCACGAACAGCTGCAGCTCGAGTGCTGCATCGCGAACCCCCTCGAAGTCGGCGCTGACCAACTGGTCGACGGCAGTTCCGCCAAAGGCAGTCATCCACAGCACCGAGACGAGCGAGGGCAACAGCAGCACGGCTGTCAGGAACTCGCGCACGCTGCGTCCACGGCTGATCCGGGCGATGAACATGCCCACGAAGGGTGACCAGGAGATCCACCAGGCCCAATAGAAGGCGGTCCAACCCTGGGTGAAGTTGGCATCCTCGCGTCCGAAGGGGTTCGACAGGGCGGGCAGATTGACCACATAGGCGCCCAGGTTCTGGAAGAAGCCGGTCAAGATCATCACGGTCGGGCCGACCAGGATGACGAACAGCAGCAGCAGTATGGCCAGGACCATGTTGATTTCGGAGAGACGCCTTACCCCTTTGTCGACGCCGGCTATGATCGACAAGGTGGCGATGGCGGTAATGCCCAGGATCAGCAGGACCATGGTGGTATCGGTCTCTGGTATGCCGAACAGGTGGCTGAGCCCTGCCGAGGCCTGGGAGGCCCCCAGGCCCAGAGAGGTCGCCAGGCCGAAGAGAGTGGCAAAGACGGCCAGGATATCGATGACATGGCCAGGCCAGCCCCAGATCCGCTCACCCAGAATCGGGTAGAAGATCGAGCGCATGGTCAGTGGCAGGCCCTTGTTGAAGGAAAAGATTGCCAGTGCCAGCGCCACCACGGCGTAGATGGCCCAGGGGTGCAGCCCCCAATGATAAATGGTGGCGGCCATGCCAAGGCTGGTGGCGGCGGCCGGGTCGTTCAATGCGCCGCCGAGCGGAGCCCAGTCGGTGCGAACTCCATTTTCGGTGGCGGTCCCGTCCATTGCGGCGCTGAAATGCGACATGGGCTCCGAGACGCCATAGAACATCAGGCCGATGCCCATGCCGGCGGCGAACAGCATGGAGAACCAGCCCATGTAGCTGAAGTCCGGTTTGGCATGCATGCCGCCGATGCGGACCTTGCCCAGTGGCGAGACGATAAGGCCCAGGCACAGCAGCACGAAGATGTTGCCCGACAGCAGGAAGAACCAGGCCAGGTTGCCGGTCAGCCAATCACGCAAGGCATTGAAGAGTGGTTCCACTTCATCCTGGAGGGAGAGAGTCAGTACCACGAAGAATACAATGACCAGAGCAGAGATGATAAACACCTTGCCGTGCAGGTCGATGCTGAAGCCGAACCTGTCCGTGGCCATATTGTCCTGGCCAATGACATAGTCGGTATCGATCAGGTTCGCCGGCCCTTCCGGGGCTCGCACGCCTTCCGAAGGCTTGTCCGCCTCCTTTGCGCGCTCATCGTGAGAAGGCTTGTTCACGTCGCGTTCTCCCATTGAATGACATCAGGTTGCGGTTATTGGTGTTGGGCCCATGAGGCCCGCTAACGTGGTGCTTTGGACAAGTATTGTACAGGCACCCGGTATTCTTTTCGAATCGACTCAACGCAGGTTGGAAAACCCTACCTTGTCAGGCGGTTGGCATGGCTCCCCTGGAGCCAGTCGGGAGCCGTGCCGGGCGCTATTAGTCGATTTTTCCCACGATTGTCCAGCGTGTCTTCAACGGTGATTGGACCCTGTGGGGATTGCGGTAGCGACGTGTAACGGACTAGTGTCGACAGTAACGTACGATAACAAGACCAGATGGCCGGACGGTAGCGGGGCTATGGAATCCGTTGGAAGCTGGCCATTAGCGGGAACCCTGAATGATTGAGAGTCCTGAATTAGACACAGACGTTAGGGAAGCAACGGATGTGGGTGAGTGCTTTGCCCGCTTCGTGAATGTCCAGAAGAGCTACGACGGTATCGAACTGGTGGTGAAGGGGTTCAACCTGGAAATCCAGCGAGGCGAGTTCGTGACTCTATTGGGCCCTTCCGGCTCGGGAAAGACCACCTGCCTGATGATGATGGCGGGTTTCGAAACCCCGACCCATGGGGAAATTCTCCTCAAGGGCGAGCCCATCAGCGGCCTGCCACCCCACAAGCGTGGCATCGGCATGGTTTTCCAGAACTATGCGCTCTTTCCTCACATGACGGTGGCGGAGAACCTGGCGTTTCCGCTGGAAGTGCGCCACCTCTCCAGGGCGGAGATCAAGCAGAAGGTGGCGCGAGCTCTGGCCATGGTGCGCCTCGAAGAATTTGGTGATCGTCGTCCAGCCCAGCTCTCCGGTGGCCAGCAGCAGCGTGTTGCACTGGCCCGTGCTCTGGTCTTCGAGCCCGAGTTGGTGTTGATGGATGAACCACTGGGCGCCTTGGACAAGAATCTGCGCGAAGAGATGCAGTATGAGATCAAGCGGATCCATGACAGTCTCGGCGTGACCATGATCTACGTGACCCATGACCAGACCGAAGCCCTGACCATGTCGGACCGCATTGCCGTGTTCAACGACGGTGTCGTCCAACAGCTGGCGACGCCCGAAACCCTCTATGAAGAGCCCGATAACGCCTTCGTGGCCTACTTCATCGGCGAGAACAACCGTCTTCATGGCGAGGTCACCGAATATATCGGGGATCAGTGCCAGGTACGTCTCGATGGCGGTGAGACGGTACTGGCCAAGGCAGTGGCAGCCGGCGGCATAGGGGCGAGAACGACCCTCTCGCTGCGGCCCGAGAGGGTCAGTATCGTCCTGGATGATACGGTCCTCTTCGACAACTGCTTCGAAGGCGAGGTGAAGGAGGTGATCTATCTCGGTGATCACCTGCGTACCCGGCTAGCCGTTTGCGGTAACGATGAGTTCATTCTCAAGACGCCCAATGCGAAGGGGCACCCGTCCCTCAGGCCTGGGCAGACCATCAAGGTTGGCTGGTCCAGCAAGGACTGCCGGGCCCTGGATGCCTGAACCGACATCAAGCGAGCCGATACCAGGGTAGTGGTACTGCACGGGTTATGGGTTTTCCTACCGTAATCGAGGCGATGCCCACCAGAATGAATTTCCATTGGCGGGTATCGCGATAGCGGTCCGTCGGCCATGAAAGGGGCTGGCAGGCAAGAGCTGGTAAGCAACAACAATTGGAGAAGCGACATGAAACAGCAGGGATATCACAAGCGCGCGGCGCGCCGCACCTTGGCTCTGGCCGTGGCAGGGGCCTCCATGGTCGGTTTGTCCAGCGTGGCGCAGGCTCAGCAAACGCTCAATATCGTCTCCTGGGGTGGCGCCTACAGCATGAGCCAGGAGAAGGCCTATCATGAGCCCTGGTCGGAGAAGACCGGCGACGAAATCGTCAATATCGATCGCAGTGCCAATGCCCTGGCCGGACTGCGGGCCCAATCTCAGGCAGGCAACGTCACTTGGGACCTGGTCGACATGCTGCCGGCGGATGCCATGATCGCCTGCGCCGAAGGCCTGGTCGAGCCGCTGGATCATGACGAGCTGCTGGCAGAGGCACCAGACGGCACTCCGGCAAGCGAAGACTTCGTCGAAGGTGCGCTTGGTGAGTGTTTCGTGGCCTCGATCGTCTACTCCAATATCGTCGCCTTCAATAGCGAGATGTTCCCTGAAGACAACCAGCCCAGCACCATCGAGGATGTCTTCGATCTCGAGAATTATCCCGGCCAGCGTGCCCTGATGCGCCGCCCCATCAACAACCTGGAGTGGGCGTTGATCGCCGATGGCGTGGATCGGGATGACGTATACGATATGCTCGAGACCGAAGAGGGCATTCAGCGCGCCTTCGCCAAGCTCGATACCATCAAGGACAACGTGATCTGGTGGGAAGAGGGCGCCCAGCCCCCGCAACTGCTGGCCGACAAGGAGGTTGCCTTCGCATCGGCCTATAACGGCCGTATCTTCGATGCCATGGTCACGGAAGACCAGCCGTTCGAAATCATCTGGGACGCCCAGGTATTCGAACTGGATGGCTGGGTGGTGCCAACCGGCAAGCTCGACAAGGTGCGTGACTATCTCTACTTCGCCACCGACACCCAGCGGCTCGCCGATCAGGCACAGTACATTTCCTACGGTCCGGCACGCATGTCATCGTCCGATATGGTTTCGACTCATGCCGAAGCCGGCATCGACATGATGCCGCACATGCCGACCTATGAGCCCAACTTCGCCACTGCTATCCAGAAAGATGATGAATTCTGGGCGGACTACAGTGATGAACTGAGCCAGCGTTTCGATGCCTGGCTGGCCCAATAAGCCAGCCGCCGCCACTCGAGCGATTCGGGTGGCGGCTTCATGACATGAACTGCCCGAAACGTCCTGCCGCTTTCTGGAGAGACCTGCGTGTCTGATTCTCCCGCTTTCCCCTTGACCACCGCCGATGGTGTGCCGCTCAAGGTCAGTTTGCGCCGAGCCGTGCGACGGTCGAAGCTCAAGGCTTTCCTGCTGGTATCGCCGCTATTGCTGTTTCTGGTTATTGCCTTCGTCATGCCCATTATCGAAATGCTATGGCGCAGCGTCGACAATCCGGAAGTCACCAACCACCTGTCTCGTACCGTCGCCGCGTTGGAGGATTGGGATCGCCAGTCGCTTCCCGACGAGCCTGCCTTTGCCGCCCTGGCCGAGGACCTGCGTGAAGGTCAGGAGGCCCGCAACCTGGGGCTGCTGTCGAGCCGGCTGAACTACGAGCAGTCGGGGATGCGTTCGGCCATCACCAGGACGGCACGAGGCTTGGGTACGATGGAGCCGCCCTACAAGGAAGCGCTGATCGACGCCCACGCCCGCTGGGGGGAACTGGATACCTGGAAGCTGATACAGCGTGAGGCGACGCCCCTCACGATGTCCTATTACCTGATGGCGGTGGACCGTCAGCTCACGCCGGATGGCGAGATCGTTCGTGCTCCCGAGAATCAGCGAATCCACGTGAGCCTGTTCTGGCGCACCATGTGGATGAGCCTGGTGATCACCGGCCTGACGCTGTTGCTTGGCTACCCCGTGGCCTTCCTGCTTTCCAACCTGCCGCTGCGTCACTCGAACCTGCTGATGATACTGGTTCTGCTGCCGTTCTGGACCTCCTTGCTGGTGCGTACCACCACCTGGATCGCCATTCTTCAATCCCAGGGCGTGCTGAACGATCTGATGGTGGCCGTCGGTGTCATCGCCGACGAAGCGCGATGGCAGATGATTCATAACAAGACCGGCACCATCATTGCCATGACCCATATCCTGCTGCCCTTCATGATACTGCCGCTCTATTCGGTCATGAAGACCATACCGCCAAGCTACATGCGGGCGGCACGCTCATTGGGAGGGCGTCCCTTCCTGTGCTTCCGGCGGATCTATTTTCCGTTGACCATTCCCGGTATCGCGGCCGGTGGGATCCTGGTCTTCATCCTGTCGATCGGCTACTACATCACGCCGGCACTGGTGGGCGGACAATCCGGCCGCTTCATCACCAACTACATTGCCTATCACATGCAGACTTCGCTCAACTGGGGCCTGGCCGCGGCGATCGCCTCGATCCTGCTGTTCGTGGTGATCATCTTCTATCTCATCTTCAATCGCCTGATCGGCGTCGACAAGGTCAAGCTGGGGTAAACCGATGGCCATTCCTTCCTATGCCACTCGTGGTGAGCGCATCTGGCACTATGTCTTTCTGGGCATATGCGCTCTGATCTTCCTGTTCCTGGTGGGGCCGCTGCTGATCATCATCCCGCTGTCCTTCAATGCTCAGCCCTACTTCACCTTCTCGCAAAAGATGTTGACCCTGGATCCGGAGGGCTACTCGCTGCGCTGGTATCAGGACTTCTTTACCTCCCGTGCCTGGCTCCATGCGATCAAGAATAGCTTCATCATCGGCATCGCGTCGACGATATTGGCGACCGTGCTGGGCACCATCGCGGCGCTGGGGCTATCCAGCCGGCACATGCCGGCCCGGGGCGCCATCATGGCGTTGCTGATCTCGCCAATGATCGTGCCCCTGATCATTTCCGCGGCAGCCATGTTCTTCTTCTTCTCCAAGGTAAATCTGGCACAGACCTATCTTGGCGTGATCCTGGCCCATACCGCCCTCGGTATCCCCTTCGTGGTGATCACCGTTACCGCTACGCTGTCGAGCTTCGATACGACCCTGGTCCGTGCCGCCCATAGCCTGGGGGCCAATCCCACCCGCACTTTCTTCAAGGTAGTGCTGCCTCTGGTGACGCCGGGCGTGGTATCCGGTGCGCTATTTGCCTTCATCACCTCCTTCGATGAGGTCGTCGTCGTGCTGTTCATTGCCGGCCCCGAACAGCGCACCATGCCGATCCAGATGTGGTCCGGAATTCGTGAGCAGATCAGTCCGACGATTCTGGCGGTGGCCACATTGCTGGTACTGCTGTCGATGCTGCTGCTGACGACACTGGAACTGTTGCGTCGACGTGGAGAGCGCCTGAGAGGGGTGACCCCCGGCTAGGCATGTCCTGTTCCGTTCGCTCGATTTGGCAGGGAGGCATCACGGGAATGCCTCCCTCGCTTTTGGCACCAGATCGCCTGGTTACGCTGTGTTAGTCCTGACCCATGTGCCACTTTGAACCAAGAACATGCCCTTCATTCTGTCGTGTTCCGGCAAAGACACTTCAGGTTAAAGGGCTGATTCTGTTTTCATTTGTCGTTAGTTGGTCGGACTGGCACAGCCTGTGCTACCTTCAGGAGGACAACGGATCAATCAGGGAGAGTTTCCATATGAGCCATGACAAGCATTCACGCTTTACATCGACCGGTCGCCTGACCGCTTTGGCCTCGGCAGTGGCTCTATCACTGGGCACGCTGGCCTTGGCGGGATGCGGCAACGATGATGATTTGCCGCCGGTAGAGCAGGATCCGCCTGCTACGGAGCAGCAAGGCTCTCCCATGCAGGATGCGACCGATGATCCTGGCCTGGATCAGGACGATACCATGGGTGGCGATGGTGCCGAAGAGCCGATTGCTCCCGATGAGGAACCCATGCCGGAGGCTGAGCAAGAGCCGATGATGGATCAGGATGCCGACGACCAGGATCCCATGATGAATGATGAGGAGGACGAGCAGGGTGGCATGTGATCGGCCACTCGTTGTCTGATTCTTCAAGCAAGGCTGCCGCCCGATCAGGATGGTCGGGGCAGTGGAGGGGAGGTCCCTACCTTCCCTTTCGTCAAACGACGACACTCGCAGGAGGTGCGACATGATGTCCAAGGTATTTCTCAAGAAACTGGGTGTGCTTGGTGTAACCGTTGGCCTGACCGCCAGCCCGTTCGCAATGGCGCAGCAAGATACGTCTCCATTTGAGCAAGATCCTGCCGCCCAGGAAGGCGCGCCGGGTACTGAGCCGATGCCGGGCACTGACCCCGCGGCTCCGGGCACTGACCCCGCGGCTCCGGGCACTGACCCTGCGGCCCCGGGCACTGACCCTGCGGCCCCGGGCACTGACCCTGCGGCTCCGGGCACTGACCCCGCGGCCCCGGGCACTGACCCCGCGGCCCCGGGCACTGACCCTGCGGCCCCGGGCACTGACCCTGCGGCCCCGGGCACTGACCCCGCTGCTCCGGGTGTCCAGCAGGAAGATGACGCCGGCTTTGGTGAGGGCATGGATCGTATGCCGGGGAATGGTTCGGACGACCACCCCACCATCGATGACGAAGAAGAATTCGGCCAGGATCAGGAGTTCGAGAACGAGGAAGAAGAGTGGGATTATCCTGAAGAGGATGATGAAAGCACCCACTAAGCAAGCAAGGGCTTTCTCGCTCCGGTGCCTTGCACCGGAGCATCTTCAAGGGTAGCTCGCATGGCAACCCTTGCCTTGAACCAACCTCTTGACGCGGCGTAATCCGCTGGCGGCCCGCCATCCCCCCTGCACCGCCAGTCAGGATTGCATGGCGCGCTTCGCCCCCGAATCTCCCACGGGGGCTTTTTTGGTTTCAGGCCCCTACTCGTCTTCCAGTCGTCGATAGAGGGTGCGTCGTGCGATACCCAGGATATCAGCGGTACGCCGCTTGTTGCCCCCGGTGGCTTCCAGCACCTTCTGGATATAGCGCTTCTCCACCTCCTCGAGGCTAGGCCAGCTGTTTTGCTGGACAGCTGGCATCAGGGCATTGTTTGTGTCGGTGGAACGCGCTGCGTTGCGCTGCTCAAGAGCATGTTGACGAATGCGCTCAGGCAGGTCGCCGTGACTGAGCAGCCCGCTTTCGGCCAGGGTAACCGCACGCATGATGGCATTTTCCAGTTCGCGAACGTTGCCCGGATAGGGGTAGTCGAGAAGCGCCTGCAGGGCGGCAGGCTCGACACGTTCGATCGACTTGCCCTGGCTGGTGGCGTGTTTCTCGATCAGTGCCGAAACCAGTCGCTGGATATCGCCATGTCGTTCCCGCAGGGGAGGTATGCGCAACGAGAAGGTTTCCAGGCGAAAGAACAGGTCGCTGCGGAAGTTGCCACTTTCGATTTCCTGTTCAAGATCACGATGGGTCGCGGCAATGATGCGTACATCCACGGCTTCCTCTTTCTCCGCACCCACCGCCTTTATTGTCTTTTCCTGCAGGGCGCGTAACAGCTTCGCCTGCAACCCGGGGGACATCTCGCCGATTTCGTCGAGAAACAGACTGCCTCCATTGGCTGCCTGGAACAGGCCCTGTCGGGATTCGCTGGCCCCGGTAAAGGCCCCCTTTACATGGCCGAAGAACTCACTCTCCATGAGTTCGGAGGGAATACTGGCACAGTTGATGGCAATGAATGACTCCTCGGCCCTGGGGCTCTCCTTGTGTATGGCTTGAGCCAGCAGTTCCTTGCCGGTGCCGCTCTCGCCGAGTATGAGAATGGGAGCGTCGCTCTTGGCGAGCCGGGCGGCGTCATGAAAGAGCGTCTGCATCGACTCGCTCTCGCCCACGATGCCATGGAAGTGGCCAGGCGGGTTCTCCTGCAGGAATTGCTCTGCCAGACGCCGGTTCTCCAGCACGCGGTAGACGGCCTCACGAACGCCTTCAAGGTCCAGCGGCTTGGTCAGGAAATCGTCTGCACCGATTTTCAATGCCTCCACGGCCTGGTCGATGGTGCCGAATGCCGTGATCACGATGAAGCCCAGCCGACTTCCCTCGCTGCGCAGCTGTTCCAGTAGTTGCATGCCGCTGATTCCGGGCAGGCGTACGTCGCTGATCACGAGTGAGACGTCGCTATGACTCAGGGTTGCAATGGCATCCTCTGCACTGCCCACCCCCAGAGTCGGATAGCCGGCTTCCTGCAGCTCTTCTTCCAGCAGTTCCAGTATGGCTGCGTCGTCCTCGACGATCAGAATCGGCAAGGTGGGGGTAGCGATGTTCCCTGTCACGTGGCAGTTCCTCCTTCGGTGGTATCGTCCAATGGCAGGCCGATCTCAAATCCGGCGCCGCCTAGCTCGCTGTCGAAAACGCCGACAGTACCGCCGTGGTCATTGATGATTCGGTGCACCATGGAAAGTCCCAGGCCGCTACCTTGTCCAACGGGTTTGGTGGTGAAGAAGGGGTCGAAGACCCTGGATTGATCGGCGCCAGCTATGCCGGGGCCGTCGTCCTCGACCCACAGTGTCAGCCAGTCTTCAGCCTGGCGGGCCCGAATACGTATCTGCTGGACTCCCTCGGCCTGGGTGGCGTTGAGCAGCAGATTCGTGAGCACCTGGATCAACTGCTGGCCATTGGCCAGCAACTGAGGCGGTGGGTCCGGCAGGTCCAGCTGCAGCCGGATGGCATGTTGCTCCAGATCCTCTTCCACGAGTTCATGGGTGGCCTTGACCAGGCTGGTCAGATCCAGCGCTTCCTTCTCGACATTGTGGCGCCGCCCCAGCTCCATCAACTGACGGACGATCTCGACGATGCGTTCCACTTCACTGCGAATGCGGCCAAGTTTTGCTCGCTCGTCATCACCAATGGTGTTGCGTCTTGCCAGGCGCTGGGCCTGGCCATTGATCACGGTGAGCGGGGCACCGATCTCGTGCGCCACGCCGGCGGCCAGCACGCCCAGTTCGGCCAGTTTCTTGGACTTGCGCAGGCGTTTTTCCAGCTCGATCTCCTTGCGCCGGCGTGCTTCGATGTCAGCATCCTTCTCGACCATGGCGTCGAGCATGCCGTTGAGAGCCACGGCGAGACGGCCATACTCCTGGGGCCCTTCGGCTTCGGCGCGCTGGTTGCGATCGCCTTCCTCGACACGCTGCATGACGGCCAGCAGGCGCTCGAGCGGCCTTTCGATATGGCGACGGAACCCCCACCAGATGCCCAGCATCACACCGGCGGCGCCGATGGCGAAGGCAAGCAATGCCAGCTGGCTGAGAAAGCCGGTGTAGTTTTCGATACCGGTATTGAGCCGGTTGACCTGCAGCACGCCGCGAACCTCTCCGGTAGGGGAGGTGAGCGGCTTCAACGCCGAATAATAGTGCCAGCCATCATGTTCACGATAGGCGGCACGCATTTCACCATCCTCGGCGACCTCCCGAATGGTCTCGGGGCTGAAAAGCGCCTGTCCCAGCCCTAGCCCGTAGATTTCCTGGCCGTTGGCGTCAAAGACATAGGCGCCGTAGATGCGGTGGAAGGAGAAAGCGGAATAGAGCGACTCTTCCAGAGGCTCGGTGACATCCCTGGCCAAGGCGTGAGTGAGCGTGGTACCGATCACGTGAGTGATCACCTGGACTTCCCGTTCCAGCCGGGAACGTACGTTATCCTCCAGTGACTTGATCGCCACCAGGCTGAAGATCAGCAGCACCAGGAAAAGCGGAGCGATGACCGTAATGATGATGAGATTACGTAGACGCATGATGGCTCGCGGCAACAGGGTGGAAATGCAGGTGCCGGTATGAACTTCCCCGACACCTGCACGAAAGGGTCAGTCGGCTGGAACCAGGCGGTAGAGGCTGCCCCGCGGATCGTCATTGAGCAGGTAGATCGCGCCATCATGGCCCTGTCGGACATCGCGGATACGACCGATGTGGCCGTCCAGTATCACTTCACTATCGACGACGCTGCCGTTTTCGAGGGTCAGACGCTCGAGCCGTTCGCTGCGCAGGCCGCCGGCCAGCAGATTGCCGCTCCAGTCGGGGAAGGTGTCGGCAGTGACCTGGGCGAGGCCGGACGGTGCCTGGGTGCCATCGAAGACATGGGCGGGGTCGCGCATGCCGGGCAGGGAATCCTCCCCGATGGGTTCGCCGGTACCGTAATCCCGGCCTTTGCTCACTTCCGGCCAGCCGTAATTTTCGCCGGCCTCGAGAAAGTTGACCTCATCACCGCCCCTGGGTCCATGCTCGCTGGCCCAGACCTCGCCATCCATGGTGACGACCATTCCCTGTATATTGCGATTGCCGATGGTATAGAGCTCGTCCAGGGCCTCGGCATCGTCCAGGAAGGGGTTGTCGTCCGCAGCGCCACCAGTCTCGGTCAGGCGCAGCACGCTGCCGGCATGGTCTCCCTTGTCCTGAGCGCGGGGTGGCTCGGTACCGCGATCACCGATACTCATCAACAAGGTGCCATCGGATAGCCAGGCAATACGTGAGCCGTAGTGACGGCCCGGGTCGGAATAACGATCCTGTACGAACAGCTCCTCCATGTCGGTCAGGCGCTGGCCTTCCAACCTGGCGCGGCTCAGTGCCGTGGCGGTACTGCCGTTATCGGACTTGCTCCAGGTGAAGTAGACCCAATCATGCTCACCGTCACCAAAGGAGGGGTGAAGCGCCAGATCCAGCAAACCACCCTGTCCATGGCTATGGACGTCGGGCAGTCCCTCCAGCCGGGTACTATCTCCCGCTTCGTCGATCAGGGTCAGATGACCAGGCCGCTCACTGACCAGAAAACGATCATCCGGCAGCATGACGACGGACCAGGGGCTCTCCAGGCCGGAAGCGATACGTTCCAGGCGCAGGTCCAGATGTTCGGTGGCAATGCGTTCCTGGACGACTTCGGCAGCCTGGGCAAACCCGGCAGACAAGGCCATGCCCAGCAGCAGGGTTGCCGGCAGCAGCGTGCGTGATTCGTGCATCCCGTTCTCCCTTTCTTGGATTTTCCGCGTGACAGGATAGAGACTCCCGTACGGACAGGGTGTTCCGATCACCCGATCGGTCTGCGTCGTGCCTAGCCTACATCAGGACGGCCAGCAGGATCGGCAAATAGAACAGCGACAGCAGGGTGGAGCAGAACACCAGGCTGGCGACATACTCCGGTTCGCGCCCGGCGCGCTGGGCGAACAGATAGGTGAAGACCGCCACCGGCATGCTCATCTGCAGCACCAGAATGCTGAGTGCCAGCGGGGGAAGCCCAAGTTGCGCACCGATCCCCCAGGCCAGCAATGCCGCTACCGGTATGCGCAGCAGGCTGAAGCCGATGCCCGACTTGAGATCCTTCACCTGAATGCTGGCCAGAGACGCTCCCAGCGTGATCAGCATCAGTGGCACGGTGAAACCGGAGATCAGGTCCAGGCTGTTGTCCAGCCACAGGGGCAGGCCGGTATCCGTCAACAGTAGTGCCAGTGCAATCAGGATAGCGTATACGGTGGGGGTCCTGGCGAGAGTCGCCAAGGGGTTGCCACGACTACTGAAAACGGCACCCAGGGTGAACTGGAACAGCGAGACCGTCACCATTACCGTGATACCGAAGGCAAAGCCGGCGCTGCCGAAGGCATAGAGCACCACGGGCAGGCCCATGTTGCCGGTATTGGGATACATCATCGGGTCCAGCAGTACGCGCCAGTCGCGGCGAAGCAGGCGCGCCATTGCCAGGGTCGCCACCGCCATGCTGACCATGACCAGGGCCGTGGCCAGCATGGTGCGGCCAACGCTTCCGGCATCGATATCGGCGCCAGAGAGCGAGGCCAATACCAGCGCCGGGGTGCCGATGTTGAAGACCAGCCGGGTCACGAAGTCCACGGGGTAGGGATGGCCAAGGCGAATCCAGGTAAAACCCAGCCCGGCACCAGCCAGCACTGGCGCCATGATGGCAAAGAGTTCGGCGAGCATCTGGCGTCCTTGTCGGTGATCAGGTCGTCATTGTCCGTAATCGATGCCTGGCGATGCAAGCCTGCCTCCCCCGAGGTTGCGCGGGTACGAACGAGGCGTTGCGGGGTGAGCGGGTATGTCTGATTCTGATAATCATTACTATTGGGGCTTGGCCACTCCGGCCTCTGCCAAGGAACCGTTACCCCATGCGCCCTCGTGTAATCGGCAAGACCTGCATCGTCCTTCCGCTGGCCGCCACCCTCTTGACCGCTCCGCTGGCCCTGGCCAGTGCACCGCTCAAGGTCCATGCGCCGCGTCTCAATGATCCCGAAGCCCCGATATTTGCCGCGTTCACGCAGGAGACCGGCATTCCCATCGAACTGGTTTCCCTATCCATGGAGGAGCTGACCTCAGCCTTCGAGGCAGCCCTGGCGTCGGAAGCGGAGCCGCCAGTCGATGTGTTGATGGTGGTGGATACCGGCAATATTCATAGGCTGATGGAAGCTGGCTGGCTCCAGCCGCTGGAATCCGAGTCGCTGGAGACCCGGGTGCCCGTGGAGCTGCGCGATCTCGAGGCAGGGTGGAGCGGCTACGCCACCCGGGCCCGGGTAATCTACGTCAACCCGGACAAGATCGACTGGGTGCCGGAAAGCTACGAGGCACTGGCCGACGAGCGCCTGGCCGGCAAGCTTTGCCTGGGAGGCGGGGCATCGGCCTACAACACCTCGCTGATGGCTTCGGTCGTTGCCCATCACGGCGAGGCAGCGGCGGAGGAGTGGGCGGAGGCCCTGGTCGCCAACCTGGCCCAGCCGGCGGGTGGGCGCGACAGCGAGTTGTTGCAAGCCCTGGCCGCACCTGGCGACTGCGCGGTGACCCTGGCCAACCACTACTATTACTTGCGACTCCTCGAATCGGAGAATGCCGAGGAGCAGTCGACTGCCGAAGCGCTGAAACTGGTGTGGCCCAACCAGCAGGGCGAAGGGCTGGAGGGGCGCGGTGCCTACCGCAACGTGGCGGCTTTCGCCGTGGCGCAGGGCACCCCTAGAGCCGAACAGGCCGTGCGCTTCCTCGAGCACACCGCCGGGGTCGCCATGCAACGAGACGTGGCGGGAGGCATCTTCTTCCCGGTAGTGGCGGAAGGAGTCGATGAGATCAACGCCGAGCAGCGACTGGGCCATGCCAGCATGGACACCTTGTCGATGCGTCAACTGACCGGGCATCTGTCCAAGGCGCGCCAGATTCTCGCACGGGTCGGCTGGGAATAAACAAGAGCGTAAACCGGCAAGGGCGCCAACCATTGGTGGAAGTGGACTCGATTCCGTTAAGCTTCGGATCCTGCTTGCCAAGGATCTCCGCATGTCATCGATCACTTCCACCAACAGCTTTCAGGCCCTGGTGCGGCTGCTGCGCTACGCCCGGGGTTATCGGCGCCGCATCATCGCCGCCACCACCTGTTCGATCATCAACAAGATCTTCGATATCGCCCCCGAGATCCTCATCGGGGTGGCCATCGACGTGGTGGTCAACCAGGAGCGCAGCTTCGTTGCCCGGCTCGGTTTCACCACGCCCCAGGAACAGATCCTGATGCTGGCCGTGCTCACCTTCTTCATCTGGGCCGGCGAGTCGATCTTCGAGTACCTCTACAAGATCCTGTGGCGCAACCTGGCACAACGGCTGCAGGCCGACATGCGCCTGGACACCTACGAGCATGCCCAGCGCCTCGACATGGCCTTCTTCGAATCGAAGAGTTCCGGTCAGCTGGTGGCGACCATGAACGACGACGTCAACCAGCTCGAGCGTTTCCTCGACGGTGGCGCCAACTCGCTGATCCAGGTCGGCGTCACCGTGGTGGCGGTGGGGGCGGTGTTCTTCGTCATTTCTCCGCTGATCGCGCTGCTGGCCTTCACGCCGATCCCGCTGATCATCTGGGGCGCCTTCTTCTTCCAGCGCAAGGCGGGGCCGCTATATGCCGACGTGCGCGAGAAGGTGGGCGACCTTGCCAGCCGGCTCTCCAACAACCTGAGCGGTATTGCCACCATCAAGAGCTTCACCAGCGAGGATCGCGAGGCCGCGCGGCTGCGTGAAACGAGCGAGGCCTATGTGGAGGCGAACCGGCGTGCGATTCGCGTCAGCTCGGCTTTCATTCCGGTAATCCGCATGGCGATCCTGGCCGGCTTCCTGGCCACGTTCACCGTGGGCGGCATGCTGGCGCTGCGTGGCGATCTCAACGTCGGTGCCTACGGTGTGCTGGTCTTTCTCACCCAGCGGCTGCTCTGGCCGTTGACCGGCCTGGCCGAGGTGATCGACCTGTTCGAGCGCGCCATGGCCAGCACCCGACGCATCCTCGATCTGCTGGCGGTGCCCATCACCGTCAAGGATAACGGCGACCGGCCCCTGGCGGTACCGGTACGCGGTGAGGTGAGCTTCGAGGCGGTGAGCTTTCACTATGCATCGAGCGGTGTGGGCGTCGATGACGTCAGCCTGCGGGTGCCGGCCGGCAATACATTGGCCCTGGTCGGCGCCACGGGTTCCGGCAAGTCGACGCTGATCAAGCTGCTGCTGCGATTCTACGACCCCGAGGCCGGCCAGGTCTGTATCGATGGCCAGCCGATTCGTGAAGTGAGCCTCAATTCGTTGCGACAGGCCATTGGCCTGGTCAGCCAGGACGTCTATCTGTTCGAGGGCTCGATCCGCGACAACATCGTCTATGGGAAGCCCGAGGCCGAAGCGTCACAGGTAATCGAGGCGGCGAAAACGGCCGAAGCCTGGGAGTTCATTCAGGCGCTGCCCCAGGGGCTGGACACCCCGGTGGGGGAGCGTGGCATTCGCCTGTCCGGTGGCCAGCGTCAGCGCCTGTCGCTGGCCCGGGCATTGCTCAAGGACCCGCCCATCCTGGTGCTGGACGAAGCCACCAGCGCGGTGGACAATGAAACCGAAGCGGCGATCCAGCGCTCGCTGCAGAAGATCGGCCATGGGCGCACGGTGATCATGATCGCCCACCGGCTCTCGACCATCGTCCATGCCGACGAGATCGTGGTGATCGACGCCGGCAGGGTGGCAGAGCAGGGCACCCATGCCGAGCTGATCGAACGAGGGGGCCGCTATGCCGCCCAGTGGCGGGTACAGACCGGAGCGATTCAGGTAGGGGAGGCGGTCCTCTGAACCAGGCTCATGGGGCGTGGCATTTCGAATCACTGACGTGTCAGTACCGCGTCGAGATTCACCGGCACCTCGTCACCGATCTGTTCGTAGCCCAATAGCAGCATGACCGAGCGCAGGGTGGGGTCGGCCATCAGCTCCTGGCCGTCCAGCGCCATTCGCTCGGCGTTGGTGACCCGTATCCGATTGGCGGACTCCTTCGTGAAGCGCACCGGCAACGACTCCTGCCGTATGGCGTTGCCCGACCGGACCGAGAGCATGAGGGTCTCTACCATCGAATCGCCGATGGCGAGCCGCTCCAGCTGCTCGGGTGGGTAGCGGGTCGTCAGGGTGGCCATGGGGCGCTCGGTCAGGCCGGACAGCCAGGGCGGTAACGGCCCCAGCCGCTCCACCACATCGCTCTGGTTCAACCGCAGCGGTAGCTGCAGCACGCCGCTGGCATCCGCACTGCCTGCAAGCCGGCGTACTTCATGATGGCGAGGCACCGGGCCGTCAGGGCCTATCTGCATGACCGTGGCCGACACCCGCGACTGCTCCGGGTCCAGCTCCCACTCTGCCTGCACGGGTGAGATCAGCAGAACCAGGCCCCATGCCAGCCCAGCCCCTTGACCAAATCTTTTGCCCAGGCGACCGAATCGTTTCATCAGCGATGTATCTCCAGCGGACGACATGCCCATGCATGCAGACACGGGAACAGGCCGGAAGTGCCCGGATGGGGAGCGGGAAAGAAGGAAGAAACGGGAAGCTTGCCTCTGGCCTCGTCCAGTAGCTTTCGCTATCATACGCCGGCGCAAGCACGGGCCTATAGCTCAGTTGGTTAGAGCAGGGGACTCATAATCCCTTGGTCGCTGGTTCGAGTCCAGCTGGGCCCACCATTAAAATCAATCGCTTACGATTCTTGCTTGGTGAGTCCCATAGTCCAAGGGTACAGTTTCGGTACACTGCCGATCCTTCAGCCCCCTGGAGATTTTTGTGGCCACCATCGTCAAGACACCCTCTGGTAGCTGGAAAGCCGTCATCCGCAAGACAGGCTGGCCGACTACTGCCAAGACTTTCCGCACGAAGCGTGATGCCCAGGACTGGGCACGCCGCACCGAAGACGAAATGGTGCGCGGTGTCTATATCCAGCGCAGCGCCTCGGAGCGCATGACGCTCGAGGCCGCCCTCAAGCGCTACCTTGCTGATGTCACCCCCACCAAGAAGCCCAGCACTCAGAAAAGTGAACGCCAGAAGGCCAACACGCTGATCGAGCATCTAGGAAAATACTCCCTCGCAGCCCTCACGCCGGAGCTGATCGCCAACTACCGCGACATGCGGCTCAATACCCTGGGGCGACGGGGGCAGCCTATCAGCCCTAATACTGTGCGCCTGGAGCTGGCCCTGCTTGGCCATCTCTACACAGTGGCCATCCAGGAGTGGGGGCTGGGCCTGGCATACAACCCGGTTCAAAATATCCGCAAACCCAGTCCAGGAGAGGGGCGCAACCGCCGCCTAAGTGCCGACGAGGAAAAGCGGCTCTTCGCCTTGCTTCGACAGCACAGCAACCCCATGTTGGCCTGGATCGCCAGAATCGCCCTGGAGACGGGCATGCGTTCGTCGGAGATCCTGACCCTCACTCGCTCCCAGGTCGACGTGAAACGCCGTGTGGTGCGCCTCACAGACACCAAGAACAACGAAGCCCGCTTGGTACCGCTGACCCAGGCGGCTACCGAGGTGTTCAAGCAGGCGTTGAACAACCCGGTGCGGCCGCTTGACTGTGACTTCGTGTTCTTCGGTGAGCCTGGCAAGGGCGGCAAGCGAGGCCCATATGCCTACACCAAGCTTTGGAACCAGGCGAAGAAGAAGGCAGGGCTCGATGACTTCCGCTTCCATGATCTGCGCCACGAGGCCGTCAGCCGGCTGGTGGAGGCGGGGCTGTCTGACCAGGAGGTCGCCGCGATCAGTGGCCACAAGTCAATGCAAATGCTGCGGCGATATACGCATTTGAGGGCGGAAGACTTGGTAGTGAAGCTGGATCAATTAGTTGACGTTTGATAGTTTTTATTTTTGTTTAAAATTTGGTTTTAGCTATGCTGAAGCTATATTTGTTCACCTTTGTAAGGATTAATGAGTTATGCCACATTTAAGTGACATGGAAGAAATGGTTGGAAGGATTGAAGAGGATAAAATAAAGGATTATATGCAAGAGGCGCTATCATGCTATATGGCAAAAGCATATAGAGCATGCATTGTGCTCACCTATATAGCATTGTTTGATGATATAGTGGAGAAGCTTGGCGAGCTTGGCCGAGTAAATAAAAAAGCAAAAAAGATATACGATGAAGCGACAAAGAAATTAAATGCACAAGATGTATATGAAAGCTATGTAATTGATCAGCTGAAATCTAATGCTTTGTTGCCTTCATTGGATGCCGAGTTTTTGAATACGTTGCGTACATTGAGGAATAAATCAGCTCATCCGTCAGGTCATCATGCATCCGCTGAAGAAGCTAGGTTTATATTTTATGAAGCAATCAATCGTTTTTTATCTAAGCCTATATTAACTACTACGCAATTAGTAGACGAGGTTCTTTCTCGCATGGGGGAGAAGCACTTTTTTCCATCTACGGATATAAGCAAAACATCATCTGTGGTTAGAAAAGAGCTGAAAAATATACATGTGCAGGCTTTTCCGTACCTGATTAATAAAGCATTGGAGAAAACACAGAGTTCAAGCCGGGAAGTTTCTGTTAATGCAGGTTTTTTCTTGGCTGGATTTGCATACCAGAAAGATCCAGAAGCCACTGAATATATAAAAAGATATATCATTGATGCTAAGTGCTCTGATGATAAGTTTTCGCTGATAGTGCTGCGGGTGATCTCCGCAAATGGAGCGGTTGTGAACGATCTTGATCCAGTAACTTATGACAGGTTAAGGTCTGTAATATCAAGAAGGATTGAAAATATTGAAACATATGTAGAACATACAAAATTCTCGCATCCTGCTTCGGTTATGAAGTCAATTATGGAAACATCAGGTGAAGATGTACTGATCGATAATTTTAGTGAGCAATTGATTGAGTTTTTTGGAAAAAATATTTTTGGGAAGTATTTCATTGGTTTTATGGAAGGAAATCATAAGGTGGTAAATTTGTATTTTGAAGTGGCGTGCAGGAAAGCTGGTTCTTCTGATTTTGATGCAGCCAACTACTTTTCTAGAAACTTGAAGAGTGTCGAAAATGCTTTGTCTAGATCACTAACACCTGAGCAATCATATACGCTGCTTGTGAATATTCTTCATGCTGCGGAAGGTGGTGCTTGGGGAGCAGAAGGATTGAGAGATTCGAAGTTTTCGTCTGTCGCGAATTTAAAAGAAAAAGCACTGATTTATTTGGAGTCAGATAATGAAGGCGCAAAATCTGTATTTGTAAGTCGTTTCGGAAGTGATGAGGGCTTTGATCATAGTGTCGAAAACTATTTTCTTGCTTGAGAAGGTAGGTGATGAATTGATTTACTGTTTTCATGAGTATATAAATAAGGTGGCGTTAGGCTCGGTTTTTAGCCTGGTTTAAGTGCTGTGTGGAGAAGAAAATGGCGACTATGAGAATATACAAATTTCGCGGCGATCACCGGGGTAGAATGTAGCTTTTAGGCGGAGTGATAGGGAGAGGAAGGCTGACTTATTCCATGGCTTCACTTTGGGTGGATGCACACTACCATCTTCATGAAGATGGGGTATAAGAATAAGAATAATAATCTTCTTATTCTTATTCTTATTCTTATTCTTATTCTTATTATTATTGTTTTCCCTGTTCTTGGGTAGGCATGGTTCGGCTGTAAATAAATTGTTTTATTTTGTTAACTTGCTGATAGTTGGCAGGTTTGTTTTAATCGGTTCTGTCGATATTATATATTCTGATTGTCAAGATTGGCGTCTTTGATGATCATTATGTAGTGTATTGATTCACTTTTAATCTTACTCATAGATTGTGCGCTTGAGTTTCAAATAGCCTAGGTTAACACTACCTCCGTCAATGCCTGGTTGATGGAGGTTTATCCATGAATGTTGAGGACTATCTTGTCGAACGATTTGGCCTTCTGATGAGCATATCGGACCTGGCGGATCTTCTGGGCCGTTCACCCGATGGAGTGCGGGTCTCCCTTTATACAGATACTGAGGTCTCTCGGAAGCTGAAGCCGACGATGGTTAAGGTCGGGCGTCGTGTCTATTTCCGGACGCTCCAAGTAAAAGACGCCCTGGGTTTGGAGCCTTCTGAATATGGCGCGTGTTAGTCCATCGGTAGTGCAGAAAATTCTGGGTAGGGTGGTCGCCTATCATGCTGCGTTCACGCTCCTTCCGGGAGTTTCAGTTCCTGGTGCAGTGTTCCTTAGCCAAGCATTTTACTGGACACGCAACACCAAGGCGGAGGAAAGAGGTGGATGGTTTTACAAAAATCAGCGTGGCAGAGATAGTTGGGAGTCAGAAACTGGACTTTCTCCAAAGCAGCAGGCTAACGCTAGGAAATCGCTAGTGGAAATTGGCGTATTGGAAGAGGAAAGGAGAGATGTTCCTGCAAAAATGTGGTATCGGGTGAACTGCGAGCGCTTGCTTGAGCTTCTGGCGGAGCAACTCGACGAAGAGCCTTCTGGAACTGATTGTAATTCCCAGTTTTTACCTTTGGTAGATTCTACTATCCCTTCTGGCCAATCTGGTGATCAGGATGGTCAAACCTTGATTCTACCAAAGGGCAAATCTATTACAGAGAATACAACAAAGAGTACATCAAGAAATAAAAGCGAGGCGGCCAAAATTGAGAGTCATCCTGGGCCCGAATCAAAATTAACGCGGGCCGAGATGGCTGAGTTGCTGGGCCAGCAAAGAGCAGACCTAATAGCCAGAAACTACGGCAGTGATAAAGTTGGAGCTCCTGCAGTAGAAGAAATGCGCAGAACCCTTCGCACATAGAATTCAAGCGGCGCGGAACGGGGGTGATGGCCCCGACCGCGCCTAACCACGACTGCCTGCATAGGAGGCATACATGGCTAACAGACAGGGTATCACACCCGCCTACACCGACAGTGGCCTGTCACGGCTCTACCGATCACACGCAGTCGAACAGCATGCCATCCAGAGTGAGATTCGAACTCTGGTGATCATTGCCGGTTACGCTTGCGATTTTCTCACCGAAGGGTTGGAAGCCCTTCCCGAAGACTTCTTCACCTGCATCGAGGAGATGAAAGAGGTGATGGAATCCATCGACCTGAAAAGTCTGGATTTTGAAAAACGGTCGCTCACGCTCCAGAGGACGAAACGGCGTCTGGAGGCTAAGGCGACCCGCCAGGATCGTCAAAAGGAGGTCTGATCATGAGCAACAAAATTTCGTGCGCACGAAAAATCGCGGGTTTCACCCTCGCGGCCACCATCAGTCTATCGCAGCCTGCCATGGCTGGCGGGATTCCCGTCATCGACACGTCGAACCTGGCCCAGCAGATCCTGCAAGTAGAGCACATGCTGAGCCAGCTCGAACAACTGCAAGACCAGCTCGAAACGGCCAATAGGCAACTGGACAGCATGAGCGGATCTCGGGGCCTGGCTGGCGTCATCGACTCGGCCTATGACACTGCCGTGAATGTCGATCCTAACCAGGTGCTGAACAGCGCCGGTATCAGGGGCGCGAACGAACACGGTCTGTCCGGCGATGTGGCGGACCTGTACGACAGCGGCAACCACAACACGGCAACCTGGCTGGGCCAGTCCCAAAAGTCCCTGGAACAAGCTCAGGAGCGCTTTAGCGAGCTAGCCGGATTGGTGGCTGAGGTCAACAACAGCCCGGACCAGAAAGACGTTCTGGACCTCCAGGCCCGTATCGGCGCCGAGGAAGTCTTGCTGCAAAACGAGATGGCCAAGCTGACCATGCTCCGGTCGCAAGCCGGGGCCAACAGGGCAATGCACAACCAGCGCGTTCAGCAGATGGCCATCGAGTCATCCGGCGAGCCCCGCGACATCTGGTAAGGAGGCCCCATGAGTATCAGGAAATTTTCGTGCGCACGAAATTTTGTGATCGTCGCTCTGGCCAGCGTCGTGCTGACCGGTTGCCTTGACGACACCCCGGAAACCGGGCCAGTGCAGACCGTGGACTGGTATCAGGCCCACGACAACGAACGCCAGGCCACACTGGAAGAATGCTCGAACAACCCCGCCGAGTTGAAAGACGATTCGAATTGCATCAATGCCAGGGAAGCCGAACGAATGCTGTCCAGTGGCGAACCTCGCGATATCTGGTAAGGAGGGCTTATGGATCTCTTTCAAGGGACCTTCGAGCTCGTCGAAAATGCCCTGGACACCTATATATCCAGCACTGTTGGGGATGTGGTCGCCTACATTGCACCGATCTTTACCAGCATGATGATCCTTTGGATTGCCGTCTGGGGTTACATGATGATGTTTGGAAAGGTCAGTGAGCCCTTGCAGGAAGGTGTTTTTCGCATCATCCGCATCGGCTTCATCATGACCCTGGGGCTGACAGTCGGCACCTATATGGATGTTGTCGTCGATGTGTTGGCTCACGGCCCGGAGGAAATCGCGTCTGTTGTAACCGGCACACCTGCCGACAGCATGGCCAGCATCATGGACGAACTCTTTTCTCGGGTATTCGAGATAGCAGACCGGGCCTGGGACAAGGCTGGCGTGATGAACGGTAATTTTGGACTGTACCTGATTGCCCTAGCCATCCTTACCGCGGGTGGCGCCGTGGCCTTTATCGTGGCGTTCCTTATCTTGCTGAGCAAGATCATGACTACGCTGCTGCTGGGCATCGGCCCACTGTTCATCATTGGCCTTCTATTCAACACCACGCAGCGGTGGTTCGAGAGCTGGCTGGGTCAAGTGATGAATTTCGGGATGATCCTGGTGCTTGCCGCCGCTGGCGGACGACTGGCTCTCGAATTCTGTGAATTGTTCCTGGACAGGATGACGGCAGGCGGCGGAGACCTGACCACCATGTGGGACGCTGCTGTCTTTGTGATGTTCTTCGGGCTTTGTTTCTTGTTTCTCAAGCAGGTACCTGCCATGGCATCGGCCCTGTGCGGTGGTATCGCGCTGGCAACGCAAGGTGCCCTAGGCTCGGCCATGAACGCCATGCGGCCTTCAACGATCCGGCGTCAATATCGCGGTGTCCAGCGTGACGCTCGCCTCGCTGGTGCGGCAGCGGCGGCTCCAGCAAAAGGCGTTTACAAGGCCGGCAGGGTTGCCCAGCGGGCCTATCAGAAGCGCTTCAGCGCCAACACGATTACGGGAGGTTAAACGATGGGAACTAAGTGGATTGGTACCTGGCGCGTCCGCTGGGCGCGAGTGAGGCGAGGCGGTGAGCTGGGACTCTCGGGCCTGTTACTGGTAGTGGGTATCCTGCTGTCCGTGGCGTTGCTCCCTGAACTACCTGGTTTGGTCAGCGGCACCCTTGCTGGCGATGGCGAGACTGCTCGTACTTTGTTTGTCTGTATGGCAGGTATTGCCGTGTGCATGCTCCAGTGGCGATGGCGCGCAGCGATATATCCAGAGCTCCGGCGTGATACATCTCAGGAGGAGATATCATGAGCTACCGCCGTTTGACACCCGAGGAGATCGAGGACCTGCGGGCCGAGATGCGTGCCGCCGGCCATTGGATGAAAGCTGAAATGGCTAGGCGTCGGTGCGAGCGTTCTGAAACCGAAGCTTCACTACCGGGGTCCGGATCAACCGAGAGTGTTCAAAGTCCCTCCCCTATGTCTAATGGCGAAGCCTCTGGCTCAGCACCAAGCGACGAGCAGGTTTGAGACAGGTCCGTGCGTATTACTAATGGCGAAGCGTAGCGCTCGTATCCGTTGCCGTTTACTTCATATGGGATGGCAGCCATTTTTCGTACGCACGAAAAGAATGGATGGGTTTAGTGCTAGGGCAGGATTCGGCAAGTGCTGGCGTATGCCGGCAAATTTACCTAGCCCCACCTCCCTGCGGTGGAGAAAACTGGACTATGCCGAGAGTTGAAGCGCGCCTGACAGATACCGAGAAGAAATCCTGGACGCAGTTCTGCAGGGCCAACGGCCTGCGCGAGTCGGACATGCTGCGGCGAATGATTCAGCGCGTTGCCGGTAAAGCTGAAAAAGCGGAAGACCAGAAGGTCGAAACTAGATCTCGCAAGCTCACTATTCGGCTATCGCCTACTCAGGATCGATGGCTAGCGCAACGTGCTCACAAGGAAGGCTATCCCAGCAGAACCAGTTGGCTTACGGCGTTGGTGTTAGCTGAATTGCATAGGGAACCCGTGCTTACCGATGACGAGATATCGGCCTTGCGTGAATCCAACCGAGAGTTGGCGGCCATCGGGCGCAACCTCAACCAGGTAGCCAGGGCGATAAATATCGAGTTTCGAGAGAGTGAGAAGCTCAAGCAAGATGCCATCGAGAAACTGATTGAGCGGATTGAGCAGCACAAGGACCTGGTGGCCAGTTTGCTGTCCAGGAACATGAATCGGTGGAGGGATGATGGATAAGCCGGAAGTCGTCGTGCGGATCGTCAGTAATGCCTACGATGCGGACCAAGTAGAGAGGGATTTGCTTCGCATCAGTAAGAACGGAGCCGTGGAGCTTGAGGACGAAAGCGGCCAGTTCTCCTTCACCGAAGATATGGTCCGTGACTTGGCTAAATACTGGTCGAGGTTTCAAGGTCGGCAGCGCAAGAGCACCCGCTATACCATTAATATCGTTCTGTCGATGCCGTCCGGAACCGAGCCGCAGGCGCTAAAAAGGGCTGTCCAGGCGTTCGCCAAGCGGCAGTTTAGCCAGAACTATCGGTATGTCATGGCCCTGCACACGGACACCGACAACCCGCATGTCCAACTCACGGTACGGAACCTTGGCCATGATGGGCGCCGGCTGCATGTGAAGAAGGGTGACCCGCAGGAGTGGCGGGAGGCCTTTGCGGCCGAGCTGGAACGGTACGGAGTGGAAGCGAAAGCCACATTAAAGGCCACCCGAAGGAGGCAGGATGGGCAGTCTGGCTGATGACACCATTGCTGACTTGTTGGAAGGCCCTGTAAAGCATAAGGGCAACCAGGCCGCTAATCGGGCGCGTGCGCGCCGCGTAGCAAGTCGAGTGCCAGAGGTCATGGTGAAGATCACCGGTAATGCCAAGGGAGCCGATCATGTGCAGTCTCACCTGGACTACATCAGCCGAAACGGCAAGCTGGAGCTCGAAGACGAGCGCGGCGACGTGATACAGGGGAAAGACGAAGTAAGGGCCTTGGCCAAGGACTGGTCGCAGGACCAAGGCAAGCGCCGGAAGAACACCCGCGATACCACCAACATCATCATGTCCATGCCGGCCGGCACTGAGCCGCGTGACGTGAAGAATGCCGTCCGAGCATTCGCCAAACGACAGCTTGGCCAGAATTATCAGTATGTCATGGCACTGCACACCGACACGGACAGCCCCCACATCCACCTGACGGTGAAGAACTTGGGCTATGACGGGTACCGGCTGAATGTGAAGAAGGGCGACCCGCAGAAGTGGCGGGAGTCCTTCGCGGCCGAGCTGGAGCGCCGAGGGGTGGAAGCCGAGGCGACGCCACGCGCCACCCGCGGTGTGATCAGGAGGGGCGTCAGCCAAGTGGTGTGCCACATCCGCGAGAAAGGCCAGACGCCACAGGTGGACCAGGCGAAGGTCCGGGAGGTCCTCGAGGACTTCCGCGACCAGCGGGCCGGTAAAGCACTGAAGCCGCGGCCCTGGGAGGATCGTATCAAGGAGCGCCAGACCTATGTCCGCAAGGCCTGGCTGACGGCGGCGAAGGACCTCAACCAGAGCCACGACCCTGAGGAACAGGAGCTGGCCAAGCGCATCGCGGCTTTTGTGAGTTCCATGCCGCCGATGAAGACCGAGCGGCACGAACTCCAGGAGACGGTAGCAGAGCAGCTACAGCGGAACACCCAAACACGCCAGGAGAGAGAGAAGAGAAGAGAGCTGGATCAACAAGACGAACGGTAGGTGGAAGCTGGCAGACAGACCGAATAGTGTAGGTTGTGGGTACAAGGATCGCCGGCTTGCGGTTAAAGGAAGAGCAGATTCCGCTGGTGGGCGGTGATTCCTTAGCTCCCGGAGGCTTCTGTCGGGTCCCGGGGAAATCAATAACCGGGACCCGACATATACTATCCTAAGTTAGGCGTCGTCGAACGCTGGCATCGTTGTCATGATGCATCGCTTCGCGTTCGTAAGTGTCTGCTAGCTCTAGTAAAAGTTTTGTGGCTACAAATGGATGGGTTGGAAGAATAGCTTCTCCCCACTTACGGTATTTCGCAGCGAGATTCCGTTCTTGACTTCCACCCTCTCCTGGCATTCGAGTAGTAACTCCGCGTGAGTTATAAACACCGCTATGTGCACCTCGCATCATAGGATCGGACTGGATGTTCTCCATCACATCCCGCACCACCTTGCAAGGCCATACCCCATCTTCGCCAATAGATGCGCTTGACAGAACTTTTCCGATGCAAACATCGGCTATATCAGCACGACTGAGTTCCATGCAAGACTGGCGTACAGTAGAAATCCATTTCTCAAGACGCTCTGCTTTTAATTCTCCAAGGTCGTCGTGGCCAGGAATACGCTCAATAGCTTCCAATAGTCTATATCCTCGTTTAGACAAATTGCTAATATTGTCTTGAGGAACTTTGTACTCGATAGGGTCAGTTGCCCCGTCACTGCGCTTGTACGTCCACACAATAGCTTGAATAAATAGCTCAGGATGAACTTCAATGTACCGCTCAAGATTTGGTATGCCATTTCCGCTGCGGCTACCCCAAGGGCGAGCCAGTATTTCTAAATATGAAAACTCCAATGCTGCTTTTTCCTCTAGTGTGAGCTTTGAGCTTGCATTGAGATGTTCAAATGCCTTTTCTACAGAGTAGTGCTCTAGCATATATTGGCCTGGCTTATCATTGCCACCTTTAGCCACATCTGAAAGTAAGCGGTAAAGGAGCTCTTCACCCACCTTTTCAGGGTGAAAATGGATGCATGAAAATGCAGCGCGAGGCCGTCCAACCTTCATTAGTCGGTCAATGCTTTCTTTGTTGTCTTCTTCAGGGTGGTGAATCCAATCTGGTATTACTTCACTCCAGTACTTTTCCTGAGCTTTTTTGTCTAGATTGTCGACCAGCTTCCAGGTGCTCTTCCCATACGGTGCAAGCATGAGTAACTTCGCCGTATCGATGCCGGAAAGGTTATATGATACGTCAGTGATAATTTCTTCGCGACTTTGGTCGTCATTAATTGAGTGTAATGCACCTGCGATAAGGTTTTTTTGGGGGTAATTCTCATCTTGGTTAATTAATATTGGTTCTATAGCGAGTTTTATGAGTTCGCCAACTTTTTCTGGAGTTAATAAAGAGCTTGCGGAGATTCTCCCGATTATCCATGAAGCTTTGCCTTGGCAAGAAAGGTCTATCAGACCTGTAATGCCTTGGCCGTTGTAAATTTCTCGCAACGCCGCCACTCTGAGATTATGAATGCGTTCATCTCGCTTCTCAAAATCGACTCTTTCGATATCTTCTAGTTCGTCAGCAGATTCTTCAACCCATGTTTCACGGAAAAGCCAAGCGTGTCTATTAAGCAAGTTTTCTGGTTCAAGTTCGGCGTAAACATCTTTTGCTGCAATGGCGAGGTTAAGCGAGGTTGACCTTTTTCTGGCGCGCAATGCTGCACGTCGTGAAAGTGTTGATATGCGAATTTTTTCGCGTAGAGCTGTCTTTTCAGCATCACTGGCCCTATCTCTACCCCAAGTTTTAATCAATGTCCAAACTCGATCTTGGTCGAATTCAGGTAAGGCGTGAAGCCGTTCGACTAGATCGCAAAGCATTGACAGAGAATAGTCATTTCTAGTTAGGGCCATATCAACCATTTCTCGCACGAATGCAGTGATCGGCTGCCTTGTTTGGATGGGTTCACCAAACCCGTAACCATCTGAGCGCCATCGTGGTTTGTGGCTGTAATCACCAACCAGATGATGGTCGCCGAATTGCGTTATGCAGAGTTTCCAAGCAATATTAGGGAATTTCTCAGCAAGTCTGTGCATTAGTCTTACGCGAACCTCATGACTCGCTGCAGTTTGTGGCATCCATGAGCGGAAGATCGATTCAAGTGAATGTATTGGCTTGTTAGACCAATTATCGTTAATTTCGACTTCCGCAAGACGCGCTAAAATGAAAGCTGCACGTGGTAACGTCAAGGGGCTCCATGAAAGTGCCTCAAGAGCCCACAGTAAACCAGTGCGACTAGGATGGCCGAATGGGCCCGCTTCCGCAGGGCGTAGAAGGCCGAGGACTGCTGGGTTTTCGGTCTTTAAGTCACGCTCAAGGATGGACAAGAACTCATCTGGAGCTGCTTCCGCATAAGTAGGAAGGTCGCGATCGTTTGCTTCTAGTTTTCGCGTAGTCAACGGCGTTGGGAGGAGGTCGCGAACGACTTTTACAGCCTCCGCTTCGGTATCAATTCCAAGCTGACCTTTGAATAGCTGGTTGCCATGAACGGCTAGTAGCACGAGAGTTTCTGAAATTCCTTCGCGAAACGCGCCTGAAAACTCGCGTGTCTTTCCATGAATTGAAGCTGCCCAACGCTGGTCTTCATCGAGATCCAGTGCAGGGTCATCTTCACCCAGCACCATTCGTGCTACGTCAAAGTAACGCCTCAAGTCGTCTGTAGTAACTGCCCCTTTGATGGCATAAAGTAAATCAATTTTCGAAACTACGCCGCGATAAGTATTAATAGACCATGCCGGTACATCATTTAATTGAGCAAGACGTTGGTGCTCCCTCTCAAGCTCAGAATAAGGTTTGTCATTGGCTAGTAATTCGAGGCAACATTTGTCAGCATCGTTGCTACTGTCCCATGCACCTACTAGCATAAAGGGTACAAGGTTCAACGTTGCTTGGTGATCTGTCACCCATTCTGGAGTTTTTACCGCAGGAAGAGTGGCAAGACGACGGCGTAAAACAGTCAATGATCTACCTGATTCATTTGAATATCGCGAAATTTCATCGCGATCCTTGCCCATTTCCTCTAATGCCGTTTGAAATGTCTCGTAGCTCGCTGGCTCGAGAACGATATGAGGTTCGGTGTTTATAGCATTGCGCGGATAGATGACTATTGAGTGCATCGATTTCGCGTATGGAGAAAGCTCGCGTTCGACTTCAGGGCTGAACACTACAGGGATGAAAGTTTTAGCTCCTTCCGCTAAACGCGGCAGGACCCCAGGTTTGTCGAATACCAAGACCCGGTCGCGATAAGAAACTAATTCTTCGCCACCAGCTTCGCTAAAAAGTTGAGCCACAAAAGCAAGCGCCTCTTCAGTTGAGTCGGCTGCGATCATGGTTGGTCCGTCGGAGGGCTTAGAGAGGCGTGATAGCATGATGCGTTTAGCTGCCTCAATAGCTGAATTAAACAGCGTCCCAGACAATGGTGGCTCTGATACATTGGCCCAGTCGGTCCAGCATTTGTCGAGTGAGCGAACGTTCTGTGCCGGAATCCTCGTTTCATTAGCGAACCAGGCTTGCGCAGGTAGCGATTGCTCTATCCATTGTTCAAGATCGCTTGCGTCATACGCCCGAACTTCCTTCCAGAGTCCTTTAGCTTGTTTTTCGGCAACCCAGGCTGCCTTGCCGTTAGCCCACCGGCGTGGAGTGACGAATATGAACGTCGTCTCGGCTCGCTCTTTATCGCTGAGTGCCTTAACGCTCTTTTCGAAATCCTTATCTGCCTTCCTTTTAATATCCTCGTTGGTGCCGAACTCCCAGCCCGAGCGTCCAGTGGGTACCCAAGGCGTTCCATCACTCGCTTCAATAAGCCCGTCCCAGCCAGGACGTTCGGCGTCATCGTTGCCAGGAAAATCAACTTTTTTAAGACCACTTCCTGTCGAATGGACAAGTGTCCGCAGAAATACCGAAAGCCTAGCTCTTGCCGGAACGTTGCGAGTTACCCACTGTTCAATGTCATTCGCTTTAATTGTAAGAAATGGAGGTACGTATGCCCGCGTATTTGAAGGCATACTCTTTACCATTGCTTGTGACTCATCATATTGAGCCTGCATTTCCAAAAGATTCTTGCTTGGATAATTGAAGGCCTTCTCTAGGCGCTTCGCCATATCTGTGGACAGTGACGCTTTGCCGTTTAGCAGGTTTGATAAAGCTGGGCGGCCAACTCCGATGATCTGAGCAGCTTTTGTGACGGATACTCCCGCCGGAATGACTTCTGCCCTGATGCGTTCTCCAGGATGAGGAACAGTCTTCGAATCTTGCATGATTTTCTCCAGGCATGCTCGACAAGGTAAAGAGCAAGCTCACGCTCACATGCCTTACTGTAGCGTGTAGCGCTACACAATACAAGGTCGATTTCCCCAAGCCGCGAGAGGAGTATGTATCACCATCGCGCAGTACAAGAGCGGTACACACATCAGCTTCCTGTGCTATCCTCAGCTTTCGCTAAGTTACTGATTCAAAAGAACTGTACCTTTCGCTTGATTACGGTCTCTTTTCCTTGGGTATCAGTATCTTATTGATTTGCAAGCGAACTCATAATCCCTTGGTCGCTGGTTCGAGTCCAGCTGGGCCCACCAAATTTCTATCTCGTTTCGTCCAAGAACATGCCATAAGCTCCGCCACAAGCGGCCGGGCCGAGCAGCGTTCGGAATGGATATGTCCATTCCGAACGCACACAAAAAGCACCTGTATCCTGGGATGCGGGCGCCTTAGCTTGGCAGGGAAGCGGCCTAGTAGCCGAGCATGATCGATGGCAGTCCGGTGATGAGCCAGGGGAAGAAGGCCATCAGCACACAGGCCAGCAGGATCAGGGCGACGAACGGCACCACCGCCTTGTAGAGATCGACGATCTCGACCCCCTTGGGTGACACCCCTTTCATGTAAAAAAGCGCGTAACCGAACGGTGGCGTGAGGAAGGAGGTCTGCAGCACGACCGCCACCATCACCACGAACCACAGCACGTCGATACCCATCTGGTTGATGATCGGCAGCATGATCGGGAAGCTCAGCAGCACGATACCGGTCCAGTCGAGGAACATTCCCAGCACGAACACCAGCGCGAACATGAAAATCAGGGCGCCAATCGTGCCGCCCGGCATGGCCATGACCAGATCGTTGATCACGGTCATGCCGCCGCCACGGGAGAAGACCCCGGTGAAGGCGGTGGCGCCGACCAGTACCAGCATCACCATGGTGGTGGTCTTGCTGGCGTCGATCATCGTGCGAAAGCAGGTGCCGATCCTGCGATCACCGAAGATCATGAACAGGAGGAAGGCGATCAGCACGCCGATGGCCGAGGCCTCGGTGGCGGTGGCGATGCCGGTGAACAGTGCGCCGAGCACGCCGAGAATCAGCGACATGGGCGGCAGCACGTACTTCACCAGCATCATCATCAGTTGGCCGGTAGAGTACTCGGCGCGCTCTTCGACCGCCACCGGCGGTCCGTAGGAGGGCTTGAGGTGGCAGATCACCAGGACGTAGAGCGCATACATGGCCCCCAGCAGCAGGCCCGGCACCAACGCGCCGGCAAACAGCGCGCCCACCGACACCGGCGAGTAGCTGGCCATCAGGATCAGCATGATACTTGGCGGAATCAGGATACCCAGGCAGCCGCTGGCCATGATCACCCCGGTGCTGAGCTCCTTGTTGTAGCCATACTTGAGCATCGGCACCAGCGCGATCATGCCCATCACGGCAATGGAGGCGCCGACGATGCCGGTGGTGGCGGCCAGCAGCACCGAGACGATGACCACGGTCAGTGCCAGGCCGCCGCGCAGTTGCGCCAGCAGCAGGCGCATCACCTCGAACATCTTCTCGGTGACCCCGGAATCATTGAGGAATCTCGCCATCAACACGAAGAGCGGAATGGCCACCAGCACATAGTTGTCCATGGCGTTGCCATAGATATTGTTGATGATGGTGCCGAGCACCCGCGGGCCGGGGCCGAGGTAGGCACCCATCACCGCGACGCCGCCGAGCACGAAGGCCAGCGGATGGCCCATGAACAGGCCGACCAGCAGGCCGCCGAACATGAACAGGGTAAGCAGTTCCGGACTCAGGCTCATGCTGGTTTCTCCTCACGCAGCACCTGGATGGCGCGGATGACGATGGCGATGGCCTGTAGCAGGAGGGTCACGGCAGCGACGACGATCACGCCCTTGATGGGTGCGACCGGGATCGACACCATCCCGTAGGTGGTCTCGCCGCGGGTGAAGGCGCGCATGAAGAAGCTCCAGCCGAAGGTCAGCAGCATCCAGATGAACGGCACGAAGAAGATCAGATAGGCGAGGATTTCGATGACGGCCTGCTTCTTGCGCGACAGCAGGCGCTTGAGCACGTCGACCTCGACGTGGGCGTGGTGGCGTAGCCCGTAGGCGGCCATCAGCATGAAATGGGCACCGAAGAGCATCTTGGTGATATCGAAGGCCCAATCGCTGGGACGGCCGACGAAGAAACGCAGTGCAATATCGTACAACACCACGAGGGTGATCACGGCAATCAGGGGGGCAATGAGACGGCCGAATCCCTCGTTGAGGGCATCAATTGCCTTGGCAATGGCATTCATGG